>NZ_JBGANA010000020.1:0-148582 GCF_044222565.1 Prosthecobacter sp.
GCTCCGCCCCCGTGAAGTGCACGGACTGCCACATCGGCGGCTTCACCTACAACGCCGTCGCCAGTCGCAGGCCCATGTTTGCCGGGCTCGATCTCTCCAAGGTCACCACGCAGCTCCCACTGAACATGACGTGGGACGTCCTCCCGCGCCTCAAAGAGCTCACGTCCATGAAGCTTCTCATCAAAGGCATCGTCACGAAGGAAGATGCCTCACTCGCATTGCAGCACGGCGTGGACGGCATTATCGTCTCCAATCACGGTGGTCGCAGCGAGGACAGCAAACGCGCCAGCATCGACTGCCTCCCTGAAGTCATCGACGCCGTGAACGGCAAGGTGCCCGTGCTCGTGGATGGCGGCTTCCGCCGTGGCACCGATTTCTTCAAAGCCCTCGCCATGGGCGCCAGCGCTGTGTGCATTGGCAGACCGTATCTCGGGGCGCTTGCTGCGTTCGGCCAGAGCGGTGTCGAAACCATTCTTACGCTCCTGCGCAAAGAACTGCAGATTGATATGAGGCAGGCGGGCGCGGCGTCGGTTAAGCAGATCACGCGGGATTTTTTGGTGAGGTAGGAGGCGAGATACGTTATGTCGGCAGGCATCCGAGGCAGCCCAAGATGTAGACACTTCCAGCTTGGCATTTCAAGGGTAGCCGTTAACCTCCCCGTATCATGGCCACCCGAGAAATCTTTGAGCAAGCCGTTCGCCTTTCTCCCGAAGAGCGGCGCTTCCTGGCGGAAATCATCTGGGAAACGGTCGATGCCGATTTGCCTGCGCAGTGGGACAACGATTCGACCCTCGTTGCGGAAATTGAAAGTCGCTATGAAGCCTTCAAATCCGGCCGCGAGCCGGGCCTCAGCCACGATGAGGTTTTTGCCACAGCCAAGGCGCTCGTGGGATGAAGGTGGTCTATTCAAAGCAGTTCCAGGCAGAACTCTGCTGCATCACAGGGCGCTACAGCGCCGAGGACGTCGCGCTCGGCAGGCGCTTCCTGCAGACCGTCGAGTCTGCTGCTGTGGAAATCCAGGCAGACCCGCTGCGCTGGCGAGTTTTGGACTGCCGCGTTCGCCGATGCCTGGTGCGCCGCTTTCCCTACATCATCTATTATCTAGTCGATGACGATCTGCTCTACTTTGGCGCCTTGCTCCACAGCGCGCGACATCCGGAGACTTACCGCAGGTCGTTTACAGACTTGTAGCCCCTTGCCTTATGGCGCGGACGATTCATTTGGCACATATACACCAAAATAGCGGCGGCTGGGAAGGCCGAAGGTGAAGCGGTAGAAGAGAAGCCAGATCAGAAGGAGCCAAAAGGCCTCCATGCAGCGGTCAAAAAGAAACACCGTCGCCCAAGCCCCTTTGAGCGCCCATCTGATGGTAAACATGTTCCACGATAACTTGAGGACAATCGCAGCCAGAACACCTGAGTTTACATAGTAGGCAACCGTGCTTCGTCCCCCAAACAAACTAAAACTAAGCCCGAACGGCAACAGCAAACCCACCACGAAGGGATGCAAAATGCCTGGCATTTTTCCTTTTACTCGATCAATTACATCATCGAGCGTATCCTCCTTCTTGGCCCACTGAGAGAACGGACACCCATGCACTGAGGAATCAGACCTGTCTTATGAATTCTCCACGTGAACTCTTCGAGCAGTACTGCGGGCCGAAATTCGAGAAGTTCATGGCTGCGATCTATGTGAATCACCAAGGCAAGGTGGAGCTCAAATTCTGGCAGGCTAAGTTGGTAACTTCATTTCTCTCAAAACATACCGATCTAGACCTGAACGCAGACGAACTCCTTTCACTGATCCATGATGGCACCGAATTGATGTACAAATGTCCGGAGAAACAGTGTTGGGGTGATGTGCACTATGACCGAAAGGTCAAGACATGGGGATGCGGCGAATGCGGAAGGGCATGGAAGTCACTCGCCGCTCTCAAGGAGACGATTCAGGAAGGGGAGGCTCGAGATTTGTGCGAGCGAAGTAACTGTTTTGAAATGTAGAGAACGCAGATTTTCCACTCCATGATGATTTAGAGACGGGAGAACACTCGCCCCCTCGAAATCTATTAACTCAGAGTATTACCCCACCATTTCCACGCACTTCTCGCACACCATTTTCAATGCCCTGCTGACCAACACCGCGGTTTTATTGGGCACCGTCGCATGGAAGAGAAGGCCGTTCATGCCGCCAGCAGAACCGCAGCACTCTGAAGCATGGACTCAAACAGGGCTTTGAGCTGCTGCTTCTGTGAAAGCAGCGGGCGCTCGGGGTTCAGCGCCCGCTCAAGGGCCAGACCTGTTTCCGGCTCGGTGAGGCGGAGAAGACGGGAGCCGCTCTTCAGCTTGATCAGGGTGATCTGGATCTTGTCGGCGTGCATAGAGTTAAAGTTCGTCAAAACCGTGGAAACGCAACATGTGGTTCAGGGTGGCCGGGCTGGCTGGACCAAACTTGGCATGCGCAGCGTAGGCGGCGGCATCAAAGTCAGCTTCGTTGAACTCGATTAAACTTTCAGGTGGATCATCAGAGGCCACAGCAGCAGCTTCAAGGACCTCATGATAGAGGGTGACGGAAAGTTCTTTCTCGGACATGCCGCAAGCAAGCGTGATCTCAAACTCACGTCCGACAATGGAGGTAGTGGCAAGAGCCTCCCTGCCGATAGCATCAATCATCGGTTCCTCGCTCACTTTGACACTCAGAACTAGAAAGCCTCCGAGCAGTTCGAGGTGATCAAACTGGGTGAGGTCCATCGTGAGATGCAGGCTTTAGCGAGAGAATGAATTTGAGTGCTACTCGAACCTAGGACACCGCCTCCACACACCTGCCGCAAAGCGTCGGGTGCTCGGCATTGGCTCCTACATCCGGCAGATACTTCCAGCAGCGGCCGCATTTGCTGTGGGTGGATTCCTGGACGGTGGCGGAGAGGTCGCCGCCGCGGGTGATCTTGAGTTCGCTGAGGATGAGGAACTCGTGCAGGGTGGCGGGATCGTTGAAGACGGGATGGTCGAAGCCTTCGGCGGGGAGGGTGAGGGCGACGGTGGCTTCGAGGTTGGAGCCGATCTTCTTTTCCTGGCGGGCTTTTTCGATGGCCTGCTGAATGACGCCACGGACCTTGAGCAGCTCGTTCACGGCCAGGGTGGCATCGCTGCCGGGGAAAGCGGGATTGGGCTGCGGGAAGGACTCCATGTGCACGCTGTCCTTGTGGCCGAGGTGCTCCCAGGCTTCGTCGGCGGTGAAGGCCAGGATGGGGGCCAGGAGGCGGCAGAGGGTTTCGGTGATCTCGCGGATGGCGGCCTGCGTGGCGATGCGGCGCGGGCTGCTGGCGGCATCGCAGTACATGCGGTCCTTGGTGATGTCGATGTAGAGCGAGCTGAGGTCTCCGGTGATGAAGCTGTTGATGACGGTGAAGACCTTGCGGAAGTCGTAGTGCGCGTAGGCGTCCACGCATTCCTTGGTGACGACGTGCAGGCGCTCGAGGATCCAGCGGTCCACGAGGGTGTAGGCGGGTGTGGCACCTGAAGCGGGTGCTTCACCGGAAAGATTGCCAAGCAGCACGCGCAGGGTGTTGCGGATGCGGCGGTAGTTTTCGCCATTCTGCTTGAAGAGGTCTTCGGAGAAGGGCACCTCGTTCTGGTAGTCCACACTGGCCACCCAGAGGCGCACCATGTCGGCGCCGTAGGTGTTGTAGTAGTGGTCGGCGGTCATGGGCTTGGCGTTTTTGCCAGCGTTGCCCTGGTCGCTCTTGCTGATCTTCTTACCGCTGGTGTCCACCACAAAGCCGTGGGTGATCACGGCCTTGTACGGCGCGTGCCCACGGGCAATCACGCTCATCATGAGGCTGCTCTGGAACCAGCCGCGATGCTGGTCGGTGGCCTCGATGTACATGTCTGCCGGGGCATGCAGCTCGGGGTGCTGATCGAGCACGGAGACGTGGGAGCAGCCGGAGTCGATCCAGACGTCGAGCGTGTCGTTGCCGCGCTTGGTGCCTGCGGGCAGGCCCACCTCGGCGGCCCACCAGGCGTCGTCTTTTTCAAACCAGAGATTGCTGCCGTGCAGGGCGATGATGACGGACACCTTGTTGATGATCTCGGGGTCCATGATGATCTCGCCACTGGCGGAGTAGAAGACGGGAAGCGGCACGCCCCAGGTGCGCTGGCGGCTGATGCACCAGTCCGGGCGGCTCTCCACCGTGCCGTAGATGCGGTTGCGGCCCCAGGCGGGCATCCAGTGAACCTTGTCGATTTCGTACAACGCCTTGGCGCGGATGTCGTCGATCTTGATGAAGAACTGCTCCACGGCACGGAAGATGATGGGCGTCTTGGAGCGCCAGCAGTGCGGATACTGATGCACGTACTTCTCGTTGCCCAGGATCGCGCCTTTCGCGTTGAGGATTTCGATGATGCCCTCGTTGCTCTGGAAGACGTGCTTGCCCACGAATTCAGGCAGTCCGCACTCAGCGGTGTATTTGCCATCGGCATCCACCGGGGAAAGGATTTCCAAACCATGTTCGCGGCCAGCCTGGTAGTCGTCCGCACCATGGCCGGGGGCGATGTGCACGGCACCGGTGCCGGTGTCGTCAGTGACGAAGAGAGTGTTGATCACCTTGGAGGTGCGCGGGAGGAAAGGATGCTGCGCGTCGAGGCCATTCAGCGCGCTGCCTTTGAACTCCTCATTGGCGTGCTCGGTGTTCAGCTTGAAGCCGGCGGCAGCACCAAAGGCCTCCACACGGGACTTGGCGATGACGAGTTTTTCCACCCGCCCGTCTTCATGCGCGAAGCTGCCGCTGACGTAGTCAAAGGTGGGGTGCAGGGCGATGGCGAGGTTGGCAGGCAGCGTCCACGGCGTGGTAGTCCAGATGACGAGCGATGCGCCATCGCAGCCGGGCGGCGGATTCACCAGGGCAAACTTCACATACACCGCAGGCGAGGTCTTTTCCTTGTACTCCACCTCGGCCTCTGCGAGCGCGGTCTGCGCGCCGTAGCTCCAGAGCACGGGGCGCTTCATGCGGTACACGAGGCCCTGCTCCACCGCTTTGCCAAAGGTGCGCAGGATGCCGGACTCATACACGGGGTCCAGCGTGAGGTAGGGGTTGTCCCAGTCGCCAAAAACGCCGAGGCGTTTGAAGCTGTTGCGCTGGATGTCGATGTACTTGCGTGCCTCCGCCTCGGAGCGCTGGCGCACCTCTACCGGCGTGAGGCCAGCAGCAGACTTCACCACCTTGAACTCGATGGGCAGCCCGTGGCAGTCCCAACCCGGGACGAAAGGCGTGTGAAAGCCCGCCATGGTCTTCGACTTCACGATGAGGTCCTTGAGGATCTTGTTCAGCGCGGTGCCCATGTGAACGTCGCCATTCGCAAACGGCGGGCCGTCATGCAGGATGAAGGTGGGGCGGCCTTTGGACTGCGCCACGATGCGCTGGTAGAGCTTGCCCTCCTGCCACTTCGCCAGGCGCTGCGGCTCCCGTGCGACGAGGTCCGCCTTCATGGGAAAGTCGGTCTTCGGCAGCAGGACGGTGTCTTTGTAGTTCTTGGCAGCAGTGTCAGGGGCGCTCATGGTTCAGGGAAAAGGAGCGCGGAGCCTAGCGAGATGGGGGCGGGTGGCAAGGCCCTCAAGTTCAAAGTTGGGGGAGGCTAAGGGCTGACGACCCGCCCCCTGCCCTAAGCTGCCGCGGCGCCGGCCCCTGCCGGGACGGGGCTGGCAGTGCCCACGTTCTCTTCCTTTTCCGCCTCCAGGACGAAGCCGCAGAGATCTCCCATGATGCGGATAAACAGCGGGACAAGCACCTCGGTGAAGATGCGGATCTGCTGGGCGGCGCCGTCCCATTCGTTTTCCAGTTTGTCTGGAAGGATCATCACCTCAGACATGGGCGGGTGGTCTGGGAGGTAAGGATGCGGTATCGCGCTCAGCGCGAGTTTGCATTCGTTGTAGGCGGTATCGATGCGCTGCACCAAGGCGAGAGCCTGACGTTTCAGCTCCGCTCCATCGGGATGATGCTGGGCATTGCCCAAGATGACCTGCAAGGAATGGATGGTGCAAGAGGTCAGCATCAAGCCGGACACCATCCCGGCCAAGACGCGCTGAGCGACCAGAAGACGGTCAAAGTTTTGCAGGGCAGCCTCATCCGCCTGCCGGGAGCGCCATGCGCCCAGCGCAGCAGACAGGCGGCGGGCACAACCGCCCTCGTAGCCGCTCATCATGCCGTGGAGCTTTTGCAGCTCTCGCTGGGTCTGCTGCAGGGCCAGATCGGCGCCGTTCTTTGACCCGGAAGTCAGGAAAAACTGCCCGGGCTCGGAAACCACAAAACCCGCGGTGATGAGATCGCGCCCCACGATTTGTTTAAGCTGCCGGTCCTGCTGCCGCTCCAGATGCTCAAGCTGATGGCCGTAGGTCTTGCTGAGCGCCTGCATCTGAGCCCGTGCTTCACGCCATGCACCGCTGTCTTCCAGCTCGATGGGCTTGATGCGCAGCGGGTGGAAATTCTTGTCGTAGAAGGCCGTGAGGTTTTGCTTGTACGTGTCGGCCACCTGGCGGCCTTCCTCGACACCTTCGGCATCGCGAAGGCTCACCTTCTCCAGGGAGATTTCCAGGATTTGCTCAAAGAAGTGGCGGGTGACGGCGCGGCAGGTGGCGTTAAAATTGGCAAAAAGCTCCGCCGCAGGGGCCTCGTGGTGGAAGATACCCGGAGCACGCCAGGCGAGGGCGGCTTTCACCCGGTCGGCGTCCGCAGGGTGGGTGTCCCACCATTGGGTTTTGTTTTCGGCAGACAGCTTGTCGATTGCGACGCGCTTGTCCGCCGTCAGATTCTTTTCGCGCCATGAAACGAGGGCGGGCAGATCCTCCGGGAGCTCTTTGGACTGATAAGTCTCCTCGGCATCGTGCATAGCTATCGCATGGCCGAGGCCGAGGTGGCGCAGGCGCTCGGCGGTGCGCGCAAATTCTTCACTGCCCGCCAGCTTGGCCTCGTAACTGTCGGCATCAAATTCCATCTGCCGGGACATGAAGCAGCTGATGGCATGCCCCAGATGCATGAGGCACCAGAGCACCCTGCGCCCCACCCAGACGCCGCCCTGCGCCAGCTTGAGCGGAATCTTGACCAGCAGACCTTCGATGCTCGGAACGTCCTCCATGCTCGACCAGTCGGCGAGCGTTTGATCCCATTGATCACGCTCAAAAACGACACGGGCAAACCAGAGATTCACGCTGCGGATGATATAGCTCAGGCGCATGCCGGCACCCTGTGAAAAGTGGCCAAACTCATGGGCCAGCACGCCCGCGAGCTGGCGCGTGGTCATGCCCGCCACCAGCGGCAGGCCGATGACAAGCACCAGATCACTGCCGAAAAAACTGAGCCAGCCGCGGCGAAATCCAGCGGAGGCATTGACCTGGGTATCCAGCCGAATCTCCCTGGGCACCGGAGCGCCGACGTGCTGGCAAATTCTGGCCACAAACTCAAACAGCAGCGGCTCGTCTGCCTTTGCCAGCTTGAACACCTGCGGCTTTTTTTCCGGACTTGAAAACAGGGGCTTGAGCAGAAAAAGAATGAGAATGCCCCCCACGACAGCCGGTGCCAGATAGGCCCCAAGCGCGATCAATGCGGCACGCCCTTCGATATTCTCTCCCATGCCCGAATGGGCCTCCAAATGCCAAAGCACCAGCCAGCCAACCCCCAAGATGAACGCCACATAAACGACGGGCAGCAGCACCATGGCGAACGCGACAAATCCAAGCCCCAACTGGTAAAGCAGCGACACCTTCGTTGGCTCAATGCGTCCTGTGAACTGGTCCAGTGGCGAAGCAGGGGCGGTGTCTGACATGCGAATTTGCCGTTTTTCTTATCAGGCGGAGCTGGAAGCGTCAATGAAACTAAGCGGAAGTCTGAGGGAAAAGCACAAGTCATGATGACAACGCTCATTTGCCCTCCTGCCCGGTGCCGCGTATCGCTAGAGGCAACCATGCTTCCGACCCGTTCCCTGCTTTTCGCTCTCACTTTCGCCGTACTTGCCACCGCCCCCACCCAAGCCGTAGAGGTGCGGGTGTCCCCTGCCCTCTCGATGTCTCAGGCGCTGGAGCAGGTGCGGGCGGCGCGTAAGGCGGGAGACAGCTCCCCGGCGACGATTGTGCTGCCAGCGGGTGCCACGGAGCTGATGCAGCCGGTTCTGCTGGAGTCGCAGGATTCGAATCTGACCATCACGGGAGAAAAAAGCATCCTCATCGGTGCGCCGGTGGTCAGCGGGTGGGAGAAGCATGCCGGGCAGATCATCAAGGCGGATGTGTCCAAGCTCGTGCCGAAGGGGTTCATCCCAAAGCAGCTCCTGTGCAACGGCGAGCGACAGATCCTGGCGCGCTACCCGAACTTTAATGCCGCAGATCCGCTCTATGGCGGCTGGGCTTTTGTAGCGGCCTTTCCGCCCGCAGGCGCGCCGGAGGGGCACCAGTGGAAACGCACGCTGTATGTGAAGCCAGAGGATGTGCGGAAGTGGGCGCACCCGGAGGATGTGGAGATCGACATCTTCGCGCAATATGGCTGGTGGAATTTTGTGGAGCCGGTGGCTTCGCTGGATGCGCAGACGCGGCTGCTCACGCTGAAGAAGGACTGCAGCTACGACCTGCACCCGCACAATCGCTACCACTTTCAGAATGCGCTGGAGGAGCTGGATGCGCCGGGGGAGTGGTACTATGACAAGCGCAGCGGCATGCTGTACTTCTGGCCGGAAAGTAGCCATCTCGCTCCGCGAGATGAGCACAGCGCTAGCGCAGGCAAAGCGGATGCTCACAAATCCGCCGACACTGCGGCCAAGGACACTCTCAGCTCCTCTCGCGGAGCGAGAGGGCTACTGTACGAAGTCCGCCTGCCGGTGCTGGAGAGCTTTTTCAAAGTGAAGGCGGGGGCGAAGAACATCGCCATTCGAGGCCTCACGCTGACGGGCTGCCATGGATCAGCGATCACGTTTGAGCGTGCGGAGGATTGCGTGGTGGAGAAGTGCGTCATCACGCAGGTGGGGGCGTTTCATGGCAGCGGCGTGGGTGTGAGCGACGGCAAAAACGTGCGCATCTCGCGCTGCGAAATCAGTTACACTGGCAGCAATGGCATCAGCCTGAGCGGGGGAGATCGCAAGACGCTTACGGGGCCGGGCCATGTGGCGGCGGACAATCACATTCACCACATGGGTGTGTACAATAAGAACGCCTGCGGCATCAGCATTTACGGCGTGGACAACACCGCTACGCACAACCACATCCACGATGGCCCGCGCATGGGCGTGCAGATGAGCGGGAACAATCTGGTGGTGGAGTACAATCACCTGCACCACCTCTGCCTGGAGACGCAGGACGGCGGCGCCATCTACACCGGCGGGCGCGACTGGATCAGCAGCCGCGGCAGCAAGTGGCAGTATAATTTAATCCACGACATCATCGGCTGCGGGCAGGAATCTGGAGGCCTGAAGCATCCGTGGTTCACCTTCGGCCTTTACCCGGACGACAACAGCGGCGGCATCGACATCATCGGCAACATCGTCTATCGCGTGGCGCACACGCCCATCCACATGCACAACGCGCGCGACTGCGTGGTGGAAAACAACATCTTCGCGCTCGGCGGCAAGTTTCAGTTTGATCTCCATGGCTGGACGAAGGACCAGCGCTTCTACACCAGCCACATTGAAACGATGATCAAAGGCTATGAATCCGTGGCCGGTCAGCTGGCGTGGAACAGCATGCGCAATATGGACCTGCACCCGAAGGACGCCATTCGCGAAGACGGCACGATGATGAGCGGCAACAGCTTCCAGCGTAACATCATGTTTGGCGACACCGCCGGCGTGAAGTACGGCGACATCCGCAATGCCTCGCCAAAGTACAACACCATTGATAACAACATCGCCTGGAACAGCGGCCACCCCATTGTCACCGGCATCAATCAGGTGGGGCCAGACAAAGGCGAGCCGCTGGTAGTGGAGAGCTTTGACAAAACCGAAGCCGGTAAAACACCGAAGGGCTGGGGCTTTAACCATCGCCCGAACAAGGATGTGAATCTCGTGGTGGCGGATGGCGCATTGCGCGTGGACTGCGCGCTCGGCACTCCGCCGAATCCGAAGAGCGTCTTCCATGGCCCTGATGTGCCGATCAAGCCCGGCGCGGCGTATCGCGTGAAACTGCGGGTGAAGAGCACTGAACCCACCGCGAAGCTCAGCCTTGCCTTTGCCTCCTTCAAAAACGGCGAAGGCTACTGGCAGGTCGGCAGCACCAGCATTACCGCGACACCCGAGTGGAAGGAAGTCGAAGCCACTGGCCGCATGCTGCGTGAAAACGAAGCGGGCTGGAAACCCTGGATGACCGCCTTCTGGCTGCGCATCGACTGCCATGAGCCGAAGGGGCAGGTCTTCATCGATGACGTGCGCATCACCGAGGCCGAACCGCTGGATGAGTGGGCAGCGTGGCAGAACGCGGGATGGGACAAGCACAGCGTGGTTGCCGATCCGCTGTTTGTTGACTGGCAGAAGGACGACTTCAGGCTGAAGCCGGATTCACCCGCGTTTAAGCTCGGGTTCAAGAAGATCCCGGTGGAGCAAATTGGAATCCGAGAACCGAAGTGACGGAGCAAGACAGCCCACGCGACCAATTGTTCAGTTGAGCCCTGGAGGCGTCAGCCTCCGGCGCGCCCGGCTGGGCTTCGCTATCGGACAGAGTGCATTCTCAGCCACGGGTTGATGGACAGAATTCGTGGACTGCATGCTGATGTTTACAGGCAGCAGCCCTGAAGGGGTTAGCAGGATGATGATCGTGATT
Organism: Prosthecobacter sp.; assembly: GCF_044222565.1. Taxonomy (GTDB): domain Bacteria; phylum Verrucomicrobiota; class Verrucomicrobiia; order Verrucomicrobiales; family Verrucomicrobiaceae; genus Prosthecobacter. The sequence continues at coordinate 10,783 of NZ_JBGANA010000020.1, forward strand.
TTCATAGCCGCCAATTGTTGGGTTGAGGGTCAGTGTTTCCGAAAGGCTCCCTCCTGAATGCTTTCATGGACGGGCCTGCGATCCGAGGGGACTTCCATTTGACGCAATTTCTCAGGGAGCTCTTCAGGGTCTCCGGGGCGACCCACGGCAAACATGGCGGCGATGTCGTGGTCATCGGGCACCCTGAGTTCGCTGCGCGCGCGTTCGAAGTCGAACCCGGCCATGCCATGAACTACCAGCCCCATCGCCGCGCCCTGCAGCGCCAGATTTTCAAAGGCGCTGCCGCAGTCAAACAAATGCACAGGATTGGGTTTGCCGTTTTTGGCAAACACCTTGTGCGCCAGGATGACGACCAGCATGGCGGCATTCTCGCACCAGGTCTGATTGTCTTTCATCAGCAGGCCGAAGAAGGCCGGCCATTGAGGCGTATCGCGCCGTGCGTACAAGAAGTGCCACTCCTGCTCGTTGTAGGTGGAGGGCGCCCAGCGGGCGGCTTCGAACAAGGTCAGCATTTCCTCTTCCGAAATGCCCTCCCCGCTGAGCGCACGCGGGGACCAGCGACGATAGATCAAAGGCTCGATAGCATGGTCCACCTTGCGGTTCTGGGCGGCATCTGGAAGCTGGCTCATGCCAAGAAATCGTTTGGGGCAGAGTCTGCGGCTGTCTGATTTCGCGTGTGAACGAGGCCCCGCCCCCCGGGAAACCCGCGAATGACACGCCGGAGCCAAGGTTGATCTTTTGACGTGACTGCCGAAGGAATGTATTCGGCTGAAAGCCACTCTGAAACCGCAGCCGCAAACCCCTTCCCGACGTAACTCTCCCCATCATGTCCCAGTTTCTTCAATTCGACCGCACTGGAAATCCCGCCGAAGTTTTGCAGCTTCAAGAACGTGAACTCGCGCCGCCGGAGGGGCATGAGGTGCGGGTGCGCATGCGTTATGCGCCGGTCAATCCGGCGGACCTGAATTTCATTGAGGGCACCTATGGCCGCCCGGCGCATCCGCCCTGCATTCCGGGGCATGAAGGGTGTGGCGAGGTGGAGGCCGTGGGCAGTGCGGTGACGTCTCTGGAGAAGGGAGATGTGGTCATTCCGCTGGTGGGCACGGGGTGCTGGACGCAGCATCTCACGCAGCCGGAGCATCATTTTGCCAAGCTGCCGCCGCAGATCGACCAGGTGCAGGCGAGCATGCTGCGCATCAATCCCGTCACGGCCTGGGCGCTGCTGAAGCATTACCAGACCGATCTGCCCAAGGGCGCATGGGTGGCGCAGAATGCGGCAAACTCCGGCGTGGGGCGCGCCTTCATCCAGCTGGCAAAACACTTCGGCCTTCGCACATTGAACTTTGTGCGGCGAGAGGAGTTGTTTGATGAATTGAAAACGCTGGGCGCGGACGCGGTGCTGCTGGACACGGACGAAGGCGTGGCGGAGGCCAAGAAGATCGTGGGCGATGAGCCGGTGATGCTGGCCACCAATGCGGTGGGCGGAGACAGCGCCATTCACATGATGGATCTGCTCAGCCCCGAGGGCATCCTTGTCACCTACGGTGCCATGAGCCGTCGCAGTCTGAAGGTGCCCAACAAATTCCTTATCTTCAAAAACCTGCAGCTGCATGGGCTGTGGATCACCAAGTGGTTTGAGAAAGCCAGCTCAGAGGAACTGTACGAAGTGCTCAATCCGCTGACCGCGCTGATCCAAACAGGAGATCTCGTCACGGCCATCGATGAGATCGTGCCGCTGGCGGATTTTAACAAAGCGATCAAGCGCGCGCAGGAAGGCTCTCGCGGTGGCAAAGTGATCCTCGACCTCGCTTAACACCGATGCACGTACTCCTCACGAATGACGATGGCATCCGGGCACCGGGACTCCAGGCTTTGGAAAGCGCGGTGGCTTCGCTAGGCTGGCAGTGCAGCATCGTGGCTCCGGCCATGGAGCACAGCCAGTGCGGGCACCGTGTCACGACGCATCAACTGCTCAAGGTGGAGACGCTGGGAGAGAACCGCCACGCGGTGCATGGCACGCCGGCAGACTGCGTGCGGCTGGCTCTCTTTGCGCTCGATTTGAAACCTGATCTGGTGCTCTCCGGAGTGAATGCGGGTGGGAACATGGGGCAGGATCTGGTGATCTCCGGCACGGTGGCCGCAGTGCGGGAGGCGGCGTATCATGGCATCCGCTCGATGGCGTTTTCACATTACCTCATTCGCGAGCTGGCGGTGGACTGGCAGCGCACGGCGGCGTGGGTGGCGGAACTGCTGCAGGAAACGCTGACGCGGGAGCAGCCGCAGCGCACGTTTTGGAACATCAACCTTCCGCATCTGCCGGCGGGTTCCTCGGCCCTGCCGGCACGCGTGCTGTGCCAGCCTGCGAATTCACCGTTGAATGTGAGCTATCGGAAGGAGGCGGGAGGTTATGCTTACAACGCCTCGTATGCCTCACGTCCGCGCGATGCAGGCTCGGACGTGGAGGCATGTTTTGGCGGCAGCGTGGCGATGTCTCTCCTGCAGGTTTGACGCCGTCCTGCTTCCACCTTGTTAAAAAGTGGTACCGCTGTCCAGCAAACCCCTTGCTTGAACCGCGAACGCTTCCGGCGTGACGGTGCGCTCTTCAGTTCCACAGGAACTGAGCTACTTTGGGCTGCCGCCCTTGGCGAAGCAAGGTGGCTTTGTTCCTGCGGAACTAAGAACGCTCCGCATCCCTCCGGGACGCTTAACAATGCGAAACCACATCACTTGTTCGCCCTGGCTTTCAGAATGAAAGCGTAGGGCTCCACCGTGAGGCTCAGGCCAAGAAGGTCAGCCGTGTATCGCAGTGCTTCACTCACGGGCACGTCCCGCAGATCCAGCGAAATGCTTGCATTCGCGGGCATGTCTTCGGCTCTGAACAGGATGTTCAGCCCTTTCTTGTCGGGATCAAGCTCACGCGATCTGAGTCGGAGAAACTCCACGGCCTCGGCCCCCGTCGCATTTTGAAAGTGTACCTGCGGGATGATGATGGCTGCGGCCTTGGCCTCCAACGGGGAGGGTTTGCCTGCGGGCGCTGTCACAGGTGAAGCTGGAGCGACTGCTTTGCCAGCGCTGAGGGCCTCGACGAGCACGGTCGCATTCTGCTGCTCCGCCTCGGTGTTTCGGACAATGAGCTGGGTGCCGTCCGGCGTAAGAGTCGCGGCTGCTCCATCGGGAAAAGAGACGCCCTGCTGCGAGAGCCAGGTCTTCGCATTGCCAATCTTTGCCGCACCGCCGTCGGGCAGTTTGAAGCTGCGGGTGACCAGTTTGGCCGGGGTGTTTGCCGGGCCTATGAAAATCGCGAAGGGTTCGTAGCGCACCTTGCGATTGCTGAGCTCTGCAATGTAATGCATCGCCTCACTGATCGGAATCGTGATGAAATCGAGGGTGATCTCCACATCCTTTTCGTGGTCGGGATCTTCGATGACGATGTTCAGCCCTTTGTGCTCGGTATCCAGCTCTGTGGCCTGCTGACGCACAAAGGCGACGGCCTGCTCCAGGCTGGCGCCTTTGAGTTTCATGCTGGGGATGATGAGCTTGTTCGCCTTGGTCTTCAGCGGGTTTTCAGCGCTGGCTTCGGGTGCGGCACTGAGCTGAGCCGCGGCACAAAGAGCGAGCACGCCAGAGGCCAGCACCAGGCCGGTGACCGCACCACGCAGGCTGTAGGAACTGCGATTGCGCGAGCCGTCCATGATGGCGGAGAGACGAGTCTCCAAAGTGGAGGGCTGGACCATGGCCATGACGGGAGCGCGCAAGCCGCCCGCTGCCTGCACACCACGCGCCGCCTCCAGCAGCTGCAGTGCATAATTTTCCGCCGCTGCTCCAGAGCTGATGACGAGGTCATCCGCTGCCTGCTCCTGCACAGCGCGCCATGATTTCCCCGCGAGCCAGACGAGCACGTTGGGCCAGTAGAAAGCGGTGATGAAGGTGGCGATGAGGCGCGTCAGTGCATCGCCGTGGCGGATGTGGCCCATCTCATGGCGCAGCGCGGCTTCGAGGCTGTCATCGTCCCACTGCGAGGCGGAGGCGGGCAGCAGCAGCACCGGCTGAAGGCTGCCCCAGGTCAGCGGGACTGTGACGTGAGAGGAGATACGCAGCGCGATGGCACGCCGCACGCCGGACTCTGCGGCGATGCGTGCGGCTGCGCTGAGCATGCGGATATCATCCACCGGCTGGCTTTGAGACATCAAACGACGAAGCTGCAGGCTGCCGATGGCGCGGTACGCCACGAGAATGACGCATCCGGCCAGCCATATGAAGGCCAGCCACTGCCCGGCGCTGAATGAGAGCTGAAAACCCGATGGCGCAGGTGGCGCCGCGAGCGTGAAGGTGTCTGCTGCAGACTGCAGCACTTCGGACGGCAGCACGGGCGGAGGCGCCGCCTTCTCCAGCTGCTGCAGCGCGATGGACCAGTAAGGCTGCCACAGCAGAGTCAGCGGCAAAAGGAGCAAAACCAGGAAGGCGGCCAGCCAGACCGCACAGCGTTGCGCGGCGGAGGCGCTGCGCCAGACGCTCAGCGTGGCAAAGGCGAGCAGGATGATGCTGGTGCTCTTGGCGAGCAGGTCTAAGACGTGGAACAGCGTGAGGTGCATGGGATGGTTGGGTTAGCGGTTCTTGGCCTGCTTGATGATCGACTCGAGGCGTTTGATCTCCTCGGGTGAAATCTTCTCCCGCCCGTCCACCAGCGCGGCGACGGCATTGACGAGCGAGCCTTCAAAGAAGGTGTTCACGATGTTTTTGAGCGCGGAGCGGCTGGCCTTCTGCGCGGGCTCGGTGGGCAGGAAGACATAGCGGCGGCCGTCTTCGCGATGCTTCAGCACGCCCTTCTCCTCGAGAATGCGCAGCAGAGCACGCACTGCGGAGTAGCTCGGAGGCTCCGCCATGGCCTCCGCCACCTCCGAAGCGGTGGCCTCCCCCTTCGCGTAGATGATGTCCATGATCTCGCGTTCGCGACGGCTTAGCTGGCGGGCTTGGTCTGACATGCTAAGTTATTAGCACATAAGCCCGGAGGCATGCAAGCGCATTGTGCTAAATATTTAGCACATGGGTTCTCCGGCACCCGTACCGCCTGCAATTTTTTTGGGGCTTGCCTGTGCCGTGGCTCAGCGCCTGAGGGCGGATCCGGCGGGAATGCCGTTCAGATTGGTGACCAGCAACTGGAGCTCCTTGGTATTCGGATGGTCGGCGCCCAGCTTGTTCTTGGCGTCATTCAAGGCGGCCTCCGCCTGCTTTTCCGCATCGAGAATCTTTTTCTCCGCGATGAGGCAGAGCACGAAGTGATAACGGAAGGTCAGCGTGTCAGGATGGTCTTTGCCGGGAAACTTGTCCATGACCTGCAGAAGCGAGCGAAACTCCTGCTCCGACTCCGGGAGTTTCTTTTCTTCACGCAGGGTGATCGCCAGATTGCCGCGGGCCATGAGCGTCGGCTGCGAAGCGGGCCCCATCACACGTTCATCCGCCTTGATCAGTTCTCGCAGCTCCGCCTCCGCCTCCGCGTGTTTGCCCTGGTCGCTGAGCACGGCGGCGAGGTTTCCGCGATTGAGCAGGGTGGCGGGATGGTCTTTGCCATAGACGCGCTCGGATTCCTGGATGACGGCTTTGATCTCCTTCTCCGCGTCCTCATACTTGCGCTCTTCATGCAGGGTTTCCGCCAGGGCGTTGTGCAGCCGCAGCGTTTCAGGACTGTCCGCGCCTGAGTGCTTCAGGTGCCCCTGCCAGGCAGCGCGAAATTCCGGCTCGGCCTCGGCCGCCTTGCCCTGGGCGCGCAGGCAGGTCCCCAGCGCGCCCTGACACTCCGGCAGCAACGCATTGTCAGCGGCAAACATGCCCTTGAAATCATAGATCAGCTTGCGCAGCACCTTTTCCGCCTCCGCATATTTGCCTTCCTTCATGAAGTCGCGCACGGAGGCCTGCTGCGTCCTGATCTCCTCGGCTTTCTTTTTGAGCTCAGGCGGCAGGTTTTCCGGCAGCCTGGCCTCAGCAGGAGGAGCTGGAACCGGAGCCGGAGCGGGGGCGGGCTTTACCTCAGCCTTGGGAGGCTCCGCAGAGAGCAGGGAGGAGGCGGCTGTCAAAAGGAGCGCGAGCGGGGCGATGACGAGGGCTGGCTTCATGGAATGGGCAAGGAACGCAGAGAGCGCGGGATGTCTTGTGTTTTCAGTGCACGGTCCAGGAAACCCTGGCGTGCTCAGGCCAGCTGCGCGATGACCTGCGCTGCAATGATACGCAGCAGCATGGTGAGAGGATACACCGTGGCGTAGGCCAGCGCGGGAGAATCACACCGCGCCATGGTGGTGGCAAAGGCGAGCGCAGGCGGGTCCGTCATGCCCCCGGACAGCAGGCCGCAGAGCGACATGAAATTCATCCGATGAACTTTGCGCGCGATGCAACCTACTACGAGCAGCGGCAGCACGGTGACACACACTCCCAGCAGCACCCACTGCAGGCCCTGGGCGGAAAACACCGTGGCCGCGAAGTGCTCGCCGGAAAGCAGGCCCACATTGGCCAGAAAGAGGATGATGCCCAGCTCACGCAGTGCGCGGTTGGCATTCAGCGGCATGTGCATGACCATGGGGCCGAGGCGGCCCAGATGACTCATGAGGATGGCCACGATGAGCGGGCCTCCCGCCAGCCCCAGGCGCACGGGCGCAGGCAGCCCCTCAATGTGGATGGGGTAAAGACCGAGCAGCACGCCGAGGAGAATGCCCGCAAAGATGGCGGCGAACTTCGTCTCCTGCAGCATCTGCACGGCATTGCCGAGCCTCTGCGTGGCCGCATTGAGAGATTCGTCATCGCCCACCAGCTGGAGCATGTCGCCAAACTGCAGGCGTACATCGGGCAGCGCCGTGAAAATGAGATCGCCACGGCTCACGCGTGTGACGGCCACTCCATACAAGTGATCGAGGCCGAGCTCATGCACGGTCTTGCCCAGCAGGTGTTTGTTGGTGAGCACCACGCGGCGGTAGGTGATGCGGCCGGGAGCCTTCATGAGGTTCTCCGCACTCACGCTGCCGATGACGAGGCGAAACTGCTCCAGGTGCGCCTGCGTCCCCACGGCCATGATCACATCTCCCACATGCAGTTTGGTTTCAGGCGTGGCCGCAGCAACCTCCGAGGCGGCGGCCGGGCGATGCCGGGAAACCACGACGCTGTTTTCCTGAATGCCCGGAACGTGGGAGATGCTCACACCTTCGAGGTTCGGATTATCCACCCTCAGGTTCATGCGCTGCAGCGGCTCGATGCCTGCGCCCTGCTCACGCAGGAAGAGATCGGCCTCCTGAGCCACATCCACTTTGAAGAAGGTCCGCAGGAAAATGAGCGAGACGATGATGCCGACGATGGCCAGCGGATACGAGGCCGCATAGGAAAGCGCCGGCAGCGTGACCAGCGCGGAGTCTGCGTGCGCGGAGGCCAGCGCCTGCTGCGCGGCACCGAGCGCGGGGGTGTTCGTGGTGGCACCGGCGAACAGACCTGCCACCGCAGGCAGCGGCATGCCCAGCACCCACCCGCCCGCCAGAGCCACCACAGCGCCCGAGAGCACCAGCGCAAAGGCATAAGTGTTTAGCAAGCGCCCCTGACGCCGCAGGGAGGCAAAGAAGCCCGGCCCCATCTGCATGCCGAGCGCGAAGACGAAGAGCACCAGGCCAAACTCCTTCAAAAAGTGCGCCACTTCCGCGCCCGGCCGCATGCCGAGGTGCGCCGCCACCAGCCCGGCAAAGAGCACGCCCGCAGTCCCCAGCCGCACTCCCCTCACCCGGATGTGCCCAAGGCCGATGCCGCCGAGAATGACGATGCTGTAGATGAGCAGATCACACGCGACGGGATTGTCCTGATGCAGATGCTGAATGAATGACATGCCTGCCTCATAGGCACGAAAGGTGCCAGAGGTGCAATGGTTTTGTGTTCCATTCTTGCCTTCGCAGCACGCCTCCGCTGGCATTCAGTGTTCAGGATTTGTCACCGCTCTCTTTGCACCGGCATGTCGGCGCTGTTCGTGCTTATACGGTGGTCATGAACCCTCATGCCCCCTCTCTCTATGAACGTCTCGGCGGCGAAGAACTCATCTCCGCCCTCATCCCGGCCTTTTACACCCGCGTGCTCGCAGATCCCGAGCTCGCCCCCTTTTTCAAACACACGGAACTGGAAAAGCTGCACTCCATGCAGCGTGAGTTTTTCGTGATGGCCACGGGCGGGCCGCTGACCTACAACGGCCGCCCCCTGGCCCACGCCCACCATGGGCGCGGCATCACGCGGCAGCATTTCGCCAGCTTCACCGGCCATCTGGTGGAGACATTGTTTGATCTGAATGTGACCCAGGAGGAGGCGGACGAGGTCATTGATCGGATCAACGCCATGACCAATGAAATCACCGGCGCCTCCTACTGATGCAGTTCATGCGTCTGCTCCCCGCCCTTCTCTGCATGCTCGCGGCACTGCCCGCGCATGCGGATGAGTGGTGGGCATGGTCGAACGTGGACTACTACCGCAAGCCGCCCTGGACTGGCAGCGTCTTCATGGGAAACTTTGCCGATGAAGTGGACGGCTCATATGCGCAGATCGTGAGCCCGCGGGTCAAGTACGCCGCATCCTCCTGGCTGGACGTTGGGCTGGGTCTTTCGATGCTCAGGCTGGAAAACCTGGCCACGCATGACCGCTACGACCAGATCCGCATGGAGCTGGAGATCAACCCGCACTACGATCTCACAAAACAGCTCCGCGTGGACTGGCGCAACCGCATGGAGTGGCGCGAGAACCAGGGCGCCCCCTCCGCGACAAACCGCAGCCGCCACCGCCTGCAGCTGGCCTACACTCTGCCGCGCCCGCTGGGTCCGCTGACGCGCCTTTTTGCCAACGACGAATGCCTGATGGACCTGCATCTGCGCCGGGAAACCGAGAACCGCTTTGTGCCGCTGGGCCTGACATTCAAACTCACCGACTCCATGGACCTCGACCTCTTTTACATGATCGACTCCAAGCGCACCAAGACGGCGTGGAAGCATGAGTCCGTGCTGGGGACGTATTTGCGGGTGAGGTTCTAAGGGTGGATGAATTGGCGGCTTTGCTTGCCCACATCTGCTTTTGAAGCGTAGAGAGAGACATGCCCCAGCATTCCAATGCGCGCCTCTTTGTCTGGTTCCGTATCCTCTTCAACTGCCGGTTCTATTACCCGGTGTTCACCATTCTCTTTCTCGATCTGGGGCTGAGCATTGGCGAATTCGCGGCGCTGAATGTGGTGTGGGCGCTGACCAGCGTGGTGCTGGAGGTGCCTTCCGGAGCGCTGGCGGACCGCTATGGGCGCCGGCCGCTGGTGGTGGCGGCGGGCTGGCTGATGGTGCTGGAGATGGCGGTGCTCTGCCTCATGCAGCCGGGGCACCATGATCTGGTATTGTGGCTCTTTGTGCTGAACCGGGTGCTGAGCGGTGCGGCGGAGGCCTGCGCCAGCGGGGCGGACGAGGCGCTGACTTATGATTCACTGCCGGAGGCGGAACGCACCACGCTGTGGCCACAGATCATGGCCAGGCTCTCCCGCGGCATGGCGCTGGGCTTTGTGGTGTCCTCCATCCTGGGCGCGGTGCTGTATGATGCGCACAGCCTGACGAAGGCGCTGCAGTTCCTCGGCCTGGACGTCACGGTGCCAAAAAGCGTCTCCATGAAGCTGCCGCTGCTGCTCTGCCTGGGCACGGCGGTGGGCAGCCTGGTGGTGACGCTGCGGATGACGGAAGTGCGCTCCCCTGCCCCGAAAATCCCGCTGCTGCAGAGCATCCGCGAGACCTGGGTGTCCATCCTGCAAACCGGCGGCTGGATGTGGCGCACCAAGGCGGCCTTTGCATTGATCCTCTTCGGCGTGGTGTTTGACAGCATGATCCGTCTGTTCCTGACCGTTGCGAGCAACTTCTACCGCCTCGTCGGCATCGAGGAAGGCTGGTATGGCGTTATCGGCACCGGGGTCTCGCTTCTGGGACTGGCAACAGCAGGCCTGATGGAAACGAGCGCCAGGTCGATGAATGCGCGGCAGAATTTCACCTGGCTGGCCCTCATGGTTTTCGGCGGACTGATGGCGGCGGCGCATCCGCAGCCGGGCTGGGCGGGCATCGCGCTGGTGGTGCCGCTGTTTCTAAGCATGCGCTTCCTGCAGTTCTTCCTCTCGCATTACCTCAATGAGATCGTGGACTCCGAGCAACGCGCCACCGCGCTGAGCTTTCGCGGGCTGACGATCAATCTCGCGTATGGCTCGCTGACGCTGCTCTTCGGCTGGCAGACGGGGTGGGAGGCCGGCCATCTGAATCTCAGCACGGATGATCCGCGCGTGTTTGCGGAGTCCCTCAAACTCTGGCCCTGGTGGTTTGCGGGCACCCTCGTGGTGGCGGGCGGCTGGATGCTGCTGCGACGTTTTAAGACACCCAAGAAAAGAAGCTTGAACGAAGTCTAATGATCCACCGTCATTAAGACTATTCGACAAACCGCCGCACCGGCAACAACTTCAATCTCACCATGAACTCGCTCTCGCTCCTCCGCCTCGGTCTGGCAGTGATCGCCACCGCCTTCCTCGTTCAATGTTCTTCCACCCCGCAGACGCGCATTGAAAAGAACCCGCAGCTTTTTTCGAAACTGAATGCGCAGGACCGCAGTCTCGTTTCCAAAGGACTCATCCGTGAAGGCATGACGCGGGACGCGGTGTTTCTCGCCTGGGGGCGGCCGGACGCCGTTTCGGTGGGCGTGAGTCGCGGCAGGTCCGGAGAAAGCTGGACCTATGAAGGGCAGCGCCCGGTGCGGTCCATGAACATGAGCATGGGCTTTGGCTTCGGCGGATTTGGCTTCGGTGGCTGGGGCCCCTACGGCTACGGTGGTCTGGGCGGCTACCCCATGTGGGGCAGCGGCACGTCTGTGACCTACATCCCCTACACTGCCGGTGTGGCGGACTTCGTGGGCGGCCGGGTGGTGAGCTGGAAGTCCACGGCCCGATAACCCTGCACTTTCCCGGATGAGTGTTCCTGAGGAGCATCTGGCCTCACGCCGCAGCCTGAAGTCCCGCGACACACGCTGGGCGCATGCTCTGGCGGGCAGGCTGGCACGGGCGGGCGTGACTCCAAACGCGATCTCAGTCCTCAGCGCCGTCTTTGCCGGGGTGGCCATGGCCTGCCTCATGGTGGCTGGAGATCAAACCAGCACGGCGAGCATCCTGGCCGTCTGGCTCGGGGCGCTCGTCTGCATCCAGATGCGCCTGATCTGCAATCTGATGGATGGCATGGTGGCGGTGGAGGGCGGTAAAGGCTCGCCGGTAGGAGCCATCTACAATGATGCGCCAGACCGGGTGGCCGATGTGCTGATCATGGTAGGAGCGGGCTACAGCGGAGCGGGAGATCCGGGCGTGGTGAAGCTCTTCCACGTCATCCCGCTGGGCTGGTGCTGCGCGGTGACGGCGGTTTGGACGGCCTACATCCGCGTGCTGGGGGCCTCCCTGACCGGCAAGCACGACTTCCGCGGCCCCATGGCCAAGCAGCACCGCATGGCCGTGCTGTGCGGCGGTATTTTGATAGAGCTGACCCAGCATCTCATGGGCTGGGAGCGCTGGGGCATCCTGACCGCGCTGACCGTGATCTTCCTCGGTGGTCTCTGGACCTGCTGGAGGCGCTTGAGCGTACTGGGGCAGGCGCTGGGCAAGTGAGGAGGCGCGGATTGGTTTGGCCGAAACACGGGAAAGAGGGAAAAAAGCCCGGAGGGAGTCTGCCGCCTTCATTCCCAAAGCGAATGCGGAGGCATGACGGCGAACTGACGCGAATCAGCATCCAACCCAGAACGATTCGCTTTCATTCGTGGGTGTTCTCGTCGGGAATTTCTTCCTGCCTTTCCCTTTTTTTCGGCCAACCTCCCCTGTCTAGCCTCCCACGGTTTGGCAGCGGGCGGCGGGATTGTCAAAACTGAGGCAAAAATCAAAGATTGATTTCAATGCGGATTTAACTCACAATAAGTCTTCTAAAAGGAAAGTTAACAATCAGATATTGTTAATAAAATGCGAATCCACTCCCTCCTCCTTCTCAGCCTCTGCGCCAGTTTTCTGGTCTCTTGTGAATCCTCAGGCTTTCTTGGAAGGGGCACGCGCATCACCTCGGTGCGGACCACCGCTTACACTCATGGAGAGGCGGATCACATCGTGTATGGAGCCAAGACTGCCGTCGGCACCCAGCTCAAGTATGGAAACGTCCGCAGTGCCGCCGCAGACTGGTCCGTTTACCCTGTGGGCACCATTTTCCAGATCGAAGGCCTGCCCTACGTATACCAGGTGGACGACTACGGCTCCGCCTTGGTGGGCACTAACACCATTGATCTCTACAAGCCGGACAAGGCCACCATGAAGGCCTGGGGTGTGCGCAATGTGAACATTCGCGTGCTGAAGTGGGGCTCCTTCTCCAAGAGCCTCTCCATCATGAAGGAGCGCCAGGGCTACGAGCACATCCGGCGCATGGTGTCACGCATCGAAACCAGCACCTAGACCCCGGTTTTTCTTCCCCCCCGGTGACCAAGCAGGAGCGCGCGGACTACATCCGGAATCGGCTCGGGGAATTGTACCCGCAGCCTCCCATTCCGCTGGATCACAGCGATGCCTTTACCCTGCTGGTGGCCGTCCTGCTTTCCGCGCAGTGCACAGACCTCCGGGTCAATCAGGTCACGCCGGCCCTTTTCAAGCTGGGAAACACGCCGGCCAGGCTCGCGGCGGCTCCTCTGGAAAAGATCGAGGCCATCGTCCGGCCCTGTGGTCTCGGACCCCAGAAGGCAAAGGCCATCAAGGAGCTCTCTCGAATTCTCGTGGAGGAGCACCAGGGCGAAGTGCCCGCCTCACTGGAGGCCCTGGAGCGGCTGCCAGGCGTCGGGCATAAAACCGCCCAGGTGGTGATGGCGCAGGCCTTTGGCGTTCCCTCTTTTCCGGTGGACACTCACATCCACCGTCTGGCCCAGCGTTGGGCGCTGACGGATGGAAAGTCCGTGGTGCAGACCGAGCGGGATCTGAAGCGCCTGTTTCCCGAGGATTCCTGGAACAAGCTGCACCTGCAGATCATCTACTACGGCCGGGAGCACTGCCCCGCCCGCGGCTGCGACGGCACCGTCTGCGAGATCTGCCGCACCTGCTTCCCCAAGCGGAAGAAGCCGGTGGAGACGCGGAAGAGCTGAGGAAAGCAGTCCAGAGCTACAGCTCGTCCTGGGAAGCGCTCTTCAGCCGGGAAGGCTATTCAGCCGGAAAGGCCATTTGCTTCACAGAAGTGGAGCGCTGGGCGCTGCGGCGCTTTTCCGGGAGGCGAGCTAAAGCTCATGACTCCTTTTACCAGCGCAGACGCAGAGCGGTGCGGAAGGCTCGGGTGGTGTCGCCAAAATCGGCGCCGACCCCGACGTCAAACATGGGCAGGAGGCGGAAGTAAGCGGTGAAGTCGATCATCTTGCTGTCGTAGCGGTCCGCACTGCTGACGGTGACGCCGCCCTGCAGTTCCAGCCAGTCCAGCGGGGTGTAGCGCAGTGCCGGGCGCACGTAGATGGAGCCGTCGCTGAAGCTCACGCTGGAGTCTTTGGCCTTCAGACTGGCGTAGATGATGCCCGCTTCGGCCACGAAGGTGAGCTTTTCGTTGATGAGAGAAGTGTGGAAACCGGCCCCGGCCTGGATGCTGGCAAAATCATAGTTGGCCTTGGTAGCTCCAGCGACGGTGCCGCCACCGCCTGAACCACTGCCCCAGGAGGCGCCGAATTTCAGATACAGCGGATTGAACAGAGCCACCGTCAGCGTCGCGCCGATGGTGTTCGCCCCCGAAAGGTCGCCGTGCTTGGGAGCCAGATAGCGGTAATAGGCCTCGATGTTGTTGAAGTTGACCATGTTTGGCCCGGACCGAGGAGCGCCGTAGCCGCCATAATTGGCAGAAGTAGGCTGAGAGGAAGCGTAATTGCTAACACCCTGCGGGGTGTATGGGGATGTCTGCCCCGGCATGGGCGCAGACGCATACGGATCTGCCGAAGGCGGTGGCGGCGTGACTCCTGCGGAGACCGAGGAAGGCGGCAAAGAATTGGGATAAGCAGGAACGCCACCGTAGCCAGGAGGCGGCGGTCCGTAGCCGCTGGGAGCCGTGCCGTAACCAGGGGGCGGAACGCCCATGACCCCGCCGCTAGGCTGTCCCCATGCACTGTGGCACATGGCAACGCCGAGACTCATGACGCAAAAGAGAATCCTTTTCATGACAAGTGGGGCATCTATTGATTATTTAGATAACTTAAATATTCTCTCAAATGAATGGTTTCGGCAAATCTTTTTTTAAATTTTGAGATTTTCACTCACTACAGCCTTGAAGACTGCTTGCGGGCGGGGACGGAGGAGGGATCGCCCTGGCACTAGGTGCCACCCAGCGCATCGCGTTTCATTGAGCGTGGGGGCTGGGATGCCAAGCGATCTTGAACCAAGCCGATTATCAGTCCCTCGGGTGGCTCACGTGTCATCGCCGCCACAGGGCCCTGGTGATCATGCAAGCATTGGCGCGGTGACGAAGATGATCCTCGCAAGGCTTGACCTCGGGAGTGGCGGGAGCACACTCGGGAAGTGCCGATGATGAAACCTTGGATTTGCGCCCTGCTGCTGGAACTGCCGCCGAATGCTCTGCGCAGCGGGGAGGTGTCGCGGGGGCTTTTGAACGAGGGGATGAAGGGAGGCGCGAGGAGATGAGACTGCGGTTTCCGGTTTTGTGGATCACGGTCCTGGCGTTTGCCTGCGTGGCGGTGGTGTCGATGAATGTGAGGGTCGGCGCGTTTGTGCTGCTGGGCGTGCTGCCGGTGGTGCTGGGGTGCCAGTGGGTGGTAAGGCGGGTGATGGTGAGCCTGCGGTATTCGGTGTGGTTTCGACGGAGTGTGATGCTGGTGCCTGCGCTGGTGGTGGCAGCGGGGCTGGGGTCTCTGGCGATCCTCTTGAACACGCCGATGTCCTTTTCAGCTCCGCAGCCCGTCGCTTCTGTGAGAGTGGCTCTGGCGGGGCATGTGCCGGAGGGGCTGCGTGAACTGCGGGTGAATGAGGACGGGTGGACGGATTATGTGGTGAAGGCTTACTTTGAGTGCGATCCGGCGAGCCTGCGTGGGATTTTGGAAAAGCCGCCGTTCAAGCGGGTGGAGGGAACGGCGGTCACGTTTTCGTTTCGGCAGACGCCCTTTGCGGATCTGCATTCGCGGGAGGATCTGACGGATGTGGTGACGTACTACCGCATGGATCTGGGGGAGGAGACTGGACACTGCGTGGTTTATACCGACGCGGCATTCAGCTTTGCGTATGTGGAGTATTCTGCGGATTGAGGAGGTAGGGGGCTGCGGATGGGAATGGGAACGGCAGACCTTGCGGAGGGTTCCGGGACCAGGATGGTCCCGCTCCTGCCAGAGCTCCGCCACGCGAATGCCTTGGAGGAGAGGGATCATCTTGATCCCTCAACGCTGCGCGATCACCCAGCGTCCCGCGTTGGATGAAGGCTGCGGATGCATCGAGGAAGCCATGTCCTCTTTTCATCTACTGGAGATAACATAGGACCAACAGGGCCTGTTTGTTTGATGTGGACGAGACAGGGCGTGGGGCGGAGCTGGAATGGTGGGTTGGTAGAGGTGCGGTGAGTTTGGGGGGGAGTGAGGGCGCTGAGGGACGGGCAGGCTGTCCGAATCACGTTTTTCCCGCAAGAAATGGGGGTGAGGGGTGTAGTTTTTGCTCCCCCGTTTTGGTCCCCTTTTTCTGCATGATGCGCCGCGCTTTTGTTTTCATTCTTTTTCCAGTGAGTTTCGCCCCAATGACGTGGGCGGCGGATGGTGGGGCGCAGGGGTGGGGAAAGGTGCAGGGCATTCTGGATGTGAACTGCGTGAAGTGTCACGGGGTGCTGGAGCAGAAGGGCGGGCTGGAACTGGACACGCCGGCGATGGTGATGAAAGGCGGCGAAAATGGCGCGGTGGTGGTGCCGGGGAAGCCGGAGGCGAGCGCGTTGTTTGCGAGCCTGGAGAAGGGCGCGGACCCTCACATGCCGCCGAAGAAGCAGCTCACGGAGGCGGAGCGCGCGACGGTAAAGGAATGGATCGCGACGATGCCTGCGAATCCGGTGGCGGCGGCGGAGGACAAGAAGCCGAAGGTGGTGCGGGAGTTTAAGTCGGGCGAGGAAGCGATCGCGACTTTGATCGAGGAGGGCTGGAAGCGCTCAGGGGTGAAGCCTGCGGCGGCGGTGCCGGATGCGGTGTGGTGCCGGCGGATTTATCTGGATCTGGCGGGGCGCATTCCGACGGAGGCAGAATTGGCGGCGTTTGTGGCGAAGCCGGAGCGGGATGCCCTCGTGGACAAGCTGCTGGCGGCTCCGGAGTATGCGGTGCGCATGCGGGAGCTGTGGGACACGTTTTTGATGGGGCGGCTGCAGCGCGGGAATCCGGATGGGAGGCGCAAGGGCGCGGGCTGGTGGACTTTCCTGGAGAAGGCCTTCAAGGACAACCGCCCGTGGAATGAGGTGGTGTACGATGTGCTGTGCGCCAAGCCGGAGAACGGACTGGACCGCAAGGGAGCGTCTTGGTTTTTGTTTGAGCGGAAGAACGACTTCCAGAAGATCGCTGAGGCGGTGGCGCCGGTGGTGTATGGGACGAAGATCGACTGCGCGCAGTGCCATGACCACCCGCTGGCGCGTGAGATCAAGCAGGCGCATTACTGGGGGCTGGTGGCGGCGTTTAACCGCGGCAAGAATGTGGACGGCAGCAACTCGGTTGCGGAGAGCGCGATCGGCGGCTTCATGAATTTTACCAACTTGAAGAAGGAGTCCCAGCCGGCGGTGGTGACGCTGCTGACGGGCAAGACGCTGCCGGAGGTGTGGCCAACGGGGGAGTCGCAGGAGAAGGACGGCGATGATTTGTACCTGGACCCGAAGGCGAAGGTGCGGGTGCCGAAGTATTCGCGGCGAGAGGCGTTCGCGGAGGCGGCCACAGAGGGGAATCCGCTGCTCGCCAAGGCGTTTGTGAATCGCATGTGGGCGGCGCTGGTGGGTCGTGGTATCGTGAATCCGCCGGATGAGATCAATGAGCGCAATGTGCCAAGCCACCCGGAGCTGCTGGAGTGGCTGGCAAAGGACTTTGAGACGCATGGCTATGACACGCGGCGGGTGGTGCGGGAGATCGTGCGCAGCAAGGTGTATGCGCTGGGCGCGGCGGAGGCGGGTGCGGCGCCGGAGCTGTTTGCAGGCATGGCGGAGCGGCCGCTGACGGCGGAGCAGCTCGCACGCTCGTGGCGTGTGGCGCTGGGCCTGCCAGCGGATGAGGAGGAGTATCGCCGCCAGGTGATCACGGCGATGCCGGACGTGCTGCCTAAGGAGTACATCGCGACGTTTCAGCAGGCGCAGTTTTTGTCAGGATCGCCGACAATGACGGCGCTGCTTAATGCGGCGCAGGAGGGGAGCGTGAAGAGGATCGCGGCGCTACCAGACAATACCATCCGGGTGAAGGAAGCGTTTTCGATGGTGTATGGGAGAACGCCGGATGCGGAGGAAGAGAAAGCTTCGGCGGCGTTTTTAGCGGAGCGGAAGGATGTGACTGCGGCGACGCGGGATCTTGTTTGGGCGCTGCTGACGAGCGCGGAGTTTCTGGCGATGCCGTGAAGGCGGAGGAGTTTAAAGTTTGAGGTTTAAAGTTTCAAGTTGGGGAGTCGATGGGGAGTGACGGAACGGTGGGCGAGGCGGGGTGTTGAGGGACCAGGATGGTCCCTCTCCTGACGGAGCGTTCGGGAGGCGCATGCCTTGGAGGATGGGGACCATCTTGGTCCCCGGTTTGGAGGCGGTTGAGGTGGCTGGGTATGTGGAGTGTGCATGACCCATCGCTGAGGACGGGCGGTGCGGCTGGCTTTCCACTTCGTAGGGACGGCGCAGCTTTTGATGAGCTGGCCAGGGGATAGACCCGAAAATTCGGCCCCGACGCAGCGGTGCCCTACCAACTCTGTGGTGCGCGCTGTCTTGGGAGATGGGGAATGACCTGCGCGCTGGATTGATGGGCGCAGTGACGAAGCCGCTTTGATGAAGTCAGAGAGCCTGAGCGACGGCTTTCTTTGCTGGAAGTTCCATCGGCTCCCAGGCGGCGATTTCGAAGGGGAAGGTCTCGGGGCTGCCTTCGGTGGCGGGCGGGTGGAGGGTCACATTGAGAACGACCCGGGATTTGGCGAGGAGGAGCTGGCAGCGCGTTTTTTCGGAGATGGAAACGTGGGTGCGGCTGGGGAAGAAATCGCCCGAGTTGCCGGGGTGGGCGCGGTCTTGATGAAAAACGACGGTCCCCTCTGCCATGTAGGGCGCGAGCAGGACCACGGGGACGGCCGTGGGGTCGTCTCGGTGAAAGCGGCGCTTGGCCTCTGGAGGACTTTGGGTCATGGAGTATGTGAAACTTCTGTATTTATCGTTGTTTCAATAAATTAGCCTTTTCGAGCAGCGGCACGAGTGGTTTTGCCTCACCTGTTTATGTGAGGGTGCCATGATTGACGAGCGGGCCATCGACGCTGTAATTTCTGACTTCGCTTTGGCAGGCCAAGGAACAGACAAAAGGAGCGGGCCAAATTTGCTGCTAAAAAGGGGCGGCCAAGTGTGTAAGTTTTGACGCGCCTGAATGGCTCCCGTTTTTTCCCTCTGATGAATCCCCGTGATCCCCTGCCCCGCTGTCCGACGCATGAGCATACGCTGCACCGGCGGCTGTTTTTGAAGGGGCTCTCCGGCGGCGCGCTGGCGAGTGTGGGGAGCTTTACGGGGCTGTTTCAGAATCCGGTCTTCGCGGAGGAGACGAAGAAGGCGCAAAAGCACTGCATCCTGCTGTGGCTGTGCGGTGCGCCGAGCCAGTTTGAGACGTGGTATCCGAAACCGGGCAGGCCGGCGAACGGGCCGTTTGGGAGCATGCCGACGAAGATCCCGGGGATTCACTTCTCGGGGCTGATGCCGAAGTGCGCGAGCATCGCTGACAGGCTGAACATCGTGCGCAGCATGAAGACGTCCCAGCCGGAGCATTTGCAGGCGATCAATCTGCTGACGCGGGGTGCGCCAGAGCGTGCGGGATTTGTGCGGCCGACGCTGGGCAGCGCGCTGTCCCAGGCGATGGGGCAGATGGACGCGGCGATCCCGAACTTCATCTTTCTGGATCCAGTGCCGGGCGGGAATGAATTTGAGGGATTCAAGGCGGGAAACTGGGCGGGCTGGCTGGGCGCGGAGCATGCGCCGGTGCGGCTGGGGGGCGACTACACGCAGTTTCTGAACAGCGAAGGGTCCACCATTCCGCAGCATGACAAGGAGAGCCGCGAGACGCTGCGGAAGTTTCTGACGGCGAAGTATGAGCGTGACCGGCGCAGCGGCGTGGCGCGCAGCCAGAATGCGGCCTTTGAGCGGATGAAGGGGCTGACGGCGAGCGCGGACTTGTTTGATGTGAACAAGCTGCCGGCGAAGGATCGCGAGCGCTATGGGCCGGGGAGTTTTGCGCAGCATGCGCTGATGTCGCGGCATCTGGTGGAAAAGGGCGCGCCGTTTGTGATGGTGGCCAATGGCATGAACTGGGACAACCATGTCTTCAACCATGAGATCCATCAGATGCTGGTGCCGGAGCTCGACCGGGTGGTGTATCATCTGGTGAATGATCTGGAGGAGCGCGGGCTGCTGGACTCCACGCTGGTGATCGCGATGGGCGAGTTTGGCCGGAGCCCATGGATGAACGCGGCGCGCGGGCGTGACCACTACCCGAATGCCTGGAGCCTGATGATGACGGGCTGCGGCCTGAAGCGCGGCGTGGTGACGGGCGCGACGGACGTGGACGGCGTGGATGTGACGGAGAAGCCGTACAGCGAGCAGAACCTGTTTGCGACGATCTTCACTGCGCTGGGGATTGACCCGTATGCGGAGTACGACCTGCCGGGAATGCCGACCTTTCACCGGGTGGAGAACAAGATGGAGCCAATAAGGGAGATTTTGGCGTAAACGCGGCGGAGCAAGGATGAATTATGAATGATGAAAGGCTGAGCTGATGAAACTGACGCGGACCAAGCAATACGAACTGCCTGCGGGTGTGATGGGCCTGGCGACGACGCCGGATGGCGCGCTGGCCTATGCGGCATGCGTGGACGGGAGCGTGCATGCGGTGGACACGGCGAGCGGGAAGACGGAGGTGTTTGAGAAGCACCACGAGGCGTATGCGAGCGGCTGCGCGCTGCTGCCGGACGGGAAGACGCTCATCTCTTCGGGCTACGATGGCCGCCTGCTCTGGCATGATGTGGTATCGCGCAAATGTCTGCGTGAGGTGAAGGCGCATGAGTTCTGGAGCTGGCAGATGGCGCTCTCCCCGGATGGCACGCGGGTGGCGAGTGTGACAGGGCAGTACATCTCCGGCGGGTGGAAGTATGAGCCTGCGGCGGAGACGGAGCCGAGCGTGCGTGTGTATGATACCGCCAGCGGTGCGCTGGTGGCGAGCTACAGCCACACGCCGCCGGTGCTGAGCTGTGCCTTCAGCCCGGACAGCAAGCATGTGGCCGCGGGCAACATGCTGGGCGAGGTGCGGGTGTGGGATGTGACGGCGAAGGATGGCGGCAAGCCGGTGGCGCAGTGGACTTCGCCTGATTTTACCTCATGGGGCACGACGAAGTCCCACCACTACTCAGGGGGCATCTACGGCCTGGTGTTTTCGCCGGATGGCAATGCGGTGCTGGGCTGCGGCATGGGGCCCATGGGCGACCCGATGGCGGGCAATGGCAAGATGACGTGGCAGCGCTGGGACTGGCGCACGGGGAAGAAGATGGATCAGATCAAGGACGGGCAGCACGGCTCGGGCCTGATGGAGGCACTGGCGTGGCATCCGGACGGGCAGCATTTCCTCATGGCGGGCCGTCAGGCGCAGGGGACGTGGAATGTGGCGGTGTTTAACGCAGCAGACGGAAATTTGGTGACGTCTCTGGACAGCAAGTCGCGGCTGACGCAGGCGAAGTTTACGGTGGATGGGAAGCGGCTGGTGACGGGCGTGATCACCGGTGCCGGGAAAGTGAAGGCCGGGCAGCCGTGGGCGGCGATGGGACGGGTGCAGGTGTATGAAGTGGGAGCTTAGAGCTCGAAATCCCCTGCTGTCGGCTCGTGCTTGCCACAGGCTTGCAAAAACACGGCTCAGGTCCACCCGCCTATTTCTTGATCCAGCGTGGAATTAAGACCAGCAGGGCCAGTCCGGCGGCCATGCTGGCTATGTAGGGGCCTTTGCCAGGCTGCACTTCGGCCTGGGGTTTGTCAGGAATGATCTTCACCGTTTCGGGCACGGCGGCGGGCCGGGCGCTCGGGGCCGGAGGAGGGGGTGCGGCAGGAGCCGGGGCGGGATCTGCCGCCGGGGGCTGCGCTGAGGATGGTGCAGCGGACTGTGGGGCGGCGAGAGCCTTCTCCCAGTCGAGATTGAGCAGGATGTCCCAGCCGGGGTTTTCGTTTTTGAGGCGGCAACCGCAGCGGCCCACGAGGAACATGCAGGCATTTTCCAGAGCGGCATCGTCCAGAATATCGAGCGGCCAGGCTCCGAGCACCCTGCCCCGGCCAAAGACCACGCTGGCAAAGCTGGTCTTCGCCGGATCGATGGCGGTCTGGGGACCTGCCAGCATGCGCAGGAGCACCTGCTCCGCGGGATCGTCGCGGTTGAGGCGGAGGGTGGCAAACTTCAGCCGCAGCGGCGGCCCGGGGCCGAGCTGGCTGTCGGGATCATTGGGGTCCTGGATCGGAAGCGCGGCCACCTGCTCCAGAAACTTGAGGCGTTTCTCGATGCGCTCCACCTCTGCGGTATCGAGCGGCGAACCATTGTCCGCGATGACCCAGATGAGGGAATCCCCCGCGAGGATCTGCTGCACGATCTTCTGCCGCCCGGGCGAATCCAGCACAGCGGCGAGTGTGGCGGCATCCAGCTTTCCAGACCAGATCTTTTTGCCGCTGTCACGGGAGGAGAGGAGCACGGCCTCCTGCTGCGCCGGATCCTTTGAAGTGGTGATGTCGAGGTTGGCCTTGCCATTGGCGCGCATGGGCCGCAGCAGATCCTGTACCGCCGCGTCCTGCGCCACGGCAGCGGGCAGCACGAGGTGGAACTTGTCCGCCTCCCAGCGGTCCAGCGCGAAGCGGAACACGGGGATGGTGCAGGCCAGCGCGCTGGTGGTGCAGAGGGCGATGAGGAGGATGAGGCGCTTGTGGGGCATGGGGAGAAGCGAATGACGAATGACGAATGGCTGAGAGAGCGGAGCGTCTAATTTGGAGTGCGGCTGCGAAGCGAGGGACGAGCGGAGCTGCCGCTTTCGAGCGTCTCATGATGGGCGTAAACTTACAGGCTGGCGAGTGCTGAGAGGCGGGTACTTGGGGAAGGTGGTGGGCGGGCGCAAGCTTGAGAGCCTGCGGAAAGCGGTAGCTGCGCTCATTCTTCGCTGCGCGACCGCACTCCAAATGAACTGCTGCTCCGCATTCGTCATTCGTCATTCCCAGTCCTCATTTCCCGAAGCACTGCAGGCGACCGTCCATGGTGCTGACGAAGATGCAGCCCTGGGAGACGGTGATGCCGTCCCACACGGGCGGGCTGGTGAGTTCGAGGCCGCTGCCCTGCTCTCCGGTTTCGGTGTTCACGGTCCACATCTTGGCGCCGCGCTTGCCGTCCAGTGCTTCGTCCTGCTCCTTGAGCTCCTGGAGGATGGCGGGGTCTTTGGCGGCGAGGCGCTCAAAGGCGTACTCTTCATCGATGGTGTCCGGTGCGCCGCTGACGAGCACCGTTTTGCCGGCCAGCGCCATGCTGCGTGCGACGATGGGCACAAAGCGGTCCCAGGTGTGCTGCACGAAGCTGCCGCCACTTTTGCTTTTGCCGCCGCCTTTGCCGTCGTCGGCTCCTTTGAACCACAGTGCGCCACCTACCTTGCCCTTGCCGGACTCCACGCCCGCGCCCACACCGTGGGCATCGTGGCCGGAGCTGTCGCGGGAGTCTCCGTTGTCAAAGTTGCAGTAAAGCACTGCATCCACGGGCTTGGCGTCCGGCTGCTCAAAGCGCTGCTGCACCTCGGCGGCGCTGAGGGCCTTGTGGTAGATGGCAAACTGGTCCAGCAGGCCGCTGTAGGCACCGGCATTGTCCTCGGCCACGCCATTGCCATTGCCCACGATCAGCGGGTTGGCGGGCTTGGCGGAGATGAGGTTTCCGGCAGTGCCTTCGGCCACCAGCTTGCCGTCGATGTAGAGGGTCATCTTCTTGTCCGCCGCCAGCACGCCGGCGATGTGGTGCCAGCCCTCGCCAAAGGCTTCGGCGGAGACGATGGTGCTGACCTTCGAGTCGTCGCGGATGTGGAACTGCGGCTTGCGGTCGTGGAAGTCCAGGCCGACGCCCAAACGCGGGCCGCCGTGATTGATGATGGTGCCGCTGGCCTTGTCTGGCAGCACCCAGGCTTCGACGGTGATGGGGGTCTGCGTTGGATCGAGCGCTTCCACGGCCGGGAACTGCACGCTGCCGGGCAGCGGCGCGTTTTTGGCTCCGCCTCCTTTGGCAGCACCTTTGGCCATTCCCTTGGCTTCGCCTCCTTTGCCCTTGCCCTTCTTTTTGGCTTCGGCCTGGGCCTTGAGCGTCTCGCTGTGGCCCACCTGGGTTTCCCCCTTGGGCTGCACCGCGAGAGGCACGCCTTTTTCGTCAAGCACGACACTGTTGCCCTTGCGCTCGGTGGTGGCGGACTCGGTGTCATACGCTTCCTCCGGCGGAGCCTTCGGCGTGGCAAAGAGGGTGTACTCCATGGTGGTCGTCCACTTGTAGTACTGCGCCTCGCGGCCGTAAGAGTACACGTTCTTGTCATCGTGCACCAGGATGCGGCCCGCAGGCGCATACTTGCCCGCCTGGAAATAGCCGCCGTGGCCGCCGGCAAAGCTCTTGCCATAGACCCAGTAGCTGCGGTGGAAATTCGAGTCATCGAGGAAGCCCATCGGTGCAAACAGGTGCTGCCCTTCGCCTTTGTGCGCGCCGCCTTGCTTGTCGAAATCTCCGCTCACCGGGCCCACTTCCACCCGCTTGCCATCGGTGCCGATCTTCTGCGTGCGCAAGAAGGTCCACTTGCCATCGCTGCTCAGGATGTCATTCAGAGCCACAGGCATCTGCAGCGTCTTGTGGCGGTCGTTCAAATCGCCGCCGGTGTCAGGATCGCGGTCATCGTAGTTGATCTTGACCTTCATCTCGCCGGTCTTGGCATCCACGCGGTAGAACCACAGGCCGCCATCGAGGAAACAGGAGTGGCCGGAGACGAAGCTCACGAGGCCGTTTTCCACCAGCACGCTGCCGTGCACGGGCCACACGCTCTCCATCATTTCCCACGCACCGTGGCTCATCATCACCGGAGCACCCTGGAACTTCCACACCAGAGCGCCATCCTTGGCGCGCAGGCAGTACACGTTGCCGTCATTGCCACCGATGAACACCCTGCCCTGCCAGTACGTGGGCGGTGAGTCCATGCGGCCACCCGCAATGAAATGCCAGGCCTCCTTGCCTGTGGCGGAGTCGAAGGCATGCAGTGTGTGCTTGTCCACTTCGGAGACAAACGTCAGCCCGGCAGCGCTGGTGGTGGTGCTGAGCGGTGGCGTCAGCTTCACTTCCCAGGCCATGCCGAGGTCCTTCTTCAGGTCCTGATTGGAGAATCCGCTGCGCGCATTGTCGGAGCGATACGTCGGCCAGTCCTTCGCATCGGCGGGCTTTTCCTCGATGGCCTCGGCATAGGCGGGGCCTTTGGTCAGGCGGGCGCTGTCTGCGGTGTGCGGTGGCATGGGGTAGCGCGGTGCGGAAGCCATGGCGGCCATGCCGTCCAGCTTGGCCTCAGGATAGCAGGCGCAGTTGTGCGGGCCGGCGTAGGTCAGGCCGTTGCAAGGAAGCACACCATAGAGGCAGGCGCCGCGCACCCAGTGGTTGAGGTCCCAGTGCTTCTTTTCCATGTCCACATACTCGATGCCGGTGCGTGATGGGATGATGAACTTCTCCGTGGCCTTGGCCATGTAGCAGCGGTGGTGGAACCAGTAGGTGCCCTGCGGCACGTCGGGGTAGAACTGCTTCTTCACCTCGCCCGTGAGCGGATCGCGCCCGGTGTACTCGCCCGTTTGATTGCCCTGCGTGGTGCCTGCATTCCAGACCAAGCCCTGCGCCACAATGACGTCCTCCATGCTGCGGTAGCCGCTCTTCTCATGGGAGGATTTCCACAGTTCCTTGCCGGTGTCCGCGTTGATGCCTTTCATGAGGCCATCGCCGCCGGCGTAGAGGATCACGTCGTTGTTCAGCACCACGCGCGGGGCAAAGTTGAACTCATAGAGCTTGCGGCGCGCCTCAGGCACATCGGCAAACAGCACCTTGCCCGTCTTCACATCGCGGGAGGTGAGGCCGTCGCCATTGTAATAGACCATGCGCTTGTCATCCAGCGCGATGGTGATGGGGCCCACCTTGTCATCCACCTTCCAGATCGTTTTGCCGCTCTCGGCGTCCACGGCCATGAGGTGCCGCGTCTTGCCATCCCAGTTGAACTCCGTCTCCACGCGCTTCTGGTCGCTCTGCTGCTTCACGGCGAATTCTTCGTTCAAGCGCCATGCATCGGGGTTCACGAGAGCGTAAAGGGTGCCATTGCGATAGAGCAGCTCCTCCGCGCCCTTCGTTTCCGGGTATTCGCGGATCACCTCGCCCGTCGCGCCGTCCAGGCAGGTGATGGGATCCGTGATGCCGAGGGTCACATACACTTTGTCCCCAATCGCCGCGAGGCGGCGCGTGAGCTGCGTGGGTCCGGACTTCAGCGGCCACAGGTGCGTGCTCCATTGTGGGATGGCCTTTTTCCACAAAACGGTGCCGTTAAACGCATCGCGCGCGATCAGCGCAAACTTCGCCGGCATGAGGATGGAGATGCGGCTGCCCTCGTCCATGATGTAATAGAGACGCCCGCCCGCGCTCACCTCCGCGCTGACCGAAGACATGCGGTCATGGTGGCGGCTCCAGCGCGGATTTCCCACCCATTGCATGCGCGAAGGAGGCCCCGTGAGCATGTCCTTGGAAGTGGGGTTTCCCTTCGAGTCATACGCGTAGTGCGTCCACTCATCCATGCCCTTCGGCCACGGCTTGGTGATCTTCTCCCAGCCGCCGCCCTTTTTGCGCAGCATCGCCACGCCGAGCGGCGTCAGCACGCGGTCGATCTCCGCCTTGTCCACTGCCGCCGCGTCCTCGACCACCAGCAGGTTCACATAATTCTCGATGTAAGGCAGGTGCTTCCCATCCCAGGCGTCCACGGCCACGGGACCGTATTTGCCCGTTTTGTGAATGGACTCCCGAATGGTGGAAAGAGCCGCTGCATCCTGCGTCAGCCCCTGGACCTGATAACGCTCGCTGGGCCGCAGCGCCAGCGTGGTCTTGCCATCGCCACACCCCACGTGCACCACGATCCCGCCTTTGACACCGGATTGGGAGAGCAAGTCCGCCGCGTCATCGGCCAGAAGTGCGGAGGAAAACAGGAGGCAGGTGAGAAATCGTTTCATGGGGTTGAGGAAGAGCGCGTAACGATGCCCGAGGGACGGATGTTTCCACGGTTTTTTTGGTTCTGGGCGTACGCCCCCCTCCCGGAGCCGATGCGCAGCATCTTTGGAGTGCGGCTGCGCAACGAGGAACGAGTGAAGCTGCCGCTTTCGAGCGTCTCGTGGCAGGCGCAGGCTCACCCGGCCTGCGAACGTCCTCTCGCTCTCGCCATCAAAAGACTCACGGCGTACGAACATCCACCCCGCCTGCGGAAAGCGGTAGCTGCGGTCGTGCCTCCCTTCGCGACCGCACTCCAAACCAACTCCTCGCCCTCCCATCTCCCCATTCGACATTCAGCCTTTGCCCAGCAGACCTCAAAACCCTGACAAGAGAATCCTTGCGCAAATGTGACGGGTGCAGTTCTTAAAGGGTCAAAACGGCCATGCACCTTATTTTCGAACCCTACCATGGAGCACTACCTTTGAAGTTTGGTTTGACCACCCCCGAAGCATCACAGATTCTTGGAATTCCCCGGCATCGACAAGCCACCAGCTATGGCCCCGAAGGTCAAGAGTGGGTGTACGATCAGTTTAACCTGGCATTCGACACCGAAGATAAACTCTACCAGATTGGATTCGATAAAAGCTTCTCCGGTGAACTGCTGTTCAGGGGCATTGAGATCATGAAAGGAGCAGATGCTCTGCGCAGGCTCGCGGACATTGATGGTGAGCCATTTATCTGGGTGGGATTCATCATGTTGATGAACCTCGGTTTGAGACTTGGAGGCTACCATGAAAGCGCCGATGAAGGGCGAACCGTTTCCCTATTCAAACGAGGCCGATACGACGCCAAAATCCCCCGGTTTAAGCCGTTCAAGACCTGAGGA
The DNA here is from genome assembly GCF_044222565.1 of Prosthecobacter sp. Lineage (GTDB taxonomy): Bacteria > Verrucomicrobiota > Verrucomicrobiia > Verrucomicrobiales > Verrucomicrobiaceae > Prosthecobacter. Next base: position 38,156 of record NZ_JBGANA010000020.1, read on the forward strand.
AACATCGATGGATCTGGCGCTCTCAGATATTCATGAATCGCACCTCCCCTCATCTCCCTGTCTGATTGTCTCCCCATTCGACATTCGTCCATCCTCATCCGACATTCCGCTCCCATGCTCCGCTTCACACTCTTCGGCTTCCCTGTCATCATCCAAGGCATGTTCTGGCTGAATGCCGCGCTCATGGGCGGTGCCATCAGTGCCCAGTCCCAGCTCGAGTGGCTGCAGGTGCTCACCTGGGTGGCTGCGGCGTTTTTTTCGGTCATGATTCATGAACTGGGGCATGCCCTGGCCATGCGAAACTTTGGCGACCGCCGGGTGGGCATCATTCTCTTTGCCTTTGGCGGGCTGGCGCAGGGCAGCCAGCTCCGCACGCGGAGGGAGTCGCTGATCGTCAGCGCGGCGGGGCCGGGGTTGCAGATTCTCGCGGGGCTGGTCGTCGGCTGGGCCATGAGCCTCTGGCAGGCGCCCCCTCTCTGGCTGTACCTGCTGCTGGCCAATTTCACAGTCATCAGCCTTTTCTGGGCGCTGCTCAATCTGGTGCCCGTGCTGCCTCTGGATGGCGGGCACCTGTGCCGCACGCTGCTCGGGCCTGGAAAGCAGACGCAGGCGCTGAAGATCAGCCTGGCCTGCGCGGTGGCTCTGGCGGTGGTCTCGTTCATGCCCGGCCTGTGGCTGGGGCTGCAGGATGGCGTGCTGCGGCTGCTGCAGATCGACGCACACGCACGCGTCGGTGGAGGCCTCTTCACCCTCATCGTCTTCGGCATGCTGGCCTGGAATAATTGGAAGCAGTTGCAGAATGAGCCGCAAATTCCGTGGATGAATGCGCGTTGAAGGTGCATTGGACTGTTTTCGTCCCCTGATGCGCCTTTCCCGAACACTTTTCATCCTCTTCGCGGCCACCACGCTCGCGGCAGCCCAGACTCCCAAACCGGAGCTCATCTCCCCGCAGGTCAAAGCGGCGGTGGACAAGGCCGTCGCCTGGCTGATCAAACAGCAAAAGTCCGCCGGCTACATCGTCGATGAAAAGACCGATGCCAAGCCCACGCGTGGCGACCTCCCCTCCCACAGCGCGGCCATGACCTCGCTCGCTCTCATGGGACTGGCCTCCGTGGGCTACATGCCGAGCGACCCCACGCCCGAAGGCCAGGCCTGCGGCCGGGCCCTGCGCTATGTGGTCGAAGGTGTGGAGCCGGATGAAAACGGTTACCTCGGCCGCAGCGACCGCTCGCGCATGTACGGCCACGGCATCATCTCCCTCATGATGGGAGAGATGGTCGGCCACGCCCCCGACGAGGCCACGGACAAACGCCTGCGCAAACAGCTGGAGGGCGCCATCCAGCTCATCATCCGCTCTCAGCAGGTGCCCAAGAGCGAGGCCAACCGCGGCGGCTGGCGCTATGAGCCCAGCTCCAGCGACAGCGACATCTCCGTGAGCGTGTGGCAGGTCATGGCATTGCGTGCTGCGAAGAACGCCGGATTTGAAGTGCCCAAAGGAGCCATCGACAACGCCGTGGCCTACATCAAGCGCAGCTACCGCGTGGACCGCGACTCCAATGGCAGGCCGAAGAGCGACAACGCCGCCTTCAGCTACGAGCCCTACGGCGGCCGCCAGACCTTCTCCACCACCGCCGCCGGTCTGCTCTCCCTGCAAGTCTGCGGCCAGTATGAAGCCCCCGAAGTGCTCGGCTCCGCCAACTGGCTGCTCAAGTCCCCGCCCGAGATCAATGAGCCCTGGTTCTTCTACGGCTGCTACTACTACGCCCAGGGCATGTACCAGCGCGGCGGCGACCACGCCGCCACCGCCCGCCAAAAAACCGAGCAGACCCTCATCGCCGCCCAAGGCCAGGACGGCAGCTGGTACCCGCGCAATGGAAATGAGAAAAGCGCTGGTGCCGTGTATGCCACCTCATTGGCCCTGCTGAGCCTCAGCGTGCATCATCACTTTCTGCCGATTTATCAGAAGTAGTGCGTGCGGGTTAGGGGTGAGGAAAATAGCCGAGTTGCTCAGAGTTTCGTGTCTTTCTCTCCCCAACCACAGAATCGACATGACATTCAAAGGTCTCTGCAAATCGGTCTTCCTGGGCTTCATCCTGTCGTTGGACAGTAGTCCCTGCCTGGCTCTGCCTCCAGCCGTTTGCGAACACGTCGTTTTCCACGGCGACCGCAATTTCTTGATGGTAGCTCAAGCCTTTTACGGTTTGGCTTTCGAGAGCCAGTTCACACCCGAGGAAGAGAAGAAAGTACTCCTCAACCTAACCTCGATGGTCAAAAAATTTCGCATCCGCAGACTCGGAACCGGGGAAGAATTCGAAATTGAGCGCATCATAAACAGCCTGCAGCGAGCCGCGTATCACATTCAAATGATGCCCGTCCTCATTAAAGGGAAGCGAGTGCTCATGCTCCACCTGCTGGCGGCGGAAGTCGGTGTGGACAATTGGCGTAAAACCTATTTCACGATCTTCGATGGAGGCACTGCCAGCTGCCGCGTTTTCGTCGATTTAACGACTTTCAAAGTCATGCTGATCAATTGCAATGGATACGGTTAGATAAAGCTGTGTCAGCCAGTTCCACTGCGCCCTGCTTAGCATGAGCGTGCATCATCACTTCCTGCCGATTTATCAGAAGTAGAGGGAAAGGCCGAATTTGGAGTGCGGTCGCGCAGCGAAGAATGAGCGCAGCTACCGCTTTCCGCCATGCCGGACGATGCGCAAAGTCCCCCAAATCCAACCGGGAGCGGGAGCGATCGACCTCACGCCACCCGGTATGCCCACGCCCGCCACGAGACGCCCGAAAGCGGCAGCTTCGCTCGTCCCTCGCGCCGCAGCCGCACTCCCAATTCCCGCCGCACGCACGCGCGAGCTTTATCGTACTCGCACTCGGCCCGCCCTTCATCGCTTTAACGAAACATGGGTCCTCGATCGTGGGGCATTGCTTCAAGTTTACGATTCCAAGCAACGACCCGCCCCGCCCCCGTGCGTCAGCATCCTCCTCTTCCTCTTACTCCTCCTCTTCCTCCCGGACGGAAACACACAGGAAGCCCCGGCACTCCTCCAACTCAAACACCCGCCGGGCTTCGACGACGGCGGGCTGGGACAGCCCGCCCTACCCTACCTGCGCTGGACGCCCACGTTTGCCCAGCGGCGGTAGGGCGGCTTGTCCTCAAGCAGCCGCCGAACGGCTCCTCGCTCTCTTCCACGCATACCGACTCCGCATTCACGGAAAGGGAGGAAGATCTTACTCCTCTTCCTCCCGGACGGAAACGCACAGGAAGCCCCGGCACTCCTTCGGCTCAAACACCCGCCGGGCTTCGACGACGGCGGGCTGGGACAGCCCGCCCTACCTGCGCTGGGCATGCGAGGTGCCCAGCGCAGTTAGGGCGGCTTGTCCTCAAGCCGCCGCCGAACGGCTCCTCGCTCTCTTCCACGCATACCGACTCCGCGTTCACGGAAAGGGAGGAAGAGAAAGAGCAGGAGGAAGAGAAGGATTTTTCACCCCTGTGTCTCACAAGAAAGCCCCCTCCTTCGCCGCCGGATCAGCCACTCCACCAGCAGCACATTCGGCACAAAGCCCAGCCATGCCACCAGACGGTAAACGTCCATCGGCCTCGGCTCAAACAGCAGCACCAGGGTGTACTTCCACACTCGCAAAGTCAGCGCGGAAAGCGTCAGCGCGTAGCTCCTCATCATCCACTCGCGATGCCATGCCCACTGCCGTCGCAGCGCCAGCCGCCAGCCCATGGCGGTGGTCAGGATCCAGCCCGTGGCCAGGATCACGAACGCCAGCCGCGAAGTGATCCCTCCATTGGCATAGAAGGCCATGATCAGGCTCGCGGGCCCGGTGATGCAGCACACGTTCAGCGCATAGCAGCGGCCCATCCACCGATGCAGCCCCGGCATGCGGCGCAGGATTCCTGGCGCGAACTGCGTGAAGCCCGCCACCAGCGCCAGCATGCTGGTAAACACATGCACCCAGAACGCCGCCTCCCAGTGGCGGATGCCCAGGTAGTCCTGCTTGATCTGCAGAAAGCCCGCGTCATCCCGCACCGGCCAGTAGTTCAGCGTGATCTCCAGCATCAGCCACGAAAGCCATGCGAGCAATGCGTAGCCGAGCACCCGCAAAATCGTTTGCAGCGCCCTGGATTTTTTTGCGGTGGAAAACAGCATCCCTCCCCGCATACTGCCCGGCATGAGCCTTCCGCCAAAGACTTTCCTCCTTTCCGCTTTCGCTTTCGTTTCCCTGCTGCTCTCCGCTGCCGCCCCCTGCCACGCCCAGCCAAAAGTCGTGGTGAAAAACGATGAAGTGGCCGAGGTCAGCAAAGACGCCACCGCCATGGTGGGCACCTACGTCGGTTTCTTTGGCGACCTCAAGATCACCCTCAGCATTGAAAAAATTGTCGGCGAGACCGTCCTCGGCTACAGCATCGTCAACGCCAACCAGCGCGCCTTCAGCGGTTCATGGCAGGCGCTTCCCGAAGGCATCCACTTTCTGGCCAAGGAGCCGGGAGACAATGCCGAAGACGGCAACTTCAGCATGACCTTCAACAGGCAGACCAAGGACCTCGCCGGGCGCTGGGAGCCCAACGACAGCAGCAAGACCCCCGTGGAGCTGGCGCTCAAGCCACGGAAGTTCAAATACGATCCCAAGGCCGGCCAGTTCCCCAAAGCCTCCACGAAACTGCTCAAGACCGCCGACGTGGAAAACCTGCGCCAGGCAGAGCTGCGCCTCATGCGCAACGAGATCTACGCACGCCACGGCTACACCTTCACCATCACGGACATGCAGCAGCACTTCGCCACCCAGGACTGGTACATGCCCATGGTGCTCGATGTCACGACCAAGCTCACCGACATCGAAACCAAAAACGCCGCCCTCATCAAGCGCTACGAGACCTACGGCGCACAGTATTACGACCGCTTCGGCCGATAAGCGCGCCCCCCCTTCCCGCAGGCCCCCATCGCCGGGGTTTCGTCAGTTTTGGCAGTTCCTATTTCAGCGGGAGGGTTTCGTCGGTTTCGGCGGTTTTGGCGGTTCCTTTTTCAGGGAGGGACTTTTTTCAGCGGGAGGGTTTCGTCGGTGTGTTTTGACAAGGGAGACATTTTTTTGCGTCCCCGCAGCTCACGACCAGCCCAGCGGAGGGTGGTTTCGTCGGTTTTGGCGGTTCATTTTGAGAAGGGTCCGAAACTTCTGCGTCACTCCGGCCAGTCCCAAGACCAGCCCATGGTATGAACCCATACCACCCGCCTCAGGCAGGCAAAGCTCACTGAATGCATGCAAGCCAGCAAAGGAAGGCATCTTTGCGACTATCCATCTCCGCGCGGGAGGTTTTGAGGGTTTTGAGGGTGCTTTTTAACAAGGGAGACTTTTTTTCATGGCCCACACTCCCATGACAGAGCGGCAGAACTCAAGGAGGCTGGGTTGTGTACCCTAGGGTAACGACGAGGGGGAAAGTAGTGCGGGCAATCCTGCCCGCGAAGAGCGCTCACGCCACGGGTAAGATTGCCCGTGCTACTGCCTGCTCTGCGGTGTCGTTAGTCAGAAGTTCCGCCAAAGGCAGGTTTCAACATCTTCAACACCTTCGGTAACTTCAACATCTTCGGTAACTTCAACATCTTCAGTATCTTCAACATCCTCGGCAAGTTCAACAACCTCAGCATCAGCCCATGGCATCCCCCCGCGCAGAGTAAGCAAAGCTGACAGATTGAATGTGAAACAGTGAAGAGGGCTACCTCCACAGTGATCAGGGACAGCCCCCCCTAGAGACACCGCCCCCTCCATGAGATGCCGCGTGCCACCCTCCTTCTCCTGGCACACACCTACCCTGCCCCTCCCCCTCACGAGAGTTTCCCCAGGTGACTATCACCAGTCCTCTCCTGCCACCTCTTTCCTCTTTTGGCGCATCAACCACTCCTCACGAAAAAACTCTCCCTGTTCAAAACTTACCCTCAAAACCTTCAAAACCCTCGAAACCTCCCGGCGCACAAATTAACTCCCCCCCTGAAAACGAACCGCCAAAACCGCCAAAACCGCCGAATCCCCATCCCAGGCAGCGCGAAAAAAATCTCTCCCTGTTGAAAAGGACCGCCAAAACCGACGAAACCGACGAAACCTCCCCTCCTGCTTTTGAGTCCAGGGACTTCGGCTTTTCAGCACTCTGCCATGCAGCGCAGTCCCCTGCCCCGCTCCGCAGCGGATTGCAGCATGCTGCGTGTCTGTGCAAGGGCCGGGTGGGTTGAGGCCGTATTCACGAAACCATGACAACGCTCAACCGCCGTCAGTTCGTCCGCACCTCTGCTTTGGCATCGCTCGCTGCTCCCGCTGTTCTGAGGGCGGCAGGAGCGGACAAAATCAACCTGGCCTTCATCGGCCCCGGCGGGATGGGGACGAACCACATCAACACGATGTGCAAACGCGATGACGTGATCTACTCCTGGGTCTGCGACGCGGACTCCAAGAGAGCCGAAGCCGCCGCCAAAAAGATTCAGGAACTGACCGGCCAGACGCCGAAGATCGCCAAGGACATGCGGCAGGTGTTTGATGACAAAGCGGTGCAGGCCGTGCTGATGGCCACGCCGGACCACTGGCACGCACCGGGCGCCATCCTGGCCGCGAATGCCGGCAAGCATGTGTATGTGGAGAAACCCTGCTCGCACAATCTGCACGAAGGCCGCCTCATGATTGAAGCCGCCGCGAAAAACAAAGTGGCCATGCAGGTGGGCACGCAGAGCCGCAGCACGGCCAGCATCAGCCAGATCATCGAAAAACTGCGCAGCGGCGTCATCGGCGAGGTCCTGGTGGCGAAGGCCTGGAACAGCCAGCTCCGCGCGAACCACGGCCATAAGCCCGACACCGAGCCACCGGCGAACCTCGATTACGAGCAGTGGCTGGGACCGGTGCCCAAGGTGCCATTCAAGACCACCTACCATCCCGGCCACTGGCGCTGGTTCCACCACTTCGGCGCCGGAGATTTCGGCAACGACGGCGTGCATGACATCGACATCGCCCGCTGGGGACTCGGCGTGGACCAGCACCCAAACCGCATCATCGGCCAGGGCAGCAAGCTCTTCTTTGACGACGACCAGGAGTGGCCGGACACGCTCTACTGCGCCTTTGAGTACGACATCGCAGGCAAGACGAAGCAGCTCATCTACGAGCAGCGCGACTGGTCCCCCTACGTACAGGAAGGTCACGAAAACGGCTGCGCCTGGTATGGCACGGAAGGCATGGTCGTCGGCGGCAAGCAGAAAGGCAGCTGGCAGATCTACGGGCGGAAAAACAAGCTCATCGAAGACATCAAACCCACCTCCGGCCCCGACCTGGCCGCGCACCACGCCAATTTCTTCGATGCCATCCGCACCGGTGCCAGGCTGAACGCCGACATCACCATCAACCACCTCTCCACCTCCCTCTGCCACCTCGGCAACGTCGCCGCCCGCACCCGCAGCGCGCTGGTATTTGATCCCACGAAAGAGCAGTTCATCGGCGCTGTCGCAGACACCTCAAAGCTGCTGAGGCGTGAATATCGCGAGCACTGGGCGACGCCGGTGGGGTGAGGGAAGAGTTGACGGTCGTTTACAGTTGTTGACGGTGGTTGACGATTGTTTATCCAATCACCCAGAACCCCTGCCCTTCCATCGCTATCAACCGTCAACCATCGTCAACCACGGTCAACGACCGTAAACTTCCCCTCCGTCTCCCCTTCCTCGCCACGCTGCTGGCGCTTTCAGGTGCCTGTGCACTCGTGTACCAGATGGCCTGGCTGCGGGAGTTCCGGCTGGTCTTTGGCGGAGCCACGCCTGCCACGGCGGCGGTGCTGGCCATTTTCATGGGAGCCATGGGTGCGGGCAGCGCGCTGTTTGGCCGCAGGGCAGAGGCTTCCGCGAATCCGCTGCGGCTGTATGCATTTATTGAGCTTGGCGTGGGCGTGGCGGCATTGCTCACGCCCCTGCTGCTGTCGCTGGTGCGTTCGCTTTATCTCAGCACCGGCGGGATTTCCACGCTGGGGGTGGTGCCAGCGACGTTGCTGCAGCTGGTGCTGGCCACGGTGGTGCTCGCGCCGCCCTGCCTGCTGATGGGCGGCAGCCTGCCTGCGGCTTTCAAATGGGTGGAGACAGACCAGGACGCGCAGCGCGGCAGCCTGGGCGTGCTGTATGGCGTGAACACCCTCGGCGCGCTCGCTGGCGTGCTGGGCAGCACCTTCTGGCTGCTGGAGCTGTGGGGCATCCGCAGCACCGTCGTGGCGGCGGCATGCGTGAACCTGCTCATTGGTGGTATGGCGTGGTATGCGGCGCGGGGAGATTCGGAGCAGGAAGTGGAAAAGAAAGGCAGGAAGGCGCAGAAGCATGCAAAGGCCGCAGAAGAAGAAACCCCGGAAGATCCCAGCGGACGACTGACGCGGCGCTTTCTGTATGCTGCTGCAGGCATCACTGGATTCACCTTTTTCCTCAGCGAACTCGTGTGGTTCCGCATTCTGGCACCCCTGCTGGGCAGTTCGGTCTATGGCTTTGGCTTGATCCTCGCGCTGGCGTTGGCTGGTATCGGGTTCGGTGGCCTGCTGTATCGCATGCTGTGGGCGTCACGGGAGGGGGCCGTCACGCAGGCGGCGCTCGCACGGGTGGCGGCGTGGCAGGCGCTGTTTCTCGCGCTGCCTTGGGCGCTGGGAGACCGCATCGCGGTGTTTGCCATCGATGTGAATCAACTGCGCTCGCTTGGCCTGCCGGGGCAGATTGCAGGATGGACGCTCATCGCCAGCCTGCTGGTGCTGCTGCCATCCATCCTCGCGGGCGTACAGTTTCCGCTGCTCGTGGGCCTGCTGGGCAGCGGCAGCCGCAATGCCGGGCGGCATTTGGGCTTTGCGTATGCGGCGAATACGCTGGGAGCCATCGCAGGCTCGCTCGCGGGAGGCTTTGTGCTGCTGCCCTGGCTCACCGCACTGGGCGCATGGCAGGCGGTGTTTGTGCTCACGCTCTTGCTCAGCATTGCAGCGGCGCTGTTCGGCCTGCGCTCTTTTTCCATCCTCTCCAGCCATGCACTCGCGGCGCTGTGGCTTGGTGCGGGCGCGCTGATGTTTCTGCCCACCGGCCCCACGGCAGCGTGGCGGCACAAACCCATCGGCTACGGCCGCGTTGAGGCGCTGCCCGCTTCCATCAATGGCCTGCGCGGTTGGCTGCACGCCAGCCGCTGGAAGATCGCGCATGAGTTTGAAGGCCGCGAGGCCAGCGTGGCCGCTGTGAGTAGCGACGACGGCTACTGCCTCTACGTGAACGGCAAGTCCGACGGCTCCGCCTTTGGCGATGCGGACACCCAGGTGATGCAGGGCCTCGTCCCCGCCATGCTGCACCCGGAGCCACACAGCGCCTTCATCGTCGGCCTCGGCACCGGCACCACCGCTGGCTGGGTGGCTGATGTGCCCGAGATGAAGCAGGTGGACGTGGTGGAACTGGAAGCCGCCATGGCCACTCTCGCGCGCGATCACTTCGCTCCCGTGAACCGCGACGTGATGAAGAAGAAAAACGTCCGCCTCATCCCCGGCGATGCCCGCGAGGCGCTGCTGGCCGCAGGCAGCCGCTACGACCTCATCATCTCCGAGCCTTCGAATCCCTACCGCGCCGGCGTGTCCACTCTCTTCACGCAGGAGTTCTACGCTGCCGCCAAAGCAAGGCTGAACAAGCACGGCCTCTTTGCCCAATGGGTGCAGGGTTATGAGGTGGATGCGCAGGCCATCCGCCAGGTGTATGCCACGCTCACCTCGGTATTTCCCCATGTGGAGACGTGGATCTCCGGACCGAATGACCTGCTTTTCATCGGGCACCAGGAAGCACCAGCCTATACCATGGAGCAGCTCCGTGGGCGCATTGCGCAGCCGCTGTATGCGGAGGCGATGAAGCGCGTGTGGCTCTCCGGCTCCCTCGAAGGCCTGCTGGCGCATCATCTCGCCTCGCCGGACTTTGCCCGGAGCCTGCTGAAGGCCCAGCCCGCCAACATCAATACCGACGACCGCAACCTGCTGGAGTACGGCTTTGCACGTGCCCTTTCCAAAGACAACACCTTTGAAACCACTCAGATCCTCGGCATGGCGATGGAGCAGGAAAAGGATGTGCCCGCGCACCTTGCCACGCAGATCGACCGCACACGCCTCGGCTATGAGCGCCTGCGCATGCTGACCGCAGACGGTGCCGAGGCCTCCATCCCGGTGGAACTCGAAGGCGATGACCAGCGCCGCGCCGATGCCATCTCTGCCTACGCGCAGGGAAATTTCCCACAGGTCCTCGCCGCATGGACGGGCGCGCCTGGCAGTCCCTTTGAGCAGCTCATGCTTCTTGAATCCGCAGCGCAGGCAGGCACGGCCGAGCGGGTGAAACCTTATTACGAAGCCCTGCGCGCAGACTGGCCGGCAGATGCTCACTTCGGCCATGCGCTCGCGGATTTCCGAAACGAGTCCTACGACGACACCACCTCCCACCTTCTGGAAGGCTTCAAAGCGCTGCGCCCGCAGGTCTGGGTGCGGCTTTCCTCCGTGCAGACCGCGCTCTCACTGGTGCCGCCGCTCGCGGCCAACAATCGCGATCTGGTGCCGCAGTTCGTCGCTGCACTGCAGCAGCCCTTTCCCGGCGGACTGGCCGAGCCGAGCCGCTTGAACACGCTGATCCAGATCATCACCCTGCTTTCAGATGCGGAGAAGATCGAGGTGCTCTCCCTGTTTGAGCCGAATCCCCCCTGGCAGCGCCAGTTCCTGGAGTTCCGCGCCAAGACGTATCGCGCTGCCGGTCATGCACTCAGCGCGCAGGCCGAGCATGATGTGCAGGAGTTTCTGCGGCATGCGGACCGGCCGCTGGATGAAGGTACGAATGCGGCATCGCGATAGGGCAGCGGGCATGAAACCCACCGCTTGTCCTGGCAGACTATTTTTCTTCCACCGTGATCTGAAGATCCTTGAAGCCCGGCTTCGCCGCAGGGATGCCCTCGACCTCCACAGCCTCGAAAAGACCCGTGCGCAGCAGTGCCTGACGTCCTTCCTCAATGAGAACCGTGTTAAAGACATCACCTGGAGCGAGCTTGAACTCCTTGCGTATGTCCTCCTCTTTGACGCTCCCATTGCCTGAGATCCTGACCTCCCGCAGCAGAGATTTCTTCCCTTCATCAATCTCATACTGCACCCGCAGCGAACCCTTGCCGATTTCTCTGATGCTCGTTTCCACGGCTGCATCCGCGTAGCCGCGAGCGCCATAAAAGCGGGTGATCATCCTCCGGTCCTGCTCCAATGCTGACCCCGAATAAAGCTGCCCGACAACGGCGCGGGTCGTCGGCGCGATCTGCTTGGAAGTGAACGTTTCGTTTCCGGTCAGTTCCAGTTCATTCACACGATAAAGGTCTCCGCTGTCGATCACGAACACGAGTTTCATGCGATCATCCTTCGCCAGATCGCCTCTTACATCCTTGAGCTTTACATAGGTGTAACCTTGATCGCGCAGGCTTTTCTCAACAATCTCCGCATCAGAGTTCAGGGTGTCTTCATCATAGATCCCCCCTTCTTTGAGGCCGAGCTTTGAGCGCATTTCTTCCGCGTTCAGACCTTTGACGCCTTCAAAACCAATGGATTCAATAACCTTTTCATCTCCGGCCCCTTTGGATTTTGTGCCCATGCTGCGATGCCTACAGTCAAAAGCAGGCCCAGAAAAAGCATCATAAGCCGAGGATTCCAAGGGTTTGCAGTCATGGCACAGGGAAGTGGGAATGCAGGAGAGGCGGTGACGCTCTTCAGGCAGCAAAGTATTGATAGGTGCGCCGGCCTGCAAGCAGCCTCACTCAAATTCTGCCACACGTGAATCACCGCTTGGATGATCGCACCCCGCATGCACGTACGTTGTTTATGCTCTCCACCCTGCTCGTGATCCTCGCGACGGCTGCGGCTGCGGCTGAACCGCTGCCGAGCACGCAGATCGACGCGCTGCCGAAATCGGCCGCGCTGCCGGGGGATACGCGTGAGAAGATCGCGCTGGGGCAGCTGCTGTTTTTTGATCCCATTCTCTCGTCCACGCAGACCGTCTCCTGCGCGAGCTGCCACCATCCGCAGCATGGGTGGGCGGACGGCAGGCCCACACCGCTCGGCGTGCATGCCACGGGCCTCGGGCCAGCACGCAGGCTGGTGCAGGGCGCTGCCTTCACCCCGCTCACACGCAACACGCCCACGATCCTCAATGCGGCCTTCAATGGCATCGCCTCCGGCAGGCCTTATGATCCCGCGCAGGCACCGATGTTTTGGGACAATCGTGTAAGCAGTCTGGAAGCGCAGGCGCTCGCGCCCATCCGCCAGCGCGAGGAAATGCGCGGCGATGCGTGCAGCGAAACCGAAGCGGTCCCGCAAATGGTGGCGCGCCTGAAGGCCATCCCCGAATACTTGGCGCTGTTTGAAAACGAGATCACCGCAGAGAAAGTCACACAGGCCATCGCCGCGTATGAGCGCACGCTCATTGCGCCGGACACGCCCTTTGACCGCTTCATGCGTGGCGACAAATCTGCCATGACCGCTGAACAGCAGCAGGGCATGGCCGCCTTTCAGAAAGCCGGATGCGCCCTCTGCCACAACGGCCCCATGCTCTCTGATTTCAAACTGCACGCCATCGGCCTCACCGACAGCGCCACGAACCGCACCGAATTTCGCACGCCCTCCCTGCGCAATCTGCGGCACACCGCGCCCTACATGCACCACGGCGGCAGCACCTCGCTGGATGAAGTGCTCTTGTTTTATGACCGCCTCATGGATCAGGCCGCAGAGACCCTGGAAGGCGGAGACGAGAGCAGCCTCCCACCGCTCGATCCTCTGCTCCGCCAGATGAATTTGCTGCCGGAAGACCATGCGCCCATCCGGGCTTTCTTGGAAGCGCTGAGCAGCGATGAGTATGAGAAGACGGTGCCGGAGAAAGTGCCGAGCGGGCTGCCTGTAGGAGGATAGGCTTCCAGCCTGTCGGTATGGGCGTATTGAGCGTTCGCATGCGTGCGTGCTGCGACGCTGCAGACCGTCAGGCAGGATGCCTGACCTCCGCTCCGAACCGCGCGAGCCACACAGCAAAGGAGGATAGGCTTCCAGCCTGTCAGTATGGGCGTATTGGGCGTTCGCATGCATGCATGCTGCGACGCTGCAGACCGTCAGGCAGGATGCCTGACCTCCGTTATGCGTCCCCTTCTCACCACGCATCCGTACGAAACGGCTGCGCAGGCAGACCATCCTTGTTGAAGAGGTTGGCCCACTGGAAGGCATTGCTCCAGGCGTAGCGCACGGCGGCGGGCTGGGGAACGTCCTTGCTGGAGACGACGACGGTGTCGCCTTCGATGACGGCATCGGCCCAGACGAATTTCTTGTCCGCACCCGCGATGGCGAAGCCCTGCAGTTTGTCGCCGTTCTTGAAAGCGAGTCCTTTGCCGAGGTGCTTGAACTTCAGCGTGACCTTGCCGCCGCTGATGCTGTGTGAGGCCAGCTGCGGGCCGAGGTATTCGTTCCCTTTTTCATACGCCACCGCCAGCGCCACCTGCACGGCACGCGCACCGTAGCCGGACTTGTTCGGCGGATGGATGCCGTTGCCGAGATCGCTGCTGATGACCATGTGCGTGTTCTTGTACTTCATGATCTGCTCAAAGGCCACGTGCGAGTACTCGCGGTCCGGATTGTTCGGGATGGTCTTGGGCAGCGCCGCAAACTTCTCCGCGAGACGGTTCATCGGCTGCGAGTAGTCGTAGGCACAGCCGCCACCGCTGGGCTTTTCCACATAGAGAAAGGGGAAGTCGCCCTGGCCCCAGGCTTTGCGCCAGCCGCCGATGAGAGCGCCCATGAGGGTGACCTGATCCACACCGACGATGTTCGTGCGGCTCTCGCCCTGATCCCACAGAACGCCTTTGATGCCGTAGCCGACATAGGGGCGGATGAACTGCTCAAAGAGCTGGCCCACTTTGCCAAAATTCGTCTCGCCCGCCTTGCCCACAGGCTGTGGTGCACGCGGAGCGGGAGGCGGCTGCTTGCCTTCTTTTTTCGCGGCTTCTGCCAGCGGCTTCCATGCGGCGATGTCGGCATCCCACTTGGCTTTGTCGGTGGCATACTTGGCCACGAGTTCGTCATATTTATACGTCGGGGCAAAGGCCTTCACCGCCGCGGCGCTGGCGGCATCGCTGCGGTACATTTCCTCGCTCAGCCAGAAGCCGGAGGGCGTTCCGCCGACTGCGCCCACCATCAGGCCCACTGGGACACCGAGCTCCTTCTGCAAAGGAAAGCCAAAGGAGAACAGCAGCGCACTGAATTTCACATTCGTCTCCGGCGTGGACTGCTCCCAGGTGGCATTGGCATCTTTGCGCAGCAGGCGCAGATGTGGGCAGCTCTGCTTGGATGCGGCATCCAGCACGGGATCATCCTTGGTGTAGCTGGCCACCACCATATCCATGTTCGACTGGCCGGAACCGATCCACACATCGCCCACGAGAACATCGTCGATCTTCTTGTCGCCGATCGTCAGCGTGCGCGGCTCCGCGCTGGCTTGCAGGGAATCGAGCTTCACGCTCCACGCGCCTTTGTCGTCCGCCTTGGTTGTCTTGCTCTGACCGGCAAAGGAGACCGTGACCTTCTCTCCCGGAGCTGCCGTTCCCCACACCGGCACCGCCATGCCGCGCTGCAGGACCATGTGCGGCGTGAAGACTTTGGAGAGCTTCACCTCCGCATGGAGAGCGGAGGCGAGCAAAAGCAGGGAGATGCAGGCAAAGGAAGATTTCATGAGATGGGATGTGGCAAGGCTATACGGACGGCAGAGCAAGATCTAGCGCCAGCATGCATGCAGGAGGATAGGCTTCCAGCCTGTCGGTATGGGCGTATGGAGAGTTCGCATGCGTGCATGCATGCTGCGACGCCGCAGACCGTCAGGCAGGATGCCTGACCTCCGCTCCGAACCGCGCGCGAACACAGCAAGGAGGATAGGCTTCCAGCCTGTCGGTATAGGCGTATTGGGTGTTCGCATGCGTGCATGCATGCTGCGATGCTGCAGACCGTCAGGCAGGATGCCTGACCTCCGCTCTGAACTGCGCGCGAACACAGCAAGGAGGATAGGCTTCCAGCCTGTCGGTTCGGGCGTATTGAGCGATCGCATGCATGCATGCATGCATGCTGCGACGCTGCAGACCGTCAGGCAGGATGCCTGACCTCCGTCTCAAAACCGCCAAGCCAGCGCGCGGCTTTTCTTCTGGCCTTGCGCCATGTCGATTTTCCGCACCTCAGCCGCCTTCACTTTGCGGAGGGCTTTCTCCAGTGGCCCCAGATGCTCGCTTCTGGACACCAGCGTGGTGAACCAGCCGCACTGCGGCGCAAACTCCACGCTCTCCGCAATCATGCGGCGGATGAAGCCCAGTTCGCCGCCCTCGCACCACAGCTCATTTGCTTTGCCACCGAAGTTCAGCCCGGTGCTCTTGCCACCCAGATTCCGCAGCTTCCTCTGCGTGCCTGCGGCTGCCTCGGCGGCCGAGGCATGGAAGGGCGGGTTGCACATCGTGAGATCAAAGTGTTCTCCTTTTTGAATGATGCCGTGAAAGCAGTGCTGCGCCGATTTCTGCAAACGGCACTCGATCAAGCCCGCCACACCCGGATTTTTAGCCACCATCTTCCGCGCCCACTGGCACGCCGCAGCATCCACCTCCGCGCCTACAAAGCTCCAGCCATACTCGCTCGCGCCGAGGATGGGGTAGATGCAGTTCGCGCCGGTGCCGATGTCCAGCACACGCACCTCTGCGCCACGTCGCTGGCCGATGAGGTCCGCCAGATGATGAATGTAGTCGCTGCGCCCCGGGATGGGCGGGCAGAGTGCGCCGGGTGGAATGTCCCAATGCGCCACGCCATAGGCCTGCCGCAGAAGCGCCGCATTCAGCGCCTTCACCGCCTGCGGATCCGCGTAGTCGATGCTGTCATCGCCATGCGCATTCGGCTTTACAAATGCCGCCAGCGCTGGCGCACACGCGATGAGCTGTGGAAAGTCGTAGCGTCCGTTGAAGCGGTTGCGCGGGTGCAGGCCTGCTTTGGTGGCGTGGGTCATGATGGCAGAGAGGAGTGGGCCGCAAAGAGGCGCAAGAAAAGCAAAAAGGGATCCGAACACCCGATCACGTCGTTTTGATACACAGCACCATCAGCCCTTCCGCTGTTCTCGTGCTTGCGTCCTTTGCGTTTCTTTGCGGTCATCCTTCCTCACCTGCCACCTCCCGGCGGCGTGCGGTCTTCGCCGAAGTATTTCTCGCTGCGGTAGCGCAGCCACACGCGCAGCACCTGCGGCACTTTTTCGCGCTCCGCCTCGCCCAGGGTTTCATACAGCGCCATGGCTTTCTCGCGCTCGCCACGGCAGGCGCGGTTGTTGTGCGCGTCCCAGTAGCTGCGCGCCACGCGGATGCGGCGGCAGACTTCCTTGATCAAGGCGCTGCCGCTGAGCGGTTTGTCGCTGGGTTTCTTTTTGGCAGGCATGCAGGGATGAGATCAGGTTAGCCGAAAAAGGGAAAAGAGGAGAAAAATAAGAGCGGCGATGATTTGCATTGCCACAGGGCCTCAAGATTTCATACATCTTGCACATGGGCATACATCGGTGGCTTGGACGCACGCTTCTGTTATTGGCATTCGTGTTCCACTTAAGAGGCGCAGCGCAAGATCCGCCCAGTCTACTCACCGCCCGCATCACCGCCGTCAAAGAGAGCGATTGGCAGCGCGAGATGGCGCAGCCGGCCATCCCCATCGGCTTGCGCGAGAGTCTGCGTGCACGCACCCTGGTGGAGCTGGCGGGCCTCTTGAACGAAAACGAGGTGACCTTGCTCAACATCGGTAAAGAGCAGGAATTCCCGACCGAGTGGCACCTCACCGAGGACCGTCAGAACGTCAAAGCCACGAAGACCGAGAAGCAGTTCATCGGCACCGAGATGCGGGTGAAGCACGACAGCCTCGATGATGATGGCCAGAGGGTGCGCCTGGACATCACCCTCACCCACGATCTGCTGCCGCCGCAGAGCCAGCCGTACTCCTATGCCAACGCAGCCACCGGTGCCGAGCGCGAGAGGCGCAGCGTGCCGCTGCCGCGCTTTGAGCGCCTAAGCTGGAAGGGCGAAGTCATGGCCTCGCAGGAGGAGCGCATGCTCACCAGCTTTCCCTCACCACACGATCCCGGCACACGCATCGTGGTCTTTCTTCAGGGCGGCGGAGCGGCTGCGAAGGCAAAGGCTCTCACCGCCGTGCGTCAGACCATCTACCGCGTGCCTGAGCTGGACATGATCGAATGGCTCCTCAAGGCCCCGCGCGATGACGCGGCTGTGGTGCAGCATTTGGCAGAGGCGCAGGCAGCCGGGCAGGCCAGCATCATTTCCAGCGCCACAGTCTCGATGACTCCGGGCACGCAGGTGGAGGCGCAGGCAGGCACCGAGCATTGGGTGCCCACGGAGATGGACCAATACTTCGATCAGCTCTATCTGCCGCCCACCGCTTTTGAAACATGGCTGCAAGGCACCCGGCTGGTCCTCAATACCACCAGCCCTCCAGACATCCCCATCGATCCTGCGCAGGTGGCATTCAGCAGTACTTTTGCGCCCCGTCCGCCATTGTCTGTGCAATGGCCCACCTCATGGCTGCGGGCACGCGATGAACAAGGCGTGCACAGCAGGGCCATCCACGGCTTTATGGACTGGCACGATCACTTTGAAGCGGAGATCGCAGGGACCGTTTTGTTCGACAGCGCTGCTCCGCACGTGGTGGCGATGATGCCGCCTGCGGATCAGCTATGGGGAACGGGCAAAGAGCGCCCTAAACGCCAGCTGAATGTGACCGTGGCTCAGCAGCCAGACTGGACCGCCAAGCCCGCTGAAAATACCAGCCCTTCACCTCCACGCCGCCTCTTCATCGGCATCGCGCTCAACAGCGATGTCGCGCATGGGCTTCTGGGCGCACGCCAGCCGGGGCAGGACGATGCCCCGCTGCTGCAGAATCTGCTGGCCCGAGTGAGAGAGGGCAAGGCCCGCATGGTCACCTTCGCCCTCTCAGCGCATGAACCCACGCGCCGCAATCAGTTCAGCACACGCAAACACAACTACCCCACCGAGATGCCCAGCATCCCCTCCGCGTGGGAGATGAGACAGGTCGGCACACAACTGGAGGAGGAGAGAGAAATCGTGGCCCTCACCCAGCACCTGGCACCGCCTGCCCGCACCGAGTGGAAACTCGCGCGGGATGTCCCCGAAGCCATCATGTGGCAGCCGCGTTTTCGGCAGATGAAACTGGCCACCACTTCTCTCGCCTTGGTCACTCCCGGCACACATCTGCTCTCCGCGGCCGATCTCCCCGCCGTCATGGCCGCAGCGGATCTTCCAGAGCATGAGAGCTACCTCTACTTCAGCCACCTCGACACCGGCGCGACATCCACCATCGAAACCCACGACTATGAAATCGAAACGCAGATCTTCGAATTCGCCACCCAGGATGCCTCAGACTGGCAGGCCGTGAAGCCCGATGATTTTGAGACCTTCTCCCGCCAGCAGCTCAAAAGCGGCCGCGCTACCCTCCAGTCCCACACCCTGCTGCGCAGCAATCCCCAGACCAGCGCCACCCTCTCCGTGGCAGAGGAATATCGCACCGCCACCGAGTTCGACCCGCCCACCAAGAACGCCCCCCTTCGCATGCGCCCCACCGCCTTGATGGACCTCCCCGTCGGCCAGCAATTTGAAGTGGAACTTGCCGAAGATCCAGACGGTAACGCGAGCCTGAAACTCAAGCTTCAACAGTCCACCGCCCGCCCCGTCGAGCCCAGTCTGGAAGAGACCCTCCGCATCTCAGCCATTGAGGACGCCCCCTTCCCCGGCGCCAAGCATGAGCTGGATGAGTGGAGCGAAACCATCAGCCCTCCCTTCGACAAGTTTTACCCCCTAGCCCCGCCCAGCAGCACCAGCAGCGACAAGACAAAAACCCGCGGCGCCTGGGTGCGCCTGAGAAGGGTGAAGTGATGCTGGCCGCAAAGAGACGCAGAAGCCACAAAAAGGCTGAAGATGGAAGGTGAAATTTCAATCCGGATTTTCTTGCGTCTTTTTTGCGCCTCTTTGCGGCCATCCCTTCCCCCATTTTCCTCTCGCCATCCCCGAATCCCCGTTCTATCTCGCTTGGTGGAAGACACCGACTACAAAGTAAGACTCGAGATTTTTGAAGGCCCGCTGGACCTGTTGCTTTACCTTATCAAAAAGGAGGAGATCGACATTTACAACGTGTCGCTGGAGCGCATCACGCGGCAGTATTTGGATTACATCGACACTTTCAAGGCGCTCAACATTGAGCTGGCCAGCGAGTTCATCGTCATGGCGGCCAATCTGATGTACATCAAGAGCCGCGAGCTGCTGCCGCAGGCCGTGCAGCCGCCGGAGGAAGATGCGGAGGAGAACGACCCGCGCTGGGAGCTGATCCGCCAGCTGGTAGAGTACAAGAAGTTCAAGGAGGCCGCGCATTTCCTGGGAGCGCAGGAGGTGAAGGGCGATGAATTGTTCGTCACCACGCCGGAGCTGCCAGACCTCGAAGCCCCCGTGGAAACCATCGGTCAGGTGGGCATCTTTGACCTCATCCGCGCCTTCCAGCGCATACTGAAGCGGTTTGAAAACGCCAGCGACTTCCGCGAGATCGTCAATGACCGCTACACGGTGGCGGACAAGATCGAGCACCTGCTGCAGACCGTGCCCGTGGGCAGCCGCATCAAGTTTGAAGACCTCTTCACCACCGCCGCCAGCCGTGGCGAGGTCATCGTGACCTTCCTGGCCATGCTGGAGCTGATCAAGCTGAACCACCTGCAGGTGGAGCAGGAGCAGCTGCTGGGAGAGATCGTGGTGGTGCGGCCTGCCGTGTAGAGCGGCACGAGGAGGAGGAGGAGGATAGGCTTCCAGCCTGTCTCCGGGGTGAGTTGAGGACACGTATGCATGCTGCGACGCTGCAGACCGTCAGGCAGGATGCCTGACCTCCTTCCCGAACCGCGCGCGCCACACAGCAAAGGAGGATAGGCTTCCAGCCTGTCGGGTTGGGCGTATTGGGTGTTCGCATGCATGCATGCTGCGACGCTGTAGACCGTCAGGCAGGATGCCTGACCTCCTTGCGGCCATCACTTCCGCTTTGCCACCGCGGGAGTCGGTGTGGGAGCCACGCGGCTGATCTTCGTCTTCGTCCCCAGCAGCCAGAACAGGCCGCCGATGCTACCGATGAGGACAAGCGCCGCCAGCACGGTCCAGCGGCCGGGGAGGAGGGGTTTGCGATTACGGTGGCGTCTTGCCATCGGCAAATGTGACACGACTTGCCGCACTCTGCCAGTGCGGCTATGCTCGAAGATGCTTCCTTGGTTCGAAAATGACCGCTTCCCCCTCTATCTGGCCCCCATGGCCGGGGTCACGGACGTGATCTTCCGCAGCCTGTGCAAGGAACAGGGCGCGGATGTGATGATGACGGAGTTCGTCAGCGCCGAGGGCATCCTTCAGCGGGACGACCGCACCCGGCACTACACGGACTTTGACGACTCCCAGCGCCCGCTCGGCGTGCAGCTCTTCGGCTCTGACGGCGTCCGCATGGGCGAGGCCGCGCGCAAGATCATCGACTGGAAGCAGCCCGACTTCATCGACATCAATTTCGGCTGCCCGGTGAACAAGGTCGTGTCTAAAAACGGCGGCTCCTCCCTGCTCAAAGACTGCCCGCTGCTGGCCAGCGTGGCGCGGGAGGTGGCCAAGGCGGTGCCCATTCCTGTGACGGCAAAGATGCGCATCGGCTGGGACGCCAACCACGTCAATGCCGTCGAAGTCGCCCGCATTTTGGAAGACTGCGGCATGCAGGCCATCGCCGTGCATGGACGCACCCGCGCGCAGGGCTACACCGGATTGGCGGACTGGGACGTGATCGGCCAGGTGGCGGATGCCGTGAAGGTGCCGGTCATCGGCAATGGCGACATCTCCAGCGGCATGGATGTGGAGATCCGCCGCGCGCAAACAAACGTGAAGGGCGTCATGATCGGCCGTGCGGCGATGACGAATCCGTGGGTGTTTAAAGAGGCCAAGCATTACCTCGCCACTGGCACCCATGCACCGCATGCCACGGTGGAGGAGCGGTTCAGCTTCATGCGCCGGCACTGCCAGATGGCGATCGCGCGCAATGCGCACATGGGCGAACTCCCAACGCTGCGCTCCATGCGCAACCGCCTCATGAACTACACCAAGTCCATCCCCGGCGGCAAATGGCTGCGCCAGCGTTTTTCGCACATTGGCAGCCTGATGGAGCTGGAGGACATCTTTGCCGCGTATCTCGTTCATCAGGCCGAGCACGGGCATGAGGTGGCAGTGAATGTCGAGGTGGAGGCGGAAGCGAATGGGGAGTAGCAGTCGAAGCAGCGGCGTTTGAAGGAAGGCGCACGAGCGGGGCGGCGCGAATTTGGAGTGCGGCACGCGAAGCTGCCGCTTTCCAGCGTCTGATGGTTTTCGCTAGGTGACAGATCCGCGAGAACCTTCTCGCGCACGCGCACTGGTGCCTCTCGCAGGCTTCATGGTAGTAGAAAGCTGACCGTCCCTCGGAAAGCGGTAGCTGCGCTCATGCTTCGCTTCGCGACCGCACTCCAAAACGCTCTCGCGGCAGCGGACGCGTGCCCTATTTCGCAAAGACCTTCTTCAACCACGCATCCACCACCGGAGTCGCCGGGTAGGTGGGATCTCCCATGCGGCGGTTGATCTCCGCGTGGCCTTGGAGACCATGCCCTTCGAAGCCTTTCACTTCGGCGGGCGTATCCGCTTTGCGCAGTGCTTCGCCGAGGGCGATGGACTGGGCGGTACCGTCCACGCGCTGGACGTGCAGGATGAGGAAGGCCGGGGCATTGGGTGCCGCCGCCTGCTTCGTGGGCGAGAGCTTGTCCTGGCGCGCTGGGTCGGTGCCGAAGGCCTCCAAATAGGTGGAGTGCATGAAGTCGCCGCCTTCCGCGATCTGCTTTGGCACATCGTAGGCCGCGCCATCCAGCGGGATGATGCCGCGCACGGCCTTGGGGTCCACCTCTGCCTGCTTGAAGTAGCTCATGTCCGTGCCCACCAGCGCCACCAGATGCGCCCCGGCGCTGTGGCCCAGGAGGACCACGCGCTTGCCGTCAAAGCCAAGCTGCTCGGCGCGGCGGATCAGGAAGGCGACGGCGTGGGCCACGTCGCTGGCCTGATCTTCCACCTTGCAGGAGGGCACGAGGCGGTAATTGAGCGAGGCAAAGGCGTAGCCCTGCTGGAGGTAGTGCACACTCTTTTCACCGGCTGCCAGGCCTTTGTCCCCGCGCTTCCAGCCGCCGCCGTGCACATAGATGACCAGCGGAGAGCCCGGCGTGGTGGGCCGCCAGTAGTCGAGATTCTGCATCGAATCGCTGCCATAGCTGAGCTCCTCCTTTGCTCCCTGCGTTGTGGCACCCGAGCCGGACTGCCTGCGGTTCGCGATGAGATCACGCAGCCTGCTGCCGATCTGGGCGGAGGCCGGGGTGATGCTGAGAAGGACGAGGAGGAAGAGCAGCGGGCGGATCATGTCGTGTGGGATGGGGTTGAAAGTGGGGAGGCCTATGCGGATTCAAAGGCTGAAATGCCACGGAAGCTAAGTGGTTACACAAAATGTCAAAAACGCCCGAAGCCCGCCGCGCCAAGACCCTTTGCCCATGTGACACGCCACCACCAATGATCAGCAAAAGGATCAGCGTTTTTTAGCACTTAAAACGCTGAATCCTTTATAATATAAGGGATTGCGCATCAATCAAGATCAGCCGATTGTCATCCACAAATGGAGCTGTACACACGTCCCAGTTCAATGGAACCGCTCCTGCCTGCCAGCAGGCTTTCGGAGCTGGCGGAGCTGTCGTGCGAAATTTTGCGCTGTTCCAACCGGCTGCTTGAATACATCCCCTCGCACACGGCCAGGCGTGGCATCGCCCATTTGGTCCGGGGGATGAACAGCTACTACTCAAACCTGATCGAAGGCCACAAAACGCTGCCACGCGACATTGAGAGCGCTCTTCAAAGCGACTTCTCAGACAAACCAACGGAACGCGACAACCAGCACCTAGCCGCCGCGCATATCCAGGTGGAAGAACTCATGCGCGAGCGCCTGCTGCACGAGCCTGAGTGGTCGATCCACTCCCCCGAGTTCATTTGCTGGGTGCACCGCGAGTTTTACCAGCGGCTGCCGGATCATCTGCAGTTCACGGAGACCCATCGCGGCAGACAGCAGCGGCTGCAGCCCGGCGTTTTGCGCGACCACGAAGTCACCGTCGGGGCCCACCAGCCGCCTGCTTCCAGCGCACTGCCGGAATTCATGCGCCGGTTTGAGCAGTTTTATTCCAGTAAAACCCTGCCGGCCACCAGCCAGCTCATGGCATTGGCGGCGGGACATCACCGGCTGGCTTGGATTCACCCCTTTGGCGATGGCAACGGACGCGTCGCCCGGCTGCACTCCCACGCATGGCTCATCCGCTGCCAGGCAGATGCAGGAGGTCTCTGGACCATTTCACGCGGTCTCGCCCGTCAACGTCAGGGGTACTACCTCCACCTGCGCACGGCCGATCAGCAGCGCCAGGGCGACTTCGACGGGCGCGGCAATCTCAGCGACCGCGGGCTGGCCGAGTTCTGCGTATTCTTTCTCCGCAGTATGCTGGATCAGATCGAGTTCATGTCGGAGCTGTTGCAACTGCCGGCTCTGGTCTCGCGCATCGAGGCCCACCTGCATCTCCATCATGGCGACTGGAGTCTTAAAAAGCGCGAGCAAGCCGCCCGCGTGTTGCGCGAAGGCTTGATCGTGGACGAGATCGAGCGCGGTCGCGTCAGCCAGCTGGCGGGCATCAGCGACACCACGGCGCGCGGACTGATTCACCGCCTCATGGACGAAGGTTTCATGACCAGCACCACCCCCAAAGGCCCCCTGCGCCTTCGCTTCAGTACAAAGGTGCTTGAGACCTGGTTCCCCAAGCTGTACCAAGACCTGCCCCTCGGCACGTATTAGAAAAAGGAGATACTGGCCGCCTTCCCTGCCCCAACCCCCAACCGCATGTCTTTATCCAATCCCTGGTTCATGGCCGCCGTCATCGGCGTGCTCGGCGTCTTTCATCTGGAGATCATCTCCACGTTTCTGAATCTGGCGCAATTCCGCCACGCGCTGCCGCAGCGTCTGCGGGAGATTTTTCCAGACGAGACGGTGCAGAAGGCGGGCGAGTATGCCGGCAGGTCCTCGCATCTTGATGTGCTGCGCAGCGCGGTCTCTCTCGCGGCGCTGCTGTGCTTCTGGTGGGGCGGCGGCTTTAACTGGCTGCAGCACTGGAGCGCCGGGTGGGGCTGGAGCGCGGTGTACACCGGCGTGGGCGTGATCGGCGTGCTGCTGCTGGCGCAGAATCTTCTCTCCCTGCCCTTTGATGCCTGGGACACCTTTAAAATCGAAGCTGAGTACGGCTTTAACCGCACCACGGTGGGCACCTTCATCGGCGACCGGGTCAAAGGCCTGCTGCTGACCGCTCTGCTGGGCGGGCCGCTGCTGGGGCTGATCCTGTGGTTTTTCCAGACGCAAATCCACGCCGTGCTTTACACCTGGCTGACCGTGGCGGGCTTCAGCATCGTGATGGCCTGGCTCTCGCCGCGCCTGCTCATGCCGCTGTTTTTGAAGTTCAAGCCCCTGGATGATGGCCCGCTGCGCGAGGGTCTGCTGGCGCTGGCCGCCAGGCTGGAGTTTCCCGTGGTGGACATCTCGGTGGTGGACGGCTCCCGCCGCTCCAGCAAGGCGAACGCCTTCCTCAGCGGCTTCGGCAAAAACAAGCGGATCGCGCTGTTTGACACCCTCATCGAGAAACACACACAGGCAGAGCTGGAGGCCATCCTGGCGCACGAGATCGGCCACCACAAATGCCGCCATGTGCCGCAGCAGCTCACCCTGGGGCTGCTGGAGAGCGGGCTCATGTTTTACCTGCTGCACGTGGCGCTGCAGTCGCCGGAGTTTTTCCGCGCCTTCGGAGTTTCAGGACAGCCGCTGGGACTGGGACTGGTGCTCTTCAGCATCATCTACCAGCCCGCCAGCCTGCTGCTGGGCCTCCTTGGCAGTGCGCTAAGCCGCCGCCATGAGTTCCAGGCAGACGCCTACGCGCGCGCCGCCTGCGGCAGCCCCTCCCTGATGGACGGGCTGAAAAAGCTTTCGGTGGACCACCTGACGCACCCGAATCCCCATCCGCTCACGGTCTGGCTGCACTACTCCCACCCGCCCATCGGGCAGCGGCTGGCGGCCTTGGAGGCGTAAAGAGTTTATTCACAGTGTTTTTTCGCATCCGTGATAAATGCCTCCCCCCAAGGGCGTAGCTTGATTAACCCCTCGATCCTACCTTTTATGAAAAGCCCTTTGCGAGCTTCTCTCCTCTCCCTCGCCATCACATCCTACGCTTTTGCTGCTGATCCCGCAGCGCCCACCGCCACAGCCTCCGCTGTCGATTTCGTGCGTGATGTGCAGCCGCTGCTGGAAAACAAGTGCCTGGAGTGCCACAACCCTTCCAAGATCAAGGGCAAGCTGCTGATGGATTCCTCCGCCGCCCTGCTCAAAGGCGGCTCAAGCGGCCCGGCCCTCGTCGTCGGAAAGCCGGATGAGAGCGAGATGATCAAGCGCCTCGTCCTGCCCAAAGACCACGATGACATCATGCCCCCGAAAGGCGGCCCCCTCGCAGCCAATGAGATCGACGTGCTCAAGCGCTGGATCGCCGCAGGCGCCCAGTGGCCGCAGAACCTCACCCTGCAGTACAAAACTCCCGAACAGCGCAAGGCCCTGGCCGAGCTGCAGAAGAAGCTGCCCACTCTGAAGAACCTGCAGATCCTTCCGGACAAGTTCTCCCTGGAAACCAAGCGCGACTTTCACCACGTGATCGTGCTGGCGACCTTTCAGGATGCCACCACCAAGGACGTCACCAGCGTGTGCGACCTCAAAATCGCGGACAGCAAGATCGCTTCCTTGGACGATCTGACGCTGAAACCCGTGGCTGACGCGGGCAGCACCGAACTCGTCGCCTCCATCGGCGGGCAGACGGTCAAAGCTCCGGTCGAAGTGAAAAACGGCACCAAGGACCGTGCCATCTCCTTCCGCCTGGACTGCATGCCGGTCTTCATGCGCGGTGGTTGCAATCAGGGTGGCTGCCACGGTGCCGCACGCGGCAAGGACGGCTTCCGCACCTCCCTCTTCGGAATGGACCCTGCGGGCGACTACATCCGCATCACGCGTGAAATGCCCGGCCGCCGCATCAATCTCGCCATCCCCGAAGAAAGCTCCCTCATCGAAAAAGCCGTGGGCGCGGTGCCTCACTCGGGCAACCAGTGCTTCGAGCCTGACTCCACTTATAACAAGGCCCTCCTCGAATGGATCAGCGCTGGCGCTCCGGACGATCCTGCCGACGTGGCCAAGGTCACCGGCATCGAAGTCTTCCCCAGCCAGATCGTCATGGAAGGCAAGAACGCCACCCAGCAGATCACCGTGCGCGCCACCTACTCCGACGGCACCGACCGCGACGTGACGAACCTCGCGCTCTTCATGTCCAACAACGATCCGACGGCGACCATCGACAAGAGCGGCCTGGTCACCTCCGGAGACCGTGGTGCGGCCTTCATGCTGGCCCGCTTCAATGTGTATTCCGTCACCGCCCAGGTGCTCGTCATTCCTGCCCAGCTCCAGTATGAGCGGCCGAAGCTCGCCGAGACGAATTACATCGACACCCTGGTGGACGAAAACCTCCACAAGCTGCGCATCCTGCCCTCCGGCATCTGCACCGACGAGGAGTTCGTGCGCCGCGCATTCATCGACATCGCCGGCATCTATCCTGAAGCGAAGGACATCCGCGCTTTCATGGCCGACACCAACGTCAACAAGCGCGCCGCCTTGGTGGACAGCCTGCTGGAGCGCAAAGAGTTCACCGAACTGTGGGTCATGAAGTGGGCCGAACTGCTGCAGATCCGCTCCGCCATCAACAACAACCAGCCGCCCTTCTACAAGAACGCGCTGCTCTACTACAACTGGCTCTCCGAGCGCATCGGCAAAAACGTGCCGATCAATGAGATCGTGGTGGAACTCCTCGCGGCCACCGGCGGCACCGTCTCCAGCCCTGCGGTGAATTTCTACCAGACGGAAGTGGACCAGCTCAAGCTGACCGAAAACGTGGCCCAGGTGTTCATGGGCATGCGCATCCAGTGCGCCCAGTGCCACAACCATCCCTTCGACCGCTGGACGATGGACGACTACTATGGATTCAAGGCCTTCTTCTCCCAGATCGGCCGCAAGCAGACCGATGACCCGGCGGAAGTCATCATCTACAACAGCAAGGGCGGTGAATCCCGCCACTTCCTCACCCAGGCCGTGATGAAGCCGAAGTTCCTCGGTGGAGACACCCCGGAGATCAAGCCCGGCGAGGACCGCCGCAAAGTGCTGGCCGAATGGATGGCCTCGCCAAAGAACCCCTTCTTCGCCCGCAACATCGCCAACATCGTCTGGTCGCACTTCAACGGCGTCGGCGTTGTGGAACCCGTCGATGACGTGCGCGTTTCGAATCCTCCGTCAAACCCCGCTCTCATCGCCGCCATGGCCGAGCACCTGACCGAGTACAACTACGACATGCGCAAGTTCGTGCGTGACGTGTGCACCTCCCAGACCTACCAGCGCAGCACCAAGGTCAACGAGACCAATGCAGGCGACAAACGCAACTTCTCCCACGCCCAGGTCCGCCGCGTGCGCGCCGAAGTGCTGCTGGACGCCATCTCCCAGATCACCGACACGCCAAACAAGTTCCAGGGCCTGCCCCTCGGAGCCCGCGCCGTGCAGATCGCCGACGGTGCCGTTTCCAACTACTTCCTCACCACCTTCGGCCGTGCCAAGCGCGAGTCCGTCTGCTCCTGTGAAGTGAAGATGGAGCCCACCCTCTCCCAGGCCCTTCACCTCATGAACGGAGACGCCGTGAACGACCGCATCAAACAGGGCCGCGTGGTGGCCAAGATGATCACCGAGAAGAAGAATGACCGCGAGATCGTGGAAGACCTCTTCCTCCGCGTCTTCGGCCGCATGCCTCTGGAAAAGGAATGGACCAACGTGCAGCAGGCCATCGCCGAAGACCCAGCCGCAAGGCAGAGCGTCCTCGAAGACCTTTTCTGGGCGCTGCTGAACTCGAAGGAGTTCTACTTCAACCATTGATCGGTTTCTCGGAGGACAGGCTTCCAGCACCGGAGGATAGGCTTCCAGCCTGTCAGTATTGGGGTATGGACGCATTGCGCATTCATCGCACACTCGCATCCTGCGCCACCACAGACCGTCAGGCAGGATGCCTGACCTCCGTCCCGAACCTTGCGCGCGCGAACAGCCTCGGAGGATAGGCTTCCAGCCTGTCAGTATGGGGTATGGGCGCCTTGCGCATTCATCGCACACTCGCATGCTGCGCCACCACAGACCGTCAGGCAGGATGCCTGACCTCCGTCCCGAGCCGTGCGCGCCGCACAGCACCGGAGGATAGGCTTCCAGCCTGTCAGTATTGGGATATGGGAGCATTGCGCATTCATCGCACACTCTCATGCTGCGCCGCACATCCCCTCAGCCAGGATGCCTGACCTCCGTCTCAAATCCCCAGCCTGCCGCTTCCCATTCGGGATGCACATACCGCATCCACTGAGCTTCGGGCAATCCAGCCTTCGCCGGATTCTTGCCTATGTATCGAATCACCTTGCGCAGATGTTCACAGTCCCGCACCAGCGTGTCATAGCTTTCTGCCTCCCACACTTCTCCGTTACGTCCGAGGAGCCGGTTGATCTCATTCGCCGTAAAGCTCTTCCAAGAATGCAGTAGACCGGCTGGATCAAAACCCTCAAACGGACGCACCAGCACATGCACGTGATTGGGCATAATGCAGTAGCTCGATAAAAAATGCCGCTTCTCATGGAAGTGGTGCAGCGCCCTGCTCACCACATCGGTGCAGGCCCGATCCCGCAGCCAGCACTCGCCGCTGCCCGCATCAAGCCATGCCTCCACCCGGCGCATGGTTTCTCGATCCAGTTCACGCCAGCATTCCTCATCACTCGCCGAGTGCTTCTGCAGCCATTCTTCGCGAAAGCGCTCCAGTTCATGCCGTTTTTCCGCCGGCAGCGAATCCGCTAGCCGAAACGTGATGAAATACGTCGCGCCTTCCTGAGTCCAGTGCGGCAGCTTGCGCCGGTGTTTGAGAATCGGGCGGTTCCGGTCCAGCGGAGAAAAGTCGGGAGGCCCGTCGCGAAAATTCATGCCACACTTCTGAAGTGACGCGTCAAATGTCAACTCGGAGGATAGGCTTCCAGCCTGTCGGTATGGGAGCATTGCACATTCATCTCACACTCGCCTGCTGCGCCGCCATAGACCGTCAGGCAGGATGCCTGACCTCCGTCCCGAACCTTGCGCGCGAAAAGCCTCGGAGGATAGGCTTCCAGTCTGTCGGCATGGGGGTATGGGCGCATTGCGCATGCTGCGCCGCCACAGACCTTCAGGCAGGATGCCTGACCTCCGTCCCTCACTGAACACCACGCGCTAGCTTTTGCAGCTTCTTCGCAAAGATCAGCAGCAGCAGTCCTGCAATGGAGGAGATCCAAACCACGCGGGTGAAGATCACCGGCATGGCCGTCATTGCATCACCAGAGACTTCGCCAGCGATGATGCCGGAGAGCACATCACCGAGGCTCGTTCCGAGAAACCAGATGCCCATCATCTGGCCTGTGTAGCGATGCGGTGAAAGTTTGGTGACCGCACTCAACCCCACCGGACTGAGGCAGAGTTCGCCGAGAGTGTGGCACAGATAAATGCCCAGCAGCCACAGAGGCCACACTTTGCCGACATCCTGTGCACGATGAGCAGCTAGCACCGCCAGGCCAAACCCCAGGGCCAGCAGCAGCATCGCCACGCCCATTTTTGTGGTCATTGAGAGGCTGATGCCGCGCCTGTCCATCACCTGCCAGAGCAGCGCCACGACCGGCGAAAACAGGATCACAAACAGCGGATTGACGGATTGGAACCAGGCCGTGGGAATCACCCATGAACCGATCTCACGAACCGTATGCTCCTCGGCAAACACGTTGAAGGAGGAGCCCATCTGTTCAAACCCGGCCCAGAACAGGGCGCAGACTCCAAACAGCATGATGATGAGCCCGACACGCGCCCGCTCGTCACCATTCAGCCCTCCAAACAGCAGCAGCCACGCAAAAAACAACGCTGCCACCACCGAGATGACCATGGTAACCGCGTGGGCCAGCCACACGGGATCCAGCGTGATGGCACCGGAAACACATAGGATCACCACCGTCGCCAGACCTGCCAGTGCCAGACTGAAGATTGACCATTCACGTTTCAAGTTCTGCCCCGGATGAGCAATCCGATCCCCCACTCCCTCGAGAGCTTTGCGGGTGAGCTGCCATTGTACCAGCCCGAGAAACATCCCCGCCGTTGCAGATCCAAAAGCCCAGCTCCACCCCAGCCCCTCCCTTTGCTGCAACCAGCCGCTGATCAGAGGCCCAACGAATGCACCCAGGTTGATGCCCATGTAAAAGATCGTGAAGCCTGCATCCCGGCGCTGGCCTCCTTCGGGATAAATCAGGCCGACTAGCGCGCTCATGTTTGATTTCAACAACCCAGACCCGAGCGCGATGATCAGCAGGCCGAGAAAGAAGGTCGTCCTCCCGTGCATGGCCAGAATGAGATGCCCCAGTGCAATGGCAACACCTCCCCACCACACAGCGCGTTTTGTTCCCAGCAATCGATCTCCTACCCATCCCCCAGGAAACGCAGCAGCATACACCGTAGCGAGGTAGAGACCGTAAATGGCCATGGCCTGCTTTTTTTCCAAACCGATTCCGCCACTGGCCATCGTCATGAACGGCACCATGAGCGCCCGCATGCCGTAGTAGCTCCAACGCTCCCACATTTCTGTGAAGAACAAGGTGCGAAGACCGCGAGGATGTCCGGAAGATGCAGTGGTCATGGCGTGAAAAAGCCGCCATCCAACGACAGCACACG
Source organism: Prosthecobacter sp. (assembly GCF_044222565.1). Classification (GTDB taxonomy): domain Bacteria; phylum Verrucomicrobiota; class Verrucomicrobiia; order Verrucomicrobiales; family Verrucomicrobiaceae; genus Prosthecobacter. The sequence goes on from NZ_JBGANA010000020.1 coordinate 69,204, forward strand.
CCGTAATGCGAGCTTTTTACTCAGTTTGCGGAAACCAGCTTCGCTCTGAACTTCACCATCGCGCTTTGGATCAGCGGATCATTGTAGAAGTCATCCGGGGGCTTGGGTCCACTCGCGGGCGTTTCTGGTGCGGTGGCCTTGGCTGGCTCGGGGGCCTTCGGTGTTTCCACTTTGGGCGCAGCGGGGGCGGCCTCCAGTTTCGGGGCCTCGGCGGGCTTGGGAGCTTGTGAGGGAGCAGGCTCATTCAGCAGACCGAGATCAATGTCGGCAAACGCCGGAGCCTTGAGGCTCGGATCCAGCACGAACTCAAACTTCATCGCCCGTCCCGTCATTTCCTGGGCCAGACCTTCCAGAAAGCTGATCTGGGCCGGGCGCATGAGGCTGTCACGCGCAAAACTTTCGCTCGGCGGAAAGCCCACCTTGATCGTGTTTTTCGCGATGCCCAGCAGCGTCGCCGACTGCAGCCATGACACGGCCAGCGGGCGCCGCGCCTGAACCTGCCCCACGAACTTCGACCAAAAGACGTCCTCGCTAAAAAGCTCCCCCGGGTCCGCCACGGGCGAAGGCTCTTTCACCTTCACCTCCGCCATGGGCTGAGGCACCGGCGCTTTTTCCACGGCTGGTGAAGGCGCTGCTTCCGCCACGCGCGGTGCAGGCGCTGGCTGCGGCTCAGGCTCCGCCACTCTCTGCACGACAGGGGGCGGGGCGGTCGCGGCGACCGGAGCCGGCTCTCTCACCACAGGCTGAGGCCTCAACAGCGGTTCTGGCGCACGCCGAGCGGGTGGTGGTGCCGCCTGTGGGCGAGCTGCCGGCCGGCCCAATCCGGAGGCGTCTCCAGAATCCAGCGCCTCGATCACATCGCTGATGGAGACTTCATTCAGGCTCTGCACCGCAGCGATCACCCCCAGCTCAAAATGCAGGCGTTTATTGCTGGCCCATCGCATGCGTGCATCCACGTCCGCAAGACCGTCCACCACCCGCAGCAGCTGCTCGGTGTTGGCCATCTGCGCCTGGGCCACGACTTCCTCGGCCACTTCCGGACTCAGATCCTCCGCGGCAGCCTCAGGGTCTGCCTGCTGCACCAGCAGCGTGCGGAAGTGCTGGATCAGGTCTGCCAGGAAGCGCCCCAGCTCCTTGCCCGCCTCGTTTTGCTCATACACAGCGCGCAAGGCGCTGACGGTGTCGCTTTCCAGAATGTGCCGCGCCAGCGCCGCAACGGACTCGCCGGAAGTGAAGCCAAAGACGTCCAGCACATCCTGCTCGGTGATCTTCTCGCCGCAGAAAGCCACGAGCTGATCCAGCATGGACTGCGCATCGCGCATGCCGCCTTCCGCGCCTTTGCCGATGGCGTAGGCAGCCTTCTCATCCAGGTTCACCCCCTCAAGCTGGGCGATGTGCAGCAGGTGCTTGGCGATCACCGCATTCGGAATGCGGCGCAGGTCAAAGCGCTGGCAGCGGCTGATGATGGTGGGCAGGATCTTGTTCGCCTCCGTGGTGGCAAAGATGAACTTCACATGCTCCGGCGGCTCCTCCAGCGTCTTGAGCAGCGCATTGAAGGCCCCGGTGGTGAGCATGTGCACCTCATCGATGTAGTAGATCTTGTACCGGCAGCGCGTGGGGGCGTATTTGACGTTGTCCCGCAGTTCGCGCACCTGCTCCACACCGTTGTTGCTGGCACCGTCGATTTCCAGCACGTCCATGCAGCGGCCTTCGGCGATCTCCAGGCTCAGTTCGTCTTCAGGATCAAAATCGATCGTCGGCCCGTTCTTGGCGCACAGCGCCTTGGCAAAGATGCGCGCCGTGGAGGTCTTGCCCGTGCCACGCGGCCCCACAAACAAATAAGCATGCGCCAGCCGCTGCTGGGCGATGGCATTGCGCAGCGTACGGACCACGTGGTCCTGGCCGAGCACGTCTGCGAAGGTCTTGGGGCGGTATTTGCGGGCAAAAACTTGGTAACTCACCCGTTCAGACTATCGAAGCGTATCAATGAAGCCAATGGAAGTTTGAAGTTGCAGCTTTAAACTCGCCACTTTGCCCCCATCTTGCCCCTTGACGTCCTCTTTGACTCCTTGATCGACAACCTCATGATCTTTTCGCTAACCTCTCGCATCCTTAAAACGGTCGATCCCCTCTGCCTCGCCAAAATCGGCTGGAATTTCGGTTTCAAAGGTGCGCGGTCCGTCATGCTGCACAAGCAGCGCATGAAGCAGGGGCAGTATTTTCCGCCGTTTTTCTACATCTCCATCCTGAACTCCTGCAACCTGCGCTGCCAGGGCTGCTGGGTGGACGTGGACAAGCCGCGTGAATCGCTGAATCTCGACGAGTTGAACAAGATCGTGCACGACAGCAAACGGCGTGGAAATTCCTTTTTCGGCATCCTGGGTGGAGAGCCCTTCATGCACCCGGAGTTGTTCGATTTCCTCTCGATGCACCCGGATGCTTTTTTCCAGGTCTTCACCAACGGCCAGATGATCACCGCCAAGGCTGCTGAGAACATGCGCAAGCTGGGAAACATCACCCCGCTGGTCAGCATCGAGGGCACCGAGATCGTCAGCAACGAGCGCCGTGGCAACAAGGACGTGCTTACCCGCACTCTGCGCGGCCTGCAAAACTGCTTGGACGCCCGCGTGCTTACGGGCGTGGCCACCAGCCTCTGCAAAACGAACATCGACGATCTCCTCACCGAGAAATGGCTGCGCCGCCTCATTGATATGGGCGTGCACTACGCCTGGTACCACACCTACCGCCCCGTCGGCCCGAAGATCAGCGCCGACCTCGCCCTCACGCCCGAGCAGATCACGCAGGTGCGCAAATTCGTCGTCAACATGCGCGCCAAGATGCCCATCGCCATCGTGGATGCCTACTACGACCACAACGGCCAGGCGCTCTGCCCTATGGCCAACGGCATCAGCCACCACATCAGCCCCACCGGCGCCATCGAGCCCTGCCCCATCATCCAGTTTGCCAAGGAAAGCGTGCGCACGGAGCGCGACCTCTTCGACGTCTTTACCGGCTCCGAATTCCTCCGCGACTTCCGTAACATCGCCTCCGCCAACACCCGCGGCTGCATCGTCCTCGAGCGCCCAGATCTGGTGAAAGCCGTCGTCACCAAGCACACCGCCAAAGACTCCACCATCCGCCAGACCGCCATGGCCGAGATCGAAAGCATGACCCCGCGCACCAGCCAGTGGCGCGAAGGTGAGGAGATCCCTGAAAAGCACTGGATGTACTGGCTCGCGAAGAAGTTCTTCTTCAATGACTTCGGGGTGTATAAGGGATTGAAGAAAGGAGGATAGCCGTCCCGGCTGTCAACGAGAGATGGGCCTCCGGCCCGTCCTGTGGGGACAGTGATCGCGCTGGGATCAGAGCTGTAGGCGAGACGCCTCAGGCCATGGTCAGGCCGGAGGCCTAACCTCCGATCACTCCCGCACAATCCTCGGCTCGATCTGCAAACACCTTAGCTTGCCGCCTTGCAGCCAGCCTTCGTCGTTGCGGAGGATGGTGCGGAGAGTTTTGGGCGGAGTGGGACCACCGATGTAGGTTTCAGCTTTGAGAAGCGTGATGGTCAGTGTGCCGTCGGAGTGGAGGAGGATGGCCTGGGGCTTGTCGCTGTCGAACCAGCCATCTTCCGTGAAGGCGATTATCTTGTCAGCTTCGCGCTGATTTTTGCAGGCACGGGCCTCCGGAGTGGCAGGCGTAAGCACGAGGGTGATCTGATCGCCCTTTTCGCGAACGGTGGAGGTCCATGCCGTACTGCGCTCTTCAGCACGGGCGCGTTCGGCATCGAGCAGCTTGTGCCATTTCGAGTTCAGCTCCGCGGTGGCCGAAACGGGCAGCGTCAGGCTGAGATCCACGGACCCGGGATGGCAGGAACTGCCGCAGCACATCCACAAGGCATTGCCGGTCAGGGTAACTGAGTCTCCCACTTTCAGGTTTGCGGGCGGAATGATCTCGGTGCGCAGCATGACATCGCGATCAAAGCCCTGGGCCTTGATCTGAAACATGAAGGTGCGTTCGGGCTCCGGGTAAACGAGCGGCCCGGCCTTCCAGCCCTGCGGCAGTTTCCACTTCATCTGCGTGGGCACACCGACGATGCCGGGAAAGCGCCAGTAGGTGTGCCAGCCGCGGTCATGCTGCAACCAAAGTCCGACGGTGAAGGGCTGGCCGGGGACGATGGCGGACTGCTCGGAGACGAGTTGGATTTTCAGACCCGTCTGAGCCCATGACGAATGACGAATGACGAAAGAGAAAAGCAGAAGCGCGAACAGCAGCAGGCGGCGGCTCAGAACATTCGTCATTGATGCGCTTCGCTTCCCTTCGGGCTGCCTTTGGCAGTCTGTCTCGCTTCTCTTGGCTCTACATTCTGCATTCGTCATTGCTCAATAAGCTGCATGTCCCGGCGTACGCGCAAAGGGAATCACATCGCGGATATTGGGTACGCCTGTGACAAACATGAGGAGACGCTCAAATCCAAGGCCGTAGCCGGCGTGAGGCACGCTGCCATAACGGCGGAGGTCGGCGTACCAGGCGTAATTTTCAGGATCGAGGCCCTGCTTGGCCATCAGCGACTCCAGCACATCCAGGCGCTCCTCGCGCTGGCTGCCGCCGACGATCTCGCCGATGCCGGGGACGAGCAGGTCCATGGCGGCGGCGGTTTTGCCGTCGTCGTTTTGGCGCATGTAGAAGGGCTTGATCTCTTTGGGGTAGTTGAAGATCGTCACCGGACCTTTGACGTGCTCCTCCGCCAGGAAACGTTCATGTTCCGTCTGCAGGGAGTCTCCCCACACCACCGGATGCTCAAAGGTGCGCCCGCTCTTCAGCAGGATGTCCACGGCATCGGTATAGCTGATTCGCTCAAACGGCTTGGCCAGCGTCTGCTTGAGGCGGTCGATGAGGCCTTTGTCGATGAACTTGTTGAAGAACTCCAGCTCGTCCGGACACTCATCGAACATGGCCTGAACCAGATAGCGCACCTGCTCCTCCGCCAGCGTCATGTCTGCGGTGAGATCGTAGAAGGCCATCTCCGGCTCGATCATCCAGAACTCCGCCGCATGTCGCGTGGTGTTGCTGTTCTCGGCACGGAACGTGGGGCCAAACGTATAAATGTTTCCCAGCGCACAGGCGAAGGCCTCGCCCTGCAATTGGCCGCTGACGGTGAGGTAGGTCGGGCGGCCAAAGAAGTCCTGCTCCGGCTTCGTCGGCGTGTTCGGCTTCAACGTCGTCACCTGAAACATCTCCCCTGCCCCTTCGCAGTCGCTGCTGGTGATGATGGGGGTATGGACATAGAAGAAGCCGCGCTCCTGGAAAAAGCGATGCACGGCGTAGGCCATCTTGCTGCGCACGCGAAAGACGCTGCCAAACAAATTCGTACGCGGCCGCAGATGCGCGATGGTGCGGAGAAACTCAGGCGTGTGACCTTTCTTTTGCAGCGGATAGGTCGCATCCGCCTCGCCTAGAAGTCGCAATTCCTTCGCCTGCATCTCCCACTTTTGCCCGGCGGCAGGCGAAGCGATCAGATCTCCCACCACTTCAACGGAAGCCCCCGTCAAAATGCGCGGAAGCAATTCCGCCGAAGGCAGCGCGGCATCCACCACCACCTGCAACCCCTTGAAGCAGGAGCCGTCGGTGATCTCTAGAAACGAGCAGGCCTTGGAGTCACGCTTCGTGCGCACCCAGCCTCGCGCGACGATGCCGGGCCGTGCGGATTCGGAATGAATGAGGGAGTTGATGGTGTCGAGGGACATGCATGCAAAGCTAACGAATGCAGACCGGGGAGCAAGGATGACGGCAGACTAACTCCAAGTGCGCACTCCGCTTTCTTTTTGCCTCCAGTCCGGTCAAAGCTGGGCGGACAGGGCCGTCCGAATACACTCCACCCCTTCAGCCACAGTCACCGAGAAGACGCCTCCATTGGCTTCGCTCCATTGCTTGTATCCTTCAAAAAAACTTGGAACAGGCCCAAACGACCTGCATAAAACTATACCGCTGCGATCCAGGGCGTCCTCAGTAAAAGGCATGTGGCTGATGGTGGTTCCACCATTGGGGAGATTAAGTCCGGAAACGGCAATGTGAACGATGGTTCCCGTCTGCTCCTTTGTTTCAACATACAGAACAGTCAGCTCTGCTTCGAAGCCAGATTCCAGCCCACTGATTTTCCAAACCTGCCCGGGCAGGTATTTGGCAGCAGGCGGTGACTCCCGTTCCGTCAGCTTCTCGACCGATAAATCCGGGTCCTTTGGAATTCCCAGGGCATCCTTCAAGTGCTCCACTATTTCAGGAGGCATCGTCCAAGTCACGACCTCCTCAAAGGGATTGATGACAAGTCCAGCTCCCGGCTTGAGTCTTTCGAGAATGACCGTGAATGGAGCACGCAGAAAAAACTGATACTCAGGAAATTGAGAGCGGCATTTCTCACTGCGTCGTCTCTGCGAAAATATCGGCATCATGGCAAATCCGTCATCGCTCTGCAGCATCAGTGGGGCGGTAGAAGGATCATTTTCACAAAGCAGCAGTTCCACCTCCGCCTTGGCAAGCGCCACGATCACTGGCTCAAGATATCTTTCCTGGTTGAGCTGAAACATGGTCAGCGCTCCCTCAAGCGGATCGATCTCTCCCTCTGCAAACTCCTCAAACTGCTTGAACACCGCCTTCGCACGTGACTCAGAAACCGGCCATTTGGCCTGTGACGGCACCTCGTTTTTCTTTTTAAAGAACCCGAACATGGAATGGGAATGAGTCCAACATACAGGCACGCGCACGGGACTCACTCAAGAGCTATTTCCCGAAATACCCTTTCACCTTCACTTTGCGGCCATAGATCTTCTCGCCGCCGCCCACGTAAAGCATGTCGTGATCCTTCCCGGCAAACTCGACGCTGACGACTTTGCCGTTCGCTTCCGGTTTGGCGATGATGCCGGCCAGTCGGCCCGCGGTGTCGAAGATCTGCACACCGAGTTCGGTGGTGACGAAAACGCGGCCTGCGGCTTCCGTGGTCGAGCCATCGCCTGCAGCGGATTCTTTGCCAATGGGCAGCCACATGGTTGAGTAAGGCTCGCCACCCGTGAGAGTGCCGTCGTCCTCGATGCGCCATGCCCAGACGTGCTTGCCGCCGTACTCGGAGGCAAACAGGGTGCGCTCATCGGTCGAGATGGTGATGCCATTGGGCTTCACGACGTGGCCCTCATCGGCCACGAGATGTTTCTTGTCCTTGGTGATGAGGTGGATGCGCTGGGTGGGCGTCTCGGTGAAATACAGGTTCCCCGATTTGCTGACGACGAGGTCGTTACATTTCACCCCGGCAAGCAGTTCCTCCACCTCGCCTTTCATCGTGATGGCAATGATGCGCTGCTCCTTGTTGTGGCAGGCGTAGAAGCGACCGTCCGGCCCGATCTGCAAGCCGCTGATGCCGGGCAGGTTGTCAAGAAACAGATCCACCTTCCCCGTGGTGGCATCCAGCTTGTAGATGCCCTTCCCGCCTTTCACATCGGTGAAAAACAGATTGCCCGCCGCATCGCAGCACAGGCCGTCGGTGAAGACATACCCACCGGCGACCTCGCGCCAGGGCTCGCCCTCAATGAGGTAGTCGTGCAGCGAAGTATCCTGAGAAAACAACGCCGTTGAAAAAAGGCTCACAGCCAGCAGCACACGTTTCATGATCATTTGGAGATTCAAGGGTCTGTTGTTTATTCCGCCTTCTTCCACAGCCAGCGCATCGTGTCCGGCAGCAGCGCACCGCCGTGCTTGCCATTGTGCGTGCCTTCACCGAGGACAAACTGGAAATCATAGCCCGCGAACTTCAGCGATGCCGCCATGTCCTGATTGGCCAGGGGCCAGTTGCCGAACTGATTGTCGAGATCATTGCTGCCGTCCTGCAGAAAGACTTTGAGCGGTTTTTTCTCCGTCTTGCGGATGAGTGCGGGATACACATAGCCCCCGCGGATGTTGGTGAAACTGCCGATGTGGCTGACCACCTTGCGGAAGGCATCCGGACGCTCCCATGCCACGGTGAAGGCGCAGATGCCGCCGCTGCTGTTGCCGCAAATAGCGCGGCCTTCGGGATCTTCGGTGAGTTTGTAGGTCTTGGACACTTCGGGCAAAATTTCTTCGATCAGGAAACGGGCATGCTGATCGCCGAGGGAGTCGTATTCAAAGCTGCGGTTGCTGCGTGGCTTCTCCTTGGGATTAGATGTGGGAAACACGCCGGGATTGATGAAAATACCAATCGTCACCGGCATCTCTCCTTTCGCGATCAGATTGTCAAACACGACCGGCACGCGGAACTGACCGTCCGCCTTCACGAAGCCGCCTCCATCGCAAAACACCATGACATTGGCAGGCTGGTCGGCTTTGTACTGCGCGGGCACATACACCCACCAGTCGCGCGTGGTGCCCGGATAGATCTTCGAATTCGTCCATGCCGGCATCTGAGTCACTTTTCCCTGTGGCACACCTTCTTTGACCTGGGAATCGGGACCAAGGACATATTGATCATCCTGTGGGGCGGCATGGACGAAGGCGACGAGCAGGAACGAGGCGGCAACAAGAGAGGGAAACTTCATGGAACGAATCCGAACGGGGGGAGGACTGAACATCTTGCAGCCATGAAGCACCGGGGCGGCGCAACACGCGGGCGTATTTTTCGCCAGAACGACTAAGATGCGACCATGCCCGCTTTTCAGAAGACTTTTCCACCCTTTTTCTAGGAATGCTTGCACGAACTGGCGGGATGTACTAAAACCGCCCCCGTCATGAGAATTTCACTTTCCCGAGGTGCCGCGCTGTGTGTCCTCGCCCTTCCGCTTCTACTTACTTCGTGCAAGGAGGATCTGGCTGTCTTCCTTGAAAAGGAGGCCTTGGAAAACGAACTGCAGACGGCCAGAGCGGAAATCACCGAATTTGACACCAAATTGAGTGCTCTCGGCCAGACACTTCCCAATGCCAGAGCTGCCTTGGAATCTCAGATCAAAGCCGCTGACAGGACCAATGCCGAGCTCGCGCAGGAGATGGTGGACCTGAACACCCGGCTGGCCCGCCTGGATGCCGGGCTCAAAAAGTACCGTCCTGTCATCGAAGGGTACAAAGCAAAATACCTCCCCTAATTTTTTCCCATTTCCCTCCACCATGGAATCAAGCACCTTCTGGAAAGTCAGCATCCTCCTCACCGTTGTGGGCTGCGCCTATTCGGGCTACCAATACTACCAGCACAATCTCAAGGTCCAGGAAGCGAAGACCGAAATCCAGAGTCTAAAGCTCCAGATTGCGGAAATGCACACTTTCCGCGATGCCAGAAAAACAGACTGGGAGGCCTATGAGGCACTGAAGGTCAAGGCCGCTGCAGCGGCTGCGAAAACAGCGCCCCTCAAACAGCAGAAGGAAGAACTGGAGAATAAAATCAAAGCCTCCGTTGCTGCATTCAAAGCACTGGTGGACTCCGGGGGCGAAGCCGTGGAAAAAGTCCGGGCCAATGCTTCCAGTCTGGTCATTCCTGAACTCAAGCTCTCCGACGGCCGCGTGCTGAAGAACGCCCAGATCCGCAAGCTTGAGGAAACACAGATCTCATTCACCCACTCGGATGGCATTGGGACCGTGCCGATCAGCCTGCTTCCTCCTGAGACTCTTGAGCGGCTGGACATCGGGCCAAACAGCCTCGCGGGAGTGATCACCATTGCTGCCACAGACATCTTCGCCGGGACCTCCCATGCGGGTGGCATCAGCCTGAAATGCCCCTTCCCGCTGACGGAGAAACCCTATCCGGTGAAACTGCCCGTTGTGGCGGAAGCCAGGCAGTTTGAAGGCGGAGTCGCGGATGAAATGGAAGTCAGCGTTGCATCCATTCGCTACGTCCCGGGCACCACTATAAATCTGGACGCCGCCGTCGCAGGAACCGTGAAATCGATCTCCGCCCTGCCAGGCATGTCCAGTCCCAAGCAGCAAATCAAGGACCTCAAGGTATCCGACTTCACCGCCAAAAGGCTTTCCTTTTCCGCCAAGCGTGGCGGCGGGGAAATGTTTGCCGAGAGCCTGTTCATCTACAACGGAGAAAAAATGTGGATGATCCAGGTCATTTACTCCAACAAGACCAAAGGCGGAAGTGCAATCGCTGAGAGCATTCTCAGCTCTGTACTGGTGGATTCAGTCCCCTGATCAGCGACGTCTCCGATCACAAAGGAGTGCTTGAGGGGTCGCGACTGGATGTTGAATAGCAGCATGGCCGCGTAACGCCGCGGTGAGGGGAGATTCACGCCATGAGCGTGATGCCCCGTGAGATTTCCGCTTCTTCGAACGTTCGTGCTCTTTGAATGCGTTTCCCGATTCTCCTTCTACTGTCCACCACGCTGGCCGCGCCGGCCGCTGTCGATTTCTCTCACCAGATCGTACCGATTCTGCGTGAACACTGTGCTGAATGCCACGCGGGCGAAAAAAAGAAAGGCGGCTTTTCATTCAATGATCGTGCCGCCTTGATGGAGGGCGGCGAAGAAGGCGCCGTGGTGGTGATGGGCAAAAGCGCTGAAAGCGAATTGATCAAAGCCATCCTTTCTTCCGATCCAGATGAACAAATGCCGCCGAAAGGCAAGCGGGTGCCTGCGGACCAGATCGCCCTGCTCAAGCAATGGATCGACGAGGGATTGGTTTGGGAGGAGGGGTTTGCCTTCAAAAAGCCCGCCTATGAGCCACCCCTGCTGCCGCGCACTCCCGCGCTGCCAGCGGCGGTGGATGGACGAAGCAACCCGGTTGACCGCATTCTCGATCAATACCTGGCGCAAAAAAAACTCCCCCGCCCCGCAGCCATCGACGATGCCACCTTCGCCCGTCGTGCCAGTCTTGATCTCGTCGGCCTGCTGCCCACACCTCAAGAACTGGAGACCTTCACGAAGGATGCGTCTCCAGACAAGCGCGCGCGCCTGATAGACTCGCTCTTAAAACGCGACGTGGACTACACCGAGCACTGGCTCACGTTTTGGAACGACCTGCTGCGCAACGACTACGGCGGCACCGGCTTCATCACCGGCGGGCGCAAGCAGATCAGCAACTGGCTGTACCATGCGCTTGTCACAAACATGCCTTTCGACCAGTTTGTGCGCGAACTCATTGCGCCACCGAACGATGAGAGCCGCGGATTCATCGACGGCATCAAATGGCGCGGCGATGTCAGCGCCGGACAGACGGTGGAGATCCAGTTCGCGCAAAGTGTTTCCCAAAGCTTCCTTGGCATCAACATGAAGTGCGCTTCATGCCACGACAGCTTCATCGACCGCTGGAAGCTGAGCGAGGCCTACGGACTGGCCGCCATTTATTCGGCGCGCCCGCTGGAGATCAACCGCTGCGACAAGCCTATCGGCCAGCAGGCGGTGGCATCGTGGCTGTTCCCGGAGATCGGCCAGGTGGATGCGAAGGCTGCGCCGGCGGAGCGACTGAAACAACTGGCTGCACTGATGACGCATCCGAAAAACGGCCGTGTCACGCGAACCATCGTGAACCGCCTGTGGCAGCGCCTGATGGGGCGCGGCATCGTGCATCCGGTGGATGCCATGCAGACCGAACCGTGGAATGCGGACCTGCTCGATTACATTGCGGCGGATTTTGCAGAGCACCGCTATGATTTGAAAAAGACGATCGCGCTTATTGCCACCTCGCAGGCTTATCAATCTCATGCACAGGTGATGACCAAGGGCATCGACGACCGCGGCTACACTTATGCAGGTCCGCGAACGAAGCGGCTCACGGCGGAGCAGTTTGTGGATGCCATCTGGCAGATCACAGGCGCCGCACCGTCGAAGATGGATGCGGGCGTGCTGCGAGGGAAAGTGGATCCGGAACTTGCAAAGCAGATCAAGATCCAAGGCGAATGGATCTGGGGTGACAGCGCCAAACCCGGCAGCACCCCGCCTTCGGGAGAAACGATCACCCTGCGCAAGACGATCAAGCTGGACGCCGACCCGGCAAGCGCCAGCGCCGTCGTGACCTGCGACAACGGCTACACCCTGTTTGTGAACAATCGCAAAGTCAGCGCAGGGGACGACTGGACCAAACTCGCCGCCGTGCCGCTGCAAACGGCGCTGCGCAAAGGCGCGAACACAGTCCTCGTCATAGCCACCAACGCGGGCAAAGGCCCCAACCCCGCCGGCTTTTTCTTCGACGCCCGCGTGCGCGATGCGGCGGGCAAGGAAACCGCCATCAGCAGCGATGCCGCCTGGGAATGGACCGCCAAGGCTCCGCCCGCCAAAGAAGGACGCATCGCCGCCTTTGATCCGAAGGACTGGAAGCCCGTCACCGTTGTGAAAGCCCTGGGCTCATGGCAGCAGGCCATCCAGACACAGGCCCCCACGCTTCTGGCCCAGGGAGCCTCTGGTTCAACCCACATGATCCGCGCTTCGCTCATGAAGTCTGATTTCCTGATGCGCACCCTCGGCCGTCCGAACCGTGACCAAATCGTCACCGCCCGCCCGAACGATCTCACCACCCTGGAAGCCATCGATCTGGCCAACGGCAGCGTTCTCGCAGGAGCCATCGCCAAGGGAGCACAGAGGTTGCTGGCATTGAAAGATTCGTCTCCCTCTGCCTTGATCACGAACTTGTACCTGCAGGCACTCTGCCGCAGCCCTTCAGCGACCGAACTCGCCACTGCGCAGAGCCTGATCGGGGAGAAACCCACCCAGCAGTCCCTGGAAGATCTGCTGTGGGCGGTGTGCATGCTACCAGAGTTTCAGGTGGTGCGGTGAAGCCGAGGCGCTGATCTCCGGCTTCGGCTCTTGATTTGGCACCGAGGCCGGGAATGATGCGGTCCAGTCCACTCCAACCCTTATGAAGCCCGTCCTCCTGCTCGCACTCCTCGCCGCCACCGCTGTTTCACTGCAGGCCGTCACGCCAGATGGCAAAAAGAAGCTCGTCCTCATCGCTGGAAAGCCCTCGCACCCGCCGGGCATGCATGAGTTCCGCGCGGGCACCATGCTGCTGGAAAAATGCCTCAAGAGCGTGCCCAACCTGGTGGTGGACCGCCATGAGATGGGATGGGTGACCGATGAAAAGACCTTTGACGACGCAGACGCGGTGGTCATTTACGCAGACGGCGGTGGCAAACACCCCGCCGTGGTGGACGGGCACCTGGAGACGCTGCGCAAACTGACCGCCAAAGGAGTGGGTTTTGGCTGCATGCACTACGGCGTGGAAGTGGTGGCCGGCCAGGCGGGCAAAGAATTTCAGGAATGGATCGGCGGATACTATGAGAATGCTTACTCCTGCAACCCGATCTGGGATGCCAGTTACACCTCCCTTCCCGAGCACCCCATCACCAGCGGTGTGCAGCCTTTCACCACCAAAGATGAATGGTACATCCACATGCGCTTCCGTCCCGCCTTTGGTCATGGCGTCGCTTCTGCAGAAGACGGTGCCGCGAAGTTTGTACCCATTCTGGTGGCCCCGCCGAGCGATGCGACGCGCGACGGCCCCTATGTGGCCCCCAAAGGCCCCTACCCGCACATCCAGGCGGAAAAAGGCAGCCCTGAAACGATGATGTGGAGCATCGAGCGCGCCGATGGCGGCCGTGGTTTTGGCTTCACCGGCGGCCATTTCCATGCCAACTGGGGCAACGACAATGTCCGCAAAGCCGTGCTCAATGCCCTGCTGTGGGTGACGAAAGTCGATGTGCCTGAAAAGGGTGTGGAATCCACCGTCACCCCCGAAGAGCTGACACAGAACATGGACCCCAAAGCCGCGCCAAAGCCCAAGAATGCCGGCATGGAGACACCCCGTGTGTTTCAGCGCGTGGCCCAGCGCTGATCAGATCAGAGGTGCTCCTTCTTGAACAGAATGCTTCCGAAAGACTCGAGGCGTTTCAGGATGTTTCTGAGCAAATGCTGCTGCTGATCGATGAGGACAAACTTCGCCGGCTCGGAGAGCTTCATGTTTTCGCACTGCTCATCCACTCGCTGCACGGCGATCTTGAGTTCTTTGAGCTTCTGCTTCACTTCAGGCGTGATCCGGCTCTCCTTGATGGTGTTGCCGAGGATTTCGGATTCACGGGTGAAATAGTCCACGGCTTTGGGCAGCGCGGCGCTGCCGCCGATGAGGGCGCCCGTGGTGCTGTCCACTTTGGGCTTGTTGGCCAGATGAGGACGCAGCGGCACCACCGACTGCGGCTCCGATGGCAGGCCGCCATTGCGTGCATCAATGATCGTCGGCGTGATGAAGAGCATGAGGCTCTTGTGGTTCTTGCTGCGGCTCTTGTAATCGAAGAGCCACTTAAGTCCTGGAATCTTGCTGAGGAAGGGAACGCCTGCCTCGGCTTCCTTTTCAGTGGCCTCATCCAGCCCGCCAACTGCGACGGTGAAACCCGAATCAATCTCCACCGGCGCACTGTAAACACGTGACGAGGCGACGGGATAGGGATTGCCTGAAATGACCTGAGTTCCGATGATGCTGGAAACGGTGACCGCCACATTGAGCAGCACCTTTTCCGCCTGCATGCGCTTGGGCAGAATGTTCAGCACCGTGCCAATCGGCAGGTAGGCGACCTTGGTGGTGGTGGTGGCGCCGACGGAGCCGGAGCTTGCGGTGGAGCTGGCATCCAGCACCGGCTGGTTCACCACGGCGCGAATGGCCACCTCACGATTGCTCAGGGTGACCATGCGGGGGTAAGATGTCGTGTTGGTTTCCTGGTCCCGCATCATGGCCCGCAGCTTGACGTTCACGTCCTGCGCACTGAGAACGCTCATTGCGGGAAACCCCAGCGACGCGCCCACGTTGTTCAGGTCAGCACCGGTGAGCAGATTGGCGAGGTCGGTCCGATAGCCGCCCGACGTCGGCGTGTTGGTGTAATTGACGGTGACTTTGTCCTGGCCGGTGGTTGCATCTGTCGTGGTGGTCAGATCTTTGACCTGGCGGAAGTTTCCAGTTTCGAGCGTCCCCGTCCAGTCAATGCCAAATTCCCGCGAGGGATCACGCGACGTCTCGATGAATTTCACCTCGATGGCAATGAGGGTCTGAGGCTTGTCCGCGGCGGCAATGTAGCCCTCCACCCACAAGTGCTGGAGGCGTGTGGCCACAATATAGAGAGTGTTGGAGTCTGACTTCCAGATGACCTTGGGCTTCCGCACGGAACTCAGCTCGTTGGAGTTCATGGCTCGCGCGGCATTTTCATCGGTTCCAGAGCTGCTCATGCCGGGCATTCCCCCGGTCATCTGCCCGCCATCCATCTCCTCAGGAGGCAGCCCCAGCAGCATACGAATGTCATTGATGATTTCACTGCGCTTGACGGAAAAGGTCTGGCTCGTGCCTTGAAGGTCCATGCCCACGGCCGCTCCACTGACCCCGCCGCCAGCGGCGCCACCGCCCCCCCCGCCGCTCCGTGAAGATCCGCCGTTCGAGTTCACACGCTCAACGAGTTCGACCGCGTTGTTTCGGATCTCATAGGATTTGCCGATGAGTTCACGGTCATCCGCAGGGCGGATGTACCAGATGCCGTTGTCTGGAATGATGGCCAGTCCGTTGGCTTTGCACAGCGTCTCCAGAACTTGGAACGGGCTGGACCTGATGGAGAAGGTGATCAACCTGCCGCCTTCCGTGCTGTCATCTGGCAGCGAGAAGAAGGAGATGCCTGCATCCGTAGCGAGAAAGCGCAGGACATCGCTGAGCATCGCTTTGGAAAAGTCGTATTGGTTGGGTGCCGCAGCCCGCAACCGCTCCGCCTGCGCCTCATATTCCGGAGAGAGCTGATGCATTGCGCCTTGGTTAAACTGGGCGCGCAGCGGGGCTTCCGCCAGCACCGTCACCAAGAGGCAAAGCAAGATTTTAAACTGGAAATGTGCGGAAAAAGGACGCATATTATGGTAATTATACTTGAAATGGAAATACAAATCAAATGACATTTATCAATGATCTCTCTTGATTTTATGATTTCGACTAAATATTCACGCATTTGAATCATTTGACCATCTTTTTCATATTTTCCATATCTTCGCCTTGAATTTAGGAGCTTTTAACTATTTAGTTGTGCATTAATGATAACCACTAGAGCCAGCAATAGGAACGGAGGCTCGTGCAGATGCGTCTGCACGGCTGCGTTTACCTTGCTCGAGTTGATCATCATGATTTCCCTCATCGGGATCCTTGTGGGTGTGAGCGCCTCTCTTCTCACAGGCGATTCAAACTCAACTCGCGTGGCAAAGCTTCAATCCGACGTTTCGACCCTGAACCACATGGTGTCGCTCTATTTGGCGGACGGTGGCAGCCTGGCGGGCCTCACCACGCCGCAGGCGGTGCTCGATAAAATGAAGCGCACACGCCCTCAGTCGGAATGGCAGCAACATTCGGGGGATGTCACGGGCCGATTGCTGGATGTGCGCCTGCGCGCCCGGATGACTTCCAAGCCGGATGATTCCAACAATCCGAGGGCAGCCTGGGACCGAACGAAGCAACGCTTTGTGCTGAATACTGCCACGGGGAACGCAGTGTCAGAGTTCTATCTGGACGACAGCCTGGTGAGTGCGGATTTCGGCACCGAATCACGAACCAAGTCGGCCTATGCTTTCAATTCCAGCAGTTCGGGCTGGGTCTGGGGAACCTCGGTGGCAAGTCCAGCGGCCAACTACCTCGATCCGCAGCCGTTCTCGTCTCCCAATCCCACCACCGCCTTTGATCCTGACGAGACGACCACGGCTTCATCAGGACCACCCGCGGACTCTGGCGGTGGCAGTGGCGGCGGAGATGGCAGTGGCAGCGGCTCCCCTTCTCAGCCCACTCTTGCACTTCTGCCCATGCCTCTCATCAGCCCGCTGGGCGGCACTTTTGCTTTTAACAGCTTTCCCACCTCACTCACTCTGAGCACCGGAGGGGCTCCGGACAATGTCTCCAACCTGGTCTACAGCATCAATGGCGGCAGCTGGCAGCCCTATTCAGGCACCAGCATCCCAGTGACACCCGCAATGGTCATCCAGGCACGGAACGAAACCACCCGCCCGGCTGAATACGCGACGAGCAGCACGAACACCCAAACCTATTACCGTCTGACCAGCGGCTTTAGCGGAGCGGGGCAAGGAACCTGGGGCAATGCCATCGGTGGAGCGAACCTGGTCACCAGCATCCAGAACAGCGGGACGACGTCCGTATTTAAATCGGGGAACACCAAGCTCGACCTCGGCAACGGGGAGTATCTTGACGCCGGCGTGGAGAACTCGCTCACCTTTACTCCGGCAACGTTCGGAAGCATCGCACCAAACACGTGGTTCGACTTTGGCGCGATGCAGATCCTGAACGGCACCACGTTTTACAACAGCGAGGCTTCAGGAGTCACGCTCTCTGTGAATCTGAATCTGACCCAGCCTTCGGTCAACGTCACCACCCACGTTGACCTGGGCCTCGTCAGCACCACGAACACCAGCGACCGCCTGGCCAGCGCGGACATCGTGCAACTGCTCAATCCCACCACGGACTTCACCGTAAACATCGACGGGGTGCAGTATCGCCTGGAGCTGCAATGGGTCTCCCTCGATCCAAGCTCCAGCGTCGTGCAGGGAAACAACCTCCTCGTCTTTGAAGGCGCCACTGCAGCTGTGGAGCTGAGGGCAAGATTCACCAGCAACTATTAGCACACCATGGAAGACATTCACGAACGCAGTCAGCTTGGTTACCGGATGCTTCACCTCTCGAAGGATTCGGGTGTGAGTGACTTCTACGTCACGCCATGGGAGGCGCTGACCTACAAGCGCAACGGCAAGCTCTTTTACGATTCCTTCATCTACCAGCCGGAGCGTCCGCTGGAGTTCACCCCCGGATGCGTTGACTACGCCCTGCAGCTGGGTCCCCGGCGTTACCGTGTCAACCGCATGGTCACGCGCGGACGTCCCCGCTGGGTGCTGCGTTTGCTGCCAGAAAGCATTCCCGACATCAGCAAGCTGATGGTGCCTCCTCCAGCCATCAAGGCATTCCTGGAGGCAAAAAACGGCCTGTTCCTCGTTTGCGGTGCCACCGGGTCCGGCAAATCCACCACCATCGCGTCCATGATTCTTGAACGGGCCAAACGCCGTCAGGAGCATGTGCTCACCTTCGAGGACCCCATCGAATTCGTCTATCCTTCCGGCATTCCCTCCCTCGTGTCTCAGCGTGAGATCGGCACGGATGAGCTGGACTTCAACAAATCCCTCCGTGCTGCTCTTCGTCAGGCGCCGGACGTGATTCTGGTGGGAGAAATTCGAGACGGTGAGACAGCGGAAATCGCCCTGCAGGCGGCGGAAACGGGCCACGTGGTCGTAGCCACCCTGCACACCTCTTCCGCTGCGCAGACCGTGCAGCGCTATCTCAAGCTCATTCCGAGCGATCGCATGGAAAACGCCATGCTGTCCTTCGCAGACTCCATTCGCGGCATTCTATGCCAGCGCCTGCTGTTTGATGAAAACCGCGGCAAACGCTTTCCCATTCACGAACTGCTTCTGCCGTATGATTCGGTGTGCGGCATGATCCGCCGTGGCGAGTTCAAGAACCTCGACCAGGAGCTGGAGGCGGGCTTCACCCGCGGGATGGTGAGTTTTGAGCGCTGTCTGAACATGCGCATGGCGGACGGCTGGAAGCCTTCCACCGCGCGCAAAACCGGCTACACCGAACACGAGGTGTACGACTTCCTTTCAAAAGAACAACTGACCTCTATTTATGCTGTTGGATGAAATCAAATCTGTCCTGAGCTTTGCCGCTTTCAAAGCCGATCCCGACGACTCTGCCGTGCCGTGGGGAAAACGCTACGAAGCGCGCAAATCTCTTCTTCTCAATGTCAGCCGCGGCGCGGTGAGCTGGCGTTCCATCAACAAACGCGGCCGCTTTGAAGAGGGCGGTTTTCAAGAAGGCGAACTCGCCGATGCGGCTCCGCAGCGCGCTGAGGAATGGCGCGGCATGGTGGAGGGCGGCTGGTGCTCCGTCTCCGTGAACCACCGTTTCATCATCAGCCTCGAAAACAACCTGATGCGTGGTGACAACTGCGTCAGCCTGCTGCGCACCAATCCACGCGCCGTGCTGGGGCCAAAATATGACCGTGGCAAGCGTTACGCCATCTGCCACCATCCCGAGACCACCGCGAGCCTGCTCCTGGCTGTGGAGGAATCCCTCGTCAAGGTCACGGAGGACGTCCTCAAGACCGTCAATTTGAAGCCGGGACGCGTCTGTTGCGGCCTGTTTGCCATGCTTGAGCATGCGATCCTGAGCATCTACCGCGCAAGCTCCGGAGGCACGCCTTCGGACTTCGTGCTGATCGCCGCATGCGAAGGCTCTCTTGCGGTCCTGGTGCAACAGGAAGGCCAGTGGCGGGATATTCGCTGCCGCAGCGGCCTCGGGCCTGAGGCGGTGGAAACGGCACTGCAAATCATCAGCCCGCTGCTGGCCAAAATCCCCCAGGGCAGCCCGGTCTATTTCGTCGGTGACGGCCACGACAACAAGTTCCGTACCGAACTGATGCTGCACCTGGAGAAGGTCGGCGCCGCAGATCTTACGCAGGACGACCTGCTCTGGACCATCATCGGAGAACACTAGCCCTCCCATCCCCTATGAACGAATATCTTTGTCATGACTTCAAGACGCCGCGCACTGACACTTCGCGCCGTCTGCCATCCAGCTTCCGCGCCATTCCCGTCATCTTTTACGTGGCTCTGGTTGGCAGCGCCTATGTGATGACGATGGATTACTTCGGCTACAAAAGGGCGCTCAAACAAAAAACAGACGCCGAAGAACGCCAGAAAGTCAGCGAGGCTTCCACCGAGGCATTCCGGAAAGAGAAGGGCGATCTCGAGGCCGAAGCCACAAAGGCCGAAAAGGTCGCCGAGTGGATGGAGGGCGCACGCAACATCCAGCCCATCGCCGTGAAGATTGCCCGTGCGGTGCAGGCGGACACCCGCATCACCCAGGTGGCCCTTGAGCGCAATGAACAGGTGCCTTCCAACATCGCACTCACCATTCATCTCAATGGATCCAAAGTGTCCACAGAACTGGCGGCTATTGAATCAGCGCTCGGGCAGCTGCTCTACCGATCCTACTCGCCCCAGCAGACCAAGAACGGAGATGTCGTTGAATACCACTCCACCCTCGTCCGCCAGGCGGACTAACCCTCACCTCCACTGCCATGAATCCCAAGCAAATCGCCTGCGTAGTCCTGCTCCTGATCATTGGCGCCATGACATACACGGCACAGATGATTCACAAGAAGGTGACCACCACGCGCACTGAGGCGGAGGACGCCGAAACGGCTGCCGTCACCGCGGAAAACGAGCGCTCCACAGCCGAGATCGAAACCGCCGTTTTCAAAACCGAAACCGACGACATCCGGCGCTTTCTCCGCTCATGGCTGCCGGCGATTGACCATGTGCAGACCCAGCAGGAGGCCGAACAGACCATCGAGCTCAGTCTGCGCGAACGCGGTATCAATCTGGTGCGCTCTCGCAAGACCGAACCCAAGCAGGCCGCTGGAAACAAGATCATTCCGAAATCCATCGTCACCACGCTCACCATCGAGGAAGAATTTGCCAAGGTCCTCAACTGGTTGGGAGACATCGAGCGCAGGCTGCCCACCGCGCGCATGAAGGTGGTGCAGATCACAGGCGGCAGCACCGGCGCCCAGCTAAAGATGGATGTGTCTTTTGAAACACCGATTTTTGACCTCGCCTCGGTGGATGCTGACAAGAAGAAACCGGCTCCCAAACCCAGCAGCGCAGGGAAGCCAACCACGAAATCCTAGCCCATGAACTCCAAATACAGACTGCTGCTGCCAGCCCTGATGGTTTTGATCATGGCCACCTCCGGGAATGCTCAGGATGCAGCGACTGGCGAACCGGGTGAAAAGCGCGTGCAATACCAGCTCGTGCTGCCCGAGGAAAAAACCCCCGAGAATGTAAAGCCGGAGGAGCACAACCCCTTCGAGTCCGCCAATGATGCCATGATCCGCCAGGCACCGGGAGACACAGAAGAAAACCGCGTGCGTGACAAACTCCTCAAACTGCCCGTGGTGGGTGTCAAACGCATGCCGGACGGCCGCATGCGGGTTCTGCTGGGAGACATCATTCTTGAGACCGGCAGTCTTGTGCCTGCTGTGCTTCCAGAGCAGCTGGTGGAGCTGAAAGTTAAAAACATCACCGCACAATGTGTTGAACTCGAATGGCAGGAGAAGCGCTTCACCGGCCTGCCTCCGAAACTCATGCTCATTCCGATCAAGATTTCGCCCCAGGTGCGCTATCAGTTGCTAGGGCAGACAGGCGAGGATGCAAAAAGCGTCAAGGGTGGTGGAACCAATGCTAAGATGGATCTGCCCCTGCGCGAGATCGCCACCAATCCGCAGGCTCCGCCGCCAGCTCCTGCTGCGGCTTCTGCTGCGGCTGCACCTGCCGCCACCGACGAAACAACTCCACAGCCACTGCCTGCACAGCTCGTCGCGGACGATCCAGCTCCATTCTCCCCTCCGCGTGTGGTCAAGCCCGAAGAGCCCGCTGCGGCCGCGCCCTCCACGCCCGAGCCAATGCAGGCCAAGGCACCACCTCTTCCGACCAAACCAGCTGAAAGTCCGCCGGCAGCCAATCCACCTTCACCTGCCGTGGAGTCGATGGTGCGCATGCTGTTCGGCAATCCAACACCCAGTCCGAAATGAACCGCCGCGTCCATCAGCCAGGAGGCTTCACCTCCGTAGAACTCCTGCTGGTGCTCGCGCTTTCCGCCGTCATCCTGGGAGGAGCGGTTGTGTCCTATGGCACGCTCGTGCGCAGCCAGCCCAGCATTTCCTCGGCGGTCAGTGTGCCGCTCGGTGTTGCCCGCATGCAGAACTTTTACAGTCTGGTCAGCGATTCCGTCAATGTCCCCATGGCCCCACAATACGGTGCTTTGTCGCTGGCGGAGGAGCTTCGTGAGCAGTTTCTGACGGACACACTCAGCGCCACAGCCGTTTATTGCCTGCCCCGCGACGGGATGAACACCTGGAGGCCGTCGGTGATTGCATACAATTCAACGCAGGACGGCGAACTCGACACCCCGCAGAAGTTCCGCGCCCACGTCATCGCACGCGCAGGCGTGGCGAGTTCTCTCTATCGGGACTACCGCAATCCGCTCAATGACGGCACGACGGTGCCCATGAATGCCAGCATCTTCGTGCTCGGCTACAGCAAGTATGCCGGCTACCTCAAGGTGAATGCCATCTATGACATTGATGTCATTCGCTTCACTGGCGCCACGGAGCCCAATGGCATTTACGCCTCGGTCAAAAGGTATGCAGACTCCACATCGTCTGTATCACCGGCCACGCTTACCTACATGGGCGGCTATGATGTGTTTTATCCGCCATCCGTGCAGAACCCGACGAATTCGACCCAGTGGTCCACGGACGGGCTCACTCCCCTTTTCGTCACTTTTGAGCGCGCCACCCGGCTGGCCCTGCGTGAGACGCCCACCACGATCGACCGCTTCAAGCGTGCGTACGAACGTCCGTTCTACTTTATCTGGTGGCCGGATCCTGCCACGCGTCATCTGGGTCCCGTGGCAAACACCCTGGCTTCCACGGATCCGCGTCAGGCCTACAACCAAATGGGAGGCCGCACCGCCTTCATGTTTACCGTGCCGATGTTTCCGGCGCTCTGAAGTCTCGTCATGCGCACAGTCCCTTTAAATCATCGCACGAATCGCGGAGCCCTCATGGCCGCCGCGCTCATGCTCATGGTTGTGTGCGGGATTTTCATGTCCGCGTGGGTGACTCTCATGAGCACCCGCGCCTCACAGGTCAGTTACCTTGAGGATGTCTGCAAACGCCACGTCGGAGTCGAAAGCTCACGGCTGCTGGGCTGGCAGTATGTCACCAGCAAAGCCTTCGATGTAAACAACACCCTCGCCGCTGGTCAGAACACCACTCTTGGCACCGACATCGGCAGCTTCAACAGCGGCACCGGATGGAACAACCTGAACGTCTATACTTCCGCCAACACAGCTGGAGGCATGACCACGGTGTTTCCTTACAATCACACGGGGCTGCGCCCGGGCGCCACCTACCTGAGCGTGGAAAAGCTGACCCGCCCCGCCTCCAACATCGCCGGAAACATCGACGACTACAACGCATGGCAGTTTCTCAAAACCATGCCGCCGGTGCTTAATGGAGACGTCTTCTGCATCTATCGCAAACCCGATGGAGTTTCAACTGAGCTCGACGTTTATGCCAACACGGGATCCGGCAGTGCTGGTCACAACGCCAACTGGACCGTCCAGGGCCGCACCGTGCTTCATGATCCGCCCTCGCTCTTTGTCCGGAGCACGCCCAGCCCGCTGCAGCTGCCCTTCCTCACCAAATCGCTCTACATTCAGTCCCACTCGACGGTGGAACCGCCATCCATCCCCTACCCTGTTTATGGCACGGACTTGAATGGCAAGGCCCTGGTTCCATCCAACATGCCCGTGGTTCCGAGCACCACCGGACCTGTCGACAGCAGCGGCACCAGCAGTTTCGTCGGCAGCCTTAATGTGGTGCGCAACAACAACAATCCAGACAACTCCCTCTGGCACTTCCAGGACCGTGAAGCCGCTGCCGGCCGCACTCCCACCATCACGATCGACGTGGAGAAAGTCTTCAACTCCGCCACTGAAGCCTATTGGATCGCCGAACAGGCGACGCCTACTTACACACCACCCGGCTGGCCGTCGGGCTATGACACCAAGCTGAAGGTGCTCTTCATCAAGCTGGACAGCGCCTACCTTAAAAACATGCGCATTTATGGGGTGGTCGATCAGATCATCTTTGTCGGCCAGAGCAATGCCACCGCGTTTGAGAATGCCGCTTCATTGAAGCCGGTCATCATCACCATCATGCCCAATGGGTCCAAAGGACGCTGGGTGCGTGACATTCGCTTTGAGCGTGAAAACAACCGGCGGCATGTACTTGCCTTCCAGGACGACAATGGCCGCCCTATCGAACTCTCCTGGGTGAACAATCCCATCAGTGGC
Organism: Prosthecobacter sp.; assembly: GCF_044222565.1. Taxonomy (GTDB): domain Bacteria; phylum Verrucomicrobiota; class Verrucomicrobiia; order Verrucomicrobiales; family Verrucomicrobiaceae; genus Prosthecobacter. Next base: position 93,144 of record NZ_JBGANA010000020.1, read on the forward strand.
ACGGAATTTCGCTGGCGTTGCGTGCTGGTGAACGAATACCAGACCCTCATGTTCAACATGCCTGCCACGTTGACTCAAAGCGTGCGCTGGATTGGCGGGGTCATGACGAACTGGACCGTCAAGCGCCGCGCCTCCGGCGGCACCAACCCCAGCCGCCTGCTCTTTACCAGCGACAGCGACCCAGCCGTCCCCGCGGCCACCAACGGCGGCCCCGCTTTCGCCACCTTCCTGCCTCGTGACGCTTGGCTGGAATCCTACTTCCTTCCTGTCGCCCCGCCATGAAGCACACGAAGCTCCAGAGTTTATCGCAGGTTCCGGTGGTCGCCCGCTGTTTGAGATGGCTCGGCAAACCCGGCGCGACATCCCCGACCACCCGAAAGGCACGCGGCTACACGCTGATCGAGGTCCTCGCTGCTGCATCCATCATCTCCATCGGCACCACCGCCATGGTCAGCCTTTCCGCGACTTTGATGCTGCAGGAGGAAATGGCCAACCGCGTCAGCATCACCCGAAACTATCAGGAGAACACCGTGAGGCTCTGGCAGCTGGGCCTGTCCACGGTGCAGATCACCGCGCTCATGCCGTCTTTGACGCAGAACGCCCTGCTGCAGCAGGCCATTTACACAAACCCGGTGCTGGTGGAGAGCGGGCTGACCACCGTCAACGGCGTCGTGATGGAGACGGCGCTCTGCACCGCCGTGGTGAACAGCTCGCAAAACCCCACGGTCAAAACCGCCGGAGCCTCCTTCACCATCACCGCCTACCGTCCGCATCTGGTTACGGACCTGCGCACACCTCCGCCATGACTTCTGCTGCATCCAAGTTGAACCCGCTCAACCTCCGGCCCTATGCTTAAAAAAGTTAAAATCACCAACGTCCACTCCGGAAAGTTCGTCGAAGCCCTTGTGGACACGGACACCGATGAGAAGGCCCTCATCGGCGCCGGCGTGGCGCAGAATGAAACCTCGACCATTCAGACCATCACTGGCGTCGATGAGAAGCTGCACCGCCTGACCAGTCCGAAGCCTAACACTGAGGACAGCGCCGCCTTTTTCGCAGGTCTCGGCCGATGCCTCGAGCGCAACATCTCACTGACCAAATCCCTGCTTCTGCAGACGAACCGCGTCAAGTCCGCCACCTACAAAGGCATGATCGCCGAGGTGGTGCATGCCATCTCAGTCGGTGACAAATTCAGCGATGCCATCGCCAAATTTCCCAAGCTCTTCCCCGATGACATGCTCTCCCTCATCCTCGCGGGTGAGGAAGCCGGTCAGCTTTCCAAAGTCTGCAAACGTATCGCCGTCTCGCAGAAAAAATCCTCCAAGGTTATCAAGAAGCTCAAGGGCGGCCTCATCTACCCCGCAGTGGTTATCGTCCTTGGCGTGGGCGTCGTCATCGTCATGAGCTTCACGCTCGTTCCGGCCATGGCAGGTTTGTTCGCTTCCTTCAAGACCGATCTCCCCATGGGAACCAAGGTGCTCATCTGGCTTTCGGACCTTTTCCTGCACCGCCCATACCTCGCCATTCTTCCTTTTATTGGCCTGTATGTCTTCTTTGCTAACTGGGGATGGATCAGTTCTCGTCGTCCCGTACAGGATTTGTTCCTCAAGATCCCCGCCGTGGGCGTGCTGGTGCGCAAATCCGCCGCCGCCACAGGCTTCCGCACCCTGGCCATGCTCACCGAGTCCAACGTGCGCCTTAGCAGCGCACTGGACATCACCGCCCAGGCAAGCTGGCATTATCACTACAAGGAGCTCTTCGTGCGTCTGCGGGAGCACATTGCCGTGGGCCGGACCCTGCATGAGGCCTTCCTCATGGAGTCCCACTGGCTTGGCCCTGACGCGCGAAACCTGTGCGGCCTCATCGAACTCGCCTCTGAAACCGGCTCAGGAACGGAGATGCTCTCCGAAATCGCAGACGATTATGAAGAGGATCTGGACAACCTCGCCGCTACTCTCGACAAGATGATCGAACCTCTCACCATGCTTATTCTCGGCGTCATGGTGGGCTTCCTCATCTACGCGATCTATGGCCCGATGTTCAGCCTCGGCGATGTGATCTTGAAGAAGAAATAACCATGCCATGTTCGATCCCCCGCCAGCCCCGGCGGGGGGGATGAGAGAAGCCTGCCCTTCCGCTCGTTTATCGGGCTGGAGTTTAGGCAAATCTTTATTCATCCAACCATGAACAAAAGCATATTTCTCTCGGTTCTCGCATTCATTGGCGCGCTGCTGATGTCTTCCTGCGCCAGCGGCCCCACCTATTCTTCCAGCGTGAACTCGCCTGGATTGAAGCCAGCACCGGGCAAAGGCCTGGTGCTTGTTTATTGGGACAGCGGCATGGCAGGAACGGCAACGACCTGGGATCTCTATGCTAATGACAAACTCGTGACCCACGGCATGCGGCGCGGTGGTTTTTGCAGCATCCAGGCTCAGCCCGGACCTTTGAAACTCGAGACCAAGCAGGGCTGGAACTGGGCCTCCCTTGCCGGACTCAACCTGATCAACCAAATCAAAAAGGATCAGCCCTCTCTCAACATTGCACCCAATCAAACCTACTTTATGGAGATGGCCTTTGGCACTTGGCGGGAAAAGATCACACAGGTTTCGGCGGAACAGGGCAGAGAAGACATCGCTGACTGCCACTGGGTGAACAAACCACACTAGCAGCTTGCCTTCCAGGCTGTATTCCCCCACCGCAAGGCCCTTGAAAAGCCTCTCCAAATGGTCCGTTGTATCGGGCCATGAAATTGATCCTGCTGTTCAGCCTTCTCGCCTTCTCCATTCTCCACGCCGCAGACAAGCCCTTCAACATGCCGGGGCTCAAGCAGGACATCGAATTTGCGAAGGCGGGAAATGTCAGCCTCACACTCGATGCATTCGTGCCTGAGGGAGCCGGTCCTTTTGCGACCTGCATCCTCGTGCATGGCGGCGGCTTCACCAAGGGGGACAAGCATTCATTCATCAAGCCGCTGTTTGAGCCGCTCTCGAAGGCAGGCTTCACCTGGTTCACGATCAACTACCGCCTCGCGCCAGAGCACGCATGGCCCGCTTGCGCCACGGATGTTGCAAGCGCAATCAAGTGGGTGAAAGCACATGCCGCAGAGTACAAAGTGGATGTGAACCGCATCGCGCTCATCGGCGAATCAGCGGGTGGGCATCTCGTTTCCTGGGCCGGAGTCACGGGTGAAGGCGAGACGCGTGTCGCCGCCGTCGTGCCATTTTATGCACCCCACGATCTCGTCGTCCAAGTGGAGCGCCGCAAGGCACTCGGCGGACTGGGAGGTCTCATTGGCACGGAAGAGCTCAATGATGCGGCATTGAAAAAACTGGCAGACATCTCGCCACTGAATCACATCAAACCAGGTCTTCCCCCCTTCCTGCAAATCCATGGCGACAAGGATGAGACCGTGCCCCTTTCACAAAGCGTGAATTTTGAAGCCAAAACCAAAGCCGCAGGCAACCGCTGTGAGACAATCGTCGTGCCCGGTGGAGCGCACGGCATGGGAGGCTGGGAGAAACTCGGGTCGGACTATCAGACCCGGTTGATCGCATGGCTGCGCAAGACCCTGCAGTAGAAGGTTTCGCCGCAAAAACAAGTTCCTCACAACGTTCCCTTATTTCCAACCATGATCCGTTCCTTCCTCCTCTTCGTGGCAGCTTTTGCCACCAGCTTCTCCATTGCCGCAGATTCCCCCCTACCCTCCAAAGACAAGTTTCACCTCTTCCTGCTGGTGGGTCAGTCCAATATGGCCGGGCGTGGTGTCGTGGAGGCGCAGGACAAGGCGGTGAATCCGCGTGTGCTGATGCTCACCAAAGAGGGGCAGTGGACACCCGCCGTCGATCCTCTGCATTTCGACAAAACCGCGGCGGGCGTCGGTTTGGGAAAAACATTCGGCCAGATCATCGCCGAGGCCAGTCCGGGGGTGACGATTGGTTTGATTCCATGCGCGGTGGGTGGCTCCCCCATCGACACTTGGAAGCCCGGCGCATTTTATTCCGGCACCAAGACCCATCCCTGGGATGACATGGTGAAACGCGTGGAACTCGCCCTGCCCGCAGGTACGATCAAGGGCATCCTCTGGCATCAGGGAGAAAGCGATTCGAACAAGGAACTTGCCCCGGCGTACGCCGCGAAGCTGCAGGATCTGGTGAAGCGCTTTCGTGAACTCGTGAAATCTCCTGACGCGCCCTTCATCGCCGGACAGATGGGCAAGTTTGAAGACGCACCTTGGTCGCCTGAGAAAGAGATGGTGGATCAGGCGTCGCGTGACCTGACAAAGCACGTGCCGCACACTGCATTTGTGACTGCAGAGGGCCTGAAACACAAAGGCGACAAAGTGCACTTCGACGCAGCGGCCTATCGTGAACTTGGCAAACGCTATGCCGCAGCCTACTTAAAATTGACGAAGTAAGACGCCAGCGTCGGGCGTGAATGGCGCGGTGAATCTTTAAGCACAAAAGTCCCAGAAATGGGCGCAAAAGGAGTGGGGACAGGTGGACTGTGCGCCGTACCTTCACGCACCATGATGCGCCCTGTTCTTCCGCTCCTTGCCCTGCTGCTCACGACTTCACTGCGCGCCGAATTCAAAGCGGGCGCTGCCGTGATCGACATCTCTCCGCCCAAGCTGCCGGTGCTGGTCAATGGAGGAATGCTCAGCCGCTATGTGGACAAGATCAACACCCGCGTGCATGCACGGGCGATTGTGGCCAGCGATGGCAAAACGGAGATTGCCATCGTGGTGGCAGACAGCTGCATGATGAGCCGAGATGTGCTGGACGACGCCAAAAAGATGGCAGCAGCAAAGACCGGCATCCCGGCGGATCGCATGCTCATTTCCGCCACCCACGCCCACTCGACACCGGCTTCGATGGGTTGCCTGGGCACCGATCCCGACCCGAGCTACGTACCGTATTTGAAAGAGAAGCTCGTCGAAGCCATCGCGACTGCCCAGTCCGTGATGGCACCTGCCAGGATCGGTTTCGCCAAGGCGGACGCCAATGAGTTTACCGCTCTGCGGCAATGGATTCGCAGGCCGGACCGCGTGGTTGAAGATCCCTTTGGCAACAAGTCTGTGCGGGCCAACATGCACGCAGGCCGCAACTGGGACGACGTCACGGGTGAGTCCGGTCCGGAAGATCCCGACCTCTCGCTCATCTCCATTCAGAAAAAGGATGGCAAACCACTCGCTGTGCTGGCGAACTTTTCGATGCACTACTTCGGAGACAAGGACATCAGCGCAGATTACTTCGGTCTGTTTTCAGACGGACTGACTCAGCGCATCGATCCGCAGGGCAAAATGGTGGGCATCATGTCCCACGGCTGCAGCGGGGACATTTATCGCGTTGATTACAAGGTGCCTGAAAAGGATCGCCCCAAGGTGACCATCGAAGAGTACACAAACGGTCTGCTCGATATCGCGATGAAGGCCTATGCTGGAATCCAGTACAACGACCATGCGGACCTGGCGATGACCGAGACGCGGATGACCTTAAAATACCGCACGCCTGACAAACAGCGCCTCGAATGGGCCCAGCGTGTGGTGACCGAGATGGGCGACCGGCTGGCAAAGACGCCGACGGAAGTCTATGCGCGAGAACAGATCATCCTCAATGAGCGGCAGCAAACGGAAATCGTGGTGCAGGGACTGCGCATCGGAGACATCGGCATCGCCACGACGCCGAATGAAACCTATGCCATCACCGGATTGAAGATCAAAGCGGCCAGTCCCCTGCTCCATAACATGGTCATCGAACTCGCCAACGGCGGAGATGGCTACATCCCGCCACCGGAGATGCATGCCTGGGGCGGCTACAATACGTGGGCGGCACGGTCTGCCGGGCTGGAAGTGAATGCGGAGGCTAAGATCACCGGTGCAGCCATCGAAGCTCTGGAAAAAGTTTCAGGGGAGCAGCGCAGGCCATGGAAGCTTCCCGCTGGTCCGGCCGCCAAGGCGGTGCTGGCATTGAAACCGTCGGCATACTGGCGTCTGAACGAGTTTACCGGGCCGGTGGCAGAGGATGAAAGTCCGCACGACCACCACGCCATCTACGAGCGCGATGTCGCCTACTATCTTGAGGGACCGAATTCAGCGGGCTTTTGCGCCGAAGGCAGTGTCAACCGTGCGCCGCATCTTGTGGGCGCCCGCATCCGCTCGCGTTTTGCAGAACTCGGCACTCAGTATTCGGTCTCCCTTTGGTTTTGGAACGGCATGCCTAACGATGGGCGAGACACCTGCGGCTGGCTGTTTTCACGCGGCGACGATCACGGGCTGAGCGTCAGTGGCGACCACATCGGCATTGGCGGAAAAAGCGGCAACACAGGCAAACTGATCTTCTTTAGCGGCACGAGCGACAAGAACGTGGTGGTTGGCAAGGCGGAGATCCCGCGCTGGCAGTGGCAGCATCTCGTGCTGGTGCGTGATGGGAACAAGGTTCGTGCGTATCTCAACGGCGCGCTGGAACTGGAAACAGAAACCCACCTCACCCGAATGGAGCCTGCCTATGATTGCTTTTTCGGCGGCCGCAGTGACAACGATTCGAACTGGGAGGGCCGCCTGGATGAGATCGCCGTGTTTGATCGGGCGCTAACCACCGCCGAGATTTCCAATCTCAAGTGAGCCCTGAGCACCTGTTCATATACACAGCCCAGTGCGCCGAACTGTCTCTTGCATATCCACCCCTGCTGGATAACAACAAAGGTCCCTGATGAAAACAGGGCTTCGGGGAGCGTCCCGAAGACACCTCATGTCAGAACACAAAAACTCAAACAGTTGGACCTTGGCCCTCGTGGCTTTGGGGGTGGTATTTGGGGATATCGGCACCAGTCCGCTCTACGCATTGCGGGAATGTCTCACCCATGCGGGCTACACGCCTGGTCGTGACGGGGTGGAAATGATCTACGGACCCATTTCGCTGATGTTTTGGTCCCTCACCCTGATGGTTTCCGTCAAGTACCTCAGTCTCCTCAGTCATGCGACTGCGCAGGGCGAGGGCGGCATGTTTGCCCTGCTGTCCCTGCTGCGGTCCAAAAAGGAGGCGCTCAGCCCCAAAGCCAGCGCCTTTGTCGTGCTCGTGGTCCTGTTCGGAGCCGCCTTGCTGTATGGCGATGGCATGATCACCCCCGCCATCTCGGTGCTCTCGGCTGTGGAGGGTCTGAAGCAGATCAAGGAGGATATCCCGCCACATGTCATCGTGTACATTTCCGTGGCCATCATCTTTGCCTTGTTCATGGTGCAAAAGTATGGCACGGCCAGGATTGGGGTCGCCTTCGGTCCGATCATGATTCTCTGGTTCGGCGCGCTTGCCGGCCTGGGCTTTTATCGATTTGTCCAGCATCCTGAAGTCGTGGCCGCGCTCTCACCGCACTGGGGCATCAACTACCTCATGCACCACGGCTACCATGGGATTGTCATCATGGGCATGGTGCTGCTGGCCGTCACCGGCTGCGAAGCCCTCTACGCGGACATCGGCCACTTTGGCGCAACGCCCCTGAAACGTGCCTGGTTTTTGCTCGTCTATCCGGCCCTCATTTTCAACTACCTCGGCCAGGGCGCTCTCGTCATCAGCGATCCGAAAGCGCTGGAGCATCCCTTCTTCAGACTGGTGCCGCAAGCCTTGCTGGTGCCCACGATCATCCTGGCCACGGCCGCCACCATCATCGCCTCACAGGCCATGATCACCGGCGTTTACTCACTGACGCAGCAGGCCGTGCAGCTCGGCTACCTGCCCCGCTTGAAAATCATTCACACCAATCCAGATGTGCGCGGCCAGATCTACATGCCGCAGGTCAATTTCCTGCTGATGGTCGCCTGCATCGCCCTGGTGATCGGTTTTGAGACCTCCAGCAATCTCGCCTCCGCCTACGGTCTTTCGGTGTCCATGGAGATGTTTCTCACCAGCGTTTTGTTTTTCTTCGTCTCCCGGCGCATCTGGGGCTGGCCGTTTTGGAAGTCTTTTTTACCGGTGCTCATTTTCAGCAGCATTGAGGCAGGCTACGTCTCCGGCAGCCTGATCAAGTTCATGCAGGGAGCATGGTTTCCGCTCGCAGTTGCGGCCTGCATCTGGGTCATCATGAAGACGTGGACAGACGGACGCGCCATTCTCTTTCAGGCCATGCAGCGCGGACGCCTGCCTGTGGTGCATTTGGTCGATGAAATCAAAAGAGACCGCATCATTCGCGTACCGGGAGCCGCCGTCTTTATGTCTGCCAGCGCCGACGGCCTGCCTCTCGCGCTGCTGCATCATTTGAAACACAACAAAGCGCTGCACAAGCAGGTGGTCCTGCTCAGCGTCAAATTCGAGGATGCCCCATACGTTTGCGAGGAATCCCGCCATGAAATCAGTGAGTATTACGAGGAGTTTTACCGCGTCGTGCTGCGCTACGGTTTCGCCGAGTCGCCAGATGTATTCAATGATCTCTGCAAGGCGCTGACTGATAAAACCAAAGTGAAGCGCAATGGCATCACCTTTTACCAGAGCCGTGAAGTGCTGCTGACCAATGGCCCCGGCAAGATGGCCGCCTGGCGTAAAAAACTCTTCGTCACCCTCTCCCGCCTCAGCCGTCCGGCCACCGGCTACTTTGATCTGCCGCCGCGTCAGGTCATCGAGCTCGGCATTCAGCTGGAGGTGTAGGCAGGGCTGGCTTTGAAAATGATGCTGCCATGATTTTGTCCCGATTTCTCCTTTCCGCATTCTGCCTTCTGGCTGCTGCTTCCGCCTTCTCCCAAACCCCGGCCCCCACCCAGGCCAATGTGCCCTACGGCAAGCATCCCAAGCAGGTGCTCGACTTCTATCAGGCCAAGGCTGACAAGCCCACACCTCTCCTGTTCTTCGTACATGGCGGCGGGTGGATGACCGGAGACAAGGTGAACCCAGACTTCCTCAAGCAGTGCCTGGATGACGGCATCTCCGTCGTCTCCATCAACTATCGCTTCATCCCCGACGCCCAGGCCGAAGGCATCACTCCTCCCGTGAAAGCCTGCTTGGATGATTCCGCACGTGCCTTGCAGTTCGTCCGCAGCAGAGCCTCCGAGTGGCACTTCGACAAAGACCGCATCGGCGGCTGCGGAGGTTCCGCCGGTGGCTTTACCGTGCTCTATCTTGGTTTTCACCCTGAAATGGCGGACCCGAAGAGCGCTGATCCCATCGCCCGGGAATCCACCCGCCTGCGCTGCGTCCTCGCCTTTGTGCCACAGACATCGCTGGACCCGAAGCAGATGCTGGCCTGGATTCCCAACCTCGAATACGGCAGCCACGCTTTCGGACTCGGCAGCATGCAGGAGTTTCTGGCCAAGCGGGACAGCCTCATGCCCTGGATCGAACAGTTCTCCCCCTACGCCCTCGCCAGCGCGGATGATCCGCCCGTGCTGCTGTTTTATGACAGCACACCCGATCTAGGCAAGCCCCCAGCCAAGGACCCGGTCCACTCCGGCAACTTCGGCGCCGGCATCTCAGACACGCTCAAGACCGCAGGCATCGAGCACGAGATCAATTACAACAACGACTACGGGCACATGAAGTACCCGAACCTGTTTTCGTTCCTGCAGGAGAAGTTAAAGAAGTAGCGCCCCCCTCACCGCAGCAGCGGCATGATGGCCGCCACGACCAGGACGATCAGCAGCACGAGGGCCACCCACCACCAGAGGTTCTTCGTCAGAGCTTGCTTGGAGCTTCGGCCGCCAAACTCACGCGCCACGAAGTCGTCGTAGTCGAATTCATCGTCCGGGAGGTCCAGTCCATCCTCATGGGTGTCTCCGCTCCAGCCTGATTTGGCGCAGGCTCCGCAGTCGTTGCAGGCGGCCGCTCCACGGGGCACCCATTCGCCACACACGGGGCACTGCCCTGGAGGCTTGAACCGGTCGCTCATGGCGCGGAGTTCACGGAGGGCTGGCGGCTGAGCGGTTTCACGCTGGCGGCAAACTGGGTGTCTGAGGTGTGCAAACGGTGGAAGGCGGTCGTGTCAGCCATTCCTCCCAGATTGAGCAGCGGCGTCCATGCCGCCTGGCGGGAGGGGTTGACCTGAGGCCCGCGCCGCAATGGCGTGAGCATGATCAGCACCGCGGTGAGTGTCACGGTGGCGGCGAGCATTTGGCTCGTGGTTCTGGCACGTTGCCGAGTCATTAATGCCTGCCATTATTTAACTTTTATAAAATAATGTCAACTGACGAGTTTGGCCGCCCTTTTTGCTTGTTTTCACCGGTTTATCAGCCAGCGATGGGCCGTGATTTTGATCCTTACGGCAGGCTTTGGCGATGGGCATAACACCGCCGCACGCTCCGTGGCGGAGGCGCTGAAACGCCTGTGCCCCGATGAAGAAATCGAGATGACCGATCTCATCAGCGAGGCGCTCCCGCTGCTCTCAGACGTGTGCAAAAGCCTGTACCAGTTTGCCATCACCCACTGGCCCGCGGGCTGGCGCATGACGTATGACCTGATGGGCAGGCGCTCGGTCACCGGCCCGGATGCCGTGTGGCAGATGGCCCTCGTAAACGCCCTGAAGCAGCGCATTGAGAGCCGGCGGCCGCGCCTCATCATCAGCACCTACCCCCTGTATGCCATCCTGCTGGAGTCTCTGGCGAAACAGCAGGCCGTTCCGCCGCTATGCACCGTCATCACCGACTCCATCAGCGTGAATCGCGTCTGGGTCATGTCCGGCAGCGATCTCTTCTGCGTGGCGGATGAAGAAACGAAAAAAGTCGTCACCGGCTTCGGAGTGCCTGAGGCCAAAATTCGCGTCTCGGGCTTCCCCGTGGACCTTGCTTTCACCGAACCGCTGGCTCCGCAGCCTCCCGTCTCGCATGCCCGCATTCTCTACCTTCCCTCCACCACGGGCAGGCGCGTGGCCGCCACGCTGGAGGCCCTCAAGCCACTCTTCCGCAGCGGCGTGAAAATGACCCTGCCCGTGGGCAAGCATGACAAACGGCTCTACCACGTGCTGCGGCGCTTTACGGATTCCATGCCAGAAGGAACCGTCGAAATCATCGGCTGGACCAAGCGCATCCCCGAGTTTTTGCGCACGCATGACGTCGTCATCTGCAAGGCCGGCGGTGCCATCTTGCATGAGGTGCTGGCGGCAAAGATCCCTGCTGTCATCGACTACATCGTACCCGGACAGGAGGAGGGAAATGCCGAGATGCTCGTCAAACACGACGGCGGTGTCGTCACCGAGAACGCCGGAGAGACCGCTGCGGCGGTGGAAAGCATCCTCATCAACAACTGCGCCGTCGGTCGCCGCATGCGTGCCAGCATGGCCAAAATCAGCATGCCCGATGCCGCTATTCGCACTGCCAGGGTCGCTCTGAGCGTGGCCTCCTCCTGAACCATGTCCGCGCCGGTTCCTGTCGTATGTGCCATCATCCTGCGTGAAGATCGCGTCATGCTCGCTCAACGCGCACCGGGCAAAACGCTTGCCGGCCTCTGGGAGTTTCCGGGCGGCAAGGTCGAGACCGGAGAATCCGCCGAGGACGCACTGCATCGGGAGCTTCAGGAAGAACTCGGCTGCACGGTGCGGATCACGCAGACTCTCGCGCCATTCGACCACGCCTACTCCTGGGGCAGCATCCGGTTGATCCCTTTTGTGTGTGAACTCACGCGGGACAGTCCCGAGCCGCATGCACATGAACATGCGGCGCTGGCGTGGGTCACGCGTGAGCAGTTGAGTGCCTACGAACTTGCGCCGGCGGATGTGCCACTGCTCGGAGCGTGGTGAAACCGGCCCCTACTTGGCAATTCCCCACGCTCCCCGTCTTGCGGCCCGAGCCTGATGCTCGAGTTCACGCAGATGGTTTTCGAATTCGTACTCCCGCCGTCCGTCCGGCAACATCGTGCCACGGGTGTGAATCCGGCACAGTCCGGCCTTTACCAGTTTCTCGGAGAGCTCCTCACCGTCATCAAAGAACACCAGGGCGTAAGTGCGCTGGCTGTCATACACTCGCTGCCAGCGTGTTTGCACGGTGAAGTGTTTTTCCCGCAGCAGTTTTTCGGAAAAGGACTTCGCATCCAGCCCCACCTTCACCGTTTGCGGGATGGTCAGTCCGCCAAAGTAGCTGGCCTGATCCTTCAACCGGTTCTTCACCAGCGCATACTCACGCTTTTCCGGGCAGTCCACAAAGTACAACCGCAGAACGTGCTCAGCACCTTTCTCATCCACGATTTTGAAGCTGTCGCCATCGTTGCCTGCATCTTCAACGATCTTTGTATTGTCCAGTTTGACGAAAAAAACGTCCGGAACCGGTGCCGGGAGCGGTGATTTGACGCGGTTATGATCCCACACCTGCAGCAACGCCACGACCGCCCAAAACACCACCCACAAATTCCGCGCCAGATTTCCCCGCCGCTTCATGTGCCGCGTTTGTTGCCGAACAGATCGATGTGAAGACGTGGGGAGTAGCGCCACCCGGTGCGCTTGCACACATCCACCAGCCAGGCCTGCCGTGCCCGCAGCGCTTCCTGAGTGATGCCCTCCGGCATGAGCAGAATTTTTTCCGGCGGAACGGTCACGCCCATGGAGGCGACGACGGCGCGCACCTCCTCCACATCCGCCTCCGTGGCGATGACAAACTTCAGCTGGTAGTCGTAGTTGGTACACCACTCACGCAGCACCTCCGGCTGGAGACGAGTGCGCTCGTGCTTTTCCACCCAGGTCTTCCCTGCCCTGGCTTCGTCGGGCGTGGAATGCGCCAGTTTCGGGCTGAGGGAGGCCAGATCACAAGCCACACCGTTTGGAACCACAGTGCCCGCCGTTTCGATGGTGATGTGTTTGCCTGCGGCGCGGAGTTGCCCGAGGAATTCCGCCATGCCCCTGGCCACCATGGGCTCGCCGCCGGTGACGACGACGTAGCGCGTCGGCTCGCGCTCGACGATGGCCATGATTTCCGCGATACTCATCTCGGTGCCTTCGGGTTTCCACGAAGCGTAGGGAGTGTCGCACCAGATGCAGCGAAGATTGCAGCCGGAAGTGCGCACAAAAACCGAAGGCACGCCCACGAGCGAGCCTTCGCCCTGCACAGAGTAAAAGGTCTCGGAGATCAGCATGGGGCTTTCCACTCCGCCGCGTGGCGGGCAAAGGCAGGGGCGGCGCGCTGAAGCGCCTCCTCGATATCCGCCTGCGTGTGCGCCAGGCTGATGAACCAAAGGCCTCGCTCGATGGCGCGCACACCTTCCTCCAGCAGGCAGCGGCGCAGGTGCGCCCAGCGCGGAGCATCCTGACGCAGAACGTAGTCACGATAGCTGGTGATGGGTCCGGCGGGCGCGCCCTGCTTCAGCATGGTGGCATGAAAAACCAGGCCGGGCCCCTGGGGCTGCAGCGGAATGTTGTGCTGCGCGGCCAGCTTGTTCAGGCCTGCCATCAGTTGCTCACCCAGAGCGATCAAGCCCGCAGGGTGTTTCTCGCCCAGCGCGATAACCTGATCGAGGCACCATTTCGCGGCGGAAAGACAGAGAGGGTTCGCATTCAAAGTTCCAGCGTGCACGACTTCCCCGCTCATGATTTTGGCGAAGAACTTCTCTTTGCCCACCAGTGCGGCAAAGGGCACACCGCCGCCGATCGCCTTGCCCAGGATGGTGAGGTCCGGAACGAAGCCATAATGCGTCTGCGCACAGCCGGCGCCAAAGCGGAAACCGGTGATGGTTTCATCGGCGATCATGACGATGCCGTTTTCATCGCACAATTCACGAATGGTGTCGAGCATGCCCGGGGCGGCAGGCATGCAGCCAGTGTTGCACAGCACGGGCTCGAAAATGATGGCGGCGATTTGATCATGATGCTCCGCAACGCGCTGGCGCAGGTGTGCGGGATCATTCCAGCGTGCCACGACAAAGGTGTTCAGCACCTCGGGGATCACGCCCTTGCTGGGGTGCAGACGCGTGGGGTCTTCCTCCGTTCCCCATTTGTCCGGAGGAGGAGCATAGCCCACAAGGCCTTCATCTCCCCAGCCGTGGTAGTGGCCTTCAAATTTCAAAATCAGCGAGCGCCCCGTATGCGCACGCGCCAGACGTAATGCCGAGAGCACCACTTCGGTGGCGCTGTTGTTAAAGCGCACGCGCTCCGCGCCCGGGATCATCTTTTGCAGCCTCTCGGCCACCTCGATCTCCAGTTCGCTCTGCGCCGCCCAGTGCGTCCCTTTGTGAGCCTGCGCGGAAATGGCGTCAGCCATGCCGGTCGGCGCGTGTCCATAGAGGATAGCCCCCTGCCCGATCTGGAAGTCGATGTACTCATTTCCATCGACATCGAACAGGCGCGAGCCCTTGCCATGGTCGAAGTAGAGAGGCACAGGCACCTCCATCTTACGGATGCCGCTGTTGACGCCGCCTGCGATGCTGCTCTGCGCCCGGGCGAAAAGCTCGGCGGATTTCGGAAAGGTGTAAGACATTGCCGTGGAAAATGAATATCAATGAATCGGCGAGCTGTCGTAGATCACCACTCGTTCCCAAAACGTCTTGCACGCGTCAACGAAGCGTTTGTGCTTCGGACAGTCCTTCTGGTAAAACACATGGTCCTCCAAGTTTTTGAAATGCAGCGTGAGGGAGTAGCTGAAGGAGTGATCGCAAACCGGGCGCTTTTCCGTGTCTGCCGGCTTTCCGACCCAGGCATGGACGAGGTAGTCGATCTCCAGCAGATGCATTACCTCCGTCTCGAAAGTGGCGATTTGTTCCGCGGAAAGGTCAGGTTTGAGCCAAAAATAAACGTTGTGAATCATGGTGAGCAAATGGGTACGCGGCGAGCGGGCGTGTGCAATCGGCAAACGTTCAGTTTAAGACCAGACCGATCAGGGGCAGTCACCGGGGCTGGGAGGCTGCTTATTCACGCAAAAATTGAAGATTTTTTGCTAACCTAGGTCAAGATTGTGCGTTAAAGGTTTTGAAGACAACGCCGCAGCTTTCCAGCCCGGTCGTTTTCACCTCCGCGCAAAGGACGATGGCCCCACTGGGAACGACTGAAAGTCCGCGTTGCACGTCACTACGAACAATGCAAACCTAGTACCATTATGAACACCCCTATCAACCTCGCTATCGGATCCCTTGGAAACATGGAGATCGTCATGATCGCCATCCTGATTCTCGTGCTGTTTGGCGCGAAAAAACTGCCCACCTTTGCCCGCAGTCTGGGCAAGAGCATGGGTGAGTTCAAGAAAGCACGTACCGAGTTCGAAAACGAACTCCAAAACGCCCAGGAAGAAGCAGAGCGCCCGAAGATCACCCCACCTCAGGAGAAGCGCCAGCCCGTGGCCAACGTCGAAGATTCCTAGTCGGCTTCATCCCGCTGCTGGCATGCTGCCACCTCCACAGTTCACGCGGCGGGTCATCGGACCCGCCGTTTTTTTTGCCCTGGTGGCTTGTCTGGCCGCAGCCGAGCCGGAGCGTCTCACCTTCTGCTCCTACAATTTGAAAAACTGGGTGACGGCAGACCCGGTCGCCGAGCCATCTGGCACCACCAAACCAGAAGCCGAGCGCGTGCGGGTGGTGCGAATCCTGGCAGCCATCCATCCCGATATCCTCGGGGTCTGCGAAATCGGAACTTCGGAGGACCTTGAAGAGTTTCAGCAGCGGCTTCTTCAGGCGGGGTTGGACCTGCCGCACACGGAGATGGCCCATGGGGGCGACGAAACACGCCGGCTCGCTCTGCTTTCGCGCCTGCCCATCAAGGCACGTAACTCGCAAAATGCTCTGACCTACCAGCTGGGCGAGCACACCCTGCCGTTTCAGCGGGGCATTCTGGATGTGACGATCTCCATCACTCCCACCTTTGACCTCCATCTGCTGGGAGTGCATTTGAAGTCCATGCGCGCAGTCGCGGACGCCGATCAGGCCATGATGCGCCGCAATGAAGCGCTGCTGCTGCGCCGGCATATCGACTCCATCTTTGCCCGCGAGCCGGACGCCTTCATCCTGGCCTACGGTGACTTCAATGAGCACCGCAACGAACCCGCCGTGGCGGAGGTCATGGGCGGTCCGCGCACCGGTGACACCGCCATGCAGGACGTCCTGCTGCGCGATGCAAATGGCGAGGTTTGGACTCATTTCTGGGACATTGCAGACGTGTATTCACGCCTGGACTACTGCTTCGCCAGCCGCCTGCTCCGCCCCCACATCGACTATCGCGAGAGCTACATCTATTCCGACCGCGACGTGAACAAGGCAAGCGACCACCGTCCGCTGGTGCTCAAGATCAGCCCTGCGCCAATTTTGAAAGCGGGGAAGCCGTGACCATGAAAGACCGAGAGACAACGGCAACCCACTACGACTGCGCATAGGACCGCGTGCGAAGCACTTGAGTCAACGCCTGCTTTGGTTAGCCTCCAAAATCCATTTCCAACCATGAATGCGTATCAAATCACCGGGACCAGCGGCCTCACTTCCTTGCACGCCGTGCACCTGCCCGATCCCAAGCCGGGCCCCGGAGAAGTATTGATCAAGATCCGCGCCACCTGCCTGAACTATCGGGACTACATGAACGTCATGGGCATCAAGGGCGTGACTGGCCCCGTGCCCCGCATCCCCTGCTCTGATGGTGCTGGTGAGGTGGCGGAGGTTGGCGAAGGTGTGAGCGACTTCCAGCCGGGCGACCGCGTGGTGTGTCCCTTCATGCCGAGCTGGCTGGATGGCGAGTACAGTCAGCATCATGCGTCTCAGGCGCTCGGCGGCGCGGTGGACGGCCTGCTGCGTGAACTCGCGGTCATCGCTGCCGCAAGTCTGCTCCCGGTGCCCTCCCACCTCTCTCTGGAGGAGGCAGCCACCCTGCCCTGCGCCGCCGTCACAGCCTGGGACGCTCTTCACTGCCGGGGCCGGTTGAAGGCGGGAGAATCCGTGCTCATTCTCGGCACAGGCGGCGTCTCGATCTTTGCACTCCAATTCGCCAAACTGGCCGGCGCTCGTGTCCTCGCCACAACGAGTTGCGACCTCAAAGCCAAGCGCCTCCTCGAACTCGGCGCCGATGCCGTGCACAACTACAAAACCGATCCCGACTGGGACAAATGGGCGGTGAAACAAACCGGCGGCCTCGGCGTGGACAAGGTCATCGAGATCGGCGGCGCGGAAACGCTGAACCGGTCTCTCAAGGCCACGCGTTTCGGAGGGCACATCGCACTCATCGGTGTGCTCACCGGCACCAGCGCGGAGGTGCAGACCGTACAGATTCTGCGCAAAGGCATCCGCCTGGACGGCATCTACGTCGGCTCCCGCGAAATGTTTGCCGAGATGCTTGCTGAGATGTCACGCGTGAAAATGCAGCCAGTGATCGATTCAGTCTTTGAATTCAGCCAGGCCACCGCAGCCTTTCAAAGAATCGCCAGCGGCAGGCATTTCGGGAAGATTGTGATTCGCGTGTGAGATCGGCTGCGGCATCTCGTTTGGGGTTGCCATGTTATCGCGCCTTTTGCTTTCCAGCCTGATCTTTGCCGCCGTCTCTTTGCATGCCGCTGCGCCCAACATCATCCTCATCATGTCAGACGACATGGGCTTCTCCGACCTGGGCTGCTACGGAGGAGAGATTCAGACGCCCCATTTGAACCGTCTGGCAGAGGGCGGCGTGCGGCTGAGCCAGTTTTACAACACCGGGCGCTGCTGCCCCACACGAGCCTCTCTGCTTACAGGGTTGTATCCGCACCAGGCAGGAATTGGCCACATGATGGAAGATCGCGGCCATGATGGCTATCGCGGAGATCTGAACAAACGCAGCGTGACAATCGCCGAAGTTCTGAAGCCTTCGGGGTATCGCACCTACGCCGTGGGCAAATGGCATGTCACGAAGCACGCGGTGCCGGAAGGACCAAAGCACAACTGGCCCCTGCAGCGCGGCTTTGACCGCTTCTACGGCACCATCACCGGTGCGGGCAGCTTCTATGATCCGGGCACGCTGACACGGGATGACACGATGATCTCCCCCTTTGCCGATCCGCAATACCAGCCAAAGCAGTATTACTACACGGATGCGATCAGCGATCACGCCATCCGGTTTATCGATGAGCATGTCCGTGATCAGAAAGAGAAGCCCTTCTTTCTCTACATGGCCTACACCGCGGCCCACTGGCCCATGCACGCACTGGAAGAAGACGTGGCCAAATACCGCGGCAAGTACGATGCGGGATACGAATCCGTCCGGCAGGCACGCCTGCTGCGCATGAAGCAAATGGGGCTGATCGCGAAAGATGCCGATATTTCCCCCACCAAGGGTGACTGGACCCAGGTCAAGGACAAGGCCTGGGAGGCACGCTGCATGGAGGTGTTTGCCGCCATGATTGACCGCATGGACCAGGGCATCGGCCGTGTGGTGGGCACGTTGGAAAAAAATGGCGTTCTGCAAAACACTCTCATCCTCTTTCTGCAGGACAATGGTGGCTGTCAGGAAGGCATCGGCCGTCAGGCACAGCCGCCAGCTTTCAATGAAAAGACTTTTCCTGTCATCGCGCAGGACGCCATCCGCCTCGACGTCATTCCCAAGCAGACGCGGGATGGCAAACCGGTGAAGCAGGGCGTGGGAATCTCCCCAGGCGGTCCGAATGACTACATCGGCTATGGTGAAGCCTGGGCCAATGTTTCGAACACACCGCACCGGGAGTACAAGCACTTCGTGCATGAAGGCGGCATTTCCACCCCTCTCATCGCCCACTGGCCTGCCGCAATTTCTGCCTCACGCCACGGCAAGATCGCAGCGCAGCCCGGTCATCTCATTGATCTCATGGCCACCTGCGCCGATGTGGCCGGCGCCAGATATCCCGCGGAAGTGAATGGCCGGGAAATCCAGCCCATGGAAGGCGTGAGCCTGCTCCCACTGCTAAAGGGCGGCAGCCTTTTGCCTCGTTCGATCTTCTGGGAGCACGAGGGCAACCGCGCCCACCGTTCCGGGCCATGGAAACTTGTGGCCAAGGAGAACAAGCCTTGGGAGCTTTACAACATCGATCAAGATCGGGCGGAGCAGCACGACCTCGCGCTCAGCGAGCCTGATCGGGTTAAATCAATGGCGGCGGCCTGGGACTCATGGGCGGCCAGGGCTAATGTGCTGCCACTCGGTGCATGGAAGCAGCCGGACACCGCCAAGCCTGCGAAGGCAGGACGTAAGAAAAACTGAGCGCGGAGGATTGATTTTGGAACGAAACATGCTCCCGTCAGTGGGATATGGACCTATCCCAAATCGCTCTTGATGCTCCCACCCTCAAGCTGAGCCTGTCCATAGTCAGCGGCCTTCTGCTGATCGCCATGGTACGGATTGTGTTTCTGTTGCGCACCAACTCCCGTCTGGTCGAAAGCACCGCCAAGATGGAAAAACAAGTCCTGATCCAGCATCAGGAAATCCTCTCGGTGCGCTCAGATTCCAATGCCTGGCGTGGCGAACTCCAGCGCATGTTTGACGCCTTTCGCGCGGAGTTTTCCAAACGGCTGATGGAGTCTGAGCAGCGTTACCTGGACATTCAGCAGCGCACGGAAACCGCCACCAAGACCGCCAAACCCGCCATCACCTTGATCAGTCCTCCGGCTGCCATCGCCGCGACCTTGGAAGAGGCTGCCGCTCTACCGGTGGAGAAAGCCGTTCTGCCTGTCCCAGCACTGAACATCTCCTGACACTCTCGTTTGCATAGATAGCACCTCGCCGTTGAAATTTCGCCAAAGCGAAGGACTGCACACCTGATTGATTTGGAACAATATTTGCTGAATAGATATTCATGAAGAGTGACATGCCTCAGGACGTTCAGATGTTGATCATAGGTTTCAGCATCTTAGTCGGCCTGTTTTTGCTGTCCTTGGTGCGCATCTGGCTGCTCTCCCGCTCCAACCGCCGCATGCGCGTCGAAAGCGCGAAAATGGAAAAGCAGACGGCCCTGCAGCAGATTGAGATCACCTCCATCCACCACGACGCGATGTCCTGGAGGGCCAAAAACCAGAGGCAGTTCGATGCCCTCCGCAGCGATCTTTCCCATCGGCTGGCGCAGGCTGACCAAGGCGGCGTACGAGCTCTCGCGGAGCTCGAAAAGACCCACCAGACGGCGCTTTCGGAAGCTCTCGCCAAGATTTCCGAGCTGGAGGCAGCTCTGGCGGCAAAACCCGCACCATCGGCTCCCTCTCCCGCGACTGTGGCTGCAGCCCTGCCCAAGCCGCCGCCTCTGCAGCCGCCCTCACTTCCAGCCTTGCCAGCCATGGAAACCCTGAGGATCCAGGCGCTGGAGTCGGAGCTTGCCTCAGCCCGCGCCGAACTGTCCTTGAGCAAACAGCAGAACGCCGTGCTTCAGCGCGGCTTGCTGCTCGCACGGCGCAGACCAGCGCCTGCCATGCGGAAAAGCCACCTGCGGAACAACGCTCGCGGCGCCTGAAGGAAGAAATCACTGTGGCGTTTTTTCCACTCGCCAACGTGGCGAGAAACGTATTAATTCGTTAGTGCGAAGCAACACGCTCCATTCGTGCTGCGGTTGCAGCCCTCACCCCCTTTCGCTTCATGACTGAGAACCCCACCGCAGAATCTCCCTTCGGCGCCAGTGCGCCGCAAGATCCCTTTCAGGCCGCGAAAGCCAGCGCCTTGAAAGCCGCTGAAGAATTGCGCGCCGCTGCCGCCCAGAAAGCCTCTGAATTCCGCTCTGCAGCGGAGGCCCGTGCGCAGCAAATTCGCAGTTCAGCCGAGCAGAAGGCCACCGACATCAAAGAGAAAGCCGGCGAGTTTGCCGACAACACCCTCAATGAGGCCCGCGTCCGCTTTGAAGATCTGCGCGCCGAGGCCGAAAAATTTGCCCGTGAAAAGCCGCTCCAGGCTTTGCTCACTGCGTTTGGCATTGGTTTTGTGGTAGGTGCGATTGTGCGTCGCTGACTCTCCATCGCGATCCTTTTGTCATGAATCCAGGCCTTCCACCCGCTCCCGGTGAACGCGCCAGCGCAGCAGGTTTGCTGCGCGCCGTGGCCCTGTACTTCGAGGCACGTGGCCGCCTGTTCCACATCGAAGGCAAGGAAGCTGGCAGCCGTCTCTCGGGCATCACCGTCATGTTCGTGCTGGCGTTGGTTGCTTTCGTCATCGGCTGGATTCTCGCCGCTCCGGCGCTGGTGTGGATCATCGCTGAATCCAACGGCTGGCATTGGACGCGGGTGGCTCTGGGAGGTGCCGCCATCCATCTTTTTATCGGTCTGCTTCTGCTCGCCGGACTCAAAACCAGGCTGCATGGCATGCAGCTCTTTGAGGAAACTTTTAACCAATTCCGCCGCGATCGCGAATGGCTGGCCAGCAACAAGAACGACTGACCCCGAAGCAGCAGGCTTTGCGTGATCTGGACGACGCCCGTGCGTCTCTGGTCTATCATGCCTCTCATGCGGCGGAAGAATGGAGCCCAAAGGCCATTTTTACCCGCAGCGTGGAGAAGCATCGTGCCGTATGGCTCGGCGCCGCCGCAGTGGCCGGAGTTGTGCTGCTGAAAAGTTTGTGGCCTTCAGGCGGATCCGGCGGCAGGCAGGACGGTCATTTCGCCGGAGCTAAAAATCGCGGCATGTTCGCTTTGCTCCTCAGCCCCCTTCTTGCCTTGGCCCGTAAATCAGCATTCAATTACGGCGCCCAGTTGTTTGAATCATACCTTCGTCAGAAAGTTTCTCCGAACGACCCACATGCCGAAGCAGTCTAGTGTCCATTAATCTTCATGTCCGAACCCAACCAACCCCCACAAGATTTACTTCCAGTCCTAGGCTCAGTGGACGACTACCTGCGCTTTTGCATGGAGTACGATGCGTCCGACTTGCATCTGGCCACCGGTGCCCAGCCTGTTTGGCGGCGCTATGGCAACCTGCAGCCCATCTGGGACAATGCTGCGATTTTGACTCCCGAAGACGCCCGCCGCCTCGCCTACGGCTTCCTCGGTGAAGCCCAGATCAAGCACCTCGAATCTCGTGGGGACGTGGACTTCGCCTACTCGCCAAACTATGGCCGCTTCCGCTCCTCCGTCGTACAGCAACGTCTCGGGATCGACATGGTTTTCCGTGTGATCAAAACCCAGATCAAATCAGTCGAAGATCTTGGACTGCCCCCCACCGCCAAAACACTGACCCGTTTCCACAACGGCCTCATTCTCGTCACCGGTCCGGTCGGTTGCGGAAAGTCCACCACCCTCGCAGCTCTGGTCGATTCCATCAACCAAGAGCGTGAGGACCACATCATCACTCTCGAAGACCCGATCGAATACGTCATCGAGCCCAAAGGCTGCCATGTGAATCAGCGTGAGGTGCACACGCACACAGCCTCGTTTGCCGCCGCGCTGCGCGGTGCGTTGCGTGAAGATCCGGACGTCATCATGATCGGTGAAATGCGCGACCTTGAAACCATCTCGCTGGCCATCACCGCCGCTGAAACGGGCCACTTGGTGCTCGGCACCCTCCACACCAGCAGCGCCGCCCGCACACTGGACCGTGTGCTTGATGTGTTCCCCATCGATCAGCGCGATCAGATCCGCATCATGGTGTCTGAATCCCTCCGCGGCATCCTTTCCCAGCAGCTGGTGCCAAAACTTGATGGCAACGGCCGTGTGATGGCGCTCGAGGTTCTCGTCAACAATCCCGCCGTCGGCAATTGTATCCGTGAAGGCAAAACCTACATGCTCGCGGGCGTGATGCAGACTGGCAAAGGTGTCGGCATGATCACGATGGATGATTCATTGCGAAATCTATACTCGTCTGGGCAGATCAGCCGTGAAGAATGTGAATCCCGCGCCGAGGACAAGGTCATTATGAGAAAGTTTTTTGAATCTTGAGGATCCTCCACGCCCACCGCCAACTGCGTACGTCTCATGCCAATCATCGATCAATATTTCCAAAAGCTCATTGAACTGGGCGGTTCCGACCTCCACCTCAGCCAGAAGCAGCCGCCCAAAGTGCGCGTGCATGGCAGCATCAAGCCCATCTCAGACCAGATCCTCGAAGAGCGCCTCATGGAGACCATGATGCGTGAAATCTGCGAGCCGCGCGCCTGGGATCGCTACAAGGAAAAGGGCGACCTTGACTTCGCCTACGAGATGGACGCGGACAACCGCTTCCGCTGCAACTACCTGCGTCAGCAGCATGGCTACGCCGCTGTGTTTCGTATCATCCCCACCAAGATCGCCAGCCTCGAGCAGCTTGGGATTCCGCCGGTGGTCAAGGAATTCGGCCACATGCGCAGCGGTCTGGTGCTGGTCACCGGTCCGACCGGATCGGGCAAATCCACCACGCTGGCCGCCCTGCTCGACTACATCAACACGAACTTCCGCCGTCATATCATCACGATCGAGGAACCGATCGAGTTTGTGCACCGCAACAAGAAGAGCATCATCACCCAGCGTGAGGTGCCCATCCAGACTCCGTCATTCGCAGACGGCCTCCGCGCTGCGCTGCGTGAAGATGCTGACATCGTGCTGGTGGGGGAAATGCGCGACCTTGAAACCATCTCGCTCGCCCTCACGGCTGCTGAGACCGGACTGCTCGTCTTCGGCACTCTGCATACGAACAACGCCCGCAAGACCGTTGACCGTATCATTGACGTGTTCCCTTCGGACCAGCAGAGCCAGGTGCGCACCATGCTGGCCGCCTCCCTCAAAGGCGTGGTGGCCCAGTTGCTCATGAAGAAATCCGACGGCCGAGGCCGTGCCGCCGTGAATGAAATCATGGTGTCCAATCCCGCCGTGGGCGCCATCATTCGTGAAGGTGCCACGCAGAAGCTCTACGACGTCATCATTGGTGGCAAAGCCCAGGGCATGCAGTTCATGGACGAAGCCATCTGGCAGAAGCTGCGTGACGGCTACGTCACACCGATGGAGGCCTACATGAAGGCCATCGACAAAAACCGCTTCAAAGCCTTCCTTCCTCCCGAGGATGCGAATGTGGCGGTCGCCGGTGGAGGCGATGCCAACAAATAACTCGGCTGCTCCTCTTGAGCAGTTGCGTCTTGCCGCATCACCTGCGGTGCAGTAACCTCGTCGGCATCCAAGGATGAGTACGGCCGCAGAAGACTCCTCGTCAGACCAGCCGCAATGCACCAGTCAACAGCCTGGCGCATTGGCGATTTTGACGGCTACGGCAGTGGGTGGCGTCATTGCAACACGCGTTGGCAAAACCCCGTTGCTTCTGGCCGCAGGCATCGCCGCATTTGCCCTTCTCCAGCAAAAAAGGCCCGCGAGCCAGCCGGGGGCGTCACTGCCTCCGCCTGATCCGGATCCTGTCCCAGTGCCACCCGTTGAAAACCTCGCACAGAGCCAGGTTGAGCAATGGCTTTCCCAACAGCTTTCCCGGGACGAACTCGCCCCGGCTGTCGATCTATCCGCAGTCGTTGATCCCGCTCCTGCGCCGGAGGACGATTACCAGCCACCTGCGTTCCTGCTCGATGAGTTGGAAGACTTCCCTGCCCTTTCTCCAGCAGACCACTCCTTTGCCCAGCTTGCAGACCCGGTGGAGTGGCATGTGCCTGTGGTGGCCCTGGAAAATGAGGAGCAGGCGGAGCCCCCAGCCCCTTCCCCTCCTCCACCCGTCTATTTTACCTCCACTCCCGTTTATTCGCCTCCACCGCCGGTCTATTCAGCTCCTTCGCCCGTCTTCTCTGCGCCTTCTCCCGTCTATTCGGCTCCTTCGTCAGTGTATTCTGTTCCTCCTTCTGAGGATTCTTCATGGGCCCTCGGTGTCGAACCGCTGCCCAGCCTCAACGTTGCCGCTCCTTTTTCCTGCCCGTCCCCGACCAGCAGCATGTTCTTTGCCGCCCCCGTGCAGGAGGAACCGGTCGAGCAACTGCCACCTGCCGCAGTCTTTGAAGGCGCAGCATTTCCGGATGAGATCAATGTCATTCCCTCGATCGAGCCTGTGGTCCATTTGACGCCGTCCGTGGTGGAAGGTTTTTCTCCAACAGTAAAATCCCCGGAGCCTGAGCCGTTCCGAGCAACAGAACCGTCATTGGCCGCGGAAACGGTCGCGGATGCCCCCAAGGAAATTGATGTTCACCTCGCAGCTCCCGGCGAAGGCGAGGCATCTTTCGATCCGCCCCTTGCCGCTGCCCAGCAAAACCCTTGGGAGAGTGAGCTCGAATTGCCTCCGCCTCACAGCGTTGTTCCGTCACACTCTGCATTGACGCACCCCGTAATAGAAGCCGAGATCATTCTGCGGCCACGCGCGCCGACGCAGAATACCGTGACCACCAAAGCAAAACCCAGTCCGCTTCTCACCATCAAGAAGGATTTTGCCGAAAGCTTCGACACTCCGCCTGCCGTGGCTGCCCAGGATGCCCTGATTCCCAGCCAGCCGGAGATCCCCGCAGAACCCAAAACACGCTCATCATGGCGTTCGTGGTGGCGGGGGGATTGACTGACTCCTGCCAGCTACGCAGCAGAAGGTTTCTTTCTGCGCAACAGCCACACCAGCGTGCAAATGCCCAGCAGCATGATCGCGAACCAGTCCCCAAATCGTGCGTAAAGCGTGAGGTGACCCACACGCGGCACTTTGACCTCGCCGGGCAGAGTGCCTGTGATGAAGAAGCTGCCGGTTTCAGGATCGGTGAGCTTTGAGAGGACGTGGCCGCAGGTGTCGATGAAGCAGGTCTCGCCGGTATTGGTGGCTCGCACCATGGGGCGGCGCAGCTCAATGGCACGGAAGAGCGAATTGATCATGTGTACCTCGGGCTCTTCGCTTTGCAGGAACCAGCCGTCGTTGGTGATGTTCACGATCATCTGCGGAGCTTCGCGCGCAAATTTGCGTGAGAGACGGCCCACCGTGTCTTCAAAACAAATGAGCGGGATGATCTGCACCTGCGGCTGCTCCAGCAGCAGAGGCTCGGTTTTGGTGCCTGGGGTGAAGGCTCCCTCAAACATGCTTTGGAAAAAGGAAAAGGGCGGGATGTTCTTCAGCGGCAGGTATTCACCGAATGGCACCAGATGCACCTTGTTGTAGTCCTGCCGATGGTCAGGACTTCCCCGCATCAGCACGGCGGAGACGTGGCCGATGCTGTCGCTTTCAAACAGCTCGGTGCCAAACATCAGGCTGAAGTCTCCGGCCTGGAGCATGTCACTGAAGTAGTGCTTGTTCCAGTCCTGGGGCAGATAGTGATACCGGTCCTCCAAATTCACCGGCAGGGCGCTCTCCGGCCAGATGATGAGATCAGTGGTTGTCTTGCCCTCCTTCGCCGTCCCATACATGCGGGTAAACTGGTCGAGATGCTGGTAGCTGCGTTGCGCCAGGTCTGGATTGCCAGCATCAACCAGTGCCACATTGGGCTGCACCAGCACGGTGCGCACGGTGATGCCTGTGGCTTCTTTTTCCTTTTCCTCCTTCAGCTTGAGAATGCCGTAGGTGCCAGCGATCAGGAGGAGGATCAAAGCCAGAGTGAGGTCAAGCCGTGTCTTGCAGGTGCCCTCGCCACGATAAGCAAGGACGAGGCGTGTGAGCGTATTCCAGGCGGTGCATGCCACGAAGACGGGCAGGAATGACAGGCCAAAGACGCCCACAAGATCCGCCGCCTGAATCAGCGGCAGCATGCCGTGCATGGCCACGCCGAGGCCGTTCCAGCCAAAGCCAGTGAATACGGTGGTGCTGCGCAGCCATTCACAGCCAACCCACGCCGCCGCCGCAAGAAACGAACACGCCAGCGAATGCAGCGTGCTGGGCCACCATGCGTCTTTCGTCAAGGTGCTCAGACGCGGTCGTGCGAAGCGGTGGGTGAACCAGGCCCACAGACCAAAGTAAACAGCGCAGTAACCAGCGAGTCCGATCAACGCTCCCCACCCCGTCAGCTCTGGCAGCAGGCCCACCCATGAATCATCGCGCGCTCCTCCCAGTCTGACCCGTGCGGAATGATGCACCCATTTGAGATTGATCAGGAAAAAGGCCAGCCCCGCGAGGTAGCCACGCCAGAAAGGCCGCACTTTCACATGCTCCGCATCTTTCCATGGCCAGAGCACGGCAAGCAGTGGAAAGAGCCAGAGCCAGACGACGAGATTGGAGTTCCAGCCCGGAAAGGCGAACGTCAAAAGGATGCCGCTGAGCAGCGGAGCGATAAGCAGGAAAAGGCGCAGTCGTTTGGTGTCAGTCACGGAACCGGATCATGCCGCCGGTGGGGGAAAAGCCAAATGCGCATTGCGTGATTTTTGGGCCTCACTCCTCTCGCTCCGAGAGAGGCATCCATGGCGTGGCAGAAAGGAGTGATCAACGCATATCGAAGGCTTTGAATGCAGATGTGCACCCTCGGCACGCCTCGCAAATCCAGATGGCCACGGACAGAGCTTCTGTCCGATTCCTCCCAAAAGTTGTCCGCATATCTGCCTCGCCAGACTCCGTTGTTTCGAGTGATAATTCAGACATCCAACCATGAAAGCATTCCTGCTCCTCCTCACCTCCGCCGTTTTAGCCCATGCGGCACCAACTGGCCCCATCCGCGTTCTTTATCTTGATGCCGCTGGCAAGGAACAGAATGCCGTGGGTCAGCTGCACGATGCCATGAGCGGTCTTGGACGTGACGCCATCTGGTTCGACTACGCCACAGAACCACTGCCTGCCGAAAACTATGACCTCGTTCTTAAACCCGGCAGTGACCTGAGCCGCGACGGCATCCTTTCCAAACTCAGCGTCGAGCGCAAGGCCGCCTACTCAGCTTACCTCAAGCAGCGCGATCCCGAAGAACGCAAAAAGCACCCCCAGGTGGCCAACTACGAAAAGCGCCCGGAACCTCTGACGCTGCAGCTGCCCATGAGCGTGAAGGGCAGCATGGAGCGCACGCAGGTGCCGGCGGATTGCGAACTGAAGCTCTTTGCCAGCGAACCGGACATCGCCAAACCCATCGCCTTCGCCTGGGACGAGCGCGGCCGTTGCTGGGTGGTGGAAACACGCGACTACCCGCACGGCGTGACAGACAGCGGCGAAGGCCAGGACAGCATCAAGATCTGCGAAGACACCGATGGCGACGGCAAGGCTGACAAGTTCACCGTCTTTGCCGACAAGCTGAACCTTCCCACCGGCATGGTCTTCGCACGCGGTGGCATCATTGTCAGCCAGCCGCCGAAATTCATCTTCCTCAAGGACACCAATGGCGACGACAAGGCCGATGTGCGCGAGACGGTGATCGACTGCTGGGGCATCCGCGACACGCATGCACAGGCCAGCAACCTCCATAACGGCTTCGACAACTGGCTCTACGGCTGCGTGGGTTACAGCGGCATCGAAGGTTACGTGGGTGGAAAGAAGCACCAGTTCGCCATGGGAACGTATCGGTTCAAAGCGGACGGCAGCGCCATCGAGTTCCTCCACCAGTTCACCAACAACGCCTGGGCGCATAGCATGAACGCTGAAGGAGACCAGTTCGGCGGCACGGCCAATGGCGCGCCCATTTTCTTCGGCGGCATCCCGGCTACGGCCTTCCCAGAAAACTCACGCGGCATGACGGCTAAGAAGATCAACGTGGTCGAAATGTGCCACACCATCACGCCCAACTTCCGCCAGGTCGATGTCTTTGGCGGCTACACCGCAGCGGCCGGCAGCAATTTCATCTACAGCGGCAACCTGCCCAAGCGCTTTCGGGGCAAGGCCATGGTGTGCGAGCCGACGATGAAGGTGGTGTCCCTCTTTGATGTGCAGCCGGACGGCGCAGGCTGGAAGGCGCTGGACTTCATGAACATTTACGCCAGCAGCGATGAATGGAACTCCCCCGTCCACGCCGAAGTCGGCCCCGATGGCGCCGTCTGGGTCGCCGATTTCCAAAACTTCATCATCCAGCACAATCCCACTCCGAGCATGGAGCGAGGCGGCTTTGTGGCCACCACGGGCAAGGGCGGCGCGCATGAGAACGATCTGCGCGATCACAGCCGCGGGCGGATTTACCGCATCGTGGCCAAGGGTACGAATCCGCAGGCCGAAAAGCCCGCCCTGAACGCCAGCACACAGTATGCACGGCTCACCGCCCAGCGGCAGATGGTGGAAAGCGCGGAAACTGTGGACGTTACTCACATCGACCGCGGCCTGCAGCGCACGGTGACCGAGCCTGATGCCGGCCCTGCCGCCATTCATGCGCTCTGGACGCTAAAAGGCATGGGGCTTCTGGACGAATCCATTCACAAAGCCGCGCTGCTCAGCAAGGACGCTGGACTGCGACGCAATGCAGTTCGTGCGTTGGGGGACGATGCCAAGGCTCAGTCCCTGCTCTTCGGTGCCGGTGTCATCAGCGATCCCGACCTTCACACTCGCCTCGCCGCTTTTGTGAAACTTGCAGACTTCCCCACCACGCCAGAAATCCAGACGCTGGTGAAAAAGCTTGCGGCGGATCCTGTGGTAAAGAACGACGAATGGCTGGCCGAGGCCGCCAAGATGCTGGGCAAGAAACACCAGGCGCTGAACTACAAGGAAGGCCCCAACCTCCTGCCAAACGCCGGCTTCGAAGAAGTGGCAGACGGCGCCAAAACACCCACTGGCTGGATGCACCGCGACTACGGCAAAAAGCCCGGCAACGCCGGCGCGGAGTGGACCATCGTCTCCGATCCGAAGATGGTGCACAGCGGCAAAAACGCCTTCCGCGTGATCACCCGGGATGAAGCAGACACCAGCTTCTTTGCCGATGTGGCGCTGAAGCCCAATACCGAGTACAAACTCAGCGCCTGGATCAAGACCCATGGCTTCCGTGGCAAGGCCAGCCTGAATGACCACATCGGCCGCGCGGAAACCAGCAGCCTCAAACGCACGCAGGACTGGACGGAGGTGGAAGTTACCTTCAACAGCAAGAACCGCAACAAGGCGAGTATCAACCTCCTGCACGTGGGCAAAGGCGACACCTACTTTGATGACGTTAAACTGGTGGAGATGATTCCCGAAGCAGAAGACGATGAATCGAAACTCGTCGGCGATGTGAAGCGCGGTGAAAAGATCTTCTGGGAGCACCCCGTGGCTGCCTGCAAAAACTGCCACATGCTCAAAGGCCAGGGCAGTGCAGTCGGGCCTGCGCTGGACGGCATCGCCACGCGGAAGGATGCAGCCTACATTCTGGAGAGCCTCGTCAATCCGAATGCCAAGCTTGCCGAAGGCTACACCGCCACGCCGATCTCGCCGATGCCGCCGATGAACCTGATCCTGAAGCCGCAGGAGTTCGCCGATGTGAAAGCCTTCATCATGAGCCTGAAGTAAAACGCGATGAAGCCCGCGGCCTGCGCCCTGCTATTAATACTGACGTCTCTGCCTGCGCAGGAGCCGCCTGGACAGCCGCGCAAGGCTTGGAGCCCCATTGTGCTGCATGAGGATGACAAACCCGCCTTCCCTCCGCCACCCAGCGGGTGGGATGCGCGGCGGGAGGGCATCCCGCATGGAAAGCTGGAGATGATCGAGTATGACTCGAAGAGCGTGGGCACGCGGCGGCACATGAATATGTACACCCCACCGGGATACACGCCGGAGAAAAAACTGCCCGTGCTTTATCTGCTGCACGGCATCGGTGGCGATGAGACCGAGTGGCAGCGCTTTGCCCAGCCGGAGGTGCTGCTGGACAACCTGATCGCCGACGGAAAAGCGGTGCCCATGATCGTGGTGATGCCCAACGGTCGCGCGCAGAAAGACGACCATCCCACGGGCGATGTCTTCAAGCACGCGCCCGCGTTTTCGTTCTTTGAGCGCGATCTGATTGAAGACGTGATCCCCACCATCGAGGCACGCTACGCGGTGCTGGCAGACCGCGAGCATCGTGCCCTGGCAGGTCTCTCGATGGGCGGGGGACAGTCGCTCAATTTCGGACTGGGCCATCCTGAACTCTTCACCTGGGTGGGAGGCTTTTCCTCCGCACCGAACACCCGCAAATCGGAGGACCTAATGCCCACGGCCGCCGCAGCCAAGCATCTGCACCTGCTCTGGCTCTCCTGTGGCAGCAAGGACGACCTCATCCACATCAGCCAGGATTTTCACTCATGGCTCAAGGGCAAAGGCGTGCCCCATGTGTGGCATGTGACCGACCACGGCCATGATGCCCCGGAGTGGAAGCAGGCGCTGTATTACTTCCTGCAGCAATTGAAGTTTGGGTGAGAGGCGCTGCTGTGCGTTTGCAACCGCAGCCCGCGCTCCAAAACCTATTACACCACCTTCAGCACCGCGCCCTCGTCCGCGCTGGAGACCATGCTGGCGTAGCGGGCCAGGTAGCCTCGGCCGAGGTCGGTATGAGGGCGTGGTTTCCACTGGCTGGCGCGCTGCTGCAGCACGGCTTCATTCACACGCAGGGAGAGGCGGCGTTGAGGGATGTCGATCTCCACGATGTCTCCGGGCTCAATGAGTGCGATGGGGCCGCCCGCTGCGGCCTCCGGTGAGACGTGACCGATGGCTCCGCCTCGTGTGGCACCCGAGAAGCGCCCATCGGTGATGAGCGCCACAGATTCCGCCAGACCACGGCCCGCGAGTGCGGCGGTGGGGGCCAGCATCTCCTGCATGCCGGGACCGCCGCGAGGGCCCTCGTAGCGAATGACGACGACATCGCCCGCTTTCACCTGACCGACGAGGATGCCGATGCGTGCGGACTCCTCGGACTCAAAGATCACGGCGGGGCCGCTGAAGGTCATCATGGATGGGGCAACGCCAGCGGCTTTCACCACGGCACCGTTGGGAGCCAGATTGCCAAAGAGAATCGCCAGCCCACCACGCTGCGAGTAGGCATTCTCCAGCGGGCGGATGACATCGGCATCGCGCACTTCAGCGTGGGCGATGGTCTCGCCGAGCGTGTGGCCGGTGACAGTGATAGCATTCAAATGCAGCAGGCCGGGGCGAGTGCTCAGCGTGCGCAGGATGGCGGAGATACCTCCGGCGCGATCGATGTCCTCCATGTGGTGCAGACCCGAAGGCGCGACTTTGCAGAGCTGCGGCACGCGCTCTGAGATGGCATTGATGTCCTCCAGGCGAAGATCCATTCCAGCCTCGCGTGCGATGGCAAGCGTGTGCAGGATGGTGTTGGAAGAGCCTCCCATGGCCATGTCCAGCACCAACGCGTTTTCAAACGCAGCACGTGTGAGGATGTCGGACGGGCGGATGTTGCGCGCGACGAGATCGACGATGGCGCGACCCACAGATTCAAAGAGCGCATCGCGCTGCGGATCGACGGCCAGGATGGAGCCGTTTCCTGGCAGCGCCCACCCCAGCGCCTCGCAGAGGCAGTTCATGGAATTGGCGGTAAACATGCCGGAGCAAGAGCCGCAGGTGGGACAGGCGCTGCGCTCGATCTCGCCCAACTCGCCTTCAGTGATGTCGTTTTTGGAATGCCTGCCCACGGCCTCAAACACCGAGGCGAGATCCAGCGCCTGACCGGTGAGCGGGTTGCGCCCAGCCGCCATCGGACCACCAGAGACAAAGACGGTGGGGATGTTCACCCGCGCTGCGCCCATCATCATGCCGGGCACGATTTTGTCGCAGTTGGGAATGCAGACCACGCCATCAAAGCAGTGGGCGCGCAGCATGGTCTCGATGGAGTCGGCGATGATCTCGCGCGAGGCCAGGGAGTAGTTCATGCCGCCGTGCCCCATGGCGATGCCGTCGTCCACGCCGATGGTGTTAAACTCAAACGGCACACCGCCAGCAGCACGAATGGCGGCGCGCACCTTGCGCCCCACGACATCGAGATGCGCGTGGCCGGGAATGATCTGCACAAAGGAATTCGCCACTGCGATGAAGGGCTTGTCCCAGTCGCTCTCAGACTGGATGGCGCCGGTGGCGCGGAGGAGACTTCGGTGGGGGGCACGGAGGGTGCCGCGTTTGATGGTGTCGCTGATGGCCATGGGCTGAGGTAAGCCACAGCACTCAATGACAAAACTACCGCTTTTGTTGGTTTATGATACCTTTTCGGTATGGACTTCTCTTTGCGCGAACTGGAGTGCTTCACCGCCGTGGCGGACGAGCTGTCATTTACCCGTGCGGCACAGCGGCTGCATCTGGCGCAGCCGCCGCTCTCCCGGCACATCCGCGCTCTGGAGCAGCGGCTGGGCACGGTGTTATTTGACCGCAGCGGACGCAAGGTGGCGCTGACGGCGGCGGGTGCGGTGTTTTATGAGGAAACGCGCAGCGTCATGCCGCAGCTTATCCGCGCAGGGGAGACGACGCGGCGCTTTGCCTCCGGGCAGACGGAGCGCCTGCGTCTTGGGTTTGTGAGCGCAGTGCTCAGCCCGGAGCTGGTGGAGGTGCTGCGCACGTTCCGGGAAATGCATCCGCAGGTGCAGCTGCTGGTGCAGGATCTGCCGCCGGCAGAGCAGCTGGCGGCGCTGCGCCAAGGTACGCTGGATGGCGGCTTCATCGGCCTGTCGCCGGAGGAGCGCACGCCGGGCATCGATCTTCTGCCATGGCGGCAGGAGGCCCTGGCTGCCTTTGTACCCTTTGGCCATGCTCTGGCAAAACGACAGCGTATGGACCTGCGCGCACTGGCAGGCGAGGCGCTGGTGGCGGTGTCCTGCGAGGCCGCGCCCGCCTTTGCCGCGTATCTGCGCCGGGTGTGCGGCAGCGCGGGCTTCCGCCCACGCATCGTGCTGGAGTCTCCACGCGCTCAGGCGGTGGCGGTCATGGTGGCGGCGGGTGCTGGCATCGCCCTGCTGCCAGCCTCTCTGCGCCGTGTGGTGGATGGCGCGGCAGCGGTGGTGCCCATCCGCGATGCACCAAAGATCTCGCATGTTTTTGCCCATGCAGCAGGCGCAGCCTCTCCGGCTATGCAGCGTTTCATGAAGCTGCTGAGCAAGTAGATGACAGGCCCAATAACCGCGTCGTGAAAGTTCATGCCTTGCCTGCGGCGTATATCCACCTGTCCACGTCTCACCATGCCACTCCACACCTCAGCCCATCCGCAGTGCTGCGCAGGCCCCATGTCGCGCCGCAGTTTTCTCAGCATGGGCACGCTGGGGCTCACGGGCTGGAGCCTGGCTGACACGCTGCGCGCTGAGACGATCGCCAAGGCTGCCGGAAAGAGGCTGAAGGACAAATCAGTCATCTTCGTCTGGCTGCCGGGCGGCATGTCTCAGCTGGAGAGCTATGACATGAAGCCGAATGCACCCGTGGAATACCGCGGTGTCCTCAATCCCATCCGCACCAAGGTGCCGGGCACTCACATCTGCGAGCTGTTTCCAAAGCAGGCGAAGATCACGGACAAGTTTAACATCATCCGCAGCGTGCATCATGAGTTCGCGGATCACGGCGGCGGGCACAAGCGCTTCATGACCGGACGCAATCCCGCGCTGCCTGTGGGTTTCGTCAATGACGCCCCCTCGGTGCAGTCCATCATCACGCGCAAGCTCCAGCGCGCCGGGCAGGCCATGCCCACCTGCGTGGCGGGGGTGGACCGCGGTCGCAGCAGCATCGATGTATTTTCAATGGGGCCCGCCTACCTTGGCCCGTCTTCATCGCCCTTCATGGTCGTGGGAGATCCCAGTGCGAAGGACTTTAAAGTCGAAAATATCGGCCTGACACCGGACATGGCTTCACGCATGGACGACCGCATGCATCTGCTGCAGGGAATGGACAACCTCCAGCGCGAGATGGACCGCAGCGGCCTCATGCAGGCCATGGACAGCTTCAGCCAGCGCGCCTTTGGCATGCTGACCACTCCTTCCGTTCGGGATGCTTTTGATCTGACCAAAGAGTCGCCGCAAACTCGCGAGCGCTACGGCTACAGCACCTACGGCCAGCGCGGCCTCATGGCACGCCGCCTCGTGGAGGCAGGCTGCCGCTTTGTGACGATGGTGTGGGAGAATCCCTTCTCCACCACCATCCCGAAAAACTGCACCTACAACTGGGACAGCCATGCCGTAAACTGCGACATGTATGCAGACGCCCGCTGGCGCATGCCGGTGTATGACCAGGCAGCGTCCGCGCTGATCGAAGACATTCACCAGCGCGGACTGGACAAGGACGTCCTCGTCATCATCACCGGCGAATTTGGCCGCACTCCCCGCATCAACACACAGATCGGCACCCAGACAGGCGTGAGCCAGCCCGGCCGCGACCACTGGCCCAATGCCATGTCATTCATCGTCAGCGGCGGCGGCATGCAAACGGGTCAAATCATCGGTGCAACGAATCCGCGGGCCGAGTTTCCCATCGAACGCCCCCTGAGTCCGAACGACCTATGGGCCACCGTGTACCAGCATCTGGGCATCGACCCGAATGACACGTTTGATGATTTTCAGGGCCGCCCGATGCCCATTCTTCCCTTCGGCGAGCCGATCAAGGAGCTGCTGCCGCTGGCATAAACCGCGAGCATCCGTCCCAGCAGTTAGCAACGATAGATTTGACCTGAGGGCCAGTCTGGCCTTGATGTCCGTACTCCTGGCCACCCGGCCTGAACGCAACCCACACCCACACAACCTCCATGGCACTCCCCGTCGGTTCCAAAGCTCCCAGCTTCACTCTGAAATCCAAATCCGCCTCTGGTCTCAGCGATGTTTCGCTGCCCGCCGGCAAGAACACCGTCCTGCTCTTCTTCCCCCTCGCCTTCACCGGCGTGTGCACTCAGGAACTCTGCGACATCACCGCCGGCCTCGGCTCCTACAGCGACCTGAACGCCGAAGTCATCGGCGTCAGCGTGGACAGCCCCTTTGCTCAGGAAGCCTGGGCGCAGAAGGAAAAAATCGGCATCACTCTGGTGAGCGACCTGAACAAGGAAACCACCAAGGCCTACGAAGTGCTCTTCCCTGGACTCGCAGGCATCGGCGACACTTCCGCCCGTGCGGCCTTCGTCATCGACAAGAGCGGCACCATTCAATACTCCGAACAGACCGCCACTCCAAAGGATCTGCCGAACTTTGAAGCCGTGAAGGCCAAGCTGGCCGAACTGGCGTAATCCGCACATCTCGGCGAAAATTCAGATGCCATGTGATGATGAGTCACATGGCATCTTCGTATCTATCCCCAGCATCCCCTTCTCTCCCATGGCCGCCCACGCTGAACAGTTCTCGCTTTCCACTCGTGGCAAAGGCACCTACGAAATTACGGATCGCTGCCAGGAAATCGTGCGCACCAGCGGCATCCGCACAGGCATGGCCACGGTTTTTGTGCAGCACACCAGCGCCAGCCTGGTGATCTTTGAAAATGCCGATCCCTCAGCGCGCACCGATCTGCACAGTTTCTTTGATCATCTGGTGCCGGAAGACACACCGTATTTCGTCCATACTTATGAAGGCCCGGACGACATGCCAAGCCACCTGCGCATGGCGCTGACTCGAACCTCCGAAGTCATTCCTGTGGTCAACAGCCGCCTCGCCCTGGGCACTTGGCAGGGGATCTTCCTCTTCGAGCACCGCCGGGCGCCGCATACGCGCAGCATCCTGGTGAGTGTAGTGGGAGAATGATCAATAGGTCGCCTAGGTCCTATAAGACCTGTTCAAGCCCCAATCATTCCACCCCATCCAAAGCCCGCAAGTAGTCGAAGGTATATAGCCCGGTGTTGTGCCCGTCGCTAAAATCGAACTGAATCGCGTATCCTCCCACCATGCGCCAGTCCTTCACGGTGACGCCGGGAAAGTGCTTTTGATCGGTGCCGCCGATCTTCTTGCCCAGCAGATCGCGCTCCCCAGTATTTTCGGCGCTCGGCGAGGCAGCCCGGAGCTTTTCCATGGGGATGTACTGCTCGGTGCCATCGTTCCAAACGAGGGCGACTTCTTTGCCGATGAGTTCGAGGCGGGTCGGGGTCATGGGGAAAGCTTAAGGGTGCTGGATGGAAAAGCAAAAGGGACGCTCGAAAGCGTCCCTTTTGAGAATTTGAAGCTGATCCGGAAGGATTAGCGGGAGTAGAGTTCGACGACGAGCTGCTCGTTGGCGATCGGGTTGATCTCTTCGCGCACTGGCACGCGGTTGACCACACCGCTCATCTTGTCGCGATCAACAGTCATCCAGTCGGAAGCAGGAGTGCCCTGGGTCATTTCGAGGAAACGACCGACAAGCTGCTGGCTGCGCTGGCTGCTGGCGCGGGCGGCGACGACGTCACCGGGCTTCACCTGATAGCTGGCAATGTTCACGACCTTGCCGTTCACAGTGATGTGGCGGTGGCTGACGAGCTGACGGGAAGCGAAACGGGTGTTGGCGAAGCCCATGCGATACACGACGTTGTCGAGGCGCAGTTCGAGCATCTGCAGCAGGTTCTCACCGGTCACGCCCTTGCGGCGCTGAGCTTCTGCGAAGAAGCGGCGGAACTGCTTTTCCATGAGGCCGTACTGATAGCGCAGCTTCTGCTTTTCAGCGAGGGCGGTGCCGTACTCGGAAGTCTTGCGGCGGGTGTTGCGAGCGCCGTGCTGTCCTGGTGGGAAATTGCGGGTTTCGAGGGATTTGGAGGGACCGAAAAGCGCAATGCCAAAGCGGCGATTGATTTTTTCGCGAGGACCAGTGTAGCGAGCCATAGTAGGTGGTAGAAAAAAGCTGAGAGATTAGACGCGACGGGCTTTCGGCGGACGGCAGCCGTTGTGCGGGATGGGGGTCACATCCTTGATGGTGGTCACTTCGACACCGAGGGCCTGCACGGCACGCACGGCGGACTCACGACCGGAGCCTGGGCCGCGAAGGCGGACTTCAGCTTCACGAAGACCATGGCCCATGGCCTGGCGGCAGGCGTCCTGAGCAACGACCTGGGCGGCGTATGCGGTACCCTTACGGGAGCCACGGAAGCCCATCTTGCCAGCGGTGGACCAGCCGATCACGCCACCAATACGATCAGTGATCGTGACGATGGTGTTGTTGAAGGTGGCATACACATGGACGATGCCCTGGGAAACGTTCTTGGAGCCCTTGGCCTTGACGACCTTCTGCTGCTCGGCGCTTTCGCCACCGATCTCGAGCCAGACGCTCTGGGAGACCTGCTTGTCACCACTGGTGGAGGGACGCTGTTCTGCGGGTGCGGCAGGAGCAGCAGGGGTTGCAGGTGCGGCAGGAGCAGGAGCTGCTGCGGCAGGTGCGGCGGGGGTCGTTTCGTCAGCCATGGTGTGTAGAACGTGCTTTGCTTAAAATTCAGATTACTTCGCCTTCTGAGCACCGACGGTCTTACGCGGGCCTTTACGGGTGCGGGCGTTGGTGTGGGTGCGCTGGCCGCGCACTGGCAGACCACGACGATGACGATGGGCGCGGTAGCAGTTGATGCCCAGGATGCGCTTCATGTGCATCTGCAGCTCACGACGAAGGTCGCCTTCGATCGGAATCTTCATCGCCTGAACGGTCTGCGTGATCGCGGCGATCTGTTCATCGCTCAGCTCACCTGCACGGATGTTGGGGTCAATGTTGGTGGCCGCAAGAATCTTGCGGCTGACAGGAAGACCAATGCCGTAGATGTAAGGCAGTGAGTATTCGATTTTCTTTTCGTTCGGGATTTCGACTCCAAGCAGGCGTGCCATAATTCAGTGAGTTGGGATTTAAAAAATGAGGATCAACCCTGACGCTGTTTGTGACGTGGATTTTTGCAGACAACACGGACAACACCTTTGCGGCGGATTACACGGCAAAGTTCGCAGAGAGGTTTAACGGAGGTACGGACGCGCATACAGGAGTAGTAAAAGAGGGTGAGTCGGGGGGAACTCAAAACCCCGCTTTTGGAGCGGGGGGCAGGATGTCTAACACAGACGAAAAGGCGCGCAAGCTGGATTTTGATGAGTTATTCACATTTGTTGAGACCAGTTGCCCCGGCCTCAGGCCACGCCAAACATGCCAGCCTGATGAAAAACATCCTTTGCTTTGGCGATTCAAACACCTGGGGCTTCATGCCCGAAAGCATTTCCGCCCCCTTCCCCGAACGCCACCCTCATAACGTACGCTGGACAGGCATTCTGGCCGCCGAACTCGGCACCAGCTTCCGTGTGATCGAAGAAGGCCAGAACGGCCGCACCACGGTGCATGACGATCCCTTCGCCCTCGCACGCAACGGCAAAGCCGTCCTTCCCGCGATCCTGGAATCCCACAAGCCGCTGGATCTCGTGGTGCTCATGCTCGGCACCAATGACCTCAAAGCCGTTTATGGCGTATCCCCCGGGGAAATCGCCGCCGGAGTCAAAATCTTGGCCCAGATGATCTTGGGCAGCGATTCAGGCATCGGCAACAAAGCCCCCAAACTCCTGCTTCTCTGCCCGCCTGCTGTCGGCGATCAGCTGCACCTGCCGGATGTGGCCGCGAAGTTTCCCAACGGGCAAAAGGACAGCCGCAAACTCCCCAAGTATTATGAGGCACTCGCCAGCTCACTCGGCTGCGGCTTTCTCAATACCCAGACACTGATCGAGCCCGGCAGCGATGGCATTCATTTGGATGCAGCAGCCCATGGACGTCTCGGCAAAGCCGTGGCAGCGCTTGTGAAATCCATTCTTCCGCCAGACGCATGACCTTGATCGAATCCTTTTATCCCGTTCTTAAACCTTGGCTGTTCAAGCTCGATGCCGAGCGGGCGCACACGTTTACAGTGAAGATGATGATCATCGCGCATCGTCTTGGCATGCTGAAGTCCGTGGTCAGCGGCACGCCGCAATCACGCGATGTGATGGGCCTCACTTTTCCCAACGTTCTCGGACTCGCCGCAGGCATGGACAAATCGGCCAGCGCCGTGGAAGCCTGGGGCTCACTCGGCTTTGGCAGCGTGGAAGTCGGCACGCTCACGCCTCGGCCACAGCCCGGCAATCCGAAGCCACGCCTCTTCCGTCTGCCCGAGCATGAGGCCCTGATCAATCGCATGGGCTTCAACAATCCCGGCATTCAGTCCGCGGTGAAGAAGCTCGAAAATCGCCGTACCAAAGCCGTTGTTGGAGTGAACATCGGCAAAAATTTCGACACACCAAATGAGGACGCCGTGAAGGATTACCTCATCTGCCTCAAGGCCGCCTATCGCGTGGCCGATTACATCGCCGTCAACATTTCCTCCCCCAACACCAAAGGCCTGCGTGATCTGCAGGCCGAGGGAGCCGTGCGCGAACTGATCGCTGCTTTGAAAAACGAACAGGCTGCACTGAAGAAAGAACACGGCAAAACCGTGCCGCTGCTGGTGAAGATCGCCCCCGATCTCAATGACATGCAGATCGAAGCGCTCGCCCGTGTCTTCAATGAACAGCACATCGACGGCGTCATCGCCACCAACACCACCATCGATCGCACCGCCGTCGCCGGCCATCGCCTCGAGAAAGAAGCTGGCGGTCTCAGCGGCGCCCCCGTGCGCGAGCGCTCCAACCTTGTTCTGCAGGCCTTCCGCATGCTGCTCAAGGAGCAGATCCCGATCATCGGTGTGGGCGGCATCGTCCACGGCACCGATGCAAAAGAGAAGATGAAAGCAGGCGCCTCGCTCGTGCAGGTGTACAGCGGTCTCGTCTATCGTGGCCCAGCCCTTGTGCGTGAGGTGCTGGAATCGGTGATCTAGGCACCTCCTTGACGCCCACTCTCTCCACTGCCAAGCTTCCCCCATGGAAACACCACTTCCCAAAATCCACGATAAACAACCCGTCGCTGTCGAACTGCCTGCTGGAGACCATTGGTGGTGCGCCTGCGGCTTGAGCGGACATCAGCCGAACTGTGACGGCAGCCATAAGGGCACCGGATTTGGACCGAAGAAGTTCAACCTGCCCGAGGCGAAGAAGGTCTGGCTGTGCAACTGCAAGCACACCAAAAACCCGCCCTTCTGCGATGGCAGCCACAAGACGCTCTAAGCCGTATTGACATATTCGTTCTGCATAACGCGCCGTGATGGGAATAACCCGCCCGGCGCGTTCTCCTACCTGCCAATGAAGTCTCCCACCATGAAGTCCCTGCTCATCCTCTGCCTGTGCCTGCTCGCCCTCCCTGCCTTCAGCCAGAGCATTCCGTTTGATCCTCTCGGGTTGGGTGGCGGCGGCGAAAAAAAGGGACCGGTCGCCGCCAAGTTGACTTCGGAATCCACCACCGCCGCCCCCGAGACTGCGCTGCAGGTCACAGTGAAGGTGGAGATCGAAAAAAACTTCCACATCTACGGCAAAAAGCTGCCCCCCGAAGTCGTCGGCAAGCCAACCAAACTGATCTGGACGCTGCCTGAAGGTTGGAAGGCCGAGGATCTCCCCTGGCCTGCCGTGCATGCCTTTAAAGCGGTCGATGGCTCCCCCAGCGAGGGCTACGAAGGCACCGTGGAGCTGCCTGCAAAGATCATCCCAGCGGCAAATGCTGCCGTTGGCTCCAAGGTGGATATTCAGGTGAAGGTGGACGGCCTCGTCTGCGATGACAAATCCTGCCTGCCTTTCACGGAAGAA
Source organism: Prosthecobacter sp. (assembly GCF_044222565.1). Taxonomy (GTDB): domain Bacteria; phylum Verrucomicrobiota; class Verrucomicrobiia; order Verrucomicrobiales; family Verrucomicrobiaceae; genus Prosthecobacter. The sequence goes on from NZ_JBGANA010000020.1 coordinate 134,272, forward strand.
GCCGGGATGAGCGTCAGCATCGTCGCGCCCAGCGCGGAAAAAAAAACGGCTCCCGTAGCCGTAATCCCTGAGGCCGCGCCGGCGGCTGACGCGGCCCCGCAGAGCTTTCTGTTCATCATGTTTTCCGCCTTCGTCGGCGGCCTGATCCTGAACATCATGCCATGCGTGTTTCCTGTGCTGGGCATCAAGGTCGTCAGTGTCGTGCAGCAGGCAGGCTCGGATCGCAAAAAAGTCGTGCTGCATGGCCTTGTTTACACCCTCGGCATCCTTCTTTCCTTCTGGGTGCTTGGCGCCCTCGTGGTTGTCCTGGGCAAAGGCTGGGGGACTCAGTTGCAGTCTCCGAGTGTCAATTACTCGCTCGCCGCCTTCTTCCTCATCTTCGGCCTGAATATGGCGGGCGTCTTCGAGATCGGTGCCTCTGCTGTGGGGGTCGGAGCCAACCTGCAGGCAAAGCACGGGTTCGGCGGATCCTTTTTCTCCGGCCTGCTTGCCACCGTTGTCTCCACTCCCTGCTCCGCTCCATTTCTGGGCACCGCGCTTGGCGTGGCGGTCAAGCTTCCCGCACCACAGGCCATGCTGCTGTTCACCTTGATCGGTCTCGGCCTTGCCAGCCCCTTCCTGCTGCTTTCTGCGTTTCCAAAGCTCGTTTCTGCCCTGCCACGTCCGGGCGCTTGGATGGAAAGCTTCAAGCAGGGCATGTCTTTTCTGCTCTTCGGCACCGTCATTTACATGTTGTGGGTGCTGACTGGCATGATCGATGGCCTTCCCCTGCTCTTTCTTATGCTCGGCCTCGTGCTTGTGGCGCTTGGCTGCTGGATTTACGGACGCTGGTCCCTGCCTCACAAGCCGGCAGGCACACGCGCCAAGGCTGTCTTGCTGACCCTGCTCGCGGTCGTCGGAGGACTCTCACTCGGGTGGCCGCATCCAAAAGTGGAGAAAAACCAGCCGAAAACCGTGTTTGAATTCGGCCTCATGTGGGAGCCGTGGACGGAGGCTTCGGTTCAGGATTATCTCACCAAAGGAAAACCGGTCTACATCGACTACACCGCCAAGTGGTGCCTGACCTGCCAGGTGAACAAGCGCGTTTACTTTGATGAGAAGCTTCAGGCCCTCTTCAAAAGCCTCGGCGTCGTCACAATGCGTGCTGACTACACCAACGAGGATGAGATCATCAAAAAATCCTTCGAAGCCCTCGGTCGTGGCGCCATTCCGGTGAACGTCCTCTACATCCCAGGTGAAAAAGCACCGCTGCTCCTGCCCGAACTGCTGACGGTGGAGAATGTCACCGCCGCTTTGAAGAAAGCGGCCAGGTAAGTGTCTCCGGCCCCGCCGCGCCAACCTGAAATCAAGCGTCTTGCGGTCCGGCCGCATGGTTGAATGATGAGTTCTGTCCGGCCACCCCACGGAACTCATCACCATGAAACTCGCATTCGTTGTTGGCGTTCGCATTCTCTGCAGTCATGCAGTGGCTTAGCAGATCGAGGTGTCTGCCCACGCGTTTATGGACGATGAAGCGGATGCTTCCAACGCACGGTGGAAGAAATTGCGCCAGAAGGCCGGTCTCGTTTACACTTCGGAACCCGACGCCGCCTGCTACGAACAGCTCCCGGGCAGGTAAAAAGCCGCCCTCCTACACCTTCGTCAGCTGTCTCCTCAAGCTGATCTCCACCGCGGTAATGATGAGCGCCAGGGAGAAAAGGATGACGATGCTGTTGATCCAAAGCGTGTTGTACTTGGTCCCCAGGTAGGTTTTACGTGTGCCAAAGAAGACGTTAGGGCTGGCTTTGCGGCGGTAGTCCTCACGCTCCATCTCGGCCTTGGTCACCAGATCGAGAACCTTGCGGTTCACGTAGATTTCCTCGGCGCTCACGCCGTCGTTTTGCTGCAGCATGCTGTCGAGCATCGGCGGCTCGATGCGGCCGCTGAGCACGGCATCCCGGATGGAGCCGAGACGTTTGGAGATTTCCCGAGGGTTTTCGGCATAGAGTCCTGACACGACCGCCAGCGACTGCTTGGTCAGCTCCAGTTCATGACGCTGCCTGTCGCTCATGTCCGCCCCGGAGGGTGGCAGCAGCGACTGGATGCGTTCGTCCAGAAAGTCCTGGTTACGCGTCAGCGGGTTCAGCTTGGACTGCGAGATGACCATGCCCTCGTAGGACCAGCGCAGCGGCATGAACTGGCAGATGAAGGGCACCTTGAGCTTGCTGGCGTTTTCCTCGTCATTGCCAGATTTCTTGAGCCATTTGCCCACGGAGTACACGAGGTCCAGGTTCTTGTTCATCTCCTCGTACTTGATCAGCGCCCCGCCGAGAATGATCTGGGGAATGAGCAGCAGCGGAATGGCATTCACCGCCGTGCGGTTGTCACTCACGATGCTGGAAATGAACAAGCCCAGACACACGCCTGTGAGCGAGGTGAGGAACATCCACCATAGGTGAATCAGGAACATGTCCCGGATCTCGAGCACCCAGTTGCCGATGAGCAAATAAATCACGCACTGCGCGAGCGCAAAGGTGGAGAGCGAGATGATCTTGCCGCTGAGGTAGTAAAAGGTGCGCAGGTTGTGGTTTCGTTCCCGGCTAAGCGTATGGCGGTCTCGGATGATTTCGTCGGCGCTGTTGGTCAGCCCGAGGAACATCGCCACCACGAGACTCATGAAGAGGTAAGTCGGGATGTGGAAGGCCGTGGCAAAGGTGTAGTGCTTCTCTTCTGAATACTTCAGCACACTGGAGATGAGCCAGGCGAGCAGCGGGGCTTCGAGAAGGGTCGTCAGAAGGTTGGTGCGATTGCGCAGCTTGCTGAGAAAGGCACGCTTCAGCAGGGTGAAGAAGAGAATGCTTTCCTCGCGAAAGGTATGCTTCGGCGGCTTGGGAGTGTTTCGCATGCGGCTGGCGCTCTGGCTCTCATCCCTCTTTGGCCTTGCGATGAGGCTGGTGCTCCCCGGCGCCGCCTTCTGTTTGGCCATGCTCTCCATGATGAGATGCCGCTGATACGAGTCCCGCCAAAAATTCGGCGGGAAACGCCGCGCCGCCACCAGATGTCCGTCCGCGCTGCGCTCATGGATGATGTCCCCGCTGATGTCTCGCAGCGGTGTTTCGAGCACGTCAAAAACAAAGTCCGGCGTAAGCTTGTCCGGCGGCTGCGCATCCGCATCGCCAGCCTGGCCCGTTTCCGTATGGTACACACGCCAGAAATACTCGATCATGCCCTGCGGCGTGCCGAAGTAGGCCAGCTTTCCGCCCTTGTCCAAAAGCAGCGCCTTGTCGAACATCTGCAGCAGGCGCGAGCTCGGCTGATGAATGGAGGTGATGACGATTTTGTTGCGCGCCAGACTGCGGATGATCTCCAGCACATGCTCGCTGTCCTTGGAGGACAGGCCGGAAGTCGGCTCGTCGAACAGATACACGTCCGAAATGCCGATCATGTCGAGACCGGCGTTGAGACGTTTGCGTTCACCACCGCTGAGAAACTTCTGCTGCGGTGTGCCCGCCAGCCGGTCGCGCAGATCGGCCAGGCCGAGTTCCGCCAGCTTCGCGTCCACCCGTTTGCGCCGCTCTTCCGTTTTCAAATGTGGGCAGCGCACCGCCACGGAGAAATCCAGATTTTCCTGCACCTTCAGCAAAGGATCAAAGGCATCCTCCTGCGGAATGTAGGCGATGTAGGGCGTGAGATTGTGCAGGTTGTCGTACAGCGCCATGCCATTCATCAGCACCTCGCCGCCCTTGGGCTTGAGCTGGCCGCCGAGGATGCGCAGCAGCGTGCTCTTGCCGCAGCCGCTCGGCCCCATGACGCAGATCATTTCACCACGGCGGGCCAGGAAGCTCACGCCATCCTGCGCCGTGTCACGTCCGTCAAATCGGTGGCTGAGCTCCCGCACTTCGATCTGCCGCACCGTATTGCGCTCCTCTTCAATGATGCGGTCTGCAAAATGGCAGCGCAGGTACTGCCCCTCCCCCAGCGTTATGGTGTCGCCATCATTCAGCGTGATGCGGTCACGCACGGGAATCAGACCAATGTAGAGCGGTCGCGAGGAACGCAGCACTTCCAGCACCCCGGTTTTCTGCGCGTAGTTGCACTCAATCCGCAGCAGGATTTCACCATCGGTATCCTCGGAGAGCAGAATGTCCCCTTCATCCAGCAGCTCGGGCTTGTTGGAGACCAGATAGGTATTGCGGCTGCCCTCCAGTCGAAACTGGCCGCCAAACTCCTGCGCTCGCACGCGCAGATCCCGCAGTGCGATCTCCACCTCCCCGTGCGCGATGATGCTGTCTTCAATGCTTGCCTCCACCACCGTGCCACTGCTCAGCAGCACTCCGTTCAGCGTCGCTTTGGTGGTGCGCAGCGCCTCCACCGTCACGCCCAGGCCAAAGCTCAGGCGCAGGTTGGTGCCGCGTGTGCGCTGCGGAGCTATCTCCGCGCTGCCACTTTCGGTCAGCGTCAGGTAGATCTGCGTTCCTGACAGCGTCTTCTTGGAATTGAAGTACGTGATCAGGTCGTTGTAATCCAGCGTCACATCCTCCATCACCACGCGCTCGCCTGGATACAAACGCGAAAACTCACCCGGCGGCTGCCGGCGGCTGCGCACCAGAATGGAAATGCTGCCCGTGTTTTTCAGCAGCACCAGATTTTGAAAGCGAAACGCCACCACCGAGCAGTCATCCGAAAGCGAGCGCAGTAGCACATCGCAGTTCTTCGTGGCGCCGATCCGCAGCGTGTCCAGTGGCTGGCCGCCCTTCGTGGAAAACCCCTCCTCCGGCGGCTTGTCCCCCGCATTGAGCTGATAAACGATGTCGATGGCTTGGGCGGCGATGCCCAGATTCGTCATGAACAGATAGAACTCCACCATCTGCCGCTGATTCTGCTGCGCACGGGAGATCAGCAGGTACAGCTGCACGCCGAGGAGGATCTTCTGCTCTTGCGTGAGCTTGTGGCTGAGCTCCTTGGCGCGCTGTGTCAGGTCCTGCGGCTCCTGCAGCGCCTCAAAGTAAAGGCGGCGCATGTCGGCATAGATCGCCTCGGGGTAGTCATACCGCAGGTAGCCCAGGCTGGACTCGACTTCCTCCTCTTCAATGTTGCCGTCCAGCTTGCTGAATGCGGCAAAGACCTCGATCAGCACCGGCAGCATGGTATTCGCCGTGGCAGCCGCAGCCGCAGACACCTGCGGCTGCCCGTTCCAAAGATGTGACCACCTGTCCGGCGACCACCAGGGCAGCGCTGCCGGGTCAGGCTCTCCGTTCGCAGCAATCTGCGAGTTTGGGGCGAACTTTTTGACGAGTTTTTTGACCAGGCTCATGCGGTGAATGTCTTGGCAGGCCGTCTGAGGTCCTGTCCGGCGGTGCCGACTATGGAGTTCGTTTGCACAAACACAACAAACGAGAAGCGAATGCCTCCTTCAATGCGCACAAAAAAGCGGCCCGGTTGCCCGAGCCGCCTTTCACAGATTTATTTTCCAATCCGCACCCGCTCACACGCTGCGGTCACGAGGCTGACCTTCGCGGCCGCGTTCATGGTTTGCCGGAGGAGGACCATGAGGGCCCGGTGCGTGGTTCATTTGCGGTTGCCCCTGACGACCGTGCTCATGGTTCATGGGCGCCGGACCGCGAGGACCTGGCGCATGATTTACCGGTGGCTGCGCTTGCGTCTCATGCCCATGGTTCATCGCCACAGGCCCGCGCGGGCCATGCTCATGATTGGAGGGTGCTGAGCCGTGATGGCCCTGTCCGCCTTGCCCAGGAGGACCGAAGTTTGCGACGTCCCTCGGTCCTGGGCCCCGGTCGTGCTCGCCCCCACGTCCGCCTTCATGCTGTGGCGAATTCATCGGACGCCCAAAATTCTGTGGGCCCGGACCACGATGCTCTCCACCACGCTGCGCTCCAATCTGCTGCGGGCCGGGTCCACGATGTTCCCCTCCACGCATGCCATCATGCTGGGGATGATGAGGTGCCCCCCCTACGATCCCCTGCGGGCCAGGCCCCCGATGCTCACGCCCACGTGGTGCGCTATTGTGCGGACCAGGTCCGCGATGTTCACCACCATGTGGCGCGCCAAACTGCTGCGGACCAGGCCTGGGTTGCTCACCACGACGCTGAGAACCAAACTGCTGCGGACCAGGTCCATGATGACGTCCACCACGGTGCGCTCCAAAACGCTGGGCCCCCGGTCCATGATGCCGTCCACCACGCTGCGCTCCAAACTGCTGCGGGCCGGGTCCGCGATGCTCTCCACCACGCTGCGCTCCAAACTGCTGCGGACCAGGTCCGCGATGCTCTCCACCACGCTGCGCTCCAAACTGCTGCGGACCAGGTCCGCGGTGCTCGCCACCACGCTGCGCTCCAAACTGCTGCGGACCAGGTCCGCGATGCTCTCCACCTCGTTGTGCTCCAAACTGCTGCGGACTAGGTCCGCGATGCTCTCCACCACGCTGCGCTCCAAACTGCTGCGAGCCGGGTCCGCGATGCATTTGCCCCTCACTGGAGCCCGGGCCTTGGGGATGTCGGCCTGCCTCTGGGCGCCCCGCTTGCGCCTGATTGTCCCCATGTTGGCGGTGCTGCGGGTTGCTCTGTGGCTGCGGCTGGGCGTCGCCTTGCGGACGGCGTTGGCCATCTCCCTGCTGGCCATCCATTGGAGGGCGGCGGAAACCGTCGCGACCCGGTCCGTTATCAGGATTGCGATTTCCCGAATTCGGGGGATTCACCGGACCACGCTGCCCGTCACGCATGCCTTCGGGGCGTGGGCCACTGTTACTCGGCTGGGCGTCCGGGCGACGCTGAGGAGCCGGCGGTGCGCTCGGTCTCGGCGCTGCTGCAGGCGGTGGCGCGGCCTGAGGCAATGGCGAGGGTGCAGTAGCGGCCGGAGCCTGAGGTGAAGCGGGTGGCTGATCCGCAGGCTTGACGTCCTGCGCTTGCAGCGCCGCAGCAGTGAGAGTGAGGGCTCCCCAGAGCCATGTAATACGGTTGGATTTAGATGTCATGTGAAAGTCTTGTTTAAGTTGACTACAAAGGGTAAAACACGGCTGAATACCAAGAGTTTCCCTGAAAATAGACTTTATTTTCCTCTTTGCTGAATTCAAACCGCGAAAGAAGAACCCCCGCCTTGGCGAAATGTTTCGCCGCCAATGATCCCGTGTGGGAATCCAAGGATTGAACGCCTTCCTCCTTCTCTCCGAGGAGACCAAAAGCATCCACCTGCAGGGTAGAGCAGGTTGCCAAAAGCAGGACAAAACACCTCATGCACCCCGTCATTCTCCTTTTTGAGAATCTTAAATTGACGCAATCCTGAGAACCGTTTAGCTTAATTAACAATCAACCATGCCTCTCACTTTACGATAATAATATGGCTAAACTAGTAATCATAGACGACGAAGCCGCCATTCTGGAACTCATGACCAAGCTTTGCAAAGCGGCCGGTCATCAGGTTTTCGGCTGCACCACCGGCATTGACGGCATCGCAGCCATTCGTTCCAACCAGCCCGACCTCGTCATCGTGGACCTGCGCATCGGCGATGTAAACGGCCTCGACCTCGTCAGCATGTGCCGCGATCAGTTTCCCAGCACCGCCGTCATCATGGTCACCGGCCACGGCAGTGTCGAGACCGCCGTGGAGGCCATGCGTCTCGGTGCATTCGACTACCTCACCAAGCCATTCGACCTCGGGGATCTCATCAAAACGGTGAACCAGGCCCTGCAGCGCAACGGCATCGCCGCCGCCACTCCTACCAGCATTCCCAGCGCCACGCTCCGCTCCGCTTCAGCATCCAAGCTCATCGGCCACAGCGAAGCCATCCAGCGCATTTTTGACATCGTGCGTCGCGTCGCCAACAACGACAGCCCCGTCCTCTTGGAAGGTGAATTCGGCGTCGGCAAGCACATGGTCGCCCGCGCCCTGCACGAGGCCAGCCGCCGCAGCAGTGCTCCTTATAAGGAGCTTCAGTGCAGCGCCATGCCGGAGGATGCACTGGAAACCGAGCTTTTCGGCCAGACCGCCATCTTCAATCGCGTCTCAGGCGGCACCATCCATCTCGCCGAGGTGAATCAGCTCCCAGCCCGCATCCAGGCCCAGCTCAATACCTTTCTCGACGAAGCCCAGTCCAAGAAAGGCTGGGGAAACAGCTCCAACGCCGCGGATTTCCGCCTCGTCGTCTCCAGCACCACATCCCTCGAAGATGCCGTGAAGGCCGGCAAGTTCCGCGAAGACCTCTTCTACAAGCTCTCCGTCGTCCCCCTCAAAATCCCGCCGCTTCGCGAGCGCCGCGTGGATGTCCGTCCCCTCGTCGAGCACTTCCTCAAAGACCTCGCCGACCGCACCGATGCCAAGCCCAAGACCATCGACACCAGCGCGATCGAATTCTTGGAAAAGTACACCTGGCCCGGCAACGTCTCCGAGCTGCGCAATGCCATCGAGCGCGCCTGCGCCTTCGCGGAAAACGACCGCGTCCGCCCCTCCGACCTGCCAGCCAAAGTCACCCAGCAGATCGAAGTGCCTACCCCCTCCACCTCTGAGGGCATCACCAAGCTCCCCATCGGCTCCACGCTGGATGATTTCATCAAAGGCCAGGAGCGCGCCTTCATTCAGGAAACCCTCAAGTACAACAGCGGCTCCCGCGAAAAGACCGCCAGCATGCTCGGCGTCTCCATCGCAACCCTCTACCGCAAAATGGGCCTCAACGTCGAGCGCAAGACCACCTCGTAGCGCTCGGAAAAAAACATTCAGTCAGGGCATGAAGCCGGCCTCCGGGTCGGCTTTGTGTTTTTCAACGAACGACAAGGCGCCATTTGGAGTGTGGTCGCGCAGCGAAGAATGAGCGCAGCTGCCGCTTTCCGCAGGCGGGCCAGCAAGCAAACGTGATCTAACGCTCGAAAGCGCAGCCACCGTTTTCAGCAAGCCTCTTTGATTTTTTGAATTCTTTCTCTGCGTTAACCGAATCTCTGCGGTGTTTCAGACCGTTCAGTGTTCTCATCCAACATCATTTCCGAAGGTTGCAGAGCCCCTTCCCTGCGCCCACAATCACGCTCCACTTTTTTCACTGCTTTTGAGCACCTCCGCCACCATCCTCTACTGCCGCTGCGCCTACGCCCAGGTCGTTCCTTCCGGCGTCAAAAACGAAGTCCTGCAAAAGCTCTGCGACTCCAGCGCCAGCTTTGAAACCGTCTCCGACCTCTGCGAAATGGCCGCCCACCGCGATCCCCGCCTCCAGGCCATCGCGTCCTGCGGCAGCCTCCGTATCGCGGCCTGCTACCCCCGCGCCGTCAAAGGCCTCTTCCAGCAAGCCGGCTCCCCCCTCCCCGCCGATACCGAGATCCTCAACATGCGCACCCAGACCGCCCAGGAAATCGCCGACGCGCTTCTGAGCGCCGCCCCTGTGACCGCCGCCTGATCCTTTGACCATTTCTTGACGCCCCCTTGACCGTCTCTTGACCCCTTGACCTTTTCAGAGCCATGATCACCCACACCCACCGCCCCCTCCGCGTCGTCCTCTACGAAGGAAATGGCAGCATCCAGCTTCCCGCCGAGTCTCGTGCCAAGGTCATGATGGCCCTGCTCGACAAAGGCTACACCGTCACCCGCAGCGGCCAGGGCGCCAGCGCCCCTGCTATGCCACATGACGAGCGAAACCTCCTCGTGCTCGGCGCCTTTGAAGGCAAAGCCCCCGCGCTGGAAGACGCCACAGGCAAGATCACCATCGACACCTGCGACATCACCGGCCTGGAGCCCGACGCCATCGTTGCGCTGGTGGACAAATCCCGCGGCGAGAAAACCATGAACGAACCCGGCAAATGGAAGCCCTGGTTCCCCGTGATCGACTACTCCCGCTGCACCAACTGCATGCAGTGCCTCAGCTTCTGCCTCTTCGATGTCTATGGCGTCAGCGAGGACCACAAGATCCAGGTGCAAAACAACGACAACTGCAAGACCAACTGCCCCGCCTGCTCCCGCGTCTGCCCCGAAGTAGCCATCATGTTCCCCAAGTATCAGGCCGGCCCCATCAACGGCGACGAAATCAATGAGCAGGAAGCCGGCCGCGAAAAGATCAAAGTGGACATCTCCTCCCTCCTCGGCGGCGACATCTACTCCGCCCTCAAAGACCGCAGCGCCGCCGCCAAATCCCGCTTCAGCAAAGAACGCAGCCCCGACAAAGCCCTGGATGAACGCAAAAAATGCGGAAGAGATTTTGAAGAAGGCGGAGATTGCGAAAGCGAAGGCTGCTGCGGCGCTGGCGGCGCAGTAAGATGGGAGAGTTTAGTGGTCGCCGAACCACTCTCACGAAGTGTGTTTAAAAAATGAATTCTCACCCACCTCCAGGAAGGATGACTTGACGACATCTGAATTGTGCCCACGCATACGTTTATGGAACATAGTTTACCTGTGTCATTTCTGAGCCGAGCAGCTGACGTGATCGCTGAAACTTATAAAGGGCTCACGGGGCCACAAATTCTATTGCACTGCAACGCTTTTGCTGTGGATCACAATGTGGACATTCCACATGCGACATATCCATTTCAAGCCTCGAACAAACGGACAGCGCTAATTGAAAATCTGCGGGCTTTCCCGGCACATCTTCAATACAGGCTCTTGATGGAATTGTGCGACGATTCAAGGCTTGCTGAAAACGAACCAGTGCAAAAATTTCAAGCATTGCTTCAGCAACGCTATTCACATTTGGGTAACCCAATATCGAGCGAAGTGGGGAATGCGGCAGTATTGGCTCCTCATTCCATTGATTACTCACCCCATGGCATGCCCACTGTCACCTTTATTCCGGAGCCTCCTGAAATACCCTCTAGGCCGTACGACATTTTTCTGTCGTATTCACACGCTGATGAATCTTTGATGAGCCTAGTGCGCGAACACCTTGTTCTATACGACAGAATGAGCAAGATTCGCAAATGGTGGGACCGCAAGCTTCTCGGAGGCTCAACTGTAAAAAGTGAAATCACAAGTTACCTAGCTTCATCCGATATAATCCTGCTTTTTGTGAGTTCCAGTTTCCTAGCTTCTGACTATTGTTACGATATTGAGATGAGGCAAGCACTCGATCAGCACGCAGCAGGGCGATCAGTCGTTGTTCCGGTTATACTCCGGCCCTGCGGTTGGATGGAAGCGCCCTTTGGTCATCTTCTGGCGCTCCCGACCGACGGGAAGCCACTCACAACTTGGTCCAACCAAGATGAAGCCGCCAAAAGTGTCGCGGATGGCGTAATGCGCATCGTGGCGAATCTACAGCGCAGGCAGGAATAATTTTTGAGGTGAAAATTTGCCACTGAAAAGCATGTGGCCTCTCATACAAACGAAACAGAATATGACACAGAACGAACTGGACACACAAAGCATCAACCAGCTTCATTCCGTGGCGCTTGAGATGAGCAAAAGTTGCTTCGAACTGAAGAAACTGTGTGCGACAGTCCTCGGTTCTTCCATAACCCTGATTGCAAGTTTCACCAAGCAGTCACTTGATCCATCACTATTTGTTGGCGCTATGATGGTGATCGCTTTCTTCTGGATCGCGGATGCTCAGAGTTACTATTATCAAGAGAAGGTCCGTATTCGCATGAAGGATCTCCAGGATGGCATCCAATCCAGGAGTGCAGGTTCCAGACTTTTAGATGGCGTAGGCATGCCGATCACCACAGAGCGTGCAACTCGCTCACATCGGCAGCGAGTTTTCCATGCCGCCTTCAACTGGTCAATGACATTTTATGGCGGCCTGACTGCCCTTGTAGTAGTCGTCTCCGCACTTTATCACTTCCAAATTATAGCGTCCAAGCCATGAGAGCCTTTGTCAGTTATACGCTCCGGGACGGCTACATCACTCGAGGGGTTCTTAGCGATCTCATGATCCACCTTGAGCCATTTTGTGAGCCCTTTATTGATTTGCTTTGGCATCCCAGAGGCGGTCATCAATGCACTCTTTTTTCAGCGCTTCGTCAAGCGGATGTCTTTTTTTTGATTTCGTCACCATTTATCATGCAATCCCCTTGGGTGTGTCTTGAGTTAGCTGCGGCTCGGCAGTTACGGATTCCAGTCGTAACCATAAAAAAATATTACACGACAACAATAAAGAACATGCAGGCTAAAGAGTCTTATAGCCACACTGCGAAACATTCTCTTTGGTGTCACTCGCACACCTTATACGATCCAAGTTACATTTTGAAGGCACCTTCCGCACCTTTATTCTCTATCTAGCTACCCCATGCCTACCCGCCGATCCTTCCTCCGCACCTCCGCCCTCGCCCTCGGCTCCCCTGCCCTCTCCACCTTCGCGCAAACCGCCACCTCCCCGCAGAAAACCGTCCTCCTCCACTGCGGCTGGGCCACGAAGAACATCGGCGATATCGGCCACACCCCAGGCACACTTCGCTTTCTGGAGCAATATCTCCCCGAAGCGAAAGTCATCCTCTGGGCCGCGAACACCAATGAGGCGGTGGATGCGATGCTGATGAAGCGCTTTCCCAAGCTGGAGATCGTGAAGGGCTATCTTTCCAAAGAGGGTGAAGCGGTGCAGCAGGCCATCAATCGCAGCGACTTCTTCCTCCAAGGCCCCGGCATGGGCCAGAGCACCGACTTCATGATCTACTGCCAGAAGATCGGCAAGCCTTGGGGCTTGCAGGGTCAGTCGTACTTCCCGGACATGGTCACCGGCAAGGATGCAGACAAGCGCATCGCGCTGCTGAACAGCGCCGCTTACATCTACTGTCGCGATTCCAAAACACTCAAGCTCCTCCAAGACACCGGCGTCAAACCACCCGTCCTCGAGTTCGGCCCCGACGGCTGCTTCGGCATCGACGTGCGCGATGAGGCGAAAGCCTTGGCACGCATGAAGAAGCACGGCCTGGAAGAGAAAAAGTTCATCACCATCCAGCTCCGCACCCACACCCCCACCAGCCCGGGCGTGGATGACAAGCGCCCGCAGAAGCTCAACCCGCTGCACCCCACCCCGGAAAACATCGCCGACGACACCCGCCGCGCGAAAGTCTATCAGGACCTTATCGCCATGTGGGTCAAGGAAACCGGGTTCAAAGTCGTCATCGCCCCCGAGGCGCGCAAGGAGATGGAGTACAACAAGAAGTTCATCTACGACACCCTGTCCGACGATCTGAAACCCTACGTGGTCAACTTCGACGAGTTCTGGAACGTGGACGAAGCCTGCTCCTTCTACGCCCGTGCCCACACCGTCATCTGCCACGAGCCGCACACACCCATCATGGCCCTGGCCAATGGCACGCCGATGATGCACACCTTCTCCGAGTTCCACTCGCCCAAGTGCTGGATGTTCAAGGACATCGGCCTCGAAGAATGGGCCCCCGAATTCGACTCCACGCCCGCCACCAAGATGTTCGAGATCCTCATGAGCATCCACAAAGACTACCCCGCGGCTCAGGCCAAGGTCAAAAAAGCGATGGCCTTCGTGGAAGAACGCGCCGCGTCGCAGATGAAGGTGCTCAAGGGCGTGATCAAAGCCTGAGGATCCACCTTGGCTTGGGGGGCTTACGTTGCGCCCAGCCGCCCTCTGCCCCCATAAGCCCGCCCCAAAACCGGACCAAAAGCATCCATAACCCGTTAATTTTGGACACAAATTAACCTTGTAGGGAGGTGGGGCTACCGCGTATATAGACTATTAGCCCATTACCGCAATGAATCCTCCGCCTCCAGGAACGCCGCAGAATCCGCCACCACCAGGAAACCCAGGTGCCACGCAGCCGTTGCCTCATGGTTATCCGCCTCCGCAGGGCTATCCGCCGCAGATGCCCGGCTATCCGCAGGGCTATCCACCTCCTCAAGGCTATCCGCCACAGATGCCGGGCTACCCGCAGGGTTACCCCGCACCCCAGGGCTATCCGCCACAGATGCCCGGTTATCCTCAGGGCTATCCGATGCCCCAGGGTTATCCCCCTCAGGGCTACCCGGCGCCCCAAGGCTATCCGCCTCAGATGCCCGGCTATCCACCAGGATATGTGCCGACGATGCCCATGCCGGCGATGATGCCTCCGCCCGCTCCCTCCACCGGAGCCGTTCCGGCCGCCCCCAAGCCCGCCAGCGCTGCCGTCCCTGTTGCCATGCCCGTGCCTGCGGTGCCAGCTCCAGCATCCGGAGTTTCGCCCGTGATGCCCGTGCCGAGCGCAGCCATCGCCGTTTCTCTAGAAGGGACCGACGACGGCCCTGTCCCCGTCGTGGCAGAGCACCACGAGGGAGAGGTTTACCATCCCCCGGCGCTCACCCACATCGAAGTGGGGCCGCCGCCCAACAAGTTCGTGCAGATGTGGCGCAAGGCCGGTGCCAGCTCCCTGCTTCTGAGTATCCTCGTGCACGCTGGTCT
>NZ_JBGANA010000021.1:0-128841 GCF_044222565.1 Prosthecobacter sp.
GGTGCGGGGGGCTGGGATGGCGGAGGGGGAGATGGTGATGGAGCTGCATGTGCGCCATGGAATGCCGCTGCTGCATGTGGCGGTGGCGCTGAACCTGAGCTATGCGCGTGTGTGCGAGCTGTGGAAGGTGGTGCGGGCGGAGATGGGGGCGCGGGCGCTGAAGTCGGTGGAGGAACGCAACGGGATGCGGGAGCACCTGGGCTTGTTGCTGTGGCGGACGCTGGAATGCACGTTTCCAGAGGTGTCTCTGCATGCGACGGGTGCAGCGGGTGCGGCGGTGAATGGGGTCGCGCAGGCGGGGGCTGCAGAGGGGGCGGGTGCTGGTGCGGCTTCGGCTTTGGCTTTGGGTGCGACTCTTGCTTCGGCTTCGGCTTCGGCTTCGGCTTCTGATTCTGATTCTATGGCTTTGGGTGCGACGGTGAGGGCTGCTGATGGGGCGGCTGTTGGGGCTTCTGATTTGATTTCGACGTCGGCTACAACTGCGGCTTCGGCTCGTACTTCGGCTGCGGCTTTAACTTCAACTGCGGTTTCGTCTCTTACTTCGGCTGCGGCTTTTACTGCGGCTTCGGGCTCGTCTTCGTCGGCTGATTCGGCTTCAACTGCGGCTCTTGCTCCGGCTGCGGGGTTGACTGGAGGTGTGGTGGCGGCGTTTGGTGGTCGCGGGGGGATGGTGGTGGAGGTGGATGAGGCGCTGGTGGCTGCGACGATGCTTTCGGTGCGACTGAAGGCGATGGATCAGCTCTCGAAGCTCTATGATTTGAACCTGGCTCTGGGCGGGAACGGTGACGGGAACGACGATGGTGGCGTGGGCAGGCGCTATGGGACGCCGGAGGAGATCGCGGCGGCAGTGCGGGAGCGGGTGCTGGCGCTGTGGGGGCACCGAGGGGTGGAGTGAGGCAGGATGCTCGATGCTGGATGCTGGATGCTGGATGCTGGATGGTGGGGGCTGGAGGCTGGATGCTCGATGGTGGATGCTGGATGCGGATGCGGATGTTTTTTTGTTCTGTGGTTTGAGGTGATTGGGGTATAACTTTATTTTTATGGATGAGGACTTTGGTGCTTTTTCTCCTTTGTTTGAAAAGTCGGGCGGCTATCTGGCGCTGCTGCATCTGGGTGGTGGGGCTGAGGAGGTGAAAAGAGTGAAGGAGTGTGTGCAGAGCGCGGTGGATGCGCAGAGGGATGTGGTGGCGCTGCTGCAGGATCTTAACTGGAGGCCGACGCTGGTGGCGTGCGTGGCGGCGCTGTTTATGAAGGGGGACGAGACTGTGGTGGCGACGCTGTGGAATCGCCTGGACTCGGGGAGCTGGGTGGTGCCGCAGATCGCGGTGACGCTGGCGCGGGTGGATCCGAAATTTATGACGAATGCGCGTGCGCGATTGCTGGCGCACTGCCCGGTGAACGGCTCTGTGCTGCGTGGGATGACTGTGTCTGAAAGGCATTCGGCGGCTGGGCCGGCGGGCCTGGTGGGGCGCTCAGCGAAGGCGGCGAGTGCGCTGGTGTGGCTGGTGGGACGGATGATGACCCCGCCACATGAGGAGTGGTTTGAGAGGCTGAGGGCCTCGGCGGAGCATCGGGCGCTGGTGGCGGAGGATGTGGATGGCGGGGGGCGGATCGCGGAGCGGTGGGAGAGGCGGCTGACGGAGATTTTGGCTGCGATGGAGTTGGCGGATGATGTCGGGCCGCAGTTAAGCTCCTGAGCTATGTTTGGCTTTTTCGAATCGCGCATCTCGAGCACGAGGCTGGATCCGGCGCCGCTGGGGGTGCTGGCGCGTGGGGTGCTTGTTTGTCACGGCATGTGGCCACTTTAGCTTCGTTTGGAGCTCCAAATGTGTTACCTATGTCCTGAACCTGCACCCTGGATGCTGGATGCGGATGACCGGAGCGGGCTAAAGCCCGAACTACGTACGTGCGATGGGTGTGCGGGGCTGGGGGATGAGGAGAGGGCTGCTGGGAAGCCGCGAAGGGAAGGCCGAACTACGTACGCGCGGTGGGTGTGTGGGGCTGGGGGATGAGGAGAGGGGTGAATGGGGCTGGTAAAAGATGGGGGGTAAAAGATTTTGTGCCGGAGATGGGTTGGAGATTTTTTGGGCTCGATTTTTTTTGTGATGGGATGTGTGATGTGGTGCGGTGGTGAGTGGGGGCTTGTGTGTTTGTTTGTGACTATTTTTTTATGCTGTGTTTTGCCATGAGTACTTTGAGGCTGTGTTTGTTTCTGTTTTTGATGCTGGGTGCCGTGGGCGCGGGGGTGCGGGCGGAGGATGGGGTGTGGATGCGCGGCGGGGGGCATGCTTCGGTGAAGGCGTTTGTGGCGGCGGGGCGGGCGTTTCTGCCGGCGACGACGCCGGGGTCTGATCTGGCGGGGCTGTTTGCGGTGCCGGAGATGGGGGAGGTGGATCGGGGAAAGCCGGTGCCGGCGAAGTCGGTGCAGGAGTGCACGGAGCTGTGGGCGAACGAGGAGTGCGCGCTGGTGCTGGCGGTGGCTTCTCCGCCGACGGTGGCGACGAGGTCGCGCGTGGGGGTGCTGTTTCTGCTGCGGCGGCAGGAGGGGCTGTGGAGGATCGCGGATCTGCGGCGGTTTTCAGCGACGGGCAAGGAGTCGCTCATCGAGGCGGAGCAGACGGCGTTTGCGGGGACTGGCTACGCGCTGGGCCGTGAGGGGATGCGGCCGGTGGTGACGGTGAAGCAATGGCACGGGGGCCGGGGCTATGCGTACGGGATGTCGAGCTCGTATACGATCGCGGGCTGGAAGTTGGTGAGGATGGAGCCGGAGTGAGACGGTGCGTCGGTGAGACGGTGAGACGGTGCGTCGGTGAGACAGTGAGTGAGTGAGCGAGAGAGCCGTTGACTGAGTGAACTGGTGAGTGAGACAGTGATTGATTTCACAGACCGTTGACAAGAGGTTTCGGCCTGGCTGGCAGGAGCTGGCTACTGCATGGCGCGTGGGGTGATGGCGGGGTGTTGAGGGATCAAGATGATCCCTCTCCTGCCGGAGGGGCTGGGGTGGCGTGGGTGCGTCTGGGAGGATGGGGATGCTTCTGGGGCCGCGACGCTCGGCCGGGGCTGGCATTTTCATTTCTGCCCGCAGCCTGGGAAGCGGACTGAACGCGCAGACTTGTTTCAAGTTCCGTGGTATGAGCGTGTGGCGAGGGACGGAAGGGGGCGATGATGATGTTTTGAAATGAGGGCTTGCCGGGAGGCGGTGTGGCGATCTA
This sequence comes from Prosthecobacter sp., assembly GCF_044222565.1. Taxonomy (GTDB): domain Bacteria; phylum Verrucomicrobiota; class Verrucomicrobiia; order Verrucomicrobiales; family Verrucomicrobiaceae; genus Prosthecobacter. Next base: position 3,213 of record NZ_JBGANA010000021.1, read on the forward strand.
TTTTTGCCTGATTGCTTGTGGTTTTTTTCGGCACTCGTCCAAGATCATCTAGTCAAACCTGTTATTTTCTACCATGCTTATGAACGGTCTTCCTTCTATTCTTGCCATTGGCCCTGTTGGAAACATGGAGCTGCTGATCATCTTTGCGCTGGGGCTGGTGCTGGCGCTGGTGCAGGTGGTGCCGTTTTGGTTTATCTGCAAGAAGACGGGGATGTCGCCGTGGCTGAGCTTGATCACGCTGATTCCGCTGGGGGTGCTGATCCTGAGCTTTGTGCTGGCGTTTGGGGAGTGGCCGGCGCTGAAACGGAACGGGCCGCCGGGGATTTGATTTTTGGGTGCGCTGCCTTGCTGCGATGTGCGGGCGAGGTGGTGGCGGATTTGAGCGATTTTTCAATCTCACCTCTTATTGATTATGATGATGCTTCAGGCTGCTGCCCCTTCCCCTCCGCCGACTTCTGTTCTGGGGTCGCCGATTGTTTTTGCTTTTCTGCTGCTGGTGCTGACGCTGGTGCAGGTGGTGCCGTTCTGGTTTATCTGCAGGAAGGCGGGGATGTCGCCATGGCTGAGCCTGATTTCGATGATTCCGCTGGGGACGCTGGTGCTGACGTTTGTGCTGGCGTTTGCGGAGTGGCCGGCGCTGAAGAGGGATGGGCAGCAGGCGAGGTTTTGAGGAGGTGGCGCCATGATGCTGCTGGGGTATTTTGTTGTTTATGTGCTGATCCTGACGCTGGTCTTTAATGTGGCGACGGTGCTGCTGTGCCGGCGGCTGCGGGTGGGGGTGACGGAGTTTGGGGTGTTCTATGGGCCGAAGCTGGCGCGGTGGCAGGTGGGCGGGTGCGAGGTGTCGCTGGGGCTGCTGCCGACGGGGGGCTTTGTGGGTGTGGATCAGGTGGCGATGAAGCGGTTCCCGGTGGGGGCGCGGGTGCTGATGGCGGGGATCGGACCGCTGGCGACGGCGAGCGTGGGGCTGCTGCTGCTGGGGGAGGAGGGCTTCAAGCATTTCCTCACCAGTGCGCTGGCGCATCTGGGGCCGGGGACGCTGCACCCGCTGACGGTGGGGGTGGACTGTGTGGCGCGTGTGGCGGTGATGGCTGAGCTCTCCTTTTGGAGGGGCCTGGGGGTGATGGCGGCGGTGAATACGGCGTTGGCGCTGCTGCCGCTGACGCCGATGCCGATGTATCGGGTGCTGGCTACGATCTGCGGACGGGGGATGACTGAGAAGGAGGAAGGAAAGGATGGGATGACGCTGGTGCAGATGCTGGAGGTGGCGGGGGCGATGCTGGTCTTTGTGGCGGGTCTGCTATGGGGACTGGCGGTGGTGGTGTTTTTCTGGCGGCTGGTGATGTGGGAGGGGGGATGAATTATGAAGGATGAATTATGAATTATGAAGGATGAATTATGAATTATGAATTATGAAGGATGGTAGGTTGTGGTAGTGGGGTGCTGGGGAGTGGTGGGGATGTTTGGTTTTAAACGATGGCCGGAGGCTGGTAAAAGATGGATGGTAAAAGATTCGGAAGGGGTTTCTGTTTTTTTACCCTTCACTTTTTACCAGGTGTTTATTGGCATCTGACCTGTGCGGTGCGGCATGAGTGGAGGCAAATGGAGGACTGAATGGTGAGCGATGGATGGGGCAAGGCGGATGAGCTGCTTGCGAAGGGGCTGGCACGGAGTTCGAAGGCGAGTTCGAGTTCGAGTTCGAGTTCGAGGACGGATTGGACCGGCTAAAGACGGTACTTCAATACGGAGAGGCTGTGCGTGGGGGTTACCAGCGGAGGTTTTTGGTGAGGACGACGCCGATGGGGTGCTCGGAGCCGTCGGGGTCGCGGTAGTAAACGAGGTAGGTTTCGGGGGAGAGCTTGCCGAGGTCGAGGTCGGGGCATTTGGAGCTGAGGCCGGCCTTGGTGGTGCGGGTCTTGAGGGTGAGCCAGATGGTCTGGTCTTTGCGGGTGATCTCGGGCGGAAGGCAGGCGAGGGCGGACTCGAGGCGGGTGGGCGTGGTGGTGATGGCGCGGGTGCCGGAGACGTCGCAGTCGATGGGGAGGATGATGTGGCCGCGGGGATCGAGCCTGGGTTTGCCAAGGGCGATGCCGCCGAGGCTTTCGATGGTGCGGTGGTCGAGCTTCTGGGTGTGGGTGCTGCAGGAGGTGCTGAAAAGAGTGAGGACGCTGAGGACGAGGGTGGCTGACAAGGACAAGATGTTGGCTCTCATGGTGGCTGGATGAGACACGCGGGGTGGTGGGGTGTTCAACACAGGTTGGCGGCGGCGATGATGGGACGGTTAGACAATGAGACAATGAGACAATGAGACAATGAGACAATGAGACAATGAGACAATGAGACAGTGAGACAGTGAGACAGTGAGACAGTGAGACAGTGAGACAGTGAGACAGTGAGACAGTGAGACAGTGGGACAGTGGGACAGTGAGATGGGCAGATGGGCGGACTGGGAGATGTGTGGCGGGGCGAGGATGGGTGATGGGGAGTGGGGGTTGGCGAATGAAAAGAGAGAGATGCTGAGAGTTGGTATTTGATGGTTGTTTCCTGGGAGGGATAGTAACGGGGAGGCGGGATCTGAAATGGTAAAGGAATTTAGGCCCAAAAGATTTTTTTTCAGAGGTTGGGATTTGGGGCTGCCGGGAGCTGTGGGGTGACGGCGCTGGGGAGGAAGATTTGTTCTGGAGGATGGTGTGGGGTGAATGGGATGTGACTGAGGCGTGGAGGGAAGATGATTTTTTTACTGAAGGGTCGGGTGTTGCGGGACGGGAGGTGCAGGAAAAGAGGAAGGCCGCAGAGACTGGGAGATCTCGGCGGCCTTCGGATGGGCGTTTCTGGTGTGTGTTTGATCGTGGCTGTCTGACGAGGATGGCGCTGACCTGGTCTCAAGCGGAGGGGTTCCCCTGGCAGAGTTGATCGCGGGCCTGGTGTTTTCACATGAGAGATGACGCTCCCGCAACGGCACTGGCACCGCGGCCAGGGCTCCTGAGGGAGCGCCGCACCCTGAGAGGCGGCTTCAGAACGGGGCTAGTCTCTGGCGTTGCTGCGGGCTCGGGCGAGGTATTCGGCATCGAGCTGCTTTTCGAGCCGGCGGAGTTCGGCGGCGCGGGCTTCTCCGAGCAGCGTGGTGAGCTGCACTTCGGCGAGGGCCTGATTGACGTTTTGATGATTGCTGAAGTCGGATGCGCCGTTGACGCCGGCTTTGAGGAAGTCTCTCCTTCTGGCCATGACTTCGCCTTCACGCTCTTCGATGATTTTAATGACGGAGTCCGCGGTTTCGGGATCGAGATTCCACCGGGTGAAGAGTTCGCGGCAGCGGGGCTCGCGAAAGCGCATGACGGTGTCCAGGAGGCGGCGCTCCATCTGGGGGGTCATCCTGGAATAGGCTTTGGCGGCGTGGTCGCGGAGCTTTTGGTCGGTGTCTTCAAACTTTTTCCTGGCGTTGTCCAAATAGGCCTGCAGAGCCTGGGGGTCGGTGATGACCTTCGGGCTGATCTGCGGCGTGTTTTTTTGTGCGACGGGAGGCGGTGCGGGCTGGGGACTTATGGTATTTTGCACCATGCCAAGGAAGAGGCCGCCTGCGAGCAGCAGCGGCAGAGCGAGGGTGAGCAGTTGCTTTTTCATATGGGGTGCTTTGGAGCTGGCCTACCGGCCCGGACTGCGGACCGGTAAGCGCTGGTTCAATGAGGAGGAGGTGTCCATTCTGAAGCCGCATCTGGTGATCACGATGAATCTGGGGAGACACCTGCAGTCGCTGGGAGAAATGGAGAGCCCTGGCAAGGAGGGATCGGCAGAGGTGTACTGGCTGCGCAGCGGTGGGCACGGGGCGCTGATGGTCAACATCCGCCACTTTGCGGCATGGTCAGGGGTGGGGGACATCGAGGACTATTACATACGGGTGTGCGCTGCGGTGAGGAAACATCTGCCAAAGGTGCAGGAAACGACGATGGCGTGAAACCTCGCATGCAGGGCTTGCTCATGAACGCATCCCTCAAGGATCGGAATCGTCTCCATTAGCGCGGGTCCAGAGGCCGGTGAGGGGTGAGTATAAGTGGGCGTGGTCGCTGATGATGAGGGCGGTGCCGTGGATGGCGGTGAGGGGGGAGGCTGGAAGGTGGAGGGCGCGAGGAGAGGGAGGTTTATGATTTGGGATTTCGGAGGGGAATGGGGTGGGGCAGAGTTTGGGGTGACGATTTGTGTGTGGGGGCGTTTTTGCTCTGGGGCGGATGGCGTTGTCTTTCAGATCAGCTTTCAAAAATATTCTCCCATTGCCCGGAAGGCGGAGGGGGGGCAATGGGCTGCGTTAAAGCATTTTGAAATGTTTTATAGCCTATTGAAACTGTGCGAGCTAGCAGGCGAAGGGTCGGCACATCTATGGGCCGCACAGCTTCCAGTGGGGTGATACAAGCGTTTTGTGACGGCGATATCCGCTCAGAGGACTGAGCGGACCACTTTGCTGGCGCCTCTTTCGTGAACTCCGTGGATGTTTTTCAGCTTTGGGGACGACCACACTCTTATTTAAGATGCTATAGTCGCTTGTCTGGTATTTTCAAATAGCAGATGGTGCTCCCGCCTTGCCACTGGGGACGCTGGGTTCGCTGGTCAAAATGGTTCTCTTTTCGAAAACGGGTCTATGCGGGGCGGTGGGGACGGGTGGCGCGGAGGTAGTGGGTGGCGGCGAGGGCGAGGAGAATGACGAGGGCATCGGTGGTGGCGATCTGCCAGCCGTCTGTCAATTCGGGGAGCTGGATGGCTTGGCGGAAGTCGTTGATGATCCAGATGAGGGTGTAGAGGCTCATGAGGACGGCGGCCTGAATGAAGAGGGGCGAGAAACGACGGATGAGGGTGGTGAGCAGGAGGAAGGCAAAGTAGGCGAGGGGGAAGCTGACTTCGAAGTAGAGCCGGAAGTAGGTGCCTGGTTCAGGGGTATTGTGGCGCATGCCTTCCATCATGAGGCAGATGCCGAGGAGGCAGATGCCGTAGAGGGTGCCGAGGATGAGAAGGAGGCGGCTGAGAACGCGGAGGGTCGTGCGCATGGCAGGTGGTGTCGGTTTGATTTTGACTAGCGCATGGGAGGTGGTGGGGCGTGATGGAGGGGCTGGTCGGCTGAGGGTGATGGGAGTGCGTGGGTGCGTGGGTGCGTGGGTGCGTGGGTGCGTGGGTGCGTGGGTGAATGAGTGAGCGAATGAGTGACGGGCTGGCAGCCCGTATCACGGTCCTGAACGGGGGCTTTTATGAGGAAGTGTTTTGGTAGGTGCGGGTCCAGAGGTCGGTGAGGCTGCCGTAGAGGTCGGCGTTGTCGCTGATGATGAGGGCGGTGGCGTCGATGGGGATGGGCATTTGATCGAGGCCGGTGAGGAGCTGGCGGAGCGCGGGGGTGGCGGTGGCGAGGGCTTCGCTGCGACAGTAAACGACGATGAGCTGGGAGCCGCGATGACGAACGACGCGGCCGCGAAGGAAGCCGCCGTAGTCGGGCTCGTCCTTGACGATGTGCTCGTAGCCGCGTGGTGGATACGCGGCGTGGCTGGTGCGGGCATCGTGCAGGCGGCCGTCTGGATAGATCCAGAAGACGTACTCGGGCGTGCCATGTGTGAGTGCGCGGATGGCGGTGCGACGGCCGCGGTAGTCTTCGGCAAGGAAATCGAAGGTGAGGGCGGCGTGCGCGCGGGGGATGGAGCCAAGGGTGAGCATGAGGATTTTTGTTCTCTGTTCTCTGTTCTCTGTTCTCTGTTAGCTGTTAGCTTTTATTGAGGCTTGCGCAATAAGCTGACACGATCGGAATTCGCTTGAGGGGGATGATGCGGGGAGGCAGCGACTGCGTGGCGGAATGGCGAGGCAGACGCTGCTGGGGGACGCGGTGTGTAAAGAAGGCGCTGGGTTTGCTTTCCTGAAGGATGCACCACGTACCAGGGTAGCCTCGCCGAGACTCGGCAACCCTTCGCTATGTTACGGAAGGCCCTTGGCCTTCAAGGCAGAGGTGTCAGTCTATTGCTCAAGTCTCAATAGCTGTTAGCTGTTTGTTAGAGGGGTATGTGGGTGGTGGGTGGTGGTCTGGGTAGCAAAATTTAGCGTGTGAAGATTTCTTTCCGAGGTGGGGCGGGTGGGCGAGATCCGCTCTCAAAAATCTTGTCACATCGCCCGGACGGCGGAGCTGCTCCATCGGCTGCGTTGGTCGCTTGCCTGCTGTTGTCAAATAGCGGGCGGCGCTGCCGCCTTGCCACTGGGGCCGCTGGGTTCGCCGGGATCGCCGGTCAAAATGATTCTCTTTTCGAGAACGGGTCTGGAGAAAAGGAGAAGGCCGCGGAGATGGGGAATCTCGGCGGCCTTCAGAGGGGCTGTTTCTGGTGAGTGGTTGGTGCGAGGTGTCTGATGCGGGGCGCGTTTAGTCGTTGGCGTTTGCGCGGGCATTGGCACTGGCGCGAGCACGGACGCGGTATTCGGCGTCGAGCTGTTTTTCAAGCTTTCGCAGTTCGGCGGAGCGGGCTTCGCCGAGGAGAGCGGTGAGCTGGACATCCGCAAGGGCCTTGTTGACGCTCTGCTGAGTGCGGTAGTCTGCGGCGCCGTCAATGCCGGCTCTGAGGAAGTCTCTTCCGCGGGCCATGACCTCGGCTTCACGCTCTGCGATGAGCTTGATGGCGGTGTCCGCGGTTTCGGCATCGAGATTCCAAGTTTTGAAGAGGTCACGGCAGCGGGGCTCGCGAAAGCGCATGACGGCATCGACGAGGAGGCGCTCGGTCTTGGGGGTCATGGAGGCGAAAGCCTTGGTGGCGTGCTCGCGGAGCTTTTCGTTGGCTGCTTCGATTTTCTGGCGGGCAGCGTCGAAGGAGGCTTGCTGATCGGCCTGCGAAGGAATGGCGAGACGCGAAGGCTGCGTGACACCGGGTGCAGACCGGGTGGGCGAGGCGATGGGAGCGGGAGCGGGAGAGGGGCTGCGCATGCCATAAAAAACGGCGGCGAGGAGCAGGAGGGGCAGCGCGAGGGTGAGCAGTGGATTTTTCATGGGTGCGTGCGTGAGTGCGGCGTGTGAATGGATGTGGGCGATGAGCCTGCCAGTCAGCCCTGAGGGCGGACTGGCAGGCGTGTGGCAGGGAGCTCTAAACGCCATCAGACTGGGATGGGATCTGGATCACCCGGGGGGTCGGTAGGGTCATCATCGGGCGGAGGGGGAGGATCATAGACGGGGATGGGATCGCCATTGTAGGGAGGAGGATCCTGGGGAGGATCCTGAGGTGGGTCTTCAGCGGGCGGCGGGTCTTCATAGGCGGGATCCTGGGGGACGCCCTGTCCACAGGGAGGATTCATCGTGCACTGAGGGATGCTTTGCAACATCTGCGCTGCGGTGGCGATGATCGAGTCGGCCTGGGCAATGGAGGCGGTGAGCTCACTGATTTGCGTGTTGAGGTTGGCTATTTCATCGTAGTCGGGGTCTTCGAAATAGAGCTGCAGATTGAGAGCGTCCTGAGCGGCCTCGAGCGAGGTCTCCATGACGTCTTTTGCTGCGGAGGCACTTCCGGCCTGCTGCGTCCAATACTCCCGGTTCCAGCAGTTCTCACAGACGGCGAAGGAGTGGAGCTGCATGCCGATGAGCATGAGGATGATGATGAGGCCTGACTGAAGCAGGCGCGCCAGGGGAGGCTGCTGCAGGCGGCGCCTGCGCGTGTGCATGGGTGGTATGTCTTCATTCTTCATGGTATTATGGTTTCCTTGTCTATGTTTTGGTTTTCCTTGCTTTGGGGGACTTGGGCTGAGAGCGCGAGGGACCGCAATGGATCTGGCGCTCGCGCATTCAGGATGAGATGAACGGGCGGTGACGGCGTGCGATGGGATGATCCCGAAGGGGAGATGCAGGTCTGCTACAGACAGTGGACTCGACCACAAACTATGAAAATTGAATGCCACTCTGTAATAGTTTGTTTCTTAAGCGTTTATTTGTTTTGCATAAGCGTTTCGCTATTTTGTTATGTATTCTTTTTTACATCTTTGGATGTTTCCTTCATTTTTCCAATCTTATTCCGCTCCCCTAAATAAAAATTTAGAGGGCACCTGCATTGAGGTATAAAAGTGCGTGGCATGTGCGCATCCCATCCCCGGTGCTGCGAGCAATGCCAGCTGCGGGATCCGGGCGTGAAGGGAGATGGCCCGAATGGTGCAGGCCGATTTATGGCTCTCCATAATCTTTTGTGGTATTGGCTGGTATTCTTTTCAAACACTGTACTCTCTTGGAGAGCAGAGGTGGAAGAAAGCAGGAATGGAAAGACGTTTTTGATGCACGGAAACGCATAAACCGAGCATGGCTGGGGGCCGACGGACAATGGAGCCGCAGAGCAGCGCGATTGCTTTGTTCAAAAATTACGATGCAGCCCGAAGCAAGGCGCTTGATCCCGCCCAAAAAACCGCGATAGCGCGCATCGATGCCATGCTGGCGAGCTGCGACTCTCTGGCGCTGAAAACTACGAAGAACATGCGAGCACGGGGCGAGCGAAACGAGAGAGATGAACGAAGTGAGGCCGAAGGGTGAGTGAACAAGACTGAAGACGAAGAGGCTGACGCTGTGAGCGAGGCCAGCCGAGTGAGGCGAGGCAGACGGCCGCATGATGCGAGGCAGACGGCGGCAGGATGCGCTGAGAGTGAGCGTGGCGAGTCAACCGCGAGGACAAAGGCGCAGACGCATTTTGAAAACAACGAACGAGATTTGCGATGGCGCGAAGTTTTTTTCTGGGGCGGAAAAGAAAGTTGTTGCGGTGTGAAATGGAGACCCAAGGAGTGGGAGGTGTCAGCCTGACGGAGTGGAAAACTCGGAGGGAGATGGCTTTGAGTTCCCGGTTCGCTGTTCTTTGCGCTCTGTTCCTCGATGTGCTGTTCCCGATTTTTTCCGGGGGTGGTGCGGGGATGGTGGGCTGATGAACGGGGGCGTGGGGACTGCCGGCGGGCTTTTGGGCTTGTCCACTTTCGATTTGAACTCTTCTCCTCTTCTTTCTCTCGCATGCCTTTGATTCCACATCCTTCGGTGAATGGTTCTGCTTCGGCGGACATCCTGGCTGCGCTGCGGGCGAAGGCGGCGCTGGTGAGGAAGCGGAGGAAGACGCCACTGGAGGATGCACTGGCGGCTGGCGGTGGCTCGCGTGCTGTGCGACTGGTGCAGTGGGCGCGGACGCAGAAGGCGAACTATGATGCGGGGCTGGTGCAGTGGCGGGCGAACAGGGTGAAGTGGGCGCAGGAGGCGCAGGATGTGTTTGAGCATCGGGCACGGGCGCGGAGGGAGAGGATGGATGTGGAGGAGGCGGGTAGCGTGTTTGAGGTGGCGAATGAGTCGGTGAATGTGGTGGCGTCTCTGGCGGAGTTTGCGGCGGCGCAGGCGGAGCAGGACATCTATGGCGGGGAGCCGTGGTTCGCGGCGAATCCTGTGGGGAGGACGGATGGGAAGCTGGCGGATGACATTCAACACCACCTGCAGTGGGTGTTTCGCGATGGACGATATGTGGATGCGCAGTGCCTGGGGATCGACCAGGCGGTGACGCTGGGGGAGTGCTTTATGAAGACGCTGTATGCGGTGGATGTGGATGTGTATGAGGCGGTGACGCCGTGCCTGCATGCGGATGGGAAGCCGGTGATGGACGGGCGTGGCGAACATGTGACGACGGATGCGCAGGTGGCGGGGCTGGGGAAGATGCGTGGCAGGCTGGAGTGGAAGGATGCGTATGAGACGCGGAGGGTGATCTTGCGTGAGGGGGTGGAGGCGATGCCGATCCACTTTAATGACATTTCTTTTCGTGAGGATGCGCCGGAGCTGGATCTGCGGCATACGAATGTGTATGTGAGCGTGGAGATGAGCACGTTTGAGGCGATGCGGAGGTTTGACCTTTCGAAGGAGGATGCGATAAGGCTGGCGCGGTGCGCGGTGGCGGGGACGCGGACGGATGAGGAGGTGCAGCGTGAGAGGTCTGCGGATGCGTGTGCGGTGGGTGCGCCGGAGGAGACTGCGCTGGGTGAGGAGGAGGCGGACAAACTCATTAACACGCGGGTGAGGCTGATCGAGGGATACATACGGGCGGATGTGACGGGGACGGGGAGGGAGGCGCGGATGTGCATTGTGTTTCCGCCGCTGCATGAGGACTGGATTGTGTGGGCGGATTACCTGGCAAATGTGTCGCCGAATGCGGAGCTGCCGATCAAGTGTGAGGTGTGGGAGCCGGTGCCGCACAGGCTTTACGGGCGGGGTTTTTTCTCGAAGTATGCGTATCTGCAAACGGGGACGGATAATCTGTGGAATCAGGTGCACTTCCGGAATGAGATGCATGCGAATCCGCTGACGGCGATCCACGAGGAGAACTTGCTGATGGATGAGGACGGGGGGGATGTGGTGATCGGGCCCGGAAGGACGCTGAAGCCGAAGGCGGGGAAGCGGCTGGGGGATTGCGTGGAGTTTGCGCAGCTGCCGGATGCGGATTCGCGAAGCATGGAGCTGTTTCAGGTGGGGATGCAGCTGGCGCAGCTGCGGAGCGGGATCACGAGTGCGAGCCAGGGGGATTTATCAACTGTGCCGGAGAGTAATACGGCGACAGGGATAAGATCGCTGATAAGCCGTGCGGCGGTGCTGCTGAAGAAGCCGGTGCGCAGGCTGCGGCGTGCGAAGGGGCGGGGCTTTAGCTATGCGGTGAAGCTGTATTACGCGAACTTTGACCGTGAGGAGGCCTTCGTGTGGGGTGAGGGGCACAACAAGGAGCTGGTGCGGATAACGCCGGAGCATGTGCGTGACCTGGACATTGATGTGGTGATGCTGCTGACGCAGGAGCAGAACCAGACGAAGCTGGAGGGTGCGAAGGCGATGATGCAGATGGAGCAGACGTATTCGGCGCTGCCGGAGGTGGACAAGGCTGGGGTACGTGTGGGGATGGTGCAGGCGCTGAAGGCGCTGGAGTTTTCCAACGCGGAGGAGATGGTGCGCAAGCCGATGCTGACGGTGGAGAGCTGCCTTTCGATATTGCCGCCGGATGAGGCGGAGAAGCTGAAGGGGATGCTGGCGAATGCGCAGCAGGGCCAGCAGGCTGAGCCTGGGCAGCAGGCTGACCCTGGGCAGCAGGCTGAGCCTGGGCAGCAGGCTGAGCCTGGGCAGCAGGCGGCGGGTGGGTCCCCTGCCCTGGGCGCGGCTGCTGGTGCGCCGGGGGCCGCGGGTGCTGATGCGACTGGGGCTGCGGCTGCGGCTGGTATCGCGGGCTCGGGGGCTGCGGATCCTAACTCGATGCGAGGCTGATCTTCATGGATACCATGTTTTGCTTCTTTATGGTAGTTTAACATAAACGTCTTTTGCGGGCCATTTTTTATAACAACAACTAACTAACCTAAAAACCCTATGCCTACGACTAAACGCCGAATGACTCTGGATCCGCAAAGCACGCCGGGTGCGCTGCAGGAGATGGTACCGAATGATTCTTTCCGCGCTGTGACGCCGTCTGACACTGTGCCGATGAAGGGCGGGCCTGCGCGTGCGCTGTATGTGGGGGGCGCGGGGGACGTGACGGCGGTGAACGAGAACGGGGCGGCGGTGACCTTCGCGGCGGTGCCGGCGGGGTGCGTGCTGCCGATCGTGACACGACGGGTGAATGCGACGGGGACGACGGCAACGAACATTGTGGCGCTTTGATTTTATGATCGCTCTTGGACTTGGACTGACGCTGTGTTCTGGCTGCCTACCAGGTGATACCACGCCTGGTGGGGCGGATGATGTGCTGCTGCTGGCGGATGGTCCGGGTGGACTGCGGCTGGCGGATGGCTCCGGCTTTGTGCTTCTGAATTACTAAACCTTCTACCTTTCCTCTCTTTATGTCTGACAAAACTCTTGCTTCTCTGACTGCCGCCACTCCTGCCACGGGAGGTTTGATCTATGGAACGCAATCGGGCGCTGATCGGAAATTTACGCTGTCGGGCCAGGGCGCGGCGCTGGTGGAGGCGGCGACGGCGGCGGAGCAGAGAACGGCGCTGGGGCTGGGGGCGATCTCGACGGAGGCGGGGAAGTCTGCGTTCATTGCGGGTGGTGCGAATGCGAATGTGCTGGCGTCAACGGGGTATGAGGTGACGGGGGCGGAGGATGCAAGCATGGTATCTCTGGCAGGCACGCTCAATACCACCAGCGCTGTGAACGTTTTTGACCTGCAGTTGATTCATTCGAACTTGGGATCAGGCTCCAGCCTGTTCCGAGTGAGATCCGGATCTTCAGGCACCACAGACATTTTCAACATTTCCTATATCGCTGGAGCGTATGGAATTATCACCTACGCAGGAATGGACATTGCCAACCATTCCATCAATCTTGGATACTTCCAAAGTGGCATCAATCTGGCACAGTCGTGGTACCTTGGGTGGAGTTCAACAGGTCCTTCATATGATGCTCCTGATTTGTTTTTATGCAGGTCGTCTTCTGCCACCTTGCAGCTAGGGAAAAACCATGCAACGGCAGCAACGAACCAGTGCATCCAGGCCCATGACGTGACGACTGGCACAGGGGCTAGTCTGACAATTGCGGGGGGCAAGGGGAGTGTGGCGGGTGGGGAGGTGATTTTGGGGACTTCGGCGACTGATGGGGCGGCGGTGGCGCGGCTGACCGTCAAGGCGAGCGGGGTGATCAATGTGGCGGGGATTCCGACTTCGGCGACGGGACTGTCTGCGGGGGACCTTTATTCCAATGGGGGTGTACTGACGGTAGTGTGATGGTGCGGATGTAAAAGCTTCATTTTTCTATTAACTGCTTATGAAACTCGTGAAAATACTTCAGCTGCATGCGGCTTTGTCGAGCTTGTCGGGGGCGGTCACTCATATGCATGAGGGGAGGCCGGTGCAGGCGCATTTTAGATTTACGGGGGCGACGCGGATGGCGATCGCGAAGGCGGTGCGGGTGCTGACGCCGTTTGTGGAGGATCACAAGACGGCGGTGAGCGGGATTGTGAAGCAGATGGGCGGGCCGTGGGAGGAGCAGGTGGTGTGTGAAAACAGAGCGAGGGCGATTGAAGAGATCCGAGCTCTGGAGGCGGTGATGGTGGAGGGGGTGCCGGTGATCGCGCTGCCGATGGCGGAGTTTGTGCATGATGACAATCCGGTGCCGCCGGCGGTGCTGGAGGTGCTGCTGGACCATCTGAAATAACCGATATGAAATTTACTTTTGATCCTGCCCAGTTTGAGATGCCGTGGTCTCTGTGCACCTGCATCATTGGTGCGGCGCTGAGTGCGCTGGGGGTGGTGGGGGCGACACTGGCGGGGTGGATGGTGAGGTTTGCGAGCATTGATCCGCAGGAGCTGGCGATCCAGCCGCTGCATGTGGTGCTGATCGGGTTCATCATTGCGCTGGCGATGTTTATTGTGCTGATTTTGCGGGCGGTGTGGGGCAAGGGGATTGAGACGGTGAACCGGTTCAGCGATGCGCTGGAGAATCAGGCGAACCACATCGCAAGGCTGATCGATCTGCAAACGAAGCGGGTGGAGAAGCTGGAGGCGCTGAGTTTTGATGCGCTGCGGGACAAGACGCTGGCGAGTTCAACGGGAGGTGCAAAATCATGAACCGGACGTGCTACATCGCGATCAATGGGATTCGGACACGGCCGGGTGATGCGGAGGGGTGGACGGACCGGTTTGTGACGTGGATCAACACGCGGCTGCCGGACGGGGTGGTGGCGGAGAAGTTTGAGTATTACTGCTCGGCGCTGCTGCGGAGGCTGCGGCAGAGGGAGCGGGCGGATGCGATCAGCAAGAAGGTGGGCTATTACCGCAGGGCGGGTTATCGCATCGTGCTGGTGGGACATTCGAACGGGTGCGACCTGATCGCGCGGGTGCTGGAGGCGTGCGGGGCGGAGATCGATGCGGCGCATCTGATTTCTCCGGCGGCGGATGAGGAGGATTTTGCGGAGGCGATTCGTGAGGGGCTGATCCGGCGCATTCACCTCTATGGCTCGCGCAATGACGGGGCGCTGAGGTTTGCGTGTGTGACGCGGCGGCTCATCGGCTGGCTGGGGCTGGGCTATGGGAGCCTGGGACTGCGGGGGCGGGAGTTTGAGGCGCTGTTTCCGGAGGTGGTGAAGGACCACAGCGATGATGCCTGCGGGCACAGCACCTGGCTGCGGCGCGGGCAGCGGTTTGAGGACCTGATGCAGGCGATCAAGCTGAACGATCTTCTGGATCAACGAATACCAGTTCATACCACGATGCTGTCTCCGGCGGGGGAGGTCTGGTGATGAGGGATGGAATGGTCCATGGCGGCGCGGGCCGGGCATCAGGCATTCAGACTTTTGAACAAACCATGAACAGGCAAGACACCATGAAAAAGATGAGACTAATGCCTCTGGCAGCGCTGGTGCTGGCGATGGCGGGGCTGACGGGCTGCGCGGATCCGGCGATGAAGATCAACACGCCGGCGGTGCGGGCGCAGGTGATCGGGGATGTGGAGAAGGTGCTGCTGGCGGGCGGCGGGGCTCTGCTGATGTCCGGAGGCGATGGCGATGCGGCAGTGGCGGCGATGACGGCGCAGGAGGTGAGGAACATCCCCGAGCTGCAGCGGGTGCTGGACCAGCAGCGGGGCGTGGCCAGCGCGAAGAATGCGGGACGGGAGGTGAGGCCATGAATGTGCTGCTCGGAATCGCGGCGGGGGCCTTGTTTCTGTGGGGACTGAGGCTGCTGGGGGACCGGAAGGCGCGGGATGTGTCTCGGGATGCTGCGGAGGAACCTGAGGATTTTGATTTCGACTGAAGCACCCGTGGTAGTTCCTTTTACTTTATAGCACTTTTTCACGAATTTTTTTCAATACTGAACCTCAACTGAATCAGAACCCATGCCTGCACCTACTGTAACCAGCATCTTACCAGCCAGCGGCCCGCTTTCCGGGGGAGCGAGTGTGACGATCACCGGAACGAATTTTACCGGGGCCACGGGCGTGACCATCGGGGGGGCGGCTGCGACGAGCCTCACGGTGGTGAGCAGCGCGAGCATCACGTGCACCACGCCGGCGGGCAGCGTGGGAACGGCGAGCGTGCTGGTGACAACGCCGGACGGCACGAATGCGGCGAACACGCTTTATACCTACCAGGCGGCGCCGACGGTGACGGGGATTTCTCCCACCAGCGGAGTGAACTCGGGTGGCACGGCGGTGACGCTGACGGGCACGAATTTCACGGCGGCGACAGGCGTGACGTTTCGCGGCGTGGCGGCCACGGGTGTGACGGTGGTGAGCAGCACGAGCATCACGTGCACCACTCCGGCGGGCAGCCTGGGTGCTGCGAGTGTGGTGGTGACGACGCCGAGCGGTGCGAATGCGGCGAACGGACTTTTTACCTATGTGCCGCTGCCGCCGACGGTGAGCAGTGTTTCGCCGACTTCCGGATCGACGCTGGGAGGCACGAGTGTGACGCTGACGGGAACGCATTTCACCGGTGCGGGGGGAGTGACGATCGGCGGTGTGCCGGCGACGAATGTGGTGGTGAACAGTGACACGAGCCTGACCTGCATTTCTCCCGCGGGGAGTGTGGGCACGGCGAGTGTGGTGGTGACGACGGCTGGCGGCACGAATGCTGACAACAGCCTCTTCACGTATGCGCTGACGCCGCCGGTGATGAGCGCCATTTCTCCGGCGCTGGGGACTTCCGCCGGAGGCACGAGTGTGACGCTCACGGGTGCGAATTTCACCGGGGCCACGAGCGTGACGATCGGCGGCGCGGCGGCGACGCGGGTGGTGGTGGTGAATGATACGACGATCACGTGCATCACGCCTGCGGGCAGCGCGGGGACCGCGAAGAGCGTGGTGGTGACGACGCCGAACGGACACAACGCGGACAATCTGCTCTTCACGTATGTGCTGGCGCTGCCGACGGTGGTGAGCGTGGCTCCGCCCATCGGCACGGCGGCCGGAGGGACGAGTGTGACGATCACGGGCACGTATTTGACGGGGGCCACGGGTGTGAGCATTGGCGGCATGCCAGCGACGGGTGTGACGGTGATCAATGACACGACGCTGACGTGCATCGCGCCAGCGGGACTTGCGGGAACGGCGAGCGTGGTGGTGACTGCGACGGCGGGCGCGAGCGCGGAGAACAACCTGTACCTGTATGTGGAGGGTGTGCCGGCGGACACGTACGTTTATCTCAAAGGCGGACGCGGGGATGGCTTTGTGCCGCTGTGGACGGGGACGCTGACGGAGGAGGGCATGGTGGGCGATGGCGGCGCGATCCTGGGCACGGCGGGCAAGGAGGTGAGCGAGCCGTATCGGGACATCTTCACTTCTTCGACGGTGACGCAAAACTACGGCAGCTATGGCGTGGGGTTTTACATGATCCCGTTTGTGTCCGGTGGCACGGGGTCCGCCTTCTATCCTGATGAAGCGGGCACTGTGGCCAACAGTGGCAAGGGACGCCTCTCCGATGAGGTGGCACACGTGAAGCCGCGGCAGTACACGCGGGTCTCCACGTGGCTGATCTTCACTTCTCAAAACGGCCTGCCGTACAAGTTCCGCAAGGATCTGGTGCTGGGCTGGGGGGCCAAACCACGGTCTGAATAATCCAACAACGCGCACTCAAGATCATCATGCCTTTGCTCGATCAAAACTTTGACTGGGTGGACACGCCCAATCCTGCTGAGCGGTGCTTTTCCATCACTGCGAAGGAGGATGCGGGGTGCGAGATTCCGGACTTCATCAATGGCGTGGTGCTGTGGAGCGACTGCCCGGCGTGGATCAAACGTGCGGAGGTGGTGCCGGCGGCGCTGCAGGGTTACACGCTGGTGCATGCGGTGAAGGCGGGCTACCAGCAGCGCACTTTCATCTTTGGCAGGACGCGCACGGTGGAGGAGCGAAACACGCCCTACCAGGTGGAGTGGGTGAAGCGGCCGAAGGACTGGCCGACGGTGCTGTACAAGCTGTGGTTTGAGGAGGGGAACCTGCCGCTGACGGCGGTGGATGCGAGCGGGAGCATCGAGAGTGCGAAGCGGGTGTATGAGCGCTCAAAGTATCGGCGCGGAGCGATCTACCCGACGTGGCACAAGATCAGCCACTTTCTGGCGGAGCGGCCGTTTGCGAAGGTGCACTCGATCATTCCCATCACGGACACGATCAACTATTCGTTCGACGGGATCAGCGGGAGCTTTCCGGACTGCCTGCACCCGGGCTGCCGTTTTCCGCAGTTTCAGACGAGCGGGAAGGTGGTGTTTGGCGCGGGCACGCCTTCGGTGGAGGTGGGCAGCGACATCGTGGCGCAGGAGTTCCCTCCCACGGCGATGACGGACTGGGAGAAGCATGCCATCGAGGACAACCGCTACCAGGTGAGCGGCATGTACTACCGCCAGCTGGTGGAGGCCTACCCGCCGATCGATGACCGGGAGAGCACGGGCTGAGGTCAAAGGAGCGCCGCAGATTGTTTCTGCTGTTAATACCATTTTCTACCACGTCCGAGCACTGATCCCCTTCCCTTCTGAGTTTTTATGATTCCCGACCGTCCAACACCGCCCGAAGGCCACTGGCTGGCCAGGCAGAGCATCGTCGGGCAGGATGGCATCCAGAGCGTGTCTGGCATCGGCCAGAACGGGATGGTGCTGCGCCAGCCTGCGCAGCATGAGGTGAACTACGAAAGCGGCTCTGACTCCATGCAGGTCAGCGTGCCGCCACCGGCTACGGGGGCGACGCGAGGACTGTGGTCGGGGTTTTTGATCAGCCTGGGGGTGGATCTGGGAGCTGATGGGGGGACGCCCACTCCAACCACTCCGCCTCCGACGACAACGACCACCACCACTGTGCCGCCGACGACTACGACCACCACTGTGCCGCCGACGACTACGACCACCACTGTGCCGCCGACGACTACGACCACCACTGTGCCTCCGACGACTACGACCACCACTGTGCCTCCGACGACGACTACCACCACTGTGCCTCCGACGACGACTACCACCACCGTTCCTCCGACGACGACTACCACCACCGTTCCTCCAACAACGACCACCACCACCGTTCCTCCGACGACAACGACCACCACCGTGCCTCCGACGACAACGACCACCACCGTGCCTCCAACAACGACTACCACCACCGTGCCTCCGACGACAACGACCACCACCACCGTTCCTCCGACGACAACGACCACCCCCGTGCTTCCGACGACAACGACCACCACTGTGCCTCCGACGACAACGACCACCACTGTGCCTCCGACGACAACGACCACCCCCGTGCTTCCGACGACAACGACCACCACTGTGCCTCCGACGACAACGACCACCACTGTGCCTCCGACGACAACGACCACCACTGTGCCGCCGACGACTACGACCACCACTGTGCCTCCGACGACGACTACCACCACCGTTCCTCCGACGACGACTACCACCACCGTTCCTCCGACGACGACGACAGTGCCGCCAACTACCACGCCACCGCCAACTACCACGCCACCACCAACTACCACGCCACCACCAACTACCACGCCACCACCAACTACCACGACTCCGGAGCCGACCACCACACCACCACCGACCACCACGCTCATTCCATGAAAAGCACCTGTATTCTCGTCGGAAATGGCCCCAGCGTGCTCGACTCGGCACGCGGAATAGAGATCGACTCCCATGAACAGGTGGTGCGGTTCAACCGGTTCACGCTTGGGGATTTCGCCCGGCATACCGGGTCGCGCTGCGATGTCTGGTTTACGGTGCGTCCAGTATGTCTGTCGGCCGTTCAGTCCCGGCACCCATGGAAAAAGGTATGGTGCCACTCATGGGAGCCGAAGGCAGAAAAGTGCGAGGTGTTTCAAAGCCACCGCACATCTGAGGCAGGTTATGCCGTGGAAAAGATCGATCACAAAATCCTGACCGAAATCTCGGACTATTTCGAAGCGGGGTTCACCTACTGGTCCACCGGACTTCTCGCCATCTGGATGATGCTGCAGGAGCATGCTGATGTGACGATCACGGGCTTCGACTGGTGGGAAAGGACCCAGCATCACTACAATGACCAGGAAATCCGCGGCACGCTGCACAGGCCTGAACTGGAGCGTGACTGCATCAAGCGACTGACCGCGGAAGGACGGCTGCATTTTCTATGAAACGATCCCTGACCATTGGCATGCTGACTTATGACGACTTTGACGGCGTGTACTTCACCGTGCAAAGCCTGCGACTGCACCACCCCGAAGCGATGGAGCAGGTGGAGTTTCTCATACTCGACAACCACAGTGAAAGCGCGCATGGACAGGCGGTGCGTGATCTGACGGCCTGGGTGCGCCAGCCAGTGCGCTATGTGCCGATGACCGGACGCACGGGCACCGCACTGCGCGACGCACTCTTTGAGCAGGCAAAGACGCCGTATGTCCTGTGCCTGGACTCGCATGTAATGCTGGCCCCAGGAGCGCTGGCAAAGCTGATCGACTTTATGAATGCCGGCCTGGATGAAGGAAACCTGCTGCAAGGCCCGCTGATCATGGACAATCTGGACCAGTTGCAGACGCACATGGACCCGGTGTGGCGGGAGGGGATGTGGGGCATCTGGGGGCATGACAGGCGTGGCGATGACATCGAAGCTCCGCCGTTTGAAATTCCTGCGCACGGCATGGGGCTGTTTGCCTGCCGCAAAGAGTCGTGGCTGGGATTTAACAAAGACTTTCACGGATTCGGCGGAGAGGAATGCTACATCCATGAAAAATTCCGCCGGGCAGGCCGCAAAACTCTGTGCCTGCCTTTCTTGCGCTGGCTACACCGGTTCGCAAGGCCGGGAGGCATCCCCTACCCCAACCGCTGGGACGACCGCATTCACAACTACCTGCTTGGCCATGCGGAGCTGGGGCTGGATCCTGAGCCGATGATCGAGCACTTCCGCAGCCATCTGGGAAAGGCTTTTGTGGATGCCACCTGTCTAGCCATTCGCGCCGGCCAGTTCAGCGGAACAGAGTCGCGGTAAAAAGAGCGCGCTCAGCGCTTTTCGGCCACGGCCTTCATGTAGCGGCGGCCTGTGTCCGGACGGTCGAGCATGGCTGTGCCGTCGCCGTTGAGCGTCATGATCCAGGTGGTTTTGTCAGCAAAGGTGATGTTGATTGTGTCGGTGCCCTTGGCCCGTTTCCATTTTCCGGGTGCGGTGTTGCTCATGGTGAAGTCACCGTTTGATTTCAGCTCGATGTTGGCGAGCGAATTGTTGTCCCCTGGCTGCATGTGGTAGGTCCAGAGCTGCGGCACGATGGCAGGCGCCAGCCGCTGCCCCACTTTCCCGGCCTCGATCTCCGCGCGCACCTTGGTGAGTTCGTTCACGGTTTCCAGCTTGGAGCCAGCGGCGGATTTGAGCATGCTGTCGATGCGGGCGATGCTGGACTTTTGGACGGGGGCGAGGGCTTTGGCGCGGGCTTCATCGTACATGGTGAAGAGCTGTGCGGCGCTGGGCTGGGGATCGGCGACGGGTTCGCCGGTGAGTTTGACTTTAAGCTGCTCAGTGAGCTGTTTCGCTCCATCGGTATCGCCGCTGGAGACGAGTTTGGTGATGAGAGGGGTGGTGGCTTTTTCGAGGGACTGATTGAGGCGCTCGACGGCCTGGGCGGCCTGCTTGCGGTAGTCTGTGGCGATTTGTGCGGGGCTGTCTGCAAATGAGGTCGAGGTGAGTGCTGCGGTGGCGAGCAGGAGCGCGAGGAGAGCTTTTTTCATGGTGTGGTTGAGGCTGCGCGAAGATACGCTGCGGCGCAGAGCCGCAAGAAGATTCGGCATGGCTCTCCATCGCCATAAATAAAGTTTCAAGCGATGCGGTCGTGGTGGCTGGCAGGGAGGCGGGAGGAGTGGATGCGGAGTGGGAAACGAATTGCATGACGGATGTGGAGACGCATGGATGGCGGGATCATGATGAGACGGATCATTCGGATGGCAGGCTGGCTGGTGGCGACGGCTGTGGCCGCCTACGGCTTGCTGCTCGGGTATGCGACGTTCGGGATTGACGGGGCCCAGGAGCTGAAACGTGGCACGATTCTCGGGGAGCTGCTGCTGACCAGTGGTCCCATCCGCTCGTTTCCTGCCAGCCTCATTGACGGTGAGAAACGCTATTTTTACTGCAATGGCGAGCCTTCGGGCAGGAGTGCCAACACTCTCGTGATTCGAGTTTCAGAATACGATCCGGCCATGATGCAAAGGTGTGTGGACTGGCTGGCGAAATGTGGCTTTGCCAGGCATGACACCAACACTGCCGGCACTCTGACCCGGATGCAGGCAGACGATCAAAGGGAAGCGTGGGTCGAGTTCAAGGACGGCGACGTTGTCATGACGGTGCAACATTGATGGGGATGCGACGATGAAGTGCGCCACGCAGGGGGGCAGCGGCGGCAAATCTATTTTTTCCACCGGTCTGGCTTTGCACCGAGGCGGGTTTTCGGGAAAGCTCGGTGGCGAGGGCGGCCTCTTGGGCGCTTCTGTATTTATGACTTTGGAAGACGCTGTCATTCTGATCAACAACCTTGACTTCAAGGAGTCGCACCGGCGGTATGCTTCGCGGCACGGGCTGCTGCTGTTTGATCGTGACGGGCAGGTGGTGGCGGTTTATCGTTACAAGGAACAGCCTGACGAGTGGGAGCAACACAGGACCATCAAGCAGCATCCTGGATGCCTGCAGATTTCAACGAGCCCAGGGTGGTATCCTTCGATCGAGGAGCTGAAGGAAAGGATTGACGATAGCATGAGGCTGTTTGCCCACACAAAGACGGCATCGTCGGCGGCGGATGCCAGGCAGACGGTGCGGAGCGGGCATTTTTATCATCCCGCGAGTCTGATGCAACGATGGCGGGATTTCAGGTGGGATGCCGTGGTGGCTTTGTCCGGGGAGCAGACGGTGCTGCTGTACTGCCACTTGAGGGCTTGCGAGAGGAGTCTGTTCAGCCTGGAAGAGGGCCTGTGGATTCAGTTCATGGAATACTATTCCGCGAAGGAGATGGCCGGCATGCGGAGATTCGTGGAGAATCTGCGCGAGTGGATTTCGGCGCCGGCACAGGGTGGGAGTGTGGGAGCGCTCAAGCTGCTGCGGGGGCGGCTGGTTGCGCGGTTGAGCGGGCGGGCTCCTGAGCGGTGTCACTTCCGGCTCTCGCTGCTGAGCGCGGCGGAGAGGGCGCTGAGGAGGTTCATGGAGCTTCGTTTCGTGCGGGTGCCGCCTAGCGTCGCGGAATTGACGGCTCTGCGCCAAGAATTCGCGGAGCTGCGGGCCTGTGTGGAGAGCGGGTGCGGGATCCTGCGCTGGCTCCCCGTGGCCAATGAGGTGGACTGCTTCTACAAGACTCTGTCTCTGCGGTCCTATTCCATCGCGGAAATCCTGGAGACACTGCAGCAGCAACCTCCTGACGGCCGCGCGTGAGGCGGCGGCGGATACCCGCCGGTGCGCAGCGGCATGCTCAGAATGCCAGGCAATGATCCCATGGCTTGGCTGCATGGCGGTGCTGACTGAGGGGGCATTGGGCTTGCCGACGCGCCTTGTCTCATGCATTCCGGGAGGGAATCAAACTCTGCTCCTGTGAAAGCCCTGACTGCCATGCTTGTCTGCCTTTTCGGTGCCTGGTGCATCGCGGCAGAGCCCGCGCCGGACATCAGCCAGAGGGCGTATGATGCGGCGATGGAGCTGAAGGATGCGGGCAGGCTTTCCGAGGCGGAGATGGCCCTGCAGGAGTTGGTGGAGGCACGCACGCAAAAGCTGGGTGCGGAGCATCGTGAGACGTTGCTGGCCAGAATGAAACTCCTGGAGATGGGGATCCGGCGGAACAAGGACGCCGGGGCGGAAACCGAGGCGCGGGCTCTGCTGCACGTGATGGAGCATGCGGGCTTCTTGTTTTTTCCTTTCATCTTGCGTCGGCCCTACGACGCCTATTTACTTTGGCTGACTGACCACCTCTGCACCGCGTATGAAACACCCCGCCGCTCGTTTTTTTGTCGCTACTGTCATCTGGCATTTCATGGTAGGAGGAGGAATGTCGCGTCTGATGGGGGCGGAAAAGGGCGCGAAGGAGGCTGCCACGGCGAAGGCCGAGGGCAAGGCGGCGGGCGCCGATGATAAGGCTGAGGGTGAGGCCATGGACCTGCTGAAGGCGGGAAAGCCGGAGGAGGCTGCGAAGGCGGCGCGGGCGCTGGTGCAGTCGCGCACCAAGGCGCTGGGCGCGGAGGACAGGCGGACGCTGAGCGCGCGGTTTCTGCTGGCGCGGGCCACGTTTGACCTGGGGCAGTATGCGGAGGCTGAGAAGGAGCTGCACGCGCTGCTGCCGCTGCTTTCGCGTGTGGCTGGCGCGGAGGATCCGGAGACTCTGGACTGCCACAGGTACCTTCTCTTCACCTACTCCGCGCAGGGGCGCCATGCGGAGGCGGAGCAGGAGTACTGCCGCCTGATCCCGACGCTGGCACGGGTGCTGGGACCGGAGGACCGGGCCACTCTTTCGGCACGGATCAATCTGGCGCTGGCGCTGACGAATCAGGACGGCCCGGCAAAGCAGGCGGAGGCGGAAAAGGAGAGCCGGGCGCTGCTGCCGCTGTGCGCCAAGGCGCTGGGTGCGGAGAGCACGGTGACGCTGAGCGCGCGGCTGAATTTTGCGGAGATCCTCTTTGCCGCGGGCAAGCGAGAGGAGGCGGAGGCGGAGTATCGCGCGGTGCTGCCGCTGTGCGCCCGTGTGCATGGCGCGGAAAGCCCCAAGACGCTGCTGGCGCGCCTGCATTTTGCGGATCTGCTGTGCGAGCGCGGCAGCCTGGAGGAGTCCGTGAAAGCCTACCACGAGCTGGTAGCAGACCTGCAGGGCATGAGCCCGCCGCAGACCGAGATGCTGCGGGACGCGCGCCGAAAGATGGCCTATCCGCTGCAGGCCCTGGGCCGCGCGGCGGAGGCAGAGAAGGAGCTGCGCCTGGCGCTGCCGGTGGCAGAGCCCGCTGCCTCCGAGCCGCGCGCCACGCTGCATGCGCGGCTGCTGCTGGGCAGCATTTTAAACAGCGAGGACAAGGAACCGGAGGCGGAGGCGGTGCTGCGCCCGCTGCTGCCGGTGATCGCGAGCGTGTTTGGCGCGGAGGACGGCGTGACGCTGCGCTGCGAGTCTGAGCTGCTGGCGGCGCTGCACTATCAGGGCAAAGATGCGGAGGCTGAGACGCAACTGCGCCGCCTGCTGCCCACCGCGGTGCGCATGCTGGGCGCGGAGGATGCGGACACGCTGCGCATTCATGGCAATCTGGCCGATACGCTGCTGCAACTGGGAAAGAAGGATGAAGCGGTGAAGGAGTACCGTGCCCTGCTGACGGCGCAGGAGCGGTCCCGCGGCCCGGAGCATGCGGACACGCTGGACACCTGCTTCACCCTGGCTGTGATCCTGCGGGACCAGGACAAGACCGCCGAAGCCCTGCCCTACGCGAAACGTGCCCTGGCCGGAAGACTCAAAACTCTTGGCCAGAATGACTCCGAAACCCAGGCCGCGCAGAAGCTGGTGGATGAGCTGATGAAGGGCGCGAAGAGGGCGTAGTGGTTCCAGGTTTAAAGTTTAAAGTTTAAAGTTTAAAGTTTAGAGTTTAAAGCGAGAGGTTAACCTGAAACCGGGATGGGTGGACTGCGGAATACCCGGAAAGGGATCTGTGCAAACCGCTCGCTCAAAAGAGCGGTCCAAGGGACTGGGTTTCTTGTCTCATTTTCGGATTGTTCCGTGGATTGGTTAGCGATCAATCCCCCTGCGGGCTCGCTTCGTTCGTCTGCCTCGTCTCACCGGCTTCGCAGGTCGTCATTTCCGTTTCCGGCGTTAAAAGTTTGTAGTTGGGGCTTCTTCCATGCTGTTTTTTCTTGGTGCCATGGCATGCTATTAAATAGCATGAAACCATTTGCGCTCTCAGGGAGCGGCCCAAGGGGTGCGTCATGAAACGTCCCGGCCATTCCCCCAGCCTCCTCCCTTTTCCCCGCTCTTCGGATGCGGAACCGGTCGCTGAAAAAGCGGCGGGTGCGCGTGTGCTTCGGCCTGAGGCGGCAACGCCGGTTTCCCTGGGATTTGACGAGGCCGCAAGCCCCGTGGAGAGGACTTCAAGACCGCCCAAATGGCTGAGCCCCTGGCTGAAACCTTACTTCAAACGCCCGAAGGACGAGGCGGAGTTCGGGTTTAAAAGAAGCGTTTCCTGGTGAGACGGCGGACTCCCATCGCAAGCCGGCAGCAGCACGGGCCATCCTGACCGTGGCGTGCGCGCCCTTCG
This sequence comes from Prosthecobacter sp., assembly GCF_044222565.1. Lineage (GTDB taxonomy): Bacteria > Verrucomicrobiota > Verrucomicrobiia > Verrucomicrobiales > Verrucomicrobiaceae > Prosthecobacter. The sequence continues at coordinate 28,383 of NZ_JBGANA010000021.1, forward strand.
CGGGCAGGATTGCCCGCGCTACCTCCCCCTCGTCGTCACTCCCGTTCCACAATACATCGACATGGAGTTTGGATGATCCCGGAAAGCCAAGGAATGCCTGGCATGAATGGCACTCAGTTAAGGACGAAGTTCGTTGGTTTTGGAGCTTCGGCACGTCCGGCTCGTGGCGGAGCTCTTTGCAGACGCTGCTGGTGGGCGTGGGCCGTGGCGAAGTCTTGGGTTTGCTTTCCGCTTGCGTGCTGCCCTACCCAGGGTTGCCTCGCTGAGGCTCGGCTGACCCTGGGCTGTATTCCGCAGCCCCTTCAGGGCTGGTGTGTCGCGGAGCGGGGTGAGCAAAGAGTGGTTCACCACCGCAAGAAAACGCAGAGTTGCTGGTATTGTGAACCAACGAAAAGCTGTCTTAACGGAGGGGGCAACAGTGTCAGGGTGGAATGGCACTTACTTATTGAGGAGTGCGCAATAGACTGACACGCATGGAGCACATGTGCATGGAGGAGCCGGGACGCTGCGTGCGGCGGAGACACAGGCTGCCTGCTTCGGCGTGGCGGGAGGACGCTGCTGGGGGACGCGGTGTGTGAAGAAGGCGCTGGCTTTGCTGCCCTGCTGCTGCTGGTGCTGAACCCTGGGCGGCGCTCGCCAAGGCTCGCTTTGCCCAGGGCTACGCTAGGCCGCACCTTCGGTGCTAAATCCTGGAGGCAAAGCCGACGATAACCCGACTTAATCGGGTGCCACGTCAGTCGATTGTGCAACTCTCAATAACTGACTGCCAATCATGCCGGACATGTTTTCAACAGGGAATACCATAAGGGCTATGAGGGGTTTCGAGGTTTTGGTTTTTCTCTCGAGAAAAGCTCGAAACCTATTGAGACTTGCGCAATAGACTGACACCTCTGCCTTGAAGGCCAAGGGCCTTCCGTATCATAGCGAAGGGTTGCCGAGCCTCGGCGAGGCTACCCTGGTACGTGGTGCATCCTTCAGGAAAGCAAACCCAGCGCCTTCTTTACACACCGCACCCTCCAGCAGCGTCTGCCTCGCCATTCCGCCACGCAGTCGCTGCCTCCCCGCATCATCCCCCTCAATCGAATTCCGATCGTGTCAGCTTATTGCGCAAGCCTCAATAAGTTTAAAAATCCCTTTTTAGATTTCATGGCGAGGGGCCGTTCTGACCCCTATTTTGGATGGGAGATCAATTATTATGTCGTTGGACAGTGGATTCGAATTGCGGGGTATATCGAGCTTCATGCGCGGCTATTTCTAATCGCCTGGTTCGCGGAGATCCCCTCGAAAATGAAAACTTTAAACTTAGACCGGCAAATCTGGTTTTGGGTCGGCTACAAATATGCAGATGCGCGCCAAAAGGGCTGGAATCTCATGACACCCGCCCCTGCCGCAAAGCCACGAAAGCAGTGGAGGAAGACCCCGCATTCAAAACTCTTCTTCATGAGGAGCGGCTCCAGAACGCCGCCGTGATCCTTCAAACTAAAGTTTGACGTTCTCGTCATGATGAAACTAAGGTTTCCGGCATGATAAAACCGGGTGCCAAACTTCTTTTCGGCGGGTTGCTTCTGGCAGCCCTGGGTTCAGGCTTGGCCCTGGGTTTTTTGATGGATTATTTTCACGGGTGGAAATTTGGAGAGGCCGATCTAGCGCTCGAATTCACCGACGCTCAAAGCTATGCCGTGCTGGCTTTTACAACGCTGGTGGCGGCATTGAGCGCGACCCCTGTTTTCCGCAAGAAAAAGCCCACGGATATCCCGGATGTGGTCTTGCCTCTGTTTTATCATGTTATCACGCTGACAGCGGTGCTGGTCATGGGTGTTACTTCATACTGCATCCTGCCATCAAGTGTGCGCAACACCGTCTTCGGATGGGGAGTGGCAGACTTTTTGGGCGTGTATCCCACGGAGGCTGACTCGCTCAAAAAACTACTGGTCGAGAGAAAGCCTGCTTCAGCAGAACCTCCACCTATTTTGCTGTTCCCCGAGATTAAAGGCACCTGGCATTCTCAAATAAATATCCGGAGGATATCATATGCCAGACGTTGCAATGCACTTACAATTCATAGTCATACTCATAGTCGTAACATAAATAGGGTCGCTGTCTTACTGGCTGGCGTGGATGAAGCTGACATTAGAAAGGTGCTGGCTGAGGACGTCTGGAGCTTTGAGGCACGTCCAGTGTTCGGGATCAGGTCGCGTGGACTGGTGATCGAGTGGCAGGACATTACTTATCGATAGCTTGAGAGGTAACGGAGCCATGCAACCACAGCCATGGCGAATGTTCGATTGAGCGCGAAAGCACGCCGAAGGAGGTTTCAGGATGGAAGGTCTCCCTGGAGCATGTGAGCGAGGTTTTGGAGGAGATGAAGAAGAATCCAAATCTGGCCACACCTAAAATTCAGTCCGCCATCGGTGTTGCGCAAAAAGCCCTCAAGAGTTCCCCTGAAAAGGCGTCTGCCTTGGTCAAACAGCTGACAGAAACCGTGCCGAAGGCTGAAGTGGCGATGTAGTGCGGCCCGGGAGATGGTGGATGAACTCGTGAAGCTGAAAGCGAAGGCAAAGGCGTGAGCGGGACAGCACGGCGGCAGCTTCCAGAAAAGATGCCGGGCATGAATGGCACTCTGTTAAGGACGAAGTTCGTTGGTTTTGGAGCTTCGGCACGTTCGGCTCGTGGCGGAGCTCTTTGCAGACGCTGCTGGTGGGCGTGGGCCGTGGCGGAGTCTTGGGTTTGCTTTCCGCTGGCTTGCTGCCGTACCCAGGGTCGACTCGCTGAGGCTCGGCTGACCCTGGGCTGTAATCCGCAGCCCATTCAGGGCTGGTGTGTCGCGGAGCGGGGTGATCAAAGAGTGCTTCACCACCGCAAGAAAACGCAGAGTTGCTGGCATTGTGAACCAACGAAAAGCTGTCTTAACTGAAGGGGGAAACAGTGTCAGGGTGCAGATACTTGACAGTAGAGCACTGGTTATGAAATTCTTTGTTTGTCAATCCTTTGCACCCAGACCCAAATGGCACTTACTTATTGAGAGTTGCACAATCGACTGACGTGGCACGTGATTAAGTTGGGTTGTCGTCAGCTTTGCCTCCAGCTTTTAGCACCGAAGGTGCGGCCTAGCGTAGCCCAGGGCCAGCGAGCCTTGGCGAGCGCCGCCCTGGGTTCAGCACCAGCAGCAGGGCAGCAAATCCAGCGCCTTCTTCACACACCGCGTCCCCCCAGCAGCGTCCTCCCGCCACGCCGAAGCAGGCAGCATGTGTCTCCGCCGCACGCAACGCCCCGGCTCCTGCAAGCACGTGCTCTCCATGCGTGTCAGTCGATTGCGCAATCCTCAATGACGGAGCCAATGGTTGACTTCGTCCTGGTAAATACAGACGAAAACACGTCGATAAGTGGCCTTAAGTAAGTGGCATTCCACCCTGACCCCGTTTACCTTGATGTTGAAGCCCCCTACGAGACTATGACGCTTGAATTTTATCAGGAAAAGCCCGGCGGCCCTTTTAAGGTTAGAAAGATTACGCCAAGTCCCATAGCCGCGCCAAGCCCCACAGCCGAACCAGTCCCATAGCCGCGCCTGCCCCGCAAGATCGCCTTGTACTTTTGGCTTTGCTGTGAGGGGTGCCGCCCTTACACTGTGGTGATGAAAACGAGTCTCCCATACTGCAGTATCATCGCAGTCGCAGTTATTTTTTGCGCAGTCTTTCCTGCGCCAGCCGAGGAGCACCCGGCCACCCAGCGCCAGCAGTCGGAGAACCTTCTGAGCTGGGAAGAGCTGGCGGCGCATGCCGGGCTGACGGGCCTCAAATTCAAAACACTTAAAGAGTATCAGGTCGATGGGATTTATGATGGCATCCGGGGGTACTTCGACGTGATCCAGGCATCCATTCAACTGACTCCTGAAGAGTGGACCCGGCTCGAATCCGGCGGCCATCCCATGCTGAACCCATGGACGACAGGCAAAATTGATGAAAAGACCTGGAAAGGCACCGTTGATCTTATACTTGAAGCTGAAGACAAGGCGGATGCAGACCCGAAGGCCAAGCCATTCAACATTGACGAGTTCATGAAAGGCGCGCCCATTCACGGTTCCGGTGCCCCCCCTCGTGGAAGAAAGGTGGATGCAACGCGGCTGAAAATGAACGACAAGGCCGTGATCCTTCACCGGCCAGATATGCATAGCACACGCCTTTACATGCTTTCTCCCAATGCCGACGGCAAAAGCGGTGTGCTGTACTACTTCTACAAGAATTATTAGGGAACTGCGGGAAACCGGGGCCAGGCAATTTTTGTCACATTGACAGACTTAACTCGTGGATGAGTTGCTGCTTCAAAGCGCACTGCATTTCGTCCATTTTTTGCACCCCGTTTTTCCCATTTTTCTGACCTCATTTTTCTTTCATCAGTGTTCGACAAGTGGTTTCCGAGTCTGGCTTCACATCCTTCGCGAAACCAAGGATTCAGGATGGTCCCGCTCCTGGCAGTCATGTGATGTGATATAAAGTGGTATCCGATCATTTGTGTTCTGAAAAGCGGAACCAGGGCAACAGCAGCGGCAGCAGCCCAAGAATAGGACAGGGACCTATGCGATGGAGCTTGCCACCTGCCTCGTCGCTTCCTTTACTCCGGGAACCTAACCTTTTTCTGCCCTGCATGAAGCCACTGCTTGTCTGTGTCGTCTTTTTTTCCACTCTCGGCGCCTTGGAGGCGGCGGCGGACATCAGCGCGAAAGCCTACGATGCTGCCGCGGCACTGCAGACGACGGGCAAGGAAAGCAAGGCCATCAAGGCCGCGCAGGCCCTGGTGGAGGCACGCACGCAGGCACTGGGCGCGGAGGACAGGGAGACGCTGCGGGCGCGCCTGCTGCTGGCGGAGTCCCTGATGTTGCTGGACCAGGAGACTGAAGCGCAAACACAGCTGCGCGCGCTGCTGCCGGTGCTGACCAAGATCTGCGGCGCTGAGGATCGTGAGACGCTGCGCTGCCGGGCCGGCATCATCGCCACACTGATCACGCTGGACAAAAACGCGGAGGCCGAAAAGGAGTGCCGCCGCCTCATCCCGCTGCAGACCAAGGTGCTGGGCGCTGAAGACCTCGCCACACTGGAGACACGCGGTCGCCTGGCCCGTGCGCTGACTGAGCAGGGGAAGCTGGCAGAGGCGGAAAAGGAATATCGCGCGCTGCTGCCAGCCTATGCGCGGGTATACGGCGCGGAGTCTGAGGGGGCGCTGGTGAAGCGCTATTACTTTGCCATCGTTTTGTACAAGGAGGGGAAAAAGGCGGAGGCCGAAAAGGAGATCCGCGAGGTGATGACCACCACCGAGCGTGTGCTGGGCGCTGGCAATGAGACGGCACTGGATGCTGGCATCACGCTGGCGGAGTGGCTCCAGGCGGAGGGCCGGGATGCGGAGGCGGAGCCGCTGATGCGCAAGGTGCTGTCCAGGCTGGCGAAGGCCTCTGGCAGGGAGCACCAGGACACGCTGGAGTTTGAGCTGGAACTGATTCTGGCCGTGAGTGCGCAGGGCCGGTATGCGGAGGCGGAGAAGAATCTGCGCCGCCTCATCGCCACAGAGACGCGCGCGCTAGGGCCGGAGCATCCCTACACGCTGACGGCACGCGGAAACTTTGGCGCTCTCCTCTCCCGGCAGGGAAAAACGGCTGAGGCGGAGAAGGAATACCGCGAGATGCTGCCGCTCTGCGAGCGTGTGCACGGCCCGAAGGACCTCAAAACCCTCCGCGCCTGCCACGGCCTGGCGGTGGCGCTGAGCAAGCAGGGCAAGTACGCCGAGGCCCTGCCCTACGCGCAGCGTGCGCTGGCGGGCTATCGGAAAGTGCTTGGAAAAGGCAATGCGGATTTGCAGTCGGCCCAGGACATGGTGGATGAACTTGTGAAACTGACGGCGAAAGCGAAAGCGAAGGCGTGAGCGGCGGAGGTGGCGGTGACGAAGGGGGCCAGGGTGCTGCTTCATGGGAGGAACTAGCAATAAATAGCATGAAATGTCTTGCGCTCTGAAAACCGGACCCAAGGTGTGTTTTCATGAACCCGCACTATACACCCGGCAGTCTCTTCCTCACTCCACGCGCTCCCAATGGCAAGCGTCTCCCAGCCCGCGCGCGGCATCACATGCACGGCTCGGAAGATGCCCCGAAGCCTCCTGGCTTTTTTAAACGGATGGGGCAAGCCATCGCTGGCGGCCACCTGTTTGGCAACATTGAAGGGGAAAAAAACAGGGGGGAAAAACCCTCCAGCAGTGTGGAGTTAGGCTGGCACATGGGAGGCGATGAGGCATCCACAGGAGATGATGAGCAAGCGGCCAGGACAAAATTTATAGATGCACATAGAGGCACGAATGTGGCACGCAGCATGAGGGATGCCCAGCTTGAAGGAGGCAATGACAACTCTGAGCGTCGCCCCCCCACGTCGGACCCCGCAAACCGTGTGTATCATGGAAGCAACGGCCCCTTTAAGCTGGGCAAACTGATCAAGGAACAAAAGAACGGGCAGACTCATTATTCCATCGAGCATGTGCCTTATAAACAGCCCTCGCGCTGAGGACTGACGGTCTCTGCTGTTTCAGCCCCCGGGGTTTGTAGCGTGACTCGCAGGGGGCTGAGGGAGCAGATCGTGGCTGTTTGAGAAGAGGCGGCTGCAAAGAGGGGCCGCTTGCACTCTGGGGATTCTTTATCCCTCGCTGAAAGTTTCGGCGGAGACCGCGCTGGCACCGCTGCCATACAGCCTTTTTGTCTCTCTCGTTAGCGTGGCCTTGTTCTTCCTTTCCACTAACAGCGCACATCGATTGGGCGCAGAGGATTCGGCGGGGGACATCGGCGAGAAGGCTTATGCCGCCGTGGTCAAAGACCTCGACGTGGCGGAGAACAAGCCATGCTCCTTTTGATCTATTTTTTTGATCGACAGGCCATCGAGTGCTTCGTTTATTCGGGCCGCCCAACCTTTGTGCCTGTGCGCTGACTGACTATGAAGACGCCTTTTGCTCCTGCCTGCCTCCTGATGATTTTTTTTGCCTGCTGTGGTGCGGCCCATGGGGAGAAGAAAAGTGCTGAGGACAAAGCTTACGAGGGCGTGGTGGCTCTGATGGATGCGGGCAAAGATGCCGAGGCGGAAAAGGCGGCACAGGCGCTGGTGGCGGAGTGGACGCAGAAGTTCGGCGCGGAGGACAAGAAAACTCTCAACGCACGCCTGCTGCAGGGACAGGCCATCACCTGCCAGAACGGGAGAAGCGCGGAGGCGGAGGCTTTTCTGCGCAAGCTGCAACCCGCCATGGCCAAGGTCTTCGGCGCTGAACATCCCCGCACGCTGAATTGTCAAAACTCCATCGGTGCGGCACTGGATGCACAAGGCAAGGACGCGGAGGCCGAGAAGCTGCTGCGCGGACTGATCCCAGTGGAGGAGCGCGTGCTCGGGGCTGAAGATCAACTCACGCTGCAGTCGCGCAGCAATTACGTCAAGGCGCTGTGGCGTCTGGGGAAAGTGAAGGAGGCAGAAAGGGAATGCCGCGTGCTGCTGCCGCGGCTCGAGCACGCGCTGGGACCTGACGATCGGCTTGCGGCGGAGGTTGGAATGATGCTGGCCGAGATCCTCACTAAACAGGGCAGGCATGCGGAGGCTGAAACGCAGACAAGGGCGGCGCTGCCCCATGTGGCGAAAGCCTTTGGCAAGGAGAGCCTCGAGACTCTGAGCGCCAAGGCAGAACTCATGGAAGCGCTGAGTGATCAGGCCAAATACGCGGAGGCGGAAAAGGAATGCCGCAGTCTGATTCTGCTGCGGACACGCGTGCTCGGCGCGACGGACCGCGCCACTCTGCGGGCACGCAGGCGGCTGGTCTCCTTCCTGCGTGATCAAGAAAAACTGGCTGAGGCTGAAAAGGAGTGCCGTGCGGTGCTTCCGGCATGCGAGCATGCGCTGGGCGCTGAAGATCCGGACACTCTGAGCGCATGCCACAGCCTGGCGAAATGCCTGGCCGCTCAAAACAAAATCTCCGATGCGCTCTCCCATGCCAGACGCGCCCTGGAAGGCCGGAAGAAGGTCCTGGGCAGGAGCCATGCCGACACACGGGCCTCCCAGGCGCTGTGCGATGAGCTGGTGAAGACGGAGGCCAAGGCGTGACGGGGGAAGCTAGTTTGAAGTGACAGGTTTAAAGTTATAAGTTACGGCCCGCGATATGGAGAAAGGATGCCGGGCATGAATGGCATTCAGTTAAGGACGAAGTTCGTTGGTTTTGGAGCTTCGGCACGTCCGGCTCGTGGCGGAGCACTTTGCAGACGCTGCTGGTGGGCGTGGGCCGTGGCGGAGTCTTGGGTTTGCTTTCCGCTGGCTTGCTGCAATACCCAGGGTCGCCTCGCTGAGGCTCGGCTGACCCTGGGCTGTAATCCGCAGCCCATTCAGGGCTGGTGTGTCGCGGTGCGGGGTGAGCAAAGAGTGGTTCACCACCGCAAGAAAACGCAGTGTTGCGGGCATTGTGAACCAACGAAAAGCTGTCTTATTGAGTGCCTTTCATGTCGGGCATGTTTTCCCAAGAGACGGCGGAAACGCGATGATACAGGAAGTTCCAAAGCGTCTTTGACTAGAGGCTTGGATTGAGCTTCTTAGGCCCATGAGCCATTTGAGAAATATGCTTCGCCCGGCCCTTCTCGCGATCCATGCCCTGGCAGCGGCATGGGGAGTGCATGCAGCGGAACCTGCAGCCCTGCCTCTGGATATCCAACAGCGCCTGGAGGCTCTGAAGTCGGGCTTTGATTCCTTTGTGCTCAAAAATGTGAAGACTCCGTATGAAGAAGGTCTCAAAGCGCTGAATGCCAAAGTCAAACCAGCCCTGGAGCGAGAGAGCACCATGGCGGCAAAGAAGAAGGATTTGGATACCCTGGTGCGAATCAAGGCAGACTTGGAACGCATCGAGAAAGGGCTCTTGCTGACAGGTGCGGAATCACCACCACCTGACTCCCTCAAAAACGTCTATAGCGCCTACAAGAGCGAACTGGCCAAGATCGAGCCAGCCATGAAGAGGAGCCTGGCAGACGCCAAGCTGCGTTATGACAAAGGACTGGGGCAGATTCAGGATGAACTGACCGCAGCCCAGAATGTGGAGGGCGCCCTCCAGGTGAAGCAACTACGCGAAGGGCTGGTGAAGATGACCGATGCCACCACTGCCACGGAACCGAAGAAGCAAGAGGCGGCAGATGCTGGCACGTCCAGCCCGCGGAACATGGAATGGGAGAACGCCTTGGTCGGACGGTGGATATTCAAAGCCGGGGATTTCGCCATGAATAAAGAACTTCTGCGCGATGGAACTGTCGTCTCACCCCAAATTCCCGGTAAATGGAAAATTGTCGGGAACACCCTTCGTGTCGATTATTCGAACGGAGCTTGGGCAGAGTTCGACCTGCCCGCCAAGGAAGGGAAAATGAAAGGCAAGAGCTATAAGAACGAGGACATGACTGCCGAGAAAATCACCCAATAGGGGAGACATCGGGCCACTCGCTGGCAAACCAAAGATGCCGGGCATGTTTTCCCACAAGGGCGGGCTGTCGGATGCTCCATTTTTTGCCTGACCCCGTTTTTCCTGCACGTGGGGTTTTATGAGGAGAGGCCGGGGAGGAGGGGGTGGACTGGATCTTCTGCAGGCAGCGGTGCGAGGGGTTCGGTGCCATGCTGGGGCACGGGGGGAGCGATCGGCTGGAGCACTTCTTCGCTCTTGTTGCGGGCCTGATTGGCGGCGGTGGAGACGCGGTAGGCTTCGAGGTATTCGCTCTCGCTGGGGGTGAAGAGGGCGCGGAGGTCTTCGGCTTTCAGGCCGGGCTGCAGCCACGCGAGGGCTGCTTCGTCATCGAGAATCAGCGGGCTGCGGTCGTGAAACTTCGCCATGTAGCGCCCGGGGGGCGTGGTGACCACGCTCATGGAGGTGATGACGGGACCGCTTTCAACATCCTCCGGGAAGGGGCTCTCCCAGACATCCCAGATGCCCGCGAGCAGAACGGGTGCATCGTCTGTCCGGTGTATGAAGTAGGGCGTTTTGCGGTCCGGCCACTCATGCCAGCCGCGCACAGGGACAAGGCAGCGCTGGCGCAGGATGGGGCCGCGAAAGGATGCCAGCTCAAAGATGCTCTCGCAGCGCGCATTGAAGGTGTGGACGAATTTTTTGCCGGCCTCCGCCTTGGTGCCTTTGGCCCAGCCGGGCACCAGGCCAAAACGCATGCGCTCGCCGCAGAGCACGCCGTCCTCCAGCCTCAGCACATCGGCGTAATCCGTGGGGCAGATGTTGTTGAGCACCAGCAGGCCGGACTTTTTGTCCTCCTTCGCTTTCTTGAGCCGGCGCTCCATTTTGAGCTCCTTTTTCTCCAGAGAAAGCAGCTGGTTCTGATTCAGGCGTCCGCACATGAGAGAAGGAAAGTGTCTGGCGCTCCGGAGCGCGGTGACATGCAAGACTACGCACATGGAAGGATCTGCGCGACTGCATTTTTTGGCATGATCTGGGTCTCGCAGTCCATGCTCTCCCCTGCCCCGTTTTCACTCGTGCTGCGGGTGCCCGGATTTGCCGCGGCTGGTGGCAGTGGAGGCCTTCAAAAAACTTGCTTTGCCTCTGGGCGCTCTCATTAGTCCGGAAGCCTAACATCGCCCCTTGCCCCCGCATGAAGTTGCTCCGCCCTTTTGGTCTGGTTTGTTTCCTTGTTCTTTTGTTTGCGTGCTGCGGTGTGGCGCGCGTGGGGGAGGCCAAGGCTGCGGCGAAGGCGAAGGCGACGCCGGACGAGAAGGCCTGGGACGCGGTGGTGCTGCTGCAAAGGGCGGGCAAACTGCCGCAGGCGGAGAAGGCTGCGACGGCGCTGGTGGAGGCTCGCACGGAAGCGCAGGGCGCGGAGGAAAAAGGCACGCTGCAGGCGCGGCACCTGCTGGCCCAGATCCTCTACTCGGAGGGGCGCAGTGCTGAGGCGGAGGTGCAGGCGCGCGCGCTGCTGCCGCTCTTTACGAAGGCCTTCGGCGCGGAGGACCGGGAGACGCTGAACTGCCAGACCACGCTGGTGGCGGCGCTGTCTGAGCAGGGCAAACATTCCGCGGCTGAAAAGCTGAACCGCAGGCTGATCGCCGCGTATGCCAGGACGATCGGCGCGGCGGACCGGGACACGCTGCTGGCGCGGAGCAATGAGGCGCAGCTCCTGCACCACCTGGGCAAGGAGAAGGATTGCGCCAAGGAGTGCCGCGCCCTGCTGCCGGCGGCGGAGAGCGCGCTGGGCCCGAAGGACAAGCTGACGCTGCATGTGGGCATGATGCTGGCGGAGTCGCTGTACCAGCAGAAAAAATATGCCGAGGCCGAGGCGCAGTTTCGCGCGGAGATACCGCGGATCTCCGAGGTGTATGGCGCGAAGAACCGCCTGACGATCTCCGCGCGGCGGGAGCTGGCGCGGGCGGTGATGATGGACGGCCGCTACGTGGAGGCGGAGAACGATTTCCGCAAGACACTGGCTGCTGCCGAGAGCGCGCTGGGTGCTGCAGACGCGGACACGCTGCGCCTGTGCCACCAGCTGGCCGAGGTGCTGCGCGCCCAGGGAAAAAAAGCCGAGGCCCTGCCCTATGCGCAGCGCGCCCTGACCGGCCGCACCAAGGTGTATGGGAAGGACGATGTGAGGACCAAGGCCAGCCAGCAGCTGGTGGATGACCTGAGCAAGGCGCAGGCTGCAGCGCAGGCCAAAGAGTGAGCCGCGGTGAGAAGCAGAAATGACGCGGTGGCTGCCGTGATTTTGAGTTTCCTTCGTGACTAAGCTAACGTTTCCGGCATGACAAAATCGAGGGTCCTATCGGGTCAGGGTTCAAACTTCTGGTCCATCGATAGTCTGCACTCGGGCATGAGCTGCTGCTTCAAAGCGCACCGCATTTTTGTCATTTTTTAGCTCCTTGTCCCGCTTTTCATGAGAGGTAGCGAAGCCAGGCAATCACGACCATGGCGATTGTTCAATTGAGCGCGAAAGCTTCGCAAAGCTTCAGAAAGCTTGTTTCATTCCAGATACCGCGTGACGTGCTGGTCGCTGCCGTGCAACATCTGTGGCATCTTATCAAACCATGAAAACCTTTTCATTTCTCCAGGCCTTGCTGTTGAGTGCTGCTTGTTTTTGCCTGAGCTCCGCGATTGCAGAAGATCCCAAATTTGCCCCTGCAACGATCGAGATGTATCGCTGCCAGGACGTTCTGCAAATGACCATGGACCTGCTGCCTTTGTGCGCTGATGCCGGCTGGGATGTCGGGTCCATCACCAAGGCCGCGCAAGCTGAGGCGGAGTGCGAGTATCCGATCCGAAAAGCGTACAATGAGCGGGATCGGAAAGATCCGAATGACAAGCGGGTGGAGGAGGCCGAGGAGCGGCGCGAGTCTCTTTTGAAAGCGGCTCTCTCTTCAAAACAAATCCAGCAGCTTCAGGAACTCAAGCGCATCACTGACCTCATTGACGATGAGGACGATGCCGCCAGCGAGGCCTATGCCCAGGCTTACGCGAAAAAATTGCCAGCAATCGTTTTCAAATCCCCAGTGCTCACGCCGAAAGAGGTTTCAGGATGGAAGGTCTCTCTGGAGGATGTGCGCGAGGTTTTGGAGAAGATGCAGAAGGATCCAAGACTGGCCTCTCCAAAAATTCAGGCCGCAATCGGTCTTGCGCAGGAGGCTCTCAAGAAAGCCCCGGAAAAAGCGGAGGCTCTGCTGAGGCAGCTGACGGAAACTCTGCAAAAAGCTGAAGTGGTGATGTAGCGCGGCGCGGACTTGTAGGGAGCTGGGCTGCAAGGCGGCCATCAACTCGGAAAGCCAAAATAGCCAAACCTGCACGGGGGCGGAGTACATGGCGGCGATCTATGCGCAGCCAGCGTGTGCAGAGTACCAGACGATGGCCCCATGGCTCCGCTGCATGGCGGGTGCAGGCTGAGGGGGTGCATCGGGCTTGCCGCCGCTGCTTGTCTCATGCATTCCATGGGGAAACAAACTCTGTGCCTATGAAAGTCCTGGCTGCCATGCTTTTCTGCCTTCTCGCCGCCTGGTGCAGTGCGGCAGAGCCTGCGCCGGACATCAACCAGAAGGCCTATGATGCGGCGGTGGCGCTGATGGATGCGGGCAAGAACCTTGAGGCGGAGCTGGCCTTTGCGGAACTGGTGAAGGCACACACGCAGAAGCTGGGGCCGGAGCATCGTGACACATTGCTGCCCAGAAAGGCCCTTCTTTTGATGGAGATACTAAGGCACAAAGATGCCGCGGCGGAGTCCCGACTGCTGGCCCTGCTGCCGGTGATGGAGCGTGTGCTGGGAAAGGAGGACAAGGAGACGCTGGACTGCCGCGAGCTGATCATTGTGGCCAAATATGAGAAGGGCCTCTGGGCTGAGGCTGAGCAGGACAGCCGGAGTCTGATCCCGGTCATGAGCCGGGCGCTTGGCCCGGAGGACCCCGTGACTTTGAAGTCGCGCGCGGGCCTGGCCTGCACCCTGTCCGTCCTGGGAAAACTGGAGGAGTGCGAAACGGAATACCGTCAGCTTCTAGAGATCAGCAAGCGAGTGAATGGCGAAGCTTCTCCGAAGACCCTGATGATCCAGCACAATCTGGCTTTGGTGCTGATGGAGCAGGAAAATGAGCAGGCAGCGGAGCGCCTGTTGCGCGAAGTGATCGCCAAAAGAAAGCAGGTGCTCGGCCCCGAACATCCGGACACACTGTCGAGCCGCCACAATCTGGTGAATGTGCTTCACAATAAAAAGCAATATGCCGAGGCTGTGCAGGAGCTGCGCGCGGTGCTGGCGGCTGAGACGCGCATTCACGGGCCGGAACATCCTCGCACCCTGATCACCCGGGATAATGTGGCCGGGGAACTGCGAATGCTGGGCCAGACGAAGGAGGCATTGCAGGAACACCTTGCCGTGCTGAGCATTGAGGAGCGGGTGCTCGGTCCGGAACACCCGTTTACTCTTTTCACCTGCTTAAGCCTGAGCCAGTGCCTGGAACAAATGGGCAGGCACAAGGAAGCCCTGCCCTACGCGCAGCGCAGCTACACCGGCCGGCTGAAGGTGCTGGGCAAAGAACACCCTGACACGCAGAAGTCCCGGCGGCTGGTGGACGAGCTGACGAATCCGGAAACGAAGGCGTGAGGAGCGGCGGGCACGCCCCGGTGGGCGTGGAGAATGCCATGGCGGCAGGTTCATACCATGTTCTTTTACAAAGTAGCATGAAATGATTTGCACTCCAAAAAACGGACCCAAGGCTTTTCTCCATGAACCCAAACTACACCCCCGGCAGTCTCTTCCTCACTCCACGCGCTCCCAATGGCAAACGTCTCCCAGCCCGCGCACGGCACCACATGCGGGGGTCTGAGGATGGCAATGACAAACCCAAGCTTTCAGGCAGGGAACAGATGGGCATTGGCGGACAGATGATGGCGAATCGGCCTGACGCAGCGGGACCCGCCGGGAAGCCAGCATTCAAAAATGATGTGCCGCGCGACTTGAGCAGCCAGCACCCCCTGCAACAGCCGGGTGCTCCGAAAGAGCTTTCCGGCCAAGTGCCTGCGCCGGATAAGAAACCACTGGTCACCCAGCAGGACCTTGCCACGGCGAGACATCTTGAAGAGATGAGGCAGAGAAGCGAAAAAGCCAGGCAGGCAGGATATCAAGACCCCGGCTCAATGACATGGAATGAACGAAACCGCTATAACAGCACACTTCCAAAGCAGACGCAGGAAAGAGGGGACGGCCAGATGAACAACCACATGGCGGTCGGCGGAGAATACTCGAAACTGTTTGGCATGGATGAGCGGGGCGAGCTGGGTGCCGGCATCATTTTCAAAACAAACCCACACATGCCGTTCGAACCGTTTGACGAAAAAGATGCCAGAGACGCCTTTATCAAACGAAGCTGGGGCAAAATGGAAAAGTGACGGCAGGCTGATCCAAGGCCGCCGCCCGTTCTGATTGATGCATGCCGATGCTGGCGGTTGCGGGCTGGGCGGTGTGGCATCGCACTATGGCCGCGATGCCCCGGGTGATTCACGCTTGCCCGCGGAACCGCACGCCGCTAGCGTGGGCCTGCAACCGCCGCTTTTCATTCATGAAACCTCTGCTTTCTCACGCCATGATTCGCGCCTTCGCCTGCCTCCTTTGGCTTTCCTCCACCCTGGCCCTGGCCGAGGAGCGGCCCGTGGCCACGGTGGATGGAGCGCCGATCATGCCGGCGGACCTTCGGGCGGAAATCCGCGAGCAGGAGGCGCAGATCCTCCTGGACCATCCGATGGAGCCGGACAAGCGGGCGGAAGAAATCGCTGCCGTGAAGCGCACCGTGCTCGACACGGTCATCGATCAGCAACTGCTGCTGAACGAATTCAAGCGTCTCGGCGGCGTCATCAAGCCGGAATGGGTGGACGAGGATGTGAGCAAGATCATCAAGACCACTTTCAAAGGAGACCGCAATGCCTTCATGGCCTCGCTTGAGAGAGACGGCGTGCCTTTGTCCGCGTTCCGTGCGGAGACAGAACGCAAGATCAGGCTCGTCTTCATGCGCCAGAGAATCATCGGAGAAAAAAGCCGGGTCACGGATGAAGAGGTGCGGGCCTACTTTGAGAGGGAGAAGCAGGGGCTCACCAGGCCGTCACAGGTGAAGATCCAGACGGTGATGGTGCGCAAGCCCACTCCAGACGCCCGCAGTGTGGCGGAGGATCTGCGCAAGAGGATTCTCGAAGGCGCGGACTTTGCCGCGATCGCGCGCGCTTATAGCGAGGACAGCTACGCCAAGGACGGCGGCGACTGGGGCTGGATGCAGCTGAATGATCTTGCCGAAGATTTGTACCCGGTGGTGGCGAAGATGAAGAAGGGCGAGGTGAGCGGCCTGCTCGAGCAGCCGGGGGCATGGGTCATCGTGCGTCTGACAGACTACAAGGACATGCTGGTGCCAGACTTTGATGCTTTGAAGGAGGGCCTGCAAGCCATGGCGCAGGTGGAGAAGGCCCGCCAGATTGTGGCGCAAGAAATCCAGAAACTGCGCAAGGCTGCTGTGATTGAGAAGACGGAAGCGCGGTGAGGTGAGGTGAGGTGTCAAACGGGATCAGGGTGCAAATATATGACAGGAAAGAATGGCACCCAGTTAAGGACGAAGTTCGATGGCTTTGGAGCTTCGGCACGTTCGGCTCGTGGCGGAGCACTTTGCAGACGCTGCTGGTGGGCGGGGGCCGTGGCGGAGTCTTGGGTTTGCTTTCCGCTTGCTTGCTGCCCTGCCCAGGGTCGCCTCGCTGAGGCTCGGCTGACCCTGGGCTGTAATCCGCAGCCCATTCAGGGCTGGTGTGTCGCGGAGCGGGGTGAACAAAGAGTGCTTCACCACCGCAGGAAAACGCAGAGTTGCGGGCATTGTGAACCAACGAAAAGCTGTCTTAACTGAATGCCATTCATGACAGGAAATTTGACCTCGCCGACCAGAGGCCTTTGTCATTTTTTTGCACACTGAACCGTGTGGTATAACATAGGACGGCACAGGCCAAGGCAGGAGGCAGAGGGTGAACCGTAAGCTGAAGCTTTTTAAGCTAAGCCTCCGACTTTGCCCACCCCCCCAAAATGGACTCCGGCAGATAAAGACATTGTTCGCAATCCCGCATACGTCCCTCCGGCTGTGCCCGGCGCGGGTGTGCTGCTCCCCCCGCCCACGGACGAGGAGCGAATCAACAAAATCATCGAAAGACACTCCCTGGAAGACTTTTTCCCAGAGAAGAAGCCGGAAGGCGGGAAATGGGGAGGCACCCCGTGATACAGGAAGCGCTCAACAACCGCACCTTGAAGAGATATGGGCTGATCACGCCAGCCGACCTGGCCTCGCGGGACAAGCCCCGCGTCGTCTCCAACCGCCGGATGCGGAAAACCGCACGTCCGGTGGTGTGGGAGCCTCGACGGGTCTAATCCCGTCGGGGCCACCCGATCCAGTACGGAAGGTGCGGTGTTGTTTTGGTGCTGCGGTGGTCAGACGGCGCTGAATGGGCTTGACCGAGTGCTGTTCATGCCTGGCCTATGATCGTGCCGAAGACGTGAAGTGCGCGACTGGGGCGGGGCTGCGGCGGGTGCTGTGATGTATGACTTAATAGCGTAAAATCATTTGCGGCCGCGGAAATGGACCCAAGGCTTTTCTTCATGAACCCAAACGCCCCCCCGGCAGTCTCTTCCTCACTCCACGCGCTCCCAATGGCAAGCGCCTCCCAGCCCGCGCACGGCACCACATGCGGGGGTCTGAGGACAAGAAGCCTGAGGGTGCCGCTCCCAGGGAGATGCAGGGGTTGCGCGGACAGATGACAGAGGTGTACCCGGCACGCCCGGGCGGCCCGACGCCTCCGATGGGTCAGCCACAAAATCCGAGAGGCTCCATGTCTTCCCAGCTGGAGCCACATGATCCACGATGGAAAGGAGTGGATGGCGATCTTCTGAGCATTCCTAAATTCGCCCCTCCCGCTGTGGATGATACGAACACGATCCGACGTGCGCCGACCGAGGAAGAGAGGCGTAGAATCGAGCGAGCAGGCGGCGCGAAAGGCGCCATTCAAATGCCCGAGAAGGGAAATTTGGAACTGCCGCTCGAGCCTGAGTTTGAATTCAAACGCGGGAAGATTGAGGGAGGCTCGCTGAAGAAGTCCGTTCCCTGGGAAAAGATCTTTGGAAAATAGGCGGGGCCACGAGATTGCCAGGCCTGCCTGCCACGCAGGGCGCCTCCGAATTCCGGCTGCTTCTGCGCCGGAGGCCGCGGCGGTGTTGGAGTGACATTCATCTTGCCACCTGCCTGGCGTCCTTCATTTTGTGCGGTTCATTTCCCGTCCCCATGAAGACTCTCTCCGCTGCAGCCTTTCTGTTTCTCCTTTCGGCAGGCGGAGGTGCGGCGGGAGCAGAGGCGGACATCAGCGAAAAAGCCTATGATGCCGCCGTGACGCTGCGAGAGGCGGGCAAATACACTGAGGCGGAGCAGGCGCTCCGTACGCTGGTGGAAGCACGAACGAAGGCGCGGGGCGCGGAGCATCGTGAGACCTTGCTGGCGAGAATGCAGTGGGTGGTGGTGCTGATCAAACGTGACCACAACGCCGCCGCTGAAGCCGAGGCGCAGGCGCTGCTGCCGGTGCTGAAGCGTGTGCTGGGTGAGGAGGATCCGCGAACGCTGCAGTGCCGGGGCATCCTGGTCTGCGCCATGTGGGAGCAGGGCAAGCAGGCCGAAGTGGAAAAGGAATGCCGCACCCTGATCCCCGCGATGGCGCGTGTGCTGGGTCCGGAAGATGCGATGACCCTGGTCCTGCGGGGGGCTCTGGCAGATGCCTTGAGCGACCTGGGGAAATTCGACGAAGCCGAGCCCGCCCTGCGCCAGGTGCTGGGCATTTACGAACGGCTGCAAGGCACCGACGGGAAAGAGACGCTGATGGCCCGGCACAATCTGGCGACCCTGCTGGCGCAGGAGGAAGAATACGCGGAGGCGGAGGTGCTGCTGCGCGCCGTGCTGGCCACTCAGGTGCGGGTCATCGGCGCCGAACACGAGGACACCCTGAACACCCGCAACAGCCTGGCTGTCGTCCTCAAAGCGGAAAAGAAATATGCCGAGGCGGAGAAGGAGCTGAGCAGCGTCATCGCCATCAGCTCGCGGCTGCTCGGACCGGAGGATGAGGCAACGCTGAGAAGCAGGGCGGGCCGCGCCGAACTGCTGGGCAGGCTGGGCCAGAAGGAGGCTGCGGTGCAGGAACACCAGTCTGTGCTGGGTGTGATGGAGCGGGTGCTGGGTGCAGATCATCCGGCCGCTCTGGGTGCCTGCTACAGCCTGGCCTGGAGTCTCGCTGAAAACCGCCAGATGGCGGATGCCCTGCGCTACGCGCAGCGTGCCTATGAGGGCCGGCTGAAACTGCTGGGCAGCGAACATCCTGACACGCATAAGTCCCGGGAGCAGGTGGACCGGCTGACGAAGCCGGAGGCAAGGGCGTGATGACTGGAGCATGCGGCGGGCACGTCACGGTGCGCCTGGAGAATGCCAGGTGGCAGCTGCATACCACGATCTTTTACCCAGTGGTATCAAATCATCTGCATGTGGGGCCTGGGTGCAGATGGCTGACCCATTGACAGACTGAAATCGCGAATGATCTGCCGCATCCTAAGGAAGCTCGTGCCGTCCATTTTTGTGGCACCCTGTTCCGGCTCTTGGTTGAATTCGTGAATTTTGAGGCGCCGGGCAGGGAGCACCCGCCCACCCAAAGGTCTCAGCAGATGGTGGATGAGCTTGCCGCAGAAAATGCCAAGGCGTGATTCGGCCTCAGGCGTGACGACTCACTGGCAGGAGCTCCCTGCATACCCTGTTCTAACACCATTGCGCCTAACTTCAGTCGCGCCAGAAACGGTGCAGCGCATGTTTCCTGAGTCACACGAGCAGACCGGTGGTCTTTCCCCACTCAGCGCTCCGCCTATGGCAGACTGATTGGATTGGACTTGCCGCCTCACGTGGACGCAGCATCGTGGCGGCTCAGCCCATGCACCCCTCCATGAAACTGCTCCGCGCCTGCCTGCCGCTCGTTTTTACTTTTCATTCGGCTGCGCTGGCGGCCGAGGCTGCGCCGGACAACGGCGCGAAGGCCGTGGCGTCTCCGCAGGAGGCCGACCCGCCCGTGGCCACGGTGGATGGCGCGGTGATCCGGACTTCGGACCTCCGCTTTGCCTCGCAGGCTGAGGAGGACGTGATCCGCAAACGGTACGCAGACTCCCCGGCGCGGCTGCCGCAGGCTCTGGCGGAGCTGAGGGACCGCGTGCTGGACAGGCTCATCGACCAGCAGCTGCTGCTCAATGAGTTCAAGCACCTGGGCGGCGTGCTGAAGCCGGAGGTGGTGGAGGAGGAGCTGGAGCGCATCGTCGAGGAGACTTTCAAAGGAGACCACGCCGCCTTTCTGGCGGAGCTGAAGACGCGCGGGCAGACGATCGAGTCCTTTCGCAAACTGCAGGGCCGCATGATGACCATCGCCGTCATGCGGATGCGTCTGGCGGGTGAGGTGGCGGTCACGCCGCAGGAGGCGCGGGAGTACTATGACAAGCGCAAGGACCGCTGGTCTGGCGATGCGTCCGTGAAGTTTCACACCGTCTCCATCCCAAAGGCCTCAAGGAAGCCGGTCGCGGAGGTTCGACGCGAGGCGGAGGAATTGCTTGCGAAGCTGATCAAAGGAGAGGACTTCGGAGCTGTGGCGCGCAAGTGGAGCAGCGACAGCCGTGCGGAATACGGTGGCACCTGGGACTGGATGGCGGTCGCGGACCTGACCGATCCTTTGCGTGAAGCGGTGGACAAGACTGCGACGGGAAAGTTCAGCGAGCTCATTGATCAAGCCGACACCTTCATCATCCTGCGTCTGGACGACTACCGCACTCCCACCCCCACCCCGCCGTTTGAGAAAGTGCAGGAGGACATCGTGAAGCTGCTCGAGAAACAAAAGTACGAGGAGAAGATTGAAGCCGCCATGGAGAAGCTGAGCAGCGCCGCGAAGATCCAGAAGCTGGCCCAGCCGGAGAAGTGAGGCCGGGCAGAGGCGGAGCCGCAGGACATGCCATTCGTCGAATCTTGAGCAGCGCACGCCCATGAAACCCTGTGTGAAATTTCTTGTCCGGCTCTCATGCGTCCTGCTCGTACACGGGTGCTGTTTCGCACAAAATGTGGAGTTGCAAAAAAACAGTTCACGACTGCTGGCAAATTTCGAACAATCAGGGGATGTGCAGGCACTTGCCCAATTATGGAGGGAAAACCATCCCAGCCTGCCGGGCAGTCCCACGATTCAAGCAAGCCATGACGTGCTCACTCAGGAGGCCGTTGAGAAGAAGGCCGGGTTCTATTTGCGGATTCTCCTGGCCATCGGGAGCAGGCGCATGCGCCTAAACGAAGAACGGCGGCCTGTGGCCAAAATCCTTGAAGCATTCGCGGATGAAATGCGGACCCGCACGGATCAGCCTTTCATCACACCAGGCAAAACGAAGCCGGAAACGATTCCTGACGTGGAATATCGCCAGCGCTACCGAGAGTATCTGGATGCGCAAAAGACTGATGCCGGACATGCAGAGACGGCGGGAACGCTTTCATCTTTGGAAACCAGCTTCAGGGCCGATTTTGTTTCATGCTTTGAAAGTTTGCACGAGGCGACCAGGCGGCGCTTGCTTGACGGGGTGGCACCAGAGACGCTCTCTACAGAGACCGTCAAATTATTAACTGAGCGCTTCAACCTGCCGTTTGTTTATCAGAACAAAAAACCCATGCTGCTGAACGCCAGGTGATCGTGCGTCATGAGCAGGGGGAGACCGCAGGGCAGCGCTGCGGTGGCACTGGAGATCGCGCGCAAGCCGCCGAGTGAGGAGCACGGCGCATCAAGGGCGCCGTATATTATACCAGGGAACCAGGGTGGCAGCTTGTGGAGGCAGCCGCTGCTGGAAAATGCCTGCCTGCAGAGGCTCTGCTGGCGCATGCCTCCCTGCTGGGCCGCTGGGGCAAGGGGCGCAGCGCAGCCCGGCACGCCGAGCACGTGAGAAGAGCCCACGCGATCTGCCAGGCGCTGCCGGTGCAGCCCGACCTGGATGCACTGCACCGGCGGACCTGGGCCCGCCTGACGGACGAACAAATCCTCTACAATCAAGGCGGCCAATTCTTCCGGCAGGTGAAGCGGACCGGTGTGCCGTGAAAGCGCGTAATGCCGATGACGGGAAATCGTGGGTAAATGGGGGCATAAACGGGATCAACGTGAAATGGCACTTACTTAAGGCCCTCTTTCGATCTGTTTCCGAGCAATGAACGCACCACAGCTGCGCAGCGAATCCAAACCGAGTGCAGAATGCCTGGCATCCTTTTATTGATTTTCGATCATGGCGGTGCTGCACACCAGGAATTTGGCAGCCCTGTAAAAGGCGCTCTGGACCCTCACTCTCAGGCGTGGAAGTCCATCACCTCCTCGGTAAGACCGAAAGGTCATATCGTACTTGTAGGTTGCGAGGTCGCAAAGCAGGAATGGAATAATCGGAACCCTGATACTAACAAGGAAGGGCGCTACCTGGCCTACGACGGCATAAAATACTTGAGCGATCTGTACTACAATGCTGATGGCACAAGAGCCCCCACCATCCATGCCTATGATGAAAACGTGCGCTATCGGGAGGGGCATTTTAAACATGCGGTGACGGCAGGCAGAGAGCATTCTTATGAGACTGAGGGCTATCAAGTGCTTGAGCCGGAAGGCTACCGGCCACCGCCAGGGCCAGAGCCAAAATGAGATGATTTGACCCTAGTGAAAACAGGTGCAGCATTCTCATGCCCGCATTGCAACGGGCAATGACCATGAAGCACTTTCTTCACCCTTTTCTCGCGGCGTGCCTGTTTGCAGCGTTGAATGCATTCCCGACAGTCTGCCGCAGTGCAGCGACGGAGGCCCCGCCGGACTATGGGGCTCTAATCAATGGCCTGTTTGATCAGGCTGCCTCCTGTGGGATCTCGGGCCATTATGTGGACTATCGTGCCCACATCATTGATTTCACCACGCCGGATGCGCAGTCACTGGGCAAACTGCGTGAGATGTTTCTGCGGGAAAAACCGCGCTATCTTGGCCCTGACATCCCGCCATCGCTGGGCCGGAGACATACGAACAACCTTTGCTTTTCCTGGAAAAACGCGCAGGGGAAAGAGCTCGGGCGCGTGCTGTTGCTGGAGGGAGACATGCTCGTCATCAATGACCGGATGCTCTTCACCACCAGCCCGCCCGGCGGCAAAAGTGTGACACTGGAAACGAGCGCGGCGGACTTTGCATGCCAACAAATAGCCGCTGAACGCAAGCTGCCAAAACCCGACTATGAGCAGCGGATGAAAGACGTCTTTTCCAGGGCCGCCTCATGCAAGATCACCGGTCACTATGCCGGGTACAGGCCCTGGAACACGCAGCTTCACCCCGTGAATTTTGCCACCTCCGAGGCCGCGCAGATGCTGAAGCTGCGGGAAATGTTTCTCTGGGAAAAGCCGCATTTCGTCGTGAACGAAAAGAGGGGGAGCCTCGGCTCCAACTGCGATACCAATCTGTACTTCACCTGGTTTGATGCGCAGGGAAAGACGCTCTGCCGCGTAGCCCTGCTCGAACACAGTTACCTGTTTTTTGCGGACACCCTGGACATTTTCAACACCAGCCCTCCCGAGTGGGTGGGCAATGGGCAAAGCAATACCACGCTCTTCCACCGCATTGGTTTCATGACTCTTCCCCAGATCTACGGGAAAGCCGATGCAGCGGCCGCGATAGAGGCTGAGAAGCAGGGGCGCTGAACATCGCATCTGAATTATCATGCCGCCCCAATGCGTTTCGACATCCAGCAGCATGACAGCTGTGGTGGAAGTACGTCGAGGGAAAGAAGCAGTAACCAACCTTCCAGCACCCGTCATTGATTCCAATGCAGACACATCAAGCCATGAAGCACGCTCTTAGCTCATCCCGCTTCGCATGGCTTCTGGCCCTGCTTTTGCTGCCCGCCGCGGCGCTGCACGCAGCGGATGACGCGCCTGCGCCTGCGCCGGACTGCCAGGCCGTGATCATGGCGCTTTTTCAAAAGGCGGACGTCGTCAAGATCTCCGGTTACGTGGTGGATGGCATCCGGTACGACATCGAATCCATTGCGGCGGATGTTTCGTCCCGGGAGGAGCTGGAGTACCTGTTTCTCACCGAGAAGCCGCTCTATCTCGGCAAGGAGATTCCTCCGCACCTCGGCGAGTATTCATCGAGCAGGCTGAACTTTATCTGGGTGGATGTGGAGCAAAAAGAGGTGGGCCGCGCCGCGCTGCTGGAGGGAGACAGGCTCCTCATCAATGGCAGTCTGCTCTTCAGCCTCAGCCCGGTGCCGGGGGAGAAAAATCTAAGGTTCCTCAGGAAGGCGGCGAACTTTGCCACCGACCTGACCTTCGACACCCCTGCCGACACACCGAACTACCGCCGCATCGTCAGAGGTTTCTTTGAGAAGGCGGCCTCGTGCAAAATCAAGGGCTATCATACCATGTCAAAGGAAGGCATGCATATGATCGACTACATCACGCCGGATGTCGCGGCGCTGCGGGAGCTGGAGCGCAGCTTCCTGCATGAAAAAGCCCTCTTTAGCTATGGGACCGACTCTGACAAAGAGATCGACCCTGACAAAGCGACCGACGCCGCCACAAGTACTTCCCACGGGATCAGCCATTACAAGTTCACCTGGCTGGACGCGAAGGGTGCTCCGGTGGCCTATGCGGAGCTGGTGGACAGAGAACTGATCGGTCTCAATGGCCGCCATTATTTCAGCACCAACTCAAAGGGACGTGATGGTGCCAACATCACCCTGTGGCGGAGCATCACCCGTCTGGTCGATCCGGAGGCCTTCAATCTGCGGCAGCCGGACTACCAGGCCATGATCCAGGATCTCTTCTCCAAGGCCGCCTCCTGCAGCATCGAGGGCAGCTATGCCATCGAGAAGATCCTTCCTTATGATGTGAAATTCACAGCCTCAGACACCGCCGCGCTGCTGGCGCTGAAGGAGATTTTTCTCTTTGAAAAACCCCGCTACAAGGAGCGCACCAACGGGGATCCCATCCACATCACCAGCCCCTCACACTTAAATTTCATCTGGAAGGACGCGCAGGGAAAGGAACTGGGCAGCGTCTCCCTGCTGAATGACGACAGGCTGGAGTTCAAGTCCACGCATGACGTTTTCCAGCTCGTCAGCCAGGCGAGAGGCCAGCACAACATCACACTCCTCACACGTGCGGCCCGCTTCGCACTGCCGCGCTACTTTAAAACTCCCGCCCCTCCGAACTACCAGGATCTGGTGCAGGGTCTCTTCGCCAAGGCCGTCGCATGCAGGATGAAAGGCTATTGCACGGATGTAAAGACCGACACCACGCACGATGTGGACTTCACCGCGTCTGACAGCGCCGCGCTGCAGGCACTCAGGCAGATCTTCCTCGCAGAAAAGCCCCGCTACCTCGGCCTCAGCAGCGAGGCCGTCTCCGGCAGCCGTGGGATTTCAAGCCTGCACTGCTTCTGGACGGATGCCCAGGGAAAGGAACTGGCGCACGTGGTGCTGGAGGGTGAAAACCGGCTGCTGTTCACCGCGACGCAGGACGTCTTCTCGACAGATCCCGCTGTGGCGGGAAGCGAGACCCTTCCATTGCTCACGCGGCTGGCGCAGCTCGGGGGAGCGCAGCCTAAGCAGGCGGTGAAGACGGAATAAGCGTCTGGCGTTTTGCCGCAGAACCACGCCAGGCACGCGCGGAATGTTTGCCAGCGCCCTGTTGTACAAGCACGGCGCCAAGCGCGCGCTGGCCGGCTGCGCCAAAGAGCCTGCCAACGGGGGCCCGGACCTGCTGGCGGCGAAGGCGATGGTGGGGGAATGCGTGGAGAATGCCGCCAAGGCTTGAGACCTCCCCTCTTTGTATTACTTCCTACCACGAAAAGGCATGAAATCATTTGCGCACTGAAAAGCGGACCCAAGGGGTGCCTTCATGAACCCATCCTATACACCTGGCAGCCTCCTCCTTACTCCACGCGCTCCCCATGGCAGGCGCCTCACAGCCCGTGCGCGGCATCACATGCAAGGATCTGAAGATGCCCAGGGGCAGCGTCCGCCCTTTCTGAAACGGGCGGGAAAAGCGATCGGCAAGCTGTTTCACTGGGGCAAAGAACATGGCACTGTGAGCGCGGAAGGCAGCAAGAAGGGGAGTGAACGTTTCGACGCAACCGTTGAAGTGGGGGCTTCCACCAACAAACGTGTGAAGGAAGACCAGGAAAACTGGGAGGCAACACATCCTGGCCATGAATTTCCGGGATCTGGAATGAACGGATTTCGCTGAGACCGGCCAGCCAGTCGAACGGCACGGTTTGGCGAAGAGGACTTCAGGCTCTTGCTCTTTCATACGCGGAACCCCACCCTGCAGCTCCTCCGGCGGGGAGCTGCATGCGTTTCATGGCTGAGGCACCCTGCGCAGGCGATGCTCGAGCGGTGAAGAGAGCCGTCGGCGCAGGGAATTGCGCGGATTCTTTCATTAGGCGCTTTACCCATGCCTCCCCGAGAGGAGTTTTGCCGTTCGCGCTTGCAATGGGCATGCCCATTCTGCTTAATGGAGGGGGCTTGAGGGTCCCTGCCTGCCATGAAACCGCCATTCACAAACGCCTCCGCATTCACCTTTGCCGCACTGCTTCTCACCCTCGGTCCGGTCACGGCGCATGCAGCGGAGGATGCGGGGACGAAGGCTTATGAGACGGCCCTGGCACTGAGCCGGGAGGCCAGATATCCTGAGGCGGAGAAGATCCTGCAGAAGCTGGTGAAGTCCCGCACGCAGGCGCTCGGCGCGGAGGACAAGGAGACGCTGCGCGCGCGGCTGCTGCTGGCGGCGGCGATGAACAACCGCAGCACCCTACCCGAGGTGGAAATGCGAATGCGCGAGCTGCTGCCGGTGCTCACGAAGGTCTTCGGCCCGGAACAGCGTGAGCCGCTGACATGCCAGTCCACACTGCTGCATGCCATGGCTTCCAATGGCAGGTCCGCGCAGGCCGTTGAGCAGTTCCGCCCCCTCATCGCCACCATGACACGGGTGCTCGGCGCGGAGGATCGCCACACTCTGCAAGCGCGCGAGAACCTGGCTGGAGCTCTGAGTGAGGCGGGGAAACCCGCGGCTGCGGAGGAGGAAATCCGCGAGGTGCTGGGCATCAGCAGGCGGTGCTTCGGCCCGGAGAGCCGCAACGCACTCGGCTGCGAGGATCTGCTGATCCTGACTCTGCACAGGCGGGGGCAGAAGGAGGAGGCGGAGAAGCGCTGCCGTGCCCTGCTGGACACGAAGACGCGCCTCTTTGGCGCTGAAAGTCCGGCCACTTTGTACACCCGCGGCACGCTGACCGAGATCTTGTACGCTCAGCACAAGCTGGACGAGACGGAGGCGCAGCTGCGCGCGCTGGTGCCCCTGCTGGAGAAGGTGCATGGCAGGAAGCACCCCGAAACGCTGCGCTACCAGAGCGATCTGGCGCTGACGCTCGCCGCGCAGGGCACATATCCCGAAGCAGAGAAACGGTACCGCAGCCTCATCCCGACGCAGGCCCAGGTGCTCGGCGCTGAGAACGCGGAGACTTTGAGCTCACGCCGCAATCTGGCGCGTGTACTGTCTGAGCAGGGAAAAAAGGCGGAGGCCGAGAAGGAATACCGCGCGCTGCTGACAGCGAACGAGCATGCTTTTGGGGCTGCGCATGGGAACACGCTGCGCATCTGCCACAGCCTGGCGGGCTGCCTTTGGGAGCAGGAGAAAGACGCCGAGGCGCTGCCCTACGCCCAGCGTGCGCTGGAGGGCCGCACCAGGCTGCTGGGCAGGGATGCAGCGGACACGCAGGCCTCCCGGCGGCTGCTGGAAAAGGTGCAGCAGGGCGCGACCAGGCTGTGAGCGCGCCTGTTTTTTGTGTTATAAGTTTCAGGTTTCAGGTTTCAAGTTTGAAGCGATCCCGGACTGACATGGCATGGAGTGGTATTACGTGGTTCTTTTTCGTTGCATTCGTCCGCCACGGCCCAAGTCGTGGCTGATAGAACCAGAACCCGAACCGGACGCTGTGAAGAACACGGAAGGAGCCACCGCCGCGCTGCGGCCACGCATCCGTCATGTCTTCCTACCTTCACCCACGCCGTCCCCCGCCCGCCGCCATCGCCCGCCTGCTCCTGCGCCAGAAGACCGCCGCGCACCAGCATGCGTCCGAGACCGCCCCGCCGCCTCCCGGCAGCCCGCCGCGCAAGCTCCCCGCTGGCACCGCGCAGCCGCTGCCTCCACAGATTCCACAGAAGCAACCGCAGCCCCAACCTGCGCCTCCTCAGCCTCAGCCTCAGCCTCAGCCTCAGCCTCAGCCGCCGCAGGTGCAGAATCAGCAGCGGGTGAATCTGGGGCAGCCGAATGCGACTCTGCCACGCAGCCAGCCGCTCAGTCCCGCCGCCGCACCAGCGAGGCCGCCGCTGATGATGCCGCAGCCGGAGCCGCAAGCTCCGCAGGCCGCGCCGGTGCCCCTGCGCTCCGTGCGGTCTTACGAGCCGCATGCTGCGACTCCGTCGTTTTCCCTGCAGGAAATGATCGACCGCCACCGCGCCCGCTCGGGCGGCCAGCAGGCGGCGGGTGCTTCTTCAGGCAGCGGACTACCACAAACTACCCCGACCTACCAGCTCCTGAGCTCTCCCCCGGCCCAGCCGCCGCCCGGTAGCAGCAGCAGCGCGGCGGTCCCTCCGCCGCCAGCAGGCAGCCCGCAGAAGGGCGCGGCTCCTCCTCTGCAATCCATTGCCTCCACGGCAAACAACGCCGCAGCGCAGGGCGCAGTGACGCCGCAGAAGGGTGCGGCTCCCAATGCGCAGTCAGTGTCCTCCACGGCAAACAACGCGGCAGCGCAGGCGCAAGCGGTGCCTCCTGAGCAGAAGGGACAGTCCCCATCCAAGCAGGCTGGACCTGCACCGCGGGGCCAGAGCCAAAGTCCGGCCCCTCCCCGCCAGCCAGGAGCCTCTGCAACGGCCGATGCTTCAGCGCAGGGTGCAGCGCCAAACGCAAAGCCGCCAGCCTCAGCAGCCGCGAGCCAGCTTCAAGAAAAGCTCAGCAAGGCCGCTCCCGGCACCCCCATGAGCCTGCTGGATGCGGCGACCGGCGGCACCCCAGGCAGCGGCGTCAAGGCTTCACTGGCGGACGCCAAGGCCGCGCGCGAACTTTTCTTGAAAAGCATGGGCATTGCCGATGTGAATCACGTCAATCTGCATCCTCAGCCTGACGGGACGTTTGCCCTGCACTCGAAACGCAATGGCGACGGCGCGCCCACCGCCATCTATGATCCCAAGCAGAATTCCCTCACCGTAAATGCAGCGGGCGGCACTCTCAGCGAGGACACACGTCAGATGCTGCAAAACATCGCCGTGCCACCTGGCCGTCCCGGAGTAAAGCCCCGCGCCAGCGAAGGGCTGCCCGTTTACTTTGGCAATGGCCGACGCAAGACGGCGGAGGAGTTTGGCGCGCTCAGCCAGGCAGGACAGCAGGCGTATGAAACCGCCCGCACGCCGGAGGAGCGTGCCGCCGCACTGGAAAAGCTGGGCCTCTCCCCTGCTGGCATTAGGCAGCAGATGGAGGCAGGCCAGATCTCCTTTCAGCAGGCGCTGGCGCTCAATGGCCACTTCAACCATGTGCTGGAGCACAACGCCACTCTCGGCGGAGCCCAGATGGCCCTGAATGACTGGGGGCTTCAGCCGCAGAACAAGGAGATGGGCTCATGGCTGCATTCGGGCACGCCGGAGCAGCGCGCCTATGCCATCAACCAATACTTCGATCAAACCAGCAGGCGTGCGGAAAACAACCTGCTGACCACTCCCGAACGAATGGAGCAGCTCCGGCGCCGCGCGCTCGGCGAGATCCCCGGAGGTAATCCCGAATGGGGCAAGCCCGGCGCTGTCTCCCCCGGCCGCGAACCGAAGGACGGCCCCGCGGGGCTGCTGCGCATTCCCCTCCAGGGCGGTGGTGCCGCGCACATTCCCACCGGCACGTGGACGCGCGAGGACTACGAGACGCTGGACCAGCACCCGGACATCCGCAATCTCCCCCACGCAGAGCGCGAGGCTGCCGTGGACACCCTGCTGCAGGACCACTACGCGCAGCTCTCCTCCCAGCCCGGCTTCTCGGGTGAGGACCATCGCAAGTTCCGCGAGACCGCTCACCAGCTGCGTGACCGTGTGGCCGAGCTCAAGACGCTGAAGGACACCGCCGGTGAAGGCGTGGACATGGTCAAAGAAGCCGCCAAGAGCGAAGCCACCACCCATGTGGCCGCTGCCGCAGACCTTTCCTTCTTGGATGGAGAGGGCAAACCGCGCTGGCCCGCTGGCAACATGGCGGCTCAGAGCGGCTTCGATGCGAGAAATGCCAAGGACACCGCCCAGCGCCTCGCCCAGCCCACCGCGGAGAAAAAGATCGATGACGCCCTCGCGGCCATCCATCAGGACATCCGCAACGGCAACTTCCCCCTGGCCCCGGGCGAGGAGCAGGAGAAGTGGATCGACGCACTCTCCGCCAAGTTCAATCCTGAGCGAAAGGATTGGTTTGATGCCGTGCAGGGCCCTGCGGACCCCACCACGCCCGAGGGGAAAAAACACCTCGCCCACACGCAGGACTACACGCTCGCCCACCCGGAGAACCGCGCCAAGATTCTGGACTACATCCGCACCGGCAATGAAGAGCGCTGGGATGAGCTGAAGCACAACCTCAAGAAAACCCCGCAGCGTGCCCAGACCGAGGAGGAGCGGGCCAGCAGCCTCAAAAACGACCCCATCGTCCGTGTCCTCAACAATGCCACGGGCACCGACTGGAGCGAGGACATGAAAGGCGCGAACGGCGCCGTCGCAGGCCACTTCGTGCCCGGCATCGGCGGTGCCAGCAGAAGCAGCAGCCGCGCGAGCAGATGGTTCCGCAGGGGGGCCGGCATCGCCGCGAATATCGGCGGCACCGTGGCACAAAATACCATCGAAAACCCCGACGCCGATTTTGAGGATCACAAGAACGCCGTCATCGCAGACTACGCCACCTCCCTCGGCCTGAAGCCGCTGGATCATGCAAAGGGCATGGTAGGACAGAAGGTCACGGACACGCTCCAGAACCGATCAGGGGCAAACAATGTCTCCCCTGGCGCAAATTACGGTCCCCGCGGCGATGCGGATCCGCCGGGTGGCCAGAGCTTTGAAGAACGTCATAAGATTGAGCAAGGAGGCATGCAGATCCCCAAGCAGGCGGCCGCGCAGGCGCCTGCTGCACAGCCTGGAATACCAGTACATACCACTGAGACAGCCAGGGCCGCACGCGAAGCCTGGGAAAAAGACGGCGGCAAAGCGCTCCAAACCATCGACCGCCTCAAGACCAAGGCCAAAGACGCGCCGCTGAGTGCGGAGGAGCAGCACGAGCTCGACAAGGCTGAAAAATTGCAGGCCAACGTGCGAGTGGCCAACCTGGAAACCGAGCAGCAGAACCGGCCGCAAGGGCTGGACCCGGTCAAAGCCCAGGCGCTGGAAACAGAGCGGGCCATTTTGCAAAGGCCCTCCTCCGGCGAGCAGCCGCCAGGAGGCGGCGCAGGTGAACCCGCCGCAGTGCCCGCCGGCCAGGACGCATACCCACCCCAGCCGATGAATGGTGGCGCCGGTAATGGCGGCAAGGGCGGCGGAGAATCACCGCCACCGCCACCTCAAGGCCCAGAGCAGCCATCTAATGGCGCCGGAGACGGCTCTCCTGAGTCAACGAAGAAGTTCACCCGTCCGAAACCGGGAACATTGGATGAAGCACATGAGATCGACCAGGCGGAAAAACACGACGCAGGAAAGCTCAAAGCAGACCTTGAGGACCAGCTGAGAAAGAACGGGAAACTTACCGCGCAGCAGGCCCAGGAGCTGGCCAAGGCAAATGCCGTCCTCGCACGAGATGCACCACGCGACCGCGGCCCTCTTCCTCCGGTTCCTGACGCACGCAGGACCATTCAGGATCTCTCGGACAAGGCCACCGCGGGAACTCTCAGCGCCGACGAGGCCCATCAATTTGCCCACGCACAGCGCTCCATCGCCCAGCAGCGCGTCAACGATCTTCAAGCGGCCGAAGCCTCCGGCACACTTACCGCCCCGCAAAGAAGGCAGCTTGATCGGTTCCGCGCAATCCTGGCAGCCTCTCCTTATGGCACCGAACTGCCGAAGGGACCGCCGGCGGGTTATGACCCGCACGCACCCAATGCCGCGCACCGAGAGTGGTATCCTCCTGAAGGCGACAAGGCTGAGCATCCTGTAGATCACGACTTTACACCCACAGCGCTGGCGCTTTCCGATGAGGAGATCAAGACGAATACCGCCCGATTGAAAGCCAGTGGCCATGCACATAGCCGTCATGGCCCCGAAGTGACCGAAGGCCAACTCAGTGACAGGGCCATGTATAAAGTGGATCCCATTAGTCAAACAAAAGAAAATGGAGAACATCCGGGTAGTAACCACAAAAGTTCAAGGACTGCATCGCAGTTCACCAGTGATCGTGCTATGACGCAGGCCGTAAAATCCGTGGAAAGCAGTGCCGAATACAGGGCCGCGCGGGCCAACGCAGAGGCCATAGGAAAAGACGATTTTGTTGTGGAAAACATTTCGTTGGAGTCGATTTTTGGTCCGAACTATTTGTCGCATGTAAAAGGACGTACCCGTGAAGGACCGTTCACTCTTCCTACAGGCGTGCACTCCACTAATTTTAGGGACGGGACAATCTTTGTTGTTTTTAGAAAGGACCCAACCACGGGCAAATTCGAACCCCACACCATGTATGCCAAACCTTCACTCACCCATGAACCAGACTGAACTTACTACAACGACGTTAAAAGAAAATTTTACCACATATTTGACGGCGGACATTTATGCCCCAGAGCGATTGGCCGAATGGTGCAAAAAAAACTACCCCGCTGTGGAATATTGCAGATTGTTCAGGGAACAACTACGCAGTGCAATTCGAGTCCCAGGCACAGTTTCTCCCAAGACGTACGAAAGATGGACTGGTGATGATGACTACCCTACACAAGGGATGCTGCAAAATCATCTCAACGAGATCTGGAAGATGTGTTTTCCAGGCGAGACTATTGCGAGTTAAAGCGCAGGTAAATGGGTCAGGGCCTCCGCTTTGCAGAACTTCTGGCTTACTGGGGAAAAATTCTGTTTTGTCAGAAATTTGCACCCCGGACCCTTTTCAAGGTTGAAGATATCATGCGACAGCGGGCGGATCGGGCCGACTCCCTACGTGAGGATGCCGCAAAGCGAGGCGCGCCTCTTCCAGAGTCTCATCCGCTGGAGAACATCCGCCTTGCAGACTTGAAATGGAACCCTGAGGATGATACCGTCACTCATGAACCTACCGGGCGCAGGCTATCCGAAGGAGATTTTAAACAAATCGTATCGGGACTGGACCCCGGAGGAAGCGGAATTGGTACGACGACACTTTCTCGGGCCCTTGTTGCACGACACGCGTTACTCGTGGAAGCCCCTGAGAGCGGTCGTGTGGGACATCAGTTGCATGAGGAATCTCGTGGACAAGGACGAGGAGAAGTTGATGTACATGGCGATCAGCCATTCAGACTACGTGGAAAAAATAAACAACTCTTTTACTCGCAGCCCGACAGTCCCGATGCCAGGGGAGCAAATGAAGGGAGCGGAGACGGAGGTAGCGGCCGCAAACTCGCCGGCCACTTCGGCAGCGACTCAAAACAGCTAGCTGGCGCGACAGCGCAGACTGTGGACACGCTAAATCAAAGTGTCCCCGGTCTTCTCCACGACAAGACCCACGTCTTCCACAGCGTCGAAGACCTCCTAAAGTCCGACTATGCCAAGCAGCATCCTTTTTCGAAGGAAGATATTGCTGGCCTGCAAAACGCCGAAGGCTTCCACGATCCGAAAACCGGCCACAGCGCCATCATCGCCGGCAATGTGGAGATGCGGCATGGTGAAACACCGCACGATGCGCTGACACGCGTCATCCTCCATGAGCGTGTGGGGCACGATGGATTGCAAACCCTCCTCGGCTCCAAGGACAGCAAGGCCCAGAAACATTGGGAGGGATTGACGCAACGCATTCCGCAGAAAGAACTCGACAGCATCGCCAGACAGGAAGGCTACCAGCACCTGAAGGACGACCGCAACGCACTGGCGCACGAATGGTTTGCCCGCCAGGCCGAGAAGTCCCCCCACCTGCTCAAGCAGCCCGGCGTGCTGCAAGACATGTGGGAAAACTTCAAATGGCAGCTCAGGAAAATGAGCAACAACTGGAAGGACACATCCGAAAGCCATCTGGACACCCATTTGCACGAACTGCTGCGCCACTCCCGCAAGGCGGCTTTGCGCCCGCCCTCTGGCGGCTAGTCTGATGAACAGGACGGGTTAGCAGCCACCAGATTCCGCGCAGCCTGGAATACCAGTACATACCACTGAGACAGCCAGGGCCGCACGCGAAGCCTGGGAAAAGGACGGCGGCAAAGCGCTCCAAACCATCGACCGCCTCAAGACCAAGGCCAAAGACGCGCCGCTGAGTGCGAAGTGAAACCGGGGTCATGGTGCAACTTTCTGCCATAAAATACGGCTTCCCGGATTAAGGATATTTGTCTATTTTTTCCACCCTGACCCCGTTTCCCCGGAATCGATGGCAGCCAAGGAAGAATTGCAAAAAATACTGGGATCCGCACATTACCACGAGCAATTTAGCGGCCCCGCGTTGGAAAAAGTGAAAGATAAAATCACCGAGGCAATAAATAGACTACAATGATATGAATACCCGACCCTTAACACCTGAAGAAAAGCGTGATCTTTTTATCAAATCGTTGGCGATAAAGAATGACTACCGTTCAGGTAAACGCTCTGCAAAAGAATGCATTGAGGAGCTTATGGCGGCGCCATATCATTATGCGTCATCATCATGGGCTATGCGCTTTTTGGATCCAGGCCCCCCTCAGTCCGACCCACCGCCGGAACGGTCTGTTGACGGCTGACTCGGAAAAAGCTGCCTGTCATTATTTAAAAGAACCGCCGGCGTCTGGCTGATGCGCGGGCGGCGAGCACATCGGCCGCTCCCATGAAAAGCAGCAGATGCGGGAGGCAGCGCCGCAGCAGTCGCCGTCTCAGCCCCAGTCCCAGCAGCAAGCGACGCCCCAGGCGGCAGACACGCCGCAGCAGTCGCAGTCGCAGTCGCAGTCGCAGTCGCAGTCGCAGTCGCAGTCGCAGTCGCAGTCGCAGTCGCAGTCGCAGTCGCAGTCGCAGTCGCAGTCGCCGCCGTCATCTCCGCAATCGACGCCGCAGTCCCGGCCGCAGGGGCAGGCCGGAATACCACCCTCTGGCATACCATCTTCTACCACAGATTCGTCCAAGGTCGCCTCCGCCTCGGGCCAGCTGCCGTCTTCTGCTGCTACAGGTGTTGCTGGCTCTGCGGGTGCTGCTGTTTCCGCCGCCGGGAAGGCCGGCAGTCCTTCGCAGCCCACCGCCGCGCCCTCCAGCCCGCCCAAGGACCTCGCCACGTCCCGGAAGCTCATCGAAAACGTCAGCGCCATCCAGGAGCACCGGCCGCTGAACCCCGTGGAGCAGGCAGATCTGGCGCAGGCGCAGAAGGTCGTGGCGCAGGATGCCGCCACCCCTTCCCCGCCCTCCGGGCCGCCGCCCAGCCTGCCCACGGCGCAGGCGCGCATCCACAACATCATGGACCGCCCGCCCGCGGCGCGGCAGCACCCCACCACGCAGGCAGACCTCGACCAGGCCCGGCATGTCGTGCAGGACCACGTGCGCCAGCTCGAAAACCAGCCCGGTCCGCCCAGCCAGGCCCAGCAGCAGGCACTCGCTGATGCCAAGGCCGCACTCGACCGCCTGCAGCCCAAGGACAGCGCTGCATCCGCCGCCAACAACCGCGGAGACACTGCCGCGCCCGGTGCGCAAGTCGGCAAGAAACCGCAAGCCGCCCCCTCCGCTACGAACACCACCACGGACACCGACAGCACCGCCGATACGGCAACCGATTCACCGCGCAGTGATTCCAGCTCGGACGAGACATTGCCACGGGCGACCGAACGAGCAGACCCACGCACGGACACGCAGGCGGATGCTCACTCGGACTCGCGATCTGATCCGGAGGCGGATGCGAAGTTCGACACGCAGTCAGACCAAAACGCAGATGCGCAGACCGATGCTCATTCGGATTCTCGATCAGACCTGCAGGCGGAGCCTCAAGCACGGACTCGTTCGAAGCCGCAGTCAGATGCACGGGCAGATGCGCCATCAGATACACGGTCAGACGCAGAGTCGGACACCCGTTCAGGCACGCAACCAAGCCTGCGCACAGACGCACAGCCGGATACTCGTTCGGACACGCGGCCAGACGCCCAGTCAGAGAGAGCCGCAGCGCCCGGGATGAGGAACCCGCAGGCATCAGCCGCGGACAACATCCGACAAGGTCCCTCCCCAAGCGCGCAGGCCAATGCTGGGACTTCCTCGTCAGCCCGCCCCACCGTCGCCCCCTCCACTCCGCCCAAGAGCGTGGACCAGTCGCAGCGGCTCATTGAGAATGTTTCACGCATGAGCCCCGAGCAGCAGCGGCACCCGCAGGTGCAGGCAGATCTGGCGCAGGCACGGAGGGTGGTGGCTGCGGAGTCGAATAACATCACGGCGGCAGCAGCTTCTGAGGAGACTTTATCAGACGTGCATGAACCTCAGGGTCAGGGAGCAATTCCTCCGCCCGGAAACCTGCCACAGAAGCCGGGCTGGATCAGCCCTAGTTTAGTAGCTGCCTGGGATGCCAAGCTGGCCGCCGCACGTGTACGCGATCCCGCTGACCAGACCGAGATCCTTGAGCGCATGGAAAATCTGGGCCCCATCGGCCGACTGCATGCTTATCGGGCCGTTCAAAGCTTCCTCGACCTACTTCCAGGAGATATCACGCGCAATCTGACCCGCTTTTACATGTGCGGGGCATCAGCGGCTGATTTGAGAGCGAAAGTAGATCAAGACGCATTAGGAGTGTGGTTTCCCCGCCATGTTAAGAAAAAACAGCGCGTGCTGGGTGTGGACAAGGACCTGATTGTTCCAGCCTACATTTACCT
Source organism: Prosthecobacter sp. (assembly GCF_044222565.1). Classification (GTDB taxonomy): domain Bacteria; phylum Verrucomicrobiota; class Verrucomicrobiia; order Verrucomicrobiales; family Verrucomicrobiaceae; genus Prosthecobacter. The sequence goes on from NZ_JBGANA010000021.1 coordinate 64,989, forward strand.
CTCTCACGACCTCGCGGGAGACGAAACACGTTTGCGAACCACTGTATGGCATGAGATGACCCACTGGCTCTGGGATGAAGCTGGCCGCCCGGACGCGCCGCCCCGCCTAGCCCAATGGCGCCGGGATCTGGAGCAGCACTTTCGCGAAGTAACAGCCAACGATAAGCCGGAGTTCGATCAACGGGGATTTTGGTTTCTGCGCGATAGCTTCATCGATGAATATGCAGGAAAAGTCTCGAATTTCAGGCCGCCTACAGGCACGGGGCAAAGTCTGGCACCTCAAGAACTGGCCACCGTGTATATGGAGTTATTCGCGCAAGGCGGAGCAGGACCTGCGAAGTGGAGTGATCATAAAGGAGCCAATTCGACATTCGAACTGGTAATGAGTATATTGGGAGATAAAAAATGAAGTTTGAACTTTTCAACACCCAGGACGAGCTAGTGCTTTCCGCTGATATAAAAGAGGTTGGCAAAAGCTGGATTCACTTTGGCCCAGTGGTTTACAAGGGTGACACCAGCCTGTTGGATTGGTGCAAAAATCCAGCCTCAGGAGATATGCTGGGGGTCTATTTTCGCGCAGCCGCTCATAAGCATGGACTGCGCTACAAATGCGACACAATTCACCTTCGTGCCCTTTGAACATTGATACAATTCTGTCATTCCCACTCAAAAAGCCATTTGCGTTCCCAACACGGGCCATTTCGAAGCACGCATGTTCGACTGGCCCCTCGTTTTGATGGTGAAACCTTGACCGGATCTGGCGATCATGTTGGTCCACTGGTCTCGATGCTGACCCTTGAGACGCCTCGCCATCAAGGAAATCACATCGCCGTGTATGAATTCGGTCGTGATGTGCTCTACACGTTGTTTCAGGGACAATGGCAGCAAATTTCGAGCTGGTCCGATAGGTGGATCGAAGAATTGCCAGAGGGAGCCATCGATCGAAGCGGACAAACTGCCTGAAATGTAGCAGGGCAGATTCAGAGTCAGGCAGTTTCCTGGCAGTGCAGGCACTGCATCATTCATTCGCTAAAGCACGGGTAAACGGGGTCAGATGGCAATCAGCCACCATCTTGCAAACACCACCACCGACACCGAGAGCACCTCCGATACCGAAACCGATTCACCACGCCGCGATGCCTGCTCCGACGAGACATCGCCACGAGTGAACGACCGAGCAGACCCACGCACGGAAACGCAGGCGGATGCTCACTCGGACTCGCGATCTGATCCGAGGGCGGATGGGAAGCTGGATTTCCCGGGTGCGAGCAGGGAGTGATGGCGGGGGGCTTTTCTCAGGGTGGCGGACCGTTTTTTTGCGTAGGCATCCGGCGCGCCCAGGCGGGTCGTGGGCTCTATTTTTGGCCTCGCCAAATCCGCGCTGTCGTGCCATCCTCCACTCTGGTTCAGGTCATGCGGTGTGCTCTGCGGGTGGGGTCTGAATGCTTCGAGATCCGTGATTTTCCACGCGCCATGAAAACGACCGTCCGCCACGCTCTGCTCACCGCCCTCATCCTCCTCTTCGCCACCGCCGCACACGCCGCCACCTTCACCGTCACGAATGCGAACGATGCGGGCACCGGCTCCCTGCGCCAGGCTGTGGCGGATGCCGCTGCGGCGGGCGGCGCGGACACCATCGTCTTCGATGCCGCCCTCTCCGGGCAGACCATCGCGCTCACCTCCGCCGAGATCGCCACCAGCGACACCGGCGGCGTGACGATCGATGCCACGGCGCTGGCGGCGGGCGTCACCATCTCCGGCGGGGGAGCCAGGCGTCTCTTCCTGCTCCACAGCGGCACCATCGCCACGTTCAGGGCCCTCACCTTCACCGCTGGCAACGGCGCCGGCAGCTTTGACACCGGCCGCGGCGGCGCCCTTTACAGCAATCAGGCCACCCTCACGCTGGAGCGCTGCACCCTGCGGGGCAATGCGGCTGCGGGCGCCGCGGGCGATGGTGGCGCGCTCTTTGCGAACTTCGGCAGCGTCTCACTGACCAACTGCACGCTCACGGGCAACAGCGCCGGCTTCCGCGGCGGCGCCATTTTCACCAAGGGCACGCTCTCCCTCACGCATGCCACCGTCACGCTCAACGGCACCACATCGACCGATGCGATCAACAGCGGCGGCGGCGGCATTTACGATGAGTTTGCCGCGCTCACGCTGAGCAACAGCATCGTCGCCGGCAACACCGCCGGCTCCGGCGTGCCGAATGGAAAGGACATTCTCTGCGACCTCGGTTCCGTGACCCGGCAGGGCGCGAATCTGGTGCAGGACTATGCGGACTTCGGCGGCACCACGCAGAGCGGCCCGGCTTTCACCAATGCCGCGCCGAACCTCTCCGCGCTCGCCAGCAATGGCGGCCCCACGCAGACGCTGCTGCCGAACGCCGGCAGCCCGGCCATCGATGCCGCCGTGGGCAGCAGCAGCACCGCAGACCAGCGCGGCCTCTCCCGCCCGCAGGGCAGCGCGGCGGACATCGGCGCGGCGGAGGTGGCCAGCCTCATCGTGCAAAACAACGCCGACTCCGGCTCCGGCTCCCTGCGCCAGACCATCGCCGATGCGGCCTTCGTGCCCGGCGGCGTGCTCACACGCGTGATCACCTTTGCGCCCGCGCTCAGCGGCCAGACCATCACCCTCTCCAGTGAGCTCATCCCCGGCCAGGACGTGACCATCGACGCCTCCGCGCTGGCAAACAGCGTCACACTTTCTGGAAACGGCAACTACCGCGTGTTTAATGTGAGTGCTGGAAGGACGGTTGTCTTTCGTGCCTTGCGTGTTGCCAGTGGCGGTGGACAGGGCGGCGGCGATCCAGTTTCTGGCGGTGGCATTTACAACCAGGGAACGGCCACCCTGGAACGGTGCACCCTCTCGGGCAATTCCACCTATTACGGCGGCGGGATTTACAACTCCGGCACACTGACCCTCACCCAGAGCACCCTCTCGGGCAATTCCGCCTACGGCCAAGGCGGCGGGATTTTGAACACCGGCACACTGACCCTCACCCAGAGCACCCTCTCGGGAAATTCCGCCAGCGACGGCGGCGGGATTTCAAACTACGACACACTGACCCTCACCCGCACTATCGTCGCCGGAAACACGGCCTCTTTCACTGCAAACATCTTCGGCACGTTCTCCGGCTCCAACAACCTGACCGACGGCGATCCACTGCTGGCCCCGCTGGGAAATTACGGCGGCCCCACGCAGACGATGCCGCCGCTGCCCGGCAGCCCGGCCATTGACGCAGGTGGAGCCGCGAGCAGCGATCCCACCGACCAGCGCGGCGCGCCCCGCGTGGCAGATGGCGATGGCAATGGCAGCGCCCTCGTGGACATCGGCGCAGTGGAGGTCACCCCGGCCGTCGTCACCAGCCTGGCGGATGATGGCGCAGGCTCCCTGCGGGCCGTACTGGCTGATGCCTTCACCAGCACCGTCTTCTTTGCCCCGCCTCTGGGCGGCGGCACCATCACCCTCACCAGCGGCCACCTCACCCTGAGCCGCAGCGTGGCCATCGACGCCTCCGGCGCGGGCGGCATGACGATCTCCGGCAACTCGGACGGCGACAGCACGCTGGAGGCGGGGGAGAGCCGCATCTTTGACATCCCGTCGGGCGTCACCGTGGTGCTCCGCCGGCTGAATCTCATCAATGGCACTGCTGATCCTACGGACGTCTCGGACAATGGCCTAGGCGGGGCCATCCGCAGCAGCGGCCAGCTCAGCGTGGATCAGTGCACCCTTTCCGCCTGCCGGGCATTTGAGGGCGCGGGGCTGGCCGTCACCGCCGGCAGCGCCACCCTCACCCAGAGCACCCTCTCGGGCAATTCCGCCATCGACAGCGGCGGTGGGATTTCCAATTCAGGAACTCTGACTCTCACCCAGAGCACCCTCTCGGGCAATTCCGCCAGCGACGGCGGCGGGATTTACAACACCGGCACACTGACTCTCACCCAGAACACCCTCTCGGGAAATTCCGCCAGCCGCGGCGGCGGGATTTTCAACTTCGGCACACTGACTCTTACCCAGAGCACCCTCTCGGGCAATTCTGCCGGCTTGCGCGCCGCAGGGATTGAGAACGCCGGCACGTTGACTATGAATCTCAGCATCGTCGCCGGGAATGCGTCACCTTCCTCTGCAGAAATCTACGGCACGTTCTCCGGCTCCGGCAACCTGACCAGCGGCAATCCGCTGCTGGCCCCGCTGGGGAACTACGGCGGCCCCACGCAGACGATGCCGCCGCTGTCCGGCAGCCCCGCGATTGACACGGGCGGCAGCACCTCGGGCACGACCGACCAGCGCGGCGCGCCCCGCGTGGTGGATGGCGATGGCAATGGCAGTGCATTCGTGGACCTCGGCGCGGTGGAGGCGATCCCCGCCATCGTCACCAGCACCGCAGATTCGGGCGCTGGCTCACTCCGCGCGGCGCTGTCGGCCCCCTCGGCGGACGTCGTCCTTTTCGACCCGGCACTTGGCGGCCAGACCATTACCCTCACCTCCGGCCAGCTCACACCCGGCCGCAGTTTGGGCATCGACGCCAGCGCCTTGCCCGGTGGCATCACGATCTCCGGGAATTCCGACGGCGACAATGTGCTGGAGGCGGGCGAGAGCCGCCTCTTTGAAATCCCCGCCGGGCTGGCCGTGACGCTGCGCGGGCTGCGCCTGACCAACGGCATGGCGGACCCCGCCAGCGACCTTCCCTCGGGCGAGGGCGGGGCCATCCGCAACAGCGGGCAGCTCACCCTGGACCTCTGCACCCTTTCCGCCTGCCGGTCAAAGCGCGGCGGCGCCATCAACAGCACCGGCGTGCTGACCGTGGGGCGCAGCACCTTCCAGCAAAACAACGCCACCTTTGGCGGAGGCATCCACAGCACGGGCAACGGCCTGCTCGCCGTGGCGGACACCACCTTCCTCATGAACACCGCCCTCGCCGGCCGCGGTGGCGCGGTGCTGGAGAATGACGCGGACAGCCCGCCCGGACACCCCACGCTGACGCGCTGCACCTTCCACGGCAACGCCGCCTCTCTGGGCGGAGCCGTGGACAGCTTCAGCCTCACCAACCTGATCCATTGCACGCTGAGCGACAACAGCGCCGGAAACATCGGCGGGGGCGTGCTGGCTTCCTCCACCAGCGTGGTCACGCTCACAAACTGCGTGGTGGCCGGCAATACCAACACGAGCGGGAGCAGCCCGAACCTGGGAAGCGAGAGCACAGGCGTTTACACCACCGCCGGGAAGAACCTCGTCGGCGACCTCACCGGCTCCGGCCTCAGCGCCGGGCCCACGCTCCGCACCGGCGATCCGCTGCTCGCCCCCCTGGGCGACTACGGCGGCCCCACGCAGACGCGCGCCCTGCTGCCCGGCAGCCCCGCGCGCAACGCCGCCGCCATCCTCGATCCCGCCGTCATCGCCGACCAGCGCGGCTTTCCCATCTCCGGCGCCTTGCCGGACATCGGCGCGTATGAGACGGGGACGTTCACCGACTACGACGCCTGGGTTTACGAAACGCTGCCCGCCGCCGCCAGCCCGCAGCAACGCGCCGCGGCGTTTGATTTCGACGGCGACGGCCAGACCAACGAAAAGGAATGGGTGGCCCGCACAGATCCCGGCAGCGCGAACAGCTGCTTCCGCGTCACGCAGGCGGCCTTCAGCGGGGGGATGTGGCAGATCACCATCCCCACCGTGACCGGCCGCCGCTACACCCTGCAAACCTCCCCCAATCTCGCGGACTGGACCAGCGGAGACAGCCACCTCGGCTCCAACGGGAGCCACACCTTCCAGACAACCCTCCTTCCACCCGTGCCCAGCGCCTGGTTCTACCGGGTGCTCGTGAGCGACCCGTGAGGGTGGAAGAAAGACATGCCGTCCGCCATTACCGAAGCGAAGGGATAAATAGATGCCATCAAGTGCTTCCGGGTATTTGGCAGGCCCGTTCTCGAAAAGATGCACGTTTTGAACCGACGAGCGTCGCAGCCTCAGTGGCAAGACGGGAGCGCCGACTGCTGTTGAAGAACACCCACCGGGCAGGAGGAGAACGTAAATGGGGTTAGCGTAAATTGGGGTCAGAGCGTAAATGGGGGCAGGGTGCAACTATTGAGACTTGCGCAATAGACTGACACCTCTGCCTTGAAGGCCAAGGGCCTTCCGTATCATAGCGAAGGGTTGCCGAGCCTCGGCGAGGCTACCCTGGTACGTGGTGCATCCTTCAGGAAAGCAAACCCAGCGCCTTCTTTACACACCGCGCCCTCCAGCAGCGTCTGCCTCGCCATTCCGCCACGCAGTCGCTGCCTCCCCGCATCATCCCCCTCAATCGAATTCCGATCGTGTCAGCTTATTGCGCAAGCCTCAATAAGTTGGATTATCGTCGGCTTTGCCTCCAGCTTTTAGCCTGCACTTCTCACACTCCCAACATTGACACGCGGCGATGTAGCGCGGAGCCGTCAGACAGCCGAAGGCAATTCCGATTCCGCGAAGGTGCCGACTCGGTATCGGAATACCGAGCTACATCCAAGCTTGCAACACGCTGTTCGCAGATTCCCAGTGGTGTGAGAAATGCAGGTTAGCACCGAAGGTGCGGCCTAGCGCAGCCCAGGGCCAGCGAGCCTTGGCGAGCGCCGCCCTGGGTTCAGCACCCGCAGCAGGGCAGCAAAGCCAGCGCCTTCTTCATACACCGCGTCCCCCAGCAGCGTCCTCCCGCCACGCCGAAGCAGGCTGCATGTGTCTCCGCCGTACGCAACGCCCCGGCTCCTCCATGCACTTGCGCTCCATGCGTGTCAGTCGATTGCGCAATCCTCAATAAAATCGTGAGGACGCTTGTGGTTTAGCAAGCAGCGAAAGACTTCTGGGAATGCCGCGAGGTATCAGAGAAACATTGGATCATATTATGAACGCCGGCCTGTGATCATCCGATAAATGAGCAGCACCAGCACGGCCCCGAGCACGGAGGCGAGGAAGCCCACGGGCTGCCCTTCGGTGTACCATCCGGCAGCTCGACCAAGATAACCGGCCACGCTGGCGCCGACGATGCCGAGAATAATGGTGACAAGGCAGCCACCGGGATCTTTTCCGGGGGTTACAGCCTTGGCTATTACTCCGACAATTAATCCGATGAGCAGGGTCCAAAGAAACGTCATAAGGCGAGTGGGGTTAAAGTTCGCCACCTATTCGCAGCGGCTTCGCGCTCCGGTCTTGTCGCATTCTTTTCCAGAAGCTTTCTCAACTGCCATGGCGGCAACCGGCACTTCAGCGCGGGCACAGCATGCAATCGGCCATAGCTGCGAGCGAGTGTCAGTGCTATTGCAGGTGAAGAGGGCGCCGCGCCATCAATTCAACCATCACGCAGGCGCAAGAAAAAAATCTCGCATCACCGCTTGACTCCTGAAAAACGGGCCCAAGGCTTTTCCCATGCCTGACCACCGCATGATGAAGAGGATGAATCCGCGCAGCCGCTCAATGATGGCGGACGCCGGTCTCCTGGGACGATGCCAGCGCCTGAGGCTGGGCTGACCTTTTCCTCCGCCTCCTACTCCACCTGCCGCCACGCTTTTTTGATACCAATACCACCAACAACCACATACTACCATGCCAGACGACACGATTGCCAGCCACGACTCTGCCGCAGATTTTGCGGTGGCATCCCCTGCCCTGGGCTCAGGCCCTGACGACTCTGCCGCACCGCCCACGCTGGAGCAGGTGCTGGAGAGCGCGGACATCACGAAGATGAGCGATGCGGAGGTGGCGGATTTTGAAAGCGGGGACCCGGAGCGTGTGCACTCGGCGCTGGCGAAACAGCTGACGCCGCATGCACGGCAGGACGAAGGGCCTTCGCGCATCTCCCTGAAGGCGCTGAAGCCGGAGGATCGCACGCGCACGGTGCAGGCGCTGGACCTCATCCGCGCCGGGCAGTCTCCGGCGGATGCTTTTGCGCAGGTGTTTGGCATCTCGGCGCTGCCGCAGTCCATGGCGGCGGCGGTTTCGGAGCCTGAGGTGGAAGCCGCGCCTGCAGCAGCGCAGGAGCAGGGCCTTTACTCGCAGGTGACGGAGCTGGAGGATCACCTGACCTATCTGCAGCAGCAGTATCAGCAGGCGAAGGAGTCGTATGACCCCGCAGCCACGGACATTTTGGAGCAGATGCAGGATGTGAAGCTGGACCTGCGCGAGGCGAGGCGCGAGGAGGCGGCCGCGAGCCACGCCTGGACGGGCGAACAGTCCGAGAGCCATGCGCGCGCGATGGAATCCTTCGGCGGCCTCATCGCGGATGAGCGCTCGGGTTTTCTGCCGCTGTGCGATGATGAAATTTTGCTTGCAGAGGCAAAGAACGACCCAATTCTCAACCAGCCTGACTGGCCCGAGAAAATCGGCCGGCGGGTGATGGACAAGTTTTTCAGCGGAGGCGCGGCGCACAGCCCAAACTCCGCGGGAAGCCTGTCCTGGGTGCCGCCTGTGCCGAGACATTCGGTGCGGCTGCCCGGCTCCCCCGTCGGCCCCGGCTTCTCCGCCGGCTCGCTGTCTCCCGAGACGGCGATGGCGGAGATCGACAAGCTGACTCCTGAGCAGCAGGACGCTTTCATTCAAAGTCTGGATCATCTGACCTCGAGGCATTCACGCCACTAGCTCTCTGCCATGATCCGTGCCGCTGAATATTAGGTCCGGCTACTTTCTACCACGCAAGTGGCGCCAGATTCAAATCAGACAAAGCCAAACAGGCAATCAAACCAGAACAATCGTTTCAGAGACAAATCCTATGAGTGCATATCACGCAGAATCCATCGTATCCACACTGGCAGCCGCCGTCGCGGCTGATCCGTCCGTCGTCGCCAAGGTCTATTCCCAGCAGCTCCGCAAAGGGGCGCGCTCGGTGGATGACTTTGCGATGTTTGAGGGCGGCGAAGGCAGCGGCAAGCCTTTCATCGTGCGCAAAGACCTGGCCAACGCCCATGCGGGCGACGAGGTCAAATTCACCGTCATGAGCCAGCCGCGCGGCCCGGGTGCGCGTGGCGAGCAGCCTCTGCGCGGCAATGAGTCCAGCGTGGACTTCAAGACCTTCGGCTGTGTGGTGGACTTCTGGCGCGATGCCTTCAAGTTCACCAAGAAGCAGCTCAAGTTCATGGCCGGTGGCGGCGGGGTGAAGTCCGCCGTGCTGCTGGCCCTGCGCGAGAAGCTGGGCCGCCGCCGCATGAATGACATGAAGATGGCGCTCAAACTCCAGGGCGTGGGCAACACCATCTTTCCCAATGGCCGCAAGACCATCGCCAGCCTCAATGCGCTGGACACGCTGACGCCCTCCGGCATCACCAATGCGATCCCGCAGTGGCGCCGCCTCGGCGGACGCAGCATCGTGGTGACGAGCAAGCACGGCAGCCCGGTTTACAAGCCGATGGTGTACATTCCTGATGCGGCGATCGCCAGCATCAAGAACTCATCGAGCTATGAGCAGGCGGCCATGCATGGTGGCGCGCGTGGCAATGAGGAAAACCCGCTCTTCTCCGGCAAGCTGCTGGACTGGAATGGCGTGGGCCTCTTTGAGCATGCGTCGGTCGATCCTGAGAACGATCAGTGCGCCGATCCGCTGGCCCCGCGTGCGATGCTTTCCGCCGGTTTCGGCGTGAACTCCGCCGCGAACGCCTGCGTGCTGAAAAGCCATGCCACCGACACCAAGACGCCCTACATGGCCTGGCTCGGCGGCTACAAGTATGAGTGGTACGAAGGCCAGTCCGCCAGCAGCGCCACCACCGCTCCCGGCGGTGTCGCGTGGACGACCTTCTACAACGCCATCACCAGCGCGGATGCCACGTATTATGCGTGGATCATCAATCCGGACGGCTCCGTGGGCTTTGTGAGCTGGGCCGGCAGCAATGGCGGCACGCCGAACAACAACGGCAACCAGATCCTGCTCACGCACATCCTGAATCCGGACAACAACGCGGACACCTCCGGCCTCGGTGTGTCCACGCTGGGGAACTTCGTGGCCACGGGCGATGCCTGGGGCCTGAACCACGGCGGCACCGCCTACACCCGCGCCGCAGGTGGCACCGGCGGCAGCTCCAACTGCTCCGCCGACTTCGTGTGGACTTCGGAGTTCGACGCCGGCGCCTACATCATTCCCTGCAATGCGAATGGTGCGGTGGACATGTGCAGCCTCATCCTCGGCCAGGACAGCGCCGTGCGCGCCTACGTGGGAGACGACCTCCTCGTGGGCGACAAGGACGACTACTCCTTCGTGGATGGCGGCGGCTATGAGACCGTCTTCGGCCAGGCCCCGTGCATCCGCACGGATGGCAAGACCAGCGGCTACTCGCTGCTGCGCCACGCAGGCCAGCACCCCGGCCTTGAAGTGCCAACGCTGAGCGCCTGATGAAACCCGTGACCCGCACGGCGCATCCCGTGCCGTGCGGGCCACATCTCCCCCTCAATCTTCCTCCCCCTCAATCTTCCTCCTCCTCTTACTCCTACTCCTCCTCTCTTTCCGGCTCGTCTTTAAATGTGGCGCTAAGTAACAGGTTTGAAGTCTCAAGTAACCAGCCGCCACCTTCCCTGCGCCAGCCTCTTCGTTTTGTAGCACCGGCTCGGGCTCCTCTCTCCAGACTCCAATCCAAGGGAGTAAGAGGAGGAGCAGGAGGAAGAGGAAGATTTCAGAACCACCCGCCGACGCAGCAGGCGAAGCCAGCTTCAAACTTGAAACCTTAAACTTGTAACTCCTTCCCCTTTCCATGAAAACACCCTCCACACTCCCAAACCGCGTCGATTCCTCCACGCTTGCCAAATTCCTTCAAGACGGCGAACCCGTCGTGCTCGTCAAACTCATCGGCGTGGGCAACACCGCCCCGTATGATTTCCGGGACAAAGGCACGCGCTCCTACATCTTCCGCTTTGACTCCGCACTGGAGGGGCACGTGCTGCGCATCCCACTTCATCTGTGGCAGGAAAACAGGGCCCGCCTGGCGCACGACATCATGGACCAGCGCCACATGGCGCACTCCATGGTCGTGACCCTGGAGCAGCGGACACCGCCCGAAGATGCGCCGCCATGGATACCACATTCTACCATTTCCGCCCAAATGGGCGCAACGGACACGAGCACAGACACCCGTATCGTGGTTGGGCCGGGTGCAGAGCCGACCGTTGCGCCCACCTCCCCTCACGGGGGGAAAACGGAGGCTGAGCAGTCGTTGACGATCGTTGACAGTGGTTCCCCAGAGCTGCAAACCGCCGATGGCAGGCCCTTGTACGAGGCCGCCTATGATCTCGCCGAGCCACCCAAGCGGCTCAAGGCCCTGGCCGCTCTTCTGGACGTGGCCGAAGCCTCGCTGCGCGCCGCCATCGACCACCCACGCTCCCGCATTCAGCTGGCCATGGCAGGCTGGGTGCGCCGGAAGGCCGGTGATTCCGCAGGTGCACCGTCCACCACCGAATCCCGCAATTCAGCTTCGTAGAGCCTGGCGATCGTCCTCGATCCCGCAGCTCCGCTTTCGCCAGCAGCGTCCGATCCATCACTGGCAATCCAACGTCAACCTTTCCCCGTCTATTTTCCATCTCTACCACAAACTACCACGCCCAGACATCCCTATGAACACTCCTAAAATCCATCCTCTCAGCAACCACCTCTTGCTCGATGTCACGCCGCAGGAGCAGACCACCGCCGCCGGCATCGTGCTGCCCACCGCCGTGCAGGGCGCCAGCACCCGCATGGAGGGCACCATCGTCGCGCGCGGACCGGACTGCGCACGCACGGACCTCAGCGCAGGCACCCGGGTCTATGTCAGCCGTTACGCCAGCGGCGATCTCCCACGCGGAGAGCGCAGCTACAAACTCGCCGTCGAGGCGGACGTCATCGCCATCCTCGACTAGGCCGCTTCACACACGCTCAAACCCTGCATCAAGCCCTTCACCCCACTCTAGCCATGACTCTCCGCCAGGCCATCAACGCCATGCTCCGCTACCTTCGTCCGGAGCAGCAGACCATCCCCTTCACCGGCACGCTCTACCCGGATCCGCTGCCCGATGCGCTGGATGCGTGCAATGCCGCGCTGCAGCAGCTCGCGGCCCTCTCGCCCTTGTTCGCCGTGAAGCAGCAGCGCAGCGCGTACTTCCGCGCGCCATCCACGCTCGCCGTGAGCGGCCTCACCCATGGCGGCACCACGGCCACCGGCAGCTTCCCCGCGTGGTCCGCCGGCTGCTGGGTGCAGCTGCCCGGAGACAGCGCCATGAACCGCATCCTCTCCCTCAGCGGCACCACCGCCACGCTGCAGTTCCCGCACCTTTCCACCGACACCAGCGGCACCGCCACCATCAATGTGGACACCGTTGAGCTGGATGCCGACATCATCACCGTGCTCGATCCCGTGCGCTACCGCGGCAGCCTGCGCAAACTGCTTGCGGCAAACAGCCGCGAAGACCTCAGCGCCCACGCCTGCAATGAGCCGCGCTACTTCATCGAGTCCGCGCAAAACAACGGCCAGGTGCGTCTGCGCATGATGCTCTCCGGCTACGTGCTCGCAGACACCGTCTTCGAGTTTCAGGCCCGCACCGCCCTGCGCACGCTCACCACCGCCGACGTCAAAAACGAAGACGGCAGCGATCCCGGCACGCCCGTGCCCGTGCCCGCCGCCTTTGTGGAGTCCATCTTCCTCCCCGTCGCCACGGATCTCTTCTTCAGCAAACCCAGCTTCACCAACTACGACACCCCCGGTCCCCACAACGAAGACGCCCAAAACCTCGTCCGCGAACAAGCCAAAACCGCCCTCACCCTCCTCGAACAAATGCGCCCGCAGGGCAGCAAGCCCGTGAGCCTCGTGCCAGAGTGGTGCCTGTCTGCGAAGGGGAGAATGGACTGGTGAGCCTTGTGCAGGGATGAAGGTATAGCCCCCACTCATTTCGCCTCACACCTGCCACACCTCCCTCAAGCCCCCCCCCGCATTGGCTCCTGGAAGGAGCCGAGAAACTTAGCCGGTGGTGAAGCGAAACCGCGCAGCGGTGCAGCGAGAACCACCGGACTCAGCGCAAAACCACACGAAACATTCTGGATCGCATGCCGAAGGTATGCGAGAAACCCTCAAACGCCCAGCGCTCAAGAGGAATCTGCGCATGGCCCTCGCTCCGCTGGTCGCCCCTCACGAAGCCCTCACTGAAAGGAGCGTGTAAAACACCAATTCTTGCCCCCAGTTTACCTGGGAAGACAGCTACGCAGCTTCATTTAATCATAGCCAAAAAGCACTGAAAACCAATCTTCTCGAGAAGGATGACCAGGGATTTCAGAAAAAGCCACCGACTCTGGAACAATGGTCCAACCGTCTTCTGACAAGATACTCTGAATTTCGTTGCGCACCCAATCTTCAATCTGATCAGAGTAAATAATTGCGGCTAGTTTTAGATTGTAACTCAACCAAATTGCATCTTCCACCCCATCCACAGAGATTACTAAAAGAGATGATGTTGGTCCAGTTGGACCCGTAACACGAACGCGACCTCCCAGCTTTGAAACAAGCCGTTGAAAGGTGATGCCTGGCAGGTCCAAAGGGGTGTCAAAACCACCTTCACCCGTTTGAACGTAATGCAACGCCTGCTTTAGTTTATCCGATATCAAATCGTCGTTCATAGTTCTTCAAATCGGTGTCGGAGAGAAATGGCAAGAAATGCCTTCCTACTTGGAAGATCCATGCGGACCGCAGCCCCATGGCCAGACTTCAAACAATTGACGATCATGCCATGCCTCTATTGGATATACCTTTCCCCATTGCAAACACCTTGTTTGCACCCTGTTGCCGTTAAGATGGGCACTTGCCATGTGCTCACCAGTTTTGCGAGGCGATCGGCACAGCCCCATTCGGCGGCATCTCATCAAAGCCACGACTCACTTGCTCAAAAATTCCAGCCTCTTTCGCCTGCTTCGGACTGATCGAAGGACGCCACCTGCCGGGAACCTGGACCGACCCATCCGGTTTATAGACTTCAAAAAAGTGCCACACGGGGCTTCCCGGCACATCTTTGGAAAGACTCTTCAGCCTGCCCTTCTCATCAAACATTTTACTTATCTTAATGCCACTGGCGAGGTTCACTCGTTCAACGGACAACCTGCCATCTTCGGTGAAGATTTCCTCCCGCACTTTTTTCCCGTCTTTGATGTAGGTCTTTTTGTAAGGCCTGCCTTTGATCTGCCAGACTTCCACCCTCATGCCCCCATCATTCCGCACCTCCGCCAACACCGGCGGAGGGCCTTTGGCCAGGCGCTTGGTCAATGACCCCACGGGAACGCAGCCTGATGCCACAAACACCATGAGCAGGATAGCAGCGCTGGAGAGGTAGAATGGCTTGTTCATGCGTCGCAGCGCTAGAGAGTCCTCGGCAGTTACTGCCGCGCACTCGCATGCTGGCTTGAAGGCGCGGGTCTGACAAGCAGCGATTCACCCAAAACCATGACCCGGCTCGCTACGCTCCAGCCCCCTCGCGGCGCATTGACGCCTATGCCGCTGCTGCGCTATAAGCCCATCATGCCACGCAGCCTCAACACTCCTGCCTCATGAAATTCTTCAAGCCCGTCCTCCTTCTGCTGGCTCTGGCTCTTGTTTTTCTCGCGGGCTACAAGCTGGCTAGCGCACAAAAGAGCAGGCCCTTGCAGGTGCTCTACATGGACGATGAAGCACTGCCCACCACGCCTGTGGAAGAACAGATCCTCGCGTTCATCATGGCCGATCCCCGCGAGGACGCCCTGCTGGCGTTTTATTCCAAAGATTTCAGAAGGATCAGTTTTCCCCGCAGTCCTCCAGACCCTCAATTCCCCGCAGACCAGCCCGTCAAGTTCCTGCCATATTCAAACTGTGTCATTCGGAGCTTTGCGGATGAACAGATCCAAACCATCGTCTCAAACTATGTCAGGGCCTATAACGAGCGTCTTGCCGAACTCATCCGCAATCCTCCGCTCGGTTCCCCTGCTCCTCCCATAGCAGCTCCATTACCAAGCAGACAGTGACATAGCCATGACCCACAAACTCCGGCCCCTCTTCCCACTGCTGCTCTGCGCCCTTTTTTGCTCCCCTGCCCTCCCCGCCCAAGACCCCGCCCTCCTCCCCCTCGTCAACGGCCTCACTCACCTGCCCAATGCCTCCCTTCGCTACACCGTCCTCTACCACCAAAGCGACCTACCAGCACCTACCACGACCGATTATGCATTCTGCCACTGTGGAGGATCGTTTTACATCAAGCGCTACCGCCATTCCGCCAACCAGCCCGCCTTCACTCCGGAACTGCTTGTGGAGTGGCTGGCCTTCGACGGCGAGGTCTTCCAGCTCTACCACCGCGATGCAAGACTGATCGTGATGGGCAAGGACGCCACGGCCCCCAGTCTGCGACCGTTTGTGCCGTCGCTCCTGGCCTTTCATCCGTGGTTCTGCCCCAGCTGGCAGGCGTTTTATGTGGGCGGCGCGGAGCTGTTTTGCCTGCCGGGCATTTCCACGGCGGAGAGTGTCTTCAAAGCCGCGCCGGATCTGGCACGCGAGGCCGGCGGCACGGCGTTGCAGCTGCAGCGCACTTCACCGTATGGCAGCAGGGTCCACATCACGCTGGACGCCGCGGCACGACTGCCCGCACGTGTTTTCACCGAAGTGCTCCCGGAGAAAAAGCAGACGCTGCTGGAGGTCACGCAGTGGAGCAAGCCCTGGCCGTTGAATCAGGCGCCGGCCTTCATCTATCCCCTGCACACGCGGCAGACAGTCACGCTGCTGGAGAGCGGCGTCACGAAACCCGTCTTCGAGATCCGCGTCGATCCCGCCCACGCCACGCACGCCGACAACGTGCCTCCCTCCGAGTTCACCATCCCGCAGACGCTCGCCAGGCGCGTCGTCAATCTCGACACGCAGACCACGCTGGAGATCAAGTAATTGCCTCCGACTGCAACCGCACACTGCGTTCGCCACAGAAGTCACACCTTGACGCCGTCACAGACGTGAAAAGACCTCCCGGCAGCGTGAGCTTTTTCATCCGGCCAATGAATGAGGACTTCCGGGAAACAGAATTCTCTGAGCCTCCGTGTTCATTCCCGTTGTCCTGCATCGCATTGCCAATCAAAGCCAGACGGAAGTCTCCGCCCTGTTGGCGCAGTGGCTCCTCCCCTCAGCCACCGTGGCCCCTTCCCGCCATTCTTCTCTAGACAAAAAATCCCCGCTACCTACATACCGCGCATGCGCGCGTGCCTCCTCCCCCTGCTGGCTCTTTTCCTAGTCTGCCTGCTCCCCGGCACCTCCCAGGCTGCGGGGCAGAAATTTGCGCGCGGGTTTGTCATCTTCAAGAAGGTGCCCAGCGACCAGCCCGTGCATTACGGCGGCATGCTCTTCATCTCCTCAAAGCCCGGCCCCGTGTGGTATGAGTACGACATCGGCCAGGACAAGCCCTTCTTTCTCGCCGTGGACCTCTTCGTCTCCGAGATCAATTTCGGCTCCATGTTTGAGGCGGACTTCACCACGCCCAAGCACCTCGAGTTTTGCAAAAACGTCATTGCCCAGCTCAATGCCGCCGCCAAGCAGTCCCCCGCCATGGTCAGCGCCGTAAAGGCCGCCGTGGCCGCCATCCAGGTGGAGGTGGACCGCTATGAAAAAGGCTTCATCCGCCTCAATGGCGCCTGGGTGGACCGCGACAAGTACGAGGCCAATCTCGCCTCCATGCAGAAGGCCCGCATGGCCCAGGACGCCGCGCAAAAAGCCGCCGAGGAGGAAATGCGCGCCAGCATGGCCAAGAACGCCGCCGCCAGCAAAGTCCGCCAGGACAACCTCACCCGCGAATACGTCAGCGCCTCCAGCCAGTACCTCGTCGGAAAGGACAGCTTTGAACAATTCGCCGCCGAGGCCATGGCCGTCGCCAAGGCCGGCGGCACGCTGCCACCCGTGCTCGGCACCGACTACCCGGGCCTCATTGAACTCCCCCAATACCGCGATGCCGCCCCAATGCTCCTGCAGCTCGGTGGCGGTGGCGGCTCAGTGACTGAGGCCGCCATGATCTGCGCCTTCAATGACCGCTCCCAGCTTCTCGCCGCGGACATCGTCATCTTCCTCATCTCGGATGCCGCCAAGAGCACCCCGGTCAATGCCCCGGAAATCAGCGCCCTGAAACGGTTCCTCGGCAAGTTTGACCCCCAAATCATGACCGTCCTTCCGGACGTCCTCGCCGCCGACCGCATACGTATCGCGCTCGATAACAAAACCGATCCCTCCGCCCTCTCCGTCACCGTTCTCGACCTCCCCAAGTTCACCGTGAACTACCTCGTCGGCCACACCGTGGAGTACGTTCCCACCGGCACGGCCACGTCCGGTTCCGCACCGCAGCGCCAGCAGCTCCTCGTCCTCCAGATCCGCCCCCCGAAAGCCTAGCCACCCCGCATGGGTGCTGCAGTACCGGTTTCGCATCGCGTCTTCGCAGCAGCCAGCCCACTCTTCCTCTTCCTCTTCCTCTTCCTCTTCCTCCTACTCGATCAAAGCGCCCCGCCAGTTCCAGCCCCAGGTACGTCGTGCGGGCTTTAGCCCTTCCCGCTCCAGTTCCTCCCCTTTCCTTCCCCACCCTCAGGACCAGCGCCCCATGCACCCATCCCCACTCCGCACCAGCGCCCGCCCCACACTCGCGCTCCTTTTTTTGCTCATCCTCGCGCAGTTCCTACAGCCCGGCAGCCTGAACGCGCTCGAGAGCCCCCGCACCCCGCGCAATCCCTATGCCCCCCCGCCGAGCGTACGCGCCGCCAACGCACCCAAGATCCATCCGCAGGGCGAGTGGTATGCCGTCGGCTACCGCATGGCGCAGGAGGCGCTCCCCTCCTACAGCGTGATGGAGATCCCGGAGGACGACCTCAGCCGCCGCCTCCTCCCCGTGCTCGCCACCCTCAACATCAAGGCAGACACCGATCTCAGCAGCGCCGACCTCAAGCTCCTCCAGCAAGGCTGGGACGACGCCCTCGCCCGCCGCAGCCCCGCCCTCACCTACCCGCCCGACCAGCCCCAGAGCATCGTGCACGAGGGCCTGCGCGGCTTTCATGCTTTCCGCTGATGGGGGCTGGGCAGGGCTTTCATGCACTCGTTTTAAAATCGAGTTGGCCTGGAATTGAGGGCATCTTTCGCAGGCGAGCAGGGTTTCAAAAAATTTAAGGCCGAAACTGAGAGGTCAATGAATGTAGAAATATACACCCCTGAAGCTTGGCTTGGATTTTACAGGGAAGGCCTTTTCTCACGAGAGACCTTTTTTGATGGACTCATCCGCTATGTCAAATTTCATGATCCAGCCATAGTCATTTCATTTTTACCGGCTGATGACATGGAAGAATTCAAATCTCTCCTGGCTCGATATGCTGCCATAAAAGATTACAGCAGGCTGCTGCGTATCGGCGATCCTCCAGTATTTGATAAAACTGAGGTAGATAAACTGGCCAAAACTATTGGGCATGAGTCGATCAAGGAACTCACGAGCCAGCCGGCAGTGAAATGTAGCGGACAAAATGAAAAGACGCCATTCATGCCAAGCATTTACTCATTGAATTAGTTGGCCTTGGAAATTGACGAGGAGAAAGAATGCCCGCCATTGAATGATCGACCATGCAGTTGAAGAACAAACAGTTGCGAATCCTCGCCTCGCTCCTTGGCATCATCGCCCTGATTCCCCCGGGACTGCTGCTCTCATCCTTGGCGGGAGCAGGAATTCTGTTCGTTCCCCTGGCTGAAGGAGCATGGGGCTTTTACGCTCAGAGACGCCTGCGATGGGGCATGGAAACGGCGCTGTGGACCTTGGCCGTGCTCATCCTGGTCATCTTTATCGGCACAAGCATCCACTCCGGCGCGCGCTGGCATGAAGTCATGTCTGCCCCTTACCCATATCAAATCACCGCCCTTCTCGGAGCACCTTGGATCGTCGGCTCGTTGATCGGAAATGCATTCCGCGTGAAGGAGGTATTGAAAGTCGAGCGCTGCGCTCCGCCGACGAACTAGCATCAGGCGCCAAACAATCGATTAATTCTCAGCATAAGCGTTCTGTCATGACCCGTATTCAATCAGCCAAAAAGTGGGATCAATATTACAGAAAAGGATATTACTCGACCCATGAATATTTCTGTGGGTTGATTCACTGCGTCAAATTTCAAGAACCTAGTGAAGTGCTTCTAGTGTTAAATGATGACGAACTGGAAAAATTTAAGTCGGTAGTAGCTGAATTCAACGAGGTAAATGATTTTAGCGAACTTGTATCTATTGGCGATCCACCTGAATTTGGAAGATCTGAAATCGACAAGCTCGCGGAAATATTGAACCTGCGATCCAGCCCATAGCCCGGCGTATATCGTTCCAATGGTAAAAATGAAAGCACCCCGCTACCTAAAACTTTACACGCCGCCGTCCAATCCAGCATAGATGTATCAAAAGGAGAAAACGGACCGCCCACCTTCCCAAACTGCCCATGAATGAAATGATTGGCTTTCACGGCTATCTACGTTCGCTCTGGAAAGTGGTGGCGGACAAGAGAATCCGGCAAGTCTGGTTGAAAATCGTCCTGCAAAAGCCGGTCCTTCTCTTTCCACTGAGCTTTTCATGGCTTGAGTGCGAAATCACAAGCGGCGCTCAGATCAAAGCACGTTGGAAAGGCAAAGCTGAAATTCCCCAACCCGTTTTGCTCATGCGTGATGACGAGGAGTTCCTGGGTGTGTCCCTGATCTTCCGGGACAAATCAGCTCGGGCTGGCGTGTCAGGCCTCAGCGTTCTATTTGACGAAAAAAGGAGAATTCTCGAAGCGTCCTGCGGAACGGTTCATTTCACGCGAAGTCATTTAAGAAAGTAGGTCTTCACTATCTTGAATTGGCGGTGCGGCATGGACCCGGCCCACCGTGACATTTTTACGCCGACGCCGCTCGCAGCAAAGCAGGACCCCGCGCAGGCAGCACCCTTATGACGAGCGCCCCCCCCCAGTCCATGCGGAGGATGCCAGCCCCCGTCCCCGCTCACGCAATCCCACACGCCCTCTCCGTGGCCGCCAGATTGGCCAGGACGCACAGCCGCCGTTTCTCCAGATCTTCGTCGGGGGTAAAGCGGCTCCGGAATCTCCTTCGGGAACGGCTTCTCCGCCAAACCTCTCAGCCAGCCCTCAATCGAGGCATGGCGCTGTTCCATTCCATCGCGTCCATCCCACCACGACCCCTTTGCACCCGCTCCCGGAGGGAGCAGAGAGATTAGCCGGTGGTGAAGCGAGGCTTGGCGAGCGGGAACCACCGGACCAGCCCACACGATGGGTTCAAGCCCAAGGCCGCATGCTGGAGGCATGCGAGAGGTGGGCGCAGTTTCTTCGTTCCCGCAGAGCGGCTGAAGGCTTCTCGCATACCTCCGGCATGCGCCCATTGCAGGAGGCATGTGGCGCTCTCGGGTCCGGTGGTTCCCGCTGCACCGCTTCGCGGTTCCGCTTCACCACCGGCTATTTTCTCTGCTCCCTCCGGGAGCGAAGGATCAGCGCTCCCTGCTCCATCCCACGCTCACGCAATCCCACACGCCTGCTCCGTGGCCGCCAAAGCACTCAGCAGACACTGCCGCCGCTGCTCCAGATCTTCGCCGGGGTAAAGCGGCTCCGGGTTTTCCTTCGGAAACGGCTGCTCCACCAGACGGCGCACCTGTGCGGCGAACTTCCCTGCCAGCGCCGCCTTGCCAGCATCGAGGCTTTGAAAAACATAGCCGGGCCGGTATCTCAGCTCCTGCCTGCCCATGATCGTCTCCGCCACCAGCAGGCGATCCCGCTGAGACATCGCATTCTCGATCACGCAGGTCACCTCTTGCACCTCCTCCAAAAACGGCGTCAGCTCCCATCCCTTCACGATGTCGGTCATTCTGGAATGCACCGACCACAGATACTCCCGCTCCTCAGCTCCGCCAGAGCATTTGAGACAGACTCCTCGGCCCACTGCCGCTGCTGGTCTTTGGGAATGTTCAGCCGGCAAAACTCCTCATACCGTTCCGGGCACTCCCGGCACATGTGAAAACCCGAGCAGCCCATCGCCTGAAAGTACCGCTTCGCATCCTCCGGCGTCTTGATGGGTATGTCTTGAACTTCCATGGTCAGTGTCTCAATCAAGCGTACCCGGGGATGCCTTGGCAAATACAAGTCTCGCACGCGACTGTAATGTCAGAGCGTCATCTCAGCAGTGCGAGACTCGTCCCCCCGCATGCAGCCCCAGGAGCGCGGGCCTCCGAGCCCGCAGCGGGTGGCAATCACCTCCAGGCCGAAGCGTGGCTGCCCACGGGCGGCAAGCACGAGCGTCCTGAGCAGCGGTGGCGGCGTGCAGGAAGAGGGTGAAAGGTAGGAGCGGCACGACTGTGTGCTTGCGGAGTGCTGCGGGTTCGGAGACCCGCGCTCCAAAAGCGCTTTGGCGAAGGTGCCATGGCATAGTCCCCCCCTACCCCTGATGCTCCAAATACTTGATCACCGCCTCCGTGCGTGACCGCACATGGAGCTTCGCGTACACAGACTTGATGTACTCGCGCACGGTCTCGTAGCTGATGCCCAGTTCGTAGGCCAGCTCCTTTGGCACCATGCCCTGCGCCAGGCGTTCCAGGATCTGGCTCTCGCGCGGCGTCAGGCTCGGGATGTTCTTTTTCTTCGGCGCGGCGGGCGTGTGAAAAGACTGAATCAACAGCCGCGCGATCTCCTGGCTCAGCGGCGCGCCGCCTTCGCTCGCCTGGCGGATGCCGGCCACGATCTCGGCGGGCTTCGAGCTTTTCAGCAGGTAGCCGTTCGCGCCCGCGCGCAGCGCTTCAAACACCTTCTCCGGATCGTCATGAATCGTCAGCACCACAAAGGCGGTGTTGAGCATGCGCGGCGAGAGCTGGCGGATGAACTCGATGCCCGAGGTCTTCGGCAGCTCCAGGTCCACCACCACCACCTGCGGCGCGCTCTCCACCACCGGCTGCACCGCCTCCTCCGCCGTGGCCCAGGCACCGGCCAGCTCAAAACCGTTCCCATTCTTTTGCAGCAGCTTCTGCATGAAAAGCCGCAGCGTGGGATCGTCTTCCACCACCGCCACACGCAGCGTCTTCACGGCGGCGGGTGCGGCTACGGCAGGGGCTGCTTCAGGACTGGCGGGTGCGGATTCATCCATAGAATTACCATAACGCATGAAAACCGCGCTAGGCAATGGGCATTCTTCTGCATCCTTTGCCGGATCACCGGTCAGAATTGTCTGGCGAAATCTCTCCGCCCTCCCGCAGCGCCGCCATGTGCTTCTTCAGCTCCTGGCGCGCCGTTTCGTAGCTTTGCTTCAGCCGCGCGGTCAGCACGCCCTGCCCGGCGCGCTGGTCCTTCTCCGCGCTCTTTTCCAGCTCCCGGCTCAGCGCGTGAAAGGTGCTGAGGCCAAAGAGGCTGCTGCTGCCCTTCAGCGCATGCGCGGTTCGGCGCAGCGCGGGCTGTTCCTCCGTGCCGGCCAGTTTTTCCAGTTCGAGAATCCGCGCGGGCGTGTCCTTGCACCAGTTCTCCATCAGCTCCACGGCATCTGCCGCGCTCAGATCCTCCGCCAGCTGGCGTATCGCCTCCTGCGTGGAGGAAAGGTCCGTGTCAGTCCACAGGGCCGCGGCGCAGGCGGCATCCACCGCGTTTCCGGCCAGCACCTGCACGCGGCTCAGCGCCTCCAGCAGCGGCTTGGCGCGCAGCGGTTTGGAAAGGTAGTCGTCCATGCCCGCCTCCAGGCAGCGCTCCCGCTCCCCGGCCTGCACATTCGCCGTCATGGCGATGATGCGGCAGCGCGGCCGCGTCCACGCCGCGCTGGCCTCCAGCACGCGGATGGCACGGGTGGCCTCGTAGCCGTCCATGTTCGGCATGTGGCAGTCCATCAGGATGCCGTCATACACCCCGCTGGCGAAGCGCTCCACGGCCTCCTCGCCATCGCGCGCCACCTCGCCGGGGCAGCCGTTTTTCTCCAGCATCATCATGGCCATGCGGGCATTGACCTCATTGTCCTCCACCAGCAGAAGGCGCGGCCGCACGCCGTTCGCGGCATGCGGAGCGTGCGCCGCCTCCTCGCGCCCGGCCTCCATCATATCCTTCGCTGGTATCTTCTGGCCTTCCACGATGCGCAGCGGCAGCCGCACCCAGAAGCGCGAGCCCTCCCCGCGCCGGCTTTCCACGCCGATGCACCCGCCCATCAGCTCCACCAGCCGTTTGCTGATCGCCAGCCCCAGGCCCGTGCCGCCAAAGCGCCGCTTGCTGGAGCTGTCCACCTGCGTGAAGGCCTGGAAGAGCTGCCGCTGCTGCTCCTCCGTCATGCCGATGCCCGTGTCCGTCACGCTGATCTCCACCTGCGCCACGCCCTCCGCTGCGGAAGCCGCGGTCGCTTCTGCACCACTCACCGCTGCGCTGCCACCCACGCGCTTTACCTGCACGCGGATGCTGCCTTCATCGGTGAACTTGATACCATTTCCTACCAGATTCATCAAAATCTGCCGCATCCGCCCCGGATCTCCCAGGAAGGAATCCGGCACGTCAGGCGCTATCCGCACGATCAGCTCGATCGCGCGCGAGGCCGCCTTGTGCTGCAGCAGGTCCACCACGCCGCTGATCACCGAGTCCAGCCGGAACGCCTCCTCCACCAGCTCCAGCTTCCGCGCCTCGATCTTCGAGAAGTCCAGAATGTCCTCGATGATGGACATGAGCGCGTCTCCGCTCAGCCGCACCGCGTCCACCATCTCCCGCTGCTTCGGCGCCAGGTCCGTGTCCAGCAGCAGGCAGGACATGCCGATGATGCCGTTCATCGGCGTGCGTATTTCATGGCTCATCGTCGCCAGGAAATCGCTCTTCGCCTGGTTTGCCGCCTCGGCTATCTCCTTCGCCTTCAGCAGCTCCTGCGCCGCGCGCTTCCGCTCCGTGATGTCTGAGCCGATGCCGAGGTAGCCGATCACCTCTCCATGCAGATCATGCAGCGTGGTCACGCTCAGCAGCACCGGGTAGCGGGAGCCGTCCTTGCGCACATACGTCCACTCGCACTCGTCCGGCGCGCCCAGGCGGGACTTGGCCACGAAGGTCTCAAAGCCCGCCTCCACCTCGCGCCCCAGCTCCTGGCTCAGCACCCGCGCCCGCGCCTCCACCTCCTCCGGCAGGTGGAAAATCGCCGGCGTCGTACGGCCGATGATCTCCGCCGCCGAGTAGCCCAGCTGCTGCTCCGCGGCCCTGTTGAATGTGACGATGGTCCCGTCCGGCGCGGCGGAGATGATGGTGTGCGCCGCGCCGTTCAGCACCGCATTCATGAACGCATTGGAGCGCCACAGCTGCTCCTCGGAGCTCTTGCGCACGATGAACTGCCCCATCTGGTTGCCGATGCCCGCCAGCGCCTGCAGCAGCGCCTCGTCCGGGTCCATCACCTCCCCGGCAAAGAGCTCCACCACGCCCAGCGTCTCCCCGCCGGCGATGATGGGAAAGCCGATGGACCCTCGCAGCCCGGCGGTCAGCGCCGCCACCGCGCGTGCATTGTCGGTATGATGTGCCAGATCCTGGCACCAGCTGCTCTGCCCTTTTACCAGCACCAGGCCCGGCATGCCCTCCCCCGGCGCAAAGGACGCCGCCTGCTTCAGCACCACCAGCTCGGAGATGTCCTTCAGCGGATCATGCCACAGCTCCGCCAGCCGCAGCGTGCGGCCGTCCTCCTCCAGCATCCAGAGAAAGCCCGCGGGCCATCCCAGCTGCTGGCAGATCTTCTGGATCACCCTGGCGCAGACCTGCCGCATGGAGCCGGACTCCGCCAGGATGCGGCTGGCGCCAAACTCCAGCCGACGGCGTTTTTCATCCAGCTTCCGCTGCGTCACATCGCTCTCGATCGCCATGAAGTTCACCACCTCCCCGTCCTCATCGCGGATGGGCTGGATCTCCAGCGCCGTCCAGTAGCTGCGGCCGGAGCGGTGGTAGTTCAGGATCTCCGTCTTCACCCCCGAGTTCTCCTTCAGCGAGCTGCTTATCAGCCGCACCGTCTCCGCGCTCGTGCCCGGCCCCTGGAGAAAGGAGCCCGGCTTCCGCCCCAGCACCTCCGCCATCTTCCAGCCCGTCATGCGCGTGAAGCCCTCGTTCACCCACTCGATGCGGCCCTGCTCGTCCGTCACCACCACGGCATTGTCCGTGCGTGCCGCCACCAGCGCCAGCTTGCGCGAGTTCGCCTCCTGCTGCCGCAGCAGCGCCCGCTGCTCCGTCAGCCGTTTGTTCAGCTCCATCAGGTCTTCCGATGCCATGCGCTGCACCTGCAGCACCTGCAGCAGGTCCATCGTCTGGTCATGCACCGCAAAGTCCCCCATCGTCAGCCCCAGCTGCTCCACCTGGTCCGGGTCCGTCAGCCACGGCGTCGCCAGCATGATGCCCATGCGCGGCTCGTCCAGAATGATCACCTGCCCGCGCAGTGTGCACTGCGTCTCCCGGCAGATCAGCAGCAGCAGGTGGTCTGAAAGAGATCTCGCCAGCGCATCGGTAAACTCCCCCGCCGGACGCACCGCCGTGAAGACCTCCTGCATCCGCGCGCCCGGCACCGCCTTCGGGCACGCCTTCGCCAGGGACGGCCCCGTCTCCACCAGGCGGTCATGCTCATCCCACACAAAATAAAACGGAAAGGCCCGCAGAAACTCCTCGCTGGGAATCCTGCCCGTCAACCGGCTGCTGCTGGCGCCCGTGCTCATGCCGCGGGCAGGCTCCAGTTGATGGCGAAGACGTCATGGTCCGCCCCTTCTGTCTTCAGCGCCACCACCTCCGTCGTCACCGGCGTTTGGTACATCTTGCCCAGCCCCTGCACCAGCCCCACCACGAAGTCCGTCAGACCCGGCCGGTGCGTGTGGTAGTGCAGGCTCATGGAGGTGTCCGTCACATCATGGCACTCGAAGCGCGGCGGCATCAGGTTGGGGTAGATCATCTGCACCCGCGTGTGCAGGTTCGGCAGATTGATCAGAAACTCCTTCAGCGAAGTCCCGCCGGAGCGCATCATCACCCCGTAGCCGTGCAGCGCCGTCTTCAGCACCCAGTGCTCGCCAAAAGCCACCAGCACCTCCCGCACCGTGACCCCCAGCACCTCGGACGCCGCACCCACCAGCTTGTACGTGATCTCGTCCGAATACCCCTCATTGCTGATGAACACCTCCACATCCACCCCCGCCTTCTGTTTGATCACCCGCCACTTCTCCTCCCCATAATTGGAGATCACCAGTTCTTCGATAGCTTTGTTGACGAGTCCGTACATGAAAAAAAAGAGGGATAAATAGAGGCGGATAAAGTGCAGTGCAGGCTGGAGGCACTCCTGAGCAGAAAGCGCCCCCCAACCCTCCCTAAAACTCGCCGCAGCCCCCACATCCTTCACCCTCCTCATTTGGGGGGGGCCTTGGGGGGATGATCCCCCAAAAAAAACAGCCCTCCCAGCGCCATCAAGGCACAAACCCACCGCGCTCACCTCTGGGTCATGCCCCCCTCGCCACCCAGCGCTGGTAGGGATGCGCTGCGCGCGTCCCTGGAATTCTCGTCCCAGCGCAACCTGCAGCCTAAGCGCCCTCTCCCTTTTCGAAAGCACCCGCCTCTCAGCGCCATCTTACCCCCACGGCGCAGCCATTTTCAAAGGATCGTGTTATAAAAGCCCACCTCCGCTGCCATACTAGCGCCGTCCGCTTCCATCCCTCCCGCCCCCATGCCACTCCTCCGCCTGCTCCTGCTCAGCCTTGTTCTGGCCTCATGCAGCACCTCGCATTCAGGAACGTCCTCTCTCAAATTCACACTGCCGGCGCTGTCTCCCCTGCAAGGCATTCCCACCCTCAAAAAGTCAGACCAGCCCGCCCTCATGAAGGCGCTGGCGGACGACTCCACTCTCGTATGGCTTTGGGCGCCCTCCTTGGGAGACGTCTATTCCCCGCCCCTCCATTCTGCCGAGGACGATCCGTTTTCCCTGCCCGCGGACGCACGCATTTTCAACCGTGTCTTCACAGAGCAGGACCTTCCTGCGTTGATCGCCCTGTGCGATCGCGAGCTTCAGCGAAATCCTCAGTCCCCCTCGCCTCCCGCGCCTCCCGGCAAACACATCTCCGCCACACCCAGGCACGCACACACCGCTGCCCCTGCTGCCGCCGCCCATCAGCGGCTGCTCCTTTTCAGATCGAGGCTCGAAATCGCCAGGACAGCCTTTGCGCTCCGCCATCGGCTCCATCGCAACAAGCCCCTGCCCGTCCTGACTCACGACAGGAACAACTTGTTCGGCGGCATCGTGCATTCCGGCAGCAACTTCCCGCTCGCTGCCAGCAGCACCGAACACCGCGTCTTCATCCAGTTCAGAGACACCCGCATCATCCTCTGGCTTCTCGTTCCCAAACACCACACCGAAGCCGGCATCCTCCGCGCCCTCACCGACGCATCCGCCCCGCCCGTCATCGTCCACCAGTTCACCACGCGGTTTTAAATCACGGCCTCAAATGCAGCCGTGCAAAGCACAAATCAGCACAAATCAGCACAAAGAAGCATGAAAAAGCACAAAGCAGCACGAAGCATTCCAACACCCACACCGTGCACCAACACGGCCCGCTGGGCACTCATGCAGCGTTGAGCGGCCGGATCCTTGAACCACCCCGTCGCACACGAATGGAACACTTCTTGAGAGCTGCACAATCGACTGACGTGGCACTTGATTAATCTGGGTTATCGTCGGCTTTGCCTCCAGCTTTTAGCACCAAAGGTGCGGCCTAGCGTAGCCCTGGGCAAAGCGAGCCTATGCGAGCGCCGCCCTGGGTTCAGCACCAGCAGCAGCATCGCAGCAAACCCAGCACCTTCTTCACACTCCGCGTCCCCCTGCAGCGTCCTCCCGCCACGCCGAAGCAGGCAGCATGTGTCTCCGCCGCACGCCCCCCTCTCCTCCAAGTCCCGCGCTTAGCAAAGCTCCGCCCGGAGCGGGACCATCCTGGTCCCGCAACCCTCCGCCAGGTCTGCCATTCCATTCCCACCCGCAGCCACACCTTCCCTTCTCCACCACCCCCGCCTCACTTGCCCCGCACCGAAAAACACCCAAAATGCAACACCCGGCAGCACTGCGCGTTTCCTACACGCTTCGCTGCACACTCACGGTTCTATGCCCTCCCTCAAAGCTTCGCTGGCCTCTTCGGACACGTCCCCTCCACGCCTCGAAAATAGGGAAAAAGCCCATCCGCTCACCGCACCCGTCGCGCCCCCTCTCTCCCCTCAGCGGCGCATCCCCCAGCTCAGCCTCGCGCTCACTCTCGTCGCGTTCCTGCTTGCCCCCGCCACCGCGCCTGCGCAGAAGCCCAATCCTTTCTCTCCCGACAAGCCGCTCCCCAAGTCGCTGGAGCTTCCCAAGTCCCCGCTCACAGATCTCATCCGCCCCGCCGCACCGCCCGCCGCACCGGCCATCACCACGCCCCCGCCCACCGAGACCAAGCCCGCGCCTGCCCCCAGCGTCCCACTCACCGTCCCCGCCCCCACGGCCCCGCGTCCGAAGCCCCACCACGAGCTCACGCCCCTGCCCGCTCCGCCGCTCCCCGGCAGCTTTCCCGGCGCAGAGCCAGACACCGCCCCGCTGAAAGACCTGCGCACGCGCGCGGAGAAAGGAGACGCCACCGCGCAGCGCCTGCTCGGCCTGCGCTACGTCCAGGGCACAGGCGGCGTGGAAAAGGACGCCAAAGAAGCCCTCGTCTGGCTGCGCCGTTCCGCCAATCAGGAAGACGCCCTCGCGCAGTACAGCTATGGCCGCGCCCACGCCCTCGGCGAAGGCACGGCCAAGGATGAAAAGGCCGCCGTGTACTGGTTCCGCGAAGCCTCGCGCAAAGGCATCCCGCAGGCAGACATCGCCCTCGGCTACCAGTTTTTTCGCGACACAGACGCCGTCTCCAAAGACACCGCAGAGGCCCTCCGCTGCTTCCGCAGAGCCGGTGCCGCCGGCGATGCCCCCGCCGCCGAGTGCCTGCTCGTGGAGGCCCGCAATGGCGATGCCTCCGCCCAGGTAAAAATGGCCCGCTTCTACACCACCGGCACCGGCGTGAAGAAAGACCTCGAAACAGCCATCGGCTGGTATCGCCAGGCCGCAGAGCAGGACGAGCCCGCCGCGCAGTTCGCGCTCAGCACCGCCAGCTTCCATGGCGAAGGCATGCCAAAAAGCACCTACGATGCCCTGCACTGGTTCTTTGAAGCCGCCAAAAACGCCGACGAAGACGCCGACCCGACGACTCCCGAGTCCAAAGCCGCGCTCCAGGCCTTTCGCGACGCCGCAGAGCAGGGCGATCTCATGGCTCAGACCCAGCTCGGCCGCGCCTGCTACCAGGGTGCCGGCATGAAGCGGGACCAAGCCGAAGGCCTCAGGTGGCTCCTCATCGCCGCAGAAACGGGAGACGATGTCGCGCAGCTCGCGCTCGGAAACATCTACGCCGTCGGCCTTGGCGTGGAGCGGGACTATGACGACTCCCTGCGCTGGTACCGCAAAGCCGCCGCGCAGGGAGACCCCGCCACGCAGTACACCCTCGCCCTCAGCCTCTCCGCCGGCGGCGGGCTCCCCACCGATGCCACCGAAGCCGCCGAGTGGTACCGCAAAGCCGCGCAGCAGGGCCACATGGAGGCCCAGCTCGCGCTCGCCACCGCGCTCTTCCGGGGCATCGGCCTGCCGAAGGACGATGCCGAAGCCGCCGTGTGGTTTGAGAAGGCCGCCCTCCAGGGCAGCGCCACCGCGCAGCTCGCGCTCGGCAGCGCCTCCCTGCAGGGCGTCGGCATCCCGAAAAATCCCGCCGCCGCCGCGCGCTGGTACCGCAAAGCCGCAGAGCAGGGCCTGCCCTACGCGCAGTACTGCCTCGGCCGCTGCTACTCCCGCGGCCAGGGCGTGGAGGTCAATCCCCCCGCCGCCCTCCTCTGGTTTCACAAAGCCGCCAGCAAGGGAGAAGCCCACGCGCAGTATGAGATCGGCCGCGCCCTGCTCACCGGAAACGGCGCGCCGCAGGACGTCGACAGTGCCGTCGAGTGGCTGCGCAACGCCGCCGAAAAAGGCCACCCCGGCGCCCAGTTTGCGCTCGCCCGCGCCTGCTTTGAAGGCACCGGCATGGCGCAGGACACAGCTCATGCCATTGAATGGTATCATAAAGCAGTCGCGCAGATCACGGACCCCGCCCACATCACAGACCCCACCCAGGCCGCCGATCTCGCACAGGACAAAAAAGACGCCCTCCTCTGGCTGCGCAAAGCCGCGGACCAGGGCCTCGCGCTCGCCCAGCTGGAGATGGGCCACGCCTGCTTCGGCGGCCAGGGCACGGCCAAAGACCTCCCCGCCGCCATGCAGTGGTACCACAAAGCCGCAGACTCTGGCGATGCCACCGCGCAGGCCGTGCTCGGCACCCTCTACCTGCGCGGCGGCACCGGCGTGGAGCAGGACCCCGCCACCGCCATGCAGTGGATCCGCAAAGCCGCAGAGCAGGGCCACGCCGGCGCGCAGGCGGAGCTCTCCGGCGCCTACTTCCGCGGCACCGGCGTCCCTGAGGACAAAGTGGAGTCTGAAAAATGGGCGCGCAAAGCCGCCGTGCAGGGAGACGCCGGCGCGCAGGACGCCATGGGCCGCTACTTTGCCCGCGACCCGGCGGATGCCATGCTCTGGTATCAAAAAGCAGCCGCGCAGAATCATCCCCACGCCCTCCTCGCCCTCGGCCACGCCTATGCATCGGGCACCCTCGTGCCGAAGGACATCCACACCGCCTTCACGCTGTTCAAAGAAGCCGCCCAGCAGGGCTTCGCCCCCGCCCAGCTCGAGCTCGGCCACGCCTACTTTCAGGGCATCGGCACTCACAAGGACGATGCCGCCGCCGAGCGCTGGGTGCGCCGAGCCGCAGACCAGGGCCTCGCCTCCGCCCAGTACGCCATGGGCAAGTTCTTCGCCCCGGACGCCACCACCGCCGAGGACTGGTACCGCAAAGCCGCCGCCCAGGGAGATGCCGATGCCAAATCCGCACTCGCCGCAAAAGCACTAGCCGCCGCTTCATCTTCCTCTTCCTCCTCCTCTTCCTCCCCCTCCGGCACCGGTCCATCCTCCCCCACCACCTCCACTCCCGCCACCGCCACCGCACCAGACGCCGTCGCCACCGTCAAAAAGCTCCGCCTCGCCGCAGACAAAGGAGACGCGAAGTCCCAGTACCGCCTCGGCCTCCATTACCTCAAAGGCGTCGGCATCCAGAAGAGCCCCGCAGCCGCCGTGCAGTGGTTTCAGAAAGCCGCCGCCAAAAACGACCCCGAAGCCCAGTATCACCTGGCCCAGTGCTACCACAACGGCACCGGCGTGGAGCCCGACCCCGCCGCTTATGTCAAATGGCTCCGGCAGGCCGCCGACCAGCAGCACATCCAGGCCCAGATCCAGCTCGCGCAGGCCTATCAAAACGGCACCGGCCTCCCGCACGATGAAGCAGCCGCTGTCAGCTGGTACCGCCAAGCCGCAGACCAGGGAGACCCCACCGCCCAGCTCGCCCTTTCCCGCGCCTGCTTCACCGGCACCGGTACTCCAAAAGACCTCGCCGCAGCCATCCAATGGTTTCGCAAAGCCCACTCCCAGAGCGAGCTCGCGGAGCAGGACATCGCCGCCACCACCCGCTGGCTCACCGCCGCCGCCGAGCAGGGAGACGCCCTCGCCCAGACCGAGCTCGGCCGCTTCTATCAGGACGGCATCGGCGTGGAGGCAGACCCCGCCGAAGCCATGAAGTACTTCACCACCGCCGCAGACCAGGGCCACGCCGCCGCGCAGGTCCTCCTCGGCCTCAGCTACTACCACGGCAACGGCGTCTCCCCGGACAAAGACGCCGCCCTCGCCTGGTGGCGCAAAGCCGCCGACCAGGGAGACCCCGCCGGGCAGGTCTGGCTCGGCAGCGCCTACTACCTCGGCATCGGCATGGAGCCGGACCCCGCCGCCGCCCTCCCCTGGTTCCGCAAAGCCGCCGCGCAGGGAGAAGCCGGCGCCAGCCTCTACCTCGGTCGCGCCTACTACCACGGCGAAGGCGTCCCCCAGGACCAGTCCGAAGGCGTGCGCTGGTGGCGGCAGTCCGCCGCCGGCGGCGAAGCCCGCGCCCAGATCGACCTCGCGCGCGCCCTCTACCAGGGGAAAGGCGTCAAAAAAGACCCCGCCGAAGCCGTCCGGTGGATGAGCAAAGCCGCCGAGCAGGACTCCGCCATCGCGCAGTACGAACTCGGCTACTACTACACCGAAGGCCAGGGCATTCCGCGGGATCCCGCCGCTGCCATTCGCTGGTATCGCAAAGCAGCCGAGCAGGATTTCCCCGCCGCGCAGTACTCCCTCAGCCTCGCCTACCGCAGCGGCGCAGGCGTCGCCAAAAACGAAGCCGAAGCCGCCCAGTGGTGCCGCAAAGCCGCCGAGCAAGGCTACGCCCCCGCGCAGGACGCCCTCGGCCTCTGCTACCTCACCGGCCAGGGCGTGCTCAGGAGCGCCACCACCGCCGCCAGCTGGTTTCACAAAGCCGCCCAGCAGGACGATCCCTCCGCCCAGTACCACCTCAGCCAGTGCTACCTCGAAGGCAGCGGCACCATGCAGAACACAGAGACCGGCATCGACTGGCTCCAAAAAGCCGCCAATCAGGGCCACCGCCGCGCCCAGTTCACCCTCGCCCAGAACCTCCAAACCGGCACCCACCTCCCCCGCGATCCCGTCCTCTCCCTCAAGTGGTACCTCATCCTCGCCACCACCCACCCCGTCAAAGAAACCGCCAAAAACAACGCCAAAGATCCAGACAAAGAAAAGGAAAAGGACAAAGACAAGGAAGAGCCAAAGGACAAAGCCAAAGGAAAAGCCAAAGCCCCCCCCGCCACCATCACCACCGCCACCATCACCACCGCCACCACCAGCGCCATCGCCACCCTCAAAAAAGAACTCACCCCCAAGCAACTCGCCCAAGCCCATCACCTCTTCCAGGAGTACCAGAAACAACACGCCAAGTAATCTTCCTCTTCCTCTTCCTCTTCCTCTTCCTCTTCCTCCCTTTTCGGGCTCGACTTCTTCGTCCTCGTCCGCCTACTACTAGCCCTCTTCGCCTATTGCACTGAAGACCAGATTGCAGATGACTTTTAAGTCTTCCAACTGGGCGCAGAACGCCTGGCACCTTCTTATGCTGCGTTGCACCGACCTCAGCACCAGATCCAGTCAAAATGATAGAACGCTAACGGCATTGATTAAATCGGCATGCAACGAACCCTGAAAATATTTTCCATTCTTTTGATTGCCGTTCTTCTTCCCATCATGGTTTGGGATTGGGTAAAAACATGCACATTCACGGAGGGGAAAGGTGTCGCTGATTCAAAAAGTAAATCGACAATCACCGTTGGAGTGTACCCGAATCATGATATTGCAGGGGGTGAGATCGTGTTAGAGGGGTATGAGTCGTTCGAATATTATTTCGATGGGGTTTTTCTAGGGGCGGGTGATCAAGGCGTTGAACATTTGCTTGCCAAACTAAACCAAATGAAGCCATACCTCGCCATAGACGTTTTAAACCCAGCGACCTTCTGGATTGGTGAGGCTGGACATCCTCCCGGGCTGAGGGATATTCATTACAAATACCCGTTGGTGAAAAACATTCGGTTGCGGTCTGAGATCAAGAGTACATTAGACCGAATCCGTGGCTGGTCCGATGACACTAAGCCAGATTTGCCATGGAAAGAATAACCCATTTTTCAAAAAAAACGCCGCAGTAGATTGATGTAGCACAGAAAAAACAGGCTCGAATCAGAGCCTTTTCACCCCAACGCAACCTACGTCATCCTATCTTCGAATAATCCTTGGGGTGGCTGCCATGCTATGGAATGCAAGCTGTGGCGAAAAAGATCCATTTGAAAGAAGCTTTGGATTTTCCCCGCCGTTCTTTCCTTGAGGACGGAAGGCATAAACTTGCCCCCTCTTCTTCCCTTTTTCGGCTCCTCTTGTTCGTTCTCGTCCTCCTACTCTCAGTTGATTCGCGTCGCTCGACTGTCCTCGATCCCAACGCCACGCTCGGAGTTGTAAGTTATAAGTTATAAGTTATAAACTAACTCGCCACTTGCACCTGCTTCTTAGTACGTAGTTGATTCGCTTTGCCCACCCCTCGGACTCACTACGTTCGTCTGTCTCGTTTCACTCGGCTCGGGCTTTAGCCCGTCCGGCTCTGGTTCTTCGTTTTGTAGTACCGGCTTTAGCCGGAATCTGGAAGCTTCCTTCGTGCGAGCGGTTCACAAAAAAGCTCGCACAAGCTTCTCCCCATTTCACGATCCAGCCGCCTCGAGTTCGGGTGCTCTGCGTTGAAAATCTCCGGCCCTTCCCCAGCCAAGATCCTCCCTCTTTCCCCCAGCCTCCGGCATCCGTGTCAATCCGTGCCATCCGTGTTCCCACCCTCCGGAACCCAGCCCACCGCATACCACGAACAACCATAACCTACCACAGCACTCCCCTCATTTCCGTCCGACCTCCAGACAATAACGCTCAGGCACCCTCCCCTCCTCAACGCCCCGTTTCGCCGCATACAATTCCTGGGGCGATGCCGAGCCCGAGGCACAAAAGGTTGAAATCGTCTTCCCATCCTCAAAAACCAAAAACAACGCACCACCGTCTCCATATTTTCTCCACGAACTCGGTGCCGAAGGCCGGCGCATGTCGAACGACCAGATCCAAACGTCCTCCTCCACCGGGTTGTAAGGCAGCCCGGCCAGCTCAATCACCCGCGCCTTGGTCATCCCCGGCAAAACTCTTCCCTCACTACGAAGCTGCACAATTTGATTGGTGGTCAATTCCATCGGCTTGGCGTTCATTAAACCACGCCACCGATTCGAAACGAGCAAATAAGCCGCGCCCGAAACCAGGAGATAAATCAACCCTCCAATGACAAGTAATCGCCTGCGGTTCATCGTTTCACGGAGTGACAGAATCCCCTTACAACGTTCATTCGAATCACTAAGTTTCCGAAAGTGCTCCCAGCCATGAACGCCTCTTCGTTAAGACGAATCGTCATTGGCTCCACCGGTCTGCGGCTCCCCTGAAAAAGTTCATCGCCCTTTAGACCCATGCCTCTGTCCTGAAGGCCAACGGCCTTCCGTCATGCAGCCCAGGGGTGCCGAGCGTTAGCGAGTGCTCCCCTGGGTTCCCGCATCCAATCCGGAAAGCGAACCCATCGCCCGCTTCGCACATCCCGTCTTCCAGAAGCGTCTTCCGGCCAATCCGCTGCGGAAACCTGGCGTTCCCAGCTCGACGCCCACCTCCCCACCACCGCCGAGCGCCAGCTTCTCCGCGACTCCCTCACCCTCGCCTCCAGCCCCAAGCAAGCCGCCGCCGTTTTGGAGGTAGCTCAGTTCTGAAAAAGCCTGCCCCATGGTCTAAAAGGTTCGCCGTCCTTCGAGCATTCGCCAGACAAACAGCGGGCCCCTCCACACTCCCCATACCACAAACTACCACCCAACGCCCCTCACCTGATCTCCTCCACCCTCCCCTTCAAATACTCCACCAGCAGCCTGGTCATCTTCGGAAACCCCTCACTCAGCTTGTCGTTCACTTCCCTCACACGCCTCTCCAGCTCCATCTCCGTCGTCCCATCCTCGATCCCCGCCATCTGCACATTCCGCGCCGCACGTTCCCTCGGCACCACCCCCTCCTCAAACCACGTGGCGATCTCACTCAAAGCACCGCTGCATTCATCCGCGCCGATCTCATCCAGCGCCCGCACCGCATTATCAAACAGATCCCCGGACGAGTTGCTCATGTACTGCCACACCGTCCCATTCAGCACCTCACGCTCCAGCCTCACCGTCAGCACCAGCACCTGCTCCGCCCGTGAAAGTTGCGCAAACGTGCGATCCCCCTTGATGCGCGAGTACAGCTCATTCACCGCCCACGCGCCTCAGGCTGCTCCAAAATCTTCGCCGGCGTCCGTCTCCACCACATCATAGGATCGTCAGGATAACCGGCCCCGCAGATTGTTCCACTCTTCATGTAACCATCCCTCCGCACATCCGGATGAAGCGTGGTGAAGGTGAAGGCGCATGTGCAATGCCCTTCCCAAAAAATCAAATCGCAGCCGCCATGAAGACCATCCCATCCTTGTCCGAAGCACTCAGTACACACGAAGCCACGGCTTGTTCCACTCCTCCCACCGGCCGCGCCACGCGCCTCACGCGCCGCGGCTTCATGGCCTCGCTCGCCGGCCCCTTGCTGTCCCAGTGCGCCTTCAAAAAAAACGATGTGTACCTGCCCGTCGCCCCAGACAAAAGCCTTCGAAAGCTGCTCACACGTCCTGCTCTGTCCATCAGCCGCCCCACCGGCTCCGGCTCTTCGTGGATCCTCTCGGACAGCGATGCGCTGGCAGACTATGATCTGGATTTAAGCCGTGCAGGATCCGGGCAGGAACTGGTCGCCTGTCTGATGGCCGCTCCCGCACTCTTTTTGGGTGTCATGACCTACAATGCCACCTACAAAAAACCTTCCGAAGACGAGCGCGGTCAGGCCAGGGACATTTGCCAGGACCGCCACAACGCCGCAGACTGGGTCAAACATTACCAGTCCGGATTCAAGGCCGCTGCCGCTCAGCACGGAGCCACCTCCGTCCGCATCGTACCGCCGCGTACATCCCAGACCGCGTCCCCAGGTTTCGTGGATCTCTACACCTACCCCGATCTCGCAGGCACAGGCGTGGGTGCCGTGATCGATCTGCAGCTCAGCTGCCGGTTTGAAGGCTCCCGCACCCTGCGGCCAGTGCTACACACCTACTGCCACGTCCGCCGCCCGGGAGACGCGCGCACCTTGTGGGAGACCGCATTCGACACCAAGTCCCAGGAGGCGCACACCCTCCGGGAATGGGTCAAAGACGGCGGCACGCGATTCCGTGCGACAGTGCAAACACTCCCGCAGCAGGCCGCGCAACAGCTCGTGGCCTCGCTCTACGCCCGCTGAAAATCCACCTCACGCTCCAGGGCCCCCATCGGCCCAATTTCCGAATGAAGCGTGGCAAAGCCGCAGCTAGACTATCCCGCCTTTCCCACTCTTTTTTAACAGCAAGCACCATGAAAACCGCACCATCTTT
The DNA here is from genome assembly GCF_044222565.1 of Prosthecobacter sp. Classification (GTDB taxonomy): domain Bacteria; phylum Verrucomicrobiota; class Verrucomicrobiia; order Verrucomicrobiales; family Verrucomicrobiaceae; genus Prosthecobacter. The sequence goes on from NZ_JBGANA010000021.1 coordinate 101,999, forward strand.
CCACGTAAAAGGAAGGATGCCGCTCCACGCCAAGGTTCCTTCGAGTCATCGCGACGGGCGCGTCACGCTCCGCAGCCTCATCGCCTCCCTGGCCGGCAGCCTGCTCTGCCAGTGCGCCTCAAAGAAAACCGACGGGTATATCCCCGCACCCCCGAAGAACGGCTTTCAGAAACTGCTCCGGCGCCCCGCGCTCTCCATGAGCCTCCCTTCTGGCAGCGGCTGCGCCTGGATCCTGCAGGACGGCGATGACTCAATCTGGGAGGGCGATACCATGGAAAAATATGAATCCACATTCGACGGCCAGGGCACCGGCCCCTGGCAGTTGGTCGGGCTGGCGCTCTTTCCCTTCGTTTTGCTGCGTGCCACCGCCGGCAGAGCCGCCCACAAGCAGCCCTCCGCTGCCGACCTCCAAAAAGCCCGCGTCATCTCCCGCGGCCGCCACGGCGAAACCGAGTGGACAGACCAATATCTCTCCGCGTTTAACCTCGCAGCCCGGCAGCACGGAGCCTCCCCCGTCCGCCTCGTCCCGCCCTCTCCACCCCAGAACGCCCCCGCCTACTCCCGCACCTATGCCTACCCCGATCTGGCCGGCACCGGAGTGGACTCCGTGATCGAACTGCACCTCAGCTGCCTCCTCGAAGGCACCCACACCTTGCGCCCCGTCCTTCACACTCACTGCAAAGTCCTCCGTCCCGGAGCGCCGCAAATTCTGTGGGAGGCCAGCTTCGACACCAAGTCCCGCGAAGCCCACACCCTGCGCGAATGGGTCAAAGACAGCGGCACCCGTTTCCACGCCACCATTCAAACCCTCCCCCAGCAGGCCGCCCAGCAGCTCGTGACGGCTCTGTACTCATAGAGAAAGCGTCCTCATCGCCCTGCCGCTCACAGCCCCAGCGCAGCAGCCCGCACCACATCCTCCGCCCACGAATCTCTTCAGGAGTCAAAGGCCCCCGCCACCTCACGCACCCACATTCTTCATCTTAGTGATTGCCTTGGCCCGGCAACTTCTGCTCGAATGCCACGCATGGCATTTCACCTGTTCTTGCGCCGCGTGTGGCTGCTGAGCCTCCTCTCGCTCGGTACTGCAGGCACGCTGTGCGGAGCTGCAGCCCCAGAAGCCACGGCGGAAAAAAAGAAAGCAGCAGACTCATCGCAGCCGGAGCCTGAGCAGATCGCGGCCATCCGTGCAGCATTGGCAGGTGCCTCCACTCCGGTGCGTCTCCAGGCGCTTGAGTCCTGCCTGCAGAAGCATTGGGCGCGTCACTGCCTGAAAATGGAGGACCTCCTGCCGCTGCTGCACCATGCAGATGCAGACCTGCGCGGCACCGCCGCAGCCGCACTCGGAGAAGTGGTGCAGGGCTGCCCTCCCGCGGTGTTCCAGGCCGTGCTGCCATACCTGCGGCAGGAGTACAGTGCCCGGGTTTCTGATCTTTACATCTATTCCGACATAACCCACCTGACCCTGCAAGGCAGTGCTGCAGAGGCGCTGGACAAAATCGGCCCGGAGTCTCAGGCGCATGCCGGCGAGCTGATTCCAATGCTCCAAGGCTCCCATCATTTGACGAGGTATCGCGCCGTAAAGGCGTTGGGCCGCATGGGTCCGGGGGCCGCGCCCTTCATCCCGGCGCTGGAGCCGCTGCTGAAAGACACGAACAACGAAGTGTGTGTAGCGGTGGTGGAAGCGCTGGTAAAAATCTCCCGTGAGGAGGACGCCCCTCACGTTCTGGGCTTGCTTCTGCCACTGTTGCAGAATCGCAACATGCACCTTCAAGCGAGCGCAAGAATGGCATTGGGGCAACTGGGCCGGGCCGCCATCCCCCATGTTCACAAGCTGCTGCCGTCGCTGAGTTTGGGCCATTACACCTTCCAAAGAGTTGCCGATTTGGAGGTGATGAAGGCCTTCGTGCAGATCAGCAGGGTGGACGCTCCTGCGCTCATCGATGAAGTGCTGTCCTTTTTCAAAGAAGCCAGCCCCCTTGACCAGCGCCGCATCGTGGAGGTTTTGAGGGAGATCGGCGAGAAGACGCAGGCCACGCCCCAGGTAGCAGCAGCCCTGCTGCCGCTGCTGCAGGCCCCCTCCGCTGAGGTCAGGTGCGACGTGATCAAAGTGCTCGAAACGCTGAACGATAAGACTCCCATCCCCACACTGGGTCCAGCCCTCCTGCCGCTGCTGCGGGATGCAGACCCCAAAGTGCGCCACACGGCGATCTTATCCATGAGAAATCTGAGCTGGGTCAGTCCACGTTTTATCACAGACAAAGAGCTTCTGCCACTGCTGCAGGACGCTGATCCAGACGTGAAATGGGGAGCACTATGTGCCTCGGCGGTGATGACGCCCGCTTCCTTTCCCAAGATGCTCCCGGCACTGCTGCCGCTGCTAAAGGATCCTGACGACAGGGTGAGATTCCTCGTGGTAGAAGCGCTGGGCTTTGCCGGCAACGCCGCAGCCACCTACACGCCGGAGCTGCTGCCCCTGCTCCATGACAACGACGACGGCGTAAGAGGGGCTGTTTTAGTCGCACTGGGAGCGCAGGGCCCGTTCGCACCTGTAGAGGTCATTCAGGCCATCCTGCCCCTGCTCCGCGACCCTGATGCCGGGGTGAGAGGCGATGCATTGCATGCCCTGCGGCTACAGGGCAAGGCCGCCTCTCCAGGGACCGTCCAGAACGTCCTGCCCCTGCTCCGTGATCCCGACTTCTTCGTGGCATACCGTGCCGCATACGCAGTGGTGGCGCTGGATGAGACGGCCAGACCCGCAGCCCTCTCCGCCATGCGGGGGCTGCTGCAGGACCGCAGCCTCGCAACAAGATGCTACGCAGCCGAAGCGCTGATAGACCTGGGAGGCACCTACGAAGAATGCTTCCAGGCACTGGTGACCCTGGATCCCGAAGCAGAGCAATCAGACATTAGCTCCGCGTGCGAACTCTTCCAGAAGATGGGGCCGAAATACACCCCCGAGGTCACCAGTGCGCTGCTGGAGCTGCTGTGCGAAGGCGGTGGCCACGTCGCGATCTACCAGCTGGCCGGACTCGGCCCGGAAGCCGTGCCCACCCTGGCCAGAGACCTGCCGCCTCTGCTCAGGCATCCGAAGTTCTGGACGGCATCTCTCGCCGGAGATGTGCTGCGCCGCATGGGCGGGCGGGCAGCGCCCTTCATCCCAGAACTGCTGCCCATGCTTCAAACCACCGACATCGGGCTGCGGAAGAACGCCGTGGAGATTCTCCACAGCATCGGCAGTGAGCAGGCTCCCGCCGTGGCCCGTGCGGTGCTCCCGCTGCTCCAGCACTCAAGCAGAGAAGTGCAGGTTGCCGCCGTGGATGTGTTGGGAGGCATCAGCCAGCAGGCCGCCGATGCAGTCATCCCCGACCTGCTGCAGCTGCTCCACGATTCCAAGGACGACGCCGTCAAATGCCACCTCCTTCTCGCTCTTGGACATCAGGCCCACGGCACCGCAGCCGAAGCCGTCGCGGCCCTCCGGCCACTGCTTCAAGACCCCAGCCCCACCGTTCGCTCCCGCACCCAGCAGGCCCTGACCCTGATCCGCCAAAAAGCCCCTCTCCTCCCAGCCTCTGCAAAGGAGTGAGCATTGCGTCATACCTTTGGAAGAATGCATCACACCCATGAACTCAATCATCAAAGCAATTCTCTTCATCGGCTTTTGTTCGACGACGCAACTGGCGAATGCTGAGGACTTCGTGAGCCATAAATGCGCGGATTTTATTCCAGCCGACTGCACAGAGGAACTGGTCAATCTTGCCTTAGAAAAGCATTTGTTATTGCTCAAATTGCTGGAGGAAAATGATGATGAATACGTCCGAACTCACGCTCAAGACGCCTACCCTCTATGGAAGGAGGAGTCATACATCGCGTTCGGTCAAAACTTTCAGCACTCTATCCTAATGCTCTGCTGGTTTAAGGAGCAGAAAAAAGCAGGTTTGTTTTTCTTCGAAGGTTATACTTATGCCGACGCCCGCGAAGTAATCAGAAATTTAAAGATTGATGCCAGAAACTTGAAGCCGATGAAAGGAGTCCTCATGTACGACGGACTGATGAAAATAGCCGCCACTGACGCTTTTCCGCGCTTGGCCGTTCTTTTTGCAAAGGCGAATGCAGATCGGGATGCCGCCAAAAAGAAGGATGAAGGCGTTAAAAGTAAATAGCTGAGCAACGCGGTCGGTGTGCCCCCCATTGCCTCGAAGGCCAACGGCCTTCCGTATTTCAGCCCAGGGGTGCCGAGCGTTAGCGAGTGCTCCCCTGGGTTCACCGCACGCAAACCGGGAAGCAAACCCATCGCTTCGCCACATCTGCACCTCACCAGCAGCGTCCTCATAAAGCTCCGCCCCACGCCTGCGCCCCAGCATCCACCATCCACCATCCACCATCCACCATCCACCATCCAAAACTCGTACCAAAAACTTGTAACTCACCCCTCTTCCTGCTTCGCTCCTCACCTCGGCTCTATGATGACGACATCCTCCTCCACAGCCCCGCAGGTTTTCGCACTCACCGCGCTCCTTCTGAGCCTCCCCTCAGCGCTCCCCGTCTCGGCCCAGGTACCAAAGCCCTCAGCACCAACATCAGCCCCCACGGCCAAAGCCGAAGCACCAGGCACACCGACACCCACACCCACGTCTCCAACAGCCTCCCCCTTCGCCACCACCCCCATCGCCGATCTCCGCACTCTCGCTGAGAAGGGCGATGCCGCCGCGCAGTTCGCCCTCGGCCAGCGTTACCATGAGGGTAAAGATGGCCTCCCCGCAGAGCCCGCCGAGGCCTTGCAGTGGTATCGCAAAGCCGCCAATCAGGGCCACGTCCTCGCCCAGGCCGCCGCAGCCACCGCCTACTTCACCGGCGATGGCGTGAAAAAGAACTTCCCCGTCGCCTTTCAATGGATGCGCAAAGCCGCCGAGCAGGGCCACGCCAGATCGCAGGCCGAATTTGGGCTCGCCTATGCCGAGGGCCGCGCAGGTCCGAAAGACTTCGCCGAAGCCCTGAAGTGGTTCCGCCTCGCCGCAGCGCAGGGCGATCCCCTCGGCATGTTCGGCATCGGCCACGCCTATTCCACCGGCGAAGGCGAAAAGCAGGACATGGCCGAAGCCCTCAAATGGTATCGCAAAGCCGCCGAGAAGAACGATGCCCATGCGCAGACTTCCCTCGGCTACCTTTATCTGGAGGGCAAAGGCGTCGAAAAAGACCCCGCCGAGGGCGTCCGCTGGCTCCTCGCCTCGGCGCAGCAAAACTTTGCCACCGGCCAGTTTCAGCTCAGCCTCTGCTATGCGGACGGTAACGGAGTGCCCAAGGACAAAGCCAAGGCCCTCGAGTGGGTGCGCAAATCCGCCGAGCTGGACCATCCCCCCGCGCAGACCCGGCTGGGCATGTTCTACATGAATGGAGACCAGGTGCCGCAGGACAAAGCCGCCGGCATGGAGTGGTATCGCAAAGCCGCGAAGCAGGGCTACTCCTATGCTGAATACCTCCTGGGACTCTGCTACTGGAAAGGCGATGGCGTGCCCGCAGATCCAGAAAAGGCCGTCCACTGGTTGCGCCTCTCCGCAAAGCGTGGCGAAGCCTTCGCCCAGTTCCTCCTCAGCGTGGCCTTGTGGCAGGGCCGCGGCGCAGAGGAAGACCGCGTCACCGCCATGGAGCTGCTCCGCAGCGCCGCCGAGCAGGACTACGTCACCGCCCAGTACCTCCTCGGCATGCGCTACCAGCAGGGTCAGGGCGTGGCGAAGAATGCCGCCACGGCCCATGAGTGGTTCATCAAAGCCGCCGAGCAGCCCGGCACCGACGGCCACGGCCGCGAGGACGCGCAGTACCAGCTCGGCCTCAGCCATCAGCAGGGCATCGTTGTCGAGAAAGATCCCACCCTCGCAGCCAGCTATTTCCGCAGAGCCGCCCTCCGCGCCTACCCGGCCGCCTGCCACCAGTTCGGCCTCTGCTTCCTCCAGGGAAAGGGCGTGATCAAAGACGCCGGCACCGGCCTCTTCTGGATCCGCTACGCCGCCGAACTCGGCAACTCCGATGCCCTCTTCGCCCTCAGCGAGCTCTACTCGAAGGGCGGCGATGGCATCCCGCAGGACGAAGCCGCCGCCAGCAAGTTCGCTCTAGAAGCCGCGCAGCTTCGCCTGGCAGACACTCAGGCCCTTCACGGCCCAGCTTACACCCCCGACCCCGTCGCCGCCGAAAAGCTCACCCGCGCAGCCGCTTTGGCGGGAGAGGTTCAGGCCCAGTTTGCCCTCGCCCAAAACTTCGCCCTCGAAGATGTGGAATACTACACGTGGAATCTCAAAGCTGCAGAGCAGGGCCATCGCCACGCCCAGTACAGGGTCGCACAATGCTGCCTCAAAGCCAGCGGCACAGCCGGAGACCGCGAGGCAGGCTTGCAATGGCTGCGCAAAGCCGCAGACCAGGACCTCGCCATCGCCCAGCACGAGCTCGGTGGCCACTTCCGGCAGCGCAATGCCGTGGCCAACGATCTCGAGGAGGCGCGGAACTGGGAACACAAAGCCGCACTCCAGGGCTACGCACCCGCCGAGTTCGCCATGAGCAAACACTTCAGCACCAGCGCAGCAGCTTTCCTCAACTGGCTGCGCCGCGCCGCGGATCACGGCTCTCTCATGGCACAGTTCACCTTGGGCAATGCCCACCATGAAGGCAAAGGCGCTCCCAAGGACATGGAGCAATCCATCGCCTGGTTTCGCAAAGCCGCCAACCAGGGCAACACCGTCGCGCAGTTCGCCCTCGCCTCCATCTATTCCAATGGCATAGACGCCCCCAGAGACCCCGCCCAGGCCGTGCACTGGTACAGCCAGGCCGCCGAACTGGGCGAGGCCAGAGCCCAGTATGAACTCGCCCTGCACTACCGCATGGGAGACGGCGTGGACAAAGACCTCCCCACCGCCATCCAGTGGCTGACCAGAGCCGCCCATCAGGGCTATCCCGTCGCCCAAAACGCCCTCGCCGGATGCTATGCCACGGGCGATGGCGTGCCAACGTCCCTCAAAGAAGGACATCGGTGGAACCGCAGAGCCGCCGAGCAGGGCCATCCCCACGCCCAGTTCGTCCTCAGCCAGGACTACCTGCGCGGCGAAGTCGTGGAGAAAGACGTCAAGCAAGGCCTCCTCTGGCTGGGCAAGTCAGCCGAGCAAGGCTATGCCATGGCTCAGTATGCCCTCGGCGAAACCCTCTACCTCGGTGCCGCCAATGAATACGCCGCAGCCGAAGCCGTGAAATGGCTCCGCAAAGCCGCAGACCAGAACGACCCCTTCGCCCAAAACCGTCTCGGCGATGCCTTCCGCGACGGCAAAGGTGTCGGGAAAGACCCCGTCACCGCCCTCCACTGGTATCTCCTCGCCGCCGCCCAAAAAGGACCCGCCGCCCTCACCTCCGCCACCACTCTCCAAAAATCCCTCACCCCCGAACAAATCCAAGAAGCCGAGCGCATGGTCCAGGAGTTCCAAAAATCCCACGCCAAGTGATCTCCCTCGCGCAGCGAGCCCTTCGCAGCTCGCAGAGCAAAGAACGGGTCCCTCTCGTCTCGTCCTCCTACTCGAACTCGTCCTCGCTCCTTTCGCTCCGCCACAATCCGCGCCTCAAAGCATCTCACCACTTCGCCCCTGCGCCAGCCTCTTCGTACGTAGTTCGGGGTTCGCTTCGCGACTCCGCAGCAGCCCATCCGACTCTTCCTCTTCCTCTTCCTCTTCCTCCCTGTCCGCCTCGTCCTCGATCCTCCCCCCATCCATCCACACACCCGCCAAAACCACCCCCCCTTTTTGCGTCCCTTTTGCGCCTTCTTGCGGCCACCCCTCCGGCCCATTTTTTCGCCCATCTCTCCGCCTAGCTTTAACCTAAAAACGAGAATGAATCGCCCGCTGCACACCCGGGGATCTTTGTCTGATTTTCCGTTTGTTCCGTGTGTTCCGTAGGCCGCCACTCCGTTTCCAGCTTTAATCTTGTCACTGCTCCCCCCTCCCTGCTTCGCTCATCACCTCGGCCCCATGATGACTCACTCCAAAGCCCCGCAGCCCCTCGCCCTCAGCGCGCTCCTCCTCAGCCTGCTCCTCCTCGCCGCATCAGCAGCCCCGGCGCAGCAGCCCGAGCCATCCAAGCACGACACCCCAGTCCCCACAGCCACACCCACAGCCCCCGCCTCCGACACCACCCCCATCGCCGAACTCCGAGAGCTCGCTGAAAAGGGCGATGCCGCCGCGCAGTTCGCCCTCGCCCAGCGCATCCACGAAGGCAAAGGCACCCGCAGAGTGCCAGAAGATGCCATGCAGTGGTATCGCAAAGCCGCCATTCAGGGCCACCTCCAGGCCCAGCTCGCCGCGGCAGACGCCTACTTCAAAGGAGACGGCGTGAAGAAGAACCCAGCCGTCGGCATGCAGTGGCTGCGCAAAGCCGCCGAGCAGGGCGATGCCAGGGCCCAGAGCCGCTTCGGCCTCGCCCTCTGCGATGGCCGTTACGCACCGCGCGATGGCAGGGAGGCGCTGCGGTGGTTCCAGCTCGCCGCCAACAAACAGGACCCCCTCGGCTTTTACGGCATCGGCAATGCCTACGCCACCGGCGAAGGCGTGCCGAAAGACCTCGCCGAAGCCATCAAATGGTATCGCAAAGCCGCCGAAAAGGGCGAGCCCTACGGCCAGACCGCCCTCGGCCAGCACCTTCGCGATGGCGTCGGCATCGCGCGAGACCCCGCCGCCGCCGTCCGCTGGTTCCAGCTCGCCGCAAAGCAGAATCTCAGCACCGCGCAGTTCCGCCTCGGCATCTGCTACCTGGACGGCATCGGCGTCACCAAGGACCCCGCCGCCGGCATCGAATGGTTTCGCAAAGGCGCCGCGCAGGAAGACGCCTATGCGCAGAACCGCCTCGGCCTCTGCTACATGAACGCAGAAGGCGTCCCCTACGATCCCGAGCAGGCCGTGCAGTGGTTTCTCAAAGCCTCCAACCAAGGCTTCCCCTACTCCCAGTACCGCCTTGGCCTCAGCTACTGGAAAGGCAGCGGCTCCCCGCTCGATCCCGCCACCGCCGTCACCTGGTTCCGCCGCGCCGCCACCCAGGGCCAGTCCTACGCCCAGTACTACCTCAGCGTCGCCTGCTTCCGCGGCCGCGGCACCGAGCCCGACTACTCCGCCGCGCTCGACTGGCTGCGCAAATCAGCCGACCAAGGCTACACCCACGCCATGTATCAGCTCGGCCTCTGCTACCAGAATGGACAGGGCGTCTCCAAAAACATCGGCACCGCCATCGAGTGGTTTCAAAAAGCCGCCGAAAGCACCAGCACCGAGTCCCAGGGCCGCGACGCCGCCCAGCTCGAGCTCGGCCTCATGTATCAGCAGGGCATCGGTGTGGACAAAGACCCCGCCGCCGCCGCCTCATGGTTCCGCCGCGCTGCAGACCGTGGCAATGCCACCGCCAGCTATCACCTCGGCCTCTGCTACCTCCAGGGCGAAGGCGTGGAAAAAGACCCCGCCACCGCCGCCTTCTGGCTGCGCTATGCCGCCGAATTCGCAGACGCCAATGCCCTCCGCACCCTCAGCCAGCTCTATGAGAGCGGCCAGGGCCTCCCGCAGGACAGCGCCGCTGCTAGGAAATACCAGCTTCTGGCAGAAGAATTCGGCGCCGCAGACCCCCGCTACCTCCAGAGCCCGCACTACACCCCCGATCCCGTCGCTGCGGAAAAATGGCTGCTCCAGGCCGCCGAAAAAGGCACCGCCCACGCCCAGTACCTCCTCGCCCAGCACTACGCCCTGGAGGAGGTGGAGTACTATGACTGGCAGCTCCGCGCCGCAGAGCAGGGCCACTCCCGCGCGCAGTTCCGCGTCGCCCACTGCTTCCTCAAAGGCCGCGGCACCTCCTGGGACACCGCCACCGGCATCAGCTGGCTCAAAAAAGCCGCCGCACAAAATCTCGCCATCGCCCAGTACGATCTCGGCTCCTACTACCGCCTCGGCTCCGGCACCGCCCTCGCCAAAGATCCCGAAAAAGCCGCCGAATGGACCCGCAAGTCCGCAGACCAGGACTACCCCACCGCTGAGTACAGCATGGCCCTCTTCCACAGCACAGACAGCGCCGACCGCATCCGCTGGCTCACCAAAGCCTCCGCGCACGGCCACTACGGCGCCCAGTACGAGCTCGGAAACGCCCAGTTCAAAGGCGATCACATGCCCGTCGATCAAGCCGCCGCAGCCGCCCTGTATCGCAAATCCGCCCTCCAAGGCCACGCCCCCGCGCAGTTCGCCCTCGGCCAGTGCTACACCAGCGGCACAGGCCTTGAGAAGGACCCCGCCCAAGCCTTCGAGTGGTATCGCAAAGCCGCCGAAAAAGGCCATGCCGAATCGCAGTTCCAGCTCAGCCTCTGCTACCACCTTGGCCAGGGCACCGAGAAAAACGAAATCACCGCCATCGAGTGGCTCGTCAGGTCCGCCTACCAGGGTCTCCCCATCGCCCAGGACGCCCTTGGAGATGCCTACCTCCAAGGCCCCGCCAAAGGCCAGGCCAAGGGCCTCACCAAAGATCCGCAGCAAGGCTTCTCCTGGACCCGCAAAGCCGCCGAGCAGGGCCTCGCGCTCGCCCAGTTTCACCTCGGCGAATGCTACAAATACGGCGAAGGTATCGCGAAAGATCCCGCCAAGGCCATCCCCTGGTTTCGCAAAGCCGCCGAGCAAGGCCTTGCCGACGCCCAGTTCGAGCTCGGCCAGGCCCACTACCTCGCCGAAGTCCTCCCCGACGATCCGCCCCAGGCCGTCGAGTGGTTCCGCAAAGCCGCCGCCCAGGGCCACCCCTGGGCCCAGCATCGCCTCGGCGACTGCACCATGGACGGCTTCGGCACCCCCGCCGACCCCGCCGCCGCTATCGAGTGGTACCGCAAAGCCGCCCAGCAAAACAAAGCCCTCTCCCAAAACGCCCTCGGCGATGCCTACCGCGACGGCACCGGCGTCAAAAAAGACCCCGTCCAGGCCCTCTCCTGGTACCTCCTCGCCTCCGCCGGAGACAACCCCGAACCCGCCGCCCAAACCTCCGCCAAAGCCCTCCAAAAAACCCTCACCGAAAAGCAGATCAAAGCAGCCCAAAAGCTCGTGAAGGAGTTTCAGAAAGAGCATCCGCAGGAGAAAAACGAGTGAGCCCCTCACACACCTCCCTCCTCACACTCCGCGTTCCTCATCCTCCTCTTCCTCCTACTCCTCCTCTTCCTCCCTATTCCGGCTCGTCCTCGTCCTCCTACTCGAACTCGTCCTCGACCAAGGCCCCCCGCCACAAACTCACCCCTCCAAGCAACTCCACCACTCCACCACTCCACCACTCCACCACTCCGCCAACTCCACCAGCCTCTACGCATTGTGGTACCGGCTTTAACCGGTCCGGCTCTTCCTTCCTATTCCGTGTCGTCCCTCCTCCACAACCTCACCTCATGAACCTTCCCCTGCTGTTGATCTGCCTGCTCTGTGCCACCCATCTGGTCGCAGCAGATGCATCGCTCTACGAGCAAGCGCGCGAGCTTTACAAGCAAGGTCCGAGCAAAGGCCCCGAGATCGTGCGCCTGCTTCAGGAACACACCAAAGCCACCCCCCGGGACATCGATGCCTTCACCCTGTTAGGCATCACCCTTTTCGGAATCGAAAAGCCCGCAGAAGCCCTGCCCCCCATCGACCGCGCCATCGAGCTTGCGAACGAAGAGAAAAACATCCGCCCGGGAATCCTCATGCTGCGCGCACGCACCCTTTATGAACTCGACCGCAAGTGGGAGTGCAAGAAGCTTCTCGAAGCCCACTGGGCCTTCTGGCAGGACAATCCCGAATTAAAGAAGCTTTACGACTGGTACTACCCCAAAGTCCAGGACGCAAAAAACACCGAATAGAAAGCCGCAAACCAAGACGAAGCCCCCATTGCCTCCGCTGCCCTGACCTCCGCCAAAGCCATAGCCATAGCCATAGCCTCCAAGCGGATCAAAGAAGCCCGAATACTTGTAAAGGAGTTTCAGAAAGAGCATCCGCAGGAGAAGAACGAGTGAGCCCCCCACAAATTTCCATCCTCACCCTCCGTCCGCTATCTCCTACTCTTCCGGCAAGTCCTCCTCCCGGTCACTTACACCTCACCACGAAACAGGCGTGAAAATATCTGAATCAAACAAACAATTGGCAAAAACAGTCGTCGGCGTGTTTGGAGGAACTCCTCAAGTCTTCCGATACTGGGACGAGAAAAAAATCAGTGCGGTCGATATCCTGTCATGTGAAAATGCGCCCCAAAAGGGCGTCACCTCCCATGCCACCATCGGCCTGTCAGACCACTCATTGGTAAACAACGGGAGCGGATCTGACCTTCGCACCGAGTTTGTTGCCGCATTCGGATCCGCCTTTGAAGAAGCAGCCAACATCGTCTCCACAGCAGCCTTTTGTGTCATCAATTCAAAATGGAAAATTGGACCAGGCGTCATTTTTCCAGACGTCGTGAGCATGTATCGGAAAAGGTCAGAAATGAAGCACGTGCTTTTTTCCTCCCCTTTTCTCTGGGACAAACTGACAACACAGCGTTTGAGCGACAAGACCGTGGCTTGGCTCATGGTCGTGCCTGTCTCAGAGAATGAATATCGATTTGCAGAATCAAACGGCAGCGATGCGCTGGAAGACCTTTTCGCGAGCAAGCAGATTGATATTTTCAATCTCGACCGGCCATCCCTATTATAGCCGCACGCAAAAAATCCATTGCGCAATCATTTCATTGCCCACGCCCCTCGCCCACAAAAAACCTTCCCCAATACATTCTGGTTCTTCGTGGTATATGAACAAAACAAAAAATAAAATCCCCCAGCCCTCAAACTCCAAATCATTTTACCCAGCATCATTTTACCTCATTCCCCCCGTCATCGCCCCCATTCCGCCCTCTCATCTCTAAAAGTCGCCCCCTAAAAAGCGGATGCCACTCATCCACCGCACGGCTATTCATCCACGCCTCAAAACCCGCATCCGTCGCATAATGCGTCCCATGCACGAACCGGCGATCCAGCCGGATCAGCGGCGAAAAAAACAGCCCGATCGCATCCGAAGAAAACGGCGTCCAATACCCAAACCGAGGCTGCCACAACAAGGCCGTCGGCATGCTCAGCCCGAAGCCATATCGGTCCTTCCCATCCCGTTCAAGCCTGTCCCAGTAGCCCCCGCCCCAAGTATTGACGGCGTACGACCCCGCATAACAAAAAAGCAAAAGCACACCGCCCCAGACCAAGCGTTTCCACCTCACAGGCCTCGTCGCAGAAAGCACGCTTTTTTCATCATCATTCATCGAATCACAGCCGATTGTTTCGAGAACCTTTCACCGCCGGCATTTTCTGAACGGCGATCCTTTGCAAGACATTTAGACCAGTTCTCGAAAAGATTGTCATATTGAACCGGCGAGCGCAGCGGCCCCAGTGGCAAGGCGGGAGCGCCGTCTGCTATTTGAAAATAACAGGCAAGCGACTAACGCAGCCAATGGGGCCGCTCCGCCGCCCGGGCAATGTGACAAGATTTTTGAGAGTTGGTCTAAAAGAGGCCCCAACGCGGACGACACCTCCGCCATTCCCTTGACCTCAAACCTCAGCGATCCGGCTCATCACAAACTTCCACACCAAAGAGACCGCCAGCAAATGCGCCAAACCGACAACAAGCCCCTTTTTAAGGTCCACTGAGGATTCGGCATCTTCGGACTCGGCATCGTAATGGCTTGGGGCCGAGTAAAGCCACACAAAGACGATGGCAAGACAGGGGCCCCAAAGAAGATAGACCAGCCAGTGCCGCAAAAAGGGAATAAACGCTATAGCGAAGCCCCCAGCCACAGCCAAAGCGACTTTTTCCAGAGCGCCCAGTATCAAGTCGCCATCAAACAGATCCTTCCAAAATTTCATGGTCACAGGTATTACAAACCCATGCAGCCCCCGGTGCAACCATGGAATCCACCAGGCCATCCACGCCGCACAGCAACACCGCAAACGCATGCACACCACGGCTTGCATCGTATCTGTCATCCCATCGACGCCCCCATCTCAGACACCTACCTCCGGCAGATGTTCGGCATGCATAAGTTTGAGTTCATCATACCGTTAGAGGATGTGCCAGAGGTGGTTCCACTGATTGACGCCCTCATCGACAGCTTTCAAATCGTTCGACGATGAAGACACAGCTTTTGCACCCCCACCCAGTCTCCAGGACTAAGCCGCACAAAACGGATGCAGGCAGCGGCTCGCACGGCATCTGTCGTGTCATCGAGTCCTTTGCCAGCTCCCCCAAGTTCCACTCCATTCACTCCACGCCGCCTGATCCGGTCCGTTCTACCCATCCATGAAAGCCGCTCTCTTTTTCATCCTAGCCTGCTTCACCTTTACAGCTCAGGCTCAGCAGACCGAGCGCTCCATGAAGGTCGAGCTGCCGATGTCCAAGGTCAATCCGGTGTTCACCCTTCGCGAGATAGTCACCTTCGATCTCGTTGTGATCACCAAGAGTGTTGAGGATCAGAACACGCTTGAGCCTTTGACCGTGGACGATTGGCGATACGACGAGCCAAACTATTTTTCTGGCGTCAGAGTGCCCAATGTCGTTCTCCATGTGGAGCGCAAGAAGAAGGACGGACGCTGGGAGTCGGTTCCTTTCCGAGCCTCATCGCAGGGTGGTGGAGCGAATTTGGAACGTCTGCATGCCAACGTTACCATCGAAGTCTTTCCCGGTTCATCCAAAATTCAGGCTGCACTAGTGCTGCAACTGGCCAAGCAGGCCGTGGCTGAAAAGAAAACGGATGAGGCGCTTAAAAAGGAAATGTCCGAGCTTCAGAAGGCAATCAGAGCCGAAGCATTGGGGGAGTTTCGACTTACCGCCACCTATACCGGCGTTTCACGCAGTGGTGGACGCGTCATTTTGAAAGCTCCGCCGATTGAATTCAAGATTCAAGAAACACCATGAACGCCACCAACACCGAACAAAACGAATGCAGGCAGCGCCTCGTCAGGCATCTGTGATGTCATCATCGTTGCCCTCCCGCCGCCGCCTCATCCGTTTCGCTCGCCGCATCCCTGCGCCCCGTGAGAGCACACCTTTACAACCTGTTTACAGTGCGCTGAAGGACTGCCTTGTAACCTCGTTGAAACCCACGGCCATGAAACTCTTGCTCTCCTCGGTTGCTGCCTTCCTGCTCCTCGCCACAGCCTCGGCTCACGCGGCCTCAGACGCTGATGTCATCATCATCAAAGCTGAAACAGTCGTCATCGAAGAGGACGTGATCACGATTGTGGCGGAGGCGAAGACACAGATCACCCTCATCCAGAACAACTACGACCCCGCCTACAAAGGACAGGCATGGATGGGACGGGCGGCCACGCGTGTTCAGGTCAAATCCGACAAGGCAACCTTCATCATCAAGAATCCACGACACAAAGGTCTGGAGCAGGCATGGCAGGACTCACTGAAAACCGCCAAGGCTTTGCAAGAAGGCAAGCCCGTGGGGAGGATCGGCTATTACGCCCCAGACATCAGCATAAAAGAAAACTTAATCGTCTCGATCACTGGATTTGGCTATTTCTATCAGGCCGGGCGATAAGCGGAACGCCGAACAAAACGGATGCAGCCAGCCGGGCGGTACAGTACCTTTCCCGCCCTCAGCCCTACCCGTTCGCCGTCGCCGTCGCCTGCACCTCGCCATCCGCCCAAGCAATGAGATGCCCACACTCCAAGACACCTTTCTGAAGCTGCCAGTTGATCTGAAGAAGGCAGTGCAGCTTGATCTCTGCAACCAAGCTCTTCGCGTTTGGCAGGATTACTGCGATCAGCACAAGACCCTCGACTACGTCGAAACCGTCTGCGGCACAAAACAAGTGGTCGATCAAAAACTGCCCGCCGCAGCCATTGCGGCCGTCACTGCAGGAAGAGATTCTGAGAACGTGGCCCGCCGGTATGGAGAGCCGATCGCCGCGATGCAGGATGATGATCTCGAATTCCCGGACAGCGTGAAGTTCGCCTATTATTCGATCTACAATTTATTTGGCCGCCACGTTGCTTCGCAAAGCATCGACGACTGGCTTAACGTCAATCAGGCTTTGTCCGCCCATGAAGAAGGTTCGGATTACGCCTCGATACTGTCAGCAGCGATAGACCGAACTGGAAACCTCCATGCCGGGCATCAATAAAGCAATCGCCAGCAAACATCTCACCACCAAAATCATCGATCCAAAATGACCGCCCAGATTCAGTACGCCCGGACATACCACCATTGCAAAAGGTGATTCTCTTTCCCAAAAGCCGCCACCAGAACCCAGAGGCGAATACCACCGGCAACATCCTCGGTTGACGGCGCCAGAGGCAACGCGTTTTGCCGAATCGTTCTCCAACCTCGTAGATCGACGCTGCTAAGACTTTCCGTCGCACTCCGCTTCCGGGGAACCATGCTGCCACCGAAATACTCTGTTCGGAGCACCACCTCCAGGCAATCATAGCGGCTGACATCCACCCCAGGATGCCGCCCAGCCTCTCCTTCACTCATTTTGTGCATTGGGAATGCGGCAAATTGCGATTCAAACTCGCTCTTCTTATGCTTGATCTCCCCCTTTCCCAGGATGTCGAGAGCCATCGGCAACTGGTCACTAAAGACATCGGAAGGCCATGCTGACAGCGGCACTGTGGATACCGTCAGCGGCTGATGCACTCGATCATCCAAGGTTTGATGGGAAGCCCTTCGAGGCACATACAAACCAATTATAACGCCAGTCAAGACGCCCACCATCAGCATCCCTGATCGCCGCAACCATAGGTTAGCACTCCCTTTCATAAGTTTAAAAACACGCCGGACATTTGTCTCTTAGCAGAAAAAATCATCTTCAAAAGTCTGGGGAGATTTTTCCACCCAAAATCTTATACCCTTCCTTCGGGCCGCCAAATCTCCCCCCGCTTGACCCGACATCCGGCATCGCAAACACATGGACGTTCGCTTCATCGTAGAGATCAGAAAACGCAGAGGCCTGAAAAAAATCTCTGCGTTTATCAAATCTCTGCGGTGTAGTGTTCGGGAGAAGTAAAGCAGCAAAGACCTCAGGCCCAAAAGCCCGCTCATCCTCTCCCCCTCTACCCCTCCGCCCCACTGCGGCAAAACCGAAAGTCACTTCCCCCATCTCTCTCGCCCCCTCTCCACCAACTTTAAACTTTTAACCTTAAACTTCCAACTTCCCCCCCTCTACCTCGCCGGCACCCGAAACACCTTCCCGGAATACGGGCACTTCACCTCCATGCCCGGAGCCATTCCCGCCACATCCACCAGCTGCGTTTTGTCCGCATACGGGCTGAAGACAAACCCCGGACGGCCCGGCACCGGGATGCCATAGGGCAGCAGCACCCCATGCGGCGCCACGGCGGTGGCGGGCGGCGCCTGCGGCAGCACTTCCGCCGGCGGCACAGACGATGACTTCGCGGGCGCCTGACGCACCGTCCCCACACGCACCGCCACCGGACGCGACCTCGGAGCCACGTCCACAAAATCCAGCGGAATGTTGAAAAGCTTCCCCGTAAACGGGCACACCACCAGCGTGCCCGGCTGCATTCCCCGCACGTCCACCAGCCGCGCCGGGTGCGTGTAGGGCGTGCGGATGTAGCCGCGCAGATACGTCACATTCAGCCCCGCCACATGCCCAGGCGTCCTCTCCTGCACCTTCGGCCCCGACACCGTCGTCAGCTCCGTCTCCCCCTTCGGCACATCCGTCCAGAACCCCTTCGGCTCCACCTGGCACCCCGCCAGCCCCAGCACCAGAACACACATTCCCGCACAGCGGGGCAGCACAGAAGAAATTCGCAGATTCATCATCATCATGATCCATGAAGCTACAAACGCTCCCGCCATCCAGCAAGCCCCATCCACCACCAACCCCGTCACAAACCAACACGCCCCCTCCCGCGCATCCCGGCATCTCCCCAAATCACAAATCACAAATCACAAATCATAAATCATAAATCATAAATCATAAATCATAAATCCCCCCCCGCTCCTCACCCTGCCTGCTGCAGCCTCCTCACATACGCCCTCGCCAGATCCCTCACCTCATCATCAAACACGTCCGCTAGCGTGAAGCGTTCGATCTGCCGCTTGATCGAGTACAGCTCCGCACCCCGCCCCTCCGTCAGCGCACGGATCGCCCGCAGGTGCTCCTCAGCATCGCCGGTGATGTCCTTGTTGCGCAACCTTGGCGAGGCATGCCCCGCCGCTTCCTCCTCCTTCATCAGCGCCATCGCCGCATCTGCCTTACGGCCCTTCTTCGCCGTCGATTTCGCACTCAGCTTCATCTCCTTCGCCCGCAGCTTCTGCTTCTCTTTCGCCTCGCCCTGCTCCCTCAGCAGGTGCAGCTGCAGCAGCCTCAGCTCCAGCAGATTGTCCCGAGCCCACAGCTGGCGCCGGCTGTCCTTGGACTGCAGGTCGGCCTGGGACGCATTCAGCGCGGACTCCCACAGCAGCAGGCACTTGCGCTCGATCGGCATCATCTCCTCCAGCTCCGTGTCATGCTTCTCCAGCAGGCAGTGCACAAAGATGTGCTGCACCATCGCCCACACCTGGGAGCGGTCATAGTAGTACGCATCCCAGTACCCGTCCATGGACCTCACCAGCATCGCCCTGGCACGCGCGGCTTCGCCTTTGTACTCCGGCGGGTTGATCATCAGCAGCTCCGCATGGCGCTTTTCCGCCGCCGCGGTGAGCCCGGCTATCCGTGCATAGTGCCGCTGCGCGCGGTCCCACTCGTCCAGGCTCTGCTGGGAGGTGCCCTGCGCCGCCGCCCTGGCGATCTCCTCCTTGGCCCAGCAGCCCAGCTTGATCAGCCGCCGCTTTGCCACCTCCACCCGTTTGTCCGCCGCCCGCTCCATCTCCACCCCTTCGGCCAGCCAAAGCTTCACCTCCTCCGGAGCTGCATTCCCGTCTCCCGTCCCACGTTTGACAAATTTGTCCACATACCCCAGCGCCGCGCTCATCTGCCGGTGCGCCTGGTCCACCTGAAAGCGCGCCAGCTGCCGCTCAAACTCATGCGGCAGCGCCGCGTACGTCACCAGGCTGGCCCAGTCATGCGTGTCAGGCAGGCTCCCCTGCATCTGCCCCCGCAGATCATGCACCAGGGAGCGCGGATCATCCCCCCGCAGCATGCCCGCATACAGCGTCTCCACCATCTTCACAGATCCCCGGAACGACAGCGGAAACTGGCTCGCGATCACCACCGGTATCCCCTCCGCGTGCAGCGCATGCGCCACGCTCGCCCCCGCCCCCGCAAAGTTCACCACAGAGCTCACCGTGCCTCCGTTGCAGCTCGCCAGCGTCACCACCAGCGGATCAGCCGGCGTAAAAGTGTCACCGCGATCCGTCCGCAGCGCACGCGCCAGCGTCTTCCCGTCCACGATGCTCAGCGCACCGGCATCGCGCGAATCATGCAGCGCCAGCCCATAGCTCCGCTCCCCCGTGCTCTCATCATTCCGCCCCAGCCCATGCGCCAGGATGTGCACATGGGAAAATCCCCCCGTCGCGCACGCCGCGCGGATCTGCTCCACAGACGCCTGCGGCAGCACCACCAGGTGCTCCGCCACCATCTGCGCCGCGCTCTTCGTCGCCGTCTCCGGAGACACCCATGGATCGATCGCCGCGCGCAGCGCCAGCAGGTGGGACTCCAGCGGCACCGCCTCCACCCCCGGTGGAGAAGCCGCCACAAACAAGATGCGCGGCCGCGCCCCCTTGCGATTCCACTCAAGGCTTGATCCGCTCGCCTGCCGCACCTCACGCGTGATGCTCACCGGCATGTCCGTCTGCAGCAGCAGCGAGCGCCCCTCCCCCGGAAACCCCGTCGGAGAAATCACCAGCTCAAACGGCAGCAGCGCCAGCTCCGAGGCGGACAGCACCATCCTCAGGTGCAGCATCTGGTCATTGTCGCTCAGAAACCGCTGGGACAGCTCCGCGATCAGCCCCCGGATCTCCCCCAGCAGATTGCCCATCGCCCGCCCCGTGTCCTCCAGCTGAAACACCCGCGTCTTGTCACACACCTCATAGCTCAGCGCCCGCAGCCGCTGCAGAAACTGCCCATGCTCAAACGGCACCGTCACCGTCTCCGCCGCGCGGTTTTCACACAGCGCCAGGTACGGCGTCAGCGGAGACAGCAGCTGATTGTGCGGCGGCCCATGCCGCAGGATTTCAAGTTTGATGGAACGCATGGCGGTATTGCAAAAAGGTTAAAAGGTTCTCGGTTCGGTTCTCAGTTCTCAGCTCCCTGTTTCTCTTCTCTCGGCTCCCCTTCATCATTCATCATTCATCATTCATCCTTCACTCTTCATCCCACAAACTCACTCCCCTTCACCGTCTCCATCTTCAGCGTCGGCTTGGTCTTGTCCCTGTCCAGTTGCGCATGCAGCAGCGCGCCCTTCGTCACACCAGCCTCGGCGCTGATCTTCACAAAGGCATTGTTCCGCATCACCAGAGACCGCGTCGCCAGGGTCGGATCTTTTCCTGCCGGAGTCTGGTCCTCCAACGCCGCCAGCGTCCCCTGCGCCAGCCGGTCAAACACCGTCTTAAACTGCGCCGCATCCGTCAGCATGGCCTCCTCAAACCTCATCACCCCCACCCACGTCCCCGCATTGTAGTAGTTCGCGCGCCCGCTCTTGCGCCCGATGGCACGCTCCAGGTGCGTGTGTCCCGTCACCACAAAATCAAAGCCCGGCCCCACGCGCTCCATCACGCCCTTGTACGTGTCATCTTCATCGGTCAGGTCAAAGCTATGGTCTTTGAGGAGTCCGTCCAGCGCCACGCGCACCAGCTCCTCCCTCGGCTTCCCGCGGATCCAGTCCCACGCCGCACTCAGCGCCCCCAGGTACTCCTTGCCACGATCTCCATCGATCAGATCCTCCGGCTTCGTCCCTTGGGCAAAGGCCCGCTCCGTGCGCGCCAGCAGGTCATTGCCAGTCTGCGCGCCCGCACTCCCAGCCGCGCCCACCGTGCCCCCCATCAGCTTTGCCCTCATCCTCCGCTCCGCCATGGCCAGAGGATTCTCCGGCACCGCCACCTCCGCCGGCACTCCCAGCTCACCCAGAAAGCCCGCCTTCATCCTCAGCGCATCCTTGCCCGCCCGCGCTCCCAGTCCCGCCAGGCCCGTCAGTTTTCCCACCAGAGAAGCATCCAGCGCTATCAGCACCGGCGGCACCGCCTCCATCTCCGGCTTCAGCAGATCCACAAACGGGAACTCATGTTTGATCCCGTTCATCACCTCCACCACCATTCGGCTTCCCGCATTCGGCTGCCAGTCATCCGCGCCCTTCCCCTGCAGCCGGTCGCGCCCCTGGCGCCGCAGCGTCTCAAAGTCCGTCACATTCCACGAGTCCACCTCGTTCCCGTGCATGCACAGCACCTTCGCCGTGCCCACCTTCGCCGCGTAGCCCGTCCCTTCGAACACCAGCTCCACCCGCCCACGCGCCGCGTCATCCGTCCCCGCCACCACCTCCAGCAGCGCCGCACGCACCCACGGCAGCGACATCTCGATGTCATGGTTCCCCAGATTGATCACCACATGGTGGTCCGGCTTCGCCACAAACGCCCGCAGCCCCTCAAACACCGGCTTGAACGCCTCATCCTCCTCCGCGATCCTTCGCAGCATCCCCTCCGCCGCATCCGGATTGAACGACTGCGAGCCCGGCTCCGCCAGAAAGTCCACCAGATCCCCGTTGATCACCAGGCACACCCTTCGCCCCGCCGCCAGCCCCGTCAGCTCCTTCAGCAGCAGCGCCGCCTCCTTCGTCGAGGTAAAAATTTGAAACCCCTTTGTCCCTCCCAGGTGCAGGTCAGACATCACATACAGCTCATCAAACGTCGGCAAATTCATCGTGTATAAGAGTGCGGTGTTATTAGATCGCTTCCATCCAACCTCCTAAAATAATCACCTCTTTTATTTATCCTCGCCATGCAAGGCAAGCACAAAACAGCAAGCCGCCACCTTCCCGTCCCACTTCACAAATGGCCGCAATAATTCCCATCGCGCCCATTCCCTCCATTTTTTCACCGTTCTCGCCCCCTCATTTCAGTCTTTCCATTCCATCACACTTAGGCACATAATTCACACCCATCAGCCTTCCTAGGCCTCATGATCAAAGCAAGCCCCCTCATGACACAGCCCCCAACCTAGATCAAAATACCCGTCCCAACACGCACCTCATAACACCACCCCTCCACCCCTCCACCACTCCACCACTATGCCAATCACCAAACAAGGCTGGGAACTTCAGATCATCCGCAAAACCGAACAACGCCGCCCCACCGACGGCAAACGCCGCACCGTCGGCACCTACCAGGTCTTTCACGACGGCGTACCGCAGAAAGGCGCCGGTCTCTCCGGCACGGTCGCCGAGACCCGCGGCCCCGGTGCTAACAAACCCGCCGGCAACAACCGCCGCGTCGAAGCCGGAAACTACCCCATCCGCACCCAGGACGGCGAGCACTACGTCACCATCGGCTACAAAGAATCCGAAAGCCCCAGCGCCGTTCCCAAGCCCGGCATCCTCCTTGGCAAGACCGGCCAGCGCGTCGGCATCCTTCTCCATCCCGGCCAGGGCTTCCTCGCCAGCATCGGCTGCATCAATCCCTGCACCTCCCTCCCCAACGCCGCCGAACTCATCGACTACGTCCCCAGCCGCAAGCGCGTCATCGCCATCATCGAAGACCTCAAAGCCTTCCACGGCCCCGCCTTCCCCAAAAAGAACGGCCAGCCCATTCCCAACTCCCTCATCGTCATCGACGGCGAGCCCGAGTTCCAGCCCTAGCCAGCCTTCCGGCTCCACCCGCCAAAACATTCAAAAAACCTCCGCCTCGCGCAAACAAGTAGCCTTGTTCCCGTGGAACAAGGAAAACCTTCCATCCCCCCACATGCGCCTTCCCTCTCTCGCCCTCATCCTCTCACTCCTCCTTTTCTCCCCAGCACTCGCACTCGCCGCCGAGACTGAGACCTACCGTGACGAACTCCTCAGCCACCACCGCGGCTTCGAGAACGTCTCCCTCGCGCAGATCTACCTCGCCCTCCCACAGCAGCTTTTCGAGTGCGACTTTCAGTCACGCGTCTCCGCGCTGGTCCGCGGCCACGTAGAGTTCAACCACGAGAAAAAAGAAATCCACTACGGCGGAGACGGCGGCCAGATGAGCCTCACCATACGCGTCACCACCCAGACCAAGGACAGCCTCATCCTCCACGTCACCGGCGAGTCCGAAGGCAAAATCTTTTACCGCCTCGAGCGCATCCCCAACGGCTGGAAAGCCAAGGTCACCTTCCCTGAGGAAAAATAATCCGCATGCTCTCTCGCCACCTCC
The DNA here is from genome assembly GCF_044222565.1 of Prosthecobacter sp. GTDB lineage: Bacteria > Verrucomicrobiota > Verrucomicrobiia > Verrucomicrobiales > Verrucomicrobiaceae > Prosthecobacter. The sequence continues at coordinate 125,318 of NZ_JBGANA010000021.1, forward strand.
CCCACCCGGAACCTACCGAAGAAGGAGGCTGGCGCGCGAGCCCTGTCGACCGCCATCACCTCTGCTACGAAGAGTATCGGGACGGCCAATGGCAGCGCCTCGAAATCGAAGGAGAAATGCTTGCCGGCCCGCCTTTCTTCATCATCCACTTCAGCAGCATCGAAGCCTGGAAACGCCACCCCGCCTGGGCTCACCATCGCAGGGACGAAATCATCGATCGCATCAAGTCCAGATTCCCCCCTCCAGCCCACGACTACGAAGGCGAAGCCATCCTCTCCGCCGCCGACCGCTCCCCTCTCATCGCCGCCGCCGGCGGCCTCTCCGACAAACCCTGCCGCTGGGCCTCCTGCACCTCCCCAGCCCTTCACGGAAAACAGTTCTGCGTCACTCACTGCTACCCCTCATCCCTCTGGCGCCAGCCCTCCCCGTAAAGTCACACGCCATCAGCCAACCAGGCTCTCACAAACCCCCTTCGACGCAGAGCATCATAGGAAAGTCCGCAAAATCTTCCCCTCCGGAAATTTTTCTACCCCTAATATTTCTACCTCAACTCTGCCCCCAGCCCCATTCATACCACATCCCACCATAAATCAATAGAACCTCAATCCGCCCCCCTCCGGAAAAAATCTTTTTACCCCAAATCTTTTTACCCAAACTTACCCCCTTCGCTCCAGCAGCTCTACACTCCCACACATCCACCCTCCAAAAAATTTTTCTGCCCCCAATTTTTCTGCCCTCACACCCTTCCCCATCCTCCATCGCCCCACTCATCCCGCATATCGAATACCACAAAATACCATAGAAACCGAGCGAAGCGAGTCCTCCTTAGCTCGAAGAGCGAAGGACGGACGCCCCACCTTGACTCCCCAAGCCCTCTCCTCCACACTTCCGCTGATGCCACCCAAATCCGCCCACCCGCACCTGGCCCTCCTCAGCCTTGGCCTCCTCCTCCTCAGCAGCTGTGCCGGCGATCCCAACGACCCCGTCGTCAAATCAGGCCATCACGACAAGCTCCACCTCATCAGCTCCCAGGAAGCCTCAAAAATCTCCACCTTCCTCTGGAGCACCACCTTTGAGCCACCGGCCGCCAGCCCCATCACCCCCGCTGCCATCGTCCAAGCCCTGAACGCCCAGCTCACCAAAGAAGGCAAGCCCCTGCGCGTCCGCCTCGAGTTTACCTCCGGAACCCAAGAGCGCCTCCGCCACCAGCTCGCCCAGCCCATCCTCACCTGGCAGGGCGCCGCGCTCGATCCCGACCAGCTCCGCGCCCAGCTCACCACCACCAACATGCAGGACGTCATCGCCGCCCTCGCCCAGCACCTCGGCCTCACCCCCGTCTGGTACAGCGGCACCGTCCTCCTCTCCAATCACATCCCCAACGTCCAATCCGCCGCCGAGCAGCCCCAGGCCATTCCGGAAATCATCCATCAAAAATCGTAAATCATAAATCCTTCCCCCGTCATTCCTGCCGGCACAGATCCCCGTTGCTAAACAGCACCGCTCTTCCCTCCGGCCCCTTGAAGATCACCGCATGCTCTGAGCGCAGTTCTTCCAGCGCCGCCAGCACCACCGCCGCAGCCTCCAGCGTCACCGGCGTCGTCGTCCTCACCCGCAGCGTACGCGCCGGGTCCGCCCCGCGCTTCATGGTGTAGTCCGCATCATCCTCGCCGCTGCCATCGCTGAAACTGCCCAGACGGGTCAGCACACCTTCCAGCGCACCGAAGAAGCGCTCAAAGTTCTTCACCTCCTCAGCCTCCGTCAGGCGGCGGTCCAGCTTTTCAGCATGCTCCGCAAACTCGCGCAGCAGCTCCTCCATCTCCTCCTCGGACAGGAAAAACTCAGAAACCACCCCACCCTCGTTCACAGGCTCGGCGGCAGACTTTTCAGAGCGGCGCGCCTCATCCACAAACACAGCCCCGGACACATGGCCCGGCAGGGGAAACATCACAGCATTCACATTCATAGGGCACAAAGACTCACCACCGATCACGCCGCCAAAACAATCTCAGCAGCTTCCCACGTTGGACGCAGACACTCATAAAATAATCATCCCCATCGCCGAAACACAAGCCCGCCCTCCTCCTCGCACACAGGTCTTTTTCCTATCGAAGCATCCCCCCATCAGGCCACTCACCTCATGGGTCCACATGATCATCTCCCCTCCTAACCTCACCCCTTTCTCAGAACCCCTTCCCTCTCAGGCAATTCATAATTCATAATTCATAATTCATCCTTCACAATTCCTCCCAGCACCTCCTTCACATACCCATGCCCATACCGGCCATGCTCCGTGCCCCGCGGCAGCGGGCGCTCATTGTCCTGGTGCTGCCGCTCTCCCTCCTGCGTCCCCTGCAGCCTCTGAAACACCTGCGCCGTTCGCTTCTCCTTTGGCAGCCCCTTCATCCGCGTCGCCGTGCGCTCCGCATTCACAATGCGTGACACCCTCATCGCCTCGTTCTCCTTGTAGTCCTCCCCGCGATCCCTGTCGCACTTCACCGGCACCACACGATCCAGCGCATCCCGCCCCGCCTTGATCGCCCGCTCGATGTCCTTCGCCCCCGGCTTTTTCCCGCACTTCTCCACCGCCTCGATCACCTCATGAAACGCCGCCTGCTGGATCGCATGCGCCAGTTCGTGCGACATCGTCGCCCCCGTCCGGGCATACGGATTATAATAGATCGTGGTATGCCCGTCCCTGTCCGTCAGCGTCTCCGCCAGCCCCTTTCGTTTCAGATGGATGGACACATTCAGCCGCGCCGCCGCCCGCTGCAATGCCGCCGCCACCGGCGACTCCGCAGCCTCCTCCGCCAGAGCCGCACGTGCCGCCGCAGCGAATCGCCCGTCCTCTCCGGCAATCCTCAGCCCGCAGCCGCCTCCCCTCTTCAAATCAAGGCTCGCATTCAAATCAGCGCCCCCCTTCAAATCACAACGCTCACCCACCTCACTCCCGCCACGCCTCTTCACTCCCGCCGCCGCTGACATCGCGCGCCTGCCCTCGCCGCGCCGCATGCCTTCGCACACACCCGCACCAGCACCATCATTCTCACTCGCCCTCTGCTGCGCAAACCCGCTCGGCATCGGCCGCGGACGCAACAGCCTCGGCACCGGCCCCGTCGCACCCGGCGTCAAACCCGGCAGCCTCTGCGTCAGCGGTCCCGTCGCAGCCCCCAGCGGCGACAACGGCGAACGCGTCCCATCCCGATTCATCGTCCCCACTCGAATCGCCGTCCTCCCCGTGCCCGGCCCAGTCCCCGGCGCATACAGATTATTCTTCGGCCTCGTATCAATCCGCGCCGTCTCACCACCACCCTGATTGACACTCGCATTGGCATTCGCACCGCCATTCGCGGTCCCATTCTTCGCCTGCAACTCCGCCCTCGTCACCGGCCCCGTCGCCCCCGGCGTCAAACCCGGCAGCCTCTGCGTCAGCGGTCCCGTCGCAGCCCCCAGCGGCGACAACGGCGAACGCGTCCCATCCCGATTCATCGTCCCCACTCGAATCGCCGTCCTCCCCGTGCCCGGCC
>NZ_JBGANA010000022.1:0-128375 GCF_044222565.1 Prosthecobacter sp.
GAGAGTGTGGGCAAAGACGCCAGGGGGAAGATCAGGTGTGGATGATGCAGGCATCCGCCTTTAGTTAACCATGCAGTTCATTTGTACAGCGCTCTTTTTCCGGCACCAACCAGCTTTTGCTTAGCGGCATTAGGTCTAAACGCCATCCGCCAGGCGCATTGTTCACGATATACGGCCGAACGCAGCACCACGCGGCAGGCTCGACACGCTGACAGGCCTCCGTGTAGAATGCTGGAAATACACCCACCACCCAAGACCATGGATTCTCTTCCGCAGCCCCCACCGCCGCCACCCTCCTTTCCTGCTCAATCGCCCTTTTCCAACGCGGCCCCCACCCCAGTGCCCTCACCCCCGAAAAGCAGCGGCGGAAAGTGTCTGCTGTTTGGCTGCGGCGGCTGCCTGGGCCTCATCGTGCTCAGTGTGATTGGCTCCTTCGTCATGTTCTTCTTCGCGATGAACGTCATCAAGAAAACGGATGTGTATACGGAGGCGTTCAAACGTGTGCAAAACTCCGCCGAGGTGCAGCAGGCACTGGGCACCCCCATCACCAATGGCTGGACGTTTTCCGGCTCTGTGAACTACAACAACGGCGCGGGCAACGCCGCCTTCACCGTCCCGGTATCCGGTCCCAAGGGCGAAGGCTCCCTGAAGGTGAAAGCCGAGAAATCCTCCGGGGCCGAGTGGCAGTACACTACGCTGGAGGTGGAATTTCCCGACGGCCACAAGGTGGACCTGCGGAGTGCGCCGTGATCTTGAGTTTCACACAGGCTCGGGGGGACTCCCTGCGAAACCATTGACAATCCTTTCGCCGCTCCCGTATAACCCGGCCATGGCTAGTAGCAGCCTTCGCCTCCCAGCCCCCGGTGCCTCACCCCGCGTCACCGCGATGCTGGCGGATTTTGGCGCTGTCTTCAGCATGGCCCTCGTCGTGTGCCTGTGCGGAGTCTTGATCGCCTGCTTTGAAATGGTCAGCGCGCAGATGCAAGCCACCGCTCAGGGACAAGATTTTTGAGAGTTGGTCAAATTGCCTGCCTCGCTTGGCAAGAAGATTTCGCCATGGAAGGGCGGCTGAAGCAACGTTTGTAGCTGGCGGTTCCGGCGGCATCTGCAGCTGCGTTGCGCCTTTCCTTCCATCGTCCTCCCATGCGCCTCATCACCACACTCGCCCTCCTGCTGCTGGGCTCCGTCCAGGGTGCCGACACACCACCGCAGGTCACCGTCAGCAACATCCGCCGCATCTTCCACAATGGCGAGCACAATGCCTTCACGGATCTCGTGCGCTTTCGCGGCCAGCTCTACCTCTGCTTCCGCAGCTGCCCGGACGGCCACATGGTTTTCAACACCGCCTCCGCCATCGTCATGCGCAGCGCGGATGAAGGCGCCACATGGACGCAGGTGCAGCGTTTTTCCATCAAGGACCGCGACACGCGGGATCCCCACTTCCTCGTCTTCAAAGACCGGCTCTTTGTTTACACCGGCACCTGGTGGAGCGGCCCCGGCAGCATCCAGCCCAAGGACTACGACATGAACAAGATGCTCGGCTTCGCCACCTGGAGCGCTGATGGCACGCAGTGGAGCGAGCCCGAACTGCTGGAGGGCACCTTCGGCCTCTACATCTGGCGCGCCGCCGCCACCAGTGGCAGGGCCTACCTCTGCGGCCGGCGCAAGCCCGGCTACGACATCGGCCCCAAAGGCGAGGGCGACAAAGTGCAGTCCCTCCTGCTGGAAAGCGATGACGGCCTGATCTGGAAAAAGCGCGCCTACTTCGCCGAGGCCGCCGGAGACGAAACCGCGTTTCTCTTTGAGAAAGACGGCGGCCTGCTCGCCATCGGGCGTCATGGCGGTGGCAAGAACGCCCTCGTCATCCGCTCCCAGCCACCCTACACGGAGTGGAGCCGCCACAGCCTGGACCGGCCGGTGGGCGGCCCGCTCGTCGTGAAATGGGGAGAGCACACCCTCGTTGGCGGCCGCAAAACCACCAAGGAGCACGGCCCCAAGACCTCGCTCTGCTGGCTCGTCGGCGATGCCCTGCAAGAGTTCGCAGAACTCCCCAGCGGCGGCGACAATTCCTATCCCGGCTTCGTCCCTCTGTCAGACAAACGCGCCCTCGTCTCCTACTACTCCAGCCACGAAAAAGACGCCGCCGGGAAGACCATCACTGCGATCTATCTCGCGGAGCTCACGCTGCAGTGACTGGCACGGAATGACGTCCGGCATTTCCATTGCGGCGTCCTTCTCGAGTCCATAAAATCACGCATGATCCGAGAACCCCGGTACCTCCCTGAGACGCGCGACCTCTACTGCCGGAGAGTCTATGTGATCCGCGCCAGGCCAGAACTCATAGCTCATCTCATCGTGAGTGGTGCAAATCTCGATGCGCACGAAATCGATGAAATGCGATCTCCCACCGTCGTCATGACTGAAGAGGTCCCGTTTGAGCGGGATATCGAAGGCTGGCGGCCTGCGATCAAAAACAAATGCAAGGAGGCCTTTTTCCGCGAGACTTTGGAGTATCCTCCGCTGTCACTGCTGGAGTTGCCTGAAGGACTGCTCACCAACATGGACATCCTGACGGCTTTCTTTGACCGTTGGTGGGACGCTGAAGAGGCAGTTGACATCGAAATCGTGGCCGGCTGCTGGAAGACTCGGGGGTGCTGCGAAGTCCCGCCCCAAGCGGACAAACCGTCGTTTAGGAACTCCACGAACTATTCGCCCCGGAGTGGCGGCGTGCTGGACTGTGGCACCATCTACATTCCGGCCCATGGCTACGCCGAAGGCTCCGGCTTTTGGGATGGTGCCATCGAGGTGCCGCTGGACGACCCGGACTATTTGTTCTGGCAGTGGCTGCTCAAGCGCTGGCCTTTCCGCACCCCGGTTTCCGACGAGGATATTCCGCTGCTCAAAGAAGAGTATCTCAAGGCGTAGGACGCTCCCCGGCAGCACCCGGTGGGGGGTTAAGGGCAGAGTCTGCGCAGTTTGGGGCCCTTCAGCCCCGGTTTTCTCCCACATTTCCCCCTTGCCAAACACCGATCCTCCCCGACACTCCCGGCCCTCTTGTCCGGGAGCCTTTTGGCTTTGCGGGACGAAAGCCCGCCGGGCGCCTCAGGAGTGGAGGTGCGCGTGCGGTTTACCACCTAAACACTCGCAACCCGTAAACAACAGATAATGAGCGCAACAGCGACACTCGCAGACCTGATCGCAGGTTCTTTCCGCGAGCTTTCCGAAGGATCCATCGTCAAAGGCAAGATCCTCGAAATCAAACCACAGGTCATCCTCGTCGATATCGGCTACAAGTCCGAAGGAGCCATCCCGGCGAACGAGTTTGAAGATGAAGACATCCAGGTAGGCGATGAGGTGGAAGTCCTCCTCGAGCGCCTCGAAAACGACGAAGGCATGGTCGTCCTCTCCAAGGAGAAGGCCGCACACCGCCAGAACTGGGAAAAGATCTACAACGTCTTCAAGGACGGCGGTCTCGTCAAAGGCAAGGTCAAGAGCGTCGTCAAAGGCGGCCTCATGGTCAATGTCGGCGTCGAAGCCTTCCTCCCCGGCAGCCAGATCGACATCATCCCGCCGAAGGATCTCAACGAGTACGTCGGCAAGGTGTTCGAATTCAAGATCGTCAAGATCAACGACGAACGCAAAAACATCGTCCTTTCCCGCCGCGAAGTCATCGAGGCCGAGCGCGCCGAACAGCGCCAGAAGTTCCTCGACGGCGTCACCCCTGGCGACAAGGTCATCGGTATCGTCAAGAACATCACCGACTTCGGTGCGTTCGTGGACCTCAACGGCATGGACGGACTGCTCCACATCACGGACATGTCCTGGGGCCGCCTCAACCATCCTTCCGAAATGCTCGGAATTGGGCAGAAAATCGAAGTCCAGATTCTCGAAGTCAATCGCGAGAAGGAGCGTGTCTCCCTCGGCCTCAAGCAGCTTCAGAACAATCCTTGGGAAAACATCGAAGCCCGTTACCCCGTCGGCCAGCGCGTGCGCGGCAAGGTCACGAAGCTCGTCGCCTACGGCGCGTTTGTGGAAGTGGAAGAAGGCGTCGAAGGCCTCGTCCACGTCTCCGAACTCTCCTGGACGAAGCGCATCGCGCGTCCTTCGGACGTTCTCACCGTCGGTCAGGAAATCGAAGCTTCCGTCCTTGGCATCAACAAGGAAGAGCGCAAGATCAGCCTCGGCGTGCGTCAGCTGGACACCAATCCATGGGACGACATCGACGCCCGCTACCCGATCGGTACGCAGCTTAAGCGTCCGGTCCGCAACCTCACCGCTTACGGTGCGTTTGTGGAGCTGGAAGAAGGCATCGATGGCATGATCCACGTGTCCGACCTCAGCTGGACCCGCAAGATCAACCATCCTTCCGAGCTCCTCAAGAAGGGCCAGGAAGTGGACGCAGTCGTTCTCGGCATCGACAAGGCCAACCAGCGCATCAGCCTGGGCATGAAGCAACTCGACACCGACCCATGGTCCATCATCGACACCCGCTTCAAGGTGGGCGACGTCGTGAAGGGCCGCGTGGCCAAGATCGCCTCCTTCGGCGCCTTCGTCGAACTGGAAGACGACATCGACGGCCTCGTGCACATCTCGCAGATCAGCGAAGACCGCATCGAGAAGGTCAAGGACAAGCTCAACGTTGGCGACGAAGTGGAAGCACGCGTCATCAAGGTGGACAAGGTGGAGCGCCGCATCGGCCTTTCCATCAAGGCCATGAACTACAGCGAAGCCGACATCCAGAAGGAAAGCCAGGCCTTCGAAGCCCTCCGCCCAAGCACCGACCTCGTCGGTCTGGAGCAGGCCTTCAAGTTCGCCACCGAAGAGTGGCGTCCAGGCGGCCAGTAATCCGCGATCTGAGACTTAACATCCAATCAACCACGAAGAGGGCACCGCGAGGTGCCCTCTTTTTTTCGGCCTGCGTGTAAAGCCCACCCAGTGCGCCTGCAATCCTTCTCCGCCTCTTCCTCTTCCTCCTACTCCCTTGTTCGGGAGCGTTGCTGCCATGAGAGCATGGGGGACATTCGACGGCGGCTTGAGGACAAGCCGCCCTACCTGGCGCTGGACTCTCGCATACCCAGGGCAGGTAGGGCGGGCTGTCCCTAGCCCGCCGTCGTCGGAGCCGCGAACATATCGAGTTTCATGATTCCCTCCGATGTCTCCAGAGTCAGGGGAGGAAGAGATCAAACCTGTCAGTCCTGACCCCGCCTCCCCACCCGAAGAAATCAGCACTCTGTGTAAGAATGTTGCTGGACCCGCCACCCGCTGCCCTTACTCTTTCCCGCATGAAAGCCACTCTTGCCTGCCTCGCGTGCATCTTCGCCTCTTCGATGTCTCTGCTTGGCACTCCGGACCGCACTATCACCGTCGATGAAGATTTTCTCGGCTCCAATGCGACAAGTTTTGCCATCCTCAGAACGGAAACCGACAATCACTCGAGTTACTACCGGCTGCAGGTGACGCGCTACCTTGATGAGTACGAGAAAACCCCCGAGCAGCAGCCCGTGGCCTCCTTTCTCGCCCGCAGGATCAAACGTACAACGCTGCTGGACATGGACCGTTTGATCGATCCCGACACGGGAGCCAAAAGTGAAAACGTCAGAACCCGGAATGACAGCACCCAGTTGGCGGATCTGCTGACTCGCTACCCAGAGCGAGCCTACCGTTGGGACGGGTCCCGCTTTGCCAAGCTCTCTTCATGGAAACGAGACGGCCGCATCACCTCGGGCCAGGCGAATTTCCTTTCAAACTACACCTCCCTACCAGAGGAGATCTTTGGGAAATACGAACACCGACCCGAATGGAAACTGGAGCAGGCCACGGAGGACATGAACTCCCTCTATCTGCGCGTCAGCACCGGACTGGAAGGCGTGGAGGCAGACGATGAAGGCAGCAGGCAGTCCCGCTGGATCTGCATCATCCCGGCCAAGACGCGCCAGGTCCATGACCATCTGGACCTGCAGCCCATGTATCTGTGCGCCGGCAGCTTTCCCAAAGCGGAGGAGGCCGTAAAGCAGGCCCGGGAGATGATCACGAAAGCCAGGGAAGCAAAATCCGCCCTTCCTTCTTTGGAGGTGTGGTCGGTGCAGTACGGCAGCTCTCCCGTCTGCCACACCCTCGTGCTGCGGACCTCCATGGAAGACATCCAGCCGGACGCATTCAAGCAGCTCCAGCTTATCTTCGGCGCCAGCCTTTCTCCCATCAGCAGCGGGTGCTTTCTGGAGCGGACTCACTTCAAAGAGTCTCCCTGATCATCCTCCCCAGTTTTCCCAGTGGCGGCATGCGGGGAAAGATGTCAGCCTGCACCCATGCGCGTGAACCGCCGCCACATCCTTGTCATTGCATCCATCGTCGCGCTGTATGCACTGATCACCTGGCTGCTGTTCTCCCAGTCCCTGGGCGGCTGGTTGCAGACGGTTTCCGCCGCCTTCATTTACACCTTGCCCTGCAGCGTTGGAGCGCTCGTCTGTTTCCTGGGTTACAAGCTGGACAGGCCCAGCGGTTTCTGGGCGTATGCGGCCCCCGCCCTGACCATGTTTGCGCTCGTGATCGCAAGCCTGCTTTTTAACATGGAGGCGATCATCTGTGCCGTGGTGGCTGCACCAATTCTGATGATCATGGCCTTCATCGGGGGTGTGATCATGAGCCTGATTTTGAAAAGAACTGAGAGTGGCCGTCTTTCCATCACATTCTTGGTCCTGCTGCCCTACGCGGTCTCACCCATCGAGCAGATGTGGCAGGCGCCGCATGAAACGCGTGTGATGCAGAATGCCGTCACCATCAAGGCATCTCCCGCAGTGATCTGGAACCAGATCTATCAAGTCCCGGCCATTCGGAAAGAGGAGCTGCCCGCGCAGTGGATCTACCTCATCGGCTTTCCACGGCCCATCGCTGCCACCATCGACAAACAAGGAATCGGCGGCCGCAGGCATGCCACCTTTGAGCGCGATGTTTCATTCTTCGAAGTCGTCACCGTCTGGGAGCCCCAGCACCGGCTCTCCTTCACCATCAAGGCAGACCCCGAGTTCATCCCGCACACCGCCTTTGACCGCCACATCATCGTCGGCGGCCGCTTCTACGACGTGCTCGACGGCACGTATGAAATCGAGCCGCGCAGCGATGGCACCTGCATCCTGCATCTCTCCAGCACTCATCGTCTCTCGACGCGCTTCAACCGCTATGCCGGATGGTGGAGCGAGTGGGTCATGAACCAGATCCAGGGTTCCATTCTCGAAGTCATCCGGCAGCGCTGCGAGCACATTCAAAGCTGACAGCGCCAGAAGCAACTATTCCTCCTCCTTCCGAATCTCCGGGCTGAGTTTGAACGCAGATCACTTTCCCCAAAAATTACGCGCACAATTTTCTGACACTTTCTCTCTGGCAGCCCGCCGTATAGGAGGGCAATAATCGCCCCATGTCCGAGGATGTCCCCCCAGTGCTTCCAGAGACACGCCGCACCTGGCTGCAGCGTGGTCTGCTGGCATTGCCTGCGGCGCTCGCGGGCTGTGCCGCATCGTCTTCCTCAGTGCTCGGTTTCTCGGCCCGTAAAAACCGTGCGCAATGGGAGTATCGCAATCACTTCCTTGCCTCGGGTGCCTACCTGCGCTTCCGCTCTCATAGCGCGCATGGCCGCCCCTACACCTCGGCCATGGAGTACTTCTACCGCACGCACAAGCGCGATCCGCGCATCGGCTACGCGGTCAAAAATCTCGCCACCGGTCAGTACCTTGCGGAGTTTCAGGCAGACAAGCTTTTCGTGGGAGGCTCCATGCCGAAGCCCGCCGTGGCCGCAGTGCTTCTGGAGAAGCGCCGCGGAAATCTCACCCGCGAGGAGTTTCAAAACATCGTTTACGCCTGCGATCAAAGCATCAACGCCTCCTGGTACTACCTGATGGCGCGCCTCACGTCGGCAGATGAGCAGTATTTCAAGCAGAAGTATCATCTGCCCCATGCGCAGATCCTCAATAACTGGCAGTCACCACGCTTTTACGCCGAGTTCTACGAACGCTGCGTGAACTACCGCCTGGACTACGGCTGCGAGCTGCTGCTGGAGGCCATGCGGCGGGACCAGTACGGCCTTGGCCGCTGGGTCATGCCCGCCAGCATCACCCACATCGGCGGCAAGACCGGCAACTACGGCGAGTGGGATCACGAATCCCTCTTCTTCTATTACCGCAACACACCCTATGCCATCGTGCTCTACACCCGTGGCAACTTCGCCCCGCGCAACGAACTCGGCTGCATGATGGGCGGCCTGTTCTGGGAGTACTGCCGGTAATCCGAAAAGTACTCGCGAGCTATGGATCGCTCCGGAAAGCTCTGCTGACTCACCGTTCGTTCTGCGGCAGCACTTCCACCTCAATCTCCCGCACCACGAGCGCCGAGCTCGACGCCACCGGCTTCTCCGGTGGCAGCCAGGCGCTTTGCCTGGACCCCGAAAGCTTACGGCGCAGCGTGTAATACAACGCGGCGACAGCAGAGACCGCCAGCCCCGCCACCGCCACCGCCGCGCCCACCATGAGCACCAGCGCCACCAATCCGACCAGCACGACGCCGATCACGCCAAGCAGCAGCATGGCGGGCAGTCCGCGGATTTCGAAGGTTCTTGGTCTCATGATTACAAGATGCGGCCCGAGCCTCAAATGACAACTCACATGTCCTTCTAAACCCACCCTTACTTTGTAGTCACCCCCGCCTCACCCACCTCCCAGCCACGCCCTGCGGCACGGATCGCCACCGCCGTTGCATTGGCCGGCCATGGGGCGCTGAGCTGATCTTTGAAATACGTTTCCCAGGTGATCCATTTGCCATTGATCTGCGCCTGCATCACCCACCAGCGTGTCTCGTTCATCCATTGCGGATCGCTGTGCTGCCAGTCCACGGTGAGCCTGCCGCCGGGCACCGTTTTGCCGACGATGGGCGCCGGCAGCGCCGTCTGGCTGAGCCAGGGCGAGGCAGGCGGCAGCGCATGGGTGATGTAGGCGCGCTCCTTCGTGTAGGTGCCTACCTTGCCCAGGTCCTTGTGCAAAGATCCAAAATTCCAGTGGAAGTGTCCGGGCGTCATTTTGCTGCCACGCTCACGCAGCACGCTCATCTGGTGTAAAATCTCACCCGCATTGCGGTCATCACCTACCTTGGAGGTGTTCATCCCCGGCCAGATGTGGCGGCCCTGCGTGTTCTGTTCCAGCCACCAGTCATAGTAGGTCGTGAAGCCCAGCTTCGGCCGGCTGATCGTCCAATACAGCTGCGGCGTGAGGTAATCGACCCAGCCCTCCTGCAGCCACTTGCGGGAGTCTGCGCAGAGATCCTCATAGGGGTCCAGTCCGCCGCCCGTGCCCTCCGGAAAATTTGGCCGCCACAGCCCAAAGGGGCTGATGCCAAACTTCACAGCTTTCTTCTCCGCCTTGATGCCCTCATAGATGGCGCGCACCGTCTCATCCACATTCTGCCGCCGCCAGGCCGTGAGCTCCAGAGTGCCGCCTGCGGCCTTGTAGCGCCGGTAGCTCGCATCATCCGGAAACGGGATGTTCTTCTTGGCCTTGTCCATCAGCGGGTAGGGATAGAAGTAATCGTCCATGTGGATGCCATCCACATCGTAGCGCCGCACCACATCCATGATGACCGCGATCACCTGCGCGCGCACCTCCGGCACACCGGGGTCCATCCACGTGTCGGGTCCATACTTCATCGTCCACTCCGGATGCTTGCGCACGATGTGGTCCGCACTGGGTTCGCGCTTTTCCCCCGCGAGAGCACGGAAGGGATTGAACCACGCATGCAGCTCGATCCCCCGTTTGTGCGCCTCATCGATCGCAAACGTCAGTGGATCCCATGGAGGCGACGGCGCCACTCCCATCTTTCCCGTGAGAAACGGCGACCACGGCTCGAGCTTCGAGTCATAGACCGCATCTCCCGCCGGCCGCACTTGAAAGATCAGGACGTTTAGCCCCACATCCGCCGCTGAGTCGATGAGCGTCCGCAACTGCTCCTGCTGCCTGGCCACCGGCAGCCCCGGCTCGCTGGGCCAGTTGATGCAATGCACCGTCGCGATCCACGAGCCGCGCAGCTCACGCGCCGGCATCGGCACGCTCGTCTGGGCCTGCAGCAGCGTGGAGGCTGCGGCGAGCAGGAGGAAAATCGAAGGCAGAAAATTCAAACGCATGTCCTGCAAGAAAACGCCTCACACACGTTGTGTCGCTGAAATTTTCTAATCTGTGCCGTATTGATGTCCCGCATGTCCATCAGCCCTCTGCCTATCCTCGCTCTTGCCATCACCCTTGCCTCGTGCACCTCCATGCGCTCTCCCGTCATTCCCGGGGCCAAACCCAAGGATCACGGAGCCATCGGCGCCACCGAAGGACCGGCATGGCACAACGGCTCTCTCTACTTCACCGATGGGAAGCACATCAACCGCATGGGCCCCAACGGCAAAACCACCGTCTTCCGCCACAACGCCTCCAACGGCCTGCTCTTTGACAAAGAGGGCCGCCTCGTGGCCTGCGAGTCCGGCCTGCGTCGCGTGACACGCACTGAAAAGGATGGGAGCATCACGGTGATGACGGACCGGCTTGAAGGGAAACGCTTTAACTCGCCGAACGATCTCTGCATGGACTCGAAGGGGCAGATTTATTTCACCGATCCGAGGTATGGTTCGCGGGCGGGGATGGAGATTCTTGGACCTGTGCCGTCATTTGATGTCGTACCAGAATCAGGTAATCCGGCGATGGCAGTGCATCGGGCGCTAGTGCCCATCGAAGGCGTTTATCGAATCAATAGAAAAGCCCATTTGCCAGATGGCCTTTGCTCATTCGCGTATGACATCCCCAACGTCACCCGCATCCATTGCGACGGTGCCGAACGCCCCAACGGCATCCTCATCTCCCCAGACGACCGCCATCTCTACATCGCCGACAACAATAACAACACCTACGGCGGCTCACGCAAACTCCTGCGCTACACCCTCGACAAAAACGGCGACGTCAAACCCGGCACACGCAAGGTCATCTTCGACTGGAAAGACGGTCGCGGTCCCGATGGCATGAAGATGGACAGTGCAGGCCGCATCTACGTGGCTGCCGGAGTCAACAAGGCCAACGAGTTTGAAACGACCCGCTTCAAAGCCGGCTGCTACATCCTCGCACCCTCCGGCCGCCTGCTCGACTTCATCCCCACGGCTCCCGACGAATGCTGCAACTGCGCTTTCGGCGGCAAGGACGGCAAGACTCTCTTCATCACCTCTGGCGGCCATCTCTGGGGTGTGCCGCTGCGTTAAGTCGTGTTATCATTTTCCCACTCATGAACCTCAATCTGAACCGACCCCTCTCGCGCCGCACGCTGCTGCAGGGCGCGGGTGCCACGCTCGCGCTTCCGTTTCTCGAATCCATGCTGCGTGCCGGCGAAACCGCCACGGTTCCTCGGCGCATGGTCGCCATCGAGACAAACATGGGCATCATCCCGCAGTTCTTCTTCCCGGAAAAAGCCGGGCGTGATTATGCGCTCTCGCCCTACCTGCAAAAGCTGAAGCAGCATCGTGAGAAGATGACGGTCTTCTCCGGCGTGAGCCTGCCCGGCGTTACAGGCGGACATGCGGCGGAGAAATGCTTCCTCACCGGCACACCGCATCCAGAGCGCGGGGGCTTCCGCAACTGGGTGTCGCTCGATCAGTTCGCCGCCGAGCACGTCGGCGTGGCCACGCGACATCCGTCGCTCACGCTGGCCATGGAGAGCGATGGTGCCTCGACCCTGAGCTACACGCGCAGCGGTGCGCCGATCCCGGCGGAGAAGAGCCCGAGCAAGCTCTTCCAAAAACTCTTCGTGCAGGGCAAATCCAGCGAAGTGGAGGCAAATGTGGAGATGCTTAAGCAGGGTCGCAGCATGCTGGACTTCGTGGGCAGCCAGTCCAAGCGGCTCAATCAAACGCTGACTTATGCGGACAAGCAGCGCATGGACGAGTACTTCACTGCCGTGCGTGAGCTGGAGAAGCGCCTGCATGCCGCCGAGGAGTGGGAGTACAAGCCGAAGCCCGTGGTCAAGGCGGATGCGCCGAAGGACATCGATGACGCGCGTGAGTTTGTGGCAAAGACCCGGCTCATGTTTGATGTGATGAAGCTCGCGCTGGAAACCGACTCCACGCGCATCATCACGCTGTTCATTGACACCAAGGTCATTCACAACATCACCCATCACGGCAACCGTCCCGAAGCCCTGGCCGAACTGCGCGAGAAGGAAGAGGCGCAGTTTGATGCGCTCAGTGACTTCCTCGCCGCACTCGACGGCACCAAGGAGGAAGGCCAGACCTTGCTGGACCGCACGCAGGTCCTCTACGGCACACCGATGGGCAGCGCCAACTCGCATAGCAATGTGAACCTGCCCGTTCTCCTCGCCGGCGGCGGCTTCAAACACGGCCAGCACCTGGCCTTTGACGCGCAGAACAACTACCCGCTGAGCAATCTCTATCTCACGATGCTGCACCGCCTTGGCATCGAGACGAATGAGTTCTCCACCGCCAAGGGCACGATGAAGGGGCTGGAACTGGCATGATGAAACCGCTCGCACTCGCCCTGCTCGCCTGCGGCTTGCAAGCCGCCGAACCCACCGCCGCGTTTCTCGACACGCACTGCATCGACTGCCACGACGCGGACACGCACAAAGGCAATCTCGACCTCACCGCCCTGAAGCAAAACTTCAGCGATGCCGAGAACTTCGCTAAATGGGTCAAAATTCACGATCTCATCGAGTCCGGTGAAATGCCGCCCAAGAAAAAAGCGCGCCCACAGGCTGCGGATGTCAAGGCCGTGACCGCATGGCTCAATGACACACTCATCAAAGCCGAGAAGCTCGACACCGCAGGCCGCACCGGTGTGCGACGCCTCACCCGCAGCGAGTATGAAAACACCGTGCGTGATCTCTTTGACCTGCCCGGCATCGCCTTGCAGGCAGGTCTGCCCGCGGATGGCTCCGCGCATGGCTTCGACAACAACAGCGAGGCCCTGGACATCTCACACGTAAACCTCGCACGTTACATCGAGGCGGCGGATAAGACGCTGGACATGGCCATCGCCACGCGGCCCACGGCTCCTGCATCGGAAATCGTGCGCCTCTCGCTCGCGCGCAATTACGAGCCCGACATCATGCTCATGCAGGGCGATGCCATCCTGCTCCGTGACAAGAAGATCGACCCCGTCTTTCCGCCCGCGGGTGAATACGGACACGTCAACCAGGGCGCACACGAGCAGCTCGGCATCTTTGACCGCATGAGCAGCGTGGGCGTCTTCCGCCATGAAGACGAGTCCTGGAACGCCTACTTCCGCCACTTCGCCGCGCTCTATCCGGGCCGCTACAAGGTGCGCGCTTCATTCTACAGCTTTCAGTGGGACCAGGGGAAAATCCTTCCCTCACGCGGCACCGAGGCCGCGCGCCTCTCCGTGGTTCAGTTCAATGAGAATGGCCGTGGCGGCCAGCACCCGAGCTATGTGCTCGGTTACTACGATGCCCCTTCGCTGGAGTCCCAGATCCACACCATGGATGTGTGGCTGAACTTCAAGGAGACGTTCGGCTTCAATGTCGCCTCACTCGCACCGGTCGTGCTGTATCGCGTCGGCACCTGGGGGCAGAAAGACCGCACCATGGGCTTCACCGGACCGTGCATTGCGAATGACTGGGTGGAGGTCGAAGGTCCGCTCAATGATGTCTGGCCGCCGCGCTCGCACCAGCTCCTGTTCGGGGATCTGCCGCTCGCCGAATTCAAAGGAGCACGCCCCCCGGTGCGCAAGGTGCTGAAGCAGGAAGTGGCTGGCGCAAAGAACAGGCCGGAGCCGGAGGCTGGCCTCTGGACAGTGGAGCCGAAAGAACCGCTCGCTGCCGCAGATCATCTCCTCGCCCACTTTTTGCCGAAAGCCTTTCGCCGGCCTGTGAGCGAAGATGTTCGCCAGCAATATCTCGCACAAGTCGATGCGCGCCTCAAAGCGGGAGACTGCTTTGAAACCGCCATGCGCTGGGTGTACCGTGCTGCGCTATGCTCGCCAGATTTCCTCTACCACATCGAGCCCGCAGCCAAACTCGATGATCAGGCACTCGCCGCGCGCCTCTCCTACTTCCTCTGGAACTCCGCACCAGATGCCGAGCTGCTGCAGCACCCGCGCGACTTTCACACCCAGGTGGATCGCCTTCTCAAAGACCCCAAATCCCAGCGCTTCATCGACGATTTTCTCGGTCAGTGGCTCAAGCTGCGCGCCATTGGTGCCAACGATCCCGACAAAAAGCTCTACCCGGAATTCAGCCCCTACATGCAGGACAGCATGGTCGCCGAAACACGCGCCTACTTCCGCGAACTCATCGAGCAAAATCTGGATGCCGGCTATCTCGTGCAGTCAGACTTTGCCATGCTCAATGAAAAGCTTGCCGTGCACTATGGAATCTCCGGCGTGAGCGGTCCGGCCATTCGCCGCGTGGCGCTGCCCAAGGACTGCGCACGCGGCGGTTTCCTCACCCAGGCCGCCGTGCTGAAAGTCACCGCCAACGGCACCACTACCTCCCCCGTGGTGCGCGGTGCCTTCGTGATGGCCCGCCTGCTCGGCAAGCCACCCGAACCTCCGCCGCCGAATGTGCCTGCGGTGGAGCCAGACGTTCAAGGCGCCACCACCATCCGCGAACTGCTCGACAAACACCGTGCCGACGCCTCCTGCGCCTCCTGCCATGCGAAGATTGATCCGCCCGGCTTTGCGCTGGAATCCTTCGACGTCATCGGCGGCCTGCGCGACCGCTACCGCTCTCTCAATGAAAAGAGCGATCCCGCACCGCGCGGCAGCATCGATCCCAAAATTCCCATCAGCTTCAAACTCGGCCCAAAGGTGGATGCCAGCGGCCAGTTCGCCGACGAACGCAAATTCAGCAGCATCGCCGATTTCAAAACCATGCTCGCCGCCGACAAGCACACGCTGCTGCGCAATCTCGCACAGCAGTTCATCATCTACGCCACCGGCCGCGACATCGCCTTCAGCGACCGTGCTGCCCTCAATGACATTGTTGCGCGTACCGAGAAGCAAGGCGGCGGCATCCGCACCTTGATCCACGAAATCGTCCTCAGCCCCCTCTTCCAAACCCGCTGATGAAACACCTGCTCCTCCTCTTCAGCTTCATCGCGTTGCATCTGCACGCCGATGAATCCAAGCACCGCATCATCGGCCTCAGCGAACGCTCGCGCGAGCAGGACTTGCGCGAACAGGTCAAAACCATGCCCGAGGTCGAACTCGCCGCTTTCAACTTTGACACCGCCGAAGTCACCTTCCGCTATGATCCAGCGAAGCTGATCACAAACTACAATCCCAAGAAGCCACCCACGCCTGAAGTCATCACCAAGCGTCTCGAAGATCTCCTGCGCGCCGCATCAAACGGCGCCTTCATCCTGGCACCACTCACCGCCCTGCCTGCGGACAAGCTGCAAAAGATCGAGATCCAATGCGGTCTTCTCGACTGCAAAGGCTGCCGCTACGGCGCCTACATCGCCGTGGCAAAACTCGACGGTGTCGAACACGCGACCGTGAATGAAAGCGCCCTGCTCACCGTGTTGATCGATCCCGCCAAAACAAATCGCGAAGCCCTCGAAGCGGCGCTGAAGAAGGCCCGGGTAGAACTCAAGACCTTATGAAAACCGTCCTCTTCCTCTGGCTGGCCTGTGCCAGTTTATGCGCGCAGGAGCTTCCAGACATCCGCAGCGTTCCGCCAGATCTCGAAGTTCCCGCATTGAGCGAAGACGCACCTGCTCCCGGCAAACGTGTGAAGCACAAGCTGGAAGGCTGGAAGGACAAGTCGTTCTACAATGTGCTCTATCTGCCCACGGACTGGAGGCCTGGCGTGAAGATGCCGGTGATCGTTGAACTCGCGGGTAACGGCAATTTCACCAGCAAGCAGGGCGATGTGAGCAAGGGTGTTCCTGAAGGCAGCAATCTCGGCTACGGCCTCTCTGCCGGGAAAGGCTTCATCTGGCTGTGCGTGCCTTACTTGAATGGGAAGGGCGATGAAATTGCCATCACCTGGTGGGGCACTCCGCCCACGTATGATCCTCAGCCCACGCTGAAGCACCTGCGCGAAGCGGTGAAGACGATCTGCCGGGACTTCAGTGGCGATGAATCGAAGGTCCTGCTCTGCGGCTTCTCACGTGGTGCGCTGGCCTGCAACTACCTGGGCCTTTACGATGATGAAACCGCGAAACTCTGGTGCGGCTTCTTCGCCTACAGTCATTTTGATGGCGTGAAGACATGGCCCTATCCAGGCTCGGATCGGGAATCAGCGCTCGTGCGTTTGAAGCGTCTCGGCGGCCGTCCCGAGTTCATCTGTGGTGAGGGCAAGAACCCAGAACCTACTGAGGCCTACCTTCGTCCCCTGCTTCCAAATGCGGACCTCACCTTCCTGAGCACCGGCTTCGTCAACCACAACGATGCATGGACGCTGCGCCCAAGCCCGGCGCGCGACAAAGCACGCGAGTGGCTGCAACGCGTCACTTCTGGCCGCCCAGCAGGTCCCAAGCCTTGAAGAGTTTTTCGCCCTGCTGCGGGTTGATCATCTTCACGTAGCCGAGCATGCCGCTGACCCAGCCGGCAAAGTTGTCATGGCCGATGCGGTTCTGCGCGGGGATGCCGGTCTGCTTGGCCTGATGCAGAATCGCCCGCAAGCGGCGGCGTGTTTTGCGGTCCACATTGCAGTGGTCGTTCACCACCACACCGGTGACGCTTTGCTGCGCATTGCGGCGCTGGATGCGGGTCTTGGCTTCGTTCACCTCAAAGTGCTCGTCCTTCACAATGTTGTGCAGGCGGCTGAGGATCAGCGCGGTGGACTTCGCTGCTTCGCCGCGTGCGGAGAAGGTCAGGTCATCGGCATAGCGCGTGTAGGTCCAATCATGCTTCGCCGCCAGGGCCGCAAAGCGCAGATCCAGCTTGCGTGCACAGAGATTGCTCAGGGCCGGACTGGTGCAGGCACCTTGCGGCAAGGCACGCAGCCCCGTGGCCACATGGAAAGTCTGGCCATCGTAAACCACCGTGCGGCGTGGGCACTCAGTGCACAGCAGGGCCAGCACCGTGGCGACGGCGGGCGAGTAACCCAGCTGCTGAAAAATTCCACGCACTCGTGGGAAGGTGATGCTCGGGAAAAAGTCCTTCAAATCCGCATTCAAGACGACGTCCTTGCCGGTGTGGGAGCGCGCATTGGTCAGAGTGCCGCGCTCGCGTACAAAACCGTGCGCCACGCCACTTACCGGCACGCGTTCGAGGATGTTTTGCAAAATCCAGCGCTGGGCGCGGGCGAGATCGGTGTGCGGTGTGGAGATCTCCCGCACGCCGCCGCTCTTCTTCGGAATTTGAAAGCGGATGTAGTGGGTGACCACCGCCACCTCGGCATGAAAGGCCAGCCAGCGCAGGCGCTTAACGGGAAGCTCCAAGGCCGTGGCGAGTTCCGCTGGAGTCGAGATCACCGGCAGCTTCGCCTCCTGCAGCTTTTCCACGTGCGAGCGCCGGTCTGCCAGACCACCCGACACACCGCGCCCGAGGAAGATGATGTCAGTGGCTTTGCGATGAGCGATGCCTGCAACACGCTCCTCTTTGCGCTTCGCTGCCTCGGCTTTCTTCTGCCGCTTGAGCTCCGCCTTGGCGGCCTTGTCCGCCATCACCGCGGCTGTGCCTTGATGTTGCGCCCAGTCATAACCCGGCCGCAGTTCATCCATCTTCTGACCGATCTCGTGGATGGCCGTCAGCTCCTCCGGCGTGATAAGCCCCTCGCCCACCATCGCACGATCAATCATGAGCGTACGCGCATCCGTGACGGGCGGGATGACGCTCTGACGGCCAAAGGCAAAAAGGTTGCTCCAAAGCGGGCGGCCCATGGCCTTTGCCTGCTGCTTTGTCTCACTGCCGGAGATCCCCGCAAACACATTCGAATCGAGCTGTGCCAGCGTACGTTGAATGGGCGGCGGAGGCGTCTTGCGCGTCTGAGGCACCACGTTGTGCCGCGGAGTCGAGTCGGGCCGTGGAAGAGGCGGCGGACGACTAGGCTGGTCTTGGCCGAGGAGTCGTCTGATGAGGCTCAAAAGTCCCATGCGTGTGTTCTGCGTACCGAGGTTGATGTTTCGTGATATTTCCGGGAGGGGCGCATGCGTCACTGACTACTTGCTCAGGACCAAGTCCGTTCACTCAGGCCTATGCGGCCTCCCGACGCGTGTGAACGTTCGGGTTGCCTTGGCCAAGCGTCGGGAGGCCGCATAGGCCATCCGAACAACGGGCTTGGGGATGCATGGACGGGCAGCTTCATTCGCGGCGGAACACCGCAAGGATGGTCTCAGTGAGCATGCGTCCCCTCTCGGGAAATGTGGAAAGATCTGGTTTCGGTGGTGGCGGCCTCCGTGGTTAAGGGTTCGTGCGAAGCCCCGACCAGAGCCTCTCATACAGAGAAGGCGTGCCTGGGTCAACGGGGTTCAAAAGTTTGCGGCGGAAGGCGATGAGGTGGCGGCATGGCCCTTTCCTCAGCCCTCCTTTGAAATGGTGCGAGCAGTCGCACTTCGCGCGGCGCATCATGCCATCGCGGTCCAGCAGCAGCTCGACGGACCGCTTTTGCACGGTGCCGGTGTGCAGCTTGGTGTCATTGGGCGCATCGGTGCTGCTGAGCACGCGTATCTCGTGATCCCGAATGTCACGCGCAGACTCAGCCTCATGATTAGGCGGCCCCAATTGTACCTCTCCGAGCACCTGCGGCATGATCTGGCGCCAGCGGTACACCTGATGAGGCAGATCAAAGATGACCTGTCCGGAATGCGCGAGATGCTTCAGCGCTGCGGTCGTCAAAGGTTCCGTCGCACCGCCGGCGCTGACAAGTGTGGCCAGAGTCGCCGACTGCTGTTGTTTCAGAGTGGCAGCCACTTTGTTGATCAAATCCGCACCCGGCTCCTGCGGCGGCAGCAGCAGATCCAGCGCACTGCCACGCGTCCAGTCATTCGTGGTCCAGCCGGAGAGTCCCAGCGTGAGCTTCATCGGCCCCATGTGCGCGATCCACAGGCTTGGCAAACCGGTGCCGAGCAGACACACCTCCACGCGATCAATCAGCGGCAGCAGCCTTGCCAGTGTTAGCAGTCGCCGCACGCCCCACACGCGAATCGGCTCCATCGACTGTGCACACAGCGGCGCGGCGCGGTCGATGATGCGCTGCTCCCACGGCTCCAGCACCAGCTCCGGTGCGCGCCCTTCTACGATCTCAAACCGCAGCGCGCGCGGACTGCGCTGAGCCTTGTGCCGCCGCAGCCACGCAAGCAAGGAATACAATCCTTGCCGTGAAAGCGTCACGCGTCGCATTGGCAGCGTCATCGCACCCTGAAGCTGCATGAAACCCCGCAGCCAGCCATTCGGCAGATCGATCTTTTCTTCTCGATAATCCTCCCCGCCCTGCACTTTCACCTCGAAGCCGGAGGGATCCACGTGAAAGCGCGCAGGCTGATAAGTGCGCAGCGTCTGGAAGTGGTTAAACAGATCCCAGGAGTAATCCACATTCGTCGTGCCACACTGCACGCCTCCCGCAGCACTGAAGCACTCGTCACGCTCTACGCTCAGGCAGCCATAGCTCGACTCATCCGCGCTGAAGCATTCAAAAAACACCACGTCCGGCGCCACGGTGATCACGGGATCACACGGCATGAGCAGACGCCACAGCTCCTGATCATGACGGCGCAGATGGTCCGAGTACTTCAGCCGCGCATCCCAATAGCGCTTTCGCGCTTGGTCAAAGTGCCGCTCAAAATCACGCGGCATCGGCTGCTTGAGTTTTGATTCCACTTCCAGCCGTGCATCGCACACCGCCTCCGTGCGGAGGGCGCGCTCGCGCTGCTGCTCGCCCTTCTTCCATTCCTCATAGGCGGCTTTGTCGCGCGGCTTGAAGCGCAGATCATTGATCACCACATCGTGCAGTGCGGAGATGGCCTCACGGAAGGTCAGCGGATTTTTCAATGCCGCGTCAAAGGCCACCATGTCCCGCGTCAAATTCGGCGCGAGCGACACGATCTGCCCGCCGCCTGTTTCAGCGACATGACTGCGACCGCGATAAGCAAAGGTGATGTTCATGCGGCAGCCTTGAGTGGGTTTCCAGCCGCTGGATTCAGCACCAGCTCCGGCAATGCCGCAGCGATCGCGCTTTCCAGCTCCGGGCGTTTGGCCAGCAGCGTCATCACCGCTGCCAGCGCCGCGCGTGCCTCGGGTCCCCGGATGGAGCGTACGGCAGCCACCAGCACCGGCAGGAGTTTTTCATTCGGCGTAAGCGAAAGCGTGTCCGCGATCTGCCGCAGCGCCTTCAGCTTCTGCCTGCCACCGCGATGCACATCCAAGAGAACGCTCGTCCATACCGGGGCCAGATCATCCGCACCCACCGGTGGCTTGCCGACACGCAATGTCAGGGCATCGACCATGCGGCCGCGCAGATCTGGATAAGGCGTCTCCGCCAGCCGGCTCCACAGCGCGGCATCCACCCAGCCCGGCGAATTCACCTGCTCCATCCAGGCCCACGCCCCCTCACGAATACCTGCATTGGCGCTGTCAAAGAATCGGCACACCACCGGCATTTGATACACCTCCGCCGTGCCAAGCTGCGCCAGCGCCCAGCGCACGATTTCGCCCCCGATTCCAAGACACTGCGCCCGCCACAGACCCGCGATCACCTCGCGCTCGGCAGCATCACGCGGCGGGGTCTTCTCCAGCAGCCGCAGCCCCAGACGCGCGATCGGCGTGGCCTTTGCCAGGGCGATCTCCACTCGCTGCGCCAGCGTCACGCGTTCATCGCGCACATGCTTCAGCATCGCATCGCACAGCAGCTGGGCCACACTCGGGTTCTCGCATTTCAAAAGTTTCAGCCAGGTCTCCAGCGGCCAGCTGGCCGCTTCCGCACACTCGGCCAGCAGGCGTGCGCCGTAGCTCTGCACCTCCTCATCCCCATGAGCCAGCATGCGTGTCAAAACGTCCGCCGATGGCGCGGTCGTGATCGTTTTCGCCAGTTCCTGATGCCAGGCCAGCGCCCACACGCGCACCAGCCGCGACTGCGCCGCCACAATGAGCTCCAGCGCCGCCATCACGCCCTCCGGCGTGCGCCAGTGCTTCGAAAAAGCCGGCTCCGGTCGCAGATCTGCCAGCGTGCGGCCTTCCTTCAGCACGGCCCGCAGATTGCTGAACTCCACCGCCTGGCTCTCGCCATGCAACGCATGCATGAGGCTCCAACTGTCCATCAGGTGCTCCCCCGCCGCCAGGTCCGCGTCCTGAAAAGCCGCCAGCGCTGGTGCTAGCGCCGCGAGGTATCGCACGCCATCCTTGAAGCCCAGCTTGCGGTAGTACCGCCACACCCGCCGCTGCAGGTAGTAGCGCGTGCGGTATTTGAAGATGCGAAACTTCTCCAGCTTCTTCGGCGTGAGATACTTCGACATCGCTTTCGAAAATACATCGCGAGGTGTCTTCAGAATTTCCGACTGGATCATCACTCGCGCGACCCGGTCGTACTGAAATTCTTTGGCGCGCACACGCCGCACCAGCCGGTCAAACGCCACCAGGCAGCGAGCCATCACTGCGTCATCCCCCCGCAGCTCAGCCGCCTTGAACAGCCGTTTCACCACCACCTGATGCCCCGGCTTGTCGAAGGGCAGCTCCAGGTACCGCTGCATCAGCGTTCTCGCCCATGGCCGCGGATCATTCTTCCATTTCTCCGCCAGTCCAGCGAGGGCCTTCGGCTCCTTCATCCCGCGAATCGTCTCCAGAAAAGCATCCGCGCCCGCACTGAGTTGTTCCTCAGCCAGCAGATGCATGCCCCGTTGATCGCTCGAATTTGCCACGTGCGCCGACTTTGGGAAAGAAGCGAAATTGCGTCAATGAAAACCGGAGGGTCGATGGAAGAAATTCACCCTCCCTTTGCGAGCATTGCCGTCAACTCCTGCAAAAAAGCCCGTTCGTCATGCCGCCCTTTGCTTCGCCGCTTCCGCCACGACCTGATCCCAAACCGCGTGCGTTTTCACAATCCACTTCTCCTCCATCGGCGTGTCCCAGAGCAGCTTGCGCACCTTCGCTTCATCCCGCCGGTCTGTTGCCAGCGGGAATGACAGCAGCCGAATGTCCTTGGGCCTTCCCGCGAAAAGCTTAGCCACCGCCATGTCATGCGGATCGAGCGCAAACACCCGAGGGCAGCCTTCAAGAGGGACCAGGCGGTCGCGGAAGTCGGGAGGGAAATTGCCGAAAGCGGCGGGAGAGATGATGTCGGCGTAGTAACCAAAGTGGTCGTAAAAGGAACTCGTTTTGCCCACAGCGTTGTTGAGCGCCTGGCCGAGACTTTGTTCCCACGGCTCAAAAATCAGATCGGCGTCTTTCGTCTGCCGATAAAGCTCACATTCCACACCCAACTCAGGATAAGTCGCAAACGCAGACGCCGAACCAAAGACCACGATGGTCGTTTCCGGAGCCAGTGCGGCAGCAGAGGCGGCCAGATGTTTCAGTGCCTCGATGCGCATATAAACTGCTCTTTCTCGCCATCCTTCAGCACACCCGGAAAAGGATCAAAGCCTTTGAATTCGCGGGTTTCTTCATCATCAGCTCTCAAAATCCCCGCCAGCTCCTTCATACTCGTCTCGGAAACCCGCGCAGCCCGGATCAACGTTTCCCACCGTTCGAGAAACGTCCCGCCCCATGTGCCCCGTTTGCGCCAGCGGGAAATGGTTTGCAGCGGAATCTCCAGCAGCTCAGGCTCCCGCTCGAACTTGTCCGCGAGATAGCAGAAATACGCGTGTTCCAGCTTGTCGCCAGTGTCGTCGTGTTCGTGCATGGGCGGAAGATAGTGGACGTCAAGCGGGCTGCCAAGGGGCACTTTAGCGGGGGGCTAGGACCGCCGCCACCGCCTGCAAAATCACCTCCACCTCCGCTAGCCGCCCCACACCCTCATACCCACAGGCCAGCATGCCGGAGGCCGGCTCCACAAACTGCGCACCGTAGCCACGCAGCGTCTCCACATTCTTCTGCGTCGCGGGGTGCTGCCACATCTTGCCGTTCATGGCGGGCGCGATCAAAATCGGCGCACGAGTTGCCAGCGCGATGGCGGTGAGGGCATCATTGGCAAAGCCATTCGCCATGCAGGCCAGAATATTCGCCGTGGCGGGGGCAATGAGCAGCAGCTCCGCCTCATCGGCGAGCTGGATGTGCCCGGGCTGCCAGCCTTCCTTTTCCGCAAACAGGTCGGTGATGACCGGATTTTTCGACAGCGTTCCCAGCGTGAGCGGCGTAACAAATTCCAGCGCCGATTTCGTCAGCACGCAGGTCACGTTGTGGCCGGCCTTGGTGAGCTGGCTGGCGAGATCCGCCGCCTTGTAAGCTGCGATGGAACCGGTGACGCCGAGGATGATGCGGGACATGATTGGACGATAGCCCCTAAAATACGCCCGCAAAGCCCGAACTACGAAGCCGCTTGCTATCCGGCCCCCGAGAAAGCACATTCCCCACCCCTAAACCACCCCAGATGCGCTGCCCCAAATGCGGAAGCTCCCAGGATAAAGTCATCGACTCACGCGAGGCGCGGGAGGGTCACGCCATCCGCCGCCGCCGCGAGTGCATGAAGTGCGATTTCCGCTTCACCACCTACGAGATCGTCGAGCGCGAGGAGCTCCGCGTGGTCAAACGCAACGGCGCCCGGGAGAACTTCAACCGCGACAAGCTCCTGGGCGGCGTGCGCAAATCCTGCGAAAAGCGCCCGGTGAAAATGGAGCAGCTCGAGCAGCTGGTGGACGACATCGCCAATGAGCTCGAAGAAGAAGGCTACCGCGAGATCCCCAGCACCGTCATCGGCGCTAAAGTGATGCGCCGTCTTGAGGGTCTGGATCACGTGGCCTACGTGCGCTACGCCTCGGTGTACCGTCAGTTTGAGGACGTGGGCGAGTTCATCGATGAGATCAAGAGCCTCGGCGAGCGCCGCCCCCGCGATGGCCGGCAGCCGGAACTTTTCCGTTAATTCCCCCATGAGCGAGAAGACCATTTTTCAGAAGATCATCGACCGCGAAATCCCCGCCCCGCTCGTCTATGAAGACGATCTGGTGGCCGCCTTCAACGACGTCAACCCACAGGCCCCCATTCACGTTCTGATCGTGCCGAAAAAGCTCATTCCACGCGTCGGTGAAGCCGTGGCGGAAGATCAGGCCACGCTCGGCGCTCTCCTCCTCGCCGCTGGAAAAATCGCCGACAAGCTCGGCATCAAAGACCGCAGCAAAGGTTTCCGTCTCGTGATCAACCACGGCAAGGACGCCGGAGAATCCGTGCCCCACATGCACGTCCACCTTCTGGCAGGTCGCGGCCTGGACTGGCCTCCGGGCTGACCGCTCTTGCGAAGAGGCTAAGCTCGCAGCCTATTCGAAGCTGTAAATTCACCGTCATGCTGCCGCCTACATTGTGACGAAAACGTAACAACGAATTCATTGCATTCGTTGGACCCTTGCCCGCCCCCAATGGTTCAACTCTCCCGCTCCCCTTCTTTTCTAAATATTTGCCTATTTGCGCTACTGCACATCGTTCTTGTGCCAGGAATGCTGAGGGCTGCTGCTGCTGCCCGGGCAAGCGTGGCGCAAAATGCCGTCGACGTTAAAAAGCCGGTCTCCATCTTCGACCAAATGTGGGGCCTGCCGGTGCTCTATGACGCGAAGAGCGGCTTTCTGACGCGCTTTCAGCTTTACGGCATCCTGCAAATTCAAGACGATCAAGGCTGGTCGGACCGTGGCAATTTCGGCAGCCGTGATCGCGAGCAGGACAACCGCTGGGGTGACTTCGAAGTGCGCCGCTTGCGCCTCGGTTTCAAATCCAAATGGCTGGATGGAAAGGGCCGTCTGGATGGGCTGATCGACATCAACCCCGACTTCAATCAGTTCTACGGCCGCATCAACATCCTGTTCTATGAGCATGTCTTTTCCGATGCTCTGACCCTGGGCGTTGGCAAACATCAGGCCTACTTTGCCCTGGAGCGCATGATTTCCTCCCGCGAGGTCCTCACCATCGAGCGCTCCCTGCTGACCGACATGCTGTGGACGAGTTGGTACACCGGCGTCTGGGCCAACGGCAAGGCCGGGAAGTTTCAATGGAAGGCGGCCTTGTACGCAGGCGATGATGAGCGTGAATTCACCACCTTCCACGGTGGCGCGCTCATCCAGGCAGGCCTCGGCTATGACCTCAAGGAGGCCACAGGGCTGGACCGTGCCTCGATCTTCTTCGACTACCAGAAAGCGACTGCGGACACCTCCGTCAAGGGCAGCACCTTTGAAGGAGCGCCTGCTCCCTACCTGTTTGAAAGCGCCATGTCCCTGAACAGCAGCTGGGAAAAAGGCCCCTATGGCTTCTATACGGACATTCTCCATGGCCACGGTCGTGGGCCGCAGGGAGATGTGTCCGGCCTCATTCTCATGCCCACCTTCTACGCCACGAAAAAGCTGCAGTTCGTGGGTCGCTACCAGTACGCGGTGGGCGAAAACGATGGTCTCCGCCTTTCCAGCCGCTATGACCGCCTGGCCCCAAACATCACCGACAAAGGTCATGGCGGCGAGTATCATGCCTTCTACCTGGGGGCGAATTACTACATCTATGGTCACAAACTGAAGCTGATGACCGGCCTGGAATTCGTCACCCTGAGCGGCGGCGGCCATGGCGGCAGCTACAATGGCTGGAGCTGGTCCAGCGCGCTGCGCATGTATTTCTAGCCGCCTGCGGGCAAAAAAATCTGCCCTCTTTGCAACTTTGGCTTATGGTGGCTGTTTGAAAGATTGATCAAACCCCCGCCCGTCATGGAACCGCTCTCGCCTCAAGACCCCATCGCCAAGCTGCTGGCCCAGGCCCGCAAGGTGGAGGTGCGTTCCAATTTCACCCAGAACGTGCTCCGTGCCGCCCGCCAGACTCCGCAGGATCGCGGATGGCTCGCGGCCCTGCGCCTCTGGTGGGAGGATGTCTCGTTTGCGGCCCCGGCTGCCAAGTGGGCCTTTGCCACGGTCACTGTGGCCGCTCTCGCTCTAGCGCTCGTGATTTTCCAGACCCAGCCTGCGGCTGAAACCCAGCTCGCCCACCAGGCAGCACCCGTAATGATGGCCGCTCCGGACCTGCCTCTGCTCCCTGCCGTGGCGGCGGAAACTCCCTGGGAAGCCACTTTTGACACCCAGGCCCTCCTCGCGGTGGACGACACCTCCCAGCTCACGGACAGCGAGATCGGCTTCCTGCTTTATTGAGCCAGCTGGCTGCCGTGTGACGAAAACGTCGGTACTTGCTGACGGACGAAGCGGCCTGTCATGCCAAATGGCGTGATGGCTGTGCCCGCCTCCTCATTCTGGAATGACCAGCGCTGCCGCCAGCACGGCTGGTGGCTGTTGCTGGTGCTTGCCCTCCTGCTGTATCTGCCGGGCACGGCCAGCATTCCGCTGATGGACCGAGACGAGCCGCGCTTTGCCCATGCCACCGTGGAAATGACGCAGCGGGACACCTGGACCATCCCCTATTTCAATGGCGTCCACCGTTTCGACAAACCGCCGATGACCTACTGGTGGATGCGGCTGCATTACGCCCTGCTGGGTGTGAATGAGCTGGCGGCACGGCTGCACAGTGTGCTGGCCGTTTATCTGACTGCCCTTGTGGTGGGGGGAATGGCTCGAAAGCTGGCGCAAAGTGAGGGTGCCGGACTGCTGGCCGGCGTGGCCTGGCTGACCAGTCTGCAGTCGCTGGTGCATGGCCGGCTGTGCGTGGCGGACATGCCGATGATCCTCTGCGTGGCACTCGCCTGCAGGGCATTGATGGAACTGCTGGCAATGCCACCCCAACGTCGCTGGAACATCTGGTTCTGGTGCCTGTGGCTTTCGCTCGGCGCAGGCTTTCTGGCCAAAGGGCCCATCGCCTGGCTCGTGCCTGCATTGTCACTGGTGCTGTGGCGCTGGGTGTTTTGGAAAAAGCCCCTGCCGTGGGGCAGGCTGCAGGTCGTGGCGGGCCTGTGCATCACCCTCGCCATGGTTGCGGCCTGGGGCATTCCGGCCTTGATCGAAACCAACGGCGCCTTCTGGAAAACGGGCATGGGCGAGCATGTGGTAAAGCGCGGCACGGATGTGTTCAACGGCCGCAAGTTTGTCCCCGGCTATTACCTCCTCACCACCTGGCTCAGCCTCTTTCCATGGCTGGGCTTTGCCGTGCCTGTCTGGCGCAGCCTGCGGGCGAACTGGACGGCGCAGACGTCGTTTCTCGCCGCGTGGTTTCTCGCCCCGCAGTTCATCTTCTTTTTTTATGCCACGCAGCTGCCCCATTATGTGATGCCCGGCTATCCGGCGTTCATCGTGCTCCTGGCATTGGCATGGCAAAAACGCAGTCACACCATTCCTGCGCTGGCAAAAGGGCTGACATTCGGGCTGGCATTCCTGATCGTCGGGGGCTGGGTG
Source organism: Prosthecobacter sp. (assembly GCF_044222565.1). Taxonomy (GTDB): domain Bacteria; phylum Verrucomicrobiota; class Verrucomicrobiia; order Verrucomicrobiales; family Verrucomicrobiaceae; genus Prosthecobacter. The sequence goes on from NZ_JBGANA010000022.1 coordinate 27,434, forward strand.
TTTGCTTCCGCGGCGCAGATCCAAAACAGCGGCATCCGGGACCTGCTCTGCTGCGCCCTGTTTGTGCTGTCCTGCGTGCTCGCGATGGGTGGAACCGTGGCCTGCATGGTGTGGAAGCAGAAAACGACCCGCAGCAACATCTGGCTCCTCTGTCTGACGGTGGCGCTGACGAGCGCAAGCATCGAGCTTCTCGGCCAGCAGTTGCGCATCACTTCAGTGCCGGTGCGTATTGCGGAGGAGATTGGACCGTTCCCCCAGGGCATGGAGCTGCATGGCTGCGGCTACACCGAGCCCAGCCTGGTGTTTTACTCCCATCACCTCTGGTCGCTCACGGATGATGTCAGCACCGCAAAAGCGCTGCTGCAAAAACCAGGCCCTGTGACTTTGGTGGTGCTGCGGTGTGAGTGGACGCTGGACCGCTGGTTCAAGGGACTCCTGGGAGCAGCACCGCAAGGAACTGCCGCCAAAGATCACATAGCCATCACTCAGAGCTTGCTGGCTGAATCCCCCGGCGTGCAGAGCCAGATCATTTCAGGCTTCAACATGGCGCGTTTCAGCTGGGTGGAGGTGCAGCTCTTCATCAGGCGTTAGCCGTGGCGCATCGCATGCGCCGTACCGTCAGTCCCAGCGGCACACCAAAAATCAGTGCGATGCAGATCGAGGTCAGCACATCACTGGGGTGGTGGCAGTTGTTCTGCATCCGCGACCAGGCCACGCCGCCAGACACCACCAGAAGAGGCACCCCCGCCGGAGGGAAGGCCACGGCCAGAGGCACGCAGGCGCCAAACGAAGTCGCGGTGTGGGCGCTTGGGAAAGACTGTTTGCGTGCGCTCAGAGTAGGACCGTAAAACCCGGGCGCCAAACCGCTGCCTGGCCGGGCACGCCCCGTGGTGACACGGATCACATTCACCAGACCACCCGTCAGCACAGTTCCCATCACCGCCGCGAGCGTCAGCCGCCGAAAGAAAGGCGAGCGCCGCACAAACGCAAAGCACGTGAGCGTGGCAAACACGAACACATTGAACCCCGCCAGATCTCCCCAGTAGCTCAGCCAGCGCGCCACGCTGCGGACCCGCCCGGATTCCACTGAATCCCCCAAATGCCGCACCTGTGCCAGCAGCGCCAGATCGTATGGCATGAGCGTGATCACCAGCGCCGCGCTCGCAAACACAAAGCCTGTCAGCTTCCAACGATTGGCGCTCCACATCGCCCTGGCACTGCGAATCAGGCACACCACATCCGCCCACCAGCAGGTCAGCAGAGGCCGTGCGCGGTGATTCAGACCAGCGGGCAGCCATGACGCCGAAGCCTCTGTGGCAAGCTCATCCCAAGACGCTGCATACGGTGGCAGCAGGCCATGCTTTTTCTCCATCGCAGACAGTCAAACCACGATCCGCGATGCTTCCCAGTGCCCGGATGAAACGAATTTGTTGCTCCCTCGCTGTGTGACGAAACAAACACACAGGCCTGCTGGCTCAGCGTCACATTTCGCATGACTACTTCGGCACTCCCTTCGCGCTCATGCTCAAAGAGTCCCCCTCCCGCCGCCCGGTTCAAATGTTGAAATCGGCTCACGACATGGTCTTCCGCCATGTTCACAACTCCAACCTCATCTACAACACCGCCTGGGAGGATCCGCGGCTCGACCGACAGCTCATGCAGCTGAACTCAGACAGCCGCGTGGTCATGATCACCAGCGCAGGCTGCAACGCGCTGGACTACCTGCTGGACAATCCGGCTGAGATCCATGCGGTGGACATGAACTACCGCCAGAACGCCTTGCTGGAGCTCAAGCAGGCGCTCATCCGTCAGGGCGACTTTGAAACACTGTTTGAAATGTTCGGCTTCGGCTCCCATGCGGACTACGCCTCCGTCTATGCCGGGGTGCGCAGCACGCTGTCCGAGCCCGCACAGAAATATTGGGACAGGCGCATCAGCTTCTTCAATCCCACGAGTTTGAAGAAGTCTTTCTACTACCACGGCACCTCCGGCATCGCCGCGTATGTCATGGGGAATGCGCTTTTCAAGCTGCGCCCAAACGTGAAAAACTTCGCCACCTGCCTGCTGGACGCGCGTTCGCTGGAAGAGCAGCGCAGCGCCTATCAGCTCTTTGAGCGCGAGATCTGGGGCCCCTTCAGCAACTGGCTGCTGCGCCAGCCCACGCTCATGACGCTGCTCGGCGTGCCACGTCCGCAGATCCGGCTCATCCAGGACTCCTACCCCGGCGGCCTCACGGATTATGTGAAGGACAAGCTGCGCCACGTATTCACTGAGCTGCCCATTTCAGACAACTACTTCTGGCGTGTGTACATGACCGGCTCCTACACGCTGGGCTGCTGTCCCAATTACCTGAAGCAGGAGAATCTGCCTGCGCTGCGGTCCCGCGTGGACCGTCTGAAAAGTTACACCACCACGCTCTCCGGTTTCCTGCGCGAGTATCCCGGACAGTACACGCACTTTGTGCTGCTCGATCACCAGGACTGGCTGGCTGCTCACGACGTCGAGGCCCTGCGCGATGAATGGGAGCTCATTCTCAGCAACAGCGCCCCCGGCGCCAAAATCCTCATGCGCTCCGCGGGTGTGAACCTGGACTTCGTTCCAGAATCCATCCGCAACCGTGTGCGTTTCTTCCCGGAACGCACCGAAGCCCTGCATAAGCTCGACCGCGTGGGCACCTATGGCAGCCTGCACTTTGCGGAGGTGTTGTGATGAGCACCGCGCACGCATCATCAGGCGCCGCCGTGGGAACAGCGCTGGAGCGCTACTACCGGTTCCATTCACGCATCTATGACGCCACCCGGTGGAGCTTCCTGTTTGGGCGCGAGGAAGTCCTGCTCCGCGCCGCATGTGTGACCCATCCTCAGCGCATTCTCGAAGTGGGCTGTGGCACCGGGCGCAATCTTCCCAGCCTCCGCCGGCGCTTTCCTCGGGCGCACATCACCGGCCTCGATCTCTCCGAGCAGATGCTCGCCATCGCCTCAAAGAAAGTGCGCGATGACAAAGTCACGTTGCTGCGACGCTCGTACTCCGCGCCCGTGCACCAGGACGGCCGGCGCTTCGATCTCGTGGTCTTCTCCTATGCCCTCTCCATGTTCAATCCCGGCTGGGAGCAGGCCATCGATGCCGCGTGGGAAGATCTTGCCGAGGGCGGCTGCATCGCCGTCGTTGATTTTTCCGACTCCTATTTTTCATGGTTTCGGAACTGGATGGGCGTGAATCATGTGCGCATGGAGGGCCATCTTTGGCCATGCTTGGGCCGGAAATTTGCGCCGCTCATTGACGAACGCTTCGCCGCCTATGGCGGTGTCTGGAACTACGGCATCTACCTCGGCCGCAAGCAAAACGCCTGAGTGTGGCGATAGTGTTTCGTGCAGAACGGCACGGCACCCGCATCTTGGAGGCGGTCGCAGCCACTCCCCTTCATGAATCTTCTCTTCATTCTCTGCGCCGTAGCGGCGCTGTCTGCCTTCATCCACTTTCTCCGTCGTTTCAGCACCGCATGGTCCATGCGCGGCTGGCGGTGCACCCAGGGCCGCGTGATCACCGCGGAAATGCGTCGTGGCAGGACAAAAAACTCGGACGGCTGCCTGCTGTACGATCCGGTGCTGCGATATTCCTACTCCGTGGGCGGGCACACCTTTGAAGGCACTCGTTTCACCCACAAGGCAGTGCGCAATGCGGACGGTCTGGCCACGCAGTTCATCGCCCGTCTTTCACAGGATGCTGAGGTGCCGGTCTACTACCATCCGCACAATCCGGCGGAGGCATTGGTCCGGCCGCTGCCCTGGCAGGGTTCGGCCATGGCGGCGCTCGCCTGCGCGCTGCTGCTGTTCCTGCTGGCCGCCGGTTATTACCTCGCGTGAAAAGCCTTTCGTTGGTTCTGCCGGATGAGTTCGCATCGCCTGCGTTGCGGCCTTCGGCGCTCGGTGAGTGTGCGGCTCCTGCGGCAGTCATCGGGTTTGTGGCCGGTCATTCCTGTCTTCCAAACGGGTGGCTGCATCTCGGATGGTTGCTGGGGGCAGGACTGATGGCTTGCGCCTGGACAAGCTGGAGGCCGCATCTCCTGCGCCGGCGCATGGATGCAGGCGTGCTGTCCGTGGTCGCTTTCCTTTGCTGGATGACTCTGCGCTCATGCATGTCCGTTCACTCGCTGGATGAAATGCTGTGCGGTCTGGTCGGGCTCGGCCTTCTGGTGCTGTTCTGCGTTCTTGTCTGGCGGCAGTCCGGCAGAGGTGCATCCCTGCTGGCCGCTGGCTGGACGCTCGGCATTGCAAGCGCTCTCGCGGCGCTGCTCAGCATCCTGCTGTCCTACTTCGTGCTGCCGAATCATCAGCCGGGGGAGCGGCTCATGAATTTGCTGGTTCACGGCGGCCTCAATCCGGTGTGCACGGGACTGATTTTCGGTTTCTCAGGGCTGTGGCTCGCCTCGTTGGTGGAGCATCGATTTGCGCACGTGCCGCATCGCCTTGCATGGTCGGCCCTCTCATTGCTGCATTTCGCCACGTTTCTCTCGGGCAGCCGTGGCGCCATGCTGGCGCTGGCCCTCGGCCACGCGGTGCTTCTGCTCGCACGCGGCTGGAAACGTGTTGCTGCTGCGCTCGGCGTGTTTGTCCTTTCGGCGGCGCTCTATTTCACCAGTGCTCCGCTGTTTGGGAAGATCGCTCAATGGCGGGCTGATCCTGCGGCAGCCATCAGCTCCCGCGGCATCACGGACCATTTTCAGAGAGCAGTCGAGCGCGGAGACAACTCACGTCTCGACATCTATCGCGCAGGATGGCACACGGTGGACAACGTCTGGTTCGGGACGGGCCAGTGGGGGGTGCGAGGAGTCTGGCAGTGCGAGCTGCAGGCCAAGACAAACATCTGCATGATGTCCCACCTCCACAGTGCGTTTTTTGCCACGTTTGTTCACGGCGGAATTCTCGGCACACTGCTGCTGCTCACGGCTCTCGGCATCGGCATCCGGCGCGCCTGGGGCCTCGCCGCTCGGGGAGAAGCCGCGTGGGTCTCCCTGCTCGCTTTCGGCTGCGGCGGCCTGCTCTTCGACGGCGAGTCCCTGACCTCGCTGGCCACGGCGCCGCGCTTCGAAGGCCTGCTTTTCTGGCTGCCCCTGACGGTCGCGCTGGCGCGCGGCTCGCCTACTTCACCACTCGCAGATTCTTGAAGCCTGCTTCGCCATCAAACACGATCAGATTGAGCTGTGTTTTCTCCTCCGCGATCACTGCATGTTTGCCGGTGGCTGTCACCCCCGCGATCTGGGCGCTGATCTGATCTCCCTTGAAGCTGATCCGCAGCGTCTGCCAGTCTTCTGCGTTCAATTTGATCTTCTGCCGGGCCAGCGGTTCCGTCTGAGTCTTGTCCTGGCCTTGGTCAGGATTCTTCGTGATCTCAAGCACCGTGCTGCTGACCACAATGCGGAAGGAACGCCTCCCCGCCGTCTGGACGCGCAGAGAATGACGCCCCGCCGTGTGCAGCTTCATCTCGTATTGCAGCGTGCCGTCGGTGATCGCCACAGGGCAGGTCAGCGTGGCTCCCTGCTCCTCCGCCTTCGGCGCGGGATTCCAGATCGCCTCGTCATGCACCTGCCAGGTGCCGCGCGTCATGGTCCATGGCTTGGCCGGCAGTGCTTTGAAATCCTGCGACATCACCGTTTCTCCCGCCAGTGGCGCGAGCGCGGCCTGCGGCTTTTTCTCCGTGACGGGTGGCATCTCGCGGCTGTAACCGCCATCGCGGTAGCGGTTCACCAGGGCGCTCAGTTCCTTCACCACTTCCGGGTGCTGCGCGCTCACATCCGTCGTCTCCGCAGGATCTTCCTTCACATTGTAAAGCTGCGGCTTGAACTGCGTCGCATGCGCCTTGCGGGGGCCGATTTTAATGTCACTCACCGGAATGCCTTCGATCCATTTCCACGGCCCCTTGCGAATGGCGAACACACCATCGGAGCTGTGGACAAACATATGGTCACGCGTGGGCGCAGCGTCTTTCGTTCCCAGAAAAGCAGGCAGTGCGTTGAAGCTGTCTTCCGCACCGGTGGCCGCGGCAGGCAGTTTTTCACCCACAAGAGCCGCCGTGGTGGCCAGAATGTCCGCGAGACTGATCATGTCATCGCACACCGTGCCCGCTGGGATCTTCGCCGGCCAGCGGGTGATGAAGGGCACCTTGAACCCACCCTCCCACACGTCGTGTTTGCCCCCCTTGAGCGCGGCATTGACCTTGAGACCGGCTTTGAAAGCCTGTGTCTGCACCGTGTCACGCGTAGGTGTGAAGACACCTCCGTTGTCGCTGCTCAGAATCACCAGCGTGTCTTTCGCGATGCCCTTTTCATCCAGCGCTTTCAAGACACCGCCAACGCTGCGGTCGAGCTCGAGAATCCAGTCGCCATAAGGCCCGGCCTTGCTCTTTCCAGCGAGATCCTTCTCCGGAGTGACGGGATTGTGCACCGCCACGGGCGTGTAATACAGAAAGAAGGGCGTATCCTTCTTCTGCTGCGCGATCCACTCCGCCGCCTTGGTGGTGAGCAGCGGCATCACGCGGTCATTCACCCGGCGCGGCGCATCGAGGTCCAGAATCGTGGCCTTGCCGTTTTCCGTGTCTTCAGGGCCGTAGGTGGCTTTGAAATTCGGATCATCAGAATCAGGCCCCTTCAGCTTCATGCCCGCTGGGATTTTCCCGCTGCGCAGTCCATAGACAAAGCGGTTCTCCACATACACGCCCGTGAGGTCGCCGTGATTGCTCGGCACGCCAAAGTGATAATCAAAGCCGATGTCCAGCGGCCCGGGGGAAAGCTCCGCCGTATAATCCGTGCGCCATTTCAGCGAGCCATCTTCCGTGCCATAGCCCAGGTGCCATTTGCCGATCGCCGCAGTCTGGTACCCATGCTTTTTCAGCAGAGAGGCCATGTTCAGCCGCGTCGTCTCGATATGCAGCGGAGAGAATGTACCGAGCACCTCGTGCGTGAGCGAGGTCCTCCAGCAGTAGCGCCCTGTCATCACCGAATAACGCGTGGGCGAGCACACAGAAGAAGTCGTGTTTGCATCCGTAAAGCGCCGCCCCTCCCTGGCCAGGCGGTCGATGTTGGGAGTCTGCACCAGGCTTCCATCCGCACCGTAGCAGCCCGCGCTTCCGTAGCCATAATCGTCCGCCAGAATGATGACGATGTTCGGCGCGTCAGCGGCGATAGCGGATGAAACGAAGAGAGAGAAAAGGAGCAGAAAACGCATCGCCCCTTCACGAAGAGTTCACATTCGACCTTTCGTGAATTCGCCGTGAACTGAGGCCCGCCGTCTTGACCGTGTTCTCACAGCGTCACAGAGTGCATGCACACGCGAACCTCACCGCGCTTCTCCAAATGCCCACCATGCTCACCTCCCGGCTCCTGTCATTGGCCCGTGGCGAGACCGTCGGTCTGGTGGGCTGGCTGGAGGAAAAATCCGTCCGGGCGATGCTCCCGCTCGTCGTGGGCATCTTGGCGGGATGTGGTGTCTATGGCTTCGCCATCGGCCTGGGGCGGGCGCCGCTGATGGCCTGCTTTGTCGCGGTGAAAATGCCGCTGCTCATCTTCCTCACGCTGGGCGTGAATGGTCTTATCAACGGCATGTTTGGCTCTTTGCTGGGCAGCGGTATGTCCTTTCGGCAAACCCTGCAGGCCTGCCTGATGAGCTTTGCCCTCTTTGCTCTGATCGTCGGCTCGCTTGCGCCGATCATCATCGCCATGGCGCTGGACCGTCCTGCGGACGGAACGAGGGATCTGGAGGGCTGGTACCGCGTCTTCCTGCTGAGCAACACCGCCGTCATCGCCTTTGCCGGCATCATCGCCAATCACAAGCTGCTGCGCCTGATCGAGGCCTTTTCGGGCAGTGCCGCCGCCGCCCGCCGCACCTTGGTGGCATGGCTGGCGGGAAACCTTTTCGTGGGTGCCCAGCTTTCCTACATCCTGCGCCCCTTCTTTGGCAATCCGGCCCTGGCAGTCGAGTTCCTGCGGCCGGACCCGTTTCACGGCAACTTCTATGAGTCCGTCTGGACCATGACGCAGGCAAGCTTGCCGGAAGGCATGGCGGCGGTCCTGCTGCGGCTTTTTGGCCTCATGGCTCTCGTCGCCTGGCTTTTCATTCGTGCCGTCAACCGCGTCTCCACGCCCCCTTCCAACCCATGCTCCACCTCACGCCATGAACCTTGAAACCACACCCGCCCCATCCCCGGCCCCGCCACCGCCATTGCCGAATCCGACACATAACTCCGACGCCAAAATGGAGCTGCAGCCCCTAGGCGCGCCCGCCTCGTTTGTGGTGGTGATTGAGGCGCTTCTCAGACATCCCGGACGCATCCTCCACGAGTGCAAACAGCGCGGCAGCAAGGTCCCCCTCATCCTCCTGGTGGCTGCGGTGCTGGGTCTCGCCGTTTTCGGCGCCCTGCTAGGCACCTTCTCCGGCGGCACCCAATACTGGGCCTCTCCCGTCAAAGTCGTCGGCGGGGTGCTCGCATCCCTGCTCATCTGCCTGCCCAGCCTGTACATCTTCAGCGCCCTCGGCGGCATCGAGGCCCGCCTGCCGCAGATCGCGGGCATGCTGCTTTCCATGATCGCGCTGACCGCCCTGCTGCTGCTGGGTTTTGCTCCCGTGGTGTGGATCTTCTCCCAATCAACCGAATCCGTGGGGTTCATGGGCTTCCTGGTGCTTGCCTTCTGGATCATCGCGCTGCTTTTCGGTTTCCGGCTGCTGGTTTCGGCTGCCGGGACTTTTGGCATGACCGGAGGTCTCTATCTCACGATTTGGATGGGCATCTTCCTGGTCGTCACCCTGCAGATGTCCACCGCCCTCCGGCCGCTCATCGGCACCGCCAGCACCCTTCTGCCGGAGAAAAAGATGTTTTTCCTGGAGCATTGGATTCAGGAGACGGGAGGCTCCGGGAACACGTCGAAAAGCGAGCAGTATGGGCGCTGAGCCTTTCCAGCCGCCTTTCTGATTGCGACGGCTCGCGCACGCTTCACAGTATCCGCCGTCATGTCACGCCGCGCTCATATCTCCATCGTCCTCTGCCTTCTCAGCCTCTTCATCACCGGCTGCGAAACCACCGGCCTCTCTCCGCAGCAGGCCGCCGCCGTTGAGGCACGCAACCGCCAGATCGCCATGGAGCCGCGTGGAGACTTTTACATCGGCCGCCGCTTCTACATCAATCACACCCATCTCTGGGGCTACCTCCGCCGCCCGGGCGAACCCTGGGCAAACTCCAAGCTCGTCATCATGAACGAGCGCTACCAGAAGATCCCCTACCGCCTGCCAGAGCAGCCGACCGACGGCGGCTATGCCTACGGTGACGACCACAACGCCGAATACACCATGTGGGGCCGCTACACCGGGCGCAAGGTCTTCGACCCCAACAGCAACCTCGTCCTGCCCGAGTTTGAACTGCGCCGCTGGGAAGTCCGCAATGAATCCCCCGGCTGGCTCTTCAAGCCCAACGAGAAGTTCAACGGCTCCCAGCTCCTGCGTGGGGAGCCGGGCTCCACGCCCTGACGGCCGTCTCACGAAGTCCGAGTGTCGAATGACGAAGTCGAAAACATCGTCACCCTCCGCCGTCATTTCATCCTACATCCTTCATCCCTCATCATTTCCCCCATGTCCGACCTGATCGCCGACCTCGAATGGCGCGGCCTGCTCAAGCAGTGCAGCGACCTCGATGCCCTCAAGGAAGCCCTCAAAACCCAGCAGACTTTCTACTGCGGCTTTGACCCTACCGCAGACAGCCTCCACATCGGCAACCTTCTCCCCCTCATGGCCCTGCGCCGCGTACAGGAGCATGGGCACAAGGCCATCGCCATCGTCGGCGGCGGCACCGGTTTGATCGGCGACCCCAGCGGCAAGGCCAACGAGCGCACCCTCAACACACCCGAGACTGTCGCGGAATTTGTGAAGCGCATCGAAGTGCAGATCCGCAGCATCCTCGTTCCAGAACAGACCATCGTCGAAAACAACGCGGACTGGATCTGCAAAATGAGCGCCGTGGAACTGCTGCGCGACGTGGGCAAAAACTTCACCATCGCCTGGATGCTCGCCAAGGAATCCGTGAGCGCGCGCCTGGAAAGCGGCATCTCCTTCACCGAGTTCACGTACATGATCCTGCAGGCCTACGATTTCGTGGTGCTCAATGAGCGCCACGGCTGCACCGTGCAGATCGGCGGCAGCGACCAGTGGGGCAACATGACCGCCGGCATCGACCTCGTCCGCAAAATGCGTGATCAGCGCAAGCAGCCCGAACAGCGCACCTTTGTGGTCACCTTCCCGCTCATCACCACCAGTTCCGGCAAAAAATTCGGCAAGTCCGAAGCGGGCGCCATCTGGATGGACGCGAAGAAGACCAGCCCCTATGCCTTCTACCAGTTCTGGGTGAACTCCGAAGACCCAGATGTACCTCGCTTCCTTCGCCAGTTCACGCTGCTCTCGCATGAGGAGATCGAAGCCATCGAAGCCGAGCACAATGCCAATCCTGGACAACGCAGCGGCCACAAACGCCTCGCCGCCGAAGTCACCCGCATGGTGCATGGCGAAGAAGAGTTGCAGAAAGTCATTCTCGCCTCCCAGGCTCTGTTTGGCGGAGCCGATCTTGGCACCGCAGATGTGGACACACTCATCGAAGCCACCGCCTCCGCCCCGAGCACCAGCGTGGAACTGAGTGCCATTCCGCAGATAGCCGATCTCCTCGTCACCCTCAGCCTCGCCACGTCCAAAGGCGATGCCGGCCGCCTCATGAAAGGCGGCGGCTTCTACATCAACAACGTCCAGGTCCCCGCCGGCGAAGTCCCCGTGCTGACCGCCGAACACTTCCTCGGCGGCAAGCTGTGCATCCTGCGCAAAGGCAAGAAGAGCTACGCGACGGTAAGAGTGGCGGGGGTGTGAGAGCTACGCTTGTTTTTTGAGAACAGTCTGTTACAATCTGCCTGTGCAAGCGACCGAACAGACGACCGGCCTCCTCGGCGGCAAGATCCCTTTCGGCATCCCGCCGCCAACGGCTCGTGACGCGTGGCAAACCACTCTCGGCATGTTCGATGGCGACGAGCTCATGATGGAAATCGACGAACTGGGCGCGCAATGGCGCAAAGAGCAGGCCGAACGAGACATTGCTGAGATGGAAGCCACCGCCGCGAAGTGATCTTGCTTGATACCAACCACCTGACGGCCCTCAAATATCGCCAGCACCCACGGTCCATCAAGCTCGCACGTCGTTTGATGGAGAGCGGAGATGACTTCATCGCTACAACCGTCATCGCCTATGAAGAACAGCACCGTGGCTGGCTGGCTCTGCTCGCCCGCCACTCCGATCCAATCAAGCAGGTCGGTGCTTATGCGGAACTGGCCGCGTTGGCGCGTTTTTTCTCCCAATGGCGGCTGATAGATTTCGATTCAGGCGCTGCTCTTCGGCTGCAAACGTTACGCGAGGAGCGCATTCGCGTCGGCGCGATGGATCTCAAGATGGCAGCCATTGCCCTGCAACATGACGCATTGTTTCTGACTGCCAATTCTCGTGATTTCACCAAAGTTCCCGGCCTTTGATTCGAAAACTGGCTGGAAGAATGAAGGCATGTCGGGCTTTCTTCTTTTCCATGAAGTGTCTCTGCTGTCTTTTTTTTGCCTTCGTTGGCATCTCCCTTCACGCCGCAACCCTCGAAGCCGACCTCCTCATCGTCGGCGGCAACGAATCCGCCTGTGCTGCAGCCGTTCAGGCCGCTCGGCTCGGCGTGAAAAACATCGTCCTCGTCAACGACATCGACTGGCTTGGTGGTCAGTTCAGTGCTGAGGGTGTTGGATGCCCGGACGAATGGACCGGCGTGAACGGACGCCGCGTCAATTTCCCCCGCAGCGGCATTTACAGCGAGGTCATCAACCGCATCCGCGCCCACAACTCGCAGACCTATGGCATTCCCTCTCCCGGCAATTCCTACTGCGGCACGGAGACCATCGAGCCCGCGGCCGCAGCCAGGATCTTCGAAGACCTCCTCAAGCCCTACGTCGATGCCGGCGTGTTGCGGATTGAGCGCGGCTGGCAGCCAGAAGCAGTCCACACTGAAAAAGGCGCAGTCACCGCCGTCACATTCCTTTCATCGCATTCTTCCCCCCTCACCGTCCACGCCAAACTCACCCTCGACTCCTCCGACTGGGGAGATGTCATTCGCCTCAGTGGTGCAAAATACGGCGCGGGTCCTGATCTGAAATCCCGCTTCGGCGAAGCCAGCGCTCCTGCGGCCTTCGACGACGCAGGAGCGCAGGAAATGAACCCGCTCTCCTGGTGCGTGGTGCTGCGTGAAGCCGGAAAAAACAGCACCATTCCCAAACCCGCGACCTACGATCCGCGCTCCTTTGCAGCACTCGACAAAACACCGCCATGGGTGGACAGCGACATGAGCACCGGCCCTTACAGCCAGTCCGGCTGGAGCGTTTACACCCACCGACGCCTCGTGGACCGCTGGCACAACAACCTCGCTCCCGGCACCGAGGCCACATTTCTCAACTGGCCCGTGCAGGATTACCCGCTCTGCCAGCTCCCACAGCGCGTCGTCGATGCCCTCGAAAAATCCGCAGCGGGCGCCTCCAGGAAAAACATCGTCGATCTCACACCGGCACAGCGGCAGATCATTTTCGCTGACGCCAGACAGCACACGCTGGGCATGCTCCATCATCTGCAAACGGCGGTGCATGATCGCGTGGGCGACTTTCCGCAGAGCTTCCGCTACCTGCAGCTCACCACCGAATTTGGCACGCCAGATCAGCTGCCGCCCAAGCCCTACGTGCGCGAAGGCCTGCGCCTCGAAGCTCTCTACATGCTGCGCGAGCAGGATATCCGTGCTGAATCCCGCGAACCCAAATGGGCCAAAGTCATGGTGCCCGATGGCGTGTTCGGCTTTCAGTTCAACATCGACTTTCACCCCACGCGCCGGCGCTTTCTCAGCGAGGACCGCAACGGCCCCTGGCAATATGTGCAGACACCCTCGCGCGGCTGGCACACGGACACGGATCGCGCGATGTTCCCCCTGCGCGGCCTCGTTCCGGTGCAGAGGGATGGCCTCCTCGGCTGCTCAAAAAACATCGGCGTTAGCAGCGTGGTGCAGAGTGCGCTGCGTCTGCATGGCCAGATGATGCACGTCGGTCAGGCCAGTGCCACTCTGGCATGGCTTTGCCTGCGCGATGGCATTCAGCCACGTGCCGCAGCAGCATCGCAAAAACACTGGCGCGAGATTCAACTCAGGCTTGTGCGCGGTTCCGGCGGCCCCGGCCTGCTGCTCTTTCCCTGGCAGGATCTCCCACTCGACTCCGTGCATTTCGAAGCGGCCAATATGCTCGCCGTGCGGGGCCTGTGGCCGGTGGAGGCGGATAAAATCTTCTTCGATGCGGAGCACGTCATGACGCGCCGCGAGCTCGCCCGTGTCCTCGCTCGAATCCTTCGCGCCAAGGCTAGTCCACCTGAATGGAAAGTCTCGGCAACACCACGCTTTGAAGATGTCGGCCAGGACGATGCCGACCGCGCCGCCATCGAGTCCCTCTGCTCCTGGGGCATCACCACCACAGACAAAACCTTCAATCCCGAAAACAAAGCCGACTGGACCACACTCCACCGCTGGTCCCTCGCCTTGAAGCTCCCCTCAAACCCCGGCTTCGCGAGCAAGGACGTCGCTCAGCGCCCGCTCACGCATGCCGATGCCGCCGTGCAGCTCTGGCATGCTCTGCGCCGGCAGGGCGAATGGCTCAACGATGACGACTCCTGGCTGCAACCCGATCACGATCATGACGAAGACGGCCGCAAAGATCTCGAGGACCCTCTGCCCTTTGACCGCAACAACAACGGCGTCCCCGACCGCCTGGAATACCTGCCGTAAATCTCACGCCTCTTTGCGCTGCGCCCATTTCTTGCCGCTGGCCAGCGCACGCAGCGTCTCTTTGAGCCGGCGCTGGATCGTCTCCTCCTGCTTCGCGCTGCTGATCCACACCTTGTACTCTCGCTGGCAGGAAATGCTCATTGCGTAAAAACCTGCTGCTGCCGCCTTGTTCTGCTTCAGCGCTTTCTCCAGTGCGGGTGGCATGGGCCATTCGGCGCGTTTCTTCACGGGTGGCGGCTTGGCAGACTCATCGGCATCCAGCGCCACCGCCGCATGCAACAGGCGCTGAAAGGCCTTCGCATTCAGCTTCTCCAGCTTGGTGACGCGGATCGTCAGGATGCTGGTGTTCTCTTCACCGCCCTCAAACAAGTCTGTGATCTCCCGCAGTTCGGTGCCGCGGAAGAAAGCGATGCCGAGGTGCTTTTTGCACGCGCTGATGCCGCAGATGTTTTTCCGCCCGCTGAAGCAGAGCATGTTCCATTTGACGGCCTCCGTCAGATCCGGCTCCCAGCGCTGAATCCATCCGCGCACCTGCCTCGCCATGGTCTGTGAAAACTCCGGCGCAAAATCGAGCCAGGTTTCAGGATCTCGGGTGATCGGCCTCGCGACGTCCATGCATGCGCGGCTCAGCCCACGGGCTTGAGCACCACCTTGTTCACGTCCAGCACAGCGCTCTTGGCTTTGGACACGGGATCGATCACCAGGCGCATCTTGCCCGGCGCTTTGATCTCCACCTCTCCCACGGCTTCCTCGGACCATTTCTGGAAGCCGCCGGTGTCTTTGACTTTAAACTTGAGCTCCTGCTCGCCGAGTTTCACCGCCACCTCGCTGCCCTCGTTGCCCGTACCGCAGCCATGCACCACCGTCACCTTGTAGCGGCCTGGCTTGGTGACTTCAAAGTCCCATTCGGCAAAGTCATCTTCGCTCGTCCAGAATCCCAGGCAGTTCTTCTCGGCCTTGGGTTCGTAGCGCATGGTTTCTGACCACGTCGTCGCGCTGCTGGCTTCCAGCACGATGCTGCCATCAGCGGACTGCACGGGTGCCGGGCCTTCCGGTGCGGGCACAAATGCCACCTCCTGGATTTCAAAGCCGGGCTCGTTCCCAGTCGCGGCGGCAAACAGGGCGAAAGGATACACGGCGGGCTTTTCCACATACACCGTCCCATAAACCACGCGCTTGGGCTGGCTGGTGGCCAGCAGCGTCTTTTTCAGCGGCTGCTGGGCAAACCGAAACTGCGTGCCCAGCGTGGCATTCCGCAGCGTGTAGGTCAGACGCACTTCATACTTGCCCCAGCGTTTGGCATTGAAGGTGTCGCAGTCATACTGGTCCCAGTGCTGCTGCGAGGTGTGCTTGATGTCCTTCGGGTGGATCACGATCACACCACGGTTCGGTTCATCCACACGCAGCACCGGCTCGTCGCTGCCAAAGCCGTTGATATCCACAGGCGAGGAGGCAAACACCGGCTCTGCGGGTGCGGCAGGTGCGGAGGGGGCAGGTGCCGCTGCAGGGGCAGGTGCCGCTGCAGGGGCAGGTGCCGGAGCAGCGGGCTTTTCGGCCACCGGGGTGGGGGCTGCTGGCGGTGCCACCGCGGCAGGCTGCTCCTGCTTGCCACAAGAGTTCAGAGCGAGGAGCAGCGCAAAGGCGCCGGCAGCTTGGGAAAGGGGGTGGCGTGTCATGGTTGGTGGGGGATCATGATGCAACGGCGACCCCTTCGGGCAACTTAGACCATTTCTCCTTCCACCACCAATTCCAATTCTCCGGGCGGACGCAAAAACGCACGGGGACTTTCGCCCCCGTGCGTCTTGATGACACCTCTAACTCAACCTGACAGTTTTTTCGGATCTTAGAACCGGATGCACATGTCCATGGTGAAGCGGTTGTTGGAGAGGCCGTAGGGCTTCACCACCGCCATTTCATAGGCAAATCCGAGAGAAAGATTCTTCTGAATGTTGGAGCGGAAGCCGATGCCCAGCATGCCCTGCGTCACGCCGCTGGCATTGCCTGCACCAAAGTTGATCACGTCATAGCCGTTGCTGCGCAGCCCTGGAATGTTGGAGGCGTTGTTCAGCGTGGTCCAGAAGTTCGCCGTGGCGAAGGGGATGAACCAGTCGCTGACGTGGTAGTCCACCATCAGGCTGTAGTGCGCCATGGTGTTCTGCTCGGCCCTCAGCATCGGGATCAGCACGCCCAGGTTGCCCGTCAGGTGCAGGTCGCCGTATCCCTTGGCGAATGACACGAAGGGATTGAACTGGCCTGAGCCGCGGCCATTGAAGATCTTTTTGTCACCGGTGGGCAGCTGGAAGGTGAAGCCGGGTGTCAGGATGAACTGGTTCTGCACATCATTGATCAGTGCATACTTGAAGCCCGCGGCCAGATCCATCCAGCCGTTGCCCTTCACGGCAGTGCCGTTGATGTTCAGATATCCGTCCTGCGTGGCGATGAACGCGAGGCGGTCTGTGAGCGCGTAACGGAACTGGATGGCTCCTGCACGCGCGGTGCCACGGCCCGTCACGAAGCTGTTGTCAAACCGGTGGTAGATGAAGATGGGGCGGATCTCGGAACGGATCACCGGATCTTCAAAGTAGATCGGGTTTGTCACTGGGGAGATGGTGTTCTCCTTCCAGTCAAAGACGTCTGCTACAGGGGCTTTGGCCGGGGCTGGTGTGGCGGCGCTTGCAGTGGAAAAAGACACGGCTGTCATGGCGCTGACACCCAGCGCTAACAGCCACCGATTGGGGGAGTGTGGTTTATTGACCATGCGTAGATAAAGCACGGAATCGTCCTCATTGATCCGCGTGGATTGGCATCCACTGATCAAGTTATGCGTCGCACATGAGACGCATTCTCTCAACGCCTCCAGCACTCGCAGAACAACAGGCCCCAAAGAAACTCGCGGCGCTCGCAGCGTGTGAATTTTTCACCGCTTAAATAAGGCTCCACAGGCACCAGTTCCGTTGCAGACAGACCCGTCGCCCAACGAAAGAATCCATACAAAAATCCCACGATCAATCTGCTGCACACACGCCACACTCCCGCACGGGCGATTTGAAAATCCGCGAGCAGCCATTGCGCATCGCCTTTCGCCGCAGCGGCAATGACGGGAATCAGTTTCTGCAGTTGATCTTCACGAAAACAATCGAGGAAAAAGCAGGTTACGATGAGATCAAACACTGCCGCAGGTGGGTGCCACGTCAGCGCATCCGCGTGAATAAACTCCACCTGCGCGCCATCCAGCCCCTCGCGCAGCAGCCGTGCTCGTGCGAGATCGATCATGACCCTGCTCGCCTCCACCACCGTCACCCTCACCTCGGGGAAGTGGCGCAGCAGTTCTACCAGAAATCGCCCGTTCCCTTCACCATACACCAGGGCACTCCGCGGCGAATGAATCGCACCCAGCAAAGCCGTGCGGCAGCGCTGCAGCTGACCGCCGGCGCACAGCGCCTCCATCCAGCGATAGTGCGGTGCCAGCAGGTCAAAACTCATGTCTGAGTCAAAGCACCGGACAGCGCATGCGCAACATCACCAATTACTCACTTTCCCGAACTCCATTTCCCGCCAAGTTCATTATTTCTCCCCTCATGAAACTCACCTCCTGGAACGTCAACGGCATCCGTGCCTCCCTCGGCAAAGGCCTCCGCGAATACATGCTCAGCGGCGATGCCGATGTGATCTGCCTGCAGGAAACCAAGGCCCAGCAGGAGCAGGTGGATCTGGCGTGGTTTCCCGGCTACAGCGCCGTGTGGAACAGCGCGCAGAAAAAGGGTTATTCCGGCACGCTCATTCTCAGCCGCGTGCCTTTTCACACCTCCACCCACGGCTTGGGTGTTGACGAACACGACCGCGAGGGCCGCCTCATCACCGTTGAGTTCCCGGACTTCTACGTCGTTAATGTGTACACGCCCAATTCCCAGGCCGAACTCGCCCGCCTCAGCTACCGCCTTTCCTGGGACGACGCCTACCGTGCGCATTTAAAGAAGCTGGAAAAGAAAAAGCCCGTGCTCGCCTGCGGCGACCTCAACTGCGCGCATCAAGAAATCGATCTCGCCAATCCGAAATCCAACCGCATGAACCCCGGCTTCAGCGATGAAGAGCGCGCCAGCTTCACCAAGCATCTCGACGCCGGCTTCCTCGACGTCTTCCGCCAGTTTGATCCCAGCCCCGGCCGCTACACCTGGTGGACCCAGCGCTCGCCTCAGAAAAGCTGAAGCCCGCGATCAAGTCATGCACCATCCGTGCGGATGTGCATGGGAGTGATCATTGTCCGGTGGAGCTGGTGGTGGGGTGAACACCGGATTATATATGGCTTACACACCAGCGAAGATTCGAGCACTCGTCGAGGAAGAGCTTTTGTCCCTCAATGATCTTCGTGTTGTCTCTCACATTCGCAGTCTTCTCGTTCAGCCTCACATAAGCCTCCGTGACTGGGATTATGGAGAGACAGACCAAACCTTTCCTTGTTGGATTGTTCTGAGCCACATTCCATCAAACACCTGCATCGTTTATTGTGAGTTTGGCTTTGGACCACGAATCCCTTGGGGCTTGGTGTCTCTTTCGGGCGGCTCAATGGGCATGGACTGCGATTGGTCTGGATCATTTATGTCATCCTACTTTAAGTCGGGGATTGCTTCTGAGCTTCCCATTTGGCGTATCTTCAAGAGGGGCGGTGGCTTGGAATCTAGGATTGCAATTAGCCCAGAAGCAGATCGAGAGTCTACTTGTCGTGAACTTACGCGACTAAGAGCCGACGATCCAAGCTCCATATATGACTGCTGGCACAACATTCAATATGAACCTATCGATCCAACAGCTACCTGAAAAAGGCTACTTCCCCAGCCCCTCCCGTACCTTCTTCGGCAGCGCATCCACCACCAGCTGATACGAATGCTCCACCAGCTCCCGCACCAGCTTTGGCGGCACGGTGCCGTCCAGCATCACGGTGTTCCAGTGCTTCTTGTTCATGTGCCAACCGGGTTTGATGCCCTTGTATTCATCTCGAAGCTCGATGGCACGCTGGGGGTCGCACTTGAGATTGATGCTTGCGGGAAAATCGTCCGGTGAGGTGACGGCAAACATCTTGCCGCCGACTTTGTACACCAGCGCCTCGGGTCCAAAGGGCTGCGTCTCCTCCGCACCGGGGAGCTTCAGGCAATGTTCGATGACGTCGGGCAGTTCCATGCCCCACATTAAACGAACCGGGGGCGGCCGCGCAAATGCTTCGGCGAATGCTGCTCTATTCGTTTGATGAAACGCGCATCAGGGTTCTTTCTTGTCCGCACCGCTCATGCGCACTTCTTCATTGTCCATCCGCGAAAAGGCCATCCTGATTTTCGCCTCCGTGCATCTGCTCTATCTCGGGCTTGGCGCTCTCCCCGTGCCTTGGCGCGACGGCCTTCACATCTCTCCGGCCCACCGGTTTTACGAGCGCATCACACGCTGCCACCAGGTCTGGAACATGTTTGAAACCATTCCCAACATGAACCGTCTGGAGGCACGCCTGGTGGTGACAGATGCCAAAGGCAAGCTGCGTGAGGAGGGCATGGTGCTGCCTGGACTGAAGAAATTCTCCCAGCATGACCAGGTGCGGCTCAACAACTGGATGGTCAATGTCATCTTCAATCCCTCCCGTGGCGTGTTTCGTGAGGCCTACATGAAGGATGCCGCCACAGCCCTGCTCAGCTCGGGCCGCTACGGTCCCCGCTCCCAGCTGCGGCTCGAGGCGATTCCCGCCTACACCCGCAGCCTGCTGGGTGTGCGCACGCTCAAGGAGATCGCGGTGGAGAAACCCTCCGTGCTCGGTCCTTTTGAGCTCGGCGCTCTCGTTTCAAAAAACAGCCCCACTCTGGCCCCATGACGGCGCGTGTTGACGATCTCCTGACCCGCCTCAAGAGCCTGTTCCTCGCTCCCGCGGACTCGCGCATCTACGCCTGTGTGCGCATCGCATTCGCCTTCGTGTCTCTGCTCAATCTCATGCAGATCTGGCCGGACCGTGCGACCTTCTTCACGGATGCCGGAATGATTGATGTGGAGGTGGTGCGGAAATATACCGTGGGTGCCTACGTCTCAGCGTTTGACCTGTGTCCCAATCTGGAGGCGGTGAGCGTTTACATGCTGTTCAGCGGTCTCGCGATGGTGCTGCTGATGCTCGGCGTCTGGCCCCGGCTCGCGGCCGCCGTGGTCTATGTCTGGTATGTGTCCTACGCGATGCGTGCCACCCTCATTCTTGTGGGCTGGGACGAGGTGCTGCGCTCCACCTCGTTTCTCGTTCTCATCTCCCCCATGCCCGTCTGCTGGTCTCTGCGCTCCCGCAAGGCACGCAAGAAATATTCCATTCAGCCCCAGGCCCCCAGCTACGGCCTGACCCTCATGCGGGCACAGCTCGTGGTGATTTATGTGCAGGCCGTGCTGGCAAGATGGGAGGACCCCTATTGGGTCGGAGGAGACTTTTTGAGCTACTTTCTCCTCTCCCATAACTCCCGCTGGCCCGGCCTCTGGGTGTTAAACTATGGCTTCCTCCTGAAAGTGGCCACCTACCTCGTGCTGCTCCTGGAACTGGCCATCCCCGCGCTCCTTCTAGTCCGCCGCTGGCGCTGGTGGGGTGTGGCCGGAGGCATCCTCCTGCATGCAGGCATCAGCCTCATGGCGTACAATCTCGTGCTGTTTTTCCTCTCGATGATGGTGCTCTACCTGAGCTTCCTCCAGCCCGAGGACATGGGCCGCCTGCAGCGCCGTCTGCCAGATCTCCGGCGGAGGAAATGAGCGCGCAGATGGCGTTCTCCTCAGCTCATGGAATGCGGCCAGCGGGAGGCTCTCCGCATTCCATGGCAGGAAATGGGATTACTTCTTCTTTTTGCCACCACCCAGCATGGTGAGCAGGATCACAAGGACGACCACACCGGCGGCAATGAGGATCATCGTGGTGGTGCTCATGCCTTCTTCCTCTTCAGGCGCGGCGGGTGCGGCAGGCATCGCCTGCTGCGGTGGCGCGTAAGTGCCAGGAGCCATACCGGGTTGTGCTCCGGGGACCATGCCAGGCTGCGCACCAGGAACAACTCCAGGCTGCGCACCAGGAACAACTCCAGGCTGCGCACCCGGGACGACTCCAGGCGCCATGCCGGGCTGAGCACCGGGCACGGTTCCGACAGCACCAGGTGTGCCTGGAGCCGGAGTCGCAGGAGCCGGCGCACCACCGGAAGCTGCGGCGAGGGCTGCTGCCACCTTGGAGTCCATGCCAGGAGTCGCGGTGCCAGAAATGGCGGCGGAGCCACCGGCAGCGCCTGTGACGGCGGGTTGCGCCTCTGCGGGCGCCGCGGAAGCCAGCATCTGGGCAAAATAGGCGTGGCGTTCGCGGTAGGCGGTAAAGACGGTTTTGTAGAACTGCTTGCTCGTCGCATCGGCACCGGCCGCGGCGGTTTCACCTTCCACGATGGCCTCTCCCAACTTGGTCAGCTCAGCCTTGTCCTTGCCGGCCTTGGCGTCTGCCCGCAACATGCGTGCGATGGCCTCGTTGACCTTGGTGATCGCGACGAGATCCAGCCCCTTCAGGTATTCCTTCTCATCGTTGAGGGACTTTGAGAGCGCCTTGAGACTCTCCAAATCATACTTGTAGGGCGTGAACCACTTGGTGGTCTTGCGCTCCTGGTCGTAGGTGGTTTTCCAATTGTCTTTTTCACGCGCGATTGCGTCCTTCAGACGCGTGAGTTCGGGCTCGATGAGCTTTTTGATGCTGTCCTCGCGCGTCTTTTGCAGGATAGGCTGCTCCCGGACCATCTGCTCGAGCTGCTTCTGGTATTTATCGATCACCACCAGGATATCCTCGACTGCCTTGGGATAATAGACGGACGCAGCAAAGGAGGTCTTGGGATCCTTGAACTTGTCAAACTCTTGCAGTGCCCCGGTGTAGTCCTTGGCTTCGATCTTTTCCAGCATGGCGGAACGTGCGGCGTACGCCTTGATGTTGAGACTTTCCGCTTTGGCTTCTTCCCTGCTGAGCCACTTGCCTTCGAGCTTGGCACCGCCGGCCACGACCTTCTCCTTTTCCTCCAAAACATCCGTCATCATCTTCTCCACTTCCGCGGCCTCCTTGGTGCCGGGGTAGCGGTTCAGGAAGGGGCGGAGCCGGTCCTGGATGAGCTGCTCGTATTTCTCCGCGCTGAGCAGGTCCGGAGTTGGCACATACTTGCGCAGTTCGAGAATCTCCACCTCTTCCGGTTTCTGTTTGACGATGCCGCCTTCGGCGATCTCAGAGCGCGGGATGTCCTTGTCGTCCCAGATCTTGGGCGTCAGGCGATACCGCATGTGGATGGAGGTGGGCGTTTCCGCGGTGATGGTGCCTTCCAGCTTTTTACCGTCCTTCAGGGTCACGACGTCGGCGTGTGTAAATCCGGCGCTGCAAGCCAGGGCAAGGACGGCAGATTGGTAACGGCTCAATTTCATGGGGAGTACGGGGTGGAATAGAGATGAGTCAGAGTTGACGGCGACGCGCCAATTTGGGCGGGTTTCGAGAAATAACTCAAAACCACACCACGAGTAAAGAACGAAGCTGATTTTCCTCCGGCTGCACCAGCGGAGCTGAGCTATTTGTTGCGACGCTGGAGTACGATGCGCTTGAAGCGCGCTGTGCCCTCCTGGCTCACGCTCATAACCTCGGGGTCGTTGACAAACACATTGTGAACCAGGCGCCGGTAGTAGCTGTTCATCGGCGGCAGGTCGGCGCTCTGGCCCGTGGCGCGCACGCGGTCCCCCAGCTCCTTCGCGCGGGCGACCATCTTGTCCTCCCTCATGGAGCGGTAGAATTCCACATCCACGCGGATGCGCGGTGCGTCCTTGATGTGGCGCTGCAGCACCCGGTTTACCAGGTATTGGATGTCCTCCAGCGTCTCGCCCCGGCGGCCAATGAGTGCGTCCGACTCATCAGTGAGCACCTGCAAGGTGGGGCCGTCAGGACCATTGTCCTCCTCGATCTGGACCGCAAAGCCCAGGTAGCCAAGCATGGAGTCAAGAATGTGGCGGGAGTGTTCGAGGGGGGTCATGGGTCTCTAGCCTCCCAGACGGGGTGGTTTCGGGCCTTTTTTCTTCTCGGAGGAAGGTGTGCCTGCGTTGAAGAAGGCACTCTGGGAAGGAGCGGCCTTGGCGGCCGGCTTCTGCGAGACTTTTTCCAGCTTAGGCTCCGGCATGTAGAGCTTCATGATGCGGGTCTGGAAGATGCTGAAGATGTTCTGCGTGGACCAGTAGAGGGCCAGCGCTGCCGCGAAGTCATAGCTGATCCACAGGAAGAACAGCGGCATCATCATGAAGATGCGCTGCTGCGTCTTGTCCACCGTGGCTGGCTGCGGCGTCAGCTTCATCTGCGCCACCATGGTCAGGCCCATGATGAGCGGAAGGGGGTTGATGTTGAAGCCCCAGACGTTGCCCTGAGTGTCCGCTGCGGCGAGGTCGCGCACCCACCAGAAGGACTGGCCGCGCAGTTCCGCCGCCACCTCCAGCACGCTGTAAAGACCGATGAAGATGGGGAACTGCAGCAGCAGCGGCAAACAGCCTCCGAGCGGGTTCACTCCATAGTCCTTGTAGAGCTTCATCACCTCCATCTGCTGCTGCTGGGGGTTGTCCTTGTACTTCTCCTGCAGCTCCTTCATCTTCGGACCCAGCAGGCCCATGCGCTTCATCGTCATGGTGGACTTGGCATGGATGGGCCAGAGGCAGAGGCGCACAAAAATCGTCAGCAGAATGACCGCCAGGCCCCAGCTGCCGCTGAGGTCGTGCATCCAGCGCATGACCTTGGAAAGCGCGATGCTGACGTATTTGAAGAAACCGTAAAACATCGCCTGACTGCGCTGCTCTCCGATGTGGTTGAGGCGGTCATACTCTTTCGGCCCGAGGTAGATCTGATACGACTCCGTCACCGAGGCACCCGGCGCGAGATCCACCGTAGGCAGGCCCATGGAGGCGTCGTAGGTGTAGTCATCGATGCCAGATTTGCCGATGTTGGCCGCGTCGATCGGCTGTGCCAGCTTGCGCCGTCCGGACCAGAACTTGGCAGGTGCGTGCTTTTTGGCCATCCGAGTGAGGATATGGGTGTAAAAGCGGGTCATCACACCGCTGAACTGCAGTGCGTTGTAGGGCTGGCGGTACTCGGTGGGAGCATCGCTGAAGAAGCCCTTGTTGTAGTATTTCGAAAGCTCGTAACCCGTGTCTCCGGCGTTGTTCCAGAAGAAGCCGTCGTAGCGCGCCTCATCATGCTTCAGCGCGGTGGCGGCACCGGCGTAGAGGTAGTATTCCTCGGAGCGGTGCTGGGCCGTGCCGGTGTTTTTCAGCGTGATCTCCAGATTCACAAGATGCTCGTCGCTCTTGTCTCCTTCGCTCAGCGAGTAGGTCTTGGTGACGACGACGCCTTCGGCGGTCGTTCCTTCAAAAGTGGCGCTCTTGTCGCTTTTGGCCGTCAGCTTGTAGGGGATGGCATCCAGTCCGGCGGGTTCGCGACGCAGGGCGCCGATGGCCTCCAGGCCGTCCTTGTTCAGCACCACCCGGTCAGTGCCTGCCAGCGCCGCACGGGCGATGCCGCCGCCTTTGGTGGTCAGTTCATACGTCACGGTGCCGACTTTCAGGGAGTGTGTCTCCTCCGGAAGCACCGGTGCGGCGGGAGCGGCAGGCGGCGTGGTGCCAGTGCCAGTGCCAGTGCCAGTGCCAAGGGCGGGAGTGGAGCCTGCGGCGGTTGCGTTGGCGGCAGGCGTCGAGTTTGCGGCGGGTTTCTTGGCCAGTTCTTCCTGCTTTTTGCGGGCCGCCTCGGCCTGCTCCAGCTTCTGGTTTTCCTGCATGTAGTGGAAATTGACTCCCATGAGGATGACGCACAGCGTCACGACGATCCAACTTTTGCGGTCCATGAAATTTTAGCTTGGGGTAAGAGAGAGGTTTTTAAAAGGGCGGGCCTTGGAGGGCAGCGCGGGAGACAGGCCGGCGGACATTGACGAATGCGGCAGGACGCATGCCGGATGAGGGGCGTGTCTGCGATTACACTGTTGAGAAAAATTCGTCATTCGCATCCGGCTTTCGTCATTTCTTCTCCGGCACAGGATCATGCCCATGCCCGCCCCAGGGGTGGCAGCGGCCGATGCGGCAGAAGCCCAGCCAGCAGCCGCGCAGCACACCGTGCGTCTCCACCGCCTCAAGAAAGTAGCGCGAGCAGGTGGGGGTGTAGCGGCATCCGGAGCCGGGACCGCCAATGGCGTGAATGACGGGGGAGAGGAACACTTGGTAGCCGCGGATGAGGATTCGGATGAGCCATTTCATGGTGCGGGCGGGGCAGGATGCTTCCGGGTGAGCAGATTCATACGCCGCGCCAGCCGCAGCCAGTCATTTTCCAGTTCCGCCAGCGTGGCCTGAGGGGCACGCCAGCGGGCGATGATCACCATCTGCCAGCCCGGAGCGATCTCCGCACGGTGTGCCCGCACGATCTCGCGCAGCAGCCGGCGGATGCGGTTCCGCACCACGGCATTGCCCAGTTTACCCCCGGTGATGAGGCCAAACTGGAACTCCGCCAGCGCTTCCACGCGCAGAGCACCCAGCACCAGATATTTTCCGGCCTGGCTGCTGCCCTGGGATTTCACACGAGCGAAGTCGCTCGCGAGTTTCATCCGCAGGTTTGAGGAAAGGCGCATGGGCAGGAGCGCGCCGCAGCAGGATTAGGAGTGCTGCTGGGTGTGGCGCTTGAAGTGCAGTTCCACGCCCTTCGGCAGGAGACGCTTGCGTCCGGCACGACGGCGGCGGCGCAGGATGTCGCGTCCATTCGCGGTCTTCGTGCGGGCGCGGAAACCAAACTGCTGCTTGCGCGTGCGCTTGGAAGGCTGGTAGGTCCTGAATGTCTTTGGCATGGGCGTGTGGGGTGGTGAAAGTCGAAATGGAAAGCTCAGACCGGACAAATCACGGCCTCCCCAGAAAAGGGGGCGCGAAACTAGCGGGACTCTGCGATTTGTCAATCAGTCGATCATTTCGCGTAAACTTCGGCTTTCTCAGCGTTACATTCCGCCCATGCCCCGCCTCCTCCTTGCCTCCCTGTTTCTGCCCTTCGCCCTCGGCTCCGCCGCAGACACCCCGGCCGCCCTTCCTCTCTGGCCCAAAGGAGCGCCCGGCTCCGAAGCCCGTGCCGTTGAGGCCGAAAAAATCGACGGCAGCAACGTGTGCAACGTCCACAACCCCAGCATCACCCCCTTCCTCCCGGCGGCCGACAAGGCCTCTGGCACCGCCGTCATCATCTGCCCCGGCGGCGGCCACTCAAAGCTCTGCCTCGGCCATGAAGGCTACGCGCTGGGAGAATGGTTCCGCGACCACGGCATCGCCGCCTTTGTGCTGAAGTACCGCCTGGCCCGAGAACCTGGCAGCACCTACACCATTCAAGACCACGCCATGGCAGATGCCCGCCGCGCCATCCGCACCGTGCGCAGCCGCGCCGCCGAGTGGCACATTCAGCCGGACCGCATTGGCATCCTCGGCTTCTCCGCCGGGGGCGAGCTGGCCGCCTTCGCCGCCATGACGAACGACCCCGGCATCAAGGAATCCGCCGACACCGTCGAGCAGCAAAGCAGCCGCCCGGATTTTCAGGGCCTCATTTACCCCGGCACCTCCGGCCTCTTCGACGCCAAAAAGGGCATGCCGCCGCTTTTCATCGCCGCTGGTTACAGCGACCGTCCTGACATCTCCGAAGGCATGGCCACCCTCTACCTGAAGTATAAGGCCGCCGGCGTGAAGGCGGAGATGCACATCTTTGCCAATGCAGGCCACGGTTTCGGGTACAAACCCGATGCCAAGCCCACGGCTGCCTCCCGCTGGCCCACTCGTTTCACGGAGTGGTTGACGGACAGCGGCTTGCTGAAACAGTAGCTGGTTCCCCCAACAACTTCGTAAAGCCATTTCCACTTCTTCACCGCTTCCAACCCCTTCCGATCCCGGCTCCTCCAACCAACAGCCGGTGTTTGGTTTCATCCTGGTGGGTGGGGCTGTGGTGGGCGCCCAGGTGCGAGACATCCGGCTGGCGAATGAACTGGCCCGCCGCGGCTACCGTGTGCACGCCTGGTGGGCCTTTGACCGTCCAAATGATGCCGTGCTGGACCGGCGGATCACGCAGCACTGGCTGTTCAGCTGGTCGCGCTATGCAGGCTTGGGATGGTTCGCCATCGAAGATGCGGTGGGAAGGCTGTCGCACCGGCTGTTTCCGGCCAAGTTCCGTGACTGGGTGGCACAGACCGTCCCGGGCTTCATGGAGCGTCAGATGACCTCCGTGCTGCGCCACGTCTGCCGCGGCGTGGAGCGCGACCGCAGCCTCATCCAAACCTTCGCCAAAGAGCTGGAGCAGACCGGAGTCACCCATCTCCTGCCGAACCTCGAAATGCTGGCCTTGTTTGCCAAGGAAGCGCGCGACCTCACCCGTGGAAAGCCGCGCTACGTCGTCACCTTTCAGGGCTACGAAATCTACGCCAACTTCGCCCGCAAAATCGGCCTGGAGGAAAGGCTCTATCACAAGCTCGCAGAAGCAGTGGCGCACTCCGGCTGGCCCGCCGTGGCCGTCAGCGATGCGTACGCCGAACGGATTCAGCGGGAGATCGGCCTGAAGCCCTCCCAGGTGGCCAGCATTCCACCCGGTGTTCCCGTCGGAGAACCCCTTGCTCTGGACCGTGCACGCGAGCTCGTCGCACGCCAGTTCCCCGAATACAATCCCGCCCTGCCCCTGGTGACCTACCTGGGGCGCCGCGATGCGGAGAAGGGTCTCGATCTCCTCCTCTATGCTGTGCGCCTGCTGGAGGAGCGCGGCATTCACGTCCAGCTGGCGCTGTGCGGTCCGACCGCCTTCGGCAAAAACTACATTCACGCCTGCGACCAGATTGCGGAGCATCTGCGCATCAAACCTCTGATGTCAGACTTCGTGTCCGACGAGATTCGCTCCGCTTTGTTTCGGGCCAGCCGCACGGTCGTGTATCCCTCGATCCATCAGGAGCCCTTTGGCATGGTGCCCGTGGAGGCCATGGCCCAGGGAACTCCGGTGCTTGTGCCGGATCTCGGCGGCATCTCCAAACTCATCGAGGCCGGCGGGCACAAAGGCGGAATGACCTTTGCCTGCTGGGACACAGGATCGCTGGCCGCGCAGCTGGAGAGCCTGGTGAAAAACGACGCGCTGCATGAGGAACTCGCTCGCGGCTCCCGCAAGGTGGCGGAGCATTTTTCCATCGAAAACATGGGCGCGCGGGTCCTCGCCCACCTGGGCCTCGCTCCGCTCTAACAATCGCATCACGCGGCGCGTTTTGCTCGTGGCCATGGGAGGGACACCTTCCACTCTCTCCACGCACTCAGCCCCTCTCTCCCATGCCCCACCGCATCTGCACGACTCTTCTCCTCATGGCGCTGGGCTCATTGTCAGGAGGCGCTTTGCTTGCAGAGTCCGCCATGCCACGGGGCATTTTGGTGCTCGATGACTGCGACAAAAAATATGAGGGCAAAGATAAGTACGAGGACCACCTGACCTTCGTGTCTGCCGCGGGAACGCAAGGCTTTCGGGTCACTGGCATCAACGTGTGTGAATCGGTAGGCAGCCATCATCTGATCGCGGCCGATTCGCAGCGCCGGTGCGTCTGGGTGTCCGAAAACGTAGGCGGCTGCATCAAGCGGTACGATCTCGATGGCAAGGTAACCGCCACCATTGCCGCGAAGGGCTGCGGAGCCATCGCGGTGCATCCGGAGTCCGGCCATGTCTGGGCCATCGTGTCAGAGACCGGTGACTTTACCAAAAGCAGGACCGTGGTCTTTGACGAAAAGGGAACCGAGATCATGACCTACGCCGCCAGCGGCGTGGACATCGTTTTCAGCGGCAGAGAGAACGCCTTCTGGGTTGTGGGAAGACAGCTGTATAAAATCTTTGCGACTGACAGCTTCGTGGATCTTTCGCAGCACGTCACCGCCTGGTGCGGTGTGAGTGTGGATGTCGATCCGCAGAGCGGTGCTGTGTGGATCGCAGCACGCGAGCACCCCAACGTGGAAGGCAGCAAGAATCAGCTTCTCAAGTTTGACCGCGAAGGCAGGCAGCTTGCGGCCGTTTCCACCGGCGTGCTGGGCCCCTTCTGCCTGTCCGTGAATCCGCAGGATGGCAGCGTCTGGATGGTGAATTTCAGACGCTCGCTCGAACACTTTTCCCCGGAAGGAAAAACTCTCCTGCAGTGCCCCGTCCCCGCTTTGGCGGTGCAGGCAGACCGCTCTGGCGGTGTGTGGGCTGTGACAGCAAAGGAAATCCTCAAGCTCAGCGCCAAAGGCGAAACACTGGCCAAGACCCCCCTCGCCGGCGAAACCAGCCAGGCCTGGCTTGGGATTTTGGAATGAGCTCTTCACGACTCCTCACCAGCGGATGAGGGCAGGTCCTGATAACCTGGAGCGCGGTGGTGCGCGAACGAAGGGTACTATGAAAATACTTTCCGACACACCACTGACCGAAAAACGCGTCGCCATCCTGGCCACGGATGGCTTTGAACAGTCTGAACTCGAAGAACCCATGCGTGCCCTCCAGGAGGCCGGAGCGACCGTCAGCATTGTTTCTCCCAAAAAAGGCAAAATCCAAGGCATGCGCCATGCCGAAAAGGGCGATGAATTCGATGTGGACATCCCACTGCGCAATGCCCAGCAGGGCGACTTCGACGCCCTCGTCCTGCCCGGCGGATTGATGAATCCCGATGCACTCCGCTCCACCCCCGAAGCAGTCGAATGGGTGCGCCAGTTTGGCCGCGCCGGCAAACCCATCGGCGCCATCTGCCACGGCCCCTGGCTGCTCATTGAAGCAGGTCTGGCGGACAACCTCCACATGACCTCCTGGCCCGCCATTCAAACTGACGTGAAAAACGCCGGCGGCCTGTGGGTGGACGAAGAGGTCGTCGTGGACAACGGCATCGTCACCAGCCGCAAACCCGCCGACATCCCCGCCTTCAACGCGAAGGTGATCGAGGAGATTTGTGAAGGCATCCACCCGCGGTGATCATCACCGCGGCAACGGCAGCCGAACAAGAAGGCTCTGATCCGCACGCTTTCCTATTTGGGTGACGCTGAGCAGCAGATTGTCGTCCGAAAAGTCGCGGGCGGGCGGATCTGAAGCCTGAAAACTGAACTGGACCGGCGAAAAAATGAACCACGGCAGCGGCTTTTCCTCATCCGGATAAACTTGAGAACGCAGATGGTGCAGTGAGGTATTCCACGTAGGCGGCGGTGGCGCCAACTGCGTGAGATTCTCCTGCTGATAATCCGGTGCCAGCCTGCCTGCCGGTCGCGGCTGTTGAGACTCGTCAGGCGCGATCAGGATCGGTTTCTGCCATCTCGACACCGTCACGTGCACGGTTTTGCCATCCGGGCAGTGAACGTTGATCCCGCACTTGCCCGCAGCCACATAGGAACGCTGGAACGCCTCGGGTGGATCCGGCCACTGCAAGGGCGCTTCTTCCGTCTGTTTGGACTGATACAGACAAGCGAGCAACCAGCAGCGCGCTACGTCACGGGGTGCAGAGAAGCGGAATACCAAGGTGCCCTCAAAGGCTGAGGTTCCTTTTCCCTTCTGAATGCCGCTGATCGCCGTAGCTTCCGCGGGCAGATCCGCGAGAAGCCCGGCTTTTTTCAGCACGGCCCATTGGTCCGCCAGTGAGCGAGACATCCCGATGGCCGCGTCGCTCCGCTGGCGGACCTGTGCCTCGTTGGCAGGTTTCGTCGGTAATGGTGCTGCTGGTTTCTCGGTGGGCTGTGATGCACGCGGTGTCTTGGATGGATACACGGCGCGCATCTCAAACCGCACGCTCTCGTCCGCCAGAATGGTGGGAGGTGGGATGTCCCACTGGATCTCGCTTTTCGGCTCCAGTTGTTTGATCTTGTCCAGAAATGTCAGCACGGCGTTCGCATGCGGTCCATCACCGCGCATAGTCAGCTTCCCGTCTTCTTTTTTGAGCTCTCTAAGGAGGACGCCGTACTGCTCCGCTAGCTGGTGGATCTGCCGCACTCTCTCGGAGCCCGCGGAGTCGAATTGGAGTGCGGCGCTCTTCTCCTGCAGTTTCAATTCTCCCAAAATCCTAAATTCCACGCGCTTTCCATCGCTCAAAGTCCTTGGTACCGGGAATGTCCATTCGAGTGAATCTCCCCACGCGGCTGAGGCGACTTTTTCACGAAACGCCAGCGCTTGCTGCATCCCGGAGGCTGTGCCGGAAATAAGCAGCTGACCATGGCGCGTGGTAATCTCGTCCACTTTAAATCCAGTGTCCGCGGCAGGGATGAGACGTTCGACTATGGCCCTCAGTTCAGCGGCCCTGGCTTCAAACCGCCTCTGCGCCTGCTGCAGCGGGGTGAGGTGTTCTTCCTCCGGTAATACCTCGCCACTGCCATCCGTTGGCAGTGCCAGAGTTTCTTCCACGATGCGGCGGATGATGGGTCCCAGCCTGGCAGGATCTGCTGACCGATTTGCCGAGGTCTCATCCGCGTACAGCGCAAAGGCCAGCGCGGGCTTGGCGGCGGGAACGTAGCCTCCGACCCAGTGATGATGGGTGAAGACCTCCGAACGCGGCCCTTTCGGTCCCGTCACGTGCGTCTCCGACAAGGCTGCGATTTGGACCTTCGCGCTGGCCGCGGCGTGGGCGCAGCCCTTGGGATCATTCACCGCATTCTGTAAAGCGCTGCGCACGCGCGCCAGGCCCTCAGGCAGTCCCGGCAGGCTGTGAAGATCCAGCCGTGGCTGGCCTGCATCGTTTCGGATAAGGGTGGGATCCCATACCTTTCCATTGGCGAGTGCCGAATAAAGAACGGCCATCTGCAGGACGGATACAGCGCTGCCGTTTCCACTGGCAAAGGCCGTGGTGATGTCCGTAAGCTGGCGCGGGCTGGAATGGGTCTTTGCGATCTCTTCCTGCGCAGGCATCACAGGCTCTGACTTGGCACCGAAAATGCCCGTGTCCCGCTGCAGGCCCAGATGACCGGCAGTGGTCAGAAGAGCCGGATAGCCCGTCTCCGTGCCTAGCTGGAAAAAGTAGCCGGAGCAGGATTTTGACAGCGCTTGCTCCAGCGTCAAGGGGCCATGGGCCGCTCCGTCCAGCAGGCTGGTGCGGCAAATCTTCGTCGTGTTTGCAAATCGCACACCGCCACCGGCCCCCCGGGTCAGCGGCGCGCATTCGTATGTACCGGGATTTTTTCCGCTCACGAACGCTGCCAGTGCCGTCATCGGCTGGAAGACCGCTCCTGGCGCCGAACGACTGGTGCTCACACGGTCAAAGAGGGGCATATCCTTGTCTCGCGTGTAGCTCTCCCAGTCGGCCGCGTTGAGCGTGGGGATAAAGCGGTTCGGATCATAGGACGGCACGGAGACGTAGGCGAGAATGCCGCCACTCGCCGGATCCATGATGACGATGGCCCCACGCTGGATGTTCTCATTCAGCGCTCGCGTGGCCAGTGACTGCACACGTGCATCAAGGGTAAGGGAGACGTGCTTTCCTTTTCGCAGCACCGCATCATGCTGCTTTTCGAGGGCGAATCGTCCCGTCGGTGTCGCATCCTGCGGCCCTGTTTTCCCGGTATAGCCCACCACATGCGCCGTCAGCGCCTTCAACGGATAAACGCGTGCCATTTCCTTCGTGCTCTCCGCCAGCACCACACCGTTGCGGTCCAAAATGCGCCCACGCAGCGGGGGACCATCGATGGCATGTAGCATGGCCATCGGCAGGGTGATGAGCAGTGCGCAGGCAGCCATTCCAACCAGCCAGCGCAGCGTAAGGCCTTCGCGCCGGCGCTTGGGATCGAGGATGGCTTTTACCCGCGCTTCGACCGGAGCAGGGCGCGTGATCGTCAGCGCACAAAGCGATAGCCCTGGCGCGAGGCGGTTGTGGCGGCTGAGATCCAGCAGGGACTGCGCATAATCGCTGGCGCGCACGCCTTGGCGCAGCACGGCATCGTCGCAGGCGCGTTCCTGGTCGGCACGCAGCTGGCGCAGCGTCAGCCACACGAGGGGGTTGAACCAATGCAGGGCCTTCACCCATTGCGCAGCCCATAGGGCGAGGGGATCGCCGCGTTTCAAATGGGCGAGTTCGTGCAGCAGCACGCCGCGTTGTGTCTCTGCGCTCCAGGTTTCAAATTCCTGCGGCAGTAGCAGGCGCGGCCGGAACACTCCCCAGACCATGGGCACGGAATCGCTGGGGCCGATGAGCAGGAGCGGCATTCGTTTCAAGCCAAGCTCATGCGCGGCTTGAATCAGCAGGACGCACTCACCCGGGCGCAGGGAAGCTTCCAAACGGTGCAGATTCCAGGCACTGCGTCCCAGGCGCAGTAACAACATGCCTGCGATGATTACCCACACCACGGGCAAAGATCCTACCACATCCTGCCATGAAATATTCCAGGAGAAGGACGGCGGCGTCACGATTTGCGGTGCTGTGGGCGGAACTGCCCTGGCGGTGGGCACGACGGCGGTGACGTGCTCGGTTGGCAGGACGGATGCGGCATTTTCCTGCACCGGCTCCGGCTCCATCACCAGCCAGTTCATATCTCCAGAGGCATTCGGCAGCACGTGCCACGCAGGCAGCGTCCACATCGCCAGGGGCAGAACTGCCAGCGTGGCGATGGCCGTGATCCACAGAGCGTAACGGCGCGCAGCGGCCATCCTGCGCAAGGCCAGGCCGAGGAGCAGCGCCATGAGGAGAACCACCGCGCCCTTGAGCGCGGTGTGGGAAAGCAGATCAAGGATAGGGCTGGTGTTCATCAGGAGTCAGGCGGTGCACATGGTTTTCATCTCAGCGGCCTTCGCGTTTCGCTTCGTCGATGAGTTTCTGGATGCGCTCCGCCTGTTCACCCGTAAGCGCCGCATCTTTGCGCGTGAGGTGCGCCGCCAGTGCCTCGTCCACCGCACCGCCGAAGAACGTGTCCAGCACCTGCTTCAGCGCTTGCAAGCCTGCGCGTGCCTTGGACTGCGAGGGCGCATAGATGACCTCGCGCCCCTCCTTGCGCAGACGCTTCACATGCCCCTTCTCCTCCAGGATGTGCATGAGTCGCCGCACGGCCATGTCAGTAGGTGGGTCCGGCAGCTTCGCCTGCACGGCTGCCACCGTGGCGCTGCCCTCCGCATGCAGGACGTTCATGATCTGGCGCTCGCGCCGGGAAAGCTGGATGGAGTCGGACATTTCGTTATATTTTTAACGAATCAAATCCGGAATGGCAAGACGAAACGTGAAATTTTTAACGCTTAGGATTCCAATCTTGTGGGAGTGCAGGCGCGCTGCGCTCTGCTGGATGAAGCGACACCGCTACTTTTTCTTCCGCTTCTCCTTCTTCCCTTCCTTGCGGTTCTCCTCACCATTCCAGCGCTGATCCTCCCAGCGTGGCGGTTGCATGGTGGCGTTCCACTGGTCGAAGAGCTTTTGCAGCGCCTGGGCTTTCTCAGGCTCCTTGGCGGTGAGATCGGTTTGTTCTCCAGGATCGGTGGCCAGGTTCACCAGCATTGGCTGCATGTCCTTGCTGGCTTTCACCAGCTTCCAGTCCCCCTGCCGTACCGCGTGCTGGACGCCGAAGCGGAAGTAAAGCTCACGTGGGGCGAGCTTGTCGGTTTTGCCTTCGAGAAGAGGGAGGAGGTTCACACCATCGATCGAGTGAGCTCCGTCCACCACAGGTTCCAATTGCCCGCCTTTAGATGCGAATGCTGAAGTGCCTGCGGCAGCGAGAGCCGTGGGCAGCACATCCAGCTGGATCACCGGCTCATGGCTCACGCGTCCGGCGGGGATGTGCCCTTTCCACGCGGCCAGCCAGGAAACGCGGATGCCACCTTCCCACACGAACCACTTGTGCCCGCGCAGCCCGCCCATCTCGGCATTTTGATAAGCACCGCCATTGTCGCTGATGAGGAAGATGAGCGTGTTCTCCTCCTGCTTGAGTTCGCGCAGTTTGGCCATCACCGTGCCAATCGCTTCATCAGCCTCGGCGGCCAGTGCCGCATACGCGGCATCATGCTTGGGCAGGTCCTTGAACTTCTCCAGCCACTTTTCTGAAGCCACGTGCGGGGCGTGCACGGCATTGAAGGACATGAAAAGAAACCACGGCTTCTCACGGTTCGCTTCCAAAAAGCCGGCAGACTCCCGTGCAAACACCGGCGAGGTGACAGGCGCCCCGGCCATCTCTTCCACCAGTTCTTTGCCGCGATAAAACGCCGGCCCTTTGCCCTCGCCGAGATTGCCCACCGTACCCACGGCAAAGTCAAACCCGCGTGCCGTCGGCATGTATTCCGCGCTGCTGTCTCCCAGATGCCATTTGCCCACGATTCCGGTCGTGTAACCCGCGGCCTTGAGATGCTGCGCCATGGTCGTCTCGCTCAGCAGAAGTTCGCGGCCCGCGCGACCAGGATTGGCATCGTGGCCGGTGCGCGCCTGATAGCGCCCCGTCATGAGACCGACGCGCCCAGGGGAGCAGATGCAGCCGGAGGAGTACCCATTGGTGAAACGCACACCGCCCGCAGCCAGGGCATCCATGTTGGGCGTGGGGGCCATCTTTCCGCCATAAGCACTGGGCTGCGCCCAGCCCATGTCATCCATGTAGAAAATGAGGATGTTGGGCTTGTCCGCGGCAGACACGGAAGAAAGCGGCACAACGGCAAGCAACAGCAGCAGAATGGAGAGTTTCATGTACGCTCTCCGAACGATGCGGCGGCGGAAATGTATCACTGCCGACAAAGTAGTACAGAGCTTTAGCCCGCTCCGGATCTCCGGAACCGGGATGCCTTCCAAAGCGTGCTAAAAGCCGAGGCCTACTTCGCAGAACGCAGTCGCAAATGCGCAGCGGTGGTCACGGCGGCGGCCAGCTCATCGAGCTGCTCGCGGTCGATGATCTTCCGGCTCTGCTCGTCCTGCACATAGATGGCGTCAATGGCCACGCCCTTCTCCGTGCTGATCCGCGC
Source organism: Prosthecobacter sp. (assembly GCF_044222565.1). GTDB lineage: Bacteria > Verrucomicrobiota > Verrucomicrobiia > Verrucomicrobiales > Verrucomicrobiaceae > Prosthecobacter. Next base: position 63,223 of record NZ_JBGANA010000022.1, read on the forward strand.
GTGGGTGACGTTGTGGCCGAGACGGCCGATCGCCATGAAAATGTCGTAGAGCAGACCCAGGCGGTCCACCAGCTGCAGCTCCAGCACGGTCTGGTCCGGCGAGAGATTGTTGTTTACGTAAATGCGCTGCGGGATCTCCGCACCGATCTCGTCGAGCATGGTGACGGACTTGCCCAGCTTCTGCAGGATGGCATCTCCAAAGTCAAAAGTCTGCCCGCTGAAGGCTTTGCGCACGGACTCTTCCACCCGGTTGCGGGCGCTCTTGGTGGAGACAGCGGCGAAGTTCGTGTTGCACACACGGAAGGTGTCCAGCACCAGGTGGTCCGCGCGCTGGTAGAGGTCCGCGCTGAGAATGCTGATGCTTTCCGCTGCCAGCGCGCCGGAGATGCGCGCCAGCAGGAGATGCCGGTCCCAGCAGACGACGGTCAGCTCGCTGTAGCCCTGGTCCACATGGTCCTCCCAGACCATGACGGGCAGCAGCCCTGCCGCAGCCTCTTCACGGATGAGCTGTTCAAAGAAGAGCCGGAACTGCCGCAGATGTGCGGCGATGAGCTCCGCTTCGCGGAAGTTGAAATACGAAGGCGGCATGTGCCGGAAGTGCGCATCCACTTCAGCCTCGTAGCCGGAGCCAAGCCTGCGTGACACCTCCTTCTTCAGGTCCAGCACCGGCACCTGCACCTGGCGCATGAAATCCGCCGGCGCGTTCATGAACCGCAGGGCGCTGTGGTACAGCTGGCGGATGGAGGCCTCCTTGTAGCCAGACCAGCTCTTGTCGCTGGTGCCCTTGGAGTCCGCGTAGGTCATGAGCAGCAGCGTGTCCAGGTTCTCCTTGGTGCGCACGATGCCCACGAATTCCTCGATGACCTGCGGATCGTCCAGGCTCTTCGTGGTGGCAAAGCGGTACATCAGCAGGTGGTTGTCCACCAGGAAGAGCAGCAGGCGGCGGCGCTCTCCTTTCACCTGGAGGCGGCGGGAGACGGCGGCGGCCAGCGTGGTGCTTTCATCGCTGTGGGTCTTCTTGTTGGCCGCCCGTCCGGCGTCATGCAGCAGCAGCGCGAGGTACAGCACGTAGGGCTGCTGCAGGTCGTGAAACAGCTGCTGGAAAAGCTCCACGCCTTTGAGCGTGGGATCGCTCAGTTCATCGAGCTTGTCGATGGTGCGCAGAGTGTGCTCGTCCGCCGTGTAGAGGTGGAAGAACTCATGCTGCACCAGATTGGTCAGCGCGCCAAATTCCGGCATGTAGCGGCCCAGGAAGCCCACGCGATGCATCTGCCGCAGGGTGCGCGCCGCATCCCCCTTGTTGGAAAGGATGGTCTCAAAAGTTTCACGGTTGGCCTTGTTGTAGCGGAAGCTTGTGTCCACCAGGCGGAAGTTGTCCTGAATGAGCTGAAACAGATCCGGGCTGAGGCGCAGATGGCGCTTCTGCGTGTGCAGGAACAGGCGCATCAGGCGCTCCGGGTCGTCTTTGAAAATCGCCGGTCCGTCCGCATACACCCGCTCGTGCCTGCGCTGAAAGCCGTCGAAGCTTTCCTGCTCCTTCTCCGCCTTCCGCCGTGCGATGAAGCCCATGAGCTTGTTCTGCGTGCGGGTCTCCAGCGCCTGCAGGTGAAAGCGGTCCATCACCTCGTTGCTGCGCTGCAGAATGTCCCGCGTGGCCGTGTAGTACTCGTGCATCAGCGCCTCGATTCGGCGTAAAATGCGCTTGTGCCGGTAGCCGAGATTGGTGGCCACGGGGCCCTGCAGGCGCAGCGTCAGCAGGTCTTCGGCACGCTTTTCCGTGTAGTGCATTTCATTGCGCACACGCAGGATGAAGTCGTACCCCTGCTCCACCTCCTTCCAGCCTTTCTTGGAGATGAGGCCGAGGTTCACCAGGTCCTTCGGGTTCAGCGTGCGGTGGCGCGCATAGGTCATCCAGATGAGGTTCTGGTAGTCGCGCAGCCCGCCGCAGCCGTTCTTCACGTTCGGCTCCTGCACAAAAGGGGTGTTCTCATACTTCGTGTGGCGCGTGTTCAGGTCGATCTGCCGCAGCTTCAGAAAGTCCGCCTCCTGCCCGTCCATGCACTCCTTGTCAAAGCGGGCGCGGAATTCTTCAAAGGCCGCCTTATGCCCGGTGATGAAGCGGGCCTCCATCAGCGCGGTTTTGGTCTCCATGCTCTCATTCGCCAGCTTGATGCACTCCCCCACGCAGCGGGAGCCGTGGCCGACCTTCAGCTTCAGATCGTAAAAATACAGCAGGTAGTCGCGGATGAGCTGCACGACTTCATTTGAGATCCTGCCACTGTTCCCGGGAAACATGAAGGTGAGGTCCACATCGCTGCCCGGGCTCATCACCTGTCGTCCATACCCCCCATGGGCGATCACGCTCACATTGAGCTTGGCCCGTGCCTCGGGTGCGAGTGCGGCCACACTTTCGTCCCACAGCAGGCTCACGATCACGTCGACCATGTCCGAGCGCATGCGGCAGATCTCCGCGCCCGTGAAGCTGCCGGAACGGTGGCGCTGCTTGATGCGCTGCTCCTTGATCTTCAGGAAGCGTTTGGCCTGGCGCAGCGTCTCGGTGCGGCCGCGCGGCAGCTTGTCTTCGGGGGGGAAGAATTTCTGCACGCTCTTGTTGAGGTGCCGCAGGTAGTCACGTTCGTTCATCGCAGGAGGAGCAGTCAGTAGGTGATCAGGGCGTGCACGGGTCCTGCAGCAGCCACCTTTTCCCTGCCGCCGAGGAACGCCAGCTCGATGAAGAAAGTGCTGCCCAGCACCTTGCCGCCAGCCTCCTCAATGAGGTGCAGCGCCGCCCCGGCCGTTCCGCCGGTAGCCAGCAGATCGTCCGCCAGAAGCACCGTTTCCCCCGGGGCGATGGCATCCAGGTGCATTTCCACCGAGTTCGTGCCGTACTCCAGAGCGTAGTCGATGCCGCGCGTCTGCCACGGCAGCTTGCCCTTCTTCCGCACGGGCACAAAGCCCGCGCCCAGTCGCTCCGCGATCAGAGCGCCGAAGATGAAGCCACGGGCGTCGATGCCGACGACCTTGTCCACCTCCGTCAGTCCCGTCGCCTCGATCATCCCGTCGATCGTCTGCGCCAGCAGGGTGGGATTGGCCAGCACCGGGGTGATGTCCTTGAAAAGGATGCCGGGGTTGGGGAAATCCGGCACGTCACGAATGGTGCGGCGGATGCTGTCGAGAATGTCGGGGGCCATGACAGCCGATCATGGAGGAGATGCGGGGATGCGCAAGCGCTGCCGTCCGCCCCGGTTGTTTTGGAGCTTTAATTCATTGACCTGAATCCGATCAGCAACACCTTCAAATACTTACAGCATGAGACGCGTCTTCCTAAGCTCTGTTACCATATTCATTTCGGCAGCTCTTTCGGTGAAGGCCGAATTGAATCTGCCTGCTTTGGCCGAGGAACTGCGGCCGCTCAAAGAAAAGCCCACGCCAAGCATGGAAGACGCCCGGCAGACCATCTTCGTGCTGGCCAAGGCGGCGGATGCGAGCTCCGAGCCCGAGCGCAAGGCCGTGCTCGACCTCATCAACCAGATCAAGCATCCCTTTGCAGTGGAATTCGAATACCAGAGGCTGGTGCAGAGCGAGCCGCAGCAGAAGGCCAGCCTCACGGAAGCACATCAGGCTCTGAAGCGTCTGGAAACCAACCCTCCCCGGCGTGTCGGCGGTGCCGTGGACATCGCGCATAAAAACCTCTACGTGAAGCAGGCGCAAGACAAGGCAGCCGCCGCGGAGCAGGCACTGGCGCAGATCAATCAGGGTGCAGGCCGTCTGGCGGGGCAGCTCGCGACGACGAACAGCCTTGCCTCCGCCTACCTTCGCATGGGGCGGCAGGACGTCGCCATCGCCCTTGCCTCCTGCATGTTTGCCGTGGCCGAGCGTCAGAACGTGAATTTGGACTTCGAGCCGGCGCTTTCCTACGCCTGGGTGCGCATGAAGAAGCTCTCCGAAGTGGAGCGGGAGGTGGAGCGCAACCGCTCAAGCAAGCTGCTCGTCCAGTATGTGGCCATGCATGAGGGCGCCAAGGCCATCAATGGCATGAGCGCGGACTACCTCTACAAGTCTGCCAAAGAAGGCGACCTGGTAGGGTCCATCGCCTCCTTCGTCATTCTGCAGGAAGGTTTGAAGCAGCAGGCCCGGTTTGACCGCACCATCAACGTCTGCCTGGAGGTGGTCTTCTTCCAGCCTGAGCCTGGTGATTACGCGGCGAAAATGCGCGTCGTCCTGGACAAGGTGCTGGCGCCCATCTCCGGCAAGTCCGCCGGGGAGCGCTTTGCCGAGAACATCGTGCACGACGCCCTTTCTGCCGTGGATGAAAGGCTGGCAAATCCAGGAGTCGTGAAGGCGATGACGACGATCCTCTCCGCCGGTCTGGAAGCCGCGCAGCAAAAGCCCTGAGCCGAGCGGGCGGGAAAAGAGCATCCGGCTGCCGGACAGACTCTCTTCACCCTTGCAGAAAGGGCCGAGGGCCGCGAGTATTCGCCCCCCCGCCCAGATGCCAGCCTCCCAGCAATTGCTCCTCGCCGCCACAATCGTCTTTGTGGGCGCGGTCGTGCAGGCGCTTTTGGCGCTGAAAGCCGGCGCGTGGAAGCAGGCGCGGGCGCAGTACGTCCTCATGGCGCTGGGTTTTGCGCTGCAGACCGGCTTCATCTACCTGCGGGGGGAGGAGGTGCGGCAGTGCCCCATTCGCAGCTTGCCGGACATTCTGGTCTTTATCGCCTGGAGCATTGTGCTGCTGTATTTCCTCGTCGGTTCTGGGTTTCGGCTTTCGCTGCTGGGGGTTTTCACCGCGCCACTGGTCACCCTCATGCAGGGGATGGCGTTTGTGAACGGCTTCGCGCCCTATCCGCCGAAGGGCCCGATCAATGCGCTGGTGGAGCTGCACATCGCCCTGGCGCTGATCTCCTACGCAGCCTTTGCCCTCGCCTGCATCACTGGCGTCATGTACCTCGTCCAGGAACGCATGCTGAAGCGCCACCACATCGGCGGCCTGTTTTACCAGCTGCCGCCCATTCACGGGCTGGCGCAGGCCATCCAGCGCCTTGTGCGCCTGGGGCTCCTGCTTCTGAGCATCGCGCTGGGCATCTCCTTTGCCCTGCATCTGCCCATGACTAAGGCGGGGCACATCGTGTTTGCCTGGATCGTCTGGGGTCTGTATGCGGTTTGCGCGTTCCTCATGTGGAAGCACTTCACCTCGCCGCGCAGGACCGCGTGGCTGGCGGTCATCGGCTTCATCCTGCCGTTCATTTCTCTGTGGATCGTCACGCATGCCTGAGCCGACCGACAGCCGCAGCGGCCTCGTTTGTGTGGGCCTGAACTATAAAACCACCCCCGTGGAGGTTCGTGAGCGCCTGGCCTTTCCCGAGGCCAAAGTGCCCGAGGCCGTCCAGCAGGTCCGCGGGCTGCCGGGCTTTGAGGAAAGCGTGATCCTCAGCACCTGCAACCGCGTGGAGCTCTACGCCACACATGCCCTCCCAAGCGGGGATCACGGCCATGCAGCCCTGCGCGACTACCTCGTGCGCCGCTTTGAACTCCACCCCGAGCACGCCGAGGCGCTGGTGCTCTACAATCTGGACTCCGCCGAGGCCGCGCGGCATCTCTTCCGGGTGGTCAGCGGCCTGGACTCCATGGTGCTCGGGGAGACGGAAATCTTCGGTCAGGTCAAGGCGGCCTACAAGCTGGCGCTGGACACCGGCACCACCAGCCGCGCGCTGAATAAGCTCTTCCAGCAGGCCTTCACCGTCGGCAAAAAGGTGCGCAATGAGACCACCATCCAGCGCGGCTCCACCAGCGTGGGCAGCGTGGCCGTGGATCTGGCGGAAAATGTGCACGACCTCAAGCAGTGCCGCGTCATGCTCGTCGGCGCCGGCGAGATGAGCCGCACCTGCGCTCAGAGCCTGCTTTCCCGCGGCGCCAAGAGCATCATCGTCTCCAATCGCAGCTACGACAAAGCCGTGGAGCTGGCTGCGGAGATGAAGGGCACCGCCATGAAATTTGACGAATGGGAGCACTCCCTCCACGAGGTGGACGTCATCATTTCCAGCACCAGCGCCCCGCATTTCGTCATCAAGCCCGAGCAGATCGAGCAGGCCATGCGCAAACGCCGCTGGGAGCCCCTGCTCATCATCGACATCGCCGTGCCGCGGGATGTGGACCCGGAAGTGAACAAGATCGAAAGTGTCTATCTCTACGACATCGATGCCCTTCAGGCCACCGCCGACGACAACCGCCGCGAACGCGAACGCCAGCTTGTCTCCTGCGAGCACATCATCGAGGAGCAGCTGCATAAATATGGCTACCTCAAGCCCGGCGGCGGCCTCGTGCCCGCGTAATTCAGGTCGCATCGTTTTAGCCAGGTCCGGCCTCGCCTCATAAGCCGGGCTTGCCGCAGGTGCCTGCCCGGTGCATGTTCACCGCATGCCAGTCGTAAGGGAGACTCCGCCAAATGCACCGGACGAAGTTCCGATGTTCCCGCCCTGGCTCGACCTGCCGCCGGGCTATATGGTGCAGGACTGGATGCAGTGGCAGCGTGGCAGACTCGTCGCCGCGCGGCTGCGTGAGAACCCGGATCTCATTCAAACGGCAAAGGAGCGCCTCGCTGCCAGAAGGTCGTTTCTCTACCGCCCACAGATAGAGTGGCTTGAATTGCTCGAACAGGCCAGCGTCCCACAGATCTGCCAGATTTTGGAAGCCACAGATGACGAAGGCCAGCGGCAGCGTTCCTCCTCGCCGTTTCACGGCAGTCCCTTCATCACCCCGGAAGAAAACGAAGATGTACGGCAAAGAGCTTACGCTTGCGGATCTTGAAAAAGTGGGACGCAAACTCAAGTGGTGCGTTCCCGCGCTGACGGACGCCTATGTCATTGGCTCTGGAGCCGTGGCTGCCCTGCATCCAGAACTCCCCGGCGAACTGCGCTTCTCGGTGGATTTCGACTTTGTTCCGCAGAACCTGCCCATCCTTTATTTCGACAGCGTTTTGGTGGACCGCTTCATCGGAGCAGAGAGTGAATTTCGAGAAACCTAGCTGGTCTATGCAGACTATGCCACTCCCGATACCTTGCGCTGCACACCTCCAGGATGGAAAGATCGAGCACATCCCATCATCCTCCCTGAAGGCCTCGTCTTGCATGTGCTCGACGTTTGCGACGTAGCCTACAACAAGCTCTACGCCGGTCGCCCAAAAGACATCGTCTGGGTGCGCGCCTGCTGAAGACCGGCCTCATCTCCTGGCAGCGCCTCGAAGAACTGCATGCCACCAATCCCCTGGCCCCACCAGACCGGGAGAAAGTGGAGCGCAGCATGGCACAAGTCCGGGCGCAAAGCTGAGAGAGCATCCCTTGCGTCCCGCCCCGGTCCGTGAAAAGCTGCGCACCCCACCATGACCCCCGCAAAAATCATCCTCGGCACCCGTGGCAGCGAACTGGCCCTGACGCAGACCACCATGGTCACCGCCGCGCTGCAGACCGCGCATCCGCACCTCAGCATCGAGCGCCAGATCATCCAGACCAGCGGGGACAAGCGCCAGGACCTGCGCTTCTCCGAGTTCAGCGACGTGGCCCAGGTGGACAAAGGCATCTTCATCAAGGAGCTCGAAATCGCCCTCGCCGACAGGCAGATCGACGCCGCCGTTCACAGCCTCAAGGACGTGCCCAGCGACCTCGCTGCCGGCTTCACCATCGCCGCCGTCCTGCCCCGCGCCGCCATCGAGGACGTGCTCGTCTCCGCCCATCCCTACACCCTTGAAACCCTCCCACAGGGCGCCCGCGTCGGCACCAGCAGCGTGCGCCGCGCCGCCCAGCTCAAATTCCTGCGCCCCGATGTGCAGATCGTCGAAATCCGCGGCAACGTCCCCACCCGCGTGAAGAAAGTGCTCGGCGAAAACGCCCTAGATGCCGTCCTCCTCGCCGCCGCCGGCCTGCTGCGCCTGGGCCTGCTGAATGCAAACCTCAGCCGCATCCACATCGACACCCACACCCTGTACGGACTCGTGCTCGATCCCGTGAAATTCCTCCCCGCCGCCGGTCAGGGCGCCATCGCCATCGAATGCCGCGCTGGAGATGAAGCAACGATCAAAGCCATCCGCGCTCTCAACCACGCCGAAACCGAATCCCGCATCACCGCAGAGCGTGAATTCCTCAAAATTCTCGGCGCCGGCTGTCAGACCCCCGTGGGCGCCAATACCTGGATCGCCGACGGCCAGCTCCACATGGCCGTACGCGTCTTCAACGAAGCCGATCTCTCCCTCCCCCCAGTCGAGCGCGAAGCCAGTCGCCCCGTGAATGAAGCCGCTCTTCTCGCGCAGGATCTGGCCGGGATGCTGTAGCTCTGGGTCCCCCTGCTACTTGTCCAGCCCCACATCTTCCCCCGTGACGGTGATCCCCGCAGTGAACCGGTTCGGTCCATAGACACTCCGTCCATTGCTCGTGCCCACAAGTGACGCGCGATAGCTGATGGAGATCGATTTGATTGTGCCGGTCACAAAAACCTTCCTGCCTTCACGGCATTTCAGGACCTTGTCCTTAAGGGTCGGCGGGACCTCGGCGATGACTGTCACATGGATCTGCTCGCCGTTGGCTCGCACCACACTTTTCTCGGGGTCGCCTGACAATGAGATCTGATTGTCCATGACGACCATGGCCTTGCCACTGCTGGTGAATTTCAAAGTCCACTTTTTGCCTTTTTCCTTGGCTTCCAGCAGCGCGGAGAGTTCCTTGGCTGCCTGGAACCTTTCCTGTTCATCGCGACTGTCGGCCAGTTTGCGCATCTGCTTGCCGGTGATGCCGCTGAAGAACTCGCCCAAAGGACGCGCATGTGCCGCTGCTTGGCTGAGACTCTTGGTGGTGAGCAGCAGACAGGGAAGAATCATGAGTAAATATTTGCACCGCATATCGGCACTTTTACATAAAAACGTCACGCCGCATCAAGCCAAAAACGGTGAAGAGGCTCGCATCCGTGCTTTGCTATCCGCCGTCCATTTTTGAAATGAGCCACGATGAGTTGAATAGTTTCGCGGGCGCTGCGTCGGACTCAGCACTTATGGATGCACGCTGGGTTGATCGATTCACCCCAACCCTGGCCCAGACTTGCCTGAGCCTCTGCGTGGACCCTGTCCAAACATCGTCGCGAGGAAAAAATGTTTCCCACGATCCGAATTCTTCCTTCTTGCGCAACCCGCGCTGCCAATAGCGGTTAAAACCTCTTATGAAAACCACCACCTATCACAGACTCGTCATCGCAGCAGTCCTGCTCCCCGCAGCCACCTGGGCTGCTCAAGGCGGCAAACGTCCTCCAAACTCCGCGGCCCATCACGGCGGTGCCAATGGCGAAGTACTCAAGACCTTCGACAAAAACGGCAATCATCAAATCGATGCGGATGAACTGCCTGCGCTGCAGCAGGCCTACATGACCCTCAAAAACCTCGACAAAAATGCCAATGGCGAGATCGAACTGGCCGAAGCCGAAAACCCCAGATCAAACGGGACGCACGATCGCAGAGGCCGCATGATGGCGGAGTTCAAGCACTTGGACAAAAACGGCAATCATCAGATCGATGCCGACGAAGTCGAAGGCTTGCAGAAGATGCTCGCGGGTGGAAAAATCATGTCCCGCCTGGATCACAACAGCAACGGCAAGATCGATCCCGATGAACTCGCGCATCTCAATCAGCGCATCGCCCAAGGTGGCGGCAGAGGCCCTGCTTCGAGCGCTCCTTCCCTGCGCAAGCCGCCAGAAAAAAAGCCCGCCGAAGCCGCGCCTCCACCTCCTTCAGCAACGCCCAAAACAGAGGAGACGAAGCCTGCCGCTCCTACGTTTGAATCGAAACCGCCAGGCAATTTTGGCAACTGAAGAAAATGTCTGCTGCTGGAAACCGGCGTGGTATTCCAGCACCCGCCGAGCCCGAAGGTGATTGAGGCCGCAAACGCTCCGCCCATCACTCGTTCTCCCAAGATTCGCGCTGCACCGTGGAGGATGCCGCGGCGCGGGATGCTCTATGTCGCTGGAGCTTTCCCTGCTGGTGCTCCGCGCCACACCTGGCGAAAAAGTCTCCGACAGCATCCCCGTGGTGCTTTGGAACTACTAGCCACCTGCATGCCCAAGCCGGCGCCGGGGTATGCAATCCGCCCCCCTTTTTATAATCCACTGTCATTCGCTGAATAGATCCGCAGGCGCTGCGTCCGACACTGAACCTATGAAATCAAAAATGGTTCTTCTTTTCGCCGCCATCCTCACCCTGGGTTCCTTGAGTTCCTGCGTGGGTCCTTACTACGGCGGCGGTTATGGCTACGGCTACCGCAGCTCCTACTATCGCCCTTACTACGGCAGCTACGGATACAACCGTTACAGCCCTGGCTATCGTTCACCTTCCCATGGCTACGGCGGACAGCATCACAGCGGGTTCGGCGGCTACAGCGGGCATCATTACGGTGGCTTTGGTGGCAGCCATCATGGCGGTCACCATCGTTGAGACAGGCCTCAGCCACCGCACTCCGCGATCCGCCGCGATATGAACTCGCGCTCCACGGGCAGCGTGGCCAGCTTGAGCGCCTGTTTGAAATGGGCTAGCGCGTCCACGGTCTGGCCCAGCTCGGCGGCGAAAGTGCCTCGGATGGCGTAGAATAAGTGAGAGATCTCCAGCACGCTGCGCTGCGCAATGCCCTGCAGTGCGTCCAGTCCCGCCTGTGGCCCGTGCACACGCGCCACGGCCACAGATCGATTCATCGCCGTGACAGGCGAGCGAGTGATGGCCAGCAGCTGATCGTACAAATGCAAAATGCGCGGCCAGTCCGTGGATGAAGCATCCGCCGCCAGACAATGCGTGGCGGCGATGCTCGCCTCGATGTGATACACGCTCAGCACCCCTCCTTGGGAGGCCTGAAGCAGAGATGCGATGCCGCGCTGGATCATGGCCTGATCCCACGCCCTGCGGTCCTGCTCATGCAGCCGCAGCAGATGCCCCGCATCATCCGTGCGTGTGTGCAGGCGCGCGGCATTGAGCAGCATCAGCGCCAGCAGGGCCAGCGCGCGTGGCTCCTGCGTGGCAGGATGTTCGGTGACCAGTGTGAGCAGGCGAATGGCCTCATGGCACAGATCATCGCGCACCAGCCGGTCGCCGGTGGAGGCTTTGTAGCCTTCATTGAAAAGCAGGTAGAGCGTGTGCAGCACGCCGCTTAGCCGCGCGGAGAGCTCCGCAGGCTCTGGCACCACAAAGGGCAGCGCCAGCTCGCGGATGCGCTGCCTCGCGCGCACCAGCCGCTTCGCCACCGCCGCCTCGCTCGTGAGAAAGGCAGCCGCGATTTCCCCGGGGCTGAAGCCGCACAGCGTGCGCAGCGCCAGCGCCGTCTGCGCATCCGTGGCCAGCTCAGGATGAAAGCAGACAAACATCAGGCGCAGTGTGTCGTCCGCAAAGGTTTCGTGCTTCATGTCTTCAGCCGGTGTGGAAAGCCACCGCTCCTGCTCTGCGGCGATGCCGTCCTGTTTTTCGTTCCATCGCTGCTCCCGCTGCAGCGCATTGAGCGCGAGATTTTTCGCCACCTGCGTGAGCCATGCGGCGGGGTTGTCAGGCACACCCCGGTAGGACCATGTCTGCAGCGCGCGCAGCAGCGCCTCCTGCACCACATCCTCCGCCAGCTGCAGCCGATGCGTGCCGAGGTGCGCCGTGAGCGTGGCGATCACCTTCGCGCCTTCATGGCGGAAGAAGTGATCAGCCACCTCACCTGCACTGGTGCCCTGCAGGCTCATGATCATTCACACGCAGTAAGTGCGGCGATGCGGCGGACCTCCAGCCTGCCACCGTTGCCAAACATGGGGGACGATTCCGCAATCTTCACGGCCTCTTCCATCGACGCCACATTGAGGATGAAAAAGCCGCCCACCGCCTCCTTGGATTCAGCGGCGATGCCATCAGAAACGAGTCCCGGGCCGGAGACGACTTTTCCTTCTGGCGTCAACGGCTGTGCCGCGCTGAAGATGCCCTTCTTTGTGAGACCGTCGATCCAGTCATAGACCACCTTCATGTGGGCCTGCATTTCTTCGGGGGAATGTCCGGAGCTGCACGAGCCGCCGCGGACGAGAAACATGTATTGAGAGGTGGGTTCGGATTTCATGAATTGGAATGAGTGGAGTGAAGTTTGAGTGAAGATTTCTGACGTATATGTTTCAGCAGACGCCTCGCTGCGCAAAGGATCAATGCGCTGATGCAAAGCAAGGTAAGCAAGCGCATGAGGATGTGGGCTGAAGCATAGGATATCGTGACGCCCGTTCCGAGCGCCACATACGCCGCCAGGCACATCGGGCACTTCGGCATCAGGGCCAGCACCGTGCCCGGGACCAGCCAGCTGGCAACTCTTCTCATGCGCCCGGCAGGTCTCGTGCTTTGGCAGCAGCGCCGCGTGCTCATGCCTTCGCCTCCTCGGAGCGGCAGCCGCATTTGGAGGTTGCGTCGGAATCATAGCGGTCGTGGTGGCGCACCCACTGCATCGTCCATTCCAGGCTGTCTTCGTCACGGCCTTTGGGCACCAGATCGAGAATGCGATACGTACCCATCATCAGCTCCACCCCGCGGCCATACACCGAGTAGGTGTGGTAGATCGTGCCATCGGCCTCTTTTTGGAAAACGCTGATCCCGGGAGCCTCCGTGCTGCCAAAGGGCTGCTCGGTGTAGTTGTAGTCCACCTTGCCGCTCTCCACTTCTTTTTCGGTGAATGAGACGTGGAAGTCGTGGTTGAAGTCGCTGCCATTGGAGGACACCCAGCCGAAGCTCCAGCCCATGCGCTTCTTGAACGCCTCGATCTCCGTCAGCGGCGCACGGGACACAGCCAGCATCGTCACATCTCGCGCCGCCAGATGTGGCAGCATGCAGTCCGTGTGGTCTGCCATGTAGGAGCAGCTCGGACAGCCCTCTTCCCAGCCGGGCCCGAGCATGAAATGCTGAATGACGAGCTGGCTCTTTCCGCAGAAAAGATCCGCCAGCGAAACGCGGCCGCCGCAGCTGTCGAACTGATAGTCCTTGTCGATCTTCACCCACGGCAGGGCGCGGCGCTTGGCGCTGATGGCGTCCATCTGCCGGGTGAGCTGTTTTTCTTCCGCGAGGAGCGCCTTGCGGGCTTCAAGCCACTCGGCCTGCGATGCAATCGTGTGTTTCGTTTTCATGGTCATTGTTGGTGGGGGTAGGGTGTTGATGGGAATTCGTTTCTGCCTTCTTCCCGGTCTGCCGCAGCGTTCCGTTCAATGACACGACAAACGAACCCGCCTGCCGAGGACAGGGCAGGACAAGATTTCTGAAAAAAGTTTTCCGTGCCCTGCAAAAGCCGGTTTGTCCCCTGGGACATCAACCACCAGGAGCACCCTCATGCCGCCCCCTGCCAGACAATCGTGGAAGCAATGCAGCTGCTGCACACGTACAGACAGAGCGCTTGGGTTCCTGCTCCCGGCACGCCCATTCCGACCTGTCCCATGAAATCGCGTACCACGTCATCCCTCGCTCCGGCAATCGCCGCCCTCATGCTCCTCTCCGCATGCCTTTTCCTTGGGAACACCGCAGGTGCAGCCGAGCTGCAGGCCGGCTTTGCCCAGGTGGACATCACGCCTCCCATCGGTGCCATCATCACGGGACCGATGGGCCCGCTCAGCACCGCCACGGACGATCCCCTCAAAGCACGCGCCATGGTGGTTTCCAGCGGCGGCAAAAAACTCGCGATCGTGGGCGTGGACCTCGTCAAAATCCGTCGCGATCTCTCAGACAAAGCCATCGAGCTGGTGATGCAGCAGACCGACATCACGCGCGAAGGCATTCTCATCTGCCCCAGCCACAACCACAGCGGCCCCCTCATCCCGGCCGATGGAGACAAAGCTACGGCCAACAAAGAATACATCGACACCCTGCCCAGGCTCATCTCCGACAGCATCGTGCAGGCCAACAAAGCACTGCAGCCCGCACGCATGTCTGTCGGGCGCTCTCTCGTGCTCGAAGGCCACATCAATCGCCGCCTCATCTCCAAGGCTGACGGCCTCGTGTTGAACACCTGGCTGAAAAAACTCAACGACCTCAAGGAAGTGCCGCAGGTGCTGGGCAGCGAAAGCGTCATCGATCCCGAACTGTGGCTGGTGCGCTTCGATTCGCCAGAAGGAAAAATGCTTGGCACGCTGATGAACTTCACCTGCCACCCCTGCCTGCATGACCGCATCAAAATTCACACCTGGTCCGCCGATTATCCCGGCGTCATCGCAGACACCCTGGCAAAAGAGTTCGGCCCGCAGGCCATTGGCGTCTTCATGCAGGGCGCTTCTGGCAACATCCAGCCGCCCGTCTGCTGGGCCCCCGACTGGAAGGAGCGTGCCGCAGTCTTTGCCAATGCCGCAGTCGAGGCCGCCAAGACCGCGCTGCCAGTGGAATCTCCCGTCGTTGATTACATGCGCCGCGATGTGGACGTGCCACGCTGCAATGCCGAAGCCCAGCGCCCGGAAGCGATCTCGCGCCTGGGCTGGCGGCCCGAGTCGTTTGAAGGCGCAAAGAAAACCGCCGAATCCATGCCGCGCCTCCTGAACGTGCCCGTGAGCGCCGCACGCATCGGCCCCTTCGCCATCGCCACCAATGCGGGTGAGCTCTTTGTGGAGTGGGGCATCTCCGTGAAGAAGCGCTCACCCTTCCCTCACACCGTCCTCAGCGAACTCACCAACCACTGGGTCGGCTACGAACCCACCGAAGCTGCCTTCAAACACGAAGGCTACGAAACCCTCGCCGGCGCCAACTTCGTCTCGCTGGAAGGCATCCAGACACTGGTGGATACCGGCGTGGAGATGCTCGACGAACTCTGGAAAAGAGCCCCGGAGAAGCCGCAGCCACAAACAAAGCCCGAATCAAAATGAAGTCCGCTCTCCTGCTCATCCTCGCGATCGCCACGCCTTCCTTCAGCATTCGTTCCGAAGTAAGCCGTCCGCTCGTCGGGGCCATCCGCTGGGATGCGTGGTACTCAGACAAAGGACCGGTGAAGGAAGTGGAGCGCTCTCTGGGCCCTCCGAAGTACCACTTCCGCCTGCCGTGGTTCGCGCAGCTTCAAGGCGGAGACAACGTGAGCATCAATGGCGACAGCGAAACCATCATGCGGCAGGAGCTCGACTATGCCTCCACAGCAGGCCTGGATTACTGGGCCTTTCTTGACTACGGCCCCGGCAGCGACATGACGCATGCGTTCAACCGCTACCTCGCAGCGGCGGACAAGCGCGGCCTGCGCTTCTGCTTCATCGAGGAAGGCGGGCAGATCGATGGCCGAGGCCCGAAAGACTGGCCGCGTGTGATCGAGCATTTCAAAAATCCGAACTACCTGCGCGTGTTGGATGGCCGCCCGCTGCTCTGCGTCTTTGCCCGCCCGAAGAAATACGGCAGGGAAGTGTTTGATGAACTTCGTCAGCTCACCGTCGCCGCAGGATTGCCGGAGCCCTACCTCGTGCTCATGGGTTGGAACCCCGCCGAGGAGCGCGTGAAGCTCGGCTTTGATGCGGTGTCTGAATACGCAGCCGTGGGCACCGGCTACTCGCCCAAGCCCGCCGCGTATGAGCAGCTCGTGAGCAAGCATGTGGCGCAGGAGCTCTGGCAGAAGTGGGAGCATGACCGCACGCCCTGCATCACCTTCGCCACCGCAGGCTGGGACACCCGCCCGCGCCAGGAACGGCCGCCGACATGGTGCCGCTGGATCAAAGCCGAGCCAGACCTCACACCGCCCGAGCAGCAAAAGCCCCTGCGCGATGCCGCCACAGGCACGCCTGAACAAATCGCCAGGCACGTGCAGGAGGCCGTGCAGTGGACACGCACTCACCGCGACCTGAATCCCGCCAACTGCGTGCTCATCTACGGCTGGAATGAAAATGACGAAGGCGGCTGGCTCATCCCCACCTTGGGAGCTGACGGCAAGCCCGACGACTCACGCATTCAAGCACTCGGGAAAGTCCTGCGTCCTCACTGAGAAACCTCCCTCTCATGCATCATCCGTCCCGCATTCCGCTCCCCATTTTCAAAAGCCTGCTCGCCCTCGCTTTGGCAGGCCTGCAGTGCCTGGCCTCAGCAGCGGACACTTTGGAGGCCGGCGTAGGCCTCGTGGACATCACGCCCACCGGCGAGGTAACGCTCGCAGGTTCTCCTTCACCCAAGAAAACCTCAGAGATAAAGACACGCCTCAACGTGCGTGCCCTCGTGCTTTCAGCCAACGACACCAAGGTCGCCATCGTCACGCTGGACACGCTGAAGTATCCCGTGGATCTCACGGTGAAGGCACGCGCCAGCATCGAGCAGGCCACCGGCATCCCGGCAGCGAATGTCATCATCTGCTCCTCGCACACGCACAGCGGCCCGCTTTGGAGTTACTATCCGGACAAACTCGTCACCCCCATCACGGAAGCCGTGAGCAAAGCCGCGAACGATCTCACACCCTGCACACTCGGCATGGCACGCGGCACCGCCGAGGGCGTGGCCGAATGCCGCCGCGTCATCAAAGAAGGCCACGCCTGGAACCGCTGGCAGCTCAAGCCGGACGAGGCTGGCAATTATCCCGCCGAAGGCCCTGCCGATCCCGACTTCGATCTCCTCGCAGTGCGCAGCGCAGATGGAAAGTACAAAGCCATTCTCTATAACTTCGCCTGCCACGCCGCCAACAACCGCGCCCCCCTCATCTCCGCCGACTATCCCGGCGATGTGGAGTTGCACGTGCAGAAGGCGCTCGGCTACGCCGTGCCCACCCTCTTCCTAACCGGTGCCTGCGGCGATGTGAACCCCATCTACAGCGTCCGGCGCGATCTTTTCCAAGAACGCCTCGGCGGCGAAATCCTGCACTGCCTCGAGCGCCTGGAGCCCGTGACAAAACCCACGCTCGCCATCGAAACACGCGAGTTCCAGATGCCAGGCCGCGAACACCCCGAATTCAAAGAAGCCGAAGTCGCGCGCAACTGGCCCGGACAGCTCGAGCACTACCGCAAGGCCTACACCAGCATGAAGGCCCGCGAGCAGCCGAGCTACCTCTACTTCCTCACCGGCATCCGCATCGGCCTGGACTTCGCCATCGTGACCAATGCGGACGAGCTCTTCTGCAGCATCGCCATGAAAATCAAAGAGCAGTCTCCCTTCAAGCACATCATGACCGTGGAGCAGACCAACGGCGCTCACGGCTACGTCCCCAGCGCCAAAGCCTTCGAAGGCGGCAGCTACGAGACCTGGTTCGGCGAACACTCCTACCTCACCACCAAGGCGGCTGACATCATCGAAAAGCAATCACTGGATGTACTGGGCAAACTGCGCACCCAGGAAACGAAACCGTAAGCATTCCGCTTCACCCCCTCGAAGCACGATACCCCACCGGTGTCTCATCAAAGGCGCGTTTGAAATGCTGGCCAAATCTCGAGACGTCTCGATACCCCACGCGCCGCGCGATGCGGGCCACGGACAGGCGGGTGTGGCTCAGGAGTTCGGCCGCTTTTTCCAGGCGCAGCTTTTGCAGGTATGCCTGAAAGCTCAGTCCGTGGCGGCGGCGAAACAGCCGGCTCAAATTTCCTGGACTCGTGAAAGCGACGTCGCGCGCCACCTCTGTGAGCTTAAGCGGGCAATGCAGGCGAAAGGCCAGATGCGCGGCAGCACGCTGTAGCGGATCGCCTGCGGGTTCTGACGCATTCGGCATAGCCTCGGCGATCCGAAACCACACAGCCTCCACATGGCTGCGCGCGGCATCTTCAGCAGCGGCGGGATCTCCCAGCGCGATGGTTTCCACCAGATGCTCGTGTTCATCCGCCAGCACGCGATTGTCAGGAAAGTAATCCTCAAAGCCCTGCTGATGAAACGTGAGCAAACTGTCCCACACACGCCGCCACGTCTCTCGTAGCAGCGGCAGGTCCGCCAGCTGGATGATGCTCTCGTGCAGCTCACGGTCCGCGCTCCGAAAGGCCGCATAGTCGCGCTGCCGCACCGCTTGCGTCACCCGACGCAGCAGAGCGCGCAGCTGCTTGAGCGCCGCCGGCGCGGAAGAGGCGTTCATGGCCGCATGCCTCGCGGCAAAACCCTCCAGCACGGAGCGCAGTTCGGAGAGCTTGCGGACATCGGTAAAATTCATGCGGCGTCAGTTATTATGCGAAATCGGGCTTCAGGCTATGCGGCAGAGATCAAAAGACGCCGTGCCATTTTCCCTGCATTGAAAACGCAGGCGGGCGCACGATTGATCATATCACCGCCGCGCCCGCCTGTGCCAAATCCACCCACGGCACCTCTGCTCCCAAGCACTGGCGTTCCAGCAGCAGCCATTCGCCATTTCATGAAACACCTCCTCTTTCTCTGCACCCTTCTGCCACTTGCCTGCCTCGCGGAGGTCTGGCCGCTGGACTCCGTGGACGGCGCGCTTCTGCTGCATGGAGACGCCGGTTCCGCTCCCGGTGCGGTGGCGCAGAGCCTGGTGCTCGATGGAGCTTCCGTGATCGAACTGAAGAACAGCAGCGCCCTCGCCAGCGGTTCCAGTTTCACCGCCTCCGTCTGGTTCAATCCCTACTCGCTCCACGGCGGGCAGCAGATGCTCATCGGCAAAAACCGCTACTCGCTCGGCGAGCGCCAGTGGGGCATCACCGTGGAGCCGGACGGCAGGCTGCGCGCGCACCTGCAGCAGAAGAAACGCTGGAGCGAGATCACCTGCGCGCAACCGCTGCAGCCGGGCCGCTGGCACCTTGCCACGCTGGTGGTCACTCCTGAGCGCGCCGCTCTTTATCTGAATGGCCAGCCCGCCGGAGAGATCAAGCTCACGCAGCCCATCCCCGCCACCGCCGCACCAGTCACACTCGGTGGCATCTTCGATGAGGGCAGACCCCGCCAGCAGTTCATCGGAGCGCTCGATGACGCACGCATCGAGCCACACGCCATGTCAGCCGCAGACATCGCCGCAGCCTATCATCCCGTGGAGGCCACACATGATCTCCCGAAATCCTTCACCGCCGACTTCCCTCTTTGGGATGCCACGCAAAAACTCCCCGCTTCCGCAGATCTGCCACTGCTGCAGGGCACGGATTTCCACGTCATCAAAAAGCAGGCCCCGGATGCAGACGGCGCCCGCTGGACGCTCGGTGTCGGTCTGGCCTGGCACAAAGGCAAACTGTATGCCTCCTATGGCTTCAACAAAGGCAGCGAAAACACGCCCACCGAAGAGGCGCATGTGCGTGTGAGCGAGGATGCCGGCCACACCTGGGGCCCACCAGTCGTGATGGACTCCGGAGAGGGCAGCCTCGGCGTGAGCCACGGCGTGTTCCTCTCCCACAAAGACAAGCTCTGGGCTTTCATGGGCGCGTTTTATGACCGCTTTCAGCGCACGCACACTTGTGCTTACACCCTGAATGAAACCACCGGCGCTTGGGAGCCGCATGGCATGATCATCGACTCCGGATTCTGGCCCATGCAGGAGCCGCAAAAAATGGCTGACGGCAACTGGATCATGGCCGGCGCACGTGTCTCCAAAGGCTACGATTTCAAAGGAGACCTGCCTGCCGTGGCCATCAGCCATGGCGATGACTTCACCCGCTGGGACCTCGTGGTCATCCCTGTGGTGCGTGGTCTCGGCAATGTCTGGGGCGAATGCTCGGTGATCGTGGAAGGCAGCCATATCATCAATATCTCACGCTATGGCCAGAAGGCGCAGGCACTGGTGAGCAGCAGCGAGGACTGCGGCCGCACTTGGAAGCCCTCTGCCCCCTCCAATCTTCCCATGGCCACCAGCAAGCCCTATGCAGGCACGCTCAGCACCGGCCAGCGCTACCTCGTGTGCACCACCACGGCAGACACCGGAGGCCGCCGCTCTCCGCTCACCATCGCCGTCAGCAGGCCGGGAGAAAATGTCTTCAGCCAGGTCTTCCTCATCCGCCCTTCCGTCTTCGCCGGCACTCCAGGAGTCTCGGATCCCAAGGCCGACTTCAGCTACCCCTACGCCGTCGAGCACGAGGGCCGCCTCTACATCGGCTACACGCATAAAAGCCATGCCGCCAATGAACTCGCCGTGGTCCCCGTGGCCTCACTGACTCCAGCCGCCGCCGCGAAAACAAAAGCCACTCGCCCCTGAGCCGCTGCGCAAGCTACGGCAAAAATCACTCGGGAGAATTCATCCCGCAATGAGCCGCGCCAACACCGCCGCCGTTCCCATGCTGCTCCAGCCGCTGGCGCAAAAGACCGAGGTCGAGCGGTTTCACGAAGTATTCATCAAAGCCGGCCTGTGCCGCCGCGGCGCGGTCCTCATGGCTGCCGTAGCCGCTCATGGCCACCAGCAGGCTGCCGCGCATGGAGGGCATCCTTCGCAGTTGGCGCGCCACTTCAAAGCCGTCCATGCCCGGCAGGCCAATGTCCAGCAGCACCACCTCCGGTACAAATTCGGCCGCCACCTCCAGCGCATCCGGCCCGGTGAAAACCGCACGCGTCTCGTGCCCGCGACGCTTTTGCAGAATGGCGAGACTGCAGGCGGAGTCCGTGTTGTCATCCACGATCAGCATGCGGCGTGGTGCTTCCCTTGTTCTCGGCGGGCATGGCGCGGGCGCGGGCACCGGCACGGTGATGAGAATGGGCAGTCTCACGATAAACTCACTCCCATGGCCGAGCCCCGCGCTGTGGGCTTCCACACTGCCGCCGTGCAGCCGCACCAGGCGCTGCACCAGGCTCAGGCCGATGCCCAGCCCGCCATGCGCCCGGTCCAGCGAGCGGCTGGCCTGCACAAACAGGTCAAACACATGCGGCAGCAGCTCTGCGGAGATGCCCAGCCCGTCGTCCCGCACAGTCACCGCAACTTCCTGCTGGCCTGTTACCGCGCAGGTTCCCCGCTCCGCGGTCACGGAGATGCGCGAACCTTCACCGCTGTATTTGCAGGCATTGCTCAGAAGATTGCCAAACACCTGCTCCAGCCGCGTGGCGTCGCCATCCACATAGACCGGCTCCTCGGGCACATTCAGCGTCAGTTCCTGATTCAGCGCGGCGCAGCCGGGACGCTGCAGCGTCGTCGCGGCGTTGAGCACCGCCTCCAGGGACACCGGCTGGCGGCGCAGTTCGATCCGTCCTTCCGTGATGCGCGCCACATCCAGCAGATCATCAATCATCCGCGTCATGTTGTCGATCTGCCGGCTGATCGTATGCAGCGCCTGGCTCTGATCCTCTGCGCTGGCCCCGGACGTCCGCAGCAGTTCTGTCGAGTTGCGCAGCGGTGCTAGGGGATTGCGCAGCTCATGCGCCAGCATCGCCAGAAACTCATCCTTGCTGCGGTCCGCGCGCGCCAGGTCCGCCACTCGGTCTGCCAGCGTGGCCTCGATCCGCTTGAGCTCGCTGATGTCCGTCAGCGTGCCAAACCACAGCGTCACCTGCCCCTCCGCATCCTTCTGCGGGATGGCACGTGTGAGGAAGGCACGGAAGATGCCGTCCGCTCCACGCACGGGAAAGGTCATGTCAAAAGGCTCGCCGCTGTCCACGCTGCCTTTCCAGCGCTCCAGCACCTGGGGCAGCACTTCGGGATCATGCACGCTCTGCCAGCCCCAGCCCTCCATCTCCTCGGGTGTTCTCCCGGTGTAGTCATACCAGCGCTGGTTGTACCAGAAGACATGGCCGTCCGGGCGGGACATCCACGCCATTTGGGTGATCGCATTGGCCATCGTGCGGAAGCGCGCCTCGCTCTCATGCAGCGCGTTTTCCATCCGCATGCGCTCCAGCCGCGTCCAGATGCGCATCGTCAGCTCCCTTAGCAGCTCGATCTCCCCCGCGCGCCACACATGCGGTTCGGAACGGTGGATGTTCAGTGTGAAGCGCCACACGGCGTCCCGCACCAGCGGCATGCACACAAAGGCCTTCATCCGCAGCCGCTCATACGCCTGCGCATCCGTGCGCGGATCATTGCCGGTGTCGCAGATGACAAAGGGCTCCCCGTTGCGCAGCGTGTCCTGATACTCGGAGGAAAGGTACTCCGCCAGCTTGTAGCGTCCCAGAGAGCTGGGCACGTCCGGCCGGTGCCAGGCATGCACCACCTCGCACTCGCCTGCGGCGTCGTCGATGTCCACATAGTTGAAAAGGGAGAGCCCCATGTGCGGCCCCAGCTTTGCCCCCACCACGCGCACGATCTCCTCCACGCTGCTCAGCGCGCTCAGGTCATGGCTCACCTCCGCAAGCAGCTGCGCGTCCATTTCCGCCTGCTGGCGCTCCGTGATGTCCCGTGAGCTGGCCAGCAGCCGCAGCACCGCGCCGTTCGCCTCCGGGATGGGAGAGATGGCCGTGTCGAACCATTTGGTCTCCCCGCGCAGGGTGTGGGCGCGCCCCACCATGCGACCGTTGCCTCCCGCTGCTGCCGTCTGCACCGCCTCGCGCGCAGCCTCGCCCGCAGCGCCCTCCCATATCTCCACCCAGGATTTGCCGATGAACGGCTGAATCTCTTCGATGCCCAGCATTTCCTGTCCGCGCTTGGACATGGATATCAGGTTGCCTTCCAGATCGAGCACCTTGATGCAGTCCCGGCTCCCCTCCACGATGTTCCGGTTGAAGTTCTCGCTCGACCTCAGCGCCGCCTCCGCCTGCGCTCGCTCGATGATGTCCGCCGCCTGCCGCGCCAGCAGGTCAAACAGGCGCAGATCATGCTCCGTGGGCAGATGCGGCGCCCGCCAGTGTGTGGACACCATGCCGATCAGCCGCCCCGTGCGCGACAGCAGCGGGGTGGACTGGCACGCCCGGATCCCGGAGCGGCGAAACTCCGCCAGGTCCGCAGTGCCCGCCAGGTCTGCCTTTTCCTCCACATCAGCCACCAGCGTGCGCGCTCCATCGGCCATCGCCTTTCCACAGATCGTCAGGGAGGAAAACCTGATGCACGCCCAGTGCGCCGCGGAGAGCGGATGAAAGCCGCGCCAGGCCAGCAGTCGCAGCGCCTTTTCCCCTTCGTCGTACATCTGCAGGCTGGCCATGTCCGCGCGCATGATGGCGATCGCGGTATCGAGAATCTGCTGGTGCAGCTCCTCCACGTTCCCCTGGTGGATGATCCGCGTGCTGAACTCCTGCAGCAGGCGCAGCGCGGAGAGCTCGTGCAGGGCGTCCTCCCGGGCACGCTCTCTTACCGTTGTGTCGGTAAAATAGCACACCACTCCATGCCGGCCGTTTGGCAGCAGGATGCGCTGCAGCTCCCACTCATAGCTCCGTCCCGCGCTCACTTCGGGCGGGGACGCATAGCGCTCGCCGGTGTTCAGGGTGTGGCGGAAGATCGGCGTTAGGTGCTCGCTGCGCTCCTTCCCGCGCAGCTGGTGAATGATCTCCCCGAAATCTCGGCCGATCACCGGTTCCACCGGCGCAAACGCCTCCCGCGCCTGCGCATTCACTCGCATCAGGCGGAACTCGTCGTCCACCACATACACACCCCCCGGAGCCTGATCGATCAGCGCGGCAAAGAAGGCCTCATTCGTGGAAGATGCCTTCTTATCCTCAGACGTTGACTGATCACGTGCGCTCATGAATCCGAAAGCATGCTGTCTCTTGTTCTAGCGTAGCCGGGCAGGAGGATTCAAGGGGAAAGACGATTTGAAACCCGCTTGTTCTATGTCGTATTCGCGGACGTTTTGGACGCATGAATCAGCGCTTTCGGCCCCGGCCCGGACTTAGCCTGGATTTGCGTCCGCCCGTACACTGCGTTTGCGACTGTGAAATTCTGCCATCTCCGCCTATCATTCCGCCATGAGCCTCTCCGCCTTGGACCTCTACACCATCGGCATCGGCCCCAGCAGCTCGCACACCGTGGGGCCCATGCGTGCCGCACAAAAATTCGCCGCCAAGCTGGCGGCTGCGGGCGTGCTGGAGCGCACGGCGCGTGTTGAGTCCCATCTCTACGGCTCCTTAGCTCTGACAGGAAAAGGCCACGGCACCGACAAGGCCATCCTGCTCGGTCTCGAGGGTGCGCTCCCGGAAAGCGTGGATGTGGACACGGCCGACTCACGCGTGGCCGCCATCCGGACCGGAGCACGGCTGCGCCTCGCCGGCACACAGGAGATCGCGTTTGAGGAAAAACAGGATCTTGTATTTCATCGCACCAAGCCCCTGCCCGCTCACCCAAACGGCATGCGTTTCATTGCTAATGATGCGCAAGGCACGGAGCTGCTGGCCCACACTTGCTACTCCATCGGCGGCGGCTTCGTGGTGGACGAAATCAAAGCCCCGCAGGAAGACAGCACACCGCCACCCTTCGCATTGCATACAGGCGATGCCCTGCTGCGCCTCGCCGCAGCGTCCGGCCTCAGCGTGAGCGAGATGGCCCTGCGCAATGAAAACGCCCGGCGCCCCGAATCTGAAACCCGCACCGCACTCCTCCGTGTGTGGGAGGCCATGCAGCGCTGTGTGCAGCGCGGCTGCGCCAGCCCCGGCATTCTTCCCGGTGGCCTGCACGTGCAGCGTCGCGCCCCCGCCTTGTTTCAGGAACTCTCCGCCCGTCCCGAAGCCGCGCTGAATGATCCGCTCTGCATCCTCGACTGGGTCAGCCTCTGGGCCATGGCCGTGAATGAAGAAAACGCCGCCGGCGGTCGTGTCGTCACCGCTCCCACAAACGGTGCCGCAGGCATCCTCCCCGCTGTTTTGCATTACCTCGTGCGCGTGCAGCGCGTGGCGGACGACGACAAGATCGTGCGCTTTCTCCTCACCGCCGCCGCCATCGGCCTCATCTACAAACGCAATGCCTCCATCTCCGGCGCGGAGGTCGGCTGCCAGGGAGAAGTAGGCGTGGCCTGCTCCATGGCCGCAGGCGCTTTGTGCGAGGCCCTCGGCGGCAGCGTCCCGCAGGTGGAAAACGCCGCCGAGATCGCCATGGAGCACAATCTCGGCCTCACCTGCGATCCCATCGGCGGCCTTGTCCAGGTCCCCTGCATCGAGCGCAACGCCATGGGCTCCGTGAAAGCCATCCACGCCGCCCGTCTCGCCCTCCGCGGAGACGGCACCCACCGCGTCTCCCTGGACAAAGTCATCGCCACCATGCGCCAGACCGGCGCCGACATGAGCACCAAATACAAGGAAACTTCCCGCGGCGGCCTCGCCGTAAACGTCGCGGAATGTTAGGCCCCTCCGCACAGCGCGACAGCGTTTTGGAGTGCTCCAGTCCTCTCGAGCTTTGCGCAGGCTATGAGCCGTTCAAAGCTCCAAGGAACTCGTGCATTCCAAAAAACCGCTAAGGCCGAGCGTGCGCATGGGGGAATGTAGCGCGGTATTCCGATACCGCGACAGCGCCGCCTCGGAACCGAACTCCACACTCCATCGCCGCAGGCAACACGCTCTCAGCCATTTTCCGGAAGCGAGTAACACCCCCACCCGTCCATCACCTCCCCTTCAATCTCAAACTCGAAAACGGCCCCGTCTTCCCTCCCGCCATCGTCGCCGTCATCTGCAGCCGCAGCGGTGGGATGCGCTGAATCACAGGAAACACCAGATCCCGCAGCCAGCCCAGCGGCAGCAGATCAGACTGAAAAAACGGCGTGGTCCAGCGTGTGGCAAATTGATAAAACCCCAGATGTCTCCGCCGCGCACGCGAGTACTGCGCGAGAGCCTCCGGCAATGCGTGCGCTGCCACTGCATGCGCCAGCTCAGCCGCATCCATCAGCGCCAGGTTCACCCCTTGGCCAAGCTGCGGACTCAAAGCGTGGGCGGCATCGCCAAGAATCGCCACGCGCTCTCCGTGCCACTGCTTCATCCGCACATCATGATACGCCGCCGTGGCAACCTGCCCATGCGACTCGATTTGCGAAAGAAAACCCTCCGCCTGCGGTGCCAGCGCGAGCACATCACGCTTCCATTCGGCCAGCGGCGTGTTCCTCCAGTGTTCGATCTGATCAAGCCGGATGCTCCAGAACAGGCTGAGCAGATCGTGCCGCGTGCCGGTGGGCAGAAAGCCCGTCAGCTCGCGAGTCGAGCCCACGCACTGCCACAGCACCTCCGGATCAAACTCCGCCGTGCGTTTGCCGATGAACCACAGCGCCCCCCACGGATACCGGCTCACACGCGCCGGCACCCCGCTCTGATCCCGCAGCGTGGAGTGCGCACCATCGCAGATGAGCAGCAGATCGTAAGGCCCATGCGCCGCGCCATTCGAATCATGCAAACTCGGACGCTGCGCACCATCCCGCGTCAGTTTGGCGATGTGCGTGTTCCAAAGCATTTTCACGCCGGCCTTCTCGGCAGCCTCCAGCAGCAAGTCCAGCAGCGTCGCGCGATGAGTCCCTGCTCCGAAGAGCTCACTGCCCAGCTCCGCATAAGGCAGATGCAGCAGCACCCGGCCGGACCGGGTGCGGCAATGCAGTTTGGAAATCTTCGCGATGTGTGGCAGCAGCGCATCCGCAAGACCCAGCTCATGCAGCACCGCCATGCCCGTGGGTTGCAGCATGAACCCCGCCCCCACCGGCAGCTTCTTCGGCGCCTGCTCAAACAGCGTCACCCCATGCCCCGCCCTGGCCAGATAAATCGCCGCTGCAGGTCCCGCTGTTCCGGAACCAACGATGGCGATGCGCAAGTGGGGCTGTGGCATGCAGGAAGAGCGCGTGAGTTTTATTCTTCTTCCACAACAATGCGCTTGAGCATGTCATCGAATGCATCGGCCACCCGCCTTGCAGTGGTTTGTCCACCGTAATAGTTGATGTAGTGAACCGCGTTTTGACGGTCAATCACATAGAGATTGCCCATTTCGCAGTCGGCGACAGGCAGCACCCCGTCAGCCTTCAAATCATCGTGTATGTCCAGTCTTAGCAACACGGCTTTGGCACCGAAAAAGGTCAGAATAGGAAACTCCGCCTTTCCATCGATGGATCCACCCACAAATGCTCCTCCATACACAGACGCAAACTCCCGGTACTCCTTGGGCAGCGGTCTCCCAAGAGCCTGCTCGATCAAGTCCAGCTGCGTTTCGGTAAACGGAACAGCAGGTTCGATGGGTGGATGAAACATCGGTTGTATTCTCGATCCAAAAACTTGGACTGACACTCCTCACCGAAACAGCCTCGGCGCAAACTCCGTCAGATAATTCCTCCACACCGGCCACGAATGATCCCCCGCCGTCTCGTGCCATTCATGCTTCACCCCGCTGCTCTTGAGCTTCTCAATGAGCTGGTGGTTGCGCTCCAGCAGAAAATCTTTCTCTCCGCACGCGATCCACAGCAGCTTCACCTTCGCATTCGTTCCCTGGCCGTCATCCAGCGCCGGCTTGATCTCATTCTCATCCACCGCGCCACTGAAGGAGCCGATCCACGCAAAGCGGTCCAGGTTCGTCATGCCAATGCTCAGCGCCTGCCAGCCGCCCATGCTGAGGCCGGCGAGAGCGCGCTGCGCGGGATCTTTGGACACACGGTAGCGGCTTTCCACCAGCGGGATCGCATCCGTGAAAAGTTCGTTCTTAAAAGCAGCCAGCGACAGCGCGCGGCGGTCCGCCATGTCCCGCGGCACCTGGCCCAGCGGGTGGCCGTCAATCATGAGGATGATCATCGGCTGCGCTTTGCCTGCGGCGATGAGGTTGTCCAGAATCCAGTGCGCCTTCCCATGCTGCACCCACGTCTCGTGGCGGTCGCCGGAGCCGTGCTGCAGCACAAAGAGCGGGTATTCCTTATGCGTGCCCCCTTCATACCCCGGCGGTGTATACACCCACGCCCCTCGCTGTTTGCTCAGCGCCTTGGAGAGGTAGGTGTGCTGGTGCACCGTGCCATGCGGCACATCCTGAAAATCCCACGGCGCAGGCGGATTCGCAGGAATGTGCAGAATGCTCGAGGTCGGGCTGCGCTGCGGCTTCTGCGCCGTGTTCGCGGGGTCGATCATGCTGAGCTCATCCACCACAAAGCTGTATTCCCACACACCTGCGGGCACGCCCGGCACGCTCAGCGTCCACAGGCCTTCGGCGTCCTTCGTCATCGCGGTCGTTTTCCTGTCCCACTGGCCGCGCACGGCCACGTTCTCGGACTTGGGCGCACGGAGGCGGAAGATGACGCTGTGATCCTCCTGAATGTCCGGCGAGATCACTGGCCCGCTCTTCTGCTGGCCGTTCAGGGTGCAAAGGCAGGCAAAAAACAGGGCAAATGGGAGCAGCATTTTCATGGTGGGCGGGATGCTGGCATGAACGGCCGCCCTTGGGAAGGGGGAATCCAAATCCCCTGCGCCACGATAGGGGGGCGTTTTTTTGAATACGGTTCGGCAGGCAGCGTCGAACTTGATGAACCAACCCTCACGTTTATGAAATCAAAACTCATCCTTCTTTTCACGGCTGTGCTGACGCTGGGCTCGCTGAGCTCCTGTGTCGCCCCGTATGGCGGCTACGGCTATGGGTATAACAATTATTATCCCGGCTATGGCTTGGGCGGCCTCTATGGCGGCATCGGTTTCAACAACTACTACTATAACCGTCCCGGCTATGCCTACAGCGGCTACCGCAGCCCCTATTATGGCCGTCCCGGCTTCACCGGCTATCGTCCTAGCTACAGCAGCTACCGTCCCGGTGGCTTCGGCGGCTATCATGGTGGCTTCACCCATGCGGGCGGCTTCAGCCACGCAGGTGGTTTCAGCCACGGCGGCTTTGGCGGTCACCACCACTAAGAAGAGTCTCCTTCAGGCCGGCGATTCGTGCAGGCTTTGAATCTTCTACTGCAGCGTCCGGAGTTTTCCGGACGCTGTTTTGTGAAGCTCAGAAAACAGCGCAGAACCGATGGCCTGATTGGTGCTGCCTAGGTTCAACCCGCCAATCACTTGCTTGTTATGAAAACTAAACTTCTCGCCATCTGTGCTGCATTGCTGACCCTGGGCTCTCTGAGCTCCTGCGTGGCACCCTACGGTTACAACAGGGCCTACGTGCGCCGGCCCTACCACGGCGGCTACCGCAATCACTACGCCCGCCCTAGCACCAGCATGGGTGGCTACCGCGGCGGCGGCGCGGGAGGCGGACTGGGTGGCAACTTCGGAGGTTTCTAGACCAGTTCTCGAAAAGATTGTCATATTGAACCGGCGAGCGCAGCGGCCCCAGTGGCAAGGCGGGAGCGCCGTCTGCTATTGAAGAATAACAGGCAAGCGACTAACGCAGCCAATGGGGCCGCTCCGCCGCCCGGGCATGGCCGGAGTTATCGGCTTTCCATCGCGGCCCAGACCTCGCGCGTCGTATTTTTTACTCCACCTCCTTCTTCGCCAAAGTATGGGCGAAGGGGCTGGTGGAGGCGAGGTTGTACTGCCGTATCGCGGTGGCCCAGAAGGGCGCCAGCTCGTGGTCCGCGGCGCTCCAGATGCGGTAGTGCAGATTGGTCACCGTGTCGGTGTCGTGCATCAGCGCCTTCAGTTCCTGCGCATTCAGAGTCTGCGGCCCCTGCGTGATGAGCCGGTGGCTGATCTCCTTCAGGTACGTGGAGGACACTTCAATGGTGCGGCGGCGGCGCAGCAGGCTCACATGCAGGCCGTTCACATACGGGTCCAGGCACACCTGCATAAGGCCAAAGTGGCGCTCCAGTTCGGGCGACAGCTGGATGCGGTCTTTGATCTCCTTCAGATTCTGCTGCATGGTCTTGAGCACCGTCGGTGGCTCATGTTCCTCCGTCGTGAGGAAGAGGCCGAGCCGCCGTCCGCTGCGCCCGCCGGAAACAATCGCCGCCACCAGGATGGAAACCACCAGCGAGAACAGAATTGGGCTGATCCACGTGAGAAACTCCGCCGAGACGTACCAGGCCAGCACCGCCCACGCCACGCCCATCAGCGTGACACTGAGGAAGGTGAAGATGATCTCGCTCCAGTTAAGCCCACCATCGATCTTCCGCCGCTGCGTGACCCAGCTCACGCTTTTGCCAATGAGCGTATAGACCACGAAACGCGCGTGGAAGACCATCAGCACCGGCGCCATCAGCGTGAAGACCACGGTGTCCAGCAGGCTGCTGAAAAAGGTCAGAAAGCGCAGCCGCAGCGGCTTGAACATCCGCCCGGTGATCACTTCGTCCAGCAGGATGACCGTCTTCGGCAGGAAGATCAGCATCGCCGTGACGCCGAGAAGTATTTTCTCCGCCAGGATGGCCTGCGGCTGCGAGTGCTCCGTGGGAGTGGCGGCCAGGAAAGTGGCCAGCACAAGGAACAGGAACCACAGCAGCGAGCTCACATAGCTGAGGATGCCGTGCAGGAA
Organism: Prosthecobacter sp.; assembly: GCF_044222565.1. GTDB lineage: Bacteria > Verrucomicrobiota > Verrucomicrobiia > Verrucomicrobiales > Verrucomicrobiaceae > Prosthecobacter. The sequence continues at coordinate 93,342 of NZ_JBGANA010000022.1, forward strand.
ATTGATGCGGCTCATCGGGTGCCAGCCTTTGGCAAACAGCAGCCACAGGTGCTGCATGTTCCCCTGGCACCAGCGCCGGTCTCGTTTGAGCATGTCCACCAGCGTGGGCGGGCCTTCCTCATAGCTGCCGCGCGTGGTGGGCAGCAAGCGCACCGCGTAGCCCGCTTTGCGCATCAGCGCCGCCTCCACAAAGTCGTGGCTCAGAATGTGCCCGCCGAAGGGCGCGTTCGCAGGCAGCGGCGGCAGCGCACAATGCTCGATGAACGGCGCCAGTCGCAAGATCGCGTTGTGTCCCCAGAAGTTCGCCTCGCCACACTGCCAGTAGTCCAGCCCGGCCATGAAAGGCGGCCCATACAGCGCCTGCGCAAACTGCATCACGCGCCCCAGCAGCGTGTCCGCCGCGATCTGTTTTGGGAACGTCTGCAAAATGCCGATGCCTGGATTCTTCTCCATGATGCGCACCATGCTCGTCAGCAGCGCGCCGGACATGAGGCTGTCCGCATCCAGCACCACCATGTAGCGGTAGCGCTTGCCCCAGCGGCGGCAGAAGTCGGAGACGTTTCCGCTCTTGCGGTTGATCTGCTTGCGGCGGCGTCGGTAGAAGATGCGGCCAAACGCCTTCAGCTGCCGGCAGAGCTCCAGCCACGCGGTTTCTTCCTCGATCCACTGGCTCGCTTTGTCCGAATCGCTCAGGATGAAAAAGTCAAAGTGCTTGGACCGTCCTGTGGCTTCCAGGGAGAGGTAGATCGAGCGCAGGCCTTCATACACGCGCGTCACGTCCTCATTGAAGACGGGCATGATGATGGCCGTGCTGGCGGTGATCGGCTGGTCAAAGTCGTCCTTGCTCAGCGAGTGCCACAGGCTCAGCGGGTCGGCCTCGGACCGGTTCATCAGCCACACGCCAAAGAGCGCGGTCCAGAAGCCGACATTCAGCTGATAGTACAGCGGAATGAACACCAGCAGCAGCCCCCATTCCCCTTTGCGCATGCCATTTTCCGAAAGAAAAATATACGAAAGCCACGCACCTACGATGGTGCCCAGCCCCACGAGTGAAAAGAACGTGGCGCGGCGTGTCCGGGAGACGTGCTTGGGCGGCATCCCGGCGGTCATCGCGATGTTCGCGGTCTGGCTGCCAATGGGTGCGCTCATCCGAAGAGGGAGTAAAGGTAGCCCAGCACGCTGCCGATGATGATCACCAGCACCGAGTAGCGCAGGATCGGGTGGCGGCCCAGGCGGTCAAAGGTGTCGTCCGCCACGTCGGTAAACATGCCCAGGTCGATGTCTCGCGGAGTCATCTTGCTCACCTGCATGCCCGGACCGGAGGTTCGGATGGCGGAGCGCATGGCCTCGGCCATGTCATCCGGCATGTTCTGCTCATCCAGGAAAAACTGCGGCCAGCGCGAGGGGCCGCCGGCCAGGTGAAAGCCCAGCCGCCCCGTCGCCTCCAGCTGCGCCTCATTGAGATTGAGATCGCTGTAGATCCGTCCAAGCCACTCGCGCAGCATGAGCCGCGCCTGCTCGATGGAATGCGCCGTGGGCGTGCGCGAGGGATCTTTCGCATGCGCCTTGGACGCATTGCGCAGAGTTTCCAGAATGAGCTGCGTACGACGGATTCGATTGTGCAGCTGGTACGAACGAAAGTAGTCCGCGAGGCGTGCATACGCCTCGTTCCATTCTTCTTCGGTGCCTGTTGCAGGGGCAAACTGAATGTTGACTGCTTCCATGAGGGTTCAAATCAGAGCCGTTCGAGAATGCGCACTTTTGATGCCGTGAAAAGAGGTTTCGTCATGCGTTGACAAAGTAAGGCAAACCCCGGTAGGTTGCCTACATGAGTGAGTTCATCCGCCAGCACTCCTTTGCCACCGGAATCATCCTTGTGTCGCTGGTGGTCTCCCTGCGGCTGGTGTTCGGGCTGTGGCTGCTGCCAAAATTCACCGCAGTGCCGTGGCTGAAAAAGTTGTCTTGGTCATTCGTGGCTCTCCTTCCGCTGATCGGACCGCTGTTCTACGCTGCGTTTTTTCAGGTGCCACATTATCATCGGGCCGGAGATGGAGTGCAGCCTGGCATGCCGGGGCATGGCTGGAGCGGCTATTAGGCGGAATGCCCAGAGTGGGCCTGGGCTGTGGGAAAAGCCCCCTCATTTTTGCTCTTGTCAGTGAAGGCCATTCTCCTTCATGGTGTGCCGTCATGTCCCTGCGCCCTCACACCCTGGCTCTCCTGAGCCTGCTGGCTGTTTCCTCCGCGAAGGCTGAGCCACGTCCATGGACCAATGCGCAGGGAAAGCAGGTGCAGGCCGAATTTGGAGGCATGAAGGACGGCAACGTCACGCTGATCATGTCCGGAGGACAAACCGCCACTGTGGCTCTTGCAAGCCTCTCCGCAGAAGACCAGGCCTGGGTGCGGCAAAACACCACGAATACCCCGAAGCCCGCCGCCAGCACCGCAGATCCCGCGGACGCAGCCCGCATCCCCTGGGACAAACGCCGCATGCCCAGCGAGGTGAAGGAACCGATGCTCTACATGAACATCAAGGTGGTGAAAGAGGAGCCGGGCAGCTGCATCTACGAGTCCGGCCACTTTCAGTTCAAGACCAGCGCCAAGCTGGGCGCCATCCTCATGAAGGATGTCTGCCGCGCTTTTGAGAGCACCTACGAACTCGTGCGCCTCATGCCCTGGGGCATCATCCCGAAGCCCGAGGAAGGACGGGCCAAGTTTCAGGCGGAGCTGTATGCCTCGCGAGACCAGTACCTGGCCACTGGCGCGCCGCCATGGTCCGGCGGCGTGTATGTGCGCCCGGACAAGGTCTTCCGCATGCCCTTCAATGAGCTGGGCATCTCCAACACCGTCGGTGCCAATGGCGCCTACTACCGCAAAGGCGAGATCAACAACGACACCATCACGCACGAGATCACGCATCAGATGATGCATGAGTACCTTCCCTACATGCCGGTGTGGCTCATCGAAGGTCTGGCGGAGTACACCTCCAATCTGGCCTACAAAGGCGGCATGTTTTCCGTGAGCGGGGACGGCACCTCCTTCCTGGCCAAACAGCCCGGCTCACGCAATCGCGGCCTGATGAGCGCCATGCGTTACAAGCCGCAGTGGATCGGTGTGAAGGAGGTGTGGGGCTATACCACGGACATCAGCACGCGCCATGAGATCAAAAGTTTCAAGGTGGCGGACCATGAAGAACAGCGGGCGCGCCCCGCGGGCCCGCCGCCCTCCATGGAAGACCTCGCCAACCGCTACCACTCCTCCCACATCCTCGCGTATTTCTTTGTGCACGATGACGGCGGTCGGCGCCTCATGCGCTACTTTGACGCACTGCATGAGGAAAAGAAAAAATGGCCCGCCTTTTGGGACCAGGTGGACGCCTACAATGCGGAGCTCAAAAAACTGCGCCCGCTGTATGACGCCTACCGCAGCGCCATGAAAGAGTTCATGCAGCAGCCCGGAGTGAAGGACCTGGGCGGCGGCCGTTTCTCCTACCCCAAAGGCCTTACTCCGCCCACACCGCCCCCCTCGCCCCCCAAGGACCCCCAGCCGCCCGACGACACCGATCCGGACGCCGTCTGCGCGAAGCACCTGGGCATCCTGCTCAACGACCGCTCGCTGGAGCAGATCGAGCAGGAAGTGCGGGCGATGTTTCTGAAAAACGGGTTCAGTTTGTGAAAAAGGAACCCAGAAATGATGACGATTACAGGCGGAGGAAGATCTTCCGGCGGTACATCCAGTAAACCACAAGGGTGATGAAGAGGAGGCTGGGGACGCCGGTCATGATGGACTGCATCTGCGGGCCGAGCAGCATCACGTAGCGCGTGCCGAAGTGCCGGTGCACGGCCTCGGCCATCCAGGCCTCAAGAGCGTGGCGCATGAGGTAGAAGGCCAGGGGGTTCATGCCGATGACGATGAACAGGAAGGCCCAGCGGCTGTGCTTTTGCACGTCCATCAGCTGGTGAAAGCCGGCCAGGACGAGCATGCAGATGCCGCCGCTCAGGCAGACCCATGCGGGGGTCCATAAATGCTTCACGATGGGACAGATACCGCCGTAATGCAGGCCGAGGCCGAGGAGGATGCCGGCCACCCCGGTGATGACGAGGCGGCGGACTGGGGTGCTGTTGTTTTTGATCCAGGTGCCGGCGATGAGGCCGAGGATCATGGAGGAAATGGTGGGGATGAAGTTCAGGGTGGTGTAGCCGCCGAGCCAGCCGACGTAGGGGGCGGTGCGGGGGAAGTGGTTGAGGAGCCAGACGTCGAAGGCCCAGCCGGCGTTGCGGTTGTGGTTCCAGTGGGCAAAGAAGCCGGTGAAGTCGTGGGGCCAGCCGGCGGGGGTGTTCCAGGCGGTGGGGTCGGCGTGGGGCGGCAGGATGGGGTGGAGGGCGTAGATGAGCCAGTGCAGCAGGAGAAAGGAGGCGCAGGCAAGCGCACGCGCGCGCATGGAGCAGAAGGCGAGCGCAAACACGGGCAGGCAGGCGAGGCCCATCTGGGTGAGGGTCTCGTCAAAGGTCCACAGGGTCATCTGGCGGGAGATGCTGCGGATGAAGATGCCGAGGAAAATGAGGCCCAGGGCGCGCAGTACGGCGTGCTGCGTCAGCTGGCGGCGGGTGTCGCCGCGGGCCTGGCGGGCATTGATGCTGAAGACCATGGAGACGCCCATGAGGAAGACGAAGGAGGGCATGAGGAGGTCGTGCAGGGAGCAGCCGGACCAGGGGACGTGGGAGGTGTGGAAGCGGATGAACTGCCAGACGGGGCTGTCGGGGTGGAGCGCTGCGACTTCGTCCAGCAGCAGGAGCTCGTGCAGGCCGATGAGGAAGAGGGCGATGCCGCGATATGCATCGAAGGAGGCGAGGCGTGGTGGCATGCAGGCGGGCTGTCCGCCTTGCTGGTTGGCTGGCTGTATGGCAGGCGGAAGTGGTTACCTACGTGCTCAAAAGGTGCGCTTTCGCCGCTGGAGGTAAGAAAATGTCGTGTTTTTCGTCTTTAAGGGGATGAGGATCAGGGGTTTGGGGTGGCGGTGGGCGTCGGGCCAAGGGGGGCGGGGGTGGGTTCTCTCAGGTGGGGAGCTTGGGAGGGGATGGGGGAGCGGGAGATGGGGTTATGGGTGGGGGCCGTGAGAGGGGCGAGGTCAAGGATCGTCATGGCGATGGAAGGGAGCATGGGAGGGAGTTGTGTGTCGGATTCGGCAATCCTGCAGGTTGTTTGCGTTTGGGATGATGATCGTCAGGGCGGGATTTGAGGTGCCCGGTTGTCTGGCAGACCGGCTCTCATCAATCTTGTCCCTTTCCGGCGGCGGAGCGGTCCCATTGGCGGCGTTGGGCGCTTGCCTGTTATCGTCAAAGGGGGAGGGAGGGACGATGAAGAGAGGCTCGTTGTTCCAGAGTGTTTGACCACGGATGACACGGATTGACACGGATTGACACGGATGCCTGTCGCTGAAGGGGACTCAGCGATCTTCCCGATGACCTGGATGAGGCAGGAAGGGCCTACGTTTTCGTGGAGCTGTGAACGGAGAGATGGTGGGCTACGGAGCCGAGGGACAGCGAACCGGAGCGAAGCGGAGATAGCCGAAGGCAAGCAGACGACTGAAAGGAGCCGGAGGGGAACGAAGAGGAGGGCCTACGGAGCCGAGCTTCGGTTTGCCGCAGAGGGGCCAAGGAGCAGTGGTGGCAGAGATTGAAGAGAGTTCGGAAAGTGGATGAAGTGAGGGAGAACTGGCTGGCGAGGGTGAATGGCTGGGACCCTGCTTCTTCATTGCGGGTGGGAGCTGCTATCAGCACCTTGTCCTGCCGGTCGTTTGAGAGGGCGATAGTCTTGCTTCTCTTCGTCCGGTATAAACTCGAGCCTATCGTAGAGCAAAAACAAATCTCCACTGGCACTTGGCGACCTAGACCAACTCTCAAAAATCTTGTCACATTGCCCGGGCGGCGGAGCGGCCCCATTGGCTGCGTTAGTCGCTTGCCTGTTATTCTTCAATAGCAGACGGCGCTCCCGCCTTGCCACTGGGGCCGCTGCGCTCGCCGGTTCTTGCTGAAACCGAGGTCATCTCCCAACCATCGATTTCCTCTGCCGGCCACTTCTCCTCAATAAGCTTGGTTATGTCTTCTTTCTCGCCTGCTCGATGAAGGACTCGAATTCGGTGTATTCCATGTTCAGGAGGGCTAATCGTGCCTATAGGGTGCACATACTTTGAGATAGGTGGCTCTCAGGAGCATGAACAGGCCCCACAGAACCAAGAGGCCAGCCGCCAGAAGCAGACTGTCAGGCAACCAGTTCCGGGAGAATGATGCCCATTCATCTATCCTACATTGACCTTCGGGTGCGCCCTCAATCTGAACATACACAGGGCTGGAGATCAACGGGACCGCGAGCAGAACGAAAATTATCGAGATGCCCAAGGATGCAACGAACTGGAAGACGGCTTGTCGGAGGCTTGGCTCAAGGGTTCTCATGCTGGCGTATGATACTTTGCCCCGCCATGGGCCAACGAGGAGCGGCTTCTGTTGCATTACGAGGGATAGGTGAGTTTGGCGAACGACCTACCGTTCGCTGCTGCGCATCGTTCGTTTTTGTTTGGAGTTCACTGGCGGGCAGCCCCGAAAAGAATCCCCTAAGCGCTGGAACATCAAGCAGGAATAACCCCATCGTCCTGCAAGGCTGCGAGGATGAATCCGTTTTCCGTCGCCCGATCACGCGCCAAGGGTTGGGCCACGCATCCGTGCCAAAGCGCTGAAAACCAGCGAGATGCCGCCGATCGTCTCAAATAATGCCCGGCATCTTATTAAGATTGAAAATGCTTAAAATGCTTAAAATGCTTTACATCGAGTACGGAGGAGTATCGAGCTTTGCAAAATTTCCATCTGGCCGCTGTCTCTCTACCCAAAGCCAATCAATTAATGCAGGCGGGGGCCAAGGCAGAGGATTGGCTAAGTGCTCGCGGATATAAAAGTCTTTCCTTTTGAACAACCAACCTGGGCGTTTAGCCTCAATTAGTTCTGCTAGTTTGCCGAGCAACTCTCCTGTAGAGGCGGGAGTTGAGTCGTCTGCTGTCGTCCTCCAATCCAATTCTCTTCCCCGCTTAATGCGTTCAAGTATATCTATGGCAACTTGCGCTATTTTGTCCGTCTGGATCAACGAGTGTTGACACCGGCACAAATGCTTTGGTTTGGGAACAGAAGGATTAGAAAAATGGCCACTTTCGATCAACGGAAGGTGTGCGACCAAGCAGAGCGGCGGCGGGAGCACTTGAGGACGAGGCTTGCCCTCTGGCGAATAGACTGGGTCAATATCGGCAATTACCAAGGCCTGTTCTTTTTTTCCGAGTCTACCAAGATTGTGTGCGTTCATCGCAGCAGTTGGCTGATAGATGCCGGGAAGAGCACCGTGGTAGGGGCCGGGCTGAGGCAATCCTGAGTTCTCTTCCGCCTCAATGCCCCAGCCGTCATGGCCGATTATACAGCTTTCACCGCGTGAGCACTCCGATACAGCATTGCAGAAAACCGTTGTGATTGAGGATGCAAGAAAGCTGGCCTGCCCAAGCGCGGCGTAGTCTGCGGTCCTAGCCGTCATCGCAGGAACAAGCAAAATCAGCCTTGGCTGCTCTGGAGCTCCACTTAGAGAACAATATTTTCCAAAGTTAAGGATGTCTTTTGAAACAATTTCAAGAAGGTCGTCCCGAGACAACTCAGGGATCGAAAAGCGATCCGCGAGTGCGCGGAGTGCGAGTGTTGTCCCATGAATGTTGGCGGGACTAGTCGCGAGAAACACTTCGGAACAAATCAGTTCTGTCACATAGTTCCGAGGGTCGAAACGCATAGAGAGGGGTCTAAAAACTGGTTGGAGAGGCTTAATCTCCGGCCTGAAGATTTCTCCGGCGGCTACAGATGGATATTTTTTTTGTCGCAGATTTACTCTAATTGTTTGACCTTCGTCCTGAAGAAAGACGGGCATTATTGCGCTCCATCCTCCCGGGATAAGTTGATCACCCGCAACATCCACAACACTTTTGCCGGGCACTCGGTATGTGCCGGCCCAAACCGATGTATTAGGTGCTAAATTTGGTAAGACCTCTCGCAGCCATTTAGCGGTATCCGGCCGGATCGAGTATTCGGGAAGTAGGAGTATGTTTACCTCAAAGTGTCTGCACGCGCGGAGAGCTGCAATGAGAAGTTCTCGACGGCGCTCCTCAGCGCAACTTGGAACCTGTTCATGCTGCTTCCAATTCCCCGGTTCCTCGGGGTCTGGAACGCTGCTCTGGTCGGCGTGACACGCATCAAAGAGAGGATGGCGGTAACTGTCATCGACGTCCCACTGGAAAAAGGCGACCCGAGCGTGGCGGGGGGCCTTTTTCGAACGTTTGCTCCACTCTCTCTGCTGTAACTGTTCCAGTTGAGCGCGATAATTGCGAGACGCTGAAGAGCGCTGTGAACTAACACTAGGCGAAGGAATAGGCTCTGGTGAGACGGGCTGGAGAGGGGGTATAGACTGCTGTGCAAGCCCGATGTTAAGCTCGGGTTCAGTCTCCAAAGGCGTAGGATCTGGCAATATCTGTTCTGGCAGGTTTGTCAAATCTGCAAGTATAGCGAGATGCGGTTGAATGACGCTCAAGCCTAATAGTCGTCCGCCTGAACGTGTCTCAACAAAGTGTGAAAACACCTCTCCATTAAGGCAATGATTTTCGACCACATTTCCTCTTTCGCCACGAACCTTTGCAAACTGCACTTGCCACGCGGGCAGTTCGAAGGTGCCATGTTCAGAAGAGTATTGAACCACGCCCTGCCGTTGAATGGGAATCAATCGAAAAAGGCTCGATACACTTGAGACAATTTCAGCCCCCATGGCGAAGTCCAAGCGCGCTAAGGTGCTGAAAGCTCGTTCTGCTCTTTCAACACCGAACTTTGACACAAATGGCTCTACCCAATCCCACGGCGGTTCACCATCAATACTGCCGTTGGCAGCCAGCACAGCCGCTAAATCGCCCAACTCACGATGGAGTTCTGGTAGCAATTCCGCATGAAGCGCCCCCGTCCCAGCATGAGCACTGTCTTTAAAAGCTGAGGTGAGCGTGCCGAGAACGACAAGCCAACCCAGCGGTGTGATACTCTCTAATTTTTGAAATGGGAAGGCGGCACCTTTCTTTGTTGCGTCAGCCAATGTGTCGAAAAGAGACAACACGTTTGCATCTGCTCTCCCCACATCGCCCATTTGGCCCTGACTACGTTGTAAAAGAGAGCTGGCATCAATTCTCCAGGCCTCGCCGGGGCTCGGCGGTTTCGCCCGCAGTTGCTCGCGTGTATTGACACTCAGGCGCGCCCATTGCTCAAGTGCTTGAGCACGTATTTCAGCCTGTAATGCAAGAAGACGCGCACTAGCTGCAACGCATGTTAAAGTCGGATCGACATCGCCGCGACGGTCCGCGTTCACAAGAAGATCGATGCGGACGGCGACCGCCAGCCAAGCTAATGTGGGACGACGTTTCGGCAATTTTTCGGGCCACACTTTCACTCGTGGCAGATGGTATGCCAGCATCTCATCCACCCGAAAAAAGGATGGTGCTAAATCCGCAAGAAGTGCAGCAGGCCCACCAGAGGAGGTCCAATCGTATCCTTCGCATGCAGTGCTCGCGTATAGAGCACGGCCCTCGGCTAAAGTCGCAAAAAGGTGTGCTATCATTGAAGCATTTTCACCATTGCCTATGGGAAAGCTCTCCATCCGTTTGAGCACCCTCTCAATACTGGCGGGAAACTCTTGTCCTCGCGAGATGGGTGAACGGCTAGGAAAAGCAGTGCCGCGTAGCCGCGTGAGGCAATATCGAAGCATCGCTTCCGTGCCCCAATCATCTTCGTCTCTCAGAGTATTCGAAGATTCGCCGAAGCGCTGAGTGTCGAATGAACGAGTGTGGCTACCCCTTCCCACCAAATCGGCAAGCGCGGTTCCAGCCCTCCACAAATTGTCGTGGCGCTGTGCGACCCATTCGATAGTAAGACCAGAGCCGTTCCTGACAAATGCGTGTCCGCGTAGATCTTCCAAAGGAATTTGGTAGCCTAGTGGTTCCCAGACCGCGTCTTCTCTATCAGCAGCTTGCGAATTCAAGTCAGGACCAAGCACGTTTACTGGCGTAACAGGGCATAAAGGCTCTGTCGTGCTTGAGGGCGGTTTCGCCAGGCAACGAAACGCACGAGCAAGTCGTGGAAACTGCGAAGCAGTGAACGGCGCACCGAGATCGCGAGGCCTTAATAAGCTCCGGATACCAAGATCGGCTTTACAGAATTGAAGAGCGGTGTCAGCGGCCTGCGGTTGTGTCCATGTTAAGAGGGGCGATAAGACGGAGCTTGAGTTAACTCTAAAATCGACTCGAACAACTTCATTCTGCTCTTCTGTCTTCACTCCTAGCAATCCCGGAACGTTTAGTCCTGGGGGAGTAGCGATGGCAACACCTGTCCACTCACCACCATGTCCTAATACTGCCTCAGTCAATGGTTGTCGTTTGCGAAAAAGTGAATTTAGCCATCTAGGGTCAAGCGTCGAGAGCATGCGAGCTGCAGCTTGTGCAGGTTTATTGTCACCCTCGGAATAATTCCTTGAGAAATCTGGCGTTAGAAACTCCAGCGATGTGGTTAGAAAAAAATGAAAATCCTTGGATTTAAGTGGAGACACTCGCGAACGCAGCGCTTCAAGCGGGTCCACCGTTTCTGTTACCGGTTGATTTTGGGTGTCTTGCTTAGGCGGACTTTCTCTGGTTGCAATAATGAGGCGCGCAGTCGCTTCATGTAGCAGCAGCCACGGAGAAGAAACGTCGGGGTGCAACCTTGCTCGCGTGAGAAACTCCGCGTCGTTGCAAGACTCAGCAATAGATATTAAAAGACGGCATTCGGCATGTGTTACAATGCTGCGTTGCGCTGCTTCTTTTTTGAACCAGTGCGGCACCCCGTGCTCAGGCAATAGCATAAGTGAGGCGCGTAAAATTGCCATTTTACGCAAGCGAATCATATGTGCGTTCTGCTCTTGTGCGGAATGCTCCACTAGGTTGGCGAGTTGTTCACAAATCCCCTGATTCGTCCACCGAGCGACGATTTGGCGGATTTGAAGCGCCCGTTCCTGTTTATCAGGAGAAAAGCTAGGATTGCGCTCTGGGCGCGAACAGAGAAGTCGTTCCAAGCCATCTAACCATGCCAACAATTCCGGCAAACCGTAACATGGTTTGCTTTGTTTAGAGGGGTTAATTTCGACGGGATATGGAGCTGTAGAATTCCACAAATTTGATAAACTGCACGCTGCTTCTTTTACGTTTTCGTTATGACTTTGCGCTGCACATATCCACAAGCCTTGGGCAGCCCTAGCTTTGTCGCCATGACGCAAATTCTCGCCTCGAAGGGCAACCCGAACGGCTTCAATCACTTGTTCTGGTGCTGTTTCTGGATCGGTGAAGCTTGGCGCGTGTAATACTAATAGTGAGTCACTCCGATCAATCTCACCGGCATCTGCAAGCGGTTCCCATGAACCAAGAGGCTCTACTGTTGGCGGGCCAGCAAAGGGTCCGGAGGCTCCCAAAGCCAAGCCGCGCTTTTCAGTCAACCATCTGCGTAATTCCGTATAGCTCATTGCAGGCAGTTCTTCCGTCTTTGGGCTGATTGTCAGACCAAGTGCCGAAAGGCCGTTTTCAACTGTCGCACGCATGCGGGCAAGATCGTGTGGTGTGGTAGCCACCAAAACCATGTCATCGACGTAACGTGCATACACCGCCCCGCGAACGCCCTTCCCGTGCGTTATTTCAGCTTGAGCATTGATACTCTCCACGAGCTTCTGAAGCGTTTGATCTAGGGGAAAAAGCGCGATGTTTGCAAGATAAGCACACAAATCTGGCCCCTGTGGCACGCCTTGTTGCTGTAGTAACCGTTCACCGGTCTTCGGATCCTCTTTTTCAATTTGGAAACATTGATCGCAGAGCCAATCAACGAGACGTTGCGCTCTTGCGTCAGGGTCAGTCACTTGTGGTGCAAAGCATGGCGCGCATCCCACAGCACTACGGTTAGTGTCCCAAGCTGCTACGGCGTGCAGCGCTGTCCGAAGGGGCTCTAACAATGCTGCGATGACAACAGAGCGGGGGAGGGTGCAGTAGTAGCGTCGAATATCCACTCGCGCGACGTGAAAGAGGGAGGCGTGGAACTCGCTCGTCCGCTTATCGATGAAGCTGATAAATTCGCTCCAGCAGCGCGAATACGGACGAAACATTCCTTCACGCTCAGGCAACCGACGTGCCTCTATAATATCCATGTCTAGTTGGTAGGCGAAGGCCACCGTCTCTTGGCTCATCTTAGGTCCCGTGGTCCACGAGTGACCTCGTTCGCGACCTGTAAGAGATCGAACTGCCGGAATGGACTTGGCAAAGAGTGGAACTTCGGGAAAGTCGCGCAGCAGTTCGTTGAGAATGTACTGCTGCATTGTCAGTGACTCTGGGCTTGGCAGCGCCTTTGGCCGGTATTGGGCGTCGCTTCGTGGCACTAGCGTGCTGACAAATGGTTCCTCCGGCTGCCTTCCATGTCTTAGTTCCTCGATTAGGGCGGGAATCGCAATCTCGATTGCGGCTTCGAGCCGAGGCCAGCTTCCTTCATCAACCGGAAGTTCTCGCCGTTGTCCACTTGCTTTAGCAACACGCATTGCGTGCTGAAGTTTATTCGTATTAGAGCGGTCTGGAGGGAAATTCTGCGAAATTGGACTTACGGAACGCCGTGCCCGTAAAAACTCTTCGATCCCATGGCTCCATTCGGGTGGCTGGCCGTTTGAGGGAGCGAGGACACGCTCCGCAAGGGAATAACGCGTCAAGATCTGAGGCCAGTTCTCAGGCGGAAGCAAACGCTCGATGCTACGATGAGCGCGCTGTATTCGGCTAGCAGCTAGTCGCGGCCATTCTGCCGGTAAGTGTTCAGGCGGAATTTCCAGAGAGTCCGCCAGCAGCCATTCCAACACTCCAGCATTCCATGCTGCCAAGTGTTTCTGTGCGTCTTCATGCGTCTTGACTTCACATAATAGGCTATCGGGATCTCTTTTCTCTGCTGTTGTTGGCGGTGAGATGACGTCAATCGCAAGCGTTTGCGTTTGTTCTTCTAATAATGACGTCAACAATCGGGACAGCGAACGGCGAAGGCCTGCGCGCCCTGGATCGTCGGCATCGAGAAACAAGTGAATGGAAAGACGACGACCATCCCGGTCCAACTCATCTGCCAGCCGATTCAGGAGCTTAGCCTGCCCCGCACTTATTTGACTGCCAAATACTGCGACCGCAGGGAAATTTAAGGATTCTAAGCGAAGCGCATCGAGCAGTCCTTCCACGACAAAAAGGTCGGCATTTTGAGCTGTTTTGCTGTTCTTGAGGAGGATGTTCCTCGCACGATCAAAACGATAGAGCGTTTCGGATGTCTTAAAACCGGGGGTATAAAGGTATTTGGGAGAATCTTGTGAAGATAAGGCGCGTCCGGCGAAGCCTGCAACACGGCCCCGATCATCCCGCAATGTAAAGAGCACACGGTCTTGCGAGAAAAAATCCCGCCATGGCAAATCGAGCGCCAACGGTACACCGTCTGGACCTGTTGGTATTTCACCCCGCTGCAACACGCCAGCCTCGCGCAGCGCTTCCGCACCTTCGCGGCCGCCTGGGATAGCTTTGCGTGTCAATTTGCGCCCAACCGCACCGAAAACTTCTGCTTTCTCCAGCCAATTGGAAGCGAATTCACGAGCTTCCGCAAAATCACGGAGCAGCTTTTTTTCTGGGGTCGACTGCTTGCTGAATGCACTAAACGCCAATTCCAATCCTTCTGCACGCAAACTGCGGTTCGAACGTTCATGCCCGGTGGGCAGAGGTTGTTGATATCGGTCCGCGATCCAGAGTAGCGCAGACCGAAAGTCGCAGTCTTTCAAGCGCATAACTAATCCGAAGACATCACCATGCGCTCCGCAGGCAAAACAGTGGTATTGGCCACGTTTAGTGCCCTCGCCGGGATAAAAATTTAGCGAAGGAGTCTGATCGTCGTGGAACGGACAAAGCGCCTTTGGATTTTTGGAGCCACGCGAGATCACTCGCATTCCAAGTTCTTCTGCCAGCATCGGGAGGTCGGCGACAAGTGCGAGATTATCGACAACGTTATCGTTACTTAGCGGTCGTGCGGTCGGGGCCATTGCTTAACCCTAGCAGTTTTGATTTTTACTGCGAACACTTAATTGGACGCACTTTTTCAGAAAAAGATGCCAGGGATTTGGTCTGAAATCATGCCGGGAAGAGGCTGGCAAAGTCCCATGCAGAAGTGAATGACAACCGATGGATGCCCTGAAGGCCGACGGTGGTGGTGAGGCGGCTTTCTGCGACGCCACTGACGGGCCAGTCGGCTTTGTTGAAACGGAAGGTCAGCCGCGTGAGCAGCTCGGGCGGTAGGACGGTGTCGAAGCTGAACGGGGTGGATCTCTCTGCCAGCAGGACATGGTCTGACCCGGTCCAGTTTAAGGCGCGCAGCCAGGGGTGCAACTCGACGCCTTTTTCGAGGGTCTCGAAAGCGCGTGGTGCATGAGTCTCGGGAGGATAGAGATGGGGATGAGCTGCGATGAAGTCGTCCACCGTCATAACGGCCCTGATCCGTACCTGCGAGAGAATGTGAAGGCCACCGTCTCGAACTGAAACGGGATACACGATTTCCCCGGCCTTCACGCCGGCTTTGATGAAACTTGGCTGCGTGGTGTGTGGGCCGCCAAAGAGAAAGTCAATGCTCCTGCCGATGAGGCCGTGCTTTTTGGCGATCCGGACCCGGTCACTGTTCCAAAGCACTGTGTAGGCATTGCTCATGGCTGGGAGGCAGGTGGAGGTGGGGCGAACTGGATGAGGGGTTAATTCTACTTTGGTAAGTTCTAATATGGGCCTGGTCAGACCTGATTCTTCCAGAATGTTTGACCACGGATAACACGGATTGACACGGATGCCTGAGGCTGAGGGTGGAAATCTCCTGATGACTTTTATGAACGCCCTGAAGAGTTACCAAAGTAGAATTAAGAAACCCCTGATTTAACACCGCAAGAGATTGGAAGACCGCAGAGAATACCCTCAGAATCAAAGTTTTGCGGCGCTCCATTCTGTGCGGTGTGAGATTGGTTCGGCATTTCCTGAAGCGAGTGCGAGGTTTGCAGCGGGGGTTAGTCGCGCAGGGTAGGGGCGTCGAAGTAAAGTGCGGACCGTGGGGCGCATGGGTGTGGTTTTACATTCCCGTGCGATTGTGGGGCAATGAAAATGTGGTTTGGAGGTGCCTGAGCTTCGGAAGCTCTGGGTAGCGAGCCTGTCGGCGACAGTGTGAATGGGTTGGGTGGATGAGGTGCGTGGGAAGTAAGCGGGTGAGGGGGATGGAGTGGCTGAGTGGCTGGACCGCTGCCAGCGACCGTTGTTGCGGGAGGACGCGGGCGTTTTCTGAAACTGGTTTTTGAAAAGCCGGTGTGGGGGCGCTCGGCGGAGGCTTGTCCTTCAGCCTCCTGCCCTGTGCGGGCAGGGCTGGGATGGTGCTTTTTTTCACGCGTGCCGCATGGTGTTTTCCAATTGATTCTGAGTGGGTTGTGGGTGATTCCGTGTTGGGCAAACAGGAAAATGGCATGGGCAGCGGGGGATGTGCTCAACTAAATAAAGATTCATGCCTTAGATGGAGTGCTAACTGCTTAAGCGTATGTTTCTGTATATGAAACATCGCTTCCTTTTTCTACGCCTGGCGACTTTTTTGCGGCTCTGCCTTGTTTTCGGAGTGGTGGATTGTCTGGCCCCTGTGCGGGCCTATGCGCAGCAGGTGCCGATTGAGAAGGAGGTGCCGCGGAAGGAACAGGTGCGGGAGATCGAGAAGTACCTGGGGCAGATCGAGGAGGATGACCGCCCGCTGAAGTTCCTGGTCTATGTGGTCCTGGGCACACTGGGTGTGATAAGCTGCATGATTGTTCTACGCCGGTTTCTGGCGAATTGAGGCGAGGTGAGGCGGAGGTCTGCATGGGAATGGGAGCGCCGGGACCGGGGGAGGGAATGCGGCTTTTTGCTCCTGCTGCCTGAATTCAAGGCGGCTAGATTGTGGAGAAGAGATGAACTTCCTTGTGTTTAGCAGGGGCGGAGTTTTGAACCACTCATCGGACACTGATCAAACACTCCTAGAACTGACCCGAAATCTTGGGTCCGTCGCCGTCCCTGAGTGCTGACTGAACCGAATGCCATGGAAGGCTTGTGGAGGCGAGGGCGGGAATTGAACCCGCGCCTACCGGTTTTGCTACGTGGCTTGCACCAAGCCCCGTGTATGGGCGTGCATGTTCATGCCGGTGTC
Source organism: Prosthecobacter sp. (assembly GCF_044222565.1). Classification (GTDB taxonomy): domain Bacteria; phylum Verrucomicrobiota; class Verrucomicrobiia; order Verrucomicrobiales; family Verrucomicrobiaceae; genus Prosthecobacter. The sequence goes on from NZ_JBGANA010000022.1 coordinate 109,667, forward strand.
AGATCCACGACGCGTGCACCTTTGCAGAGGGGGTAGGTGGAGAGGAGACCGGCGATGAGGGGCTTCATGATGGCGAGGGAGTCGCCGTAGATGTAGAGGGCGGTTTCGGTGGGGCCCTGCCAGTGGGACTCGACGGAGCCGTGGCCTTCGAGGAGGCGGTCGAGCTCTGAGGCGACGAAATTGATGTCGCAGTCACGATAGACTTCGTCGGGGAGATTGACGCCGTCGAGGTAAATGCCGAAGCCTTCGCGGAGGCCGAAGGGGAGTTCTTGTTCGGTGTCGTCCGGGAAGTGGCAGGTGAGCTTGGAGCCTTTGGGAGCGCCGCGCTGCTCGAGGAACTGGATGATGGAGGGGATGAGGGACGCGGCGGAGGGCTTCAGATAGAGGTTCACATCGCACCAGTCGATCTCGCCGGTTTTTTCCTGCTGGGTGCCGCCGCCATCGACTTCTCCGGCATTGTTGTGATGTTCCAGGAAGTCGATGAGGGGATCTTCGTAAACGTCTCCACGCTGGAGGGGGCCGATCTTGTGGTTGAACTGGGCGTTGGCGGTGATGACGCCCTCGGAATTGGGGTGTGATAATCGGTTGGTGATCCAACGGGCGATGGCGGAGAGGAAGCGCATGGGGAAGGATGGCAGGCAGTGAGGTAACGTAAAAGATGACAAGTGTCTTTTGCGCCTGCGCTGCGGTGAGGACGCTGGGTGGGCAACAGGATGCCGGGCATGAATGGTACTCAGTTAAGGACGAAGTTCGATGGCTCTGGAGCTTCGGCACGTTCGGCTCGTGGCGGAGCACTTCGCAGACGCTGCTGGTGGGCGTGGGCCGTGGCGGAGTCTTGGGTTTGCTTTCCGCTTGCTTGCTGCCGTACCCAGGGTCGCCTCGCTGAGGCTCGGCTGACCCTGGGCTGTAATCCGCAGCCCCTTCAGGGCTGGTGTGTCGCGGAGCGGGGTGAGCAAAGAGTGCTTCACCACCGCAAGAAAACGCAGAGTTGCTGGCATTGTGAACCAACGAAAAGCTGTCTTAACTGAGTGCCATTCATGTCGTGCATTTTATTCAAACTTCCACATTGTGCCAAGCGCGACGACAGTGGTGACCGCCAAAGACAGCAGGGTGCCGGCGGCAAACACAAGCAGCCGGATTTGGGGCATTCGTCCCGGGACGAGGGTTAGAAGATAGATCTCGGAGAGCGGGCCCAGGCAGTAGAAGGCATTGACGGTGACTCCATACATGATCGCCCAAAAAACATACGCATGCATTCCTCCGAACGCTGGGTGGAGATCCCATGAAAGCAGGAGACCAAGTGCGAGCTGAAGGAGATTGAACGGGATCCTCAGCTTCTCCCAACTCACAATGGCATCTCGAACTGCATGGAGTGAGTTTTCTTCAGGTATCATGGACGGAGGACTTTGTGTCTTGTCCAAACGCAACATTGCGCTGGCGACTTAGTGCTCCACCCAGAATTCGCGGTAGGCTTTTGGGCCGGCGGAATTGTAAGTCGTGACGACAACAGGGGCTGATTTCGTGGGGGTGTCGAGGGTGGCCAGATGGTCGAAATCGAGGTTCTGGATGACGTGCCGGCGTCGCGAACGGCCATCGCCGATCTGGAGGAGGCCGAATTCGGGAGCGTCTGCGGGATAGACGATCCACTGGTTGGTCGGGAGGCAGTGGCCGGAAGGGAGGACTATGGTGCCGCCGGCCTTGGAGTGGAAGATGGTGTCCCGCCAGAGGCGGAAGTGGTTTCCGGCGAAGAGCGCGGCGGCGATGAGAAGGACTGCTGCAAGGGCTGGGAGCGGTCGTAGAAGCTTCATGATCGTTCAGGGGTGGACGTTGCTGGCAGGGCGAAGGCTTTGGAGCAGGCGACGGGGGAGTTCCGGAATTGAATCTGAAATGGGTTGGAACATCAAGAAGGAACCCGGCAGCTTTTTCCGATCAAGAGCCGGACATTGTCGTAGGCGCGGTCGATTACGTCAAAATTCCGCCCCTTGCTCATCGTTCACGGTTCATAGCGCCAGGAAGCCGGGGAATTTTTTCCCGCGTGAGGCGCGTGGCGGGGTGGCGATGGCGCAGGAGCATCTGGACGCGCTGAAATGAGATCGTGAGGGTGCTGCGGCCATGCCTGGCTTGCGGGCAGCGGTGGTTGGCCCCATGTGTCTGGTATGATTATAGACCAACTCTCAATAATCTTGTCACATTGCCCGGGCGGCGGAGCGGCCCCATTGGCTGCGTTAGTCGCTTGCCTGTTATTCTTCAATAGCAGACGGCGCTCCCGCCTTGCCACTGGGGCCGCTGCGCTCGCCGGTTCAATATGACAATCTTTTCGAGCCCTGGTCTAGAACGTTCGCCCGACCCGAAGGGTGCTGTGTTCCGACCTTTTCCGGTGTTTGCCTTGATCTGGGGTGTGACGACGCTGGTGCATCAGCTGGCGTTTACGTTCTGGGCGGAGACGTGGCAGGGCTGGCTGCTGACGGCTGCGGCGGTGCAGGTGATCTTCCAGCCGGCGTGCGTGCTGCGTTTTGCGATGCTGGTGGGGACGGGCTTGCTGCATCTGTGGGACAAGCTGCCGTTTGTGCCGAATCACATCCTGTTTGAGGGCATGCTGCACCTGACGATGGGGGTGGCGCTGGTCGAATGGCTGGTGCGGGGCAAGGGGTTGAGGAGCTTGCTTGCTGCGAGGTGGGGGCCGGCCTGGGGATGGGTGCTTGTGGCGGGGGCTGCGGCAATCAAGGGGCTCTATGATTACGTGCCGGGAATGCCGCGGGGGATGGTGCTGGATTACTGCACGACGCTGCTGGTGCCGGGTGCCTTTACGCTGTGGCTGCGGGGGCTGCCTGTGGTGGAGGCGGGGGGTGAGGAGTGGTTTTCCCGGTTCGCACCGGTGATGCGTGCGGCGGTGGTGGTCATGTATGGGTGGGCGGGTATCCAAAAGCTGAACTGGGACTATCTTAATCCGGAGACGTCCTGCGCGGCGGTCTTTCACCGAGAGATCGCGGCGTGCCTGGGCTGGTTCATTCCCACGGGGTCGTGGGCGCTGCATGGGGCGATCTGGGCTTCGTATGCTTTTGAGTTCGGCATACCGGTGCTGCTGATGTCTGGGCGCACGCGCCGCCTGGGTTTTGCGGCGGCGGTGGTGTTTCATTTGTGGCTTTCGATCCATCCTGCGGCGGGGATCTTCAGCTACAGCGCTTTGATGTTTGCGCTGCTGGTGTTTTTCCTGCCGGTCGAGTGGGGGGCGCGACTGCGGGGGCTGTGGAGACGGCAGCTGGCGTGGCTGGGGCGGGGTGATGAGGCGTGCGGGCGGCGGCTGGCGCGGTGGGGCATCGTGGGGCTGTTTTTTGCGGCCCTGCTGTGGCAGGTGGCGCTGTACCTGTTTGTGCACCGGGACCAAACGGTCTTCAAGACGGCCAACCGGATCGGGTTTGCGGTTTTTTGGGTGTGGGGCTGCTGGCTGGGTGCGTGCTATCTGCTGGCAGGCCGTGGGGCAGGAGGAGCGCGTGCGGCGCTGCCGTGCGGGCCGCGATGGACCGTGGCCTGGGTGGGGCTCCTGCCGGTGCTGCTGAACGGGCTGATGCCGTGGATCGGGAGCCGCACGGAGACTTCGTACTCGATGTTCAGCAATCTGCGCTCGGAGGGGGCGGGGAACCATCTTTTCCTGAGGCGGACGGATCTCTTCACTCTGCAGACGGATCTGGTGCAGGTGGTGGCGAGTGAGCCGGATGTGTTTGCGCCTGGCGTGCGCCCGCGGAGCATTCAGCACTTTGGCAGTGCGGGGCACTTCATCCTGCCGTGGTTTGAGTTTCGGCGGCTGATCAGCGAGGTGCCAGGGGACTTCCGGGTGAGGTACCGCCGCGGTGAGGCGAAGCAGGAGCTGCAGCTGGGCCGCTCCAACGGCCGGGTGTTCGGGGATGTCAGGGCTTTTGAGCCGCTGCCGTATCTGGAGGGAAAGTTTCTGTGGTCCCGGCGGCTGAAATCTCTCGAGGAGCCGATGTGCTGCACGCATTGATCAAGCACGTGACAAGAATGGGTGGCGTGAAGACACTTCTGCAAAAGGCGTGGAACGATTCGGTGCTACGCCGCTTTGCTTTCGAGAGCGTATTCTTCAGCACGAAACAGCAGCCCCTGAATGCGCAGCTCATCTCCTGGATTGAGCGGGGCGAGTTCGCGGGGGTTGAGGCGCCGGTCATTGATCTCGAGCATTGAGGCGAGGGTGGCCTCCACCCAGAAGCTCCCTGCATGGTGGTGGAAACGCACGACGCTGTTCTGTGTGTTTTGATCATCGAAGGCCAGCCGGCCGTTCGAGTCGATGCCGAGGCTCGCGTCTGTAAAGAGCCAGGCGGCCTCAAAGGGCAAAGTGCTGCGGTCCAGGGAAAAGATGGCGCAGCCTCCACGGCGCAGAGAGCGGTGCTTGCTCGGCTGCCAGCCGGTGACGACCGGCCCCGGCGTGGCATATGCGGACTTCAGCGGGCGCAGTTCCAGCGAATACTCACCCGCAAGAACGAGCGTCATCGGCAGGTCGGCCATTTCAGGATTGCCGAGGCGATGTCCGGCCGTGAAGGAGGGATTGGTGGTGCCGGTGTCGTTGAGAAAAATCTGGCCGTTCTGCATGTAAACGCGGGTCTGCGCGCGGCTGATCAAGCGCGTGCGGCTGTCGTTCACCGGATTGTGCGGACGGAACTGCGCCACGTAGTCGCTATGGGTGCTGGCGCGGCCAAGCCAGAGAGATTCGTCTGCGACGAGCGCGATGAAGGGCTGGGAGTTCTCCACGGGCTTCAAGCGCAGCCGTCTGCTGGGCTTGAGCTCCATGCTGCGCAGGTCTTCAGGGACCTGCAGCACCTGCCGGCTGGCCTCAGCCACGGCGGTATGGCCTGCCAGAGCCGCGGTCAGTTGCGCCAGGAAGCGCGGGAGGGTCATGTCCCCGGATTGCTCCGGTGAGATGGCGAGGCGCAGCATGCCATTTACCTCAGCGCTGAGTTCGGGCACGGGCGTGAACCGTACCTGCCCCTCGCCAGAGAGGCCGCCGACATTCTGGCCGAGAAGCAGCAAGGCGAGGCGTGCAAAGTGGTTCACCTGTCGCGCGGTGGATTGGGAGTTCGAGCTGGTGGACTCGATCACAAGCTGCGCTGCATCCAGCAGCAAACCGTTTTCATCGGCCTCGCCAGTGGCGGAGGGCAGCCAGAACTGGTCGAGAGAGGTGGCCATGTAGCGGCGCTCCATCAACGGCCAGAGAGCTTCGTAGGCGGAGTGAATGACGGCGAGCAGACGCGCGACGACGGGGCGGGGGAAGGAGCGGCGCTCACGCAGGGCATCGAGCAGGGTGCGGCCGGAAGGAAGGGGGCGTGCCACGAACAGGATGCGCTGATCTCCGCGCACTTCGACCGGGCGCAGCAGCTCGGGCCGCGTGGACTGTTGCAGGAGCTGCATCTGGCCGGAGATGCGGCGCAGCGTTTCGCCGACTTCGGCCGAGACGTCCACGGCGGTGAGCACCACAGCACCCAGCTTTGGATGCACGGCCTCAGTCATGCGCCAGCCATCGTGTGCGCGGAGTTCACGGCGGATCTCATAGCCTTCAGGTGCGGCTAGCAGCAGGGTGGCGTCCGGCTGCGGGGTGTAACGCTTGGTGCCTGGATCGGGAGGAGGTGCGCTGCTGGTTGCTGGCGCGGGGACGCTGCTGGTGCGGTAGCCGGCGGACGTTGCGCTCGTGGTGGCAGGATGGGCGGTGTAGCTGCCAGTCACGGGTTTGTTTTCTCCCCCTCCGAGGAAGTGGGAGACAAACTCATCCAAGCTTTCAAAGCTATGACGCTGCGTCCCGGCCAGAGCGCTGCGGAGGAGGGTGTTCTGATAAATGGTGAGCGTGGGGATGGCGCGGAAGCGCTCATTCTGCCCTTCTCCACCGCCTGCGGATGCTCCGAGCAACTGGGCGCAGAGAGTGGCCAGCGGTGTCACATATTCCCGCGAGTTGCCGGGGATCTGATCACTGTCATTGCTGGCAAAAGCTGACGGATTGAACGCCATGGTCTGCATGGCGTCGGCAAACGTGGCGGACGACGCTCCGAACAACGGCATGTCCGGAATCAGCACGGTCATGGTACGAGACTCGAAGTCTGCCATGATCTGAGTGGCATCCACGGTGAGGCGCGGCCAGCCTTGATCCACGGCGGCCCGCAACGCCTCACCCAAGGCACCGACCAGCCACTCCACCTGCTCCACGGTCAAGCGCTGCTGGACGCGCAGGATTTCGCGCAGCTCACTGCCAGGCGGCAGAAGGGAAGACATCCAGTGATAATCGGGTCCAAACTGATGCTCAACGACGGTGGCAAGCAGTGGGGAGGCAGAGCTTTGCATGCGCGTCGCGAGGGAGCGCTGGCGCTCGATAGAGTCGCGCGAAAGCGGAATGGCGTGGTGGGCCCAAGTGACCAACAGAGGTGGCGAATCTGGCTGTCCCACCAAGGTGCCGCGCGCGCGGCGATGCAGGGATGAAGGGGCGTGGAGGCGCTCGCCGAGATTGAATTTTGCGAGCAGTTCTTGATCGAGACGGGAAAGGCTGGCCATGTGAGGTGGGTTCACGCTGCCTAACTCACTCAAAACGTACCTGAAAGTCTTTTAGCACGGGCATGACGGGTGCTGGGACGCGTGGCGATTCGGCGCGCGGGGCCGGAGTCGTCCGGGGACTGTCCCGAGGGGCTGCCACCTCGGCTGGTGCTGGAGCCGGGACTGGGGCTGGGACTGGGGCGACGGCCACGGGTGCGCTGGCGGGGCTGGTCTCGCTCTTGGGCGGGGTGTCCCAGTGGATGATCTGGTTCTCTGGTGTCGGGGCTTGCTTGACCTCGGGTGCTTTGCCGTAGCCCGGGGGCAGGGGCAGCGGCGAAGTCATGTGAGGTCCACCATGCGAGGTGGCGCCTGGCTGGGTCCACTCATTGTTAATGAAAGCATTGATTTGCTGCTGGACGGTAGCGACGGTGGGCAAATGCCAGAGGCCGTCAGCGCCGGGTTGCACAGGGAAGACGAGATTGCGGGTGTTGCCGAACTTGTCGGAGACTTTGAACGTGATCGCGGAGTCGTAAGCAGCGGCGATCTTGTCCAGCGGACGCAGTCTTTTCAATTTGGTGTCCAGCAGGTGCGCGGGGGAAATGGCATTGCCCAAAGACTGGCGCAGTTCGCCCACTCGGTTGAGCAGGTCATTCTCCATGGCTTTGACCAGCAGGCCAAGGCTGTCCGCACTGCCAATGGCCATGGCCGGTGTGTTTGGCTGGGCCAGGCGGGCACGCTGTTCTTCGAGATCCTTCTCCAGTTCAATAATTCGCTGCTGGGCCTTTTCGAGTTTCTGAGCTGTCTCGTCATTGGCCGGTGTCTCGACGTTTGAAGGCACCGGTGCGGGTGAAGGTGCAGGCTGCTGGGCAAGGCCGGCCAGCTTCTTTTCCGCAGCTGCCAATTTTTCACGCAGCTGCCGCGTTTCCTGCACATGTTCCTCGTTCTCCGAGCAGCTTGAAAAGGCCAGCACCGCGAAGAGTCCAAGGAGGTGGCTGAGGGAGGGTGGTGGCAGCGTTTTCATAAAAAGGAAAGAGCGGCATGAACTTCATGCGGTGGCTATTCGAAGCGGATTTGGATGTCCTGCTGCACGGGCATGAGCGGCTTGGGCACGGTCCTGGGTGCGGGGGCAGGAGCGGGTTTGGGCTGGGCTGGAGAAGGGGAGGGCGCGGCTGCGGTGGCCGGTGTTGCGGCGGACTGGGGCCGGGCTGCCGGCTGCTTGGCGGGTGCGGTGTCTCCCCACTGGATGACATAGGTGGCCGGGCCGCCGGGCATGGAGGGGAGGCCCGCAGGCTGAGGAACACTTCCCGGAGCTGCCGTGGGCAGCGCGCTCGTGGCGTGGGGATTGGCCGGAGCGCTGAAAGCCGAGGCAGGGGCGGAAGCCGGTGTGGAGGCCACCGTGGGAGTGGCGGCCTGCGGCTGAGCGGCCATGGCGGTGAGATGCTGCTGCACATCCGTCACACCCGGCATGCGCCATTGACCGTCGAGTCCGGCTTGCACTGGAAACTCCAGACGCTTGGGCTCGCCATTGGCAGCGGTAATGTTGAACACCACGGCGGATTGGAAAGCAGTGGTCAACTGCTCCGGCAGGCGGAGACGCTTCACGGTGGTTTCCTGAATGTTGGCAGAGGGTAGTGCGTGCTCGACGGACTCCTGCAGTTCGCCCGCTTTGGTGAGGAGATCGCGCTCCATGGATTTGACGAACTCGCGGAAGCTGTCAGCGTTGATCTTGGCAGTTCCATTTTCCGCGGCAGGTTGCGGTGCGGCGCGAGCGGTTTGCAGCTCCTGCTCCAAGGAAGCTATCTTGGCGATGGCGGCTTCGAGTTTAGCAGTGGTTTCCGAATCCGGTTTTGGATCGGAGGGAGAAGCGGGAGCAGGCGGTGGAGCCTGCTGGGCGGCGGCCACGGCCTCAGCGGCTTTCTTCTCCGCCGCTGCCAGTTTTTCCTTGAGCTGCCGCATCTCCGCGAACTGGCTTTCGTTTTCTGAACAGGCAGACAACGCCATGGTACAAAGCGTGCTGACGAGCATGCTATGCCGCAGACGTTTGCAGGATGAGAAGGATTTTGCACTCATGGAAGAAACAGGCTTGACCGTCATTGGTGCGAAGGCGTTAACTTCGTGCGTGAAGTTATTAATGCCAGCACGTCTGGTTTAAAGTTAAAACAGAACCCCATTTTGTCATGAAAAGATTCCACCTGCTTCCCGGCCTTGTTTTTGCTCTCTTCATTCCATGCCTGCAAGCCCAGGAGCAGAAGGCCCCGTTCGATATGTCCCAGGCCAAGAGTTCCGAGCTGGGGCTCCCCAGTCCGATGGACAAGCTGCTGGGTCTGGATGCGGCGCTGGGCGGCAAGAGCGTCGCATGGGCTGGCATCTACAAGGAAATCGCTCGCAATGCCGACCTTTCCTCGTTGAAGGATGAGACCAACATCTGTCTCGCTCTCGGCGTGCGCATTGCCGACGGCATCGTGGCGGTGAAGGCCCAGGACGCGAACGCGCTGAATGACTGCGCGACAGACATCGAAGCTCTGGCCAAGAAGCTCAAAATGAGCGATACGCAGCTGGAGCGTGCCAAGAAGACTCGCGCCCTGGCCAACAAGGGTCAGTGGACGCTGGTGTTCTGGGAAATGGGATGCCTGCAGGTGGACATCGTCCATTCGCTCAATGAGCAGGGAAATGAAAAGCGCCGCACCCTCATCATCGCCTCCGGCTGGCTTCAAGGAGTGCATTACGCGATGCACGTGATCAACAGCCGCTATACACCCGCTTTGTCCAACCTTCTGCGTGAGCCGATGCTGGTGAAAGCCATGATGGCAGAAATGAAGTCTCTGCCAGCAGCGACGAGGGCCAACGCGCGTGTGGTCAAACTCGATGCCGCGCTGACCGAGTTGTATGGCATTGTCAACATTCCGCTCGACGGCTCCATCTCGAAGGAAAAAGTGGCCCAGGCCAACAAGCTCGCGCAGGAGCTCGCTGAAGAATTTGTTTTATAAGTCGCAGGGATGTTTTTATCTTGCAGTTATCTGGATTGGTTGCGTATTCTGTTTTTGTTATGAAGCTTTCTTACCTCTCACTTGTTGTTTTTGGGATTCTGACGCTATCAATTCGTACATTGCAGGCTGATCCTGCGCAGGCCGAGGATGTGGCCTACCGAATGGCCGACCCCTACATGCACAAGGGTTTTCAGATGGCCCCGACGGATCACTCCGGTATGATGACCACGGGAAACTCGGTGCGCTTCCTGATCCCGGTCGTCCGTGGTCTGGACTACGTGTTCCTCGTGGGCACTGATGAACTCGCACGCGACGTGGACATTTATGTGTACGATGAAGTGGGCCAGTTGATTCTGGATGACCGCCGTTCATCGAAGATTGCCGGTGTGCAGTTCCGCTCCTCCTACAACGGCACCGCGGTGGTGTATCTCCACATGGCGCGCGCCAATGGCCTGGCATCCTACACGGTGCTTGTCGGTCGTCGTGGTGTAGCGAAAGAAGGTGTGATCCTTGACGGCTCCGGCGGTGGCACTCCTACTGACACGCCTGCCAACACGGCGCTGCCGCAGGGACAGCCGAAGAAAGATTAGCAACCATTGTCTGACAGTTTATTCACCGAGTTCAACGCCCTAGTTTCAGACCTCCCTCATCTCATGAAAACGCATATCGCCACACTCGCCCTCGCACTGCTGCTGTCCAACTGCACCTACCACAACACCTTCGTGATGCCGAAGCCAACGCCAACGCCAACGCCAACGGTGCATCATGTATCCAAACCCAAGAGCCACACCTCCGTTGACGATTTCCAAGCGGTCACCAAGCCGACCTCTTACAGCCGCTGATCGGGGTGCCTCCCGTTCACTGTTCTGAGGGTGATTGAGTCATCTCCGCAGGCCGCCCGCAAGGCGGCCTGTTTCATGTTGTCAATGGATCGAAACTTGCGACTTGAACGCAGGCGGTTCAAACCGCAGCTTTGTGTCTGATTCCGCACGCCATCCCTGCTCCCCGCTCATGAGTGACTCCGTTCCCACAAATCTCGACGACATTGAGTTTGGCGCCACCATGCGTGGGCACCAGTCGGGAGACCTTGCCTTCAAGCGCTTTGCTCTGAAGCGGGTGCTTGGGCGCGGCGGCATGGGGGTGGTGTGGCTGGGGGAGGACACACTGCTGGGCCGTGAGGTGGCGCTGAAGTTCGCCCCGGACACGCTGCGCTCTGACGATGCCGCCATCGAGGAACTCAAGAGCGAGACACGGCGCGGCCAGGATCTGGCGCATCCGAACATTGTCAGGATCTTCGATTTCTTTCTCGATGACCAGCATGCGGCCATCTGCATGGAGTATGTGGACGGTGACACGCTGGCCAAACTGCGGGTGCTGCAGCCCAACAAGGTGTTTGAGCCGCGCCAGGTGACGCGCTGGGTGGCGCAGATGGTGGAGGGTCTGTCCTACGCGCATCGCAATGCGAAGATCGCCCATCGGGATCTGAAGCCGCCGAATCTCATCATCAACTCCCAGGGAGATTTGAAGATCATGGACTTCGGCATAGCCCGCAGCATCCAGGATTCCATGTCGCGTGTCACCATCGCGGGGAATTCGACAGGCACGCTGGCCTACATGAGTCCTCAGCAGGCGGCGGGCAAGTTTGCGAGCATTTCGGATGACATCTACTCGCTGGGCAGCACGCTCTATGAGCTGTTCACCGGCAAGCCGCCTTTCTACAGCGGGGACTTCAGCCGGCAAATCCGCGAGGACATTCCGCCGACCATCAGCGAGAGACGTTTTGAGTTTGGTCTCACCGGCACCGAGGTGGTGCCTGCGGTGTGGGAGGACGTGATCCGCCGCTGCCTGGCCAAACAGCCTGAGGACAGACCGTCCTCGGTGGATGAGGTCGGTGCGCTGCTGGGCCTGACAGGCGGGGGGATTATTCCTTCGCTGACGCCTTCGTCGATGAGCGATCTTTCGCCCACGGGGGTGAACACAGCGGCTGTTGACCCAACACTTTCCCACACGTCGGCATCGGCAGGACGGTCTGTGACGGTACGGATTGGTCAGGCGCTGTCGCCATTGACCGTGAACACCCCGCTGACGCAGCGCAACACGGTAGCTGCGACGGTTTCTGCTACGGCTCAGTTCGATGAGGCCAAGCCGCAGGCGGCCAAAAAATCGTTCCCAGGGTGGTTGATCGGTGCCGTCTTGGTGCTGCTGGCGGGAGGAGTGGCGGCGGTGATGTGGCCTAAGGGTGAACCCAAGCCGGCTGTCGTGGAAACGAAGTCGGAGAAGACGCCGGCCACGGTGGCACCTGCGAATCAGAAAGCGACCGAACCTGTGGCAGATCCCATCAAGCCGGAGACGGCTCAGCCAATGAACGGAGCGCCGAAAGCGCTCGTGGTTCCATCAGGTTATCCGACCATTCAAGCAGCCCTGGCGGCAGCGAAGACAGGAGAGACTGTGCGTGTTCAGGCGGGGACCTATGAAGAAGGATTGAAGCTGGTGGATGGCGTCTCAATCGCGGCTGATCCACCGGATGCCCGGGTGCTTGTCACTGTGGATGGCAAGGCGAGCAGCGTGCTGGAGGCTGAGAAGCTCAAGACTCCCATCAAGATCAGCGGTCTGACTTTTTCCCACAGTGGCGATGACATCGCCGCCGGCACCGAGGGGCTGGCGGTGGCCAGTGTTTTGTCCAGCAACGTGACCTTTGAAAACTGTGTGTTTGAAAAGGGGCTGGGAGACGGTGTGAAGGTGGAAGGCTCCGGGCGTGTGTCTCTCATCCGTTGCGCCGCACGGCAGAACCAAGGCTGTGGGTTCCGACTGGCCCGCGGCGCCAGCGCCACGCTGGAGAAATGCCAGGCTGCCAGCAATGGCATGGACGGCCTGTTGGTGACCGGAAGATCGAACGCGGACCTCAAGGAAACCGACTTCACGCGCAATCAGGCGAACGGTGTCGCCGTGGACAAAGGCGCGGCGCTCAAGGCCGTGCAGGTGAATGCAAAGGAGAACATTCTCAATGGGCTGTATGCGCTCGACTCGGGCACGCAGGTGAACTGGAAGGGTGGCAGCCTCAGCAGCAACGGTTTCGTCTTCAATGGCAGCTCCAGCAAGGGCACCGAAAGCGGCCAGGGCGGCGGCGGCTTGGTGGCTGAAGGTGCGCCTGTGGTGGTGCTGGAAAGCGCCCAGGTGGAAGGCAATGCAAAGTCAGGCGTGCAGTTGCTGGAATGCTCCAGCGGCAGCATCATCCGCAACTGCACGATCAAGGGCAATCCTTACCGTGGCATCATGCTGATCGGTGCCTCCGAGGACATCACGGTGGAGGGCAATCAATGTCTTGGCGGCGGTCAGCATGGCATCACCATTCAAGGCACCGGATTCAGCCCCAAAATCCTGCGCAACCACTGTGCTTCGAATGCTCTGACTGGCATCTTTGTGTACCCTGGCGCCACTCCCAGACTTGAGGGCAACACCTTCGAGGGGAACAGCAAGGAAATCGAAAACGGCGTTCAGTAGCAGTCGCCAGCCGTTTTTAGTCCACCAGTTTCACCACCGGCTTCGGTCGTGAGACGGTGGTGTTGTTGATGGAGATGGCGTTGGCGGTGAAGATTTTGCCGCCTGCGGCCGTGGTGGAGGGCAGCAGCCCTGTTTCATTCCAAGAGAGACCGCCTTTGGCAAAAATCATCCCGGTGGTCAGGGTTAGCACACCGCCACCTTTGATGGTGACGATGTCAGTGCCTTCCTGGCCGTTGTTTTTGTCCGAGATGACGAGCTGCAGCACGCCTTTGCCATAAGTCTTGCTGCCCTGGCTGGCGGCACGGTCCGGGATGTTCATCACCATCGCGGCGATGAAGACTTCCGAGGCGCTGGCCGTGCCTTCATCTTGGAGGATGGAAATCTGTGCCGGCTTGAGCACGGCCGGTTTTTCAGCTTCGATCTTCCGGGCTGGGAAGCCACGCTCCAAAATCGTCACGATCTCAGCGCCGGGTTCCAGAAAAAGTGCCGCCAGCTCGACCGCGCCCATCAAAGAGCCGCCTTGATTGCCGCGCAGATCCACCGTCATGAGCCGGGTTGTGGTCTGGTTCTCGCTTTGCAACGCCTGGTAAACCTTCTCGCCCATGCCGTATTCAAAACGGCGCACGCGCAGCACCACGCCGCCGGTGTCTTTTTCAATCTTGAACGCGGGTGACTGCAGTCCGGCCTCACGGGTGATGGGCAGCAACTGCTGACGACCGGTGCTCTTTTCGATGCGCAGCTTTACATCTGTGCCCGGCGGGCCTTTGATCCAGGTGGCGAGCAGATCCACGGACTGGTTTTTCACAGCCCGACCGTCCACGGAGATCAGCTTGTCTCCCGGGCGTATGCCGGAGAGGGCGGCCACGCTGTCCGGGTAGGGGTAGCAGTAGTAGGCGCCGTCACGTTCTTTCAAGCTCATGCCGATGCCGCTGCCGGCGGTGGCGCGCGCCTTGTCGATGCGGGCCGCGTCTTCCGTCGTCTCGTAACGGGTGTAGGGATCAATCTTGCGGCAGTAGGCAGCCAGCGCGGCTTCAGCCAGTTCTATCGGCGAAAGGCGCTGACCGGGAAGGGTGGCCAGCAGGGCTAGATGAGCACGTGCCCCCTGCAAGGCCTCGGCCTCCGTCTTTTGCACGAGGTCGGGCGCGGGAGGCAGGTCAGTTCCGGAGATGATGCCGGACTGTTGCAATTCCGCCAGCGACCGGGTGATCACCATGGGAGCACTCAGCGGGAAATAACAGCGTTTTTCGATCACGCTGGCGCACTCGCGCAGGGTTTCCACGGCAGCGTCGAGCTCGCGGTCATCTGCCTGAGCGTTTGCAGCACGGGCCGACAACAAGGCGCATACCAGCATCGTCGCCAGCATCCGCCTGCTGCGATGGCCGTTGCTGCCGGACATTATTGATTCTTGAGGCGGTCGCGCTCGGCCTGGAGGTTGTTTTTGCGGCGCCGATTGTATTCGCGTTCGTCGTCAAGGCTGGAGAGCGTGTTCTGCCGCTCCTGGATGCGGACGTCGGCCTTGGACTGGGACCAGCCAAACAAACCACCCTGGGACGGATCTCCAGTCGTTTCACAACTGGTAAGCTGCATGGAACCGGCTGCGAGAGTGAGAAGAAAGAAATAGGGGCGCATGATGAGAGGCGTGTTGAAGCGTGGAATAGAGGCCGACGTCAATCAGACGTCGATTTCGCGGTTCAGGCTGGCGAGACGGTCGTAGTTGCTGGACATCGTGCCACGGGTGCTGCGGAGGCTGATCACTTCCTGCTTCAAGCCGGAGCTTGGAGCCTGGCCGAGGACGTTCTCCTGGAGCTTGATTTCTTCGTCCACTTTCTTCAGTTCCTTGGTGGACTGATTCTGAAGCCTGATGATCTCGCTCTTCTTCTGCTGCAGCAGGCGGGTGTTGCCGGAGGACTTGGCGGAGGCGATTTCGGAGCGGAGCTTGGTGATCTGGGCGCTCAGGCTGTTGTTGTAGCTGCGTGCCTGGCGATTGGTGTCGCGGGCAGAAGCGATGCAGGCGTCGAGCCATTGTTCGGTGGACTTGTAGGCGGCTTTCTTCTTGGCCACATGATTGCCGTAAGCGTAACCGCCCACGCCACCTGCGGCAGCGCCGATGGCAGCACCCGTCAGAATGGCACCGGCTCCGCGACCCGTGAGTGCTCCAATGCCTGCTCCTGCAAGGGCGCCCAAAATGCTGCCTCCCAGTGCGCCTTCGGTCTTGGTTCGTTTGGTGTCATCCTTGATGTTGGTGCAACTTCCCAGCATGGATGCCAGGATGACGGCGACGGTAAAGCGGAGGGTGCGTGTGGTCATGGCGATAGGGGATGGTGATTTTCGAGAGGCTGGCAGATGAAATCATATATGAGATTGATTGACCAGTCATTTTCTTGATGCTTGTAAAAATCATCAGCAGAAAGCAATCCGTTGTACTAGGTCAGAAAACCCGCTGACATTTTGCGTTGCCACCTAAACTACCCCCATGAAAGGCCACATCTCCGTCTGCGCCGGTACAGCCCCAGCAACCCATCACACGCTTAGCCAGACGGTGCTGAGGATGGGTTCTTCGCCGGAATGCGAGATCTGCTCCTCCTCCATGCTGCCAGAACATGCCCGGCTTAGCTGGGACCAGCGCTCCGCCACCTGGGTGCTGACAGCGGCCTCCGCCGCGGGAAGATCGTCGCGGGTGAACGGCTCGCCGGTCACGACGGCGGTCTATCTCCAGCACGGGGACATCATTGAAATGCCGGATGTGTTTCTGCAATTCCAGCGGGTGCCTGACACGCCAGTCTTTGGCGGCCAGGCTGTGGATGAACTGCGGCTCGCCAAACTGACGCGGGTGCTCATTGGGCGTGCCACCGGAGGAGAGGAAGATGCGGACAAGCTGGTGCTCGATGCCGCTGACGCCTCCATCTCGCGCGAGCACGTGCTGCTGGAAAAGAGTCCGGAGGGGGATTGGATCGCGACGGACAAGAGCCAGGCAGGCACGCCGCTCAACGACCAGTTTTTCCGCCAGAAGAGGCTGCAGGTGGGAGATCGCATGCGCGTGGGCAGCTATACCCTGGAGTTCACCGGGCATTCTCTGCGGCGGGTGCCCCGGCAGACCGGCGGGCAGGTCACCGCGCGCAATATTGCCTTCACACTGAAGTCCGGCCGCTCGATCTTGAAGGATGTGACGCTCGACATCGAGCGCTGCACCTTCGTCGGCATCGTCGGAGGGAGCGGACAGGGAAAATCGACGCTGCTCAATGCGCTGTGCGGCATCAATCCCGCCACCGAGGGAAGTGTATACATCAATGGCGTGCCGTTGAACGACACGCGGCAGATGGCAGCTGCGGGCATCGGTTTCGTTCCGCAGGATGACATCGTTCACATGGAGATCACGGTGGAGCAGGCGCTGCACTTCAGTGCACGTCTGCGTCTACCTTCGGAGACACCGCAGCGGGCGATCGACAGTCTCGTGGATGAAACGATTGCACGCCTCGGTCTGGCCGAGCACCGGCGCAAGCGCATCTCCCAGCTTTCAGGCGGCCAGCGCAAGCGCGTCAGCATCGCCACCGAGTTGCTGTCCAAACCTTCGGTGCTGTTCTTGGACGAGCCTTCCTCGGGCCTGGATCCTGCCACCGAGTTCTCTCTGATGAGCCTGCTGAACAGTCTGGCGAAGACCTGCACGGTGGTCTGCACCACGCACGTGCTGGAGAATGCGCAGTTGTTTGACAAGCTCATCTTCATTCAGGACGGGCACGTGGCCTGTGATGTGGACACCGAACGCGCCGATGCCAAGAAGAGCGAGTCCCCGGTGGACCTGGATGACACCCACAGCCGCGCCATCACCAACAACTCGGAGTTCCGCCTGCGCTCAGCCTCGGAAATGGCGCTGGAGTACTTCGGGGTCAACAGCCTGCTGAAGGTGTATCAATTGTTTGCCAAACCCCGCGAGGAAGGCGGCAAAAGCGGTGCGGAGCTGCGGAAAGCGTTTGTCGAGCATCAGGGGCAGGCGAACCGACCGGACTTCGGCAGTCCGAACACGGAAGTCACCCTCACCGGCGCGGAACGGCGCGGTGGTGGCTACATGCGCAGCCTGATCGTGCTTCTGGTCCG
Source organism: Prosthecobacter sp. (assembly GCF_044222565.1). Taxonomy (GTDB): domain Bacteria; phylum Verrucomicrobiota; class Verrucomicrobiia; order Verrucomicrobiales; family Verrucomicrobiaceae; genus Prosthecobacter. Next base: position 126,772 of record NZ_JBGANA010000022.1, read on the forward strand.
CCAGTGGGCAGTGCTGCGGGCAGATCCGCTTAATCTCGTCTTCCTGATCGCCCAGCCGCTGCTGATTGCGACACTTGTGGGCTGGGTGGCGGACGAGGCGGTGCTGCGGTCCTTCCTCTGCATCGTGGCGACGCTTTGGTTTGGGTGTAGCAACGGCGCGCAGCAGATCGTGCGTGAGCTGCCGATTTTCCGTCGGGAGCGCGTCTGCGGTCTGGGCACGAACTGCTATGTACAGAGCAAGTATTTCTTTCTCGGTGCGGTCACCGCGATCCAGGCTCTGCTGCTGTTCTTTGTGACGCTCAGTGTGGCGCATGTTTTCCACCCACCGGACCTCGACCCGGTCGTCTTCCGGGAAAAAATGACTGCACGGCTGTTCCCGGCGCCACCGCAGGCGGCGGCGGCCGAGGAAAGCTTTGCCGTGGTGACGGAAGGCGAAACCACCCAGACGGACACCAGCGCGAACGCGGGGGCTCTGGAGGCCGCGATGGCGCTGGAGGCCCAGCACAAGAATTCGTTCGCGGTCAGCATGCTAGTCAGACTCGGCACCTTTTTTGAGGTGGCGGACAATCTGATGGAAGGCACCGAGCAGGTGGAGGATCAAACGCGTGACACCGGGCTGGCATCGCCCATGAGCCTGATGAGCGTCTTTTGTTTCAGCGTCGGTCTGAAGTTCATCGCTCTGCTAACCACCGCCATGGTGGGAGTGGTGATCGGGCTGGCCATCTCGGCCCTGGTGCAGAACAGCACGCAGGCGGTGCTCTGGGTGCCGCTGGTGCTCATCCCGCAGATTCTTTTCGGCGGGTTCGTGGTGACCCGGCCGGAGATGTCGAAGTCGGTGCGCATTGCCAGCGTGGTGGTGCCGAGCTACTGCGCGCAGCGTGTCATGGACGTGGCGCATCTTTTCGGCCAGTCCACGCCGCGCATGTCCAACCGCACCCGTTATCCTGTGTTTCTCACGCCCGGTGGCGAACGTGAAACCATCGAGTGGGAAAGCCTCGACGGCACGCGGAGAGAGGACTATGACAAGGTGTCACCCAACAACAAATCCTGGCAGAACCTCGTTGTTTTCCCGGGGCACGCGGGAGAGCACATCAACGAGTTCGACATGATCCGAGGCGTGAAGAAATTCAAGGAGAGCGTCGAAGAGCGTGGGGACGTCCGCTATGCCATGGGAATCATTTACCACAACCTGCATCCTGCCGGTGTGTCTCTCAGCATTTTGGGGCTGTGGATCGCCGGATGCTACCTGATCACGTGGCTGGGTCTGGTGCGCAAGCAGAGCGGCAAGTGAACCACCGCCCCTCGGGTCATGGCACCAGCACGCTGCGCGGACTGGGCCGCGAAGATTGCGAGGCCATCGCCACAAGCCGCAGCGCAATGCGAAATGGCCGTGCCTTCCCAAGGGGCGGCTTGGAAGTGCTGAAGGGTCGCCCAAAGAGAGAGAAGACTCTCTTTCTCTCTCTATTTAGACCTAATGCCGCTAAGCAAAAGCTGGTTGGTGCCGGAAAAAGAGCGCTGTACAAATGAACTGCATGGTTAACTAAAGGCGGATGCCTGCATCATCCACACCTGATCTTCCCCCTGGCGTCTTTGCCCACACTCTC
>NZ_JBGANA010000004.1:0-485742 GCF_044222565.1 Prosthecobacter sp.
GAGGCAGCGAGAAGCACAAACCCTTGATGGATAAAATATTGGAGTGGCAAAAACGAACTTCGCCGAAGCAGCCTCCCGACCAATTGCCCTCTCCAGACACAGATCTCAAAAACGCTGCTTAACTTCGGTATCCGGGTTCATTCTTCACTTCGCGACCGCAGTCCAAATGGGGCTGGGTTTTTGCGAGGGTTCGTGGGGCAATCGAGGCGGGTGGGCTTCGGAGGAAGGTTTCCGGAGCGGCATCGGAGTGCCGCGGTCCTGGCGGGATCAGTCGCGGCGGGCGGGTTTGACGATGATGAGGAGGACGCCGCAGAGGAGGACGCCGAGGGCGGAGGACATGAGGATGTAGCTGAGATCGACGTGACGCTCTTTGAGCCAGCCGCCGAGATAGGCGGCGATGCCGCCGACGATGCAGGAGCAGAGATTGAGAAAACCGTAAGCGGTGGCGCGATGGCGGGCCTCAATGACCTGACAGAGGATGGGCATCATGTTTGAGTCTGAGCAGCCGCGGGCGAAGCCGAAGGCGATCAAACAAACGGAGACGATCGAGAGGGTGTCTGTGTTGGCACTGAGGAAGACGAAAGGCGAGCAGAGGGTGAGGGCGATCATGGGGACGAAGACGCGTCCGCGAAGATTGACACGGCTCCAGCGGTCCGCCCAGGCGCCGCCGACGACAACGCCGGCCAGGCATGCGGTCTGCATGTAAACCGAGAAGGTGAAGCCGGCCTTGGTCTGGGTGAGGTCAAAATGCTCGCGGAGGTAGCTGGGCATCCAGGAGACGAAAGCCCAGCCAGCGAAGCCGAGCAGGCTCCAGTGAAGGGCGAGGAGCCAGAGACGGGCATTGCCCGCGAGAGTGGCGACGATTTGGAGCGGAGGCTCGGTGGTGAGGCCGTCGGCGGATTTTTCGGTGCGCTGACGCGGGGCGTCCCGCAGCAAGGCGAAGAGGAGGAGCGCGTAGGCGACGCCGAAGGAGCCGAAGACTTTAAAGCCGGAAGACCAGCCGTGATGGTCAGCCATCCAGCCGCCCATGCCCCCGAGCGCCATGCCTGCGTAAATGCCGGTCATGTGAAGGCCGGTGGCGAGCGAGCGTGTGCTGCCGCGATGGTAGTCCATGATGAGGGCAAGGGCGGCGGGGATGTAGCAGGCTTCGCTGATGCCCATGAGCACACGTGTGGCTGCAAGCTGCCAATAGGTCTGCACATAGGCCGTGGCCCAGGTAACGGCCGACCAGACGATGAGACTGATGAGAATGACGCGGCTGCGGCTGAAACGGTCCGCGCACCACCCGCCCACAGGGCTGAGCAAACCATACACGAAGAGGAAGACCATGGTGAGGGCACCAAAATGATCATCGCCCATGGGGATGGCGGCCTTGATGGAGTCGCGCATGGTGGTGAGCATGACGCGGTCGAGGTAGTTCAGGCAGCCGACGACCCAGAGCAGGGCGACCACGAGCCAGGCCCCCTGATACGGACGCGAATCTTCGGGAATGGAAGGGGGGCTTGCGTCGGAGGGCATGGGCTGTGACAACGGCTGAGGGGCCTGCGCTCTTCCCGCTTTTGTGCTGGTATGGTGAGATGACCAAGAAAGCGCGGGCCGCTGCTGACGTTCACAGCAGGAACCTATGAGGCGCTTATTTCGCAACTTCGTTTTTCTGGCAGCGTTCAGCGGGCTGACGGGCGTGCGCGCTGCTGAAGCGAGGCTGCAGGCGGCGGCGCTGGAGTTTGCTATTACACCGACGACGGGAGGCGGCACATCGAGCAAGGTGGGGGCGCTGGTGCAGAAGGTGGAGGGGCCGCTGAAGACGACGGTGACTCTGTTTCAGGCAGGGGAGGCGCGGGTGTGCCTCATAGCGACGCACATGAACTCGCCGAAGGGGGCAAATGTGAGCCCGCTGATACGGCGCACGGCGGCGGAAGCGCTAAAGCTGCCGATGGAGCGTGTGCTGCTGATGGTCTCGCACAATCACACGGATCTCAATTTGGTGAGCAATCACATCGAGGCGTATGCGACGATAACGATGCATCCGCACGATGTGCCTCCGGCGAAGCTGGTGCCTGCGGGTGAAGATTTTATCCGGCAGCTGGAGGCGACGGCGAAGCAACTGCCTGCGCTGCTGCAGCCTGTGACGGTTTCGTGGGCGGAGGGGACGGAAGGGCGCATCAGCTACAACCGCAAGGGGCGACGTGCGGATGGGAGCAGCTATTTGATACGAGAGGAGGATCGCGATCTGCTGGGCGTGGATTTCAACGGGGACATGGACCGGCAGGCGCCCATCGTGGTGCTGAAGAATGAGAAAGGCGAGGTGGTGACTGCGATCACGCATTTCACCGCGCATCCGTGCACGTGCTTTCATCCGGAGAAGCCGATCATCTTTGGCGACTGGCCGCAGGTGGCGTGTGAGCATGTGGCCACGCATCTTTCTCCGACGAAGCCGATTGCGGTGAGCTTTTTGCAAGGCTGCGCTGGGGATGTGAACTCGAAGGGGATGTTTCGCGGAGATGTGGAGCTTTCAAAAAAATACGGGCGCATGCTGGCGGACAGCTACATTGCGGCGCTGGAGGGGCTGAAGGTGTCGAAGCGGGGCGGGATGGACTTTGCGGTGGAGAAGGTGGGCATTCCGCTGGCACCGCTGCCGTCTGAGGAGGTGCTGAAGGGGGAGATCGCGGAGATGGAGGATTTTATCCGACGTGCGAATGCGGGAGATGAGAATACGCTGGCATGCATCGGGCATAATTTTCCGCGGGAACTGACGCCGGCGTATCGCGGCAAATTGATCGAGATGATTTTGCCCTGGAGTCAGTGGGCGCTGGAGATGCGGCGGCAGGGCAAGGCGGAGAGTGTGGCGAAGTTTCTCGAAGTGGAGATCCAGGTGCTGAGGCTGGGGGATGTGGGATTTGTGTGCATGCCGTTTGAGCCGTTTCAGGGGATTGGACGGCAGATCCGTGCGGGATCGCCGCTGCCGATTTCGATTCCCTGCGGCTACACGAATCTTTCATATGGCTACCTGACAGATGGGGCGAACACGAATGCGGGGGATGGGGAGTATATGAGCGCGCATTATCGGTACAGCAAATTTCGTGCGCCGTATGCGAAGCCAGCGGGAGATGTGATCGCGGTGCAGGGACTGAAAACATTGGGACGATTTGCTAAGCCGGACTGACACACTTATGAGCATTCCCACGGAACCTTTTCATGAAGTCGGAGAGCAAGCGCAGATCGATGCGGATGTGATTCTGGGGTATCGCTATCCGGGGGATTCGCAGCCGACGCGGATTGGTGACTATGCGATTATTCGCAGCGGGAGCATTATTTATGCGAACACGACCATCGGGCATCGGTTTCAATGCGGGCATCAGGTGCTGATCCGTGGGGAGATTACCATTGGGAATCGCTGCGTGGTGCATCACAAATGCACGCTGGAGGGACGGCTGAAAATTGGCAACGGGGTGAAGATCATGGCGCATGTGTATGTGCCGAGCCGGACGACGATTGGTGACATGGTTTTCATCGGGCCGGGGACGACGTTTCTAAATGCGAAGTATCCGATGCGGCAGGATGGGGTGCAGGGGGCGACGATTGAGGATGGTGTGACGATCGGTGGCGGGGTGACGATTTGTCCGGGCGTGAGGATTGGGCGAGGGGCTTTTATTGGTGCGGGGACGCTGGTGAACAAGGACGTGCCGCCGGATACGCTGGCGTATGGCGTGCCGGTGAAGTTTCAGCCGATGCCGGAGGTGCTCGCGGGTGGGAATCTGCCGGAGCAACTGCTGCCGCAGACGGATTTGTTTGGGGCGCAGAGGGATGATAGCTGGAGGGATGAGGTGTGCTGAGGGGGGCACTGATTTATGAAGACCAGATTTAACAACGCAGAGATTAGAAGACCGCAGAGATGAATGGAACGAACCCATTTGATGGCTGTAGAGAGGGCTGCCGGAGCCGGATTCCGGCTTCCTCCTTTGCTATCCGTCCTTCGCTAAAGCTACGGAGGACAGGAGAAGCTACGGAGGACGCGAAAGCCGGTACTACAATACGGCGCTGGGTGGAAGGGAGCCTTTGGTCCGTGAGAGAGGTATGCAATCCAAACTTGGTGCGAGTGTGAGTCTTGATTTAACCTTTATGAAAATGAAACGCTTTCTTTCTATCTCCTGCCTCGTTGCGTGTGCAGCGGCTTCCCATGCGGCGGAATTTTTTGATGAGACGAAGGCGGTGAGTGTGTTTGCTTTTGACACGGTTTCGATTCCGTATTCGCAGAATCTGCGGCTGGAGATGCGGACGCCGGAGAAGCCTGCGGGGAATCCGGTGTTGCCAAGAGGCGCGGCGGGGACGCCGGATGCGCAGGGGGTGCAGTTTTATGGATCGATCATCAAGGAGAACGGGAAGTATCGGCTGTGGTATGTGGCGTTTGATGATGACAAGGACAACAAGGTGGCTTCATCGCGCTGGCGTGCGGCGTATGCGGAGAGCATGGATGGGGTGAACTGGACGAAGCCGAACCTGGGGCTGGTGGAATACAAGGGGAACAAGAACAACAACCTGCTGGCGATGGGCGGCGGGCCGTGGGGATTTGTGAATGTGAAGGTGCTGAAGGATGAGGCGGACCCGGATCCGGCGCGGCGGTACAAGATGACCACCCATGTGTATTTCCGAGGGCAGCGAAGGCTGGGGACGCTGCTGCCGTTTGTGAGCGCGGATGGGCTGACGTGGAAACCTGTGTTGGACGTGAAGTCGGTGAAGGCGGAGCTGAAGAAGGAAGATGTGCTGCTGCCTGCGATTCATTTTGAGCCAAGCGGCGGGCTGTACCAGTGGGACGGAATGTTTTATGCCTGCGGACAGAATGCGCTGAATGCGACGCGGCCGTATCAGGGACGGGTGACGCGGATGTATCGCTCAGCGGACTTTGTGCACTGGATGCCGACGCAGAATGTGGGCTTTGTGCGCGAGCCGCAGCATGAGGTGCTGGGGGCGGGGCGCAGCCTGGAAGGGGAGCAGACGCACGAGGGGATCAGCGTGTGGAACCGGCGCAATGTGCTGCTGGGCGTGGTGGGCCTGTGGCATGGCGCGAAGGAGTGGCCGGACATCACGATCGATCTCGGCTTTGTGGTGAGCAATGACGGGCTGAATTTTCGTGAACCGGCACATGAGTGGACTTTCATCAAGCGCGGCGAGGATGGCGCGTGGGATCAGGGTGGTGTGCTTCAAGGACAGGGTTTTGAGAACATCGGCGAGGAGACGTTTGTTTATTACGGTGCGTGGGATCCGCGGCACTGGAAGGAAGCGCCGCCGCGCGGGGGCGTGGGGATCGCGAAGCTGCCGAGGGATCGGTTTGGAGAGCTGGTGGTGGAGACGGCAGGGAAGGGGCCGGGGGACTACCAACTGCCGGAGATCACGAGCGAGTTTGTGACGGCGGCGATTCCGGTGAAGGGAGGGGAGCACTTCTTTGTGAATGCGGCGGGGCTGGGGCCGGAGGCGGCGCTCAAGCTTGAACTGCTGAGCGCGACCGAGACGGCGCTGGCAGGATATACCAGCACGGTGAGGCAGAGCGGGTTTCAGACGCCGGTGGTGTGGGACGCGGGGGGCGCGGATTTGCCTGAACGGATCCGGGTGCGGGTGACGTTTGAGGGGAAGCGCAACACGGACATCCGATTTAGCGCGCTGTATTTGAAACCTGCCACGTGATGATTTTATGAACCGCCGTCATTTTCTTACTGCGACTGTTGCTAGCGGTGCGGTGGCTGCTGTGGCAGCGCCGCCGAGCGGCATCATCGACTGCCAGAGTCATCTGTTTTTTCCGGAGGTGATCGAGATGATGCGGAAGCGGAAGGCGGAGCCGCTGGTGTATGACGAGAAGGGCATGGCGATTCTGAAGATGGGGGACTGGCTGCGGAAGGTGCCGCCGTTTTACCTGGATGTGGATGCGAAGCTGGCGACGATGGACAAGAACGGGATCGAGATCACGATGCTGAGCACGAATGATCCGGGGCCGGAGTGGTTTGGCGCGGACGGGCCGGCGGTGGCGCAGCTGATTCATGATTCGCTGGCGGGGGTGATCGCGAAGCATCCGACGAGGTTTCGCGGGCTGTGTGTGCTGCCATTGCAGAATGAGAAGGCGGCGAGCGAGGAGCTGGACCGGTGTGTAAAGAAGCTGGGATTTAAAGGTGTGCTGTTGTACACGAATCTGGCGGGGGCGTGGTGTGATGAGGCTCAGTTTCACTGGCTGTATGCGCGAGCGGAGGAGCTGGGGATGCCGATTCTGTTGCACCCGGCGAAGCCGATGACGACGGAGGTGGTGAAGGGGTATGAGCTGACGAGCACGCTGGGAAACATGTTTGAAAATACCATCGCGATGGCGCGGATCATCGCGAGCGGGCTGCTGGACAAACATCCGAAGCTGAAGCTGGTGTGTCCGCATCTTGGCGGCACGCTGCCATATATCAGCGGGCGGATGGACCATCAGCTCACGGTGCTGAAGCGCGGGCCGCAGAATTTGCAGAGGAAGCCGAGCGAGTACCTGAAAAGCATCTACATGGACATTGTCTCGCCGCTGCCGGAGGCGATGCGGTTTGCGCTGGATTTCAGCGGCGCGGACAAGCTGCTCTTTTCGAGTGATCATCCGTGGGTGGAGCCGAGCGCCATTCTGGACCCGCTGCGGTCGCTGAAACTGCCGGCGGCGGATGAGCAGAAGATTTTATCCGGGAATGCGCGTGAGTTTTTTGGGCTGGCCTGAGGCCGATGACCGACGGCAGGCATGGATGAATTTACCGATCGAGACGCTTCTTTTTACCCCACCCCTATCCATTTTATCATGAGACTTATCCCCTTTTTCATGCTGGCCCTCTGTCCCGTGGCCTTTGCCCAGAAGGTCACCACGCCGCCGCCGACGAAGCCGCCGCTGGAGATGGTGGATGTGACAAAGCTGCCGGAGGGAACGACGGAGCTGGATCTGTTTCTGCTCATGGGGCAGTCGAACATGAAGGGGCGGGGCGTGATGCCGGAGGAGCCGAAGCGAGATCCCCGCATCTTGATGATGCATCTTGGTGATGATCAGTGGTATCTGGCGCGGCATCCCCTGCATCTCACGGGGGACGCGAAGACCTTCAAAGGATATGACAACGCGGGAGTGGGACCCGGGCTGGATTTTGCGGAGACTCTCGCTGGCGCGAACCCCAAGGCCGCCATCGGGCTCATTCCCTGTGCGGTTGGAGGATCGTCGATTCAACGATGGCTGAAGGGCGCGAAGCTGTACGAAGAGAGTGTGCGCCGGGCCAAGGTGGCGCTGCAAAGCACTGCGGCTGTCAAAGGGCGCATCCGCGGGGTGATCTGGCTGCAAGGGGAGGCGAACGCGAGGCCGGACGGACTCCCAGTGCATGCGGAGAGGCTGCGTGCGATGATCGAGTCCCTGCGTAGCGATCTCGCTCTGCCGGATCTGCCGTTCATCGCCTGTACCATTGGGGAGATGGCTGATGAAGAGCGGCTGGCGGACATCCGGGCGATGAATGCGATCCTGCTGGATCTGCCGAAACAGGTGCCGCATACGGCGTGTGTGGATGCGCGTGATTTGAAGACGCACATCGGCGACAAGGTCCACTTTGACAGCGCCGCGCAAAATGAGATCGGCAGGCGCTTTGCTGCGAAATTCATTGAACTGAGCAAACCATGAAGCCTGACATGATCGAGAGCGTGACTGGCATCGTCGGCATGGGGCTGATGGGTTCGGCCGTGATGAAGATGACGGGTGCTGCGCGTGGGTGGGATGTGGATGCGACGCGCTGTGTGAATGCGGTGACAGCGGGTGATGTGTTTGAGAAGTGTGATGTGGTTTTTCTTTGCCTGCCGAATTCGGATATTGTGCGTGAGGTGTTGCGGGGCGCGGATTTGAAGGCGGGGCAGATTGTCATTGATACGACAACGGGTGATCCGAGTGAGATGGCGGCGCTGGGGGCGGAGCTGAAGGAGCGAGGTGTGGAGTATCTGGATGCGACGGTGTCTGGGAGCAGTGAGCAGCTGTTGCAGAAGGATGTGCTGGTGATGGTGGGCGGGGATGCGGAGGTGTTTGAGCGATGCCGCGGGTGGCTGGAGAAGTTTGCGCGAGAGGTGGTGCATGTGGGGCCGTGCGGGAGCGGGGCGAAGATGAAGCTGGTGACGAATCTCGTGCTTGGGCTGAACCGTGCGGCGCTGGCTGAGGGGATTGTGTTTGCGCAGCAGATGGAGCTGGATCTGGCGCAGACGCTGGAAGTGATGCGGAGAAGCATGGCGTACTCGCGGATCATGGACACGAAGGGGGAGAAGATGATCATGCAGGACTTCACGCCGCAGGCGAAGCTGTCGCAGCATTTGAAGGATGTGAGGCTGATGCTGGCGGCGAGCGGGATTCCGCTGCCGCTGAGTGAGACGCACCGGGCGCTGCTGGAGAAGGCGGAGGCGCTGGGATATGGAGAGGCGGACAACAGCGCGGTGATTCAAGCGATTTTAAAACCATGAGTGCCGCGCAATAGGCTGACACAGCCGGAGTTCGTGTGCGGGGTAAGGCATGCGAGGACGCAACGACGGCGTGGCGTAGCGGCGAGGCAGACGCTGCTGGAGAAAGCGACGTGTGAAGAATGCGCTGGGTTTGCTTTCCTGATGGATGCTGCCTGTACCAGGGTAGCCTCGCTAAAGCTCGGCAACCCTTCGCTATGATGCGGAAGGCCGTTGGCCTTCAAGGCGGGAGAATCATTCCATTAGCAAAGCTCAATAGGATCAATGAAGTTAAGTTAGCCAACTGTCGAAAATCTTGTCGCAGCGACGGTATAGCGGAGCAGGGAGGCAGACGCTGCTGGAGGGCGCGGTGTGTGAAGAGGGCGCTGGGTTTGCTTTCCTGATGGATGCTGCCTGTACCAGGGTAGCCTCGCTAAAGCTCGGCAACCCTTCGCTATGATGCGGAAGGCCGTTGGCCTTCAAGGCAGGAGAATCATTCCACCATGCAAAGCTGAATAGAATCAATGGCGTTAGGTTCAGTGTTGGATGGATTTTGAACTCAAAATGTAACTATTCAGGTCCGTAGGGAATCAAGCAGCGACAGCTCAGGGGATTTGGTCCGCCCCCTCACCCTAACCTTTGACTCACTACGTTCGCCCTTCGGGCTGCCTGCGGCAGTCTATCTTCGCTCCGCTCCGATTCCCCGAAGGATGCATTCAGCTATCGAGTTTGGGGCGGGGAGAGGGGATTGGCTTTCGGGACGCTTCAAAACTCAGTCGGAGTTACAACGCGAACCTCCTCTCCCCGCCCCAGACCTCGCAGCTCTGAGCGTCCTTCGGGGAGAGGTTAGGGTGATGGGCCTTCCAAAGCCTGCTTGCGCCGCCATCTTTCGTCCCATGACCACGGACCTGAATAGTTACCTCAAAATTTACAACGCAAATGGCCGCGAATATCCGCGAATTTTTAGGAATGACGAACTCACGCAATTGTGTTGGGATGGCGTAGCTTAATGACATTGAATGTAAATCCATGAGTACTGCGCAACGCTATCTTGTTTTGGTGACGGTGTTTCTGGGGCTCGTCTTTGATGGCGTGGAGCTGGGGCTGATGCCGGTGGCGTCGCTTTCGGTGTCAAAGAGTTTGCTGGGGGCGAGTTTTACAGCGGAGCTGGGAGGCGAGTGGTTTGCGCGGTTTACGGCGGCGCTGATGCTGGGCGCGGCGATCGGTGGTGTGGCGCTGGGAGCGCTGGGGGATCGGGTGGGAAGGACGCGAGCGATGGGTGTGTGCGTTTTGTTTTACTCGGTCTTTGCGGCGATGGGTGCGTATGCGCAGACGCAGGAGCAGATGCTGGTGCTGCGATTTATGGTGGGGCTGGGAGTGGGCGGCCTGTGGCCGAATGGGATCGCGCTGGTGTCGGAGTGCTGGAGCAGTGCATCGCGGCCGCTGGTGTCTGGGGCGATGATGGCGGGGCTGAATGTGGGGATTTTGATGCTCTCGCAGGTGGCGCGGCAGTGGTACATCACGCCGGAGTCGTGGCGGTGGGTGTTTCAGTTTGCGGGTGTGCCTGCGGTGCTGGGAGTTTTTGTGCTGATCGCTTTGCCGGAGTCGCCGAAGTGGCTGGCTTCGCGTGGGGCGGTGAAGGGGCCGGTGACGCCGTTGCGGGAACTGTTTCAACCGGGGCTGATTCGATTCACGGTGGTGGGGATTTTGTTGAGCTCGATCCCGATGATCGGTGCGTGGTCGGCGAGCAAGTGGATGATTCCGTGGGCGGACAAGATCGCTGGTGCGGCGCATGGGGACTACAAGGCGGCGACGCAGGGGTGGTGGGCGCTGGGTGCGACGCTGGGAAGTTTGCTGGGAGGGCAGTGTGCGATCTGGCTGGGGCGGCGGCTGAGCTACTGTGTGATCAGCGCGGCGACGGTGAGCATCACGTATGCGATGTTTCAACTGACGGCACCGCTGCAGGCGGGGTTTCATGCGATCGTGTGTGCGCAGGGGTTTGTGGCGACGCTTTTTTTTGGATGGCTGGCGCTGTATCTGCCGGAGCTGTTTCCGACGCGGGTGCGGGCGACGGGGAGCGGGCTGGCGTACAATTCGGGGCGATTTGGTACTGCGGCGGGGGTGCTGGCGGCGGGGTATCTGTTTACAGCGCTGGGGGGAGATTATGCGAGAGTGGGGGCGATCTGTGCGTCGATCTATGCGCTGGGGATGGTGGTGATCTGGTGGGCGCCGGATACGAAGAGGGAGGATCTTTGAGGAGGCACTGATTTAACAACGCAGAGATTAGAAGACCGCAGAGAAAACATCCTATTGAGACTTGTGCGGCAGGCTGGCGTGAATGGAACGCTTTGGAAAGCTGATGCAAGGAGTTGGGTGCTGCGGGGCACAGACTCAAAGCTGCGGCATGGCCGGGGGACGCATCTGGAAGGCGGGGTGCGCGAAGAGGATGATGGGTTCGCTTTCCTGACTGGCTGCCAGAACCCAAGGGAGCACTCGCAAACGCTCGGCACCCCTGGACTGAATGACGGAAGACCGTTGGCCTTCAAAACAAAGGGGCTGGTCTAAGACAAGGAGGTCTGTCTATTATGCAAACCGCAATGAGCAAGAGACTGGCGAGAAGGAGGGCGGCGATTGCTGTGGTGCGCGAAAGAAACTGGTCTGAGCGCGATTACTTGAGAGCGGTCTGTCAAATCAACGCTGATCCAACATGCTCAAGATCCTTGCCCCGGCTGAATCGCGCAGCGCCTTCTGCGATGGTGTTTCGCGTCGTAATTTCATCAAGATCGGAGGATTGGGGTCGGTGGGACTGTCGCTGCCCAAGCTGCTGGCGCTGGAAGATCAGGCGGGCATCCGCAACTCGCACAAGGCGGTGATTTTGATCTATCTGGTGGGCGGGCCGCCGCATCAGGACATGTTTGATTTGAAGCCGGATGCGCCGCGCGAGATCGCCGGGCCGCACAAGCCGATTGGGACGAATGTGGATGGCATTCAAATCTGCGAGCTCTTTCCGCGGATGGCGAAGATGATGGACAAGTTTACCGTGATCCGCTCGCTGGTGGGTGCGCAGGCGGGGCATGATGCCATCCAATGTTACACAGGATTTCCTAATCGGACCGGGACTGTGCCGCCCGGAGGATGGCCGCAATTTGGCAGTGTGGTGGGAAAGCTGCAGGGGGCGCATGATCTGGCGGTGCCACCGTTTGTGAGCATGTGCTACGAATGCACGCACGGCCCCTACAACGAACCGGGGCCAGGATTGCTCGGCTCTGCGAGCGCAGCCTTCCAGCACACGGGGCCGAGTCGTGGCGACCTGACGCTGCAAGGCATCACGTATGACCGGCTTTCGGATCGCACGAAGCTGCTGCGGAGTTTTGACAACTTCCGGCGCGATGTGGACTCCAGCGGAAAGATGGAAGCCATGGACACCTTTACGCAGCAGGCCATGGGAGTGTTGACATCATCAAAGCTGGCGGACGCGCTCGATCTTTCCAAAGAGGACCCGCGCATCTGTGAACGCTATGGCTCGGGTGACACGGTGAAGCGCATTGACGAAAACGGCGCGCCGCGGGTGCCGCAGAGCTTTCTCGCCGCACGGCGGCTTGTGGAGGCCGGGGCGCGAGTGGTGACCGTGAACTACAGCAAGTGGGACTGGCACGGTGGCGCAAACAACGACATTTTTTCCCGCGAGCGCGAGGATTTCCCCATCTTTGACAAGGGCATCACGGCGCTGGTGGAGGATCTGCACCAACGTGGTCTGGACAAGGACGTCACGGTGCTGGTGTGGGGTGAGTTTGGACGCACGCCGATCATCAGCAAACAGACGGGGCGTGATCACTGGCCGCGTGTGGCGATGGCGCTGCTGGCAGGCGGTGGGATGCCGAACGGCCAGGTCATCGGGTCAACGGACCGCCTGGGTGGCGAGGCAGACAGCCGGCCCGTGACATTTCCGGAGGTCTTTGCCACGCTCTACCGGAACCTGGGCATCGACGTGAACACGACGACGATCACCGATACGAAGGGGCGGCCGCATTACCTCGTGGAAAACGGCGCACAGCCGATTCGCGAACTGATTTGATGAAGTTCGGGCGTTTGTAGCCGTACGATTGGGATGAGATTTTTGACCATCTGCTGTGTCGTATCCGCAGTTTCCGCGCTGCATGCCGCCGAGTTCCGAGCGGGGGCGGCGACGAGCAACATCACGCCGGAGCTGGGAAGCTCGATCAACGGGGGCTTTCAGGATGGGAAGGCGGTGTTCATCCATGATGAGCTGAATGCGCGGTGCCTGGCACTGGATGATGGGAAGACGAAGCTGGTGCTGGTGGTGGCAGACAGCTGTGTGATCGGGCGCGGGATTTTTGATGAGGCGAAGAAGATGGTGAACGAGGCCACCGGGGTGCCGATGGAGAACATGATGATGTCCGCCACGCACTCGCACTCGTGTGGGACGGCGCAGGCGGTGGGGCAGAGCGAGCCGAGCCCGATGTATCAGCGGTTTCTAGCGCGGCGAATGGCCGATGGCATGCGCTGTGCGCTGGACAATCTGGCGCCGGCAAAGATCGCGTGGGGGACGGTGGATGTGCCGCAGCATGTGTACAACCGGCGGTGGAAGATGAAGCCGGGGAGCATCCCACCCACACCGCATGGCGTGACGACGGACCAGGTAAAGACGAATCCGGGAGTGAACAATCCGAACCTGGTGGAGCCCGCGGGGCCGACGGATCCGCAGGTGAGCTTTATCAGCGTGCAGTCGGTGGAGGGGAAACCCATCGCGCTTTATGCGAACTACTCGCTGCACTATGTGGGCGGTGTGGGACCTGGGCATATCTCGGCGGATTACTATGGTGTGTTTGCAAACCGTCTTGGAGAACTGCTGGGTGCGGACAGGCAGGATCCGCCGTTTGTGGGGATCATGTCGAACGGGACGAGCGGGGACATCAACAACATCGACTTCCGCGGAGGGCAGGCGAAGGAGGGGCCGTATGGGAGGATCAAGATCGTGGCAAATGATGTGGCGCAGGCGGTGGCGGGCGCGTGCAAGACGCTGACGTATCGTGACTGGGTGGAGCTGGGTGTGGCGCAGAAAGAGGTGAAGCTGGGGCTGCGGATTCCGACGGTGGAGGAAGTGGAGAAGGCACGGGCGGTGACGAAGCAGTCAAAGCTGTTTCCAAGGATGGAGACGATGGAGCAGGTGTATGCCCGGGAGACGGTGCTGCTGGCGGATTTTCCGAAGGAGGTGTCTGCGCCGCTGCAGGTGATGAAGATCGGGGAGCTGCGAGTTTCGGCGATTCCGGCGGAGGTGTTTGTGGAGATCGGCCTTGATTTGAAGGCGAGGCATCCCAAGACTTTTACCGTGTCGCTGGCGAATGCGTATCATGGGTATCTGCCGACGCCAGAGCAGCATGCGCTGGGCGGGTATGAGACGTGGCGTGCGAGATCGGCGTGTCTGGAAGTGGATGCGTCGACGAAGATCGTCGCTGGGCTGGAGGAACTGTTTGAGAAACTCAAGTAACACCTGCGCCATGAAATCACTCGTCATTCACAACGTCACCGCCATTCTGGAGGACAAACTGCTGCCGAACGCATGTGTGACAGTGCGTGAAGGGCGCATCGCGGAGATCAGCGCCTCCGCAAAGCGGATGCCGAAGGACACGATGGTGGTGGATGGGCAGGGCGGCTACCTTTCGCCGGGGTTTGTGGATGTGCATGTGCATGGCGGCGGCGGTGGTGATTTCATGGATGGCACGGCGGATGCGGCGCGCGTGGCCTGCCAGACGCATTTTCGGCATGGCACGACGACGATTTTTCCCACCACCACCACGGGACAGCCGGAGGAAATTCACGCGATGATCCAGGCGTGCCAGACGGTTGGGAAAGAAACAGAGGGAGGTGGGCTGCCACGCATTCCAGGCATTCATCTGTATGGGCCGTTCTTTGCGGCGGACAAGGTGGGTGCGCATCCTGCGGCGGGGCGCAGGAATCCCACGCCGGAGGAGTTTCGCACGTATTTCAAAACGGGCTTCATTCGAATCGCCACGTGTGCGGCAGAACTGCCGGGGGCGGCGGCATTTTATCAGATGGCGAAGCGGAACGGCTGCTTCATCACCTGCGGGCACTCGAATGCATCGTGGTCGGAGATGGACCGTGCCTTTCGTAGTGGCATGCGGCATGTGGACCATTTTTGGTGTGCCATGAGCGATGTGAGCTCCGTGCGCGGGAGGCTGGGAACGCCGATGCAGGGCAGCATGGAGCAGTATGTGTTGTTCAATCCCGGCATGAGCACGGAGGTGATCGCGGACGGTCAGCATCTTTCGCCGGAGCTGCTGCTGTTTGCGCATCGCATGATCGGGCCGAAGCGGCTGCTGCTGGTGACGGATTCGAGCCGTGCGGTGGACATGCCGGTGGGCAAATACAAGATCGGCAACATTCACACCGGCAACGACATCACGCACGATGGCAAAGTGAGCCGCACGGCCACCGGGCTGGGCAGCAGCTCGGTGGGCATGGACCACATGGTGCGCACGATGAAGACCTGCAGCGGAGCGCCGCTGTGGGAGGTCATTCGAATGGCCAGCCTCACTCCGGCGGAGCGTCTCGGCATCGACGATGAAGTCGGCAGCCTCAAGAAGGGCAAGCGCGCCGATCTCGTGCTGTTCAGCAAAACGCTGCGCGTGAAGAAGGTGTGGTTGGGGGATAACTCACCGCTTTGAATGAGCATGTGCACTCCCCGCTTTAAATTCCATTTTTTATGAAAGCCATTCTTCTCAGTCTTGCCTTTTTCGCCGTGTTCATCGGTGCCGCGTCCGCGGCGAACATCGTCATCATGACGGTGGAAGATCCGAACAACTATGAGTCGCCGAGGACGATGCGGGAGTTTGCGGAGAAGGAGCTGAAGCCGCTGGGGCATAAGGTGACGATTGTGGAGGGGGACAAGCCGCAGATGCATCACTTTGCGGGGCTCATTGAAGCGCTGAAGGATGCGGATCTGCTGGTGCTGTTTTCACGCAGGCGCTTTCCACCGAAGGAGGAGATGGCGGCCATCAAGGCGCATCTGGCGGCGGGCAAGCCGCTGCTGGGGATTCGCACGGCGAATCATGCGTTTTTGCCGAAGCCGAACGAGGTGGTGGATGCGAGCCTGGCACCGTGGCCGGAGTTTACGCATGAGGTGCTGGGTGGAGAGAACACCGGGTATGAAACGAAGGGGCTGCCTTACAGCGTGAGTGTGCCGGCTGGGATCAAGACGCCGCTGCTGGAGGGCGTGAATGTGGCGGAGATCCGGGGGTATCAGTCGATGTACAAGGTGCTGCCGCTGGCGGCGGATGCGACGCCGATTTTGATCGGTACGGCGCAGGAAGGTGCGAGTACGCCGCCGCAGCCGGTGGCGTGGACGCGCACGTATGGGCCGAGCAAGGCACGGGTGTTTTATACGAGTCTGGGTGCGCCGGAAGACATGCGCAGTGCGGATGTGCGGAGGCTGCTGCTGAATGCGGTAGTGTGGACTTTGCAGAAATAAACTGTCATGAAATGGATCTGCTTTTTCTTGCTGACATGGGTTGCCACGGCGCGGGCTGAAATGCTGGCGGGGGTGGCGAGGGTGGACATCACGGACCGCACGGGGCCGGTGAATGATCCGTGCTTTGCGAAGGCGCTGGTGATTCAGCAGGGGGAGACGAAGGCGGTCATTATAACGCTGGATGCGGTGGCAGTGGGAGGCATCGGGCGCATTGGGAATGGCTTTATGGCGACAGTGCGGCGCGGGCTGGAAGAGATGGGCATCGCGCCGGGGAATGTGGTGGTGAATGCGAGCCACTGTCATGGGATCGTTCGCGGGGATCTGGAGCCGCTCATTATTGAAGCGGTGAAGGAGGCGTTGAAAAATATGGTGCCGGTGAAAGCTGGGAGTGGTGTGGGATTGGAGACGCGCATCAGTGAAAACCGGCGGCTGAACATGAAGGACGGAAGCATGGTGGACATGCGGCGGGCGTACTCGATGCCACTGGATGATGCGGTGGCGAGTGTGGGGCCGATTGATCCGCAGGTGGGTGTGCTGAGGCTGGATCGCGCGGATGGGACGCCGCTGGCGGTGCTGTATCAGTTTGCGTGTCATCCAATCATGAACCCGCCGAGCAAGGGGTGCTCCGCGGATTATCCGGGATTTGCTTCGAAGGTGATCGAGGATGCGACGGGAGCGATGGCGTTCTTTGTGCAGGGCTGCGGAGGTGACATCAATCCGGTGCGGTATAAGGAGGTGACGCGTGCGGCGGATGCGGAGCCGCTGGGCACGATGCTGGGGGCGACGGTGCTGGCGGCGGCAAAGAAGATTGAGACGAAGGCCGATGGGGAGCTGCGAGTGAGCAACGAGACGGTCAGCGTGCCGCGAGCGGCAGATTATGAGGCGCGGATTGCACGCATCGAGGCGGAGCAGAAGAAGCTAACTGCGGCACTGAAGCCGACGAACATCAATTTTAAAACGTTCCTACCGCTGCTGATGCAGCACAAGATCTGGCCGGAGACGCCTTCGCATTATTCGCAGAGCTATCTGCACGATGAGGCGCAGGGGCGGAAGGGGATAGCGCAACTGGATGCGGACAACCGGGTGCTGGTGGAGAGTTATCTGTCGAACATCGAGATCATGGAACGGCTGACGAGGCTGAATGCCAATCTGGCGCTGCTGAAAATGCACCTGAAGCAGACGCAGGAGGCGGGCAAGACGACGCTGGATGCCGAGGTGTGCGGCTTGCGCGTGGGGGATTTCAAGCTGGTGACGTTTCCCGGAGAGGTGACGGTGCAGGTGGGGCTGAACATCAAGAAGGCGGCGAAGGATGCGGGTACTTTTGTCTCGGGATATACCAATGGATATATTTGGTACACGCCGACGGTGGAGCAGCGGCTGAACAGCGGTTATGCGCAGGAGGACTGCGACACGCTGGTGGCGCCGGAGTGGCAGAAGATTTTTGAAACGAAGGCGCTGGAAGTTTTGGGCAGCCTCAGCCGATAGATATTTTCATGAAAGCATCTCTCACTTTTTTATTGATCGCGTGGACCTGTGGTGTGCTGGCTGCTGAGGAGCTGCCGAAGACAGTCATGACGACGCGCGGCAAGCTGCTGGTGAACGAAGACTTCACGCCGCCGCTGGCACCCGTGACGGGCAAGCCGGTGGGATTTGCGAGCGGGTTCACGGGCTGGCGGTTCAATGCGGGGCCGGTGGGTGGGAAGTCGGGAAGCTGGAAACTGGAGGATGGGTGCTTTACCGGCGTGGAGAGTCCGACGGCGAATCATCCTGCGACGGCGTCGTTTGGGTTTCAGTTTACGGACGCCATCATTCAGTGCGAGGTGAGGCTGAATGATGTCCCGGATGAGGGGCGCAAGTATCGGTCGCTGTTTGTGAAAGCGACGGATGTGAAGGACTATGTGATTGCGATGAGCATCGGGCCGGGCGGGTTGTTTTTGATTCCGTATGATGCGGAGCGCATCAACCCGGCGACGAAGCAGCGGGAGAAGGGGACGACGAGTCGTGTGGCAGCACAGGTGAAGCTGAACGAATGGCACACGGTGGTGCTGGAGATCAAAGGGGATGAGGTGGTGGGAACGCTGGATGGGAAGAGCACGACTTTGAGCAATCCACTAATCGGTGTGGCGAAACACAGCATCATGCTGGGGGCGAGTACGGAGGCGAGCTTCCGACATCTGCGGGTGTGGGAGGCGCTGCCAAATCCTGAGTGGGCTGCGGCGAAGGCGACACTGCAAACAGCTCCGAAACCCTGAACTGACTTTGAATTTTTATGACACGATTCTTCTTTATTCGCGCTTTGATTTTCGTGGCCGTTATTTGCGGCTGGCAGCTTCAAGCGGCGGAGCCTGCGCATATCGTCATCATGATTGGCGAAGATGAATATCATACCTGGGAGACGCTGCCGGAGTTTGCGGCCAAGGATTTGAAGGAGGTGCCTTATCGCGTGACGGTGGTGCAGGCGGACGCGACGGATAAGAATCAGTTTCCGGGATTTGTGGAGACGATGAAGGATGCGGATCTGCTGCTCATCAGCGTGAGAAGGCGCACGCCGACGACGGAGGTGGTGAATGCGGTGAGGGCGCATCTGGCGGCGGGGAAGCCGCTGGTGGGGATTCGCACGGCGAGCCATTGCTTTGCGCTACGACCGAAAGAGCCGGCGCCGAAGGCGGGGCTGGCCATCTGGCAGGAGTTTGACCATGAGGTGCTGGGCGGCAACTACACGGGGCATTATGGGAAAGATCCGGCGAAGATCACGCTGGTGCCGAGTGCGGAGGGGCATGCGATCTTGAAGGGAGTGACGGTGAGTGAATTGATCGGGCATGGGGGACTGTATAAAAACACGCCGCTGCAAGAAGGGACGACACCGCTGCTGATGGGATCGCTGCCGGGGGCTGAGACAGAGCCTGTGGCGTGGACACATTTCTATGGAGAGAAGAAGGCGCGGGTGTTTTACACCTCGATGGGGCATTGGGATGATTTTAAGCTGCCTGCATTCAGGAGGTTTTTGCTGAATGGAATCGCGTGGGCCTTGGAAAAATGAAATGAGACTGCTGTGTTTCATCGCTGCCATGGGGATGATCCAGTCTTTGCTGGTGGCGGGGGAGTTGCAGTTCAATCGGGATATCCGGCCGATCCTTTCGGATCACTGTTTCACGTGCCATGGGCCGGATGTGAAGGCGAGAAAGGCGAAGCTGAGGCTGGATCTCCCCGGAGGTGAACTGAGGGAGGTGGTGGGGCGGATCACTTCGCATGACGCGGATGAGGTGATGCCGCCGCCGGAGACGAACAAACCGCTGACGGCGGTGCAGATCGAGAAGCTGAAGCGGTGGATGACGGAGGGTGCGAAGTATCAGAAGCACTGGGCGTTTGAGCCGCTGAGCGTGGATGGTGGAGTAGGGTCGATTGATGGGATTGTGGAGAAGGGGCTGAAGGAGCGGGGGATGAATTATGCGCCGGAGGCGGATGCGGAGGTGCTGCTGCGACGTGTGGCGCTGGATCTCACGGGGCTGCCGCCGGAGAAAAACTTTGGGAGCTATGAGGAGGCGGTAGATGAGTTTCTTGCATCACCGCATTTTGGCGAGCACCTGGCGGTGGGCTGGATGGATGCGGCGCGGTATGCGGACACGAACGGCTACTTTGGAGACAAGCCGCGGCAGATGTGGCTGTGGCGTGACTGGGTGATCAACGCCTTCAATGCGAACATGCCGTTTGATCAGTTTACGGTGGAGCAACTGGCGGGTGATCTGCTGCCGAATGCGACGGTGGCGCAGCGAATTGCCACCGGGTTTAACCGCAACCACATGGCGAACAATGAGAGCGGGAGCATTGAGGAGGAGTTTCGCACGGAGTATGTGGTGGACCGGGTGGATACGACGATGACGACGTGGCTGGGGCTGACGGCAGGCTGTGCGCAGTGCCATGATCACAAGTTTGATCCCATCTCACAGCGGGAGTTTTATCAGCTGTTTGCGTTTTTTAACAATGTGCCGGAGCAGGGTGTGATAAGGCAGGAGAA
This sequence comes from Prosthecobacter sp., assembly GCF_044222565.1. GTDB lineage: Bacteria > Verrucomicrobiota > Verrucomicrobiia > Verrucomicrobiales > Verrucomicrobiaceae > Prosthecobacter. Next base: position 19,983 of record NZ_JBGANA010000004.1, read on the forward strand.
TCCGCCGCCGGTGATGGAGGTGCCGACGGAGGAGCAGAAGAGGGAGCTTGTGAAACTGGCAGGTGAAGCGAAGGAGGCGGCGAAGGCGTTTGAGCCGGTGCAGGCGATGCTGAAGCCGAAGATCGCGGAGTGGGAGAAGAGTGCGGGGGAGACATTGCCCGTGCCGCCATCGTCTGTGGTGCTGCATGTGGATTTCAATGGGCAGATGAGTGCCGGGATGAAGGCGGAAGGAACCACGGTGGTGTTTGAGCGTGGCATCCGAGGTGAGGCGGCGAAGTTTGATGCGACGCAGCATGTGGAGGGGCGTGTGAATGGGTTTGATGCGGATCGGGCGTGGAGCATCGGGCTGTGGGTGAATGCAGATGGATCGCTGAGCTGTCCGCTTTCGCTGATCGAGGCGGAAGGGAATCGAAGGGGGCTGGAAGTGATCTGGCAGAAGGGGCGGGTGCAGGTGAATCTGGTGCATCGCTGGGGAGCGAGTGCGATCGAGGTCTCGACGGTGGAGGCACTGAGCCAGAGGGCGTGGCATCAGGTGGTGGTGAGCTATGATGGGACGCAGAAGGCGGCGGGACTGAGGGTGTTTTTTGATGGAGCGCCGACGACGCTGGAGGTGCGGCGAGACACGCTGAATGGGAGCATCGCGAATAATGAGCCGCTGCGGATCGGGCGGCGGGATTCGGGGCTGGGATTTTATGGGAAGATCGATGAACTGCGCATCGTGCCGGGGGCGCTGGATGGCAAGGCGGCGGGGGAGTGGTTTTGGGCGGAGAGGATTCGGGGGATTGTGGAAATAGACGCGGCGAAGCGTGTGAGTGCGGAGCGTGAGATCCTGCTGGACTACTACATTGATCTTTTTGCACAGGCGGCTGCGAAAGCCGTGCGAGGGCGGATGAAGGCTGCGCAGCAAAAAGAGAAAGAGGTAAGAGAGGCTGTGCCGACGGTGCTGGTGATGCAGGAGATGGAGAAGCCGCGCACGGCGCATGTGCTGGAGCGGGGGCAGTATGACAAGCCCCTGGAGGCGGTGGAGGCGGGAGTGCCTGTCGCGGTCGCGCCATGGCCTGCGGATGCGCCGCGGAACCGGCTGGGCTTTGCGCGATGGCTGGTGTCCGCGCAGAATCCGCTGACGCCGCGGGTGGCGGTGAACCGGCTGTGGCAGCTTTGCTTTGGTGAAGGGCTGGTGAGAACGCCGAATGATTTTGGCTCTCAAGGTGAAGCACCGACGCATCCGGAGCTGCTGGATTTTTTGGCGGCCAAGTTTCGTGAGAGCGGGTGGAATGTGAAGGCGATGCTGAAGATGATCGTGATGTCGAAGACGTATCGGCAGAGCTCGGTGATGCGTGATGGGAGTGATCCGCAGAACCGGCTGTTGGGGCGTGGGCCGAGCGGGCGGCTTTCGGCTGAGATGCTGCGGGATCAGGCGCTGTTGCTGTCGGGGCTGCTGGTGCCGAAGATCGGCGGGCCGAGTGTGAAGCCGTTTCAGCCGCCGGGTTTGTGGGAGGCGGTGTCTTACAATGGCGAGGAGACTTATGTGCCGGACACGGGAGATGGGCTGTGGAGGCGGAGTTTGTACACGTATGTGAAGAGGCAGTCGCCGCACCCGATGCTGCTGACGTTTGACGGGCCGACGCGTGAGAAATGCCTGGTGCGGCGGTCCAGCACGAACACGCCGCTGCAGGCGCTGATGCTGTTGAATGATGAGACGTTTCTCAGGGCGGCCGAGGCTTTGGCGAAGAGGTCAGAGGGGAAGGAGGATTGCATCGCGTGGATGTTTCGGACGGCGACGCGGCGGGAGCCGGATGCGGAGGAGCGAGGGCTTCTAAAGGGGCTTTGGCAGAGGCGCGGTTCGTGGGCGGTGGTGGCGCATGCGATTTTGAATCTTGATGAGGTGATCACGAAACGATGAACGATTTTCTCCAGCGCAGACAATTCATCTGCAACTCGGGTTTGAGCCTGGGAGGTGTGGCGCTGGCTGGACTGATGCGAGGGGATGCGGGAGCGGCGGCGCATTTTGCGCCGAAGGCGAAGCGGGTGATTTATCTTTTCATGCACGGCGGGCCGTCGCAGCTGGATCTGCTGGATCACAAGCCGGGGCTGAAGAAGCTGCATGGGCAGGAACTGCCGACCTCGGTGCGGGGTGACCAGCGGCTGACGGGGATGACGAGCGGGCAGAAGTCGCTGCCGATCACGGCGTCGATGTTTAACTTTGCGCGGCATGGTCAGAGTGGTGCGTGGGTGAGTGAGCTGCTGCCGCATACGGGGAAGATTATTGATGAGATTTGTGTGATTCGATCAATGCATACGGAGGCGATCAATCATGATCCGGCGGTGACGTTTTTGCAGACGGGGCATCAGCAGCCGGGGAGGCCGAGTTTTGGGGCGTGGCTGAGCTATGGGCTGGGATGTGAGAGCCGTGATCTGCCAGCGTTTGTTGTGATGGTATCTCGTGGTAGTGCGGCGAGGCCGGCGGACCCGTTGTATGCGCGGCTGTGGGGTTCGGGGTTTCTTCCGTCGAATCATCAGGGCGTGGCGCTGCGGAGCAGTGGCGATCCTGTTTTGTATCTTTCGAATCCGGAGGGCATGGATGCGGCGACGCGGCGGGATGAGCTGGATGTGATCGCGGCGCTGAACCGGAAGCAACTGGCGCAGCAGCATGATCCGGAGATCGCCACGCGGATCGCGCAGTATGAGATGGCGTTTCGCATGCAGAGCAGCATGCCGGAGCTGACGGACATGAGCGGTGAGAGCGCGGCTACGCTGGATGATTACGGGCCGCAGTCGCGGCAGCCGGGGACCTTTGCGGCGAACTGTCTGATGGCGCGGCGCATGGCGGAGCGTGGGGTGAGGTTCATCCAGCTTTATCATCGCGGCTGGGACCAGCATTACAATCTGCCGAGCGATCTGCGGCTGCAATGTGGGGATGTGGATCAGCCTGCGGCGGCTTTGGTGCGGGATCTGAAACAGCGCGGCATGCTGGACGAGACGCTGGTGGTGTGGGGCGGGGAGTTTGGCCGGACGACGTACTTACAGGGCAAGCTGGAAGCGACGAATCATGGGCGGGATCATCACGGGCGCTGCTTTACGATGTGGATGGCGGGAGGGGGAATCAAGCCGGGGGTGCAGTTTGGGGAGACGGATGATTTTTGCTTCAATGTGGTGCGCGATCCGGTGCATGTGCATGATTTGAACGCGACGCTGCTGCATCAGCTGGGGATCGACCACAAGCTGCTGACGTATCGCTTTCAAGGGCGGGATTACCGGCTGACGGATGTGCATGGGAATGTGGTGAAGGGGATTTTAGCGTGATGAAGAATATCAGATGGATGATGATTGTGGTGGTGCTGTGGCATGCGTGCTTGTTGCGTGCGCAAGAGCCGGTGAAGCGTGTGCATCAGGAGGGGAAGATCCGGGTGTTTTATCAGCTCGAAGGGCAGCATGCGGTGGATGGGACGGATGCGAACAAGAACGGCGTGCCGGATCAGGTGGAGGATGTGCTGACGCAGATTGTGGCGGCGCAGGCGATGTTTGTGGAGGTGCTGGGGTTTCCTGATCCGCTGCAAACGGAGAGGTTTCGCACGGCGAGTTTTATTGATGTGAGTTTTCGGCACAAGGATGTGCTGAAGTCCAATGGGGTGGCGTATGATGAGCTGCAGCGGTATAACAGGCCCGGTGATCCGAAGGGAACGCTGAGCATCAGTTTTACGGTGGCGACTTCGGTGAAGGCGGCGACGAATCTGACGCCTGCGCATGAGTTTTTTCACGTGATCCAGAACAGCGTGACCTATTTTAAAAACCGGTGGTATACGGAAGGGACGGCACGGTGGTCTGAGAAGGCGCTGGGGATTGGCGGGCTGGGGCCGGCGAAAATTCTGAGTGCGTGGCCGTTGGCGAAAGAGCAGGCGGATGCGGTGTTTGGGATGGCGTATGAGGCGGCGGATCAGTTCTGGAATCCGCTCGCCGCAAAAGCTGATGATGAAGGTGTGATACCTGAAGTGCCGGCGCTCGCGCGAGTGCGGGGGATGCGCTATACCGATGGGACAGCGGTGCTGAAAGATCTGAAACTGACGGGATGGAAGTTTATCCGCGAAGTGCTGCTGGCGCTGGACAGGGCGGATGATGTGGCGTTTCGCGAGCTGGGGTATGAGAGGTGGTCGGAGGAGCATCAGAGGTCGCCGAAGAACAACGCGTACATCATGAAGTGCGCATCGCCTCGCGCTCGCCATAGAACACAACTCACCAAAACCACCCTGATAAAACATGAGACTTCAAGACCAAGTCATCCTCATCACCGGCAGCACGACCGGCATCGGCGAATTCATGGCGCGGCGCTTTGTCGCGGAAGGCGGCAAAGTCATCCTGCATGGCCGTGATGCGGCGCGAGGCGAGGCTCTGTGCAAGGAACTCGGCACGGACAAGGCGGCGTTTTGCCAGGGAGATCTGGCGGATGCGGCCTACCCGGAAAAGCTGGCAAAGGATGCGATCGCAGCGTTTGGCAAGGTGGATGCACTGGTGAACAATGCGGCGCTGACGAATCGTGCGCGTATTGGCGAAACGGATGCGGCGATGTTTGACCGCATCATTTCGGTGAATGCGCGTGCGCCGATGCTGCTCATTCGTGCGCTGCTGCCGGAGCTGAAGAAGAACCAGGGCGTGGTGCTGAACATTGGCTCGGTGCTGGCGCATTGCGGGCAGGCGAACCTGCTGGCGTATTCGATGTCGAAGGGCGCTCTGATGACGATGACGCGCAATCTGGCGGATGCGCTGGGGACGGATCGCGTGCGGGTGAATCAGCTTAATGTGGGCTGGACGCTGACGGAGAACGAATACCAGGTGAAATTGGGCGACGGACTGGGCGAAGGCTGGCCGGACCGGCTGCCTGCGTATGCGGTGCCGATGGGCCGGCTGCTGATGCCGGAAGACATTGCCGCGGCGGCCGTTTACTGGGTCGGGCGCGAGAGCTTTCCTGTCACCGGTACGGTGGCGGAGCTGGAGCAGTATCCGCTGATTGGCAGGTACACGAATCACGAAGGTGATCCGCTGAAGCAGCAAGATCACGAGAAGAAGTGACGAATGATGAATTGAATTTTAGAACCACGAACTGAACAACCGACATGAAACTGATCCGCTTTGGAAATCCTGGAGAAGAGAAACCCGGCCTGCAGCTTGAGGATGGACGCCGCATTGATGCGAGTGCCTTTGGCAGTGACTATGATGAGAAGTTCTTTGGGGGCGATGGGCTGGAGCGTCTGGCGGCGTGGGCGAAGGCCAATGCGGGCTCTGCGCCGACGGTGAGTGCTGAGACGCGGCTGGGGCCGTGCATTGCGCGGCCGAGCAAGATCATCTGCATCGGGCTGAACTACAGCGACCATGCGAAGGAAAGCGGGATGCCGATTCCGGCGGAGCCGATTGTGTTTTTCAAGGCGACAAGCGCGATCGTGGGGCCGAATGACAATGTGGTGATCCCGCGCAACTCGAAGAAGACGGATTGGGAAGTGGAGCTGGCGTTCGTGATTGGCAAGAAGGCGAGCTATGTGTCTGAAGAGGATGCGATGAGCCATGTGGCTGGCTACTGCGTGCACAATGACTACAGCGAGCGTGAGTGGCAGCTGGAGCGTGGCGGGCAGTGGGTGAAGGGCAAGAGCTGCGACACGTTTGCACCGATCGGTCCGTTTCTGGCGACGAGCGATGAGATTCCTGATCCGCAGAATTTGAAACTGTGGCTGAAGCTGAATGGCAAGACGATTCAGAACAGCAGCACGGCGCAGATGATCTTTGGCGTGAAGACGCTGGTGAGTTATCTGAGCCAGTTCATGAGCCTGCTGCCGGGTGATATTATCACGACGGGGACGCCTCCGGGCGTGGGGCTTGGGTTTAAGCCGGAGCCGCTGTTTATGAAGCCGGGGGATGTGATTGAACTGGGCGTTGATGGCCTCGGTGTGCAGGGGCAGACGGCGGTGGCCTGTGGTGCGTAGCTCAGCGAACGCGGCTTTCTAACCCTCAATCGAGCCCATCCAGCAATGAAGCGCCCTCTTGGAATCACCATTCTGGGTGTGCTCTTCATTCTGGGAGGTGTTTCGGCCTTATACAAAATGGCTCAACAATTGAGCCACGGACGAGTCAATATCAACGCGGCTGTCCTTATGATCCCGGTGGGGATTGGTTTGTTGAGAGGCCGCTGGTCGTCCCGCTTTTGGGCCAAGGTATGGGTGGGTTTTTTCGTGGCGCTGGCATCCGCTGCACTTCTCGCCTACCCGTTTTTTTCAGAAAGCTTCCACGTCAGCTTTGGGCGGGAGGAACTCCATGGACCCATGCGCCATATGGCGGCGGTCGCGCTCCCCCTTCTGCTGATCATACCGGGTGTGTTCGCCTGGAAATACCTTCGCAGTCACAAGATCGACGCCTTCTTTGGTGATGTCAGCCGCCATGCTGCTCCTAAACAGAAGGAAGAGGATAGGAGCAGCGCCAGCTAGGGGCCTGCTGTCACCGGGCTGCACTTCAGCCGCACAAAGCTTTTGCCTGCGGCACTCACGCTGACGGTGACCGTGCCGTCTGGGTTTGTGGTGGTTTGGGCGGGGGGGATGTCGGTCCAGTTGATGAGGTCTGGGGATGATTGTGGCTGAATGGTGCCCCATCCGGTAAAAGAGGCGCGGGGACGGTAGGTGAGGGTGAGGGAACCGGATTGGAATGTGGGCTGTGGCATGGCGGGCTGATCGAGGGCGAATTCGATGCCGTTGGGGATGCCGTTGTGATTGGAGTCGGAGGTGAAGCTGCCGGTTTGACCTGAGGATGCCATCCACTCGGTGAAGGGGATGTTGGGATCGAGACCGAGGACGGTGGAGATGATATAGTCGTCGGTGAGCGGGGTGATGGCGGTGGAGGGGTATTTGGAATTGAAGGCATCGACGACCATCTGGGCGATCTTGGTGTGGGCGCAGGTATTGGGATGGAAGCCGTCTCCGGAGAAGGTGTAGCGGGTGCGGGAGTCAGCATCTGCGACGCGATAGAACTCGATGCCTTTGATGCGGAAGGGCTGGGTGATGATCGCTTTGGTGAAGTCATACACGCCAGGGACGAAGCCGATGTTTTGTGACTGCGCGTAGGCGGCGAGGCTGGCGTTGAGTGCATCCATGGCGGCGGTGACGCGCGCTGTTTTAACGGGGTCGGTGGGGTAGCCAGCCTGAATTTTAGGGGTGCAGCCGACGTGAGGGACGCTGACGAGGACGATGGGAACGGTGGCGTTTTGGGTGCGGACGAAATTGAGGATCCACTGGATATTGCCGAGGGTGGTGTTGGTGACGGAGGCGTCCACGGTGCCGTTGTAGAGATTGGCGTAGTAGCTGTCGGCGTCGTTGCCACCGGCGAAGATGACGACGCGCTGCACATCGGTGCGAAGCTGGCTTTTGAGGGTGTTCGTCCACCAGAAGTTGAAGGCGTTGCTGAGCTGATTGCGGATGTCGGTGGTGGTGGCGCCGGGGAAGGCCCAGTTGAAGCGATGGCCGGTGAGGCGGGGATCGGAGTAGGTGCTCCAGGTGCCGGTGTCGAACCAGGCGGTGCGGTACTGGTGGAGGGTCTCGATCCAGTTTCGCGCCTGCCAGGAGGCGGGATTGTTGGGGTAGAGTGCGGGGAATTCGGCTTCGTATTCCTTGGTGAGGCTGTCGCCGATGACGAGGCATTGCTCCGCCCTGAGCGTGAGGCTCATGAGGAGGAGGATGCATAGAGTGCGCAGCATGAAGTGTTCAGACGTAAAAAACGGCTGAAAGTTCAGTGCGTGGTGAACAAATTGGCTCCGTGTTTTGCTGCGATTGGAGGTTTTGAGACGCTTGCCGGAGCGAACTAAAGTTCTGGACTACTTTATTCCACTTTGAGTACGCCGTTCATCACCATCCAGTGACCGGGGAAGGTGCAGAGGTAGGGGTAGTCGCCTTTCTCCGTTGGGGCGGTGATGTGGATGGTGAAGGTGGCCTGGGGATTGGTCATGTCGGTGTAGGCGAGGACATCGGGGGAGTCGGGGACGTAATGTTTGGCGATGCCCTGGGGATCGGTGATCATGAGGTTGGCGAGGTTGCCGATTTTTTGCAGGGTGCCGGGTTTGGCGAGCATCCAGTTGTGCGGGACGACGTCGGGGTTCTTGAAGACGATGGTGAGTTTTTCGCCGGGTTTGGCGGTGAGCTTTTTCTGCACGTATTGCAGGCCGAGGGCGGCTTCGATGACGAGTTCGCGACCGCCTTCGCCTTTGGCCCAGGGGTTAGGCTTGGCGGATTTCGGGGCTTCCATGCCGATCTGTGCGGCGTGATTGGTCTTGGCGATTTTGGCGTAGCCGGGGAAGTCGGTGAAGGGTTCGGCGAGGGCGTGGGCGGTGAGGAAGATGTCGTGGCCGGTGGTGAGATGAAGATGGATCTGGCTGGCGGTGACGAGCTGGGGGATTTCGAGGAAGAGGGTTTTGCCGCCGTCGAGTTTTTGAACGCTGTGGATTTCAAGCGGGTCATGGCCGGGGGTGTCGGCGTATTTGACGGAGTATTCGGGGGAGCCGTACTGCGCGCCGTAGCGGTAATTCCAGCATTGCGCGAAGCAGGTGGAGGCATCGGCGTCTTTGACGGGCTGATTGAAGCGGAGGAGGACGCCATTGTCGCGGGCTTCGAAGGCGATGGGGACGGGCTTTTCGCCGCCGGTGAAGCGGACGCGCTGGAAGCAGCCGTCCTTGGGAGTGTAGCTGCCCCAGCCCTGCATGCCATTGACGTAGAGGTGGCCGTCGTTGGGATTGAAGCGGGCACATTGCGGGCCGGAGTCGAAGTTGCCGCTGATTTTGAACGCGGCGGCCTGCCAGCGGCCTTTGACGTTCTGGCGCATGGCGAGCCAGGCGCTGCCGCCGCCAGAGGAGAGGTGGACGAAATTGTCGTCGCCTTTGAGCGAGGACCATTTGTCGCCGGAGATGAAGGCCTGGCTGCTGGCGCTGTTGTCCTCGCCGCGTGGCATGTACAGCAGCACGGGTTCGGGGGGCTGGCCGTTTTTGGGACCACCGGCTCCGAAGTGGGCACCGAGGTTGTGGTCGAGCTCGATTTGGAAGATGGAGGACGCGGGAGTCCAGTCGCCTTCCTGGCCGCTGGTGGTGATGAAGCGACCGTCTGGGGAAAGACCGAGGCCGTCGGGATTGCGGAAGCCGGTGCCGAGGACTTCGAGTTTGTCGCGACCGGTAATGCGGCACACGCCTTGATTGCCGGAGGCGAAATACCAGCGGCCTTCTTTGTCGGTTTCGAGGCCGACGATGAAGTCGTGGCCGCCGGGGGAGGTCTGCATGGCATTGGTGACGCACTCGTAGAAGTCGGCTTCGTCATCGCCATTGAGGTCGTGCAGGCAGGTGATCTGATCGCGGCCGAGGACGTAGAGTTTATCTTTTACGACCTTCATGCCGAGGGGCTGATTGAGGCCGGTGGCGAAGCGTTTCCAGCGAATCTTTTCGAGCTTCTCGTCGATGCCTTTCACGAGCCAGACTTCGCCGGTCATGGTGGCGATGGCGGCGGTGCCGTCGCTGAAGAAGTCGTGCGCGGTGATGAAGAAGAGGGTGCCGTATGGGTTGTCGAAGGGAAGTTCGATGGTGTCGGTGGCGAAGGGCTGCTGGGTGCCGAGCTTGCCTTTGGTTTCGATCCACCTGGGCCATTGGGCGGGGCCGCCTTTGGTTAGCGGAGAGAGATCTTTGTCGTCGTTGTTGGTGGTGAATAGGAATGCTTCCTTTTGGAATGAGGTCGAGAAGATCACCTTTTTTCCGTGACGGTAGAAGCCGTTGTAAATGGTGCCTTTCTGAACTGTTCCGGTGGTGAGAAGATTTCTAGCAGGATCTTTGTCCGCTTTGCCATCCATGGCCGCGCCTCCCATGAAGCCGTGACGGTGATCGGTGAGTTTGATGAAGCCACCGGTCCAGGAGACTTCGAATTTCAATGTTTCAGGATTGAAGGCATATGAGCGGTCTCCATCGCGCACGCACACGGCTTTCGGGATCGTCAGGCCTGCGCCTTTGAAGACGCAGCTAAAGACGCTGCCGTGATCGCTCTCCGCATAGCGGCCGTCTTTCCAGGTGACCTGGTCGTTTTGATTGCCCCAGTGGCCCTGCTGGCCGCCATCGAGGCCGGGGAACTGGGGGATGAGTTCGGGCAGGGGCTTCTGCTTCATGAACTGCAGGGCCTGCTTGCCGTAGAAGTCGAAGACGCGCTCGCGGTTCACGAATTCCTGCCAGTGGACGTTGTCTTCGGGATGGAGCGGTTTGCGGTCGGGTTTGAATTCGGCGGGCTTTGGAGCGGGCGGTGGGAGGAGGGCATCCAGGTTGTCGAAGTCCCAGAGGCCGAGCGTGTTGTCCATGCGGAGGCGCGGGCCGTTGGCTTTGCGCGGCTTCATGGCACCGCGTGAGATGCGGGCGTCATCGATGAGTCCATCGCAGTCGAGCGTGCCATCGACGAGTTTGCCGAAGGAGATGCCGCCAGCCTTTGGTGTTCCCGTGAGCGGCTTGACAGGTTTTTCGAGCACCTGTTTGCCATCGATCCAGAGAATCACGTTTTTCTCGTCAATGCTGGCCAGCAGGTCGTGCCACTTGCCATCGCAGATGTTGATCTGGGAGTCGAAGTCGCCGCCGCGGCCGGGCATGAAGAGCGCCAGTGTGCCGTGCTTGGCGTGGGTGTAGAGCTCCCAGTGCGTGGCGGAGGATTTGGCATCGGAAGCGATGAGGATGTTGTAGCGATCTTTGCTGTCCAGCTTGGCGCGGCACTCGATGGTGAGGGGGAGGGAGCGGAAGGCTTCGTTGTCTTGCTGGTAGTAGCTGCCTTTGAGAGCATTGCCGAATTCCTTGCTGAGGGAGGGAACGCTTTCGCCGCTCACGGCAGGTTTGCCGGGAGTGGCAGCAGGTTTGTCGCTCCAGGTGCGGTACTTGGGCTTGGGACCGGGGACGTTGTCATCAAGCTGCGGGATGAGCCAGGAGAGGCCATCGAGGTTGTCGAGCAGGCGGCCTTCGGCGTCTTCGTTGGTGTGATTGAGGATGCCGATGGGGCCGCTGTAGCCGCTGGCGCGGACGATGCGCAGGACTTTCACATCTTCGGTGCCGACGCCGAGCGGGAGGATTTTGCGGCCTTTGGCTTCGCCGTCGATGTCCATGCCGTTGAGGTTGAGACAGAGCAGATGCGGCAGCATGCGAGGGAGGATTTTGGCGAGGCGGTCGAGGTGAGCGTGGCCGTGATGGAGATTGTACACCATGCCGATGTTTTTGATGCCTTTCGCTTTGAGGGCTTCGACGATGGCGATGGCGTTTTCGGGTTCGCCGTACCAAGCGCCGTGATTGTAGAGGGCGACCTGGCAGCCGAGGGGTGCGGCGGCTTCGCAGATCGGCTGGAGGCGCGCGACTTCTTTGGCGATGCGTGCCTGCTGATCGGCGGCGTCTTTGACCTGGATGGCACCGCCGTTGCCATTCACCCAGAGCTGCGGGTGAACGTTGTGGCGTTTGAAGAGTTCGAGGGTTTGTTTTGCCTCGTCATTGAGCGCGGTGGGGAACCACCAGCCCATGAGCTCGATGTGATGCTTTTTGAGGGCGTTCAGTTCTTCGTCCCACTGTGGAATGTGCTCCTTGCGGTAGTCATAGACGAATTTTTTCACGCCCATTTTTTCGAGCATGGCGGCGCGTTCTTCGGGGCCGCGTTTGGCTTTGTCGAAGGGGACGATGCACCAGGCGACGAGATTGGGTTTGTCGAAGAGGTCGGCGGCTCGTATGGCGGCTGCGCTGCTGAGGAGCAGAAGGGGGAGAAAGAGCGAGCGGAGGGTGGGCATGAGAATTGACGTTGGAAAGTGGGATGCAGAGTATTAAAATAAGGCCGTGACAGTCACCAAAGGCATTTATCAAAACGGCAGTGTGTCGCTGCTGACGGCGGTTTCGTGGCAAAACGGCACGACCGTTGAAGTGATGGTGCCTGAGAGCGATGAAATCAGCGCCGATGGCTCGCCGTGGCCGCGCACCGACCAGGAACGTGAGGAATGGGCGAGCATGCTGGAGGAAACACCTGCCGTGTTTGATTCCGAAGAGGCGGCCAATGAGTTTGAGCAGGAAATGGCTGCAGTGCGTCGGGAACACCTCAACAAGCAGGCAGAATCAACCGCACGAGAGGAGCGCATTGCGCGTTCTTTTGACTGATGCGCTACCTTCTCGACAGTGGAATCCTGAGCGACTTTATTCAGGCGCGGCAGCCGGTCATGAGCCGAGTGATCGCCGCAGTGCGTGCGGGACATGTGATTGGCATCGGCGCGCCGGTTCTGGGCGAATTCATCGCCGGTCTGATGAAGAGCAGTGATCCTGCGAGGAACCTGCAAAGGCTGAATCACAAAATCGGACATCTGCGACTGTGGAGTTATGATCGGAGTGCCGCCGAGACTTATGGTGATGTCCAAAATGATCTGCGAACACGGGGCCTGCTGATCCAAGTGATTGACATGCAAACGGCGGCGATTGCCAAGTCGCTTGGTAGTTGGTTGGTGGTCACCAAGGACAGTGATTTTCGGCGCATCCCAGGACTGAGCATCGAGGACTGGTCGCGCTAGAGAATGGCGGCAGGGCAGTTTCATTCGAGCGTGATGTCATAGACCAGGCGCAGTGTTTCGCCTTTGGGGATGGTGAAGGGGGAGGGTTTCTTTTTGGTGTCGGGTGTGCCGGTGGGATTGATGACGAGGGCGCCGTAGTCGCGGGCGTGGCTCCAGCTTGGGCGGGAGGATGCAGCTGCAACGGGGGTGATGCGGATGGCGGCGGTGTCGGTGCCGTAACGCCACCAGGTGGCGGGCTGGCCCCAGCATTGTTTTTCATCGCGCTGACCGTTGCTGTTGGTGATGTGGCCGGTGCCGGTTTTGACGCAGAGGGCGCCGGACAAGCGAACGCCGAGTCCGGCTTCTTCCTGGGCGGCGATGGTGATGTCGTGGTCGGTGCTGCCGAGACGGGTGTCCCAGTGGAGGGCGATGGATTTGTCCTGGAGGGTGAAGGAGTAGGTGGTGGTGTCGCGGCAGATTTCTTCGCCTTTGGCGCTGAGCCAGCGGTTGGTGACGGTGAAGCTGTGGTCGGTGATGTCTTTGAGCTCGACCTGCTCGACGCGGCCTTCGTTGCGCCAGAAGTCGGTGCTATTGATGCCGCCGAAGGCGAGCCAGAGGCCGGGGTGCATGTCGGGGTGATCCTGCGGTTCTTCTTTTGCTGGTGGGAAGCTGCGGGTGAGCTGGACGCCGGAGCGATTGCGCAGGTTCATCCAGAAGGGGCGCTTCACGTCGGGATGGCGGGCGACGTATTCGGCGACGGGCTTGCTGTTGTAGAGGACGCGGAGTTTGGTTTCGTGTTCTTCGATGCAGAAGCCTTTCACGGCGTCACCATTGAAGCGGAGGGGATTGGAATCGGGGACGGGGGTGACTTCGGAGCCGTCTTTTTTATGAGGGCTTTTGTCGGCGGTTTTGTTGTCCTGCTTTTTGTCGGATTTTTTGGACTGCTGCTTGGCGCCTGCTTTTTGGGTGAGCAGCCATGCGGCGATGTCGGCGCTGTTCTGGGCGCTGAGCACGGCGCTGAAGGGAGGCATGGCGGAGATGGGCAGGGTCTCGTGTTTGAGGATGTCTGCGCGCATGATGCGGGCGCGCTGGCCGGTGATGAGGCCGAGTGTCACGGCAAGGCCGCTTTCATCCAGCAGCACACCAGTTTGTGTGCCGGCGGCGGTGGTGATGACGTGGGAGTTGAAGCCCTCAGTGATGACAGTGCTTGGTTCGAGCATGGACTGCAGCAGGTGCTTGGCGTCTGCGCGGTCGCCGATGCCGGTGAGGTCGGGGCCGAACTGGTTGCCGCGGCCGGAGATGTGGTGGCAGAGGATGCAGCCTGCGCCTGCCTGATGCAGCGCGAGAAGGCGGCCGCGCTCGACATCGGCGGTGGGCAGGGCGGCCATGGCGGCCTCCAGTGTGGTGGGGGTGGTGATGGGTTCGCGCGCGGGTGGTGTGCCGGTGATGGGGGCGATGTTGGCGCTGTTCACGCCAAGGCCGCGAAGCTCGATCTTCTGGCCTGCGCCTCTGTTCATTTTGATCCAGTGCTCGGCGAGGTGGCGGGTTTCTTTGTCTGCGTCTGCGAGCAGGGGTTTCACACCTTCTTCGGTGAGTGCGCCGTCTTCGAGCAGGGCAAGGAGGGCTGCGCGACGGACGCCGCCGCGTGAGTCGGTGAGGAGTTGTTTAAGCGCAGCGGTGCCGGCGAGATCGCGCAGGGCACGCCAGGCGCTGTAGAAGGTGAGGCGGTCGGTTTCGTGTGCGGTGACTTCGATCAAGGCGGGGACGTTTTCTGCGCGATGAGATTGCCAGAGGGCTTGCACGGCTTCGAAGCGGGTGCGGGCGTCGTTGGCTTTGGTCAAAGCGATGACGGCGGGAGAAACAGCGTGGCTGAGGATGCGCAGAGATTGAATGCGGAGATTGCCGGGTGTTTGAAGGGCGGACTCGAAGAAGGCGGTTTCACCCAAGCGACCCAAGGCCCATGCGGTCCAGGTTTGCTGGCGGGTGGTGAGCTTGTCGCTTTGAAGGGCTGCGATGAGTTCTGGTTTGGCGGCAGTGCCACGGCGGATGATTTCTTCCTGCGCATTGACGGTTTGCGCGGGAACGGGGCTGGCCAGGGTGGAGATCAATTCGGTGATGGACTGATCTTTGAGGGGCTTGGTGGGAAGAGTATTCTTCGCTGCTTTTTTTGCGGTGATGCGATAGACGCGGCCTTCGCTGGTCATGTTGCCGGAGGAGTCGTATTCCGCGCCGTAGCCGCGGCTCCAGCTCAGGCAGTAGAGGGCGCCGTCGGGGCCGAAGGAGATGTCGGTGGGGCGGAAGAGGGATGTGCCGCCGGAGATGAAGGGCTCCCATTCGCCGCCTTCGCATTGCATGAGTGCGCCGTTCCATTTGGGCTTGAATAGGAAGGTGGTTTTGCGGAGCCAGTCGTTGATGAAAAAGACGCCGTGATGAGTGCCGAGATCGCCGAAGGTGACGCCGGTGCCGCTGCCGTGGAAGACATCGTGGCTGAGGGGGACGGTGGGCAGGTGGTCTTCGCCCGTCCATGAGCTGCTCCAGGGGTGGTTCCAGCCGAAGTGCGCGCCGTAGAAGGGCATGAAGACGCGGTCGCCTTCGTTTTGATCGTTGTCGGTGCCGAGCCAGTTGAAGCCGTCGTCCATGCCGATGTCCCAGGGATTGCGGAAGCCGCGGGAGACGATTTCGAGATTGGCGCCCATGTCATCGCAGCGGAGCACGCCACCCATGAGGCCCCAGTCGTCCTTGGGGTCGTGGTAGGTGTGCTTGTAAGTCGCGGCGGTGAAAGTCTGCGGCTTGGTAGCGGGTGTTTGCGTGGGCTGGCCGAAGAGTTCGCGGAAGGGCTGCGGCGCGATGCGGTCGGGGTTCTTGGGATCGTTGAGGCCTTTGGAGTTGCCCTTGCTCATGTAGAGCTTGCCATCGGGTGCCCAGACGAGGCCGTGGAGACCGTGCTCGAGATTGCCGAGGTCGGTGAAGACTTTGATGTATTCATCGGCGATGTCGTCGCCATCGAGATCGCGCACGACGGTGAGGTCGGGGGAGTTGGCGATCCACAGATCGCGGCCATGCCAGGCGAGGCCCTGGATGGCATTGAAGCCGGTGGCAAAGGTGTGCGTCTTGTCGGCTTTGCCGTCGCCGTTTTCATCGGTGACGATGACGACGCTGTCGCCGGGAGTATCGGGCTTGGGATTGCGATACTGCGGGCCCATTCCGATGCAGAGGCGGCCTTTGGCATCGAAAGCCATGGAGCAGGTCTGACGGACGAGAGGCTCCTGCGCGAAGAGGGTGACTTCGTAGCCGGGGGGAACGGATGGGAGGGCTTTTAGATCCGCGCCGGTGTCCACCATGTCTGCGTGGAGAGAAGAGAAAGCCAGCAGCGGCAGGAGGTACTTCATGGGATGCTACTTGGCGTAGTTTTGCCACTGGGCGTCGATCCATTTGGGATCGGGGGCGCCGTCGAAGACGAGGATGCGGTATTTGGAGATGTAGGGTTTGCCGGGTTCGATGGACCAGTCGCCGTCCTGGGAGGGGGCGATGCAAAGCTGGGGGTTTTTGGGGTTGAGGCGGAGGGGCTGGGGAAAGCGGAAGTTGGAAGGATGGATGAGGATGACCATGCCCGTGGGTGCGCCATCCACCTGACCGCCGATGTGGACCCATTTGCCTTTGGTGGAATCGCCGCTTTTGCGGTCGTGGCCTTCGCTGGTGAGCATGGTGACGGAATCGACGGGATTCCATGCCTGATTGCCACGCACGCCGAGGCCGCCGTAGTGGTAGGTGGGAAGTTTCAGCGCTTTGTCTGTAGCGCAGGTCTGGGTGCTGGTGAGGTCGATGATGTTGGCGGGTTTGCCATCGAGATCCTTTTGCGAGACTTCGACATTCCAGGTTTCATTGAGGACTTTCTGATCGGGGGAGTGGCTGTGATCGAGGTAGAGGTGCTGGCTGATGAAGCCGCCGACGTCAGCGCCGCCCCAGCTTTTTTCGAGTTTGTCGAAGCGGACTTCAGCGAGGATTTGATCGCCACTTTTGTTTTTGCCGTCGCCTTTGCCTTGGTTCCAGAAATCGGGGTGGGAGTCGCCGAATTCCGTTTTCGTCCAAGCGAGCCAGATGCCGCGATGCCAGCGGTGGTCTTCGGGGTGATTGCCGGTGACGAGCTTGCCGCTGGGGGAATAGACGGGGTGGAGATGAGCGCCGTGTTTGAAAACGGGGGCCACGCCTTCGGGAACATCGCCGGCTTCCATTTGGTAGTCGCAGATGGCTTTGCCGCCGGTGGTGAAGTGGAGGACGGAGCCCTGCTTTTCCACCTGGATGTCGGCGGCGAAAGCGGGGACGGTTAAGAAGGCGGCGAGGAGAAGGGTTGGCTTCATGACGATGGAACGTGGCGGTAGCTCACAAACTCGCAGGCTTTACGAGGGTTCCAGCTTTCACTACGCCGCTCTGTAAAACGGCGAGGAGGTTGTCGCGGTTTTCGAGGATGGAGATGTCTGCAAGGACATCGCCCTCGACGACGAGGACGTCGCCTAGCTTGCCGGGTTCGAGGGTGCCGAGTTCTTTTTCGCGGCCCATCATCTTGGCACCGCCAAGCGTGGCGCATTTGATGGTGTCGAGCGGGGAGAAGCCGACGTAGTTGACGAAGAAGGTGAGTTCTTGGGCGTAGGTGCCGTGAGGGGTCCAGGCGAAACCATAGTCGCCGCCGAGGCCCATGGTGCCGCCAGCTTTGAGGACTTTGCGGCAGCTTTCGGCGCCGGCTTCGAGGGTTTCCTGGTGGCCGTCGAGCACGCGCTGGGAGAGGCCGAATTCTTTGCCGCGCTGCACGCTGAAGAGTTCGAAGCCGAGGCCGGGGCACATCGGGACGTTGCGCTTGAGCAGGAGGTCGAGGCATTCGTCGTCCATGAAGGTGCCGTGCTCGATGGCGTCGTAACCGGCTTTGAGGGCATTGCGAATGCCTTCGGTAGCGCGGCAGTGGCCGGTGACTTTGAGGCCGTGATTGTGAGAGGTGGCGACGACGGCGTGCATTTCCTCAAAGGTCATGCAGAGGGTGTGGTGGTCGTTGATGTCGGGAGAAGCGGCGTCTCCCGTGGGGTAAGTTTTCACCCACTCGATACCGTCTTTGACGAGTTTGCGCACGGCGGTGCGGGCCTGCTCGGGCCCGTTGACGATGAAGACGATGCCTTCCATGCCGATGCGGCGGTAGTCGGGGTTCCAGTCCATGAGGCCACCTGCGCCGCAGATCTCGCGGCCACTGGCGCTGAGGCGTGGGCCGGGGATCATGTCCTCCTCGATGGCCTTCTTCATCCAGACGTCGATGTTGTGAAGGCAGCCGCCGCTGCGCGCGGCGGTGTAGCCGCATTCGAGCGCGGTCTTGGCGTTGACGGCGGATTGAAGCGTGACGTATTCGACGGGGAACTTGATGTCGAGATCCTGCAACTCGGAGACATTGAAGTAGGTGAGGTGGATGTGTGCCTCGATGAGGCCGGGCATGATTGTGCCGCCTTTGGCGTCGATGATGCGGGCGTCGGGAGTTGGGGGTGCGTCTGCGGCGGGGCCGGCGTAAGTGATGAGGCCGTCGGTGATGATAAGAGCGGCGTTGGGGATGGCGGGTTTGCCGGTGCCATCGACGAGCTGGCCATTTTTGACGACGGTGGTGCCTGGTTGGAGCTTCATGGTGCCGGGATGCTATCGCTTTGGCTTGCGCGTGGATAGAACAGAAGCGGCAGGGCGTGGAATATTCGCGGCAGCGATGGGACGTTCGATTTTGCCCCTCTGCGGCAGACACGAATTATGAGTGCGTGTACTTCTCCCGGTACGCCCCCGGCGTCATGCACGTAACGCGGCGGAATTCGCGGGTGAGGTGGCTTTGGTCGGAGAAGCCGCAGCGGAGGCTGATGGCGGCGATGGATTCGCGGGTGTCCACGAGGAGGCGGCAGGCGGTTTGGATGCGGAGGCGTTTGAGGTATTGCTGCGGGGGCAGGCTGTATTCGCGGAGGAAGCTGCGTTCGAAGGCACGGGGTGACATGCCGATGGCGCGGGCCATGTCGGTATTGGTGACGGATTCGCCGAGGCGGCGGGTCATGAGGGCGATGACGACGCCGAGGCGGATGTCGCTGCGCTGGTCGATCTGGGTGGCATCCAGCACGCGGGTAATGCCGGCTGTGCCGACGATGCGGCCCTTCGCATTGCAGACGGGGCGTTTGGTGGTGAAGCACCATGAGGCGGTGTGGTCAAAGCGGCCGACGAGTTCGAGGCGTCCCTGAACGATTTGTCCGGCGAGCACGGCTTCATCGCCGGCACGAAAATGGGCTGCGAGGTGAGGGGGCGAGAGGTCGTCATCGGTCTTGCCCAGCACCTCGCTGAGCTGGTGCATGCCGTAGTTGAGGAGGAAGGTGCGGTTGACCCAGAGGTAGCGTCGTTTCGCGTCCTTGATCCAGGCCTGCACGTCGGGAAGGACGTCGAAGAGATCGCGCAGGGCATCGACGGGGGATGTGGCGGCTTGGGCTTTCACAGGCCGAGAAGCTAGCACGCTGAATCATGCGGACATAAAAAAAGCGGAGCCGCTGGTGCAGCTCCGCTTTGAAGGAAAGATGAGATGCCGATTACTGGCGCACTTCCTTGATGTGCTTGTCAGGAGCGGCGTCGAAGGCGGCTTTGCTGGCGGCATCGGCAAAGGCCACCTGGCGGGTGTAGGTCACAGTCTTGGAGGAGTCGGACTTCTTTTTGCTCAGGGGGCACTGGCCGGCGACGGCGGCGAGGATGTTGTTGAGGTAGCCTTTGGGGGCGGCGGTGAACTGGGCTTTGCAGCGGTCGCAGCAGACGGCGACGGTCTTGGAGTAGGTGCTGGTGATAGCGGGATTGGCAGGCTTGCCAGAGATGGGGCAGACGGTGTTCAGGGGCTCGGCTGCGGAAGCAAAACCCGTCAACAGGCTGAGAGAAGCGATGAAGGTGAGGAGGTGTTTCATGGGGCGGAAAGGATGAGAAAGGAGTATTCGAATACGAATCCACGAATTTTGCGCAACAGAAACTTTTTCTTGGGAAAAGAGAGGACCGGGAACACAAGCCTGAAGCCCCCATTTGACACTTATAGGCGCTGAGCCTAGTCTCGTAGCGGTTTGCTCCCCGCAAGGGAAGGCCAGAAGGGAAAGCTGGGTTCACGCCATGACCTGCTCTCTGACACGTGCGACATGGCCCGTCCTCAACTGTCGATATGATGAACCTTTATGTGAGCAATCTTCCTTACACCATGTCGGATGAGGAACTGCAGGGAACGTTTGCGACCTACGGACATGTCTCCAACGCCCGCGTGGTGAAAGATCGGGAGAGCGGTCGTTCGCGCGGCTTTGGCTTTGTGGAGATGCCGGTGGAAGCGGAAGCGCTGACGGCGATCAATGCGCTGAATGCGAAGGATGTGGGAGGCAGGGCACTGCGAGTGGTGGAGGCCCGGCCGAAGGAGGAACGTCCGGCGCGAAGCTTTGGCGGTGGCAATGGTGGTGGTGGGGGAGGTGGCCGCAGCCATGGCGGTGGCAGTGGCGGAGGGGCAGGCGGTGGCAGGCGTGATCAGCGTGATGGGTGGGACCGCTCCAAGAGGAGCTAGACCAATTCTCAAAAATCTTGTCACATTGCCCGGACGGCGGAGCGGCCCCATTGGCAGCGTTAGTCGCTTGCCTGTTATTTTCAAATAGCAGGCGGCGCTCCCGCCTTGCCACTGGGACCGCTGCGCTCGCCGGTCAAAATGACAATCTTTTCGAGAACTGGTCTAGACCAACTCTCAAAGATCTTGTCCCATGGCCCGGACGGCGGAGCGGCCCCAACGGCTGCGATGGTCGCTTGGCCGTAATTTCCCATAGCAGAGGGCGTTTTCGCCTTGGCGGAAGACGACTTGGTGGATGAGAATTTTTGGACGCCAAACAAGTCCAATCATCTCACTTCGGCTGATACTTTGGATAACGCTGCTTCAGCTGATCCATCATTTGTTTCGCCTTGGCGGAGTCTCCGGCTTTTTCGAGGACTTGTGCGGCTTTATAGAGCGCATCGGGGGTGACGTCCGGATCGTCGAAGACCTGGCTGGGTACGGCGTATTTGGCGGCAGCGCTTTTCCATTTAACGATGGCGGCGTCCTTCTGGCCTTCAGCGGCGAGCTTGTCTCCCTGAGCGGCGTAGATGTCGCCTTCGAGGGTGAGAAGCTCGGCCTGGAGCTTGCCGTCTTTGACGACCTGAAGGGCGTCCTGAGCGGCCTGGTCGGCTTCATCGAAGAGGCCTTTGCCAAGCTGGGCGCGGCCTTTGGTCAGCAGCGCACGTGCACGAGCGGCGCTGTCGGGGCTGGACTTGAGGAAGTTGTCCGTGGCCTGAATGCTGGCGTCGTATTTTTGATTGTGGAACTGAGCCATGCCGAGGTAGTTCCAGATGATGGGCTCGGTGTTTTCGGGGTTCTGCGGAGTGACGGCGAGCTCAAGGAAACGGGCGGCGCGTTTGAAGTCATCGCTGCTGTAAAGCTTGAGGCCGAGCCACTTCAAAATATTCGGGGGAACCTGGCCGTCGGGCTTGGACTGCAGGTAGCTGTCGATGGTCTTGGCGAGATTGTCGGCGTTCTGGCGGGCGTAGTCGCAGAGGATGATGAGCTGGCTGGATTTTTCGAGGTAACCTTTGCTGTCGAGTTCGATGGAGCGACGCAGGGCGGGGACGGCCTTGTCGTAGATCTTCTGGTCAAAGTTGCCACGGCCGATGCCGTAGTAGGCCTGGGGAGCGGCGGTGGTGGTGGGGAATTTTTTGAGGAGGGTTTCGAAAGCATTGACGGTTTCCTTGGGGTCCTTCTGCTCCATGGCGATGAAGCCGAGCTGCAGCCAGGAAAGCTCGCAGGCGTCTGATTTGGGGAACTCCTTGGTGACGTGTTCGAAGTCGGCCTTGGCCTTGGGCAGGTCCCGGGCATCCCGGTTGGCGAGGCCGCGACGGGCGTAGGCCTTGGGGGTGAGCTCGTGGTTGGGGTTTTCGTTGATGAAACGGGTGAGGGTGCCGACGGCCTCCTGATGGCGTCCGGCTTCGCCCTGAGCCCAGCCCATGTTAAAGAGGGTGCCGGGACGCAGTTTTTCGGGAAGCTTTTCGAGGTTGACCTCATTGTAGCTGAGAGCAGCCTGCTGGTAGTCGCCTTTGTTGAAGTAAAAATCCGCGCGGATCAGGCGTGCCAGAGCCAGGTATTCATGGTCGGGGTGCTTCTTGGCGTGGCGGGCAATGAAGGCGGTGGAAAACTCACCCAGGTCTTTGTCATTAAGCAGGTAGAAGCAGTAAAGCTTCCAGTAACCAGCGTCGAAGGCCTCCTCGGTGTCAGGATGGTACTGCTCGATCATCAGGTAAACTTCGACAGCACGGGCATAACTTTTGCGAATGCGGTAGGCGTGACCGACGAGCAGCAGCACCTTGGCGCGGGCTTCGTCCTGCGGCAGGATCTCGGTGTTCTTGTTGTAGTAATCAATGACGCCGTCGTAGTCGCCCTTGGCATAGAGGGCCTGAATGATGCCGACGAGGGAGATGCTGCGGTTCTGCGGGGTCGTCTCGGGCATGCGCAGCGCCTTTTCAAACATGGCGATGGATTCGTCCGGCTTCTTGAGCTCCGCATAGAGCACGGCGGCGCGGATGCTGGCCTCCGCGATGATGGCGCGGTCGGTGCTGGTCTTGACGAGTTCATCGAAGATGGGCAGGGCTTCGGCGCGCTTGTCCTGACCGAGGTAGATGCTGCCGAGGGTGAGCAGGGCAGTCTCGCGGAACTGGTTGTCCGTTTTGACCGCAATGACGGCGGTCAGGGCGGCGGCCTGCTTCTCCTTGTCTCCGAGCATGCCGTAGGCGCGGCTTTTGTGGTAGGCGGAAGCGATGCGGACGGGAGTGCTTTTGGTCTTGGACTCGCAGAAGGCGAAGTATTTGGCGGAGTCCGCAAATTTGGAGTCATTGAAGAGCATGGCTCCGAGGCGGTAGGCGGCGGAGGGCGCGCCTTCGCTGGTGGGGTAGCGGTTCACGACCTCCTCGTAATAACCGCCCGCCTTGGTGAGCTGGTTTTGATTTTTGTAGCACTCGCCGATGCGGAAGAGGGCATCCGCGACCTGCCTGCCGCTGGGGTATTGCTGCAGGTATTTGGCATAGGACTGCGCAGCCATGGCCCACTCACTGCGGTCATAGGCGAGGGTGGCGAAGTCGAACATGTCATCGTCCGGCCCCTTGGTCTTTGGGGGCAGGGCCTTTGGCGCGGCCACGTCTGTGACTGGCTGGGCCTTGGGCGGCTGGCCCACGGGGACGGCCTTTGGCACGGGCGCGTCATCCGGCACTGGGAGTGCGCGCGGCGGAGCGGGCTGCTGAGCGAGTGAGGAGAGGGTGACCAGGCAGAAAAAGGCTGGCAGCAGACGGGGCGCATGACTGCGCGTGGTGGTTGGGAACATCGCGGCGGTCATCTCACTTGGGCGTGGCAGCAGGTTGGTCGGCAGCTTCAGGTTTGCGCGTGGCGAATGCGATGTTCCAGATGCCCGCCTTCTGGCAGGTGTCCAGCACACGGATGACGTGCTGGTAATTGACGATTTCATCGCCGCGCAGGATCACGGCCTGGTCCTTGTAGAGGGAGACGATGTTTTGAAGCTTTGCCAGGAGTTCGTCGGTGTTGTACTTCTGGCCGTTAACGAGGATCTCGCCGTCTTTTTTGATGTTGATGATGATCTCGCCGACGTTGCGGGATTCCTTCTCCTTGCCCTCCTCGGCAGCAGGCACGCTGACATCCATGACCTGCTCCTCCTTGGCATACTGGAAGGTCACGGCAAAGAAAATGACGAGGAGGAACAGCACGTCCACCAGCGGGGCGAGCTGCATGGGCGAGGGTTCGATGGAGTGCTGTTTGCGGAAGTTCATCGCTGAGGAGGGCGTTCCGTTTAATTGCTCCCGACAGCACGTGCGGCGCGCTTGTACTGCACGGCGAGGAGGGCCATGAGGTGGGTGGTGGCGGCCTCCATTTCGGAGATGAGGCGGTTCGTTTTGCCACGGAAGATAGCGTAAAACATGAGGGCGGGAATGCCGATGACGAGACCGGAGGCGGTGCAGAGCAGCGCCTCGGACACGCCCTGGGCGAGGCCGAGCTGATTGGAACCACCGACGCCTTTTCCGGAGATTTCATGGAAGGTGGTGATCATGCCAAGGGTGGTGCCGAGCAGGCCGAGCATGGGGGCGATGGCGCCGACGTCTCCGAGGTAGGCGATGCGGGCGAGGAGGAGGCTGGACTGGCGATTGCCTTCAGCCTCAGTGACTTCCTTGACCTCTTCAAAGCTGGCGGTGGGATTGCGGGTGGCGAAGTCGAGGGTCTTGGAGGTGATGCGGGCGATGCACTCGTTGCGGCGGTTGCAGACGGCGAGCAGGCCGAGGTAGTCCTGCTTGCGGATGAGGGCGTCGGCGGAATTCATGAAGGCATCGCTGACGACGGTGCCCTGACGCACGGTGAAACCGAAGAGGACGATCATGAAAAAGGCGATCATGGAAAGTATGATCAGTGGATAGGCCATGACGCCGGTGCGCTTCACAAAGCCCTGAAAGGTCAGCACATCGCCATAGGGATTGTCTTCGGCCGAGGGGGCAGGGTGGGTCACCGTGGCACCAGGAGGAGCAGGCGAGGGCTGCTGAGCCTGGGCTGGGTTGAGGTTCATCGTGAAGATGAGCGCCACCAGCACGGCCAGGGCGAAGAGGATTTTTCGGTGCATGAGGCGGCGACTGTAAACGTATGCGCCAGCCTTGCAAGGGGCCGGTGGCTGGCTTTCCCGGACCGGTCAGGCCAGCAATTCCCGCACCACCTTGCACTCGTTTACACCGGTGAGGCGGAAATCGAGGCCGGCGTACTTATAGGTGAACTTTTCGTGATCGAAGCCCAGGATGTGCAGGATGGTGGCGTGCAGGTCGTGGACATGCACGGGGTCTTCCTGCGCGGCGAAGCCGAATTCGTCCGTGGAACCGTGGGTGTAGCCGCCGCGAACACCGCCGCCGGCGAGCCACATGGTGAAGCCGTAATGGTTGTGGTCGCGGCCGTGCTGCTTGCCGGCATTGGCGCCGGGCGTGGGGAGTTCCACGGCCGGAGTGCGGCCGAATTCGCCACCCCACATCATGAGGGTCTCGTCCCAGAGGCCGCGCTGCTTCAGGTCGCTCATGAAGGCGGCCATGGCACCGTCGGTCTGGTTGCCAAGTTTCCGGTGCTCGAGGATTTCGTCGTGGTTGTCCCAAGGCTGGCCGGCACCGGTCCAGAGCTGGATGAAGCGGACCCCGCGCTCCAGCAGACGCCGGGCGATGAGGCACTGACGTCCGAAGGCGTGATCTCCGTACATTTTGCGGACGGATTCCGGCTCCTTCATGATGTCAAAGGCGTCCGTGGCCTCCATCTGCATGCGGTAGGCCAGCTCGTAGCTCTGCACGCGTGCCTCGAGCTGCTGGTCGCGGTCCTGGGCCACCAGATTGCGCTGGTTCAGCTCCTGCAGGAGGTCCAGCTGGCGGCGCTGCTGCTTGAGGTCGAGGGAGCCGTTCTTGATGAACTCCACGAGTTTTTCCACCCGGGTGTCTTCGGTATTGATGTAAGCGCCCTGGTAGGCGCTGGGGAGGAAGGCGGACTGCCAGTTCTTGGTGCGGCGGGTGGGCATGCCGCCGGGGCACATGGCGATGTAGCCGGGGAGGTTCTGGTTTTCACTGCCGAGGCCATAGGTGACCCACGAGCCCATGGTGGGGCGGTTTAGGCGGCCTTCGCCGCTGTTCATGAGGCCGAGGGATGGCTCATGGTTTGGCACGTCGGCGTGCATGGAGCGGATGACGCACATGTCGTCCGCAAAGGCGCCGGTTTTTTCAAAGATCTCGCTGACTTCGAGGCCGCACTGGCCGCGCTTGGTGAATTTGAAAGGGGACTTGAAGCCGGCGCCGGTGGGGCGCTCGGTTTTGAGAACATTAGGCAGCGGCTTGCCGTCGAATTTGTCCAGCATGGGCTTGGGATCGAAGGTGTCCACATGGGACGGCCCGCCATTCATGAAGAAATGCACGACGCGCTTGGCCTTGGGCTCGAAATGAGGGCGCTTTAGCGCCATGGGGTCCATGGTCGCGGCGGAGGCCTGCTGACCGGTAAACAAGGATCCGGCGGCCATCGAACCAAAGCCCATGCCAACGCGCTGAAGCAGCTCGCGACGCGTCAGAAACGCATGCTCCAGATTGGGGGCATGATGTGAAAAGATAGAACTCATGGGGGTAAAAGAGATACGTGCCGGCAGGGGATGTTTTCGCGTGATTCTTGGGGCGGAAGCTATAGCACAGAAAAGCGCAAAAAAGGAGCCAAAG
Organism: Prosthecobacter sp.; assembly: GCF_044222565.1. Taxonomy (GTDB): domain Bacteria; phylum Verrucomicrobiota; class Verrucomicrobiia; order Verrucomicrobiales; family Verrucomicrobiaceae; genus Prosthecobacter. The sequence continues at coordinate 45,837 of NZ_JBGANA010000004.1, forward strand.
CTGCTGATTAAAAACCAGCAGACGCCCGTATCACTGGTACCCCCTCATGTTTCCGAATTCACGCCATCTTGCTTTGGCCGGCTTTGTCGTCGGCACGTTTTCGCTTTCTGCGGCTCCCGCATGGAAAGATGCCGAAGTCGTTCTCAAAGCGAAATGCTACGAGTGCCACAACCCCAAGAAGACCAAAGGAGATGTGGACTTGCAGCAGTTTGCGGCGGACCCGCAGCTTTCCAAGCACTTTGAGGTGTGGCTGAAGGTGAAGGACACCATCGAAAACGGTGACATGCCGCCGCCGAAGGCGCACCAGATGAGCGATCAGGAGCACACGGCCCTGCTGGGCTGGGTGAACGGGGAGCTGGATGCTCTGGCTGCGGCGCAGTCAGGAGATCCCGGCCCGGTGACGATGCGCCGGCTGACGAATGCGGAGTATGACTACACGGTGCGGGACCTGACCGGACACGACTACGGCTTTGCCAAAGAATTTCAAACGGACGGCGGTGGCGGGGAAGGCTTCAGCAACACGGGCGATGTTTTGTTCATGAGTCCGGCGGCGCTGGACAAGTACTTCGGCGCGGCGCGCAAGGCGGCCGACCATGCGACGATCATGCCAGGGACGGGCATTGTGTTCAATACGCAGCGCATCGGCCTGCGCGGGCCGGAGCAGGTGAAGGCGCAGGCGCAGCAGGCGCTGTATGTTTGGTATCAGCAGAAGGCGGCACCGCATCTGCCGAAGGACTTTGATGACATGCGCGAGGCGGACTACATGGTCGCCTGCTGGAAGCACAAGCACTTTCAGACTCCGCTGGAGCAGCTCGCCAAGGAAGGCGGGCTGCAGCTGCCCTTCCTGCAAAACTGGAACAATCTGGTGAATGCCACGGAGCCGAAGTCGCGCTTTCTTGATTTGACCCGTGTGGCCTGGCGCGAGCTGCCGGGGCCGGATGCTACCAAGCCCGGGCAGGTGCCGCAGGCCGTGATCGATGGTGCCAAGGCCATCCAGGCCCAGCTCCTCTCCTGGAACAACCCCAAAAAGCCCGGCAGCGGCGTGCAGCGCCAGCAGCAGGATGCGGACGGCATCCGCGCTTATAACATGGTGCTCGACGTGAAAGGCCAGAAGAAGGTGCACCTCTGCATCGGCGATGATGGTGATGGCAACAAGGGGGACATCGCACTTATCACTAAGCTGGATGTCAAGACCACCAAAGGCCCTTTGCTCTACATGGACTGGCTGAACAAGCAGATTGGTGAGGATCAGAAGGCTCTGGGAGCCACACCGCCCCCCGCGAATGCGGAGGCGCTGAAGCAGCGCATCGCCGAGCTGGAGAATGTGAAGAGCGCCTTTGGCAAGCACCCGCAGGGCCGGAAGATCGAGCCGGGTGTGCTGGCCATCGCGGCTCCTTTGGTCTTTACACTGCCGCTGCCAGAAACCGTCACATCGATCCATGCTGAAGCGCGGCTGGATCTGCAGAACCCGGATATCAATGAAGCCACCATTCAGTGGAAGCTCACCGCCGGGCCGCCGCCAGATGTGACCAAGATCCTCCCGGGCTTCCTCACCGTGTGGAAAACGCAGACCGATGCCTCGCGCAACACCATGCGGGACTTCAGTGTGATGAAGCAGGCTTTTCCAGACATGTATGAGCGCCGGCTGGAGGAAGTGGCCAGCAATCTCTACCGCTGGAAACCGGGCATCACGGTCTATTATTTCAGCGACGACCAGCTCGGCCAGCTTCTAGGGGCCAAGGATCGTGACTACCTCGCGGCGATGAAGAAGGATTTTGGCTATACCGCCAATCCCAAGCTCAACCCGCAGCAGCAGAAGGAGTTTGATGCTGCGATGCTTGGGCACCTGCGTCAGTTCGCCGGCCGTGCCTGGCGGCGTCCTATCTCGCCGGAAGAAGGCCAGAAGCTCGATGCGCTGTACTTTGAAGGCCGCAAGAAAGAGCTGGACCGCGAATCGGCGGCACGTGAGGTCGTGGTGCGTGTGCTGGTTTCTCCGTATTTCCTCTTCAAGGCGGAGACTCTGCCCATGGCCAACGCCGCTCCGGGCGATGTGAAGCTCAATGCCTTTGAGCTTGCCTCCCGCCTCAGCTATTTCATCTGGGCCTCGCAGCCTGACTGGGAGCTGCGCAAAGCGGCTGAAGATGGCAGTCTGCTGAAGCCCGAGGTCCTGGCCGCGCAAACCAAACGGATGCTGCGTGATCCAAAAGCTAACGCCATGGCCAAAGAATTCGCGGGGCAGTGGCTGAAGTTTGCGGGCTTTGATGCGCAGAGCAGCGTGGATGAGAAGAAGTATCCTGAGTTCACCTCCGAGATCCGCAATGACATGCAACGCGAGACCACGGAGTTCTTCTCCCACCTGGTGCGGGATGACCGCAATGTGGGAGACATCATCGGGGGGGACTACTCCTACCTGAACGAGAGGCTCGCCAAATTCTACGGGGTTCCCGGTGTGACCGGCGGTGACTTCCGCGAAGTCAAAGTGGCGCAGCAGCACCGCGGCGGTCTGCTCGGCATGGGGGCTGTTTTAACGAAGACTTCCCGCCCGAACCGCACCAGCCCGGTCGTCCGTGGAGACTACCTTTACCAGGTGGTGCTGGGCTTCAGCTCGCCGCCTCCGCCGCCGAATGTGCCGAAGCTGCCTGACAGCGCCGTGAAGCCCGCCTCTCTGCGTGAAGCCCTCATGATTCACCGCACCGACGCCGCCTGCGCCGTGTGTCATGAGCGAATCGACCCTCTTGGTTTTGCGCTCGAAAGTTTTGATCCCATCGGCCGCTTCCGAACCGCGGACGAAACTGGGGGCAAGATCGACGACACAGGGGAGCTGAAAGATGGGACCAAATTCCAGGGGCTCGCCGGACTGCGCGATTATCTGAAAAAGAACGAGTCCAATTTTAACGCGCAGTTCTGCCGCAAGCTCCTCGGCTATGCGCTGGGCCGCCAGACCATGCCGAGCGACAAGGCGCTGTTGGCGAAGATGCAGGCCACGCTGAAGCAGAATGGCGGAAAATTTTCTGCAGCCGTGCTCGAAGTCATCAACAGCCGCCAGTTTCTCAACCGCCGGAGTGAGGCGGTCATTGCCACTACCAATCAATAACCCTGTTTGCTCATATGAACCTTTCTCGTCGCAAATTTCTCCGTGGCACCGGAATCGCCCTCGGCCTGCCGTGGTTTGAATCGATCAGCTCGTTTGGAGCGGATGCGGTCAAAAACAATACCGCACCGCGCCGCCTGGCTGTGTGCTTTACGGGCAATGGTGTGAATCCGCACCACTGGGGCGCAACGCAGGGGGCGGCGGGCATGGAGTTCATGAAGACGCTCTCTCCGCTGGAGCCGCTTAAGAAGCATGTGAGCGTGTTCAAGGGGCTGTGGAATCCGACGACAGTGGAAGGTGAGGGCGGGCACTATCCGAAAATGAATGTGCTCTGCGGTCTCAAGGTGAAGAAGACCACCACGGATGTCGAAGTGGGCACCACCATGGACCAGCTTGTCGCGGCGCAGACGGGCAAGTTCACGCCGATGCCGAGTGTGGTGCTGGGCACCGAGCGGCCCAGCTACAGCACGGACTCGGGGTTCACTTCCATTTACTCCGCCTATATTTCCTGGAGCACACCGACGACACCGGCGCCGAAGGAAATTTTTCCGCAGCAGGCGTTTGATCAGCTCTTTGACGACGGCAGCAAGCGCAAGCGCGACAAGAGCATCCTCGACATGGTGATGGAAGATGCGGGTGCGCTGAAGCCCAAGCTCAGCCAGCGCGACAAACAGAAGCTGGATGAATACCTGACATCAGTGCGCGAGATCGAGCAGCGCGTGGAACTGGCGGAAAAGATCAGCAAGGCGGAAACCAATGGCGCAGGCTGGCAGCCCACGGTGAAGGTGCCGACGCTGGCGCGTCCGGGTGCAGGCATTCCCACCAGTGCGGAAGATCATCTGCGCCTCATGTTTGACATCATGCTTCTGGCCTTCCAGATGGACCGCACGCGTGTGGCGACTTTCATGATGAACAACGACCTCTCCAACATGCGCTTCCCCAGCCTGGAAGGCATCAGCGGGGGCATTCATGAGCTTTCCCACCACGCCAATGACGAGCACCGCCTGGACATGTATCAGCGCGTGAATCAGCACCAGGTGAAGCTCTGGGGCGAGTTCCTTGCCAAGATGCAGGCCACGAATGAAGGCGAGCGCACCCTGCTGGAAAACAGCATGATCATGCTCACGAGCAGCCTGTTTGACGGCAATGCGCATGATTCGCGCCAGCTCCCAGTGGTCCTCGCCGGCAACGGCGGTGGCACCATTCAAGGCGGCCGCTTCCACGACCTGAGCGCTGATCCGAACCGGAAGATGTGCCGTCTGCATATCGCCCTCATGGATCGCATGGGGCTGCATGTGGGGCACTTCGGGGATGCGGAGAATGCGCTGGCGATTTAGACCGGGTATAGAAACTTCTGCTGGGCGGCGTGGTTCAAAACAGCGGGAATCCCACTCGCTGCCATGAACACATTCTCTCGACTCGCCCTCGTGGCGCTGTGTGGCCTTGCGCCTGCATCGGCGCAGGATTTTTTCCCGGAGCTGTTCAATCCCCTGGTGCCGTTTCCGCCTGCGGCGCCGGTTCAGCAAAATGTGCGGCCGGAAAACGGCCCTTGGAACAATGATGTGATCGTCTATCGCGTCCGTAGCGAGGGCGGGTTTGAAAAGCTCAGTTCCTTTGAGCGTGCCGGAGTTCCCACGCTCGCCCGCATGGCAGATGGACGGCTGATTGCGGCGCACCAGCATTTCCCGGAGAATGATCCCGCGTCCTTTGATAAAGTGGCGATCCACTTTTCCTCCGATGAAGGCAAGACCTGGACACCGGCCGTGGTGATGAAGCTCAATGGTCTGCCCACAGGCATGCGCTTCCCGTTTGACCCCACGCTGGTACCGCTGCCGGACGGGCGCGTGCGCATGTATTTCACCTCGCTGCAAGGCCGGCGCTTTGACGAAGATCTGCCACGCATCCATTCGGCGATTTCGAAGGATGGTATCGAGTATGAGTTTGAGCCCGGCGTGCGCTTCAGCATCGAAGGCCGTTCGGTCATCGACTGCGCCGTGGCGTTGCATCAGGGTGTGTTTCATCTTTTTTCGCCTGACAACGGCGAGCAGCCCAAGAGCAGGGGGCGTCCCAGTCAGGGGCCGGAGATGAGACCGACGGATGGGGTCGGTTACCACGCCACGAGCACCGATGGCCTCAATTTCACGCGCGCTGAAGATGTGAAGGTCGAGGGCCGCCGCCGCTGGCTGGGCAATGCGCAGTCTGATGGCAAAGTGATCACCTTTTTTGGCAGTGGCGAAGGCGTCTTCACCGCCAAGAGCGCTGATGGCAGAGACTGGCAGGTTTCCACGCGCTTCCCTGTCATGGGAGCCGATCCTGGAGCCGTGGCTGCAAAAGACGACGGATGGATCCTCGCGGTGACTGGCCCTCCGCGAAATCAGCCGCAGCCGTCTCTCGCGATGGATGCTCGTTGGCTGGGAGAATGGGACGGCGAATTGGTGTTCTTTGATCGGCTCAGGAATTTCGACAAATAAAAACACCCGGGTCGCGCGTCGTTTGTCAAACTGACTGCGAATGCCGCCCACCGAAGCCACCCTCACCCGACTCCATGCTGACTACGCCATCAGCGCGTATCGCTTCGCATGGTCGGTGACGAAGGATGAATCACTGGCTCAGGAAGTGGTGCAGGAATTGTTTCTCAAGCTCGCGCGAGATGCGGGTGTGATCGCCCAGGCGCAGTCGGAGAGAGCGGTGATCTTCACGCTGACGCGAAATCTGGCGCTGGATGCGCTGCGGCGGCGCACCTCGCGGGAGGATGCGATGCAGCGCTTTGCCGATGAGCTGCCGGGCTGGTTCGCGCCGTCTGGGGATGCCGAGGCGGAGGAGCCGCGCACGCAGATCACTGCGGCTCTGGCGGCTCTGCCGGAGGAGCAGCGCAGTGTGATTCACCTGCACGTGTGGGAGGAGCTGGGCTTTCGTGAGATTGGCGAACTGCTCGGGCTGCCGACACAGACGGTGGCGAGCCGTTACCGCTATGGATTGGAAAAACTGCGTGCGCAAAAACATATCCTGGTATGAAGAAAGACATCGAATCCACTCTCCGCGCCCAGAGCTGGCGCGATCCGCCACCAGAGTTTCTGGAGCGTGTTTTGAAAACGGCGATGGAAGAGTCGCAGCGGAATTGTGAAAGGCTCCGAGACTCTGTCGTGCCGAAGCGTGCGCCGCGTCTGCTGGCCCTGCTCACTTTCATTCCTCGTCCGCTGCGGCTTCCGCTGGCTGCGTGCTGGCTGCTGGCGTTCTTTTTCCGGGCGACGACGCCTGAGGCGATTCCGCAGTCCACGCTGGACAGTTACGCGAAGCTGCCGCCGCTGACACCCGCGCAGCTTCTGGCCAATCGCAAGCAAATCGAACAGCTCGCCAATGAACTCCGCCACCCGCAGCACCATGGCCCCCAGCCGCCTCTCTAGTGTACGGATCTTCCGATGGGTGGCGCCGCTGGTGTGGAACCGGCGTGTGGGCTGGACGCTCGTCTGTCTCATCTCGTTGGGCACGCTTTATTACCAATGGGAGAACAGACGCAGCGCACTTGAGCTGAAGGCGGCCCATGCGCGAATGGTGGAGCGCATTGGGACCGACGACTGGGTGGCCTTTGCTGCACCGGGAGTGCCAGATGAGCAGAATCTCTTCGCTCTGCCGGTCATGGAACAATGGCTGCACCGTGACAAGGAGCGCGTCCGCTACGTCATCCCGCAGGGAGTGTTTTTGCCGCCTGGGTTTGTGAAGCCGAAAATGATCGAGAACGAAGCAGACAAGATCTCACGTGTGGATTTCAGCGCCTGGGCGACGGGACGCGATTTGAAAGGGGAGAGGCCTGAGATGGTCATGAACCGAGAACTTGGCGATGGCAACGGCCTGCTGCCGAAGATCGCCGAGGGGCTTTCTCGGCCGTTCTCGGTGTGGAAGCCGGGGCAGCGTGAAGGGTTTGCCAAGGCAGGTGACAATCCTTATGACGCCAGCCAGCCTCATCTGGGAAATGTGAATGACACGATGCGTGACCTGGGCCTTCACCTGCGCGTGGCAGCTGCGGCGGGTGATGTGGAGAAGGCTCGCAGCTCAGCTCTCATCCTGCTGCGCTTGTTTCCAGAGTCCGCCGCCACTTCGCATTATTGGATGGTCGGCTCGCTGGTCAGTATTGCCGCACACGGTCTGGCATTTGATGCGATGCAGGATGCGCTGAGCTATCCGGCATGGGACGAGAGCGGGCTGCGAAGGCTGCAACTGCAACTGGGCAGGATCAACGATCTTGAAGTCATGGACCGAGGCATGAGCTTGGAAGTTCTGACAGGATTTGGCGCGGGCATCTACATCCGCGAAAGGTGCCGCCAAGGGTGGGATGCCACTGACGCGCTCTACTTTGGCCCTGATGACGATTCTTGGCGCAAGCAATGGGTTCGCACCGCAACCCGGCTGGCTTATGTTTACGGCCCTACCGGCTGGCATGATGCGAACACCGCCTTCTTTGCGGAGACCTACCTCGACATGCTCGGGCCAAAGGGAGAGTCTGCATGGCTGGATGGCAGGGCGCGCGGCGAGGCGCTCAAAAAACGGCGCGATGAGGAATACCGCCATCTCGACTGGAACATGCGGCGCAAAATCGGGGCGGTTTCGCTGCCGAATGTTGGCAACCTGTTTGATGCTGCTGCCGAGGTGCTTTTCCACCGGCGCTGCCTGATCATTGCGTGCGAGCTGGAGAAGCACCGGGCGAAGCAGGGTGTGTTTCCTCCTTCGCTTGATGTGGTGAAGGATGGACTCCGGCCCTTTGCTGTGAATGATCCCGCACGCCCGAAGCAGTTGCCGAGCTACCGCCTTGAGAAGGAGGGCTATGTGCTTTGGTCCCCGGGACCTGATGGTCGGGATGATGGCGGAAAGAGCGAGCAAGACTTTGTGTGGCGCATGAAATTCAATCCTGATCTCCCGTGAACTCCTGGTATTCCGTCCGATTGGCACGCTGGATTTGGTCGCTGCTTTGGACCCGCCGCGCTGCGTGGGCACTGGTCTGTCTTGTATCGCTCATCACGCTATATTATCAGTGGGAGAACTGGCGCAGTGCACGTGAGCTGGCGGGGGTGCGTCAGCGCATGGTGGAGCGGCTGGGCACGGATGATCCACTGGCTCTGATGCCGCCCAAGGTGGCTGATGAGGAAAATTACTTTGCCAATCCCGTGCTCGAAAGCTGGCTGCGTGTGACCGATCCGAAGATGGGACAGATGCAATACACGGCGCCTTCACACGCGCTGCTGCCTCCTGGCTTCATTCAGCCTGAGATTCTCGATTCCGCAGACGGGGAAATCGAAAGGCTGGTTCTGGATGCGTGGATGAAGAAACGTGGAGGGCAGGGCGACGAAACCGCTGCGACGGTGCTGGCCCGCGAGCTGGGAGATGGCAACGGCCTGCTGCCCAAGCTCGCTGAGGGACTCAACAAACCCTTCTCCATCATAAAGCCCGGCCCGCGTGAGGCCCTGGAAGCGGCAGGTGACAATCCATGGGGTGCGGTGATTCCCAACTTCTCCGGGCTAAGCGATTTTCAGCGCCAGCTAGGCCTGCACCTGCGCAGCGCCGCGCTGGCCGGAGACACGGCGAAGACGGCGAGCACGGCGCTGATCATGCTGCGTGTCAGCGAAGGCACGGCTCGCGGCGGCATGATCGGCTGCCTGGTTCCGCTGGCACTGCATGAGACAAGCTTTGATGCATTGCATGCGGCGCTGAGTCATCCGGCATGGACACCGGAGTCACTGGGCCGCCTGCAGGTGCGGCTGGGCCAGTTTGATGATCTGCAGCAGTATCAACTGGCTCACGGCCAGGAGATTCTTGGCATGTTTTTCCAGCTGGCTTACTGGCGCAGTCACCGTGCCGAAATGGGTGAACTCTTCGCCTCGCGGTCCACGAAGCCCTGGGTGTGGGAGAGGCTCGTGGAAAACTTCCTTAATTGCGGTCTGGCTCAAGGGCCGATCGGCTGGCACGATGCCAACGTGGCCTTCTACGCTGACTGCATGCTCGAGCAGCTCGGTCCGGCGGGACCCGAGGCCTGGCTGACGGCCGCGCCGCGGTGTGAAAAGGTGCTCATGCGCAGCAGGGAGGCAAACTCCTGGCCCAATCCACGTCGCTTTCTCGGTGCCATCGCCATTCCGAATGTCGGAACCATTGCAGAAGCCGCGGCGGAGAACCTTTTTCGCCGGCGCTGCCTCATCATCGCCTGCGCCTTGGAGAAGCACCGCCTGAAGCATGGCGGCTTTCCCGCCTCGCTCGAGGCCGTGAAGGAGGATCTGAAGCTCTACACGATCACCGATCCGGCACGGCCCAGCATGGAGATGGGTTATCGCCTTGAATCCGGCGGCTATCTTTTGTGGTCTGCCGGCCCCGATGCGCGCGACGACGGCGGACAGGCTGAGAAAGACTGGCTCTGGCGGATGAGACTTGCCCCGGAACGGCAGTGAACTCCTGGCGCACTTTTGGTTGGCATCATCCTGCGCGCTGAAGGCCTGCCTGACTTCTCACGCACTAATCACATGTCCACCGGCATTCCCATCATGGGCTGCGCCGTTGTGCAGTCGGGACAGAATGCTCGTGGGAACACGACGTGCTCGTGTAGCACCTGAAGGCGGATCGCAACATCGGGCGTCCTGCCGTGTTAGAGCCTGCCATAAATCCTGCTCATGCAGGTCTCGCAATGAAGTGGGAATCCTTCCCCTGTCAGGAGAGACATTGCGTGAACAGACCCTCCGAGCACTAAAACACGATGAATGCCAAACTTCTTGCCACCCTCGTCACCGCTGCGGCGGCATCGCTTTGCGCTCAATCCGTCAGTTCGCGTCCGGGCTCCACGGCGGAGCAGATCAATCAGATGTGGAGTCGTGGCCAGGCGCAGGGCGACGCGCCGGTGAAGCTGCAAAGCTTTCCGCTGCGGCTCGATGACATCGGCTACATCATCCCGCTGGGGAACATGCAAAGCGGCCACACGACGCCGAGCGACCACCTGTATCTCGTGCCAAAGGGCGCGGTGAACCAGGGACGTGGCAGCATGGGCGGCGGTCGCCCGCCCGGACAGGGCACCGGCGTGGACACGCGTGACTTCAGCCAGCTCTATGATGTCGTCGCTGTCGCCGACGGTTACATCGTCATGCTGCAGTGGCGGCCGAATCCGCAGGGAGGTCAGGCAAAGTATGATCCCAGTGTGTTTGACCGCGCTGTCGATTTGAAGGTCTTCATCGAACACTCGGCGCATGTGTGGAGCTACGTCGATCATCTCATCGAAGTCGATGCCGCCATCATGAAGCAGGTGCCCGGTGGCGTGCAGCCCGGCCAGCCGGTCAATGTGCGCATCCCGGTGAAAGCGGGGCAGGTCATCGGCAAGATTGGAAACCAGACCTTCGACTTTGCGCTGATCGACACAAGCACGATGCGTAAAGGCTTCATCAAGCCCGCTCAGTTCCTGCAGCGCGACCCGCAGAAGCCGCATGTGGTCGATCCCTTCGACTACATCGACGAGCCGTTGCGCGGCGAGTTGATCAAGAAAGACGCGCGCAAGGTTCCGCCCTACGGCGGCCGCATCGACTATGACATCGACGGCAAACTGATCGGCAACTGGTATGAGCAGGGCACCGGCGGCTACGCGGGGCTCAATCGCCGCATCGACTACTGGGTCGGCCATCTTTCCATTGTGTATCACCACCTGGATCCGAAGATCATCGTGTTCTCCATAGGCCGCTACGATGGCCGCGCCGCTCAGTTTTGGGTGAAGGGCAACAATCCTGATCCCGCAACTATCGGCGAGCAGGCCGGCGTCGTGAAATATGAACTCATCCACGGCCAGCTCGGCAGTTCTGGCCAGCCGCAAATGCGTCCGGGCGGTGAACAAGTGCAAGGCACCGCGCTGGTTCAAGTGCTGGCTGACGGAAAACTGAAGTTCGAGGCTTTTCCCGGGATCTCAGGAGAGCAGGTGCAGGGCTTCACCGAGAAGGCCAAACTTTTCGAGCGGTGAGGAACTTCACTCCTTCGAAATCGTCTCGTCAAGATTGAGCAGCACACGCGCGATCAAAGTATGTGAGTCGATGTCTCCAGGCTTGGGCTGGTGGCGTTTGAGCATGGCCACGAGCACGGCGGTTTCTTTGGCCGTGGGCTGGCGTCCGGTGCAGAGCTGGAAACCGTGGGCGATGCGGGAGGCATCATCGGCGCCGCCTTCTTTCCACATGCGCTCACCGAGGGCTTTGGCGGCGGCCATGCTGAGGGTTTCGTTCAGCGTCATGAGTGCCTGCAGCGGAGTGTTGCTCTTGGAGCGGCGGATGCAGGAGCTTTCGCCATTGGGCACGTCGAAGGTGGTCAAAAACGGGTAGGGCGTGCTGCGGCGGCGGAAGACATAGACGCTGCGGCGGTACTGGTTTGCATCTTCATCGACCTTCCAGGGGAAGGGTGCGTAGCTGGCGGGCTTTTCAAACAGGTAGGCAGGCGCGGGCGGCATGACGGGGCGGCCGCCGATGGAGGGATTGAGCAGGCCGCTGGCGGCGAGCTGGATGTCCCGCACGACCTCTCCCTCCACACGGAAACGCGGGCCGCGTGCGAGCAGGCGGTTGTAGGGATCCTTTTCCAGCAACTGTGGCGTCACCTTGCTGGACTGCTGATAGGTCTCGCTGCTGGTGATGAGACGGAGGAGATACTTGGTGCTCCAGCCATGCTCCATGAAATCGACGGCGAGCCAGTCGAGCAATGCGGGATGGCTGGGCGGAGCGCCCTGTGTGCCGAAGTCTTCGGCAGTCTCCACCAAACCGGTGCCAAACAGGGCCTGCCAGACGCGGTTCACATAAGCGCGCGCAGTGGTGGGCGATTTTTTGTCCGCCAGCCATTTGGCGAAGGTGAGTCGTGAGCCGTCGGCGTCCTTCGGCAGCGGATTGTTCAGGAAGGCGGGTACACCGGCGGTCACCTGGTTGTCCGGCTTGAGGAAATCGCCGCGCTTGAGCACGGAGGTCATGCGCGGCTCCGCGCGGCGGTCCAGCACGAGGGTGGTGGTGCCTTCAGGGTGCTGCTTCCAGACGGATTCGATCTCGTCATTGACGGGCTTCCAATCAGCCACGGTGGTACGGAAGGCGGAGAACTCGGATTTTTTGCCATAGAGCGGATCCGCCTCCGCATTGGGCGCATCGGTGACGCTGATGCGGTAGCGGCCGAGGTTCATGGTCTGCAGGTCGTCGCTGTTCCAGCCGCCGTGTTTCATGCTGAGGGTCACGGTGAGTGCGCTGTCGGCCTTGAGTTCGACGGGTTTTTCCAAAACAAAGACGGCATTGCGCGGCACATTGCGGCGTCCGGGTCCGGCATTGATGCCCCAGGCGGTGGAGGCCTTGCCATCGATTGCGTAAGCGATGGGGCCGGTGACGCGCTTGTCCTTGTCCACTTCCTTGTCGCGTGCGAAGGGGGCGAGCGGGGTGTCCTCCGCTTCGCCGAAATCGGCGGTGGCTTTGACGAATTTGAGCTTGGTGGGCTTGCCGTCGATGTTCATTTCGGCGCTGAATTCCGTGAGCGCCGCCGTGCCTTTCTGCGAACGACCGGGGCCGTAGGCGGGCAGGTTGGGGTCGTTCATGAGTTCGAGACGGAAGGCGGCAATGGTGCGGGGTGCAACGGCTGCGGCATCGTGAAAACCTTTCACCTCGAATTTCACATCGCTCTTGGTCGGGGCGTAGCCTTGGGCGAGGATGCTGCCATCGGGCTGGCGCAGGGCTTTTTCGCCGCCGGAGGGATCGTCTTCAAACTGCAGGGTATGCCACTGCGGCTGCGCGGCTTTGACGGAAGCCACCCATGCCTGCATGCGCTGCTGCCAGTCGGGGGTGTCGTGCTTGAGCTTGGCTTCGAGTTCGGCAGTGCGGGCAAGGATTTGCGTCCGCTGCATCTGCTCGGGAGCCGTGTAAACGACGCGCCAGGGTTCGTTGTCGTTGTTCAGGAAGGCAAACATGCGGTAGTACTCCTCCTGGGAAATGGGGTCGTACTTGTGATTGTGGCACTGCGTGCAGCCGATCGTGAGGCCGAGGATGCTTTTGCCGATGGTCTCCATGTGGTCAAACATGGCCTCCATGCGGAACTGCTCGGGATCCACGCCGCCTTCTTCGTTGATCATGGTGTTGCGCAGAAATCCGGTGGCGACGATTTGGTCCTGCGTGGCCTTGGGCAGCTGGTCTCCGGCGAGCTGCTGAATGATGAACTGATCGTAAGGCAGGTCGCGGTTGTAAGCGCTAATGACCCAGTCGCGGTAGAACCAGATGAAGCGCATGGGGTCTTTCTCGTAGCCGTTGCTGTCGGCGTAATGTGCGGCATCGAGCCAGTGGCGCGCCCAGCGCTCGCCGTAGTGCTGGCTGGCGAGGAGGTTGGAGACGAGATGCTGGATGCTCGCCGCGGGATCGTGTTTGTATGCCGTGGTGAAAGCGGCGATCTCCTCAGGCCGAGGCGGCAGACCGGTGAGGTCGAGGTGGAGACGGCGCAGCAGGGTTTCAGGAGACGCGGCTGCCGAGGGCTGCAGGCCTTCTTTTGCCAGGCGCTCGCGGATGAAGGCATCGATGGGATGCTTGGCTGTCGTGGGGACAGGGGGACGCACGGGTGGCTTGAAGGCCCAGTGGTCGGTTTTCTTCTCGATGTTTGCACTGGCGCTGTCCGGCCAGACGGCACCGGCATTGATCCATTCCTTGAGGCTGGCGATTTCTTCGGTGCTGAGGGGATCGCCTTTGCGCGGCATGCGCATTTTGGGATTGGTGCCGAGCACGGCGTGCATGAGGCGGCTGTCATCGGCTTTGCCGGGGAGAATGGCGATGCCGAAGTCGCCGCCTTTGAGGGCGCTGGGTTTGTGGTCCAGGCGGAAGGCGGCCTCCTGCTTGTGCGGGCCGTGGCACTTGTAGCAGTGCTGGCTGAAGATGGGCTGGATGTCGTGAACGAAATCGACCGCTGCCAGGGCAGGCGGGGAGAGCAGAAGCAGGAGAAGGGCGGGGTAGCGTTTCACTAGGTCAAAGAATACGCCGGCGGCGCATGCGAAATCAGCGCCCGGTGCATGGAGAATGCTGTCAGCCGCAAGTCGATACGGCCGCTACTGGCTGCTGCCAGCGGTCGCGGTCACCGGAGCAGCAGAGGGGGCCGCAGGGGCTGTCGCGGCGGGAGTCGGCTCTGCCGTGGCGATGGGTTTGGCAGGGCTGGCCGTTTTGGCGGCGCCCGCCGTAGCAGCGGCAGCGGGTTGCTCAGAGACAGGGGGCCTGAGGGAATACCAGGCGAAAAATCCGATGACGATGACTGCGACCAGATTGAGCGCGACGGCCACGACCACACGGCTGTTGAAAGGTTTCTTTGGAGCCTGAGCAGGTGCGGATGCGTGAACGGCTTTGGCCACGGGGACGGCTGCAGATGAGACGGCCACGGCTACGGCGACTGGGACCGCCGCCACTGCAGGTCTGCCCAAACGGGCGGTGGACTGCGGAGCGGCCGGCCGCGGAGGAGTCTGCGGGCCTGGGACCACGGCGGCCACGAAAGGGGCTGTGTGCACGCCTGGAGGAGGGGCAGCCACGACTGGTGTGGCCTGCACGGTGGGAGGAACCACTGCAGCCACCAGCGGGGTGGTCTGTGCTCCGGGTGCCATCACTGGCGCCTGCTGGGGCATGTAGGCGTAGCCGGTGTGCATGCTGAGCATCAGCATGTCCAGCGCCTGGGCGACGACCTGCGGTCGCATGTGGGGCACGGGATTGAGCAGCCAGGCCAGCCAGTCGCGCAGGGGTGGATCGATGTCCGGCCGCATGTGGTGGAGCATCATACCGGCACTGAAGGAGTGCCAGTCGCGCATGATTTCCTCCACCTCAGTGGCCTGGGTGGGGGTGCTGTTGGTGGCGAGGCAGAACAAGCTGCCGCCGGCGGTGAAGAGATCGCTCTGCGTGGTGGGCAGGCCGCCTGCGTGTAGTTCCGGTGCGCGGAACCAGAGGGTCTCGTCCGGGTGGCTCTGGCGCGCCAGCGAGAGGCCCCAGTCCTGCACCTGAAGAAACAGGCCGCCGCCGGGTTGATCGGCGATGATGAGATTGCTCGGCTTGGGATCGCCATGGGGCTGGCGCAGGTGCTCGCCCACCAGCAGGGCATGCATCAGCTGCATGGCCAGGGCGCGGAGATCCGCAGGCGTGAGGCTGCGCTGCGCTGCGAGGGTGCGGGCGTTTGTGCCCGGCATGAATTCAGACACGATGGCAAACTCCTCCTCCGTGGGAAGCAGGGTGATGAGTCCCGCGATCTGAGGATGCCGCATCTGCATGAGCGCGGGGGCCAGCTGCTGGAGACGCTGCCGATCCAGCGGATGGGCGGTCTCGTGATCTGGAAGCAGGGCTTTGATGAGCACCTTGCGGCCGGTCATCGTTTCCACTCCGCGATACACTTTGGCAGAGGGCCCGGCGGCGATGATCTTTTCGGGCTGAAAGTGGTCGGGGTTCATTTTTAGCGACGATTTGTACGAGCATGGCAAAGATGGGGGGTGTAACGCAAGACAAGATTGGCGTACTTGCACGGAGCCGCATCTGCCCCACAGTCGCGCCATGATGAAACTCGGACTGATCGGCTGTGGAAAAATGGGCGGCGCGCTGCTGCGTGGGGTGGAGCAGGCACTGGGCAAGGCAAGCCTGAACGTGGCGCTGAGCGACGTGATGCCCGAGGCGGTGAACTCGCTGCGCAAATGCCTGAGCTGCAAATCCACCACCGGGACTCCGGCGGAGGTGGCGGCGGCATCCGACGTGATCATCCTCGCGGTGAAGCCGGCGGACATGAAGGCGCTGTGCGAGGCGCTGGCGCAGGTGAAAGGCTCGCGGCTTTACCTGAGCATCGCTGCGGGCATTTCGCTGGCGAATTTGGAAAACTGGCTGGGCGGGAAGCAGCGGGTGATCCGCAGCATGCCGAACACCCCCGCGCTGGTGGGCAAGGGGGCCGCGGCTTTTTCTCGCGGCCGCACTGCGACTGCCAAGGACGCCGCGCTGGCTGCGAAGATTCTCGGGGCCGTGGGCACGGGGGATGAAGTGGCGGAAAAACTTCTGGATGCCGTCACCGGACTCTCCGGCAGCGGACCGGCGTATGTCTATACGGTGATCGAGGCGCTGGCCGATGGCGGCGTGCTCATGGGCCTGCCCCGCGCTGCGGCGCTGCGTCTGGCTGCGCAAACGGTGGCGGGAGCGGCGGAGATGGTGCTGAGCACGGGCAAACACCCTGCGCCTCTACGCGATGAAGTCACAAGCCCCGGCGGCACGACCATCGCCGGATTGGAAAAGCTGGAGCAGCATGGGCTGCGCAACGCGATGATCCAGGCCGTGCGCGCCGCGACAGAGAAAAGCAAGGCACTGGGGGCGTGAGAAAAGTACGATGGGCGCTAAGGCCCGGCGATCAGCGGCACGGTAAGCTCCAACGTTTGCTCCAATCCCTGGCGGCGGCGCTGGGGGTGGGTGCGCCAGACAAGAGTAGCTATTGCAGCTCAAACTTCCTACGTCTGGTCGTCCGGGCGGAAGAGTGGCTGCCTGATTAGTTGCTCGTTGATTTAGGGTTTCAGCCACTCGTTGCCGGACTGCTCCACCTGTGCGCCATCGCGTATGACGATGTCCTGGGTTTGGTGGTGGATGCGGCAGCGGGTGACTCGGTGGGATTTTCCTTCGAGGAAGAAACCGGCCGCTGTGTTGTGATGCACCTCACAATTCGTGTAGGTGGTGACGCTGTCATTGACATCGGCCACACCACCGGCGGAGGAGCCGTTCCAGGCGATCTCGGAATCGAAGACGTCCATCTGCACGGTTTCGTGGGCGCTGATGCCTTCATCGCCATTGGAGAAGGCTTTCACGTTTTCGAGACGGATGCCGATGCGAGGGCCGTGGATGTTGAAGCCGTCATTGGCGGCGTGCAGGGCAGTGATGTTTTTGATGGTGATGTAGGAGCAGGCGATGTTGACACAGCTGGCGAGGCCTGCAGGTGGCAGAAAGATTTTGGCGGAGCCGGGGGACTTGCCCTCAGGCCAGCGGAAGTAGAAGGAGCCGTCGGCTTTGAAACCCATCTGGCCGGGTTTGAGTGAATCAGGGGCGGTGTAGAGGACTTTGCCTTTCTCGCTACTTTTTTGCTCGGCGGCGCGGTCGCGAGTGATGCGGATGGGGACTTCCTCGATGAAAAGGGCGGCGCGCTGCACGTCTTCCACGGGCGGATGTTTTTCAAAAGGGCCGCGGGAGATCCAGACATCGCCCTGCTTTTCCCAATCGTGGGAGGTGATGTCGATGCCGAGATCGATGATCATGCCTTTGCCGTCGAAGACGGCGGGCTTGTCAGGAGTGCCGCCGTCTTTGAGGGTGAGGGGTGTGTGGCGGATTTCCTGGGAGTAGGCAGTGAAAACGAGAGAGAGGAAGAGGGCGAGCCGATGCATGGGCGGGTGATGTTTAGGCTTTCCAGAGGTCTTCGCCGTAGCTCCAGCCTTCACGCACGGGTTCTTTGATCCAGGAATCGAATTCGGGCGCGCCTTTGACCTTCATGTTGGCGGCATCCCACTCGATGGTTTTGCCGGAGCGGATAGCCATGACGCCGGTGCTGACGAGTTCGGTGAGCGGGCAGGCGTAGTCGAAGTGGGAACCTGCATGCGGGATCGTGCCGCGGATGGCGGCGAAGAGCTCGCCGATGGGCTCGCCGGCGACGGAGCGAGGCAGAGGCTTGCGGCGGAGGATGTCGATGATGGGTGTCATGCGCTCGCGGGGCCAGAGCTGCGGGCTCTGCACGCGCATGCCTTCGGAGAATAGGGTCTCCTTGCTGCCCTTCATGATCATGCCGTTGTCGGGCAGGCCTTTTTCCATGCCGGGAAGTTTCTCGGGGAGAAGGCCGCCTTCATACCAATGGATCTGCACTGGCGGCATTTCGCCACGAGCGGCGAAGTGGAAGATGATGTGGGACTTGGGCGCGGTGTAGCCTTTGAAGTCGCCGGGCTGCTGCTCGACGACTTCGACTTTCTCTGGCATGCCGAGTTGAAGGGTCCAGAAGGGGGCATCGAGGCAGTGGCAGCCGATATCGCCGAGCCCGCCGCAGCCGTAGTTCCACCAGCCGCGCCAGAACTGCGGCATGTATTGGGAGTTGTATTCAGCATCAGCCACAGGCCCCTGCCAGAGCTTCCAGTCCACGTCTTTGGGCACAGGCTCGCCTGCGGGGACTTGGGTGGGGAATTTCGAGAGGAAACCGACTTTGCTGATGGGGCGGTCGGTCCAGCAGTGGACTTCGCGCACCTCGCCGAGGACACCGGCTTCGAACCATTCCTTCACAAGGCGGATGCCTTCCCAGCAGTGGCCCTGATTTCCCATGACGGTTTGCACGCCGTATTTTTTGGCGGCTTTTTGCAGAGTGCGCACCTGCCAGATGTTATGCGCGAGAGGCTTCTGAACGAAGACGTGTTTCTTCGCCTCCATGGCAGCCATGGCCGCGGCGAAGTGGGTGTGATCCGGAGTGGAGATGAGGACGGCGTCGATCTCGCCGCCTTTTTTGTCCAGCATTTCGCGGAAGTCGGTGAACTTGGGGACAGAAGGGTGTTTTTTGGCCTGCTCAAAGGCGCTGCGGCCGCCGAGGTCGCGCCAGTCCACATCGCAGAAGGCGACGATTTCCTCATCGCGGGAGGCCTGCACCGCGCCACCGCCCATATTGCCGATGCCGACGCAAGCGACGCGGATTTTTTGCTTGGCGTCAGCCGCGCGGAGGATGTTGGGTCCGGCGAGGGCGCTGAGGGCGGCGGTCTTGAGAAAGTGGCGGCGGGGGAGGCTTGTCATGACGGAAGACAGGAACGGTGAAAGAGAGGCTGCCTTGCCACGATCCTGGGGATTTTCCGCAAGCTCACAGGCTCGGCCTCGTTGTATGCGCCTCTTTGCATGAAAACCAGTCTTTTGGCCCTTGTCCTCACTCTCTCCAGCGCCACAGCGGCCGATCTGAAACCGCTAATGGCGCAGCCTGATCAGGTGGTGCTGCAGGATGATTTTTCCAAAGCGGGGCCGCTGGAGAAAACGCGCTGGGGGCCGCGGCAGGGAACGCAGTGGGTCATCGCGGACGGGGTGCTGCTGGGCAAGCCATCCTCGGCGGAATACCGGGCGAAAAGGAAGGACCATTTTGGCTATGAGCCGCGAATTTCCTCGCCAGCCACCCCGGCGCAGTGCATCGCGCAGTTTTCAGTGCGGTTCAGCGGTGGGAGCGAGACGCCCATCGCGCCGTTCATCGAGCTGGGGCACCACATCTGCCGGCTGCACCTGACGAAAAACGGCGTGGAGATGCTGGCGGATCATGAATCCGTGAAGGTGGCGGAGGCCAGAGAATTTAAGTTTGAACCCGGCAAGTGGTACCACGTGATGGCGGAACTGAAGGGCGAGGAAGCAGTGGTGCAGTTTGCCGACGGGCCGACGCTGTATGCAAAACATGCGATCTTCGCGAAGCCGGTGGAAAGCGGTGGCAACGGGCTGGGCATCGCCGGGCCGAAGGATGGCAGCGTGGAGCTGGACAATGTGACACTGTGGAGTGTCAAAGCCGAGGAACAGGTGTCGTGGGCGGCAAAACGTGTTACTTTGCCGAAGCTGGAGCCGGTGCCGTTTGCGAAGACCAAGGGCAAGGCGAAGGCGGAATGATCTCTCTCATGAAGTGTCCATTGATATGCCTTGCCGCCATCTCCACGATTCTGGGCGGGCGGTGCTTTGCCGAACTGCCACAGGGGGCTTCTGCGTTTCTCGACCAGCACTGCGCGGAGTGCCATGACGCGGACGTGAAGAAGGGCGGGCTGGATCTGGGGGCGCTGAAGTTTGACCTGGCGAATGCGGATGCGTTTCAGGGGTGGCAGAAGGTGTTTGAACGGGTGCGGGATGGCGAGATGCCGCCGAAGAAAAAGCCGCAGCCTGCGAAGGCGGAGGCTGAGAAGTTTCTGAGTGCGCTGAAGCCGGAGCTGCTGAAGGCGGACGCGGCGGACATAGCTGCGAACGGGCGGGTGCGCAGCCGCAGGCTGACGCGGACGGAGTATGAAAACACTTTGCACGATCTGCTGGGGATCGACATGCCGCTGCAGGTGCTGCTGCCGGAGGACCGGGCGTCGTATGGATTTGAAACGGTTGCGGCGGGGCAGCAGCTTTCGCAGCATCTGCTGGCGCGTTATTTGGATGCAGCAGACATCGCGCTGACGGATGCGTTTCAAAGGGTGCTGAAAGGGGACGAAACCTTTCAAAAGCACTACACGCCGGAGATGCTGGCGAAGGAGCGCAGGGGGAATTATCGGGGACCGGACCTGCGGGATGGCAAGAGCATTTCGTGGCCGATGACGCTGCAGTTTTTTGGCCGGACGCCGACGTACGTGCCGGATGACGGGTGGTATCGCATCACGCTGCATGGGGTGCAGGCCATCAATCCCGGTGAGGATGGCACGGTGTGGGGCACGCTGCGCTCGGGCGAGTGTGAGTCGAACGCGCCGATGCTGTACATGATCGGGCTGGTGGAGGCCACAAGTGCGCCGCGTGATCTGGTGTATGAGGCGTGGATCCAAAAGGGCCACCGGCTGGAGCTGAAGCCGAATGATGCCACGCTCAAACATCCGCCCACGGGTGCGAAGGGAGGCAATGTATCCTTCAAAGGGCGCGATCTGGCGAAGGAGGGCTACGAGGGCATCGCACACACGGGCATCGACATGGAGCGCATTTATCCGAATGCGGACCATGCGACGGTGCAGAAGGATTTGTTTGGTGATGAGGATGTAAAGAAGCTGAACGCGGCCACAGTGGACAAGCTGATCACCCGCTTTGCTAGGCGTGCCTTCCGACGGCCGGTGACGGAGGAGCAGACGGCGGCGTATCGGGAGATCGCGCACAAGGCTTTGGCAGATGGAGATGCGCCGACAGAAGCGCTGCGCATCGCGTATCGCGCCATTTTGTGCTCGCCGCGATTTTTGACGTTTGTGGAGACGCCGGGGAAGCTGGATGATTTTGCCATCGCCTCGCGGCTGAGCTACGCGCTTTATGCCTCGATGCCCGACTACAAGCTCATGGAAGCTGCCAAAGAAGGGAAGCTGCATGACCCGCAGGTGCTGGGGCAGCAGGTGGACCGTATGCTGGCGAATGCGAAGGCGCGGCGCTTTGTTGAAAGTTTTACGGACCAGTGGCTGAAGCTGAAGGAGATCGACTTCACCACGCCGGACACGCGGCAGTTTCCCACGTTTGATTCGGTGGTGCAGGAGTCGATGCTGCAGGAGACGCGGACATATTTTGCGGACCTGATCAAGCGGGATCTGAGCGTGACGAATCTGGTGGAGTCAGACTTCGCGTTTCTCAATGGGAGGCTGGCGCGGCACTACCGCACGGAGGCATCTGTTAAAGTGGGTGAAGGATTGCAAAAGGTGAAGCTGGGCGCGAAGGACATTCGCGGCGGGCTCGTCACGCAGGGGGCGATTCTCAAAGTGACGGCGGATGGCACGAGCACCTCGCCGGTGGTGCGGGGGCTGTTCATCAATGAGCGCATTCTGGGCAACCGCATTCCACCGCCGCCGCCGGGAGTGCCCGCCATCGAGCCGGACATTCGCGGAGCGACTTCGATACGTGATCAGCTGGCCAAACACCGCAGCAACGAGAGCTGCGCGAGCTGCCATCAAACAATTGATCCGCCAGGGTTTGCGCTGGAGAATTTCGATCCCGTGGGCGTGTGGCGCACGGGCTACGGCAAGAACAACAAGGGCGCCCAGGTGGATGCGTCCGGCACGACGCCTGAAGGCGGGACGTTCATGGACATTCATTCCTGGCAACGACTTTACGCTGGGAACCCTGATCAGCTCGCGCGTGGATTTGCCACGCATTTTCTGACTTACGCCACCGGTGCGCCGCTGCGCTTCAGCAACGATGAGGCGCTGGAGAAGGTGGTTTCAACGACAACGCAAAACGGGCATGGAATGCGCTCCTTGATTCGCGCTGCTGTCTTGAGTGATATTTTCCTGAGCAAGTAACTGATTCCCTCTTTCGAATATGAAAAACGTCCATTTCAATTTTGGTGCCCATGTTTCACGCCGTGCCGTTCTGCGTGGCGCGGGCGTGGCACTGGGACTTCCCATGCTGGAGGCGATGACGCCGGCGTTTGCGGCGGTGAAGGAAACGAAGCAGGCGAAACGCTTTGTGGGGGTGAGCATGGCCCTGGGGCTGCACAATCCGAATCTGGTGCCGGAGGGCGCGGGGCGTGGGTACAAGGCTTCGCGGTATTTGCAGAGCATCCAGGATCTGCGGGAGGACTTCACGGTAGTGTCGGGTTCGTCACATCCGGGTGTTACGGGCGGGCACACGGCGGAGGGGAGCATTTATTCGGCGTGTCCGAATGCGCGCGGGGCGACCTCGCGCAACACGATCTCGCTGGATCAGCTGATGGCCAAGCAGCTGGGGCATGAGACGCGGTTTCCCTCGCTGGTGCTGAACACGAACAGCCAGACGAGCCCGTCCTACACGGAGAACGGCTCGATGATTCCGGCGGAGAACAGTGCGATGCGGCTGTTCACGCGGTTGTTTGTGAATGATTCGCCGGCTGAGCAGGAGAGGCAGGCGGAGCTGATCCGCAGCGGGCGCAGTGTGATGGATGTGGTGGGCGCAGAGGCGAAGACTTTGCAGCGTGAGCTGGGCGCGGGAGACCGCGAAAAGCTGGATGCGTGGTTTACCAGCGTGCGCGATCTGGAGAAGCGGCTGGCCGCTAATGAAGCGTGGACGCACAAGCCGAAACCAAAGGTGAAACTGCTGCCGCCAACGAAGATCCCGCGGGACAACGAGGTAGCGGTGGATGGCATCTTCTTGGACATCATCCACATGGCGCTGGCCACAGACAGCACGCGGTTTGTCACGCTGCACATCACGGGCAACAACGTGCAAGGAATTGAAGGCGTGGATGAGAGCTATCACAATCTCAGCCACCACGGCATGGACGAGGAAAAGCTGGCGCAGCTGGCCATTGTGGAGCAAGGCGTGATCAATCAATGGGGAGGCTTTCTGCGGAAGCTGAAGGCGGACAAGCTGCTGAATGACACGATGGTGCTGCTCACTTCGAACCTCGGAAACGCCTCCGCGCATGACAACAAGAACATGCCTGTGCTGTTTGCGGGCGGTGGATTTAAGCACGGGCAGCACCTGGCGTTTGACCAGAAGAACAATTATCCGCTGCCGAACCTGTACTTGAGCGCGCTGCATCGCCTAGGGCTGCAGGATGAACGATTTGCCACGGGCGAGGCGGAGATGGATGGGCTGGCAACGGTTTGAACAGCATGAAGAAAATTGCACTCTTTGCTTTCATTGCGTCTGTGGGGCTGCAGGCGGGGGAGGTCATGCCGGGGCCGTTTGGGATCGGGAGCTGCCATGTGAACAATCGTTCTGCGCGTGACAATGAGCGGTGGATGCCGCAGATGGAAAAGATCGGACTGAAGTACAACCGCTCGGCGCATACGGGCTGGGGTGAGGTGGAGCCTGAGGAAGGGAAGTGGCACTGGCAGACGCTGGATGAGCAGCTTGCGTATTTTTCAGCGCATCATTTTGAAACGGGAGGAATGCTGATTGGCAACCCGAAGTGGAACTCGCTGGATGCGCGGGGGAATCTGCCAGTGAACCATCTGGCCGGGTGGTCTTCTTATGTGAAGGCGGTGGTGGGGCATGCGAAAGACAGGATCAAGCTCTGGGAGGTGTGGAATGAGCCGCCGAACTTCACGGGGCGTGAACAAACGCCGGCGGATTACGCGAAGATCGTGATGGCGGCGTATGATGCGGCGAAGGCGGCCGATCCGGAATGCCGGGTGGGATTGGCTGCGAAGTCGGCGCACATCAACTACCTGGAGCAGGTGATCAAGGCGGGGGCGAAGGATCATTTCGACTACATCACGCTGCATCCGTATGAAGTGCTGGATGGCATCGTGGACAACGCGGGCACGGAGGCGGTGTACATGAACATCGTGCCCGCTTTGCGTAAAATGCTGACGGTGCAGAATCCCGCAAAGGCGCTGGTGCCGGTGATCTTTACGGAGCTGGGGTGCGATGTAAAAAAGGGTGCGGACGCGCAGGCGCATGCGCTGATCAAGGCCTACACGATGGGCATCGCGCAGGGTGTTTCTTGCATTCACTGGTTTGAAGGACGAGATGGCGACAGCGGGCCGCTGGGGCTGCTGGATGGCAAAGGAGAGGCGCGGCCGGCTTATACAGCGATGGCGCAGATGATTGAGCACCTGGGGCAGCGACCGGATTATCTGGGATGGGTGCTCTTAAATGGGAAGCACTACGGATTTGTGTTTCAGGGGCCGAAGGGCGCGGTGCTTGTCACGTGGGCGTATCGTGGGATGGCGGAGAAGGTGAGCTTGGGGGAGAAGGTCGCGATGGTGGATGCGGTGTCCGGGGCGAGGACCGAGGGGGAGAGTTGCGTGCTATCGTCGGCGCCTGTTTTTGTTCTCAATGTTCCGCCGGTGATGCTCGAGCAGGCGAAACGCAATCAAGGCAAGGCATTGCCGTGGGGCGGGGATTTCAGCCACGCGAAAACGGTTTCGATCACGATGGGGGACCATGCGGAGGAGAAGGGACTGCACTCGCGCTCTGGCGATGCGGTGGCGGCGGCTGTGCTGGGATATGGCGGCTCCGCACGCGCGGGCAATGTGCCGGGGGGAAATCTGTTTCTGGTGGATCCGGGCTTCCTTTCGTATGAAGCGGTGCCCATTGAGATCAGCGTGGTGGTGCGGCGCAATCCGGCGAATGACAATGCGGGGTTCAAACTGGTGTATGAATCCACAAATGGCTTCAAGACGGCGGGCGGTTGGTACACGGTGCCGGACAACAAGGAGTGGCACACGGTGCGCTGGAAGATCAAGGATCCGCAGTTTGTGAACTACTGGGGCTACAATTTTTCGCTCGTGTCTGACGGGAATGTTTTCAACAAGTATTACATCCAGAGCGTGACGGTGACGAAGCTCGACGAGTGAAGAGCGCCGGGAGCGGCGTTTAATGGAGGCAGTACCAATCCGCACATGAAGCACTTCGGGTTCCTCGTTCTTTCTCTCTTCTCCTCAGCCGCCGTTGCCGCGGCGCCTGAATTCCAGCCTTTTCTGGAGCAGCACTGCATGGATTGTCATGATGGTGAGGTGAAAAAGGGAGGGCTCGATCTGTCCAGCCTGCCGACTGATGGCAAGGACGCCGCTGCGCTGAAAAAATGGGTGCGGGTGTTTGATCGCGTGGCGGCAGGCGAGATGCCGCCGCCGAAGAAAAAGCAGCAGCCTTCTGCCGATGCGGTGCAGGATTTCATGGCGTCGCTGGGGGCGGATCTGAGCACCAAATACAATGCGCGGAAAGGCACGGTGCTGCGCCGGCTGAACCGCAACGAGTACCAGAACACGATCAATGATCTGCTGGGGGTGAGTGTGAATGTGACCGATGCCCTGCCGGAGGACGGACGCGCGCAGGGTTTTGACAACATCGGCGAAGCGCTCTCGATTTCCGGCATTCAGATGCTGCGATACATGGAGGCGGCGGAGCTGGCGCTGAATGCAGCCTTCTCGCTGGAAACGCGGCCGGAGAAAAAGACGCAAAGCGCGACGCTGGAGAGCGACCGGAACAAGGAGAACCTGGGCAAGCAGTGGCTGAAGCGGGATGACGGAGCGATCGTGGTCTTCAATGACGGTGGATACCCCAGCACGGTGATCCCGAATCTACGGTCGAAAGCCGCAGGGATGTACAAGGTGCGTGTGACCGGCTATGGCTACCAGATCGAGGAGCCGGTGGTGTTTGCGCTGCTTACGGGCAGTTTCAATTTCCGCAATGCGGACACGCGAACGCGCAGTTTTCATGAACTTCCTGTGGGCAAAGCAGGGACGGTCGAGATCACGCTGCACATGCCGCAGAACCATGGCATTTGGATCAGTGCCCAGGGACTGAACGGGCCCGATGGGCATTCGGCGGTCAAGGATGGTCCGGACAAATACCCGGGTGAGGGAATGGCGCTGCAATCCGTGGAGCTCGAAGGTCCCTTCATCACGGAGTGGCCGCCGCGTGCGCAGACCCTGCTGCTGGGAGATGCGAAGCTGAAGGAACTGCCGCCCGAAAAACCCTGGATGAAGGGCAAGTACAACTACAAGCCGACCTACACTGCCGAATGCGCGGATCCCGTGGCGACTTCGCGGAAAACGCTGCCTTCATTTTTGGCCGCCGCATTCCGGCGTCCGGTGAGCGCTGCTGAAGCGGAACCGTATTTCAAACTGTTCGATGCGGAATGGAGCGAAAGCCACGATTACCTCATCGCCATCCGCACCGCGGCCATCGGTGCACTGTGCTCGCCTGATTTTTTGTATCTGAAGGAGCCGGACGGCAAGCTCAATGACGCGCAGCTGGCCACGCGCCTGGGCTACTTTCTCACGCGCAGCGCACCAGATGCGGAACTGCTGGCTGCGCATGTGAGCCAGCCCGAAGTGATGCGCGCACAGACGGAGCGCCTGCTGAAAAGTGACAGGCTGGAGCGCTTCATTGCGGACTTCACGGATGGCTGGCTGAACCTGCGTGAAATCGAGTTTACCACGCCGGACAAGCAGCTTTATCCGGAATACGACAGCCTGCTGCTGGACTCCATGCTGCGTGAAACGCGCGGCTTCATCGCGGAGCTGGTGAGGAGCAATCTGAGTGTGTCCAATCTGATCCAGAGTGATTTTGCGATGCTGAACTCCCGTCTTGCCCGGCATTATGGCATCGCCGGTGTAAGCGGACTTGAGATGAGGAAGGTCAAGATTCCTGATGGCAGCCATCGCGGCGGTGTTTTGACGCAGGCGAGTGTGCTGAAAGTCTCGGCGAACGGAACGAACACATCGCCGGTGGTGCGGGGGATTTTTGTGATGGACCGCCTGCTGGGCATGGAGCCGCCCCCGCCGCCACCGGGGGTGCCTGGAGTGGAGCCCGACATCCGTGGAGCAACGACGCTGCGCGAGCTGCTCGACAAGCATCGCAACATGGAGAGCTGCAACGGCTGCCATCGGGTGATCGATCCGCCGGGCTTCGCGCTGGAGAGCTATGACGTGATCGGCGGCTGGCGTGACCGCTTCCGCAGCATCGACAAAGGAGAGCAGGTGAATCTGAAGGTGGATGGCCGCCGTGTGCGCTATCGCCTGGGACCGCCGGTGGACGCTGCAGGAGAACTCAGCACCGGGGCAAAATTTGCCGGCATGGAGGAGTTCCAAAAAATACTGCTTTCCGACCAGGACCGAGTGGCGCGCTGCATCGCGGAGAAAATTCTGACCTTTGCCACCGGCCGTGCCATGGGGTTCGCCGACCGCGGCGAGATCGACAAGATCGTCACACAATCGAAGGCACGCGGGCACGGAATGCGGGATCTGATTTTAGCCGTGGTGCAGAGCGGGATTTTCAGGAGCAAGTAATGGTGCTTCTATGGCGCCATAAGTCATGTCACAGTCGAACACACCTCAAGGCGAACAGGGAAAACGCAGGCCGTTCCTAGTCGAAAATGTCTATGAAAAGGAGACGACAGAGTCTTTCATCGAAAGGCATTTCCGTGACCGCACCCTGCACCGCTGCCGATGCGTGGCCGAGTTCGACGTGGATGTCATCGCGGAACAGTACGGTGCTGACCTCGCACGAAGCGGGCAGGAGCTGGAGCCGGATCCGGTGGGCAAAGAAATTCGAGCCTACTGGACCATGATGCTGTTCCGAAGGTCGGAAAGGTCGTTCTGGCTTTTCATGATCAAGTCCAACAGCTCCTATGGCGCTAAAGAGCGCGAAAAGGAGTACACACTGACGGTCACAGCCGACTCGCCCAGGAGCGCCGCAGAGGATGCCATGATGCTGCGGAAGCACTTCACTGCGAGTGATGACGCCCCCGGATTTTTCCTGGTGACAGATGTGAGAAGGCCGAAACGCATTCCGCTGAAGCCGGAGTATGCGCTTTCAGATGAAATGCTGAATCTGCACTACGGTGCGGACTTTGCGGAGTGGTGTGCCCGTTTCGGCCGCGGCCTGGGGCAGAGCGGTCTTTCCATTCTGCGGGGCAAGCCCGGTACGGGCAAAACTTCGTTTCTGCGCCATCTGATCTATTCTCTGACAGAGACGCACCGGTTCTACTACCTGCCGGTGGACTCCTTTGGGCTGCTGCGGACGAACATCTCCGACTTCCTCGCGAACGAAAGGAGACGGTTCAAAGACGCGGTGCTGGTTCTGGTGCTCGAAGATGCGGAACAGCTGCTGCTGGACCGGCATGACCTGCGTGACGGGCTGGCCTCCAGTCTTTTGAATTTCACCGATGGATTTATCGGAGACATCGTGCAGGCGCACCTCATCTGCACCATCAACAGCGAGGTGAAGGATCTGGATGCAGCAGTGCTCCGGCCCGGCAGGCAGAGATTTTTCCGTGAATTTGATCTGCTGGACTGGGAGCGGGCGGCCATGCTGGCGGAGAAACTCGGAGTGCGGCTCTCCGAGGAGCGTCCGTACTCGCTGGCGGAACTGTACCATTTCAAGGATGTGCAAAATACTGAACGGATGATGCGCCACGAGCGCACAATCGGCTTTTCGGTGGAATGAAGCCTTAGTGTTTGACCGGTGAAGGATTGCGCGTCAAAAGTCGGGCTCTCCCTGGCGTTTTAGAAGCGCCGCAACCCCCTACAACTTCGCACATTCATGGAAACAACTCTCGTCTCTGTCGGCTCCAACGTTCCCGATTTCGAAATGGAAACTTATGAGCCGTCGCATGGTGACTTCGGCAAGGTTTCACTGGCCGACATCAAGAAGGCCGGCAAATGGACCGTCCTGGTGTTTTACCCGGCCGACTTCACCTTCGTCTGCCCGACCGAACTGGCGGATCTGGCGGATCAGCAGGAAAAGCTGGCCAGCCTCGGTGCGCATGTGGTGGCGGTGTCCACGGACACGAAGTTTGCCCACATGGTGTGGCGCAACACCGAAGGCCTGATGAAGAACGTGAAGTACACGCTCGCTGCGGACACCACTGGCGCTGTGAGCCGCCTCTTCGGCGTGTATGACAGCGGCACCGGCCTGGCGCTGCGCGGCACCTTCATCATCAATCCTGAAGGAAAGCTGGTGACTTCTGAAGTGAACTTCTACAACGTGGGCCGTGACGCGGGCGAACTCGTCCGCAAAATGGAAGCGAACGTCCACCTGATGGCGAACCCGAGCGAGGCCTGCCCGGCCAAGTGGACACCCGGCGCGAAGACGCTGAAGCCCGGCAAGGACATCGTGGGCAATGTGGAGTCGGCGCTGAAGTAATCTTCGGTCGAAGCGATGATTTGAGCAGCCTTGCAGATGAGAGTCTGCAGGGCTGTTTTCATTTCAATTCCACATTTCCCAGTCTCGCTTTCCTTCGAGATACATCAGCCACATGGAGGCGGCGGTGATGAGGTGGGCGTAGCCTCCGCTGTCTGAGAACACGTCTTTGGCCACTCCGGGAAGGGCGCTCTGGCAGCCGATGCCGGTGGGAATGTAGCCGTGTTCTTTGAAGATGTTCTGCCAGGTCCGCAGACCGCAGCCGAGCTCGCGCTCCAGCCAGGCCTTCACATCGGCATGGGGGCAGGGTTTGCCGGTGATCTTTTCGACTTCGGCTTTCACTTGATCCAAGGTGGTGGCGAAGTCACCTCCCTGGCTCAGCGACTGCAGCGCCCAGCCGCAGAGGGCCATGTTTTGCGGCCCCATGCGTGACCCGATGGGCAGCGGTTTGCCATGCGGGCCTTTGCCCTGGGAGGCGTAGTGCTCGGGCTTGCCGTCGATGAAATTGAGCGTGGTGAGATCGAAGCGATTGATGCCGGGAGGCACGGGGGCGTCATCGCGGTACATCTGCCAGAGGATGGGATTTGAGAAGGCATCGAAGGCAAGCTTCAGCGCGAGGGGACGGGTGAGCTTGCCGTGCTTTGCAATGCCGGCGTAGTAGAGGTACATGTCATCATCCGCGAATGCAGGCGTGCTGTTTTTCTGACCGGGTTTGAAATCGCGCACCGCCCGGGTGAAGTGGTTTTCGGTGCAGAGTTTGGATTCCTTTTCCCATGAGGGAACGCGCTTCATCAGTTCGGCGTCGGCATTCGTGATGGCACAGGCTGCGACGACATCGGGGATGCTGCCGGCGCCATGGCGCACGCGGCATTCCTGAAGATTCTTTGCGGCGAGCGCACATTCAGCGGCGAGCTTTTGTTCGGCGGGATCTTTGGAGGTGTGCAGCATCACCCATGACTGCTGGAGGAGGATGGCGAGATCCTGGGCGAGGTGGTTTGAACTGCCGTGCGACCAGCCGCTGAGGCGAAACTCCGGATTGGGCTTTCCTGAGAGCGTGTTCGTGCAGGGGTACCATGGGCGCTCGGATTTGGCGCGCAGCATGTCCAGACTGACTGAGGAGCCGTCGTCCCACCAGTAGGGGACGAAGCCGTTTTCGCGGCCTTGCAGCAGCCATTCCTTGCTGGTCTTCCAGACGTCTTTCATGTCCTCTTTGACATCGACTATGTCGGAGGAAAAAAGCTCAGCGCTGTGGTTGAGCATTTTCAAATAGAAGGGCAGCAGCCACTGAAGCAGCACTTCCTTGTAATGTGCGTCTCCCGTGGCGCGGTGGGCGTTCACCATCGCGTTCCCAAACCACGCGCCGTCGTGCATGGTGTCCAGGGCCTCGCCCTCGACGAACTGGTCCGGCTGGCCGCGCTTGGCCCACCAGAGGTATTCATACATCATGCCGCGCTGAGGCGAGTCATCGCGCTTCATGTGGTGCTGAACGGCGAAATCGCAGAGTTCGCGGGCAAAGGCGCGCGTTTCCTCGGCTGTGAAGGGTTTCATGTCATCCGCGAGTGAAACGGCGGGAATGAACAGCAGGAAAAGCAGGGCGCGGAGGAGCATAGTGAAGCACATACGTGAGCCGGACGGATGCTTTGCATACAGAAGTCCTCACTTGGGCGCGTTGAGTGAGGCATGAAATACGCCGTCTTTCTCGCCGCCCTCTTTTCTGCCGCCGTCTGGATTCACGCGGACATCATCAGCGGCGGCTTCGACATGGCAGCCATTCGCGACACCAGCACGCTGGAAACGAAGGTCATCATGGAGTGGCAGACCCACCCCAAGGATGCTGCGATCCGGCAGAAGCTGGTGGAGATCACGGTGTGCGAGTGGTGGCCGGGAATGAAGGTGCGGCTGCCGGTGACCATGCTGGCGCCCGCGAGCGGAGTCTGCACGAATGTGATCATTGAGAACGCGGGGCTGCAACTGAAGCCGGCGGCCGCCTCCGGTGCGAAGCTGCGCCTGCTCAAGGAAAACGGCGTGGGTCTGGTGTTCATCGGAATGGTGCCGATCGATGCCATGGAGCCGGTGGGGCAACTGCATCTGATGATGGAGGAGCATTTCATCCAGACGAAGAGCACGCGCTACACGCCCGCGTGGATCTGGGGCATCAGCGACATGCGGGCACTGACGGCGGCGATGGCCGAGAAGGATGTGTTTCAGCCGAAGAAGGTGCTGGCCACGGGCGGCTCGAAGCGCGGCGTGGCCACGGCGGCGGCAGGCATCGCGGATGACCGCATCACGGCCATCATGCCCGTTGTTGCGCCAGTGATTGAGAGTCCGGGTGGAACGTATGTGGAAGGGATGCTGCCCGCGGAGATCACGAAGATGAACGAGGAGTTTATTGCGGCCATGACCGATCCAATCGGCAGGGAGAAGCTGCTGGTGCGGCAGAAGGCACGCTCGGACGAACGCATCACGGTGAAGATGGCGCGTGATGGTGGTTGGAGTGAGGCTGAGATGAAAACCGCGTGCAATGCGGCCTGGGAAGCCTGCTGCACGACAAACCATCTGGATGTGCTGAAGAAGCGCGGCACGGAGATCTTTTACAACCAAGGCTCCAATGACAACGTCAGTCCGGGGCTCGTTGAACTCGGACGGCGCTTCCCGCAGCTTCCTGTGTACATTGTGCCTGGCGGGCAGCATGGGGGAGCGAAGGAGGCGGGCTTTGTGAAGTCCGTGGGCGGATTGCCAGAGGTGGATGAAAACCTCCGGGCTTTTGCGCTGCATCACTTCTTTGGTGCACGCCACATGGTGGCACCGCCGCAGGTGAACGCGCAGTGGGACAAGGCAGCGCGCAAGCTCAGGGTGAAAGTTGTTTTCCCAGACCATAGCGAGCCGCAGGAAAACAGCGTGTGGTGGTCGGTGAACCGGCATCCGGATTACTCGATCGCCATGGAGTTTGATGCGTGGACCTCAGCACCTTTGGTCAAGAGCGGGGGCCATACATTCAGTGGTGAAGTCTCACTTGAGGGAGAGGTGAAGACGTTGGATGTGATCACCGTCCATGCGCAGGAGGAGAATGGCTCCACTCTTACTGTCTCGAGTCCGGAGATTCGTCTGGAGTAGGCTCAGCGAATGCGTCCCTGCGCCGGCTTGGGGCCGGAGACGCCGCCGAGCTGGTTGCGGAATTCATAGACGTCGCTGCGGTAGAGAGTCTCTTCATACCACAGTGGAGTGCCGCCTTCGAGAAAGCCGGTGGCGATGACGAGCAGGCAGGCGGTGTTTGGGGCGATGCCAAGGGCGGTCGCCTGAGGCTTTGACGCATTCACGGCACGGATGGACTCGTCAGCTCCGGAGATGGTGAGGCGGCATTTCGTGGTCCAGCAGGCATAAAGAGAGCCTTTGGCATCTGTCTTGGTCATGCCAGTGCAGAACCGTGCCACCACATGGCGGCGCTCATAGATGACGGGCTGTCCGTCCGCGAGGCGCACGCGCTCCAGGTAAAGCAAAGGTTCGCCAAGAGGCACCTTCAGAGATTGGGCAACAGCAGCGGGTGCGGGCATCTTTTGAAAGGTGAGGACCTGGGTGGCCGGTGTCTTGCCGGCGGCCTTCGCTTTTTCCGTGAAGCTCACGAGGTGTTGCAGATCGTAGTCCAGCACGCTTTCGCGTACGAAGGTGCCTGAGCCCTGGCGAAACTCGAGGAGGCCGGTGGAAACGAGGCTGCTGAGTGCTTTGTTGGCGGTGGGGCGGCTGGTTTCGAATCGTTCTGCAACCTCGCGCTCGGTCAGGAATTTGGCCCCGGGCGCGAACTGGCGACCGCGGAGGAGCTTCCGCAGCTTTTCGATCAGTTGTTCGTGAATGGAGGCCACGGAGGCGACATTGGGGCGAAATCGGGCTTTGACAAGTGGCTAAGCCAATTTAGAAATTGGCTTAGCCAATTCTGCCCAACTATGAAATACAGCTATTCCGACCTTGCCAAGATGATCGACCACAGCCTTCTGCATCCCACGATGACGGACGCGGACCTGGAGGCGGGATGCAAACTGGCGGCGAAGTACGAGGTGGCTTCCGTATGCATCAAACCCTATGCGGTGAAGCAGGCGGTGGAGTGGCTGAAGGGTTCCGGTGTGCTGGTAGGCTGCGTGATCGGTTTTCCCCACGGGAACAGCACCACGGAGTCGAAGCGCTATGAGACGGAGCTGGCCTGCAAGGACGGCGCGAACGAGATCGACATGGTGGTCAATCTTGGCAAGGCTCTGAGCGCCGACTGGAGCTATGTGGAAGCCGATGTGAAGGCGGTCTGTGACGAGGCGCACAGGCACGGCGCGAAGGTTAAGGTGATCTTTGAAAACGACTATCTGACCGGCGGCGGCGCGGGCCTGAGCAGCGATGATTTCAAGCGCAAGCTCTGCGAGATCTGCGAGCGCGCAGGCGCCGACTGGGTGAAGACGAGCACCGGCTACGGCTTTGTGAAGCAGGCCGATGGCAGCTACAATTATAAAGGGGCCACTGAGCACGATCTGGCGCTGATGCGTGCAAGCTGCAGCCCGAAGGTGCAGGTGAAAGCGGCGGGTGGTGTGCGTGATCTGGACGGACTCATCAAGGTGCGCGACCTCGGCGGAAGCCGTTGCGGCGCCACGGCCACCGCGGCGATGATGGACGACTACCGCAAGCGCGAGGCTGCGGGAACGCTGGACGCGGCGGGCGGGAAGATCGGTGCGGGCGGATATTGAATCGGACGAAAAATAATTGTTTACAGGTGTAAGCGTTTTTGCTTACACTTGTAAACATGAACAAAAAACGAGTTCAAAATGCCGCGCCTCCGGCACCCGAGGCTGTCGCCATCACCGAAGCGGAATGGGACATCATGGAGCTGCTGTGGGAGAAGTCCCCGCGGACCTCCCAGGAAATCGTCGCCTTGCTGGAGGAAGGCAGGGGATGGAAGCGGGCCACGGTGGTGACGCTGCTGGCCAGGTTGACCGCCAAGGGTGCTCTGGCAACCGAGCCGCAGGGGAACCGCTTCCTTTACACGCCCGCCGTGGAGCGGTCAGCGTGTGTCGCGGAGGAGACGCGCAGTTTCCTGGACCGGATATTTGGCGGCGCATTGCAGCCGCTGGTCGCGCATGTGGCGGAGCATCATTCGCTGACGAAGAAGGACATCGCCGAACTCAAGGCGCTGCTGGATCAGATCAAACCCAACGAATAAAACTTTATGAACTCGTTGACCCAACCCATCGAGCCCTGGCTGCAATCATTGATGCTGTTAACCTGGAAGGGCACGCTTCTGACGCTGGTCGTCGGGCTTGTTCTGCTGCTGATTCGCCGCCACCTCTCAGCCGCATGGCGGCATGGTCTTTGGCTGCTGGTGCTGCTGAGATTCACTGTGCCGGACCTTGGTCATTTTTCCTTTTCTTTAAATGGGCCGGCGGATGTTCCTGCCGTGATTGAACCAGCAGCCGCGACGGCTCCGGTGGAAATGGCGATGGTGGAGGTGCCTGCTGAGGTGCCCGCAGTCAGCCAGGCGGAGACGCCGGTGGAAATGACCAGCGCCACCCGTCCTACGGTGCAGCAGCAGGCGCCGGTGGCAGCCGCTCCCGCGTGGTCGCTGCGGCAAATGCTGGGTCTGCTATGGCTGGGTGGTGCAGCCGCTGTTTTCGGAGTCATGGCCGGGTTGCATGTGCGGCTGCAGCGGGGGATTCGCAAAGATGCCAGCGAGGCATTCAGCGAAGTCAGCGGTCTGCTGGATGAGGCCTGTCGTCTGGCGGGTGTGCGTCATGCGCCGAGGCTGATGGTCACGGATGCGGTACGAGCGCCTTCACTTTTTGGAGTGCTGCGTCCGGTGATTTTGCTGCCGAGGCAAGTAGCGGCGGGAAGAGATGCGGCCGCCCTCAAGCTGATCCTGCTGCATGAGCTTGCGCATCTTAAAAGGCACGACCTGTGGGCGCAGATTCTGGCGTCGATCGTGATCGCACTGCATTGGTTCAACCCTATGGTGTGGATCGCGGCACGGCGGCTGCGCGCCGAGGCGGAGATGGCGGCGGATGCGCATGCGCTGAGCTGCACGAATGCCACGGAGGCGCATCGATTTGGAGAGGTGCTGCTGGGCTTTACGCGCTATGCGACCACGGGATGGATGACGTGGCTGACCTCCGCCACGCTGCTGGGCATCTCTGAAAACAAGCGCGACCTGCGCCTGCGGATCGAGGGGCTGATGGACATCGCACGAGGCCGGCGCACGCGCTGGGTGATGGGCCTCGGCGCATTCGTGGTGCTGGCGGTCATCGGCCTGACCAGTTCGCCTGCGGAAGAGGCGAAGAAGGTGGTGGCGAAAGCTGCGGATGAATCGGCGACGACGGTCGTGACGGGCATCGTGGTGGATGAAGAAGGCAAGGCGGTGAAGGATGCGAAAGTGCGGCTGTCCATCAACATGGTCAGCAGAGGGGACAGCAAGGAACAGACCACGGGTGAGGATGGGAAGTTCCGCTTTGAAGAGGTGTCCAAATCGGCTTCGCTGAATCTACGCGCTGAGCATGCAGCCTTTGGTGAATCGAGCCGTGAAGTCTTTCAGGGGGTCAGTGAAGGCCGGGAGAGACGCCTTGTGCTGCCAAAAATATTGTGGATCGTGGGCAAAATAACGGACAAGCGTGATGGCAGGCCCATCAAGGATGCGCGTGTGTTTGCCGGTGTGGAAAACAAGTTCAACATCGTCAGCAGGTTTGAGTGGAAGCAGCCTTTTGCACACACCAATGAAGCGGGGGAGTACCGTTTGGCGGTGAAGGTGCGCGATCAGAAGGGTCTCATCGTGCGTGCGTGGGCGCCTGACATGGCCTCCCAGTCCAAGGTCATCGATCTCACGGCACGTGAGACGAGCTTTGACGCAGCGTTGGAGCCCGTGGTGCGCATTCCTGGCAAGGTGGTGAATTTTGAAGGCGAGGCTGTCAAAGAGGCCATGGTATGGGTGGTGGAGGATGCAGTGTGGATGAACGAGAGCACCAGGCCGATCACGCCAGAGCTGATGCGATCAAGCGATCGGGTGAAGATGACGGCCGGCAATTTTTTCATCAGCCTGGCCTATTCCGAAGGCGACGGCGCCATCAGCCTTCCTGATGTGGATCCTCTTCTTAAAGACAAGCTGTGGGTGGTGGCCATGCATCCCAAGGCGGGTTTTGCACGGATGCAGGCACGAGATCTGAAACCCGGGGTGGTTTTTAAACTCGAGCGCTGGGCAACTCTCAGCGGGCGCATCATCCGCAATGACGGCAGCCCACTGGCGGAAGCGACCGTGCGCATCCACGCCCAGGGAAGTCCGGATCTGGTGTCCAGCCCTGACGTGCTCAAAGTCAGGCACAGTGTCAAGATCACCACGGACAAGAATGGCGGATACAAGATCGACCGCCTGCTGCCGGGAGGGAACTTCAGCGGTGTCACGGTCAGCGGAGCCGGGATCAAGACTGAATATCTTCCGACTACATTGGTAACCTTGGGATCTGGTCCGCAGGCCAGCCAGCAACTGACTCTGGGCACCAGCATGATCGCAAGAATGGAGGGCGGGGTGCGCGCTGTCCAAGGGCGGATCGTGCTGCCGGAGGGCCAAGCCTACCGCAGTGACGACCACTACATTCATCTTTCGATTTCACGCGATGGGGCCACCATTCCCAGCATTCCACGTCCGGACCAGGAAGGGCGCTTCATCACTGAGATGCTGCCGACTGGGGATTATGAACTCAGTGTTACCATCAGCCCCAAGGACGCCCGCATGGGCCTGCCGAGAGATGCTGGAAGGTGGATGCGCTTTCAAGTGGCGGCCGGGGATCCATCCACTACTTTGCGGCTGAAAGACATCGTTCTGGACAATGAAGATCTCACGCCCAAACCGCGGGCGGAGATCGCACCGCGCTCTTCGCAGCCCGCCGTCTTCATTGAAGGTCCCAATGGCCTGGCTGAGGTCACCACGACGGATGGAGACAAGAAACCGTTGCCGGGAGTGAAGATCGAAGTGCTGGATTTTGTGGATCACGCCCACCTCGCCATGGGCATGGACAAGGCAATCGTCACAACCGTGACGGCAACCAGTGATGAAAATGGCAAAGCCAAGCTGACCTTTCCCCGCGTGCCTGTGCCTGGGCGCAGGGCAGCCGGGGTGCAGATCATCTGCACTGCGAAGGATGGAGCGAAGTCCCGCATGACCGAGCTGATGGATGGCAGAAAAACCGAGATCCGAATCTTTCCTGAGACGGCGGTCGACATCACGATCGCGGATCCGATTGTCAGGTGGTCAGCGAGCAGCAGCATTGGAATGATCGCGGAGAACCAGCCTCTGCAGAGTGGCAGGGTGAAGACGCGGCTCGCCTTGGATTATGCCCCGCGCTTTCTCCTGCAAGGCAAGACTGCCGAGGGCAAGGTGCTCTTCTCCAAAGCCATCGGTGTGGAGAATGAGCGGCACCAGGAGATCCAAACGGCGGTGACACTCACACCGGGAGTCGAGATCGAAGGGAGGATCGAAGGACTGCCGGGCGATTACGATGGCAGCGGCGGTGTGATCGCGAGAGTCTATGTGAGATCCGAGGGCGAGATGAACAAAATCGAGAAGGGTTATCCGCCGAGCGTCCCGTGGACGGTGTGGTCTCCGGTGGGGCGTGACGGCCGCTTTCACTTCACGTCCATGCCGCGTGGCATGGTGAACCTGACCGGTCTAGGCAAAGGCTGGACCACCCGCGGCCCGCTGAGCGTGGAAAGTTCGACACTCGTGAATCTCTCAGGGGCAAACAGCAAAGAGGTCGTTACCATGCAGACCAAGCCATGTGCGCCGAGAACGGCGCACATCCTTCTTCCCGATGGCAGTCCGGCTGCCGGAGCCGCGGTGCAGTATGAATGGCCCGGGATCAACCTGATGGCCTATGGCCGGATGACCATGCCCGCGGAAGATGCCGAGAAGTATGCGCAGTTTAAAAAGCAGCCGTGGACGGCCACGCAGATCGTGGCCGATGATCAAGGCGTGGTCACCCTGGAGAACCGGGTGACAGGCAAGACCTTCTGCCGGGTGTATTGGACCGATCCGAAAACTCAGCAGGCCCACTCTGGCACCGGTTATTACACTCTTGAAGACCTGACGGCGAAAACGCCGGTGGAGATCAAGGTGGAGGAAAAGTAGAGAACTGGCTTTTTGTTGGCTGATTCTGCTCGTGGCGTGTCTAATGGTCAGAAAATGCCTCCTGCGGGCGTTTTCAATCCACCGCAATGACACGCCACGCCATCCTTCTTCTCCTTGGTCTGCCTGCAGCCGGATTCGCCGTCGATTTCAATCGCGACGTGCGTCCGGTGCTGGCGCAGCACTGCTTCAAATGCCACGGGATGGACGAGCAGGGGCGCAAAGGCAAGCTGCGGCTGGATCTGCGTGACTCGGCCATTGGCAAAGGGAAGTCTGGAGAACTGGCGATCGTGCCAGGGAAGCCGGATGCGAGCGAGGTGATCAAGCGTGTGTTTTCGGCGGATGAGGATGAGGTGATGCCGCCACCGCATACCAAGGCCGTGTTGACGGAGAGTGCGAAAAACATTTTGAAGCAGTGGATTGCAGAAGGTGCGCCCTATGAAGCGCACTGGGCCTATGTGCCGCCGAAACAGGAGGCGCTGCCGGTGGCAGGTGTGCACCCCATTGATGCTTTCATTCGGGACAGGCTGAAGAAGGAAGGACTGAAGCCTTCGGCGGAGGCGGGCCGCCACACGCTGGTGCGGCGCGTTTATCTGGATCTCACGGGGCTGCCACCGACACCGGCAGAGGCAGATGCGTTTGTGAATGACAAGGCTGCGGATGCTTACGAAAAGCTCGTGGACTCCCTGCTCGCGTCCAAAACATACGGAGAGCGCTGGGCGCGGCGCTGGCTGGACCTGGCGCGTTATGCGGACACGAACGGATTTGAAAAAGACCGGCCGCGCTCGATCTGGCCCTATCGTGACTGGGTGGTGAAGGCGCTGAATGAGGACATGCCGTTTGATCAGTTCAGCATCAAACAGATTGCAGGAGACATGCTGCCGCATGCCACACCGGATGATCTCATCGCCACAGGATTTCATCGCAATACGATGCTGAATGAGGAGGGCGGCATTGATCCAAATGAGTACCGCTTTTATGCCATGGTGGATCGCGTCGGCGTGACGGGTACGACTTGGATGGGGCTGACCATGAACTGCTGCCAGTGCCACACGCACAAGTATGACCCCATTCTGCACACGGACTATTACCGAACCATGGCGCTGCTGAACAACGCCAGCGAGCCGACCTACTTCATCCCAACGG
Source organism: Prosthecobacter sp. (assembly GCF_044222565.1). Taxonomy (GTDB): domain Bacteria; phylum Verrucomicrobiota; class Verrucomicrobiia; order Verrucomicrobiales; family Verrucomicrobiaceae; genus Prosthecobacter. The sequence continues at coordinate 85,435 of NZ_JBGANA010000004.1, forward strand.
CGGAGATCGAGGCACAGCAAAAAGCCCATGCCGAGAAGATAGCCAAACTGGAAGCGGAACTGCCTGCGAAGTTTCCCGGCGGGACGGCCGCCATGGAGAGCCGCTTTGCAGGATGGATGGAAGGGGAGGCGCACCGGGCCTCTAAATGGCAGGTCATTCGCCCGGTGAAGATGGAGACGACCATGCCGCACCTGGAGCAGCAACCGGATGGGTTCATACTCGGCAGCGGCGATATCTCGAAGAGCGATGTGTATGATCTGAGTTTCAAGGCGCCGATTCAAGGCGTGCGCGCCCTGCGCATTGAAGTCACCTCGCACCCCAGCCTGCCGAACAACGGCCCCGGACTCACAAACTACGAAGGTCCGCTCGGCGGCTTTTTCCTGAGCGAACTGCAGGCCTTTCAAAACGGGCAGCGCATGAAAATCGCCGGGGCGGAGGACACCAATGAGGATGAGGACGACCGCATCAATGATGCGGCTGCCGCCAAGCCGAATCCCAAGGCCAAGGCGAAAGCTGCCGCGAAAAAGAAAAACAATGCGGGCGCCACGCTCGATGGCGAAATGTCCAGCGGCTGGCAGGTGCTGGGTGGCTATGGTGTGCAGCACGCTGCAGTGTTTCATTTTGAACAGCCGGTGGATTTGACGAACGGGTTTGACCTGAAGCTGCTGTTTGAAAAGCACTTTGCCTGTCCGCTCGGCCACTTCCGGGTGTCCGTGACGACCAGCGATCACGCTGAGGCCACGGGACTGCCGCCCGAAATTGAGGAGGCGCTGGCCAGTGGAGACAAATCGAAGCGCGATGCCATGCTGCTCTGCTTCCTCGAAACGGCTGACGAGATGGAGAAGGCCGCCAAGCCGCTGCTCATCGCTCGCAAGACTCCGCCGCGCGGCCAGCCCACGCTTGTGATGGAGGAGCGGCCCGCGAACAATCCACGCGTGACGCATCGCTACCACCGTGGCGAGTTCCTGCAGCCGAAGGAGGAGGTCACACCCGGTGTACCGGCTTTTCTGCCGGCGCTGCCAAAGGATGCACCTGCGAACCGCTATACTTTTGCGAAATGGCTGTTTGCGCCGGAGAATCCGCTCACCGCACGTGTGACGGTGAACCGCCAGTGGCAGGCGTTCTTTGGGCGTGGCATCGTGAAGTCGCTGGAGGATTTTGGCTATCAGAGCGACCCGCCGTCCCATCCTGAACTGCTGGACTGGCTGGCGGTGGAGTTTGTGAAGCAGGGATGGTCGATGAAGAAGCTGCACCGGCTGATCGTAACTAGCGCCACTTACAAGCAGAGCAGCCGCATCACGCCTGAGCATGCGCAGAAGGATCCTGAGAATGTGCTGCTGGCACGCGGCGCGCGTTTTCGTCTGGATGCCGAGGTCATCCGGGATTCCGCGCTGAAGGCTGCGGGTGTGCTGTCGCTCAAGATGGGTGGTCCGGGCGTGTATCCGCCGCAGCCTGCCAGCGTCACCTCCGAAGGCACGTATGGCAAAGTGGAGTGGACGGTGAGCACGGGGGAGGATCACTTCCGCCGAAGCCTTTACACCTTCACCAAACGCACCGCGCCGTTTGCCATGGCGACGACGTTTGACGCGCCCACGGGGGAATCGTGCCTCGCGAAACGCGAAGTTTCAAACAGCCCGCTGCAGGCACTGACGCTGCTGAATGACCAGATGTTCATCGAAGCGGCGCAGGCCATGGCAAAACAGGTCATTGCGGAAAATCAGGGCGATGACGAGCGGCTGCAAAACATCTTCCGCCGTGTGGCCACGCGGCCGGCCGCGCCGGACGAACTGGCCATGCTGAAAGCTTTTCTGCAAAAGCAGCGCGAAAGGAAAGTCACGGATGAAGCTCTCTGGGCTGACGTGAGCCGTGCTGCACTGAACCTCGACGAAGCCATCACGCATCCATGAACACCTCCCACATCACCCGCCGTCACTTCTTTCAGGACTGTGCTGTCGGCACGGGCAAGATTGCGCTGGCATCTCTGCTGGCGGAGTCAGCCTATGGTGCGACGCAGAGTCCGAATGTAGCGGCTCCGACGCATTTTGCACCGAAGGCCAAGGCGGTCATTCATATGTTCATGGCGGGCGCTCCTTCGCAGCTGGAGATGTTCGACAACAAACCCATGCTGACGAAGTACGAAGGCAAGCCGCTGCCGCCTTCGATCATCGGCGGGCAGCGTTATGCCTTCATCCGGCCGGATGCCGCCGTGCTGGGGCCGCGCTTCAAGTTTGCGAAGCATGGGCAGTGCGGTGCGGAGCTTTCCGAGGTGCTGCCGCATCTGGCCACGGTGGTGGACGACATCGCCATTGTGAAGTCCTGCCGCACGACGCAGTTCAACCATGCGCCGGCGCAGATTTACATGAACACCGGTTTCTCCCAGCCCGGGCGGCCGAGCATGGGCTCGTGGATCACTTATGGCCTGGGGGCGGATACGCGCGATCTGCCGAGCTTTGTGGTGATGAGCACGGGCAGCGGCATCAGCGGCGGTGCGGCCTGCTGGAGCAGCGGCTTCCTGCCGAGCGTGTATTCCGGCACTCGCTTTCGCAACACGGGCGATCCCATCCTGAATGTGAGCACGCCGCAGGGCATAGAGGCGGGGACGCAGCGCGACACGATCGAGCTCATCAACGCGATGAATCAGCGCCGCCTCAAGCTGGATGGCGACGGCGAGACGGCCACACGCATCGCCAATTATGAAATGGCGTATCGCCTGCAAAGTTCCGCGCCGGAACTGATGGACCTCAGCAAGGAGGATGAAGCCACGCTGAAAATGTACGGCTGCGATCCCAAGGTGCCGTCTTTTGCCCGTGCCTGCCTGCTGGCGCGGCGCATGGTGGAGCGCGGCGTGCGCTTCATCAATGTCTATAACGAGGGCTGGGACGCGCACAGCAATGTGGAGGGCAACGTGCGCAACAACTGCAAGGCCACGGACCAGGCCAGCGCCGCGCTGGTGAAAGACCTGAAGCAGCGTGGTCTGCTGGATGACACGCTCGTCGTGTGGGGTGGTGAGTTTGGTCGCACGCCAATGGTGGAGGCCAGCGTGTCGCTCGGCCGCAGCCTGGGGCGGGATCATCATCCGCAGGCGTTTACCATGTGGATGGCTGGCGGCGGCATCAAGGGCGGTGTCACTCTCGGGGCGACGGATGAGATGGGCTTCAACATTGTCGAAGACGAAGTGCACGTGGCCGATTTGCAGGCGACGATTCTGCACTGCCTGGGCATCGACCATGAGCGGCTGACTTTCAGCAAAGCAGGGCTCGATTTCAAACTGACTGGCGTGGAGCCTTGCCATGTGATCAAGCAGATACTGGCATGATCCCCGCCACCATTGTTCAAGGCCATCGCGTGGCTTCTGGGTTGAATGGCAATCCGAAGTTTCCAGGTGGCACTTTGAGAATGCAGCTGCCGTTCTTTAAAGAACTGGGGCTGGATTTGAGCGCGTTTTATCCGGGCACGCTGAATGTGAGCATCGCGCCGCTGAGTTACCGGGTGGTCCAGCCGCGGCATACGTATCGGGCATTGAAGTGGCATCCGGTGGATCCGGCGGAGGATTTTTCGTTCTTCGATGTCACGGTGCATCGGGAGAGTGCCGAACCGGTCAGTGGATGGATCTACTTTCCGCATCCCGACACGAAGCCGGTGCACTTTCAAAAGCCAGATGTGCTGGAACTGCTGCTGCCATGGACGACGGGGCTGGAGTACGGTACGAAAATCAGGCTGGAAGTCCCGGCAGAGCAGATGAGGTTCGAGCCATGAAGGTCCTGTTTTTCTCCCTGATATTTCTCACTGCCACAGCATTCGCTGACACCCAGGCGGACATCGAATATGCCAAAGTGGGCGAGCTTTCGCTCAAGCTGGATCTGCACCGGCCACCGGGGGATAACCCGCCTTTGCTCGTGTATGTGCACGGTGGCGGGTGGCGGGCAGGATCGAAGGAGGATGTGCCCATTGTGGATCTCTATGAGAAGGGTTACGCCATCGCGAGCGTGAACTACCGGCTGTCCACGCAGGCGCCGTTTCCGGCTCAGGGGCATGACATCAAAGCGGCGATTCGTTTTTTGCGGGCCAATGCAGGCCGGCTTCATGTCAATGCAGGCAAACTTGGCATTCTGGGTTCATCCGCCGGCGGGCATCTGGCGGCGCTGGTGGGAGTGAGCAATGGCAACACGCAGCTCGAGGGCAAGGTGGGCGAGCATCCTGATCAAAGCAGCGATGTACAGGTGATTGTGAGTTATTACGGGGCTTCGAACCTGGAGACGATTCTCGCCCAGAGTACGCCGAAGGGCCTGGAGTTTCGCATTCCGGCGCTAAAGCTGCTGCTGGGAGATACTCCGGACAAGAAGGTGGAACTGGCGCGGCTGGCGAGTCCGGTCGCCCATCTGGACAAGAAAGACCCGCCACTGCTGCTTATTCATGGCGATGCGGATCCGCAGATGCCGCCGCAGCAATCCCAGGAACTTGCCAAGGCCTATGAGACGCTGGGACTGCCAGTGACGCTGATCATCATGCCCGGAAGCAGGCACGGTGGCGCGGAGTTTTATGATGAGGAACGCACGGCCATCGTTGCCAAGTTTCTCGACAAGGTGCTGCGTTGAGCCAGAATGAAGGTTCATGCCTAAACCACTCATCGCCATCACCATGGGCGACCCCGCGGGGGTCGGTCCCGAAATCTGTCTGCAACTGCTCGCCAATGAGGAAGTGCGGGAGGTCGCCACGCCGGTGGTGTTTGGCGATGCGCGGCTGCTTGCACGCTGTGCGCGGCAGACCGGACTTCCTGCGCCAAACCGTATCATCAGTGAGATTGGCTGGGCTGAGAAGTGTGGGGGCATCGAAGAGCCTGCTGTGCTGGATGTTTACGGATTTGATGCGGAGGATTTCACGCCGGGCACCGTGAGTGCCAAAACCGGGGCGGCCGGTTATCGCTACGTGGAAAAGAGCATCGAAGCAGCGCTGGCGGGGCAGGTGGCCGCAGTGGCCACGGCTCCGCTGAACAAGGAGGCGCTGCATGCCGCAGGCATTACTTATCCCGGCCACACGGAGATGTTTGCGGAGAAGATGCAGGCGGAGCGCAGCTGCATGACTTTCTTTTCTGAGGAAATGATCTGCAGCCTGGTGACCGTGCACATTGGCTACCAGGATGTGGTGCCCGCTTTGACGACGCAGCGCATCCTGGACGTCATCGAGCTGACCGCGGAGTCGGTGCAGCTGGTGCGAGGGAAAAAGCCTCGCATCGCGGTTTGCGGGCTCAATCCACACGCAGGGGAGCACGGGTTGTTTGGCCGGGGCGAGGAGGAAACGATCATTGTGCCTGCCATCCAGGCGGCGCGTGCGAAAGGGCACACCGTCGAGGGACCGCTGCCGCCGGATACCGCCTTCATCGCCCCGAAACGCCGTGCGGTGGACGCGTATATCTGTCTGTATCATGACCAGGCGCTCATCCCGCTCAAGGCTCTGGCCTTTGACACGGCGGTGAACACCACGCTCGGGCTGCCAGTGCCGCGCACCAGCGTCGATCACGGCACGGCGTGCGACATTGCCTGGCAGGGCAAGGCCAATGGGCGCAGCCTCGTGGAGGCGGTGCTGCTGGCGGCGAAGATGGCAAAGTAGCCGTGTTCCCGTGGACCACGGCTGGGCTTTAAAGGGGCGCAGGGCAGGTCGCGAAAGCGGTTACTTTTTGCGATCTGCCACCCAGCGGGGTACGCAGCCTTGATGGGCCTGAGTGACCGTGGCTGCGAAATCCGCAAGGTAGCCAAAAGGATGGCTGACGGGAAAGATCGTGCGCGGGCGGGCATCGAGATCGGCATTCACGTGGATGGTCCCGGCCAGGAGGTCGAACTCGATCTCATCCCCATCTTCCACGACGGAAATCGGGCCGCCCACGGCGGCCTCGGGGCTGCAATGCACACCCACGGCTCCGCCCGAGACACCGGACACACGGGTGTCTGAAAGCAGCGCGACCTTGCCATAAAGCTCCGGTACCGCGAGCGCTGCGCTGGCCACGTGCATCTCCGGCATGCCCAGCGCTACGGGGCCACAGCCGCGAATAACAACAATGTGGCCGGGGCGGATTCGGCCTGCCGCAGCGGCATCAGAGACGCCTTTGGAATCGTGGAAGCAGATCGCTGTGCCACGGAATTTAGGCTCGTCCAGCGAGGATACTTTGAAGACCACACCGTCGGGTGCGAGGTTACCAAAGCAGATCTGGATATCGGCGAACTCTTTGAACGGAGCAGTGATGGGCGCGATGAGCTCGTTTGGGAAGGGGACTTCCGCGGCGTTGGAGAGGTTTTCCGCCAGTGTCTGGCCGGTGACGGTGATGCAGGAGCCATCCAGCAGGCCGGTTTTCATGATGTGCTTCAGCAGCATGGTGGTGCCACCGAGGCGATGCAGATCCACCATGGTGCCACGACCACGCGGAGCAAAATTGCACAGCACTGGCGTGCGCCGTGCGATGGCCTGCACGTCACGGAGGTCGAAATCGACACCGGCCTCGCGTGCGACGGCAAGAATATGCAGCACGCCATTGGTAGAGCCGCCGATGGCGCAGATGGCGGTCATGGCATTGGTGATGGATGCCTTGGTGATGATGTCACGCGGGCGCAGGTTCATCTCCAGCAGGCGGCGCACGGCCTTGCCCACGCGCAGGCATTCCTCGCGCTTGCCCGCTTCGATGGCGGGCATGGAGGAAGTGTCCGGCAGGCTGAGACCCATGGCTTCGAGGGCGATGCCCCAGGTATTGAAGGAAGCGGCGATGCCGCAGCCACCCGCGCCGGGACATGCGGTACGGATGATCTGCTCGGACTCCTCATAGCTCATCGTCCCCTGCTTTTCTTTGGCTGCAGCGTCGTACACATCGAGGATGGAAGTGGAGTGCCCCTTATGGCACCCAGGCATGATGCTGCCACCGTTGACGATGAGGCCGGGGTAGTTCGTGCGTGCCAGCGCCATGGCAAAGGCGGGGCCGTTTTTGTCGCAATGATGCAGGCCGATCAGCGCATCGTAACTATGCGATGTGCAGATCATTTCCGCGCCATTGGCCATGAGGTTGCGCGAGCAAAGAGAGGCCGCTCCGCCAATGTTGCCCTGCGTGATGTTGTCGCTCACAGGCGAGACTCCGAAGGGAAAGCCGATGAGACCCGCGTCCTTGCAGCCCTGGGCGATGAGCTGGGCCAGCTCGTGCGCGTGGACGTTGCAGATGTTGCCATCGAGCAGGGGGGTGCCGATGCCGATTTGCGCCTTGTCGAAATCTTCCTCCTTAAAACCCAAGCCCCAAAAAAAGGCGGTGACGCCGCGCTGCCAGCCGTGGGTGAGGTTGTTCGAGTTCCAGTTGAGCGGGTGTTCAGTCATGCGGCGCAGATGCTATGCAGGAAGACGCTCCGCGCCAAAACAAAAGCTCCCGGCCAGTTGAACGGTCTGGCCGGGAGCTAGGACTAATCAGATGTGTTTTTGTGAGGCTTGAAGCCCCGCAAATTAGAAGGCGAAGCTCAGCTTCGTTCCCCAGTAGAACTCGTTCTGAGTCGTGTTGAGGGCGGCACGCAGCTTGTCGCTGTGGTTCAGGGCGACGTAGCTCGTCCAGGTGACGGACTTGGTCAGCTTGACTGGCACGGCGATGGTGTAGAGCTGGTGGGTGAAACCAGACTTCGGAGCGTTCTGCAGGCTTTGGCCGTAGTTGCCCACCAGGCCGGTGCCGGCGGAGCCGTTACCGGTGTAGTAGTCAATGCCATAGCCGGTGGCGACGGAAGGAACGATGCTCAGCCAATCATTGACGGCGAAGGTATAATCAGCACCGAGGGAGATGTACTGACCATTGATTCGGAAGTCATAGTAGTAGCCTGCATAGATGTTGAAGGACTTGATCGGCACGGTAATGGTCCAGCCAAGCTCACCCGCGCCTTTCAGCGCGAATTCCGGGTCGAAACCCGCGTTGGGAAGGCCGTTCATGCTGCCACCGTAGTTATCTGGATAGAAGTAGTATTGGTACTGCATTCCCAGTTTGGCCCAACCAGCGTTGTAGGTCAGGTTGGTGATGGCATCCACTTCAGAATATTGGAAGCCAGAGGCGCTTTTGGTGCCAGGACCACCGGCCGGATTCGGATAGGGAGTGCCGGCGGTGTTGATGTAGGCGCCGCCGATGCCCCAGGTCAGGGCTCCGACACCGTCTTCACCCGAGCCACCGATGATCGGCACGGCAAGGTTGAAAGCGGACCACATGATGTTGTCAGCGAACCAAAGACCGCGGAAATAGTAGCGGCTGTCAAAACCAGCGTCGAAGGTGGCTCCGATCGAGTCGAAGAGAGCGCCCGGTTCGGCGGGAGGCGGGACGGGGTTTTTGGCGGCCGGGCCTTTGGCGGCCGGCGTGTCAGCGGAGGCGTTCAGCGCTGCACAGGCAGCAAGAACGGTCACCGACTTGGCAATGAATGATGTCATGCTTTTGGGCTTCATGTGTTGGGTCGAGTTTAGTTATTGTTGGTGTTGAGGCGCTGTACTGGCCGGGATGGCAGTGCAGCTGGCGACACTCGAATAAGCAAGAGGCGTGCCAAGTTAAGCGCTTGGCAAAAATCGTTAAAATTCCATCAAAAACACTGATGCTTAGAATGGCGGCGCCTAGGGTCGGCATCTTCAGGTAGGCCCTCAAGCTAACATGACTCGGCATTTTGCCGAGATGCCGACCTGGAGACCAAAGTTCTCCAAGCCGATGAAGGGGGCGAAAAATTCGGTCGCATGGAACGTGCCTTTTAAACACGAAATGCCGGAACCCGTGAGAGTTCTGAATTGATATGCGAAATCCCAAGGCGGCGAGATACTCACCAGCAAAAGCTGGGGGACTTCTCTGCAGAGTGCGCGCAGGTCCCGTGGGTTGATCCAGACCGCTGCTCCTTGGGGCAACTGGGTTCGCTGGCGGCCAGTGACCAATTGTACATAGCTATGAGTGCCTGCACCTCTTGGGGCAGCGATAACCGCTGGCCCTCATGGGTGGTTCAGTACCATGATCTGAAACTTGGTTTAACGAAGTGCATCCTCGATGAAACGGTGTCGCCGGTGCGAGCGCCAGAGCTTTTGCAGGGCGGCCGGATCGGCGTGGCGCTACCGGTAAAATAAAAAACCTCCCGGTTTGCACCGGGAGGTTTTGAAAACCTTGGAGGGTTGAATCAATCGTTCAGAGAACGATCAGATTAGAAGCGGACGCTGAGGGTCACGCCGTAGTAGGCCACGCTGTGGAAAGCGGTGGCTGGGCCGCCACCGACGCCAGGAGCGTAAGGCAGCGTGGAGGAGCGGGCCAGGTTCTGGAAGGGACCCATGGGCAGGTTGAAGGCCACGTAGGGGGTAAGGGTCGCACGGCTGTTAAGCTTGATGGGGAAATCAAGACCAACGTTCAGTGCGGTCCAACCCGTGACACCACCACGAGCTGCGCTGTTGCTACCGAAGAGGCCAGCGCCACCGATGAGGTTGCGGGAACCTTGGGTGAAGCCAGCATTGTAGTGCAGGCCATAGCCAAGACCAGCATGTGGGACGATGCTGATGGCATCGGTCACAGCGATGGTGGACTTCGCATTGAGGTCGAAGTACCAGCCGCCATTGAACAAGTCATAGTTGGCGCTGGAGGACACGTTGATGGGGCCCAGGTTGGTGTTGACGCCCAGAGTGAGTTGCTGGATGTCATTCATTCCGTAACCGCCTGTTCCAGGGATGACGAGCTGATTGAGGCCAGCACCATTGGCGAGGGAGCCCATGTTGTGGATGAAGCTGTAGCCGAAGCTGACGCTGGCAGGACCGAAGTCATGCGAGACGGCGGCACCGAGCTGGAGGCGCTGGAAGGAACTGGTGGTCTTGACGGCACCACCGGTGGGTCCGAGGATGGAAGGGGAGAAGCTGTCCTGGTCGCCTGCAAGGGAACCGTAGTCCACGTTCCAGAGAAGGGAGGTGCTGCCTGCACCGTCTTCACCGGCACCGCCGACGAGGAGGAGAGCGCCATTGAGGCCGGCACGGACCCAATGCTGGCCGTAGTTGATGCCACGCCACACGTAGTTGGAATCATAGCCCAGGGAGGCGGTGATGCCAAGGTCATCGTTCGCCGGAGGGGGAGCGATCGGGTTCTTAACAGGGGCGGATGGACCGGCCACAACGGGAGTGGCGGCCAGAGCCAAGAACCCCAGAGTCTTCAGCAATGCGTTCAATTTCATAGTCTGATTAGTTTGGTATTAGGTTGGTTGGTTTGAGGTCGGACACTCGCATGAGTTGGCACAAAACTTGCGTTATGCACCAAAGTACGTGAGCCGTTCAGAACGGAAGCTAGCAGGTGCTGTAACTACTGGAAAGTATTTTCTTTATCTGCGAAGCTTTTTTCGCGCTTTTTTCGTGCATTTTTGACCCTTTTTTGAACGAAACCCCGAGTTCCCTCAAAAAGAGGTCTGAAAATCGATAATACTTGCTGGTTGAAGGGGGGTATAAGCACGGCTATTTAGCCTGATGATTCGCTTGCTGACATTATTGGCGCTGGTTGTCGGATCATGCTCGGCGGGAGCCGCAGATGCGGTTTCCAGAATCACTTTGAAAGTGCGCGCACACCTGGTTAAGTCAGAAAGGAACCCCAGGTTGCAAACAACGCTTACGGAAAAGGAAGTGCGGGCGCTTTTTGTGGAGGTAAACGCAATCTGGGCTCAGGCAGGGATTTATTTTGAAGTGGAAGGTGTGGACACGCTGCAAGCGAATGAAATACCTGCAAAGAGGTGGTATATCAAAGACCGCAACTGGATCAGGACAGCCATTCCGACCCATCAATTCAGCCCCACGGCCATCGATGTGTGCTTCGTGAACGACATGGGGCCCAATGGCTTCTTTTACGGCGAACCCGTCGTTGTCTGTGAGAATCCGGAGTATCAAAAAGTCACGGGTGGCACGATGAATATTGTGGCCCGGGTCACGGCCCATGAGCTGGGGCATGTCTTGTTTCTGCAGCATCGCCAGGAACGGACGAATCTGATGGCCTCGGGAAAAAACGGCTTCACCTTGAACCGTCAGGAGGTCCAGGATGCGCGAAAACGCGCGCTGGAGATTTTAGGGCAGGCACCCAGCCCCTGACGCTAAAGGAGATCCCGCAGCGCAACTCCCAAGGCCTCGATCTGGGCGGCAGAGTGCCATGCGCTGAGGGTGATGCGCAGTCTGGCGCTGCCCCGCGCCACCGTGGGGTAACGAATGCATGGAATGAGGAACCCTGATTCCCGCAGGCAGGCGCTGACCTCCATGGCCCGTGAGGCCTCTCCCAAAATCACGGGCAGAATGGCGGCGGGGACAGGTGTGGAGGCTATGCCGGATTCAGACAACAGCTGCTGCATTTGCTGCGCACGTAGGTGTACCTGCCGTCGCAGCGCCGTCCCGTGCTCACTGCGAATCACCTCCAAAATGATCCCAAGCGCGTGCGCCAGATGCGCGGGCGGAGCAGTGGTATAAATAAAACTGCGTGCGCGCTGAATGAGAAGATCCACGACCTTTCGTGACGCCGCGAGATAGCCACCGCTCAGGCCGAATGCCTTGCTCAGCGTGCCCATGTGCAGATCCACCTGCTGGGAAACGCCCATTTCAGCGGCGAGTCCGCGGCCCTGCGGTCCCAGCACACCCACGGCATGGGCTTCGTCCACCATCAGCCATGCGCCATGGCGGGCTTTCAGCTCCACAATTTCGCGCAGCGGTGCTGCGTCTCCATCCATGCTGAAAATCGACTCGGTCACCACCAGCACGCGTCCCTGGGCCGTTTGCAGCAGGCGTTCGAGCTTTTCGAGATGATTGTGGGGAAAGACACGGAGGGTGGCCCCGCTCAGCCGCGCGGCATCCACCAGGCTGGCATGGCAGAGTTTGTCGAGGATGATGGTATCTCCTGCACCCACGAGCGCGGGGATGGTGCCCAGCGCCACGGCAAAGCCGCTGCTGAAGGTCAGCGCCGCTTCCGTGCCCTTAAATTCTGCCAGGGCCTCTTCAAGCGTGGCGTGAGCGCGATGCGTGCCGCAGACCAGCCGTGAAGCGCCCGAACCACCGCCGTATTTGGCGATCCCTTCGGCAAGCGCGCGCTGCAATTCGGGGGAATGGGCCAGTCCGAGGTAGTCGTTGGAGGAAAAATTGATCCATTCACGGCCGCCGGTACGCACCGTGACTCCAGCCACTTCGTCCAGCGGGCGCAGCTCCCGCCACAAGCCCTGGGCGCGCAGGTCTTCGAGCTGCGGCGTGAGGTTCCATGGATCGGCGGTTTTCTGCATGCGCTACTCCTTGAGGCGGCGTTCCACCACTTCATCCTTGGCCACGCCGAGCGCCATCGCCTTCTCGTAGTGCCTTCGCGCCAGTTCGATGGAGGGCGGCCGGCGTTCCAGCATCATCAGCGCGAGATTGAAATGGGCGATGCCGTAATCCGGCTTCAGCTCGATGGCGCGATGCAGCTCCGACTCTGCGGCGTCCGCCCAGCCGAGGCCCTTGGCGGCGATGGCCAGGTAATTGTGCGCACGTGCATCCTCCGGGTCTTCATGGATCGCTCGAGCAAAGCAGGAAACCGCCCTGTAGGAGTCGCCCTGTTTTTGCAGCAGCAGGCCCAGGGCGGTCCACGTCTGCGCCAGCTGGGGGTTGATCTGGGTGGACTTTTCAAAACATTCGATGGCGCGCTTCACATCTCCCGCCTGCTGCTCCACGGCACCCAGATTGGCCCAGATGAGCGCATTGCCGTCGTCGAAATCCAGCATCTCTTCGTAGGCTTTACGGGCGGCGGGCCAGTCTTGTTTGCCGAAGGCTGCAGCGGCGCGCTCTCCCAGCACCTTGGTATAGGGCGGCAGCATGCCGGTCTTGTCCATTTTGGCAGGATTCAGAGGCGCAAGCTCCTGCGCATGACCCACCGCGGTCAGCAGCAGGAGCAGCACAGAGATTTTTAGGGGGGCCAGAGACATCATGCTGGGACTATGCGCTGAAACTGCCTCAGGAAAACATCTTGCGTATCTGTCATGAAGGGGAATGTTCGCCCGAACAGCCATTTCTTCTCATGTTCACCGACACCGATTCCCGGCTCACGGCCCGCCAGCAGGAACTCCTGGAGTACCTGCGCAGCTACCAGCGCACCAACGGCGTCATGCCTTCCACGCGTGACATCCAGCGTCATTTTGGTTTCTCCAGCCAGACGGCTGCCATGAGCCACCTGCGTGCGCTGGAAAAAAAGGGCGTGATCCAGCGCCATGCGCACAAGGCGCGTGCGGTGGTGTTTCCAGCAGATCTCGACCGTGCGGAGATCGTGGACATTCCGGTCTTTGGCCAGATCCCCGCAGGCATGGCCGCTGCGGACATGGTGCAGCATGCGGACCGCTGCATTTCGGTGGACGTGAACACACTGGGCATCCCGCGCACGGCCAAAAGCTTTGCGCTGAAGGTTCGCGGTGAATCCATGATCGGTGCGCTCATTGGTGATGGCGACATCGTCATTCTCGAAATCCGGGAGCCGCGCCCGCGGGACATCGTGGCCGCGCTCATCGATGGCGAGAGCACCTTGAAGCGTTACCTCATCAAAGATTCCCAGCCCTTTCTGCAGGCTGAGAATCCTGAGTTTCCAGATCTGCTGCCGGCGCGTGAGCTGCTTATCCAGGGCGTGATGATCGGGCTGATCCGCCACGTGCGTCAGGGCTGAGGTGCTCAGGCCAGGTAGCGGTCGCGCAGGTGCTTGATGTGCCATTTGGCATCCGTGGGTTTGCCGGTGGCCTGAGTGATGATTTCCTGTGGCAGCAGCGAGGCGCCCTTGCTGTGAACGTTGGTGCGCAGCCACTGCAGAAGCGGTGCGTAGTCGCATCTCTCCAAGGCGGTGGCGATCTTGCGCTGCTTTTTCGCTGCGGCGAAGAGCTGGGCGGCGTTCAGATTCCCGAGCGTGTAAGTGGCGAAGTACCCCAGGCCGCCCATGCTCCAATGGATGTCCTGCAGGCAGCCGCGGCGATCGTCCGGCGGCGTCATGCCAAAGAGTTCGCGGTATTCCTCATTCCACACTTTGGGGACATCGTGCACGGTGAGCTCGCCCTTCACGAGGCGGCGCTCAATGCCGAAGCGCAGGAGGATGTGCAGATCGTAGGTGGCCTCGTCCGCCTCCACACGGATGAAGCTGAATTCGCTGCGCAGCATTTCCTTCATGAAGGCATCCAGCTTCACCTTGCGCAGGTGCGGGAAGAGCTCCTGCGCACGCGGGAACCACCGCTCCCAGAAGATGCGGCTGCGGCCCACGTGGTTTTCCCACAGGCGGCTTTGGGACTCATGGATGCCCAGTGAAGCCGCGCTGCCGCTCGGCAGGCCGAAGTCCAGGCCGGGCAGGCCCTGCTCATACAAGCCGTGGCCTGCCTCGTGCATCACCCCGAAGAGGGAGGACAGAAAATCGGATTCGTCATAGCGCGTCGTCAGCCGCACATCGCCCGGGCCGAGCGTGGTGCAAAACGGATGCGCCGTGGTGTCGATGCGGCCTGCTTCGAAATCAAAGCCCAGGCTTTCCGCGATCTCGCGGTTCAGGATCTGCTGCTTCTCGATGGGGTAGCGGCCTTTGAGCGCGCCGGGTTTCACCTTGGCCGATCTGGCGGTTGCCTCGCGGGCGATCTCGGCGAGCTGCGGCCGCAGCTTTTCAAACAGCGCCGCCACTTCACGGGTCTTTGCGCCCCGTTCATAGAGGTCCAGCAGCGCATCATAGGGTTCGTCTTCGTAGCCAAACAGATCCGCCTTTTTGCGGGCGATGCCGACCACCTTTTCCAGATGAGGAGCAAACATCACGAAGTCTGATTTTTCCCGCGCCTCCACCCAGGCCCCTTTGGCGAGCGTGCAGACGGCGCTCTCCTCCTCCACAAGTTTCTGCGGCAGCTTGGTGGCGCGGTTGATGTCGCGGCGCAGACCTCGCACGTTCGCGGCCAGCGTAGGGTTTTCCGGCATTTCGCTCTCGGCCTGCTCCAGCAGCTTCAGCGTTTTCTTGGAGGTCAGCAGCGCATGCGCCTTGCCCGTGAGATAGGAGAGCTGCCGTGCACGATGCTCCAGCGCATGCGTGGGCATGTATGTCTCCTGGTCCCAGCCCAGCACGGCTTCGGTAGAAGTGAGCAGGGCGATTTCAGAAACAACTTCGCAGAGAGAGGGATAGGCGGTGGGCATGCGGGAAGCCGTGGCGAGCACCAATCAAGGCGCAAGCCTGAGATTCGGCTAAGGGGCGACTTCCAAGCCTTCCGCCTTTGCCAGTTCGCGCTGATGCCGGTCAAACGTCAGGAAGCCGGAAGACTTCAAAATGACTGCTGCGGCCACGTGCAGAACGTCCAGCGCCCGGCAGACACATCCTGTGGAGGCATGCATGCTGATTCGATGGCTCTGAGGAAACCATTGGTGATGTGGAACGTCTTTGCGCTGAAGATAGCCTTCAAGGACAGCCCGATGAATGCCAGAAAGTGCTGTCTGCATCTTGTCATTCGTCAGCCTCCCATCAGCGGTCGCCGCCCTCAATGCGGTTTCAGCTTCCAGCAGTGTCAGCCGCGAAATCAAAATGGGGAATGCAGCGCATTGTCTTAGCCATCGCTTTGCCTTTGAGCTGTTCGCATCTTCGCCAAAGGCTGAAACGATAAAGCTCGCATCTGAATACCAGGTCACAAGCGACGGAGAACCAGAACAGGGTTTTCGGGCAATTGATTTTGCGGCGGCAGCTTACGGTCAAGCAGCCACGACAGTCCGCTGGCGTCGAGCTTGCGCTTGGCCGCGGCTTTTTTGCGCGGCTCGCGAACCGAAGCGGTTTTTTTGGCCGATGTTTTCATCTGGTTCATTTTAGATCAGAATGTCCAAACTTCAAGCCCCCACCGGATGCCATGTCGTCTTGAACTCGATCAGCGCACGGATTGGCTCCACGCCCTGCATCGTGTCCGGAAACCAGTCGATGGGTTCCTCGGCCTTGAGCAAATGCACACGCTTCACGCTTTCCGCCGCACCGAGTTTCAGGGTCTTGCGTTCTTCGGCGTTCACCGCGCCGCTCAGCCCGCGGACGTGTTCGTGGGTGGCAAAGGTGGGGAGCATCTCGCTGCGCTGGCCGGTGAGGAGATTGACCACGCCGCCGGGGAGATCGCAGGTGGCCAGCATCTCGCCGAGAAGGATGCTGGGATACGGCTGCGTGTTGCTGGCCAGTGCGATGACGCAGTTTCCGCTGGTGATGGCGGGCAGGATCAGGGAGATCAGCGCGAGCAGCGGTGAATCATCAGGCGCGATGATGCCGATGATGCCCATGGGTTCAGTCAAAGTGAAATTGAAATGCGCTGAAGCCACCGGGTTCACACTGCCGAGCACTTGCTCATACTTGTCCGTCCAGCCTGCATAATGCACCACACGCTCGATGCTGGCGGCGACTTCGCGGGTGGCCTGGGCTTTTGAAGCGCCGCCCAGCATCACGGCTTCGGCCAGTTCGGCATTGCGTGCCTCCATCATCTCCGCGAGGCGGTACAAAATCTGCCCGCGATTGAAAGCGGAGCGCTTGGCCCAGCCGGGTCCGGCTTTGGCGGCAGCTTCCACGGCATTGCGCAGGTCTTTGCGCGTGCATTGGGGGACGTTGGCAAAGAAAGCGCCGGAGGCATCGTGCAGTGCTGTCACGCGTCCGCTCTCGCCGCGGATGAAAGCACCGCCGACGTAGCACTTGGGAGTCTTGGTGATGTGAATTCTCATTGGACGTTGCAGTAATCCAGCAGCCCCTGCTTCCCGCCTTCACGGCCAAAGCCGCTCTCCTTGTAACCGCCAAAGGGGCTGGTGGGGTCAAACTTGTTGTAGGTGTTGGCCCACACGACGCCCGCTTTGAGCTGGGTGCTGAGCTTGAGGATGCGGCTGCCTTTGTCGGTCCACACGCCGGCGCTGAGGCCGTAGGGCGTATTGTTGGCTTTTTCGACGGCTTCCTCGGGCGTGCGGAAAGTGAGGATGCTCAGCACGGGGCCGAAGATTTCTTCGCGCGCGATTCGCTGGCTCATACTCACGTTCGTGAAGATGGTGGGACGAAAGTAGAAGCCTTTCGTGGGGAGCTTGCAGCCGTTGTCGTGCATCTCAGCACCTTCGGTCACACCGCTTTGCACGAGGTCGGTGATCTTCATGAGCTGCTCGCGGCTGTTGATCGCACCGAGGTCGGTGTTCTTGTCCATGGGATCTCCCACACGCAGCACGGCGATGCGGCGCTTGAGTTTGGCGAGCACCGTGTCAGCGATGCTTTCCTGCACCAGCAGGCGCGATCCTGCGCAGCACACGTGCCCTTGATTGAAAAAGATCCCGTTCACGATGCCTTCCACGGCCTGATCCAGTGGCGCGTCGTCGAAGACGATGTTCGCGGCCTTGCCGCCGAGTTCGAGCGTGAGCTTTTTGTCCGTGCCTGCAAGGCTGCGCAGGATGCTCTTGCCCACCTCGGTGCTGCCGGTGAAGGCCACCTTCGTGGTCAGCGGATGATTGATCACCGCCGCACCCGTTTCTGCCGCGCCACTGACGATGTTCACCACCCCGTTCGGGAGTCCGGCCTCCTGGCAGATCTCGCCAAATTTGAGCGCGGTGATGCTGGTGGTCTCGGCCGGTTTCAGCACCACGCAATTTCCTGCTGCGAGCGCCGGGGCGATTTTCCACGCGAGCATGAGCAGAGGGAAATTCCACGGAATAACCTGCCCCGCCACGCCATGCGGCGCGATCTGCCTGCCGGGCGCGAGATGCTCCAGCTTGTCCGCCCAACCCGCATGATAAAAGAAATGCGCCGCCGCCATCGGCACATCGAAATCGCGCGATTCCTTGATCGGCTTGCCACCGTCGAGCGTCTCTGCGATAGCAAACTCCCGCGCGTGATCCTGCAGCAGTCGTGCGATGCGATACAGGTATTTGCCGCGTTCCTTGCCCGGCATCTTGCTCCAGACATTCGTGAACGCCTTTTGCGCAGCTATGCACGCCGAGTTCACATCCGCAGCATCCGCCAACGCGATGTCGGCGATCTTGGTTTCATGCGCCGGATTGATCGTGGCGAAATACTTCCCGGCACGAGGCGCAACGAATTTCCCATTGATGAACAAGTCGTAGCGCTTCTTCAGCTTCGGGTCCGCAGTTTCGGGCGCGGGATCATATTCCCACAGATCGCCAAAGACGAGTTCACGCGCGGGGTTGGTTGTGGAAGATGTCTTGGGCATGAAGATTTAATATCCTTCCGTGGCTTCGCTGAAATTCCATGGTGCTTGGTAAACGCCGGTGCGTTCTTTTTCGAGCTGGCGCACCAGATCGTTCAGCAACGCGGAGGCACCAAAGCGGTAGCGGCGGTTGGTGAGCCATTCGTCGCCTAGGGTTTCTTTAACGGCGATGAGGAAATGAAGGGCCTGCTTGGCGGTGCGAATGCCGCCGGCGGGCTTCATGGCGATGGGGATTCCGGTGGCGAGAAAGTGATCGCGGATAGCCTCCAGCATCACTTGGTTGTTCCCCAGCGTGGCATTGGAGGAAGTCTTGCCGGTGCTGGTCTTGATGAAGTCGCCGGGGCGGATCACGCGCATGGCCAGGAAGCTGGCGGCGCGGATGTTGTCATAGGTTTCGAGTTCGCTGACTTCGAGGATGACCTTGAGCGTGGCCTGGCCGCAAGCCTCCACCACGGCTGCGATCTCGTCCTGCATGCGTCCAAATTCTCCGCTGAGAAAAGCACCACGGTTGATCACCATGTCGATCTCATCGGCACCGTCGTTCACAGCGCTGCGGGCTTCGGCAAGGCGTGTTTTCAGCGGTGCCTGTCCGCTCGGGAAGGCGGTGGCCACGGAGGCGATTTTCACCGCTGTGCCGCCGACGTGCTTCTTCGCGTGCTTCACCATGGAGGGGTAAACGCACACCGCGGCAGTCGGCGGAATGTCGCCCACGTCATGCGGGCGCAGCGCTTTCTGGCAGAGTGATGCAACTTTCCCAGGTGTGTCTTTGCCTTCCAGCGTGGTGAGGTCCACCATCGAAACGGCGAGACGGAGGCCGAAGACCTTTGATTTTTTCTTGAGGCTGCGGGTGGTGAACTTGGCCACGCGCTCCTCGATCCCGACGGAATCGACAGTGCCGATCTCATCGAAGAGACGGCGGAGGCTGGTGGGCATTTGGACAGCGGGCATGCAGGCGATTTAGTTCGGAGACGGCCCGCACTGTCAAGACACCAATATTGTGCGTGGCAAAAAAGGACCGCAGCGCGTAATGATAAGCACCATGAGCAACATGATTCCGCAAGTTTATGACACGCCGATTTTTCGCATGGCCTGCCAGCAGTTCGATCTGGTGGCTGACTTCTTGGAAATACCCGAAAGCTCCCGTGACCGCCTGAAGATGCCCAAACGTGCTGTGACTGTGGCCATGCCCGTGCGACGGGACGATGGCAGCACCACGGTATTCATGGGCTACCGCGTGCAGCACCATCTCACGCTCGGGCCCACCAAGGGCGGCGTGCGCTTTCACCCGGATGTGACGCTCGGAGAAGTGGGTGCGCTGGCCATGTGGATGAGCTGGAAGTGCGCCCTGACCGGCCTGCCCTACGGCGGCGCCAAAGGCGGCGTCACCTGCGATCCGCGCTCGCTTTCCACCAATGAACTGGAGCGCGTGACGCGCCGCTACACGCAGGAGCTCATCCCCTTCATCGGCCCGCAGATCGACATTCCCGCGCCGGACATGGGCACCAATGAGCAGACCATGGCCTGGATGATGGACACCTATTCGCTGCAGACCGGTCACTGCGTCCCCGCAGTGGTGACGGGCAAGCCGGTGAGCCTGGGCGGCTCTCTCGGGCGCAAGGAATCCACCGGCCGCGGAGTCGCCTATCTGATTTCCCGCGCCATGGACACCCAGGGCATCAATGCCCAGGGCGCCACGGCCGTGGTGCAGGGCTACGGCAATGTGGGTGGTGTGGCTGCGGCCTCGCTCTCCCGCATGGGGCTGAAGGTTATAGCGGTTAGCGATGCGTTCGGCGGCTTGTACAATGCGAACGGCATTGATCTGGCGAAGCTCGACGAGCACGTGGCCAAAACGCGCAGCATTGTCGGCTTCGACGGTGCGGATGCCATCACCAATGAGCAACTGCTGACGACTCCCTGCGATGTGCTGGTTCCAGCCGCCATGGAACGCCAAATCACCGGGGACAATGCCGCGAAAATACAGTGCCGCATTCTCGCGGAGGGTGCCAACGGCCCGACCACGCCCGAGGCAGATGCCATCATCGCCCAACGTCCCGAAATCTTCGTGATCCCGGACATCCTCTGCAACGCCGGCGGCGTGATCGTCTCCTACTTCGAGTGGGTGCAGGATCTGCAAAGCTTCTTCTGGGATGAAGGCGAAGTGATGAGCAAGCTCTACCGCATTCTCGAGACGGCATTCGTCCAGGCGCTGAACTTCAGCAAGAAACGCGGTGTCAGCATGCGCTTCGCCGCGCTCAGCCTCGGCATCCAGCGCGTGCATGAAGCGAAGCAGATGCGGGGGCTGTTTCCGTGATGAGGGCTCGCTTCTTTTTCTTCCGGAATTAAATTCATCGGAAAGGGGAGGAAGAGCATGAGGAGGGCGAGAGCGGTTTTTCGGATTCTACCATGCAGACCGGGCGAATAGTCATGTCCGGAGGCGGAAGTGGATCTCGTCGGAGAGGCGGATGGCGGGTTCGGGCTCGGAACTGAAGAGGGGCCACTCCTCAATAGACAGCACGTCCAGAAAAGCGGAAACGGTGTGGCTCTCTAGTGCGGGCAGGCAGAAGTCATGCCCGTCAAATGCGGACGGATCGGAAAACAACCGCTTCAAATGTACGAGGTCAGCTGCAGAGTCGTGTCCGTTGGTGCATAAAATCAGCTCCCAGCGTGCGAGAGTGGGCGAGAGGCAGTCGGGCAGGAATGCGCGCGGGGCCTGGAAGTGATAGAGGCGCAGCAGCTCGGCGGTGGATGCGGGAGCAATGTCGTCCAGATAGGGCGCTCCGTCGCAGGCCGTGCGAAATGTCTTCCAGTCCGCTTGAGAAAAGGAAAGCGCGCCCTGACTGGCCATCCAGCCCGGGGGCGCATGCTCTATGAGAGCCCAGTCGCTTTGACTCATGGCAGTAAAGTCGGGCAGGATGAGGACGTGGGAGTCTGTGCGTCGCAGCGCCACGCGTCCACCAGGGACGCAGCCGGGGCAGAGGCAGGCTTCACACAGCTCCCATTGCACCGGCAGGTCCGCCCAGTCGATGGCATCCACGGCATTGCAGACCACGACGCCATCACACAGCACTTGCCGCACTTTGCGCAGTCCCTGGTCCGAGGCGCTCAGATCGAGCGTCGTGCTTCGTGATTCAATCCTGGCTGGGGTCCACATGATAGCGGGCATTTTCCGGTGTGGAGTGACGCGATCAATGGCAAACATCCGTTAGGTTTGTGTTTGCAGTATCGAGGGTGGGGTGTGGTCTTGCGCGTGCTCTTTCTCCATAGTCGGAAAGGGAGGAAACGCGGGGCGTTTGATCGAGAACGAGGCGAATTCAAACTCACTGCATGATCTCTGTCGGGCACTCCGGCAGGGAGGCGAGAAAGGCGCGGCCGTAGGGCTTGGTGAGGATGCGGTTGTCAAGAATGGCGCAGATGCCTTTGTCCGTCGCGGTGCGGATGAGGCGGCCCACGCCCTGGCGCAGTTTGAGAATGGCCTCGGGCACGCTGTATTCGGTGAAGGGATTGAGACCCTGTGCTTCGAGGTGCTCGATGCGCGACGCCGTCAGCGGATGATCGGGCACCGCAAACGGCAGGCGGGTGATGATGACATTGCTCAGCGCTTCGCCGGGCACATCCACACCGGTCCAGAAGCTGTCCGTTCCGCAGAGGACGCTGTGGGTGTCGTTTTTGAATTCTCACAGTGCTCTTCGAGCTTGTCCGCCAGCGAGGTCATCTGGCTGTAGCTGGTGAAGAGGATGAAGGCGCGGCCGATGCTCAGATCGATGAAATGGGTGATCCAGTGCTCCAGCTTGTCAAGGTAGCCCGGCTCGCTCGGCTGCGGCATCTTCTTCAGCAGATAGAGCTTCATCTGCCTTTTGAAATCAAAGGGACTTTCGATGCACGCGGCACGCGCGTCTTCCGCACCCACGCGGTTGCGGAAGTAGTTCAGCTGTTCGTCGGCGCCGATGCCCAGCGTGGCGCTGGTGAAAACGCAGGCCTTGTGACTGGCGAAAAAGATCTGCCTTAAACGCGGCGCCACATCCACAGGCGCGGTGTGAAAAGAGACGATGCGGTTGTCCGTGTTGGTGCGCTCCACCCAGTGCACGTGATCTTCGTTCTCCTGGTCGAGGAAAGCCTTGATGCCAACGCGGATGTTGGTGAGCCGTTTGGAGAGATCCAGCAGTTCCAGCTTGGTGCCCTCCCGGTCCACGGCATCTCCCGCTTTCTGCGCGCGCAGAGCGAGTCGTTGCAGCGGCAGGCTCAGCGTGTCTTCGATCAGCCCCGCTTCACGCACGCGGAATTCGCGCCCCAGCGCGTTGAATTTGCACGCGGCTTCCGCATCGCGGAAGAAGTTCTCCACGTGGTCCAAAGTCTGCAGAACTTCACGCACGCCATCCTTGTCACCCACGAGCTGGAAAAAGCCTTTGCGGCTCCTCGGATTGTGCAGGCGGCCCAGTTCAAACTTGATGTTCGATTCGCTGATATGCAGCCCAAAGGCTTTCGCGGCCACATTTTCAATGGTGTGCGCCTCGTCGAGAATGACGAAGTCGCGTGGAAAGAGGAAGTTGCAGTCCTCGGCGGTGGTTTCATCCGCGGAGGCCAGCAGCGTGAAGAAGAGAGTGTGGTTCAGCACCACCACATCCGCCTGTTCCATGCGGCGGCGCACGTCCTGGTACCAGCAGCGGCTGCCGGGCGGGCAGCGGCGCGGTGTGCAGGCATGCGGCTCGCTGCACACCAGAGACCACACGCGCGCGCTGGGCGTGAAGTCCAGATCGCTCAAAGTGCCGTCTTCCGTTTCAGCCACCCAGTCGAGCAGCATTTTCAGTTCACCCGCTTCAGACGAAGAGAACAGATCGGCCGATTCATTGAGCGCACGCTTGAGGCGGGTGGGGCAGATGTAGTTGCTCCGGCCTTTGAGAATCTCGGCATGAAAGTCGCCCACCAGTTGTTTGACGATGGGGATGTCTTTTGAGATCAGCTGCTCCTGCAGGTTGATCGTGTGCGTGCAAATGATGGCCTTGCGCTTCTGCTCCAGAGCAAACGTGACGGCGGGAACGAGGTAGGCAAGCGACTTGCCGACTCCCGTCGCGGCCTCGCACACAAAGGCGTGGTTGCCGTCCAGCGCCGCACCCACCAGCTCCGCCATGCGCTGCTGCTGCGGGCGGTATTCAAACTGTGGAGACGACGCCATCTTTCCCTCATGCGAGAAGGCATGGTGCATGCGCGGCGCCAGCGGCGGCCGCGAAATGCGGCCTGTCATTCCTTCTTCGTGATCTTCAGCAAAGTGAAACATGCGGGAGGAGAGGATAGCAGAGAGCGCAACCCATAGGGCAACGGGGTTTTTCAAAAACCGTTCATTTTCCCCGCTCAAACCACACGACGCGCAGGCCGTGCTTTTCGGCAAGTCTGCGCCCTTCTCCCGGACCCAGCACCAGCAGCGCCGTGGCAATGCCGTCCGCCTGAGCGGCGCTGGAGTGCACCACGCTGACGGAAGCTAGGCGATGCTCGATGGGATGCCCTGTGCGCGGATCCAGGATGTGGGCATATTCCCTTCCAGCTGCGGTGAAGCTCTGGCGATACACCCCACTGGTGGCGATGGCCTGGTCTTTGAGCAGCAGCGTCTGAGCTGCCTCCCCCGGCGGCGCGGAGGGTGTCTGCACTCCCACACGCCACTCACCCCGCGCCAGCACCTCGCCGCCGATCTCCAGCAGAAAGCGGTTCACGCCCTGGGCTTCCAGATGTTTCGCCAGCCGGTCCAAAGCCCAGCCTTCCGTGACCGCGCTGACGTTGATCCGCAGTGCAGGAATGTCTTTGCGCAGGGCAGGGGGATCATGGCGCGTGTGCAGGTGCTGCCAGCCGCACTGCGCCCGGGCCTGCGCGATCTCGGCATCGTTTGGAGGCGTGTCGCGTCGGCCTGCGGCGCCGAAGCCCCACAGGTCGATCAGCGGAGCGAGCGTGATGTCGAGCGCATGATCGGTGTCTGCACCGATGCGTTGCGCCAAATCCACGACCTCCACGACTTCAGCAGGCACATCAAACCAGTCCGTGCTGCCGGAGGCATTGAAGCGTGAAATGGCGGAATCTGCCCGCCAGTGGCTCAGCATGGCCTCCCAGGTGTCGAGGCGCTGCTGCAGTTCGTCCGGTCGAATCATAGGCACTTCCGCATCTGCCCGCAGACTCCAGGTCGTGCCCATGGTGCGCCCCCCGAGCGTGGCGGGCTCATCGTCACGAGAGCAGCTGCTCAGTAGCAGAAGCAAAAGGGCAAAACGCATGGGTGAGAGAAAGTGCAGAGGCCTGGCGTTTCAGCCAGCACGATGAATCCCTCCCTGCTCTCCCGCCGCCGCGCCATCCAGACCCTGTTTTGCTCCTCTGCAGCTCTCGCTTTGAACCTGCGACCGGACCACGCAGCGGCCGAAGTCGCCAAAGAGGCGCTGCACCTGCTCATGATCGGTGACTTTGGCACCGGCGGCGCGGACCAGGCCAGGGTCGCGGCAGCCATGCAGAAGTTCGTCAAAGACAACGGCATGAAACCGGAGTGTCTGCTGCTGCTCGGAGATAATTTCTACGGCGGCGTCAAAGAAGGATTCAAGGTGGACTCCCCGCGTTGGCAGAAGGACATCGAGTCGATGTATCCGGCGAGTGTTTTCCCCGGACCCATGTGGTCGGTGCTGGGAAATCATGACTACCATGACAACGCCGGCGGCGAGAAAGTGCAGCTGGCCTACGCGGCCCAGCCCGGGGTGCGCTGGAAGATGCCCTCCAAGTGGTACCGCTTTGATCTTGGACCCGTGGGCACACCCATGGCGACGTTCATCTGCCTGGACACGAATTTCCCCGCCATCTCCGGCGGCGTGGACAAGAAAACCAAGAAGCCGCGGAGCTCCCTGACGGAAGCGGAAGAAAAAGAACAGCTGGCATGGCTGGAGGCGGAGCTGGCAAAGCCACGTGCTCCTTTCACCATCGTGGTCGGTCATCACCCGCTGTATTCGAACGGCGATCATGGCGATACCAGGCAGCTCATCGCGCAGTGGGAGCCGCTGTTTCAGAAGCACCAGGTTCACGCCTATCTCTGCGGTCATGATCACGATCTGCAGCATCTGGAAATGAAGGGCCTCTTCACCTCCCACCTGCTGTCAGGCGGAGGTGGCGCGAAAACGCGCAAGCTGGACGGCAAGCATGAAGTTCCGTTTGGCAAAGACGTCCACGGCTTCACCCATCTGCAGATCACCGCGGACGCTCTCACCTTCACCCATCACTCGGCGGAGGGCGGGGCATTGCACACTTTTAAAAAGCTGCCGGACGGCAGTTTCAAAGTCGGCTGATCATTTGTAGCCGGTCGCCATCGAGACGGGCACTTCCTTGCGCTTGCCCTGGTCCGTCTGATGGATGGCGATCATGTACATCCCCGTTTTCTTCGGTTTGTAGAAGAGCACAAAGCCCCAGCCGTCCAGCACCGGAAGGATTTCTCCCGCCGGCTTGCCTTCGAGGTCCAGCACCGCGCCGGTGATGTGCACGCCGGATCCCTTCGGCACCGCCACGCAGAAGCAGTATTCGTTGCCTTTGTATAGCTGCATGCGCGTGGCCTTGCCGAGCTTAGCTTCGAGGGTTTTCGTCACCACCTCCGCCCGGATGTTGTAGCCTTCCGCCTCCTGGTCATAGGCCAGGGCGCTGGCGGCTTTTTCAGCATCCTCCTGCTCGCCGGCATGCAGCCGGACCAAGGGGTTCAGCAGCAGCAGCAGGGTGCAGAGGGCGGTGCAAACGTAAGGGATGGGGAGGACGGGTTTGCGCATGACACGGTAGGCGGATAAATTCACTCTCACACGCGAACATAGCCGTTGCATCAGGAAAATCCCAAGTTTCTGTTCGGCTGTTCGTGCCTGATCAAGGTTTTACGAACATTCACCCCCTTTTATCCACAGCATTCATGGCCTCTGTAGTTTTTTACATGGAGGACGGCACTACGCTCGTTCACAAAATCGAAAGTGACGTCACCACCATCGGGAGACATCCTGATAGCAATGTAGTGCTCACGTGTCCTTCCTCCTCCGGCAGACACGCCATCATCAAAGAAACGGAAAAAGGCGTCTTCGTCCAGGACCTCGGCTCCAGCAATGGCACCCGCGTCAATGGCGCGGAAATCGAGGAGGCGCTGCTCAAAGACGGCGACCGCGTCGGTTTCGGGGATGTGCAGGCGGTCTTTTATGCCGGAGATGCCCCCGCCGTGCTAGAGGAGAAGCCCATGGCCGGCCCCCGTTTCGCCAAGCCTCTTCCTGCCCCCGCGCCCAACGTCAATGACGAGCCACCTTTGCCAGGTGTCAAAGCCAGGAGCGGACTGAGCCCGGTGCGCCGTGCCTACGGCAAGCCCGCCGCCGGCAGCTATCCGGACACCACGGAGAGCGGCTGCATGACCGGCATCATCGTCACGGGCCTGTTCGTTTTCGCCTTCGTCGCCGGCCTGGCCCTGCGCCACTCGAAGGAAATGGACGGAAACATCTTCTCTGACACGATCGACAAGCTTTTTGGCAGCATGCCGAAGATCAAGATCGAGCGGAAGGAAGACCAGTAAACTTTCTCCGCTCTGGCCGCCGTCACAGCGCTCTCTTGTAGCCATCGCAGCGGTTGTGCCAGCCGGCCAGCCAGCGCTGCTCCTTGCGCTCCGGCGGGGCATTGGCCACCCGGCGGCTCAGCACACGCTTCGCAGCTTCGGCAAAGGCTCCCGGCATCTGCCACACGGTTTTTTCCCTCGGCATGTCTTCCAGCACTTGGAGAAGTCCCCAGCCCTGGCCTTGGTGGCGTTCCTTTGAACTGGTGCCTTCCCCTTTGAAGTTCACGTAGTCGATCAGGCAGAAACAGCCTTCGGGCGTCTGTTTCAGCCCCTCAAAGGACCATTGCACATTGGTAGGATTCCGCGACTGCGCCAGCATCTTCGGCAGCGCCGCCTCCATCCGCGCTATGATGAACTCCGTCTGCTGCCGCACCGTGCGGCCCAGCAGGGCCCGCAGCTCCTGCTGCCGCTCGCCATTTTTGTCCGCCTCAAAGGCGGCCTTCGTTGGCCAGGGGCAGGCCCCCCGAGCCCATGCGGGAGTGGCGATTCCACGCGCATTCAGGAAGGCCAGCAGCGGTGGGAAGCTTTCCGCAAACGGACCGCTGCGTCCCTGTGGATACCAAATGAAGTGTCCGATGCCTAAGGAAGCAAAATCCTCGCCGCTGTTCCAGCTCGTCAGTCCGGCCACGGTGCCACCGCACTCATTTTGCCAGATCCGCCTGCCCACCCGGTCCATTTGGGCGGGGGAAAGCTGGGTTTGGGCTCCACTTACGGGCACCGGACCAGCCGCACAGCCGTTCAAACCGCTCAAAATCAGCGCTTGGAAACCGAAAAATTTGATGAATCGCAAGATCTTCATATTTTAGAAATCTTAAATGATGCTGTCCTATCGCAGTGGTTTTTGTAACAATAGGTTCTTTTCCCATCTTCCCCATCGACGGATTTCATTAAGTTTGATTCACTGATTTTCCACCCTTATTCTCCCGACCCTTCAGTCCTTTTTGCGCGTCCGGCATGCCATATCTGGCCTTCAACCTTAATGATGGAAATGAGTTCGTCTTCGACATCCTCGAAGAGCGTCTGTCCATCGGGCGTGAGGCCAGCAATGATATTGTCATCGACAATACCTTTATCTCCAGCTTCCACGCAGAGTTCCTCCGCCAGTCGGACGGCGGCTATGAGATCGTCGATCTGAAGTCGTCCAACGGCACCTTCGTCAATGGCAAGCGCGTCGAGCGCGCCCGGGTCAAAGGCGGGGACCGCATCATGTTCGGCCAGCTGGAAAGCCGCTTCCGCGAGCGTGCGCCCAAGGGACTCGCGGCAGACGGCGGGTCCAAGTCCGTGTCCGCTCCCAAGGGGCAGCCCAGCCGTGAGGATGGCAAAAAAGGCGACACCGAGAGCATTCCTGCCCGCGACAAGGCGGAACTGCAGAAGTCCAGTCCTGAAACCGGCAAGATCGAAGTGACCAAGCCTGTCGTGCAGCGCTCTTCTGGCGATGTGCCGCGGCAGCCGGGCGGAACCACCCCGCCTGTTTCACTCATTCCAAAGCCAACCGCTGTTCCGACAACCGCGCCTCCTTCTTCCGCCAAACCACCGGCGGAGCAGCGGAACGACACCGCAAAGCTTCGCCAGCAGCAGGAGGAGATCCGCTCTTTGGACGGCACCCTCGAGGCCCGCCGCAAGGAACTCAGCCAGACCCAGTCCGAGATCACCGGATTCAAAAGCGAACTCGAAAAACTCCGC
This sequence comes from Prosthecobacter sp., assembly GCF_044222565.1. GTDB lineage: Bacteria > Verrucomicrobiota > Verrucomicrobiia > Verrucomicrobiales > Verrucomicrobiaceae > Prosthecobacter. The sequence goes on from NZ_JBGANA010000004.1 coordinate 113,857, forward strand.
GGCCAGGTGCAAAACGCCCGTGCCGAAGTGGAGAACGCAAGGGCGGATGCTGCCAAGCTCGAGGCCAAACGCCGCGATCTGAGCAATCTCGAGAGCAGGCTCGAAACCACCCGCACCCTTGCCGCCAAGGCCGAGGCAGACCTGGCAACAGCGCAGAAGGGGCTGACGACCCTCCACTCAGAGGCCGAGCAGCAGCGCAAAACGCGCGAGGCGGCGATCGCCAAACTCACGGCTGAAGAGTCCGCAGCGCGGGAGAAAGTGGCGGCGATCAATCAGCTCCTGGCCACGGCTCAAAAATCAGAAGAGGAGCTGAAAGCGCAGCGCAGCGCCGAATTGCAGAGCCTGGAGGGCGATATCACCGCCAGGCGCACCACGCTGGATCTCATCGGCGCCTCCCTTGCAAATTCGCATGCGGAGGTCGCGGCAAAGGAGACCGCCGCAGCCAAAGCGGCGGCGGAACTCGCAGCCGCACACGAGAAACTCGGCCCGCTGCAGAGCCAGCTCGCCACCGCTGAGGCAAGGCTCAAGGAAATCACGAAGCAGCTGGGTGAGGCCGAGAAATCCGAATCCGATCTCAAATCCAAGCGCGGCGGGGAACTCAAGGCGCTTGATGCCCAGCTTGCTTCCAAAACGGCCGAGCTGTCCCAATCCCAGGCGGCGCTGGCCCAGGTGCAGGCGGATCTCGCCGCCCGCCAGGCCTCTTTGACCCAGACCTCGGAGCAGACCAAGGCACACGAGGCGGCTCTGGCCAGACTGATGGCCGACGAGGCGGCAGCGGCCCAAAAGCTTGCCTCCCTGCAGCAGCAGTCCGCCACTGCGGATGCCGAGGTGAAACGCCTCACGGCATTGCACGCCGACGCGCAAAAATCCGAGGCCGACCAGCGCGCCAAACGCAGCGCCGATCTGCAAGATCTTGATGGCCAGCTCGAAGCCCGCCGCAGCGATCTGGGCAAGGCACAGAGTGCGCTGACGCAGACTCAGGCTGAGCTGAGCAAGGTTCAGGGGGATCTGGCCAGCAGTGGCGATACCCTGCAAAAGACTCTCGCACAGGTGTCCACGCGCGAAGCCGCCATGGCAAAGCTCAGCGCGGACGAAACCGCCACCACCCAAAAACTGGCCGACCTCCAGCAGCAGGTCACCAGTGCCGAAGCCGTGGTCCAGCGCCTCGTCACCCTGCAGGAGGACGCACATAAGTCCGAAGCCGAACAGCGCACCAAGCGCAGTGCGGAATTGCAGAAACTCGACCTGCAATTCCAGGCGCAGAGCGCAGAGCTCACCCAAACTCAGGCAGAGCTGTCCAAGGTCCAGGCGGAGCTCGCCAAAGCGCGCACGGATTTTTCCGCCCAGCAGGAGGCGCTCAAGCAGACTGCGGAGAACGCCAGGGAACGCGAAGCCGCTGTCGCCAAACTCACCGCCGACGAATCCGCCACCTCGCAGAAACTGGCCGGATTGCAAAAGCAGATCGCCGATGCCGATGCGGAGGTGAAGCGCCTCTCCGCTTTGCAGGCGGACGCACAAAGGTCCGAGGCCGAGCAGCGTGCGAAACGCGGCACGGAGCTGCAGGATCTCGACAAGCAGCTCGACGCCCGCCGCGCCGATCTGGGCAAAGTTCAGGGAGACCTGGCCAAAGCGCAGACCGATTTCGCGGCGCAGGACGAATCCCTCAAAAAGACCATCGAGGAAGTCAAGGCACGCACCGCTTCCCTTGCCAAGCTCAGCACGGACGAGGCAGCCACCGCGCAGAAACTGGCCGGTTTGCAAAAGCAGGTCAGCGATGCCGATGCGGAAGTGAAACGCCTCGCCGCAGCACAGGCGGATGCGCAGAAAGCAGAGGCCGAGCAGCGCGCCAAACGCAGCACGGAAGTTCAGGAGCTCGACAAACAGCTCGATGCACGCCGCGCGGATCTGGCAAAGCTCGACTCCCAGCGCGAGACGAAGCAGAACGAGATCGAGGCCGCCAACGCCTCTCTGGCAAAAGCCCAGGAGCAGGTGCAGCACGCGCAGTCGCAGATCGCTCAGCTAAGCGGTGAGGAAAAGGCCATGATGGCGCGCGTGGAGGAACTGCGCGGCAATGAGGAACGCCTCAATGCGGTGACCCTGAAGCTGGGGCAGATGGAAGATCAGCGCGGCATGCTTGACGCTGCCATTGCAGCCCTGCTCGGACGGCAGCAGTCGCACGAAACAGATGCCGGAGCCGCCGAACAGCGCATGAAAGCGGTGCGTGCCCAGCTAGCCGAACTGGAGCAGCAGCATCTCACTGCCGAGGAAAAAATCGCCGCGCTGAACACCCTGAAGTCGGATGCGGAGGCGGCCTTTGCCCAGCAGGAGAAGGAGGCGCTGGCCCGGCTGGCGGACATTGACCGCCAGGCTCAGGCTACACGGAAGCTCGATGAAGAGGAGCGGCTGGATGCCGAGAAGCGTCACGCTCTTCTGGAAGCGCAGATCGCAGCCAGCGGCACTCGTCTGGCCGAAGTGCAGGCGCAGGTCAAGGAGCTGGATGACAAGGCGGCGGATCTCACCAACAAGCTGGATGATCTGGCCTCCACGGACTCCAGGCTCAATGATGCCACGGAGGCGCTCAAAGCCGTCGAATCTCACAAGGCCGAAGTGGCCGCCGCCGTTGCCGCTTTGGTAAAAGACCGTGACGAGCGCACCCGCGAGCTGCTCGCCGCCACCGAACATGGCCGTGCGCAAACCCTGCTCACCCAGACTCTGACTCAGCGCCGCGAGACTCTGGAAAAAGAGGTGCAGCTCATCGAGGAGCAGAAAACCAGTCTCTCGCTGGAGATGGGCAGGCTGCGCGAGCAGGTGCGCACCACCGAGGCCGAGCTCAAGGATCGCGAGTCCAAAGTCACCGCTGCAGAGCAACGCACCAAAAACCTCGAAGACCTCGCCGGCACCGCGGATCAGCAGTTCAAGACGCTGCAGGCGGAGCACAAAAAAGTCGCCGAGCAGCTCGCGCAGGCCAAGACTGACCTGGAGCAGGCAGTTGCCTCGGCCACCGAAAAGAAAAAGGAGGCCGCCTCCGCTGCCGCCAGCGCCGAGAAGAGCACCCAGCAGCAGCTCACGCTGGTGGAAAAAATCAGCGGGCTGGAGGCCGTCATCGCCACTCTTACCGCCACCCACGCCAGCACCCAGCAGAAGCTCTCTGCCGCGGAGTCGGATCATCAAAATCTGCAGGACCGCCTGGCTGGCAGGCAGAAGGAAATCGCCGCTGCCGAAGCCCGAGTGGCAGAGCTTACGCAGCAGACGGCTGGTCTCGACGACCGGGTGAAGGAACTGGCTGCGGTGAACAAGCAGAGCGCGGAGCTCAACGGCTCCATCGCCCTGGCCACCCAGGAGCGTGACAAGCTGCTGGCCGAAACACAGCGCCTGACCAGGGAACGCGCCGAGCTGGAAGCCGTGCTGCCGGACCTTCGCGGCAATGTCACCCAGACCCGCGCTGAAGCGGACAATTTGAAGGCGGAGCTCGCGGCCCTCACCAAGGAGCGTGACGCCGCAGCCGCTGTGCTGAAAGATTCCATCTCACAGCGCAAGGAGGCCGACTCCGCCGTCGAGGCCCTCCGTCTTGAATCGGTCAATCTCGACAAGATTCTGAACGACAAGCGCGCCACTCTCGAGGCCGAGACGAAGGCGAAACTCGCGGAGGCAAACGCCGCCGAGACGCGTCTCAAAGGGGTGCAGGACCGCATCGCCGCCGCAGAAAAGCGCCTCGCCGAGCTGGCGGATGTGGAGGCACGCATCGCCGCCGCCACCAAGACCCTCAGAGAGACCGAAACGCAGCGCCAGGCTGAAGACAAAGCGCTGGCGGAACTGCTGCGCAATCAGGACAGGCTGAAGAAGGAGGTGGCCGCTCTCGAAGCTTCGCTGAAGAATGAGAATGCCAAGCTCGCGGAGCTGACCAAGACCGTGAAGGCAGCCGAAGCACGGGCGGCCGAGGCTGAAAAACGCACGGACAAAGCCGTGGCCGCTCAGCAGCTCGCGGAGCAGAAACGGATCGAAGCCGATGCCGCCGCCGAAAAGTCGAGAACCGAGGACAAGAACCTGCGCAAACAGATTCCCGTGCTCACCACCGAGCTTGCTGGTATCCAGGCCATGCTGGTCAGTGTGACGAAGGAGCGCGAGGAGGCTTCCCAGTTCGTCACGCGCCTCAACGTCACCACGGACGGCCAGAACAAGAAGCTGGCGGAACTGCAGCAGCAGATCACCCAGCTGGAAGAGGCGCACAAAGTGCGCGAAGAGCGCGTGATGAGAGCGCAGGCGGATGTGGACAAAGAGACCCTGCGTCTGAAAGCGGCGCAGGATCAGGCGCGTGCAGCGGAGGCGCAGCTTCTCGAACTAGAGAAAAGCGTCAAAGAATCCAAGGCGAAATCGGACGCCGCCAGAAAAGACTCCGCCGCGATCGAAGGCGAATTGCGGGAGCGTCTTGACCGCGTGCAAAACCTCAAGGCCGACGAGGAGCGCCTGCTCAAGGTGGTCGAGGCCCAGAAGCAGGCGCTGGCAGACGTGGAAATGTCCCACAAGGAGCTCCACACCAAAATTGAGGCGAAAAAGACTGAGCTGGGGGATTACATCAATGTCGGCGGCAAGATTCTCGGCCTCGGCCAGGCGCTGGCCGGACTGGAATCACGCCAGACGGAGATCAACAAATCTCTGCGCAAAGCCTCCGAGGAGGATCTCGCCATCCAGGTCAAGCTCAATGCCGCCCAGGAATCCCTGAACCGCGAGTCCGCGCGTGCCGAGCAGGCGCGCAAAGATCGCGAAGCCGCGGACGCCGAGTTCAAAAAATTCAGCGCCGATGTCCAGAAGCAGGCCGCCGCCCTGCAAAACTACGAGCTGGAGCAGAAGAAGCGTATCGCAGAGCTGGAAAAACGCATCGCCGACCTCGGCACCACGCAGCAGCGCGCCCTGGGCCAGATTGATGAGACCAAGGCCGAGCTGGTCCGTCTCGAAGGCATGAAGCGGGAGTTCGCCCAGGCTGAGGCGCAGATCAAGCAGTGGCAGGACATTGAAAAACGCCTGCGCGGCCAGCTCGTCGAACTGGAGGAAAAACACGAGGTCATGCGCCGCGGCCTCACCACGGAAGAGAGCACGGTCGTCATGTTTGCGAACGACATCGTCAAGCGCATCGACCTCATCGACGCCCTCGTCGCCCGCTACACCGGGTCCAATGGCGGGGACGTACCCCAGCAGCTCGCCACGCTGCGTGCTTCATTTGAGGACATCTTGCTTCAGCACGGTGTCAGCGAATTTGACGTCGCTCCCGGCACCGAGGTCGATATCGACCTGCGCAAACGCATCACTGTCGTGGATTCGCTTCCCGGCAAGGCAAAGCCCCGCGTCACGGAAAGCTGCCGCTCTGGTTTTATCTTCTCGCGTGGCGAGGGACACGAGATTATCCTGCGCAAAGTGGAGGTCCGGACCTCCAGCCAGTAACATTGCTTCCGGAATCCTTTTTATACACATCGTTATGGCTGAATACGTTGGAATCGACCTTGGCACCACCCTCTCCGGGCTGGCCTACCTGAAACCTGATGGCAATCCTGAAATCGTGCCCAATGCCGATGGCGAGCGCCTGACCCATTCCGTCGTGTTCTTCGATTCCCATGAAGATGTGAAGCTCGTGGGCAGCGCCGCACGTGATGGTGGGGAGCCAGACCGCACCATCTTCCAGATCAAGCGCTACATGGACGATCCGGAGCATCTCGTCGAGATCGACGGCAAGAAATGGACCCCGGCGGAAATCTCCGCGCTCATCCTCTCCAAGCTCAAGCGCGACTGCTCCAAAATCTGCGGAGACATCAACGAAGTCGTCATCACCGTCCCTGCCAACTTCAATGAACTGGCGCGCAAGAGCACCATCGCCGCCGCTGAAATGGCTGGCATGAAGGTGAAGCGTCTGGTGAACGAGCCCACCGCCGCTGCTGTTTACTATGCCCACTCGCAGGGGGTGAAGGGCCGCATCCTCGTCTTTGACCTCGGTGGTGGCACATTGGACACCACCATCCTCGAGGTGGAGGGAGACAACATCAAAATCCTCACCTCCGAAGGCGCCCGCCACCTCGGCGGCAGCAACTTTGACGACATCCTGCTCGAGGCCTACGCCGAGCAGTACACCAAGCAGACCGGCGCGGCGCTCTACAGTGATGAGCGCCACCGCCGCCGCGTGCTGCAGGCCACGGAGGATGCCAAGAAGATGCTCTCCAAGCTCCAGCGTGTGAACGACACGGTGGCAAACGACCAGAACAGCGGCATCGCCCGCATCGACCTGAGCCGCGACCATTTCGAAAAGATGATCCGCGGCATGCTCACCCGCACGGTCTTCCTGGTGGAGCAGGCGCTGGATTCCGCCAAGCTTAAAACCTCGGACATCGACCACGTCGTGCTCGTGGGCGGCTCCACCCGCATCCCCAAGGTGAAGTCCATGCTGGAAAAAATGTTCGGCAAGGTGCCCAAGTCCTGCGGCAACGTGGACGAGTGTGTGGCCCTTGGCGCCGCCCTGTTTGCCAAAAAATCTTCCCGCATCCAGGAAGTCTGCAATGCCAGCTACGGCACCCTGGCCATGGTGTACAATGCGAAGACGAAGGAGGAAAAGCTGATGAACTCCATCGTCATTCCCAAGAACACCCCCATCCCCTGCTCGCGCACCCAGGTCTATCAGACTTCCGAGGACAACGAGCGCGTCATCGAAGTGGATATCACCCAGGGCGAGGACGAGGACGCCAAGTTCGTGGACGTCATCGGCCGCCTCACTCTGGACGTGCCGCCAAACCGTCCCAAAGGCTGCGAAGTCGCCGTGACCTTCAGCTACGACGAGAATCAGCGCGTGCGCGCGCTCGTGGTGGACAAGCAGTCCGGTCGCAGCAAGGAAGTCGCCGTGACCTACAAGGGCGCCGGCGTGCTTTCCGACGAGGAGCTCAAGCGCCGCAGTGCCCACCTCCGTGCCATGCGCATCGAATAATCAGCCATTCATTGAAGGAGCCAGCCTATGTTCAAGATCCTCAAATCTCTCTCCAAGTCGCTCAGCGGTGCCAAGGCCGCCGAAGCCCCCAAACCCGCGGCCAAATCGGCCAAAGAAGGAACGCTGCTGGAAAAGGTCCAGAAGAGCGCTCCTGCTGCAGCCAGGGCCGAGGCGCCCAAGAGCCCTGAAGAGCTCTGCGGCATCACCCCCAAGATGCCCAAAGAAGAGATCAAGGCTCAGCTTAAACTTCTCTTCCGCCGCTACAATCGCAGCGCCTCCAGCCTGGACGCCAAACTGCGCGGCGAAGCTGAGCAGATGCTCGATGCCATCGTACAGATGCGCGAAAAGCACTTCGGCGAAATTTGAGCGACCATCGCGTGGTAAGGCTTTGGCCGGAATCCGGTTCCTAAGCTCTGCGCAGCCTGCGCACGCACAATGCGCAGCCCCCGAGCAGCAAAAACATCGCCCGCCCGGGCTCCGGTGCCGCTGCCACAGGGATGCTGATGGCCGCACCCGAATCATCATAGGACCAGTCTTCGATCACACCGCCGGCTGTGTCGTTCGTGAAGATCACCCGCATCCAGCCATAGTAAGGGCCGCTGCTTGCATCCGTGCTGAAGCGAAAGCCCAGATACCCTTCCTGTCCCACGGCGAACTGACCCACGCCCGCTCCAAGATGCGAGTTCGGATCTCCCGAGCCGCCAAAGCCGGAGGAATAAAACAACCCGCCGCTGATGAGATCCCCCGCGCTAAAGTTCACCACAGGATCGGTGTTTCCCGTCCCGGTTCGCGCTGGTTGAAATGAGGCGCTGTTGGCGATGCCCGCTCCGCCAAAGAAGGGGTTGATGTCCCAGCCTGTGATGGTGGAGGTGCTCGTGGCGGCGTTGTCGATGTTGATATACACGCCGTCAAACGTCGTGGGAATGGCGATGTTTTGCAGGCCGCTGTAGATCACAGCAGCGTGCGCGGAGTGACCCAGAACGAACGAGAAAAAGACCAGGGAGAGGAGACGTTTCATATGGCAGGAGATCAGTTCGCGGTAACCGCGACTCGGAAGAAGCGGGCCTTCTGGCCGTTGACGAAGAATGGATATTTCACCGTGACGACCTGGTAGGTCCCGTCATCCGCGGTGATTGTGGGTGTCACAGTGCTGGACTGCCAGGTGGTCAGATCAGAGCTGAACTGCACCGTGTAGGTCAGTCCCGCGGTGGACTGGTCCTTTAACCGGCAGAAAGCCGCGCGGAAATCCACCCCATTGGCCGTGTTGGTGATCGAGACATCCGGCTGCCCGCGCTTCGCGATCACGCCATTGACCACTTCGAGCTTGCCATTGTCGCTCGCACCCGGATTCGTGCCAAAGGCAAATTCCACGAGGTTGCTTACACCATCGCCATCACTGTCGGTTGTGGCATCACCAGCGCTGTTGCGGTTAAGCCCGTGGGCGATCTCAAACTCATCCGTCAAACCATCGCCGTCACTGTCTGCGGCGCCCTGTTTAATGAGGGTGAAGGTGTCATTGGCCACACCCGTTTCGCGCAGAAAGGTCGCGTTCAGCGTGTTGCCGTTCACATCCAGCACCAGGGAGCCGAGATTGTTCAGGCTGATGAAGTGCGCGGGATGGTTCAGCGATCCTCCGCTGGTCTGGCCCGCTGATCCTGTCACGCTGTACACCGCGCCAAAGTGGTCGCGCGGACCTGTCAGCGGCTTCACGTAGGCGCCGTTGCCCGTGGTGCGGCCATCACCTGAATTCTTCTTCATCGCGGGCGTCAGCGTGGTGGAAAGTCCGTAGTGACCATCGAGCAAATACGAGCGCTCATAGCAGTGACTGTGACCGCTAAGCACCAGATCCACGCCGCCTGCTTCGAGGATCGGCAGGATGTTTGAGCGCATTTGCACCAGCTCCGTCTCAGTGTCGGAATTGTGCGAGCCCTTGGTGTAGGGCGGATGGTGGAAGAAGCAGATGATCCAGGTGCGCGTGGTGCTGGCCAGATCGTTGGTCAGCCATGTGGCCATCGCTCCCGTGGCGGAGCGGCTGGCCGTCATCGAGTCCAGATTGATGAAGTGGATGTTGCCGTAGTCGAAGGAGTTGTAGTGCTCCGTGCCCGAAGACACGCCGCCGCATTCGCCATTCTTCGGCAGCGTGTACACTGAGAAGTAGGGATAGGTGTCCACGAAAGAGGTCGCCTGATTCGTCTCGTGATTGCCCAGGCAGGACCAGAACGGCACGCGCTTCATGAGGCTGCCGTAGATGTCGAAGACCTTGGACTGGAACTCGCTGTCCAGCCCCGAGTTGTACGCGTTGTCGCCGAGTTCGAGCACCAAGTTCGGATCTCGTGCACCAGTCCACGTGTAGAAGGCGTCCCTCACACTCGTCTGGCTGGCGGTGCCGGTGCCCGCGTCACCCAGCACCCAGATGCGCGTGTTCGGTGTGCTGCCCGCCACCGGTGGCGTGGTAAAAGTGTGCGCCGCATCTCCGCCGGCCAGTGTGTCAAACGCGGACCCTACGCTGTAGAAGTACGTCGTGTTGGGAGTGAGGCCGGTGAGCGTGACTTCATGATCCGTCACAGAGGCCGCTTCATCCGCCGTGCTGGTCAGCGCAGCGGCCGTCGCTCCATATTTCACCCGCCCCGCGATGCTCTGGCTGCTGCGCCAGCGAATGGTCATCGTCGTCGGTCCCGCCTGCTGCAGATACGCCGCACGCGTAAGCGTGCCTGAGCCGGGCGCGGCGTTCACAACGATGCTCACAGCGCTCGAGATCGTGATGTTTCCATCGTTGTCCGTGGCGCGTGCGGTGAGGCTGTAGCTTCCGGAAACCACGCTGCTCCACGCATAGGTGAAGGGGGAAGATGTGGATTCTCCCAGCTTGGTCGCGCCGTTGTAAAACTCCACCTTCGTGATCGTGCCGTCGCTGTCACTCGCATTCGCGGCGATGTTGACCGTGGCCGGTGCCGTGAAGCTGTCAGTCGCGAGCGGCGTTGTGAGTGCTACCGTTGGTGCATTGCCAATCTGTGCTCCGACCGCTGACAGCGTCACGTTGTCCAGGCCGATGATCTGGTCCGGAGAGGTGGCCACCGCATTGTCATCCACCCAGCGCAGCAGCAGTGCCGCGCCCGGCGCCCAGCCGCTGCTCAAAGTGAAATCCGTTGGCGCTACGGTCGTGACGCCCACAGAGTTTGGCACCTGCACACCGGTCCCGCTCAGAGTGGGATTCAATGCTGAAATGTTGCTCCACGTGGTGCCGCCGTCGAGGCTGTAGAAAAGCCAGTAGCCCGGCAGTTCGTTCGCCGTGGATGCAGCAGTGTAGCGCCGCATGTCATAGCCGATGCGCAGTGCCGTCACGGTCGTGGCCCCCGTATTCGTCACCTGCCACTGGATGGCCACTCCGGCCACGGACGTGGGCGAGGTGCATAGCACGCGGTCCGTGCTGCTCGCGCCCTGGGCGTTGTAGCCGTTGTTGTTGGCGGCGCTGGGGGCGTTGTTTGCTGTGAGCGCCCCGGATGCGGCCACCATGGCGGCAACACTGTTGGTCCCGTTGCCCGGGATCGGAATGGAGTCCGTCCAGGTGGCGTTCGTGGTGCCGCTGTTGGCATTTTTCATCGACCATCCGCTGGGCGCTGTCGTTCCGCTGGTGCCCATGGAGTCAAAGTTTTCCGAAAATGTCAGCGGCGCATTCTGCACGGTGATGTTCACCGCCGCGGAAGTCGTCACCGCATTGTCATTGTCCGTGGCCTTTGCAGTGAGCGTGTACGCTCCCTCTGTCACGCTGCTCCACACAAAGCTGAAAGGCGCGGTCGTGTCTTCGCCGAGTTTCGTCGCTCCATTGAAAAACTCCACCTTGCTCACGGTTCCGTCCGTGTCCGTGCTGTCCGCCGTAATGGTGATGTTGCCCGCGTAGGCCACGCCACCCGCCGGCGAGGTGATGCTCACGGAAGGGGCCACATTGTCGAGGTTTGTCACGCTCACATTGAGCGCGGCTGAAAGGGTGAACGCACCGCCGTCGTCAATCGCCTTGGCCGTCAGTGTGTAGCTGCCCGTGGAGACGCCGTTCCACTGAAACGCGTAGGGAAAGGTGCTGGCTTCGCCCACCTTTGTGCCGTTGGCGTAATATTCCACCTTGGCCACCGTGCCGTCACTGTCGCTGGCGTCCGCCGTCATGTAGATCGACGCCGGTGCATCAAAGATCTCGCCGGGATCGGGCTCGGTTAGAGCCACGGTTGGCGGATTATTGTTCACAGAAATTGCGATCAGCGCGGAGAGCGTGCTGCTGCCTGCATCGTCTGTCGCCACCGCGCTCAGCGTATGGTTCCCGGATGTGGCTCCCGTCCACGCAAAGGTGAAAGGCGCGCTCGTGTCTGTGCCGATCTTCGTGCTGCCGTCAAAAAACTCCACCTTCGTCACCGTGCCGTCTGCATCCGCGGCATTGGCGGCAATGTTGATCGTCGTGTTCAAACCCACGCCCGAACCATCGCTCGGCGATGTGATGGCCACGGTGGGCGCCGCGTTCGCCGCCGTGCTGAATCGACCCGTCGCGCTGCTCACGGTGTTGATGGTGTCCGTAACACTGGCATACCACTCGTAGCTCCCGCCCGCTTCCAGTCCCGTCCAGTTCAGCGCGGCGCTCGTGCCGCCCGCCGCCACATTCGCAGAGCCCAGCGGGATCCAGTCCGTCACGGCGCTCTGCATGTTGTAGGGCAGCGTGTAGGCCGCCGTCCAGGAGGGCACGCTGTCGCTGGCATTCACCGCCCGGTCCAGCACCGGCGAGTAGCTTTCTACAGTGATCTGGTTGTTTGCAGGCGAGAACGTGTAGATGCGCAGGAATCCACGTCCGCCGTCCACGATGTCCTGGTAATCCTGCAGGATGCTGTAAACAGTGCGCCCTTGATACACGTCGCTGCGCCGGCCCTCCCCATTCACATGGCCGCACAGCATCAGGAACAGGTTGGGATTGTCCTTCAGATTGTCATAGATCGCCTGGCCCTGCGTGCTGAAGGTCGCCGGATTGCCCGTGTTGACAATCCAGTGGCTCATCACGATCGCCCGGCGGTTGGGGTAGGCTTTCAGCAGTGCATCCGCCCAGTCCAGCATGGCCTGGTAGCCGCTCACCGCGCCCGCGTTGTACTCCAGATGCAGAATGATGAAATCAAGTCCGCTCGCGCTGAAAAGTTCATAGTTGCTGTTGTTGTTCGTGCCAAAGTTGCCGCCGTAATAGTTCCGGCCCGCCCACCGGCTGGTGCCAAAGTACTGGTTGAAGAAGGTCGTCGTTCCCGTGCCGCCGCCCGTGCCAAAATCGTGGTTCCCCGGCGCGCCTCCCCAGGGGATGCCATAGGGCCGCAGTGTCGTGGTCAGGTTCTCGATCTTCTTCATCGCTCCGTCGGCGTTGACCCACTCCTGTTCCTTCGTGTCTCCATTCTGCACGATGTCTCCCATGTGGCTGACGAAGGCGATGTTGCGCGTGGCTCGATTGTCCACCATCCACTGCGTCTGCGCATTGTACAGGCCGATCACCGCACCCGAGCTGCCGCCGGAGGCATTGTGCCCCGCGTTCTCCGAATAAAACTGCGTGTCCGGAACGGCGATCAGGCTGAAATCCGCGCCAGCAGTCGCAGGCGTCGTTTTGCGGCCATAGAAAGTCACCGCCATCGCATCGCCCTCTGGGTCGCTCAGAGAGACATTCAGCGTCGTGCTGCTGCCTATTCCCGTCGCATTGTTGGCCGGCGAAGCGAGTGTAATCGTCGGTGCCTGATTGGAATTCGGTGAAACAGTGATCACCACCGTCGCTGAAGCAGTCGTTCCACCTTGGTTGTCGATCACCTTGGCTCCCACGGTGTAGCTGCCAGCAGCCACTCCAGTCCAGTCAAACGCATACGGCGCCGTGGTCGCCTCTCCGACCTTCGTCGTCCCATTGTAGTACTCCACCTTCGCCACCGTGCCGTCGGAGTCAGCAGCCGTCGCGGCAAAGTGCACCGTCGCCGGTGCCATGCCCGAGTATGCAGCCGTCGGTGCATCAAGCGTGATCGTCGGCAGCGTGTTCGGCGTAAAGGAGGCGCCATCCACCCAGATCGGACCGTTCGTCATTGTCCCGGCCGGACTGCCTGTGCCCACACTGTTCGCCACAGTCGTTCCCGTTCCCTCGTTCAAACCGTAGCGGCCGATCAATCCCGTCGCGCTGGCGATTTCAGAATCCTTCGCACCCGCGATCTCGCTCGCGCTGCGCGCATAATTCCACACTCGCACTTCATCGATGCGTCCTGCAAACGCGCCCTCCGCCACTCCTGTCGAAGTAAACGCGGCCCCGATGCCGAAATGCTGGATGGAATCATAGCGCGGCAGTGCGCCTGCCGCCGCAGCGGCGGTGCCGCAGGCCACGCCGTCCAGATACATTGTCCACGTGGCTGTGTTGCCATCATACGTCACCGCCGCATGGTGCCAGACATTGTTGGCGATCGGTGTGTTCGTCCCCGTGATGGGATAGTTTTGTCCGCTGGTGATTCCCGTGGCAGGATACGCTTCAAAGTCCGCCACCAGCAGCCCGCTGGTGCTGATGCCAAAGAAGTAATTGCAGTCCACATTGCTGTTCTCCGCCTCCCCGCGTCCCTTGCCAAACAGTGGCACACCCGACACGCCTCCGTTTCCCGAGCTTGAGGTGATGCCGGTGCCTTCCTTGCGGAACCAGCACTCCAGCGTGAATCCGTTCGATGGCGGCCCGCCCGCATTCAGCTCCGGCGCCACGCCCATTGTCACGTAGTCGTTCACCCCGTCAAACAGCAGCCCGGTGCGGGTCGCATCGGTCAGCACGCTCACAGAGACCGTGCTGCTGGTCGTCACGGCGTTGCCATCATCTGTGGCGCGCGCCGCATAGCTGTGCACCCCGGCGGTCACCGAGGAATCCGTAAAGGTGTAAGGAGACGTCGCATCCGTACCCACCACGCTGCCATCGCGCAGAAACTCCACCTGCGTCACGTTCCCGTCACTGTCACTCGCCGTTGCCGCCAGAGAGACACCCGCGCTCACCGTAGCCGCAGTGCCATTGGCCGGTGCCGTGAGCGCCACGGTCGGGGCTGCGTTTGCATTGAAGGGGGCGCCATCCACCCACATCGGACTGTTGGTCAGCGCTCCCAGAGGAGCGCCCGCGGTGCCCACGCTGTTATTGGCCGAAGTGCCGCTGCCTTCGTTCAGTCCGTAGCGTGCCAGCAGTCCCGTGGTGGCGGTGGTGATCTCGGCGCTTTTGCTGGCGGAGATCTGCGCCCCGGTGCGTGCCACATTCCACACCCGCACTTCGTCGATGACGCCCTGGAATGCACCGGACGACACGCCGCTGGAGTTCAGCGCCGTGCCGATGGCAAAATGCTGAATGCTGTCATTCCGTGGCGCTGCGCCCGTGGCGTTGGTGAAGGACGCGTCGAGCACGCCGTTGAGGTAGATCTTCCAGGTCCATGTGCTCGTGTCATACGTCACCGCCGCGTGGTACCACGTGTTGTTTTGGATGACCGTGGTGCCGGTGATCGGGTAGTTCTGACCCGCGGTGATTCCGCTTACGCCCGCCTGCGCCTCAAAATCCGCGCACAGTTTGTTCGTAGCGGAGTCGATGCCAAAGAAGTAGTTGCAGTCCACATTGCTGCCGTCTGCTTCCGAGCGCCCTTTGGTGATGAGCGGGATCGCTGCGGTCACGCCACCGGTGCCCGTGGAAGTCGTGGTGCCCGTGCCGGTGCGTTTGAACCAGCACTCCAGCGTCAGGTTGCTCGCACCCAGCGTTGCTGTTGCGGCGCCCATGGTCACGTAACGGGTGTCGTTGAATGCCAGGGCCTGGTTTCCTGCGGTCGTCACCGGCAGCGAGATCGTCACGTTGTCCAATCCCATCACCTGGTCCGGCGAGGTCTGCTGCGAATTGTCATCCACCCAGCGCAGGAGCAGGGTGCCGTTGGTGGCCCAGGCCGTGCCGAGCGTGACGGTGGACGGCGCCATCACGCTGACACCGGTCGTGTTCGGAACCGTAGTGATCGTGGGATTCGTCGCGGAGACGTTGGCCCACGTCGTTCCATTGTCCAGACTGTAGAAGAGCCAGTAGCCCGGCAGTTCATTGGCCGTGGCGGGCGCGGTGAATCTCCGCGTGTCATAGCTGATCTGAAAGGCGCTGATGGCAGCCCCGCTCGTATTCGTCAGCGAAAGCTGCAGCGCCACGCCCTGACCCGTTGTGGGAGACGTGCCCAGGCATCGGTCGCTGGTCGCGGTGGTGGTCGCGTAGTTGAAGCCGTTCGTATTGCTCGTGCCGGTGTATGCCGTGGCGGCTGTCAGAGCGGTGGTCTGTGTGCCACCCGCCACACCACTGGCCGGGATGCTGCTCGTCCAGGTGGTGCTGGCGCCGCCAAACGCACCATACACCGACCATCCGGATGGCGGCGCAGTGCCAGCGGTGCCCATGGTGTCAAAATTCTCCTGGAAGACGCCGTTGAAATTCGCCGCCCTCACGCTGGTCACGCAGGCGAGGGTGGTCAGAAAGAGGGCAAACAGTTGCGGGGATTTCATGGGATAGTGGTCACGGTCTGAGGATCGGAGGGGGCGGGCGCAGCCAGCGCCTTTTGCGCCTCTTCGAGAATGAGGCTCATCGAGTGGGAGCCGCGCTCCAGATTGGGCAGCGCGAGGATGCGGTCGCGCAGTGCGGCCCAGGCTTCGCGTGCCTCCCCCTTGCGCCCTGCCTGCGTCAGCAGCGCGGCACGCCTCGCCATCCACGGTTCGGGTCGCGGTGCCTGCTGCTGCATGGCATCGATCCTTTTCAGAGCTTCATCAAAACGCCCCGTCGCAATTTCCATCTCCATCGCCTTCAGCACCAGTGCGGGCACATTCCCCCGTCTTGCGATGCCCAGCTGCAGCACCTCCACCGCCTCGGCGTGCAGCTTCTGCGTGGCCAGTGCTTGCGCCACCTCCTGGTACAAGTCCGGCTCCGGATCGGCCGTGCGCCTCAGCGCAGCGCGGTAGGCTTTCAGCGACTCCTCGGCTCTCTCCATTTTCGCCAGCACTCGCGCATGCGCCGTCAATGCCACGCCATGCTCCGCATGTGTCTGCAGGTAGTCTGCCAGCAGCGCCTCCGCCTGGGTGTGCATGCCTCCTTGCGTCAGGGCTTGCGCACGCAGCAGATCCAGCTCGCTCGTGTCACTTCCCAGCCGCTCCGCATGCTCGATGTCGATCAGCGCCGCCTTCCAGTCCTCATGCTCCAGGTACATGCGCGTGCGCCGCACATAGAGCGTGGAATCTTCCGGCCGATCCTTCAGCTCGATCGCCAGTTCTTCCATCATTTCATGGAACGAACCATGACCTGATGCAAACTGCGTTGCGCCCAGCAGCACCGTCGCGAGGGCGGCTCTTATTCGTGTAAACATGGGCGCCACTCATGGCCATCTCGGCGGGCTTTGCCGCTGCTTGCTGGTCACAAAATTGGCAGTGAGTTTTTCGTCACAAACGCATGTGGCCGAATCGTCACATGGCGTCTACTTGTCTCCTCTCATGAAGCACGTCGCATGAAATTGGACCGACTCATTGCCAGTTATCAGTCTCAGGGCAGGCAGTCCGCACACCTTGCCATCGCGGCCAGGCGTGTGCGCGTGAATGGCGCGATCGTGACCGATGGCCACCATCCTGTGGATCGTTTCACTCGCGTGGAGATTGATGATGCAGTGGTCCAGCGTCCGGAGCGTTCTCTCTACATCATGCTGCACAAGCCCGTCGGCATCCTCAGCGCCACCAAGGACGACACCCATCCCACCGTGATCGATTTGATTGACGACCCCGAGAAGCACACCCTGCACATCGCCGGCCGTCTCGATCGCAGCACCTCCGGCCTCGTCCTGCTCACCAATGATGGCCGCTGGTCCAAAAGCCTCATGACTGCGGAGGAAAAGGTGCCCAAGGTTTATCTCGTCGAAACCCAGGACCCCATCGCTCCGGATGCCGTCGAGGCCTTCGCCCGTGGCTTTTATTTCCACACTGAGGACATCACCACACTTCCCGCTGAACTTGTCCTTCTCGGCGAACGCCGTGCCCGTCTCACGCTGCACGAAGGCCGCTATCATCAGGTGAAGCGCATGTTTCACCGCGTGGGAAATCGAGTGGTCAGCCTTCACCGCGAGAGCATCGGCGGCTTCACCCTCCCGGATGACCTGCCACCAGGCGCATGGCGTGAACTTCGAATATGATGGACGCTGCCAAAAAAATTCAAGAACCTCCCCGGTTTTCACAAAATCCAGCTTTCGCGTCCGTCCTTCACCCCTTACTCTCCATACCTTGTGATCACCCCACGCATGTACTTTAGCATTTGGTTTGGCATCATGTTGACGGCCCAGTCCGGCTGCTCAACACCCAAGGCTGCAAAGCCGGACAAGATCGACGTCTCCGAAGCGCGCAAGGCGACTCCCTTCGTCGAAAAGGAGAACCCGCTGGTCAAGCGCCTCAACAATCCCTCCTCCATGCCCGTCGTGCCGCCTGCAGGTGCGCGCATCTCCTACTCCTCCGCCAAGATCAGCCAGAAGACCCTGGCCATGACCTTTGACGACGGCCCGCACCCCAGCCTGACTCCCAAGCTGCTGGACATCCTCAAGGAGCGGAACATCAAGTGCACCTTCTTCCTCATCGGCCAGCAGGTGAAGATGTACCCGAACATCGTCCGCCGCATCATTGAGGAAGGCCACGAAATCGGCAATCACACCTGGACCCATTGCAGCCTCACCAGCCGTTCCGATGATCAGATCCGCAGCGAGCTGAAAAAATCCGAAGACGCTGTCTTCGAAGTCGCCGGTGTGCGCCCGCATCTCGTCCGCCCTCCCTATGGTGCCATCAATTCCCGCATCAAAGACCTCATGTTCTCCGAGTTCGGCTACTCCACCATCATGTGGTCGGTCGATCCCCAGGACTGGCGCCGCCCCGGTGTCGCTGCTGTGACCAGCCGACTCGTCAATGGTGCTCATCCCGGTGCCATCATGCTCTCGCATGACATCCATCCCCCTACCATCACCGCCATGCCCGGGATGTTCGATCAGCTCCTGGCCAAGGGGTATCAGTTCGTCACCGTCAGCCAGCTCCTCAACATGGAAAAAGCCTCCATGCCCGTCGGCGTCATCGTCCGCCCCGCCGAAAAAATCGGCGACACCGACCCCAAGCCTCTGCCGGAGAAAAAGCCGAAAGCTTGAGCACGTGATACGGGCTGCCAGCCCGTAAATTGGAAAGTGTTTTCCAGCGGCGGCGCACAGCCAGCCATCACGTCTTGAAAAAAAGAAAGCGCCCCGGGCGGAGCCGGGACGCTTTCAAACCCACATGTGCCGTCCGAATACAAAGGGCTCACGTATCCCATGAGACCAGGTGGGAACCCGCATGATGAAGCTCTGTCTTCCAGTAAAGGCATGACATGTCACTTCAGTGCGCAGCCCCCGCAGTTGATGAATCGGGCCGGGCCACAAAGCTCGAAAACGAACACCGCAGGAAATTTTTCAAAGAGCAGGCCTTGATCTCAAAGATCACAGCCAAGTAAATGAAAGTATCCCTTAATGGCCTGCGGATCAAGGACCGTGTAGCCCCATCAAAAGTAGTCCTGAGCTTTAGCTCGTTCTGGAAAGCGGCCGTTCCTTCCGCTGGCCTGGCGCCCTCCAGCTCACACTCCATCGGCATCGTGCATCAGCTTCTGCTCGTCGTTGAGTGTTCAATGTTCGCGATTCTCTCCGTTATCTAGCCCATGCTCCGCCCTGTCCTCTTCTTTGTCCTGCTCTGCACCTCCGCCCATGCCGCCGCCATCCAGCGCATCTGGCTGACCTTTCAGCGTGAAAAACCGACGCACATCACCGTGAACTGGGAAACCGAGCGTCCCTCGAAGTCCACCATTGCGTTCGGCACCAGCCCTCGTTTTAAAACCAGCATCGATGAAGACGAAGCGGTCACGCTTCATCACATGGAAATCCCGCTTCCGCAAAGCGAAGACCTGTTTCTTTACTATCAGGTGGGCTCTGGAACGGAGACGTCTGAAGTTCACCATCTGAAAGCCATGCCCACCAAAGAACTTCGCGTCGCCGTCGTCGGCGACTGGGGCTTCGCTCAGCCCGACCTCTCCGCCCTGATCAAAGACGACCCGCATGTCCTCATGACCGCAGGCGACAACGTCGCCAGCCTCCACCAGCAGGGCAGGGAAGGCACCAAAGCCTTCAGCGCCCTGATCGACTCCCAGCCAGAACTCTTCAGCAGCACCCCTTTCATGCCGGTGCTTGGCAATCATGATCGCGAAATCCGTTCGCGTGGTCCCAAGCCACCTCCGGAGGCCGTTTACGACGTGGACGCCACCGCCTACCGCGAATTCTTCGCGCTGCCTGGCACTGAATGGAACTGGGCTCTTTCCTTTCCCGACTTCAACGCCCGTTTCATCGCCCTCGATCTCGAACACATTCAGGACATGGGCACCACCTGGCAGACCGGTCATCCCTTCGATGCGGCCTCCGCCCAGCTCGCCTGGTACCGCCAGCAAATGGAGGCGCCGTACTCCGGTCACACCATCACCATTCAAAACGAACGCAACGCCACCATGCGCAGCCAGCTGAAAGGCGAGTGGGGCCGCCTGTTTCAGCAAGGCTCCGCCGTCATCACCGGATTCGGCTATTTCGCCGAGCGCGCCATGGTGGACGGCTTCCCCTATTACAACACCGCCCTCAAGGGCAACGGCGACAAGTACCCCGACCCCAATTCCTCTTTCTTCGCCAGCGAGCACAGCTACATCCTCCTCACCTTCAAACCGAAGTCGCCCATGAAGATCGAAATCAAGAGCCTCGCAGGCCAGGTCCTCGACACGCAGAACGTACAGTACTCATCTCGCTCCGCGAGATGAGTCCAGCGCCCACGCAAACCCCAACACGAACGAGCCGCCAAAATTTTCCTCCTCCTCTTCCTCATACTCCTCCTCCCTGAATTCAGTGCTCCCGCGCAACATCCTCCTTGGCCTCACGTTTCCCAGCGCCACCACCACCATGAAACTCCTCGCCTTCCTCTCCCTTGCGGCTCTCTGCACCGCCGCAGACATCCCCGCCGAACCCATCGCACAAAAAGGCGAACTCATCCTGGACGACAACTTCGAGCGCAAAGGCCTCGGCGAGTGGAAGTCCCTCATCCCCACCTTCGCCATCGAAGGCGGCGAGCTCAAAGGCTGGCAGACCCGCGCCGATCACGGTGCCGTCGGTCGTGTCTATAAACCCATGAAGGACGTTGTCGTAGAGTTCCGCTTCCAACTCGTCGGCTCCACCGGCTTCAACGCCGTTTTCGACGATCAAAAGTTCAAAGGCTCCCATGCCGGCCACATCTGCCGCGTCGCCTTTGCCCCCACGCAAATCCGCATCGGCGATGACAAAGAAGGCGTCATGCGCAACGACATCTACGAAATGCGCAAAGACCCCGCGCACAAAAAGGACGCCGACAAACTCCTCGAAGGCCGCGGCTCCTCCGCCACCGTCCCCAAGCTCGAGCAGCAAAAATGGTATCAGGTCACCATCGAACTCAAAGGCGACGCGCTCCGCGTCAGCATGGACGGCAAACCCATCACCTACCTCAAATCCCCCGGCATCGCCCACGAAACCAAGAGCAGCTTCCACTTCACCGTCAATGGCCCCGGGGCCCTCTTCGACGACGTCAAAATCTGGCACGCGAAGTAAGGGGAAAGTACGATGGACACTCCTGTCCGTCGATCAGCGCTCACGGCAGAGCCCCTCATTATCGAGAACCCCAAGATGCCGCCACAACAAGGGCATGGCTCTCCCAACGCTCCCGCCTGCGTTGAATCGTGAGAAAGAGTGCCCGCCGCACTCAGTCGTGGTAACATAACACCCTCAATTCCCCCTTCAGCCCCATGAACGCCTCCTCCACCGGCGTTCTCCTCCCACACCCAACCATGAAACACGCCGCACTCCTGCTCCTTTCCCTGCTCGCTCTGCAAGCCGCCGCCCAGGACAAAGCCCTGCTCGATCTCGCGCTCGAACCGCCTGTCATCAACACCGAGCCCGGCCCGGAATACGACGCCGAGAAGCGCCCCGGCAACATGATCATCGGCATCGACCGCACCCCCAAAGGCCGCCTCTGGGCCGCATGGGTCGGCAATGGCGACTCGCCCAACGGCTTCTTCATGCTCGCCACCAGCGACGACGACGGTAAATCATGGTCAAAGCCCCGCCTCGTCATCGATCCCCTGGACGGCGAACTCAATGGCGTGAAGTACGAACGCCGCGCCCTCGTCGGCAATCTCTGGACCGATCCCCTCGGCCGCCTCTGGTGCTTCTTCGATCAAAGCCTCGGTTACTTCGACGGCCGCTGCGGCGACTGGTTCATCCGCTGCGATGATCCCGATGCAGCCGAGCCCCAATGGACCGCCCCCACACGCTTCGCCGACGGCTGCACCCTCAACAAACCCACCGTCCTCAGCAATGGCGACTGGCTTCTCCCCGTCTCCCTCTGGACCCGCGACCGCATGCACGGTCCCGGCGTGGACAAAGAAGCGCACAAAGACCTCGACGTCATCCGCATGGCCAACGTCTTCGCCTCCACCGATCAGGGCAAAACCTGGACCCGCCGCGGCGGCGTCGCCTTCCCCCGCACCGACTTCGACGAGCACATGATCGTCGAGCGCAAAGACGGCACCCTCTGGATGCTCGCCCGCACCAAGGACGGCATCAGCGAAAGCACCTCCGCCGACAAAGGCGCCACCTGGACTGAGCCACAGCCTTCCGCCATCCAAAACCCCAGCGCCCGCTTCTTCATCCGGCGCCTCGCCTCCGGCAAACTCCTCCTCGTCAAAAACGGCCCCATCAACGTGCGCCTCCCACGCCGCTCCAACCTGAAAGCCTTCCTCTCCGACGACGACGGCAAGACCTGGGGCAAAGGCTACCTCATCGACGACCGCGCCGAAGTCTCCTACCCCGATGGCTTTCAGGCCCCGAACGGCGACATTCACATTCTTTATGACTGGAACCGCCACACCGACGCCGAAATCCTCCACGTCAAATTCACCGAGGAAGACATGCAGAAGCAGGCCGAAATCGGCAAGCTCACCATGGACCCCGAAGAGATCAAACGCCGCTCCAAAGTCGGCAAAACGGTGGTCAACAAAGCCCTCGCCCCCAAGCTTCCCAAGTCCATCACCCCAGACCCCAAATGGACCGCGCAGGCCATCGAAGACGCCAAACAAGATTTCAAAAGCATCCCCTACGATGGTGTGACCCCCAATAAAATGGTATGTGATACCACCCTGCGCGAGCTGCCCGACGGCTCCTGGATCCTCTTCATCCTCGCCGGCGGCGATACCGAACCCAGCCCCCTCAACTACACCGGCGTCACCCGCAGCCACGACATGGGCAAGACCTGGACTCCTCTGGAGCGCTTCGACGTGGGCTTCCCCCGCGAAGGCAAAACCATCGGCCAGGGCCCCACAGAGCTCATGATCCTCGGCCAGCGCAGCACCCTCTTCTTTTCCACCCACTCCAAGCACTGGGCCAACGACTGGCGCTCCTGGTTCCTCACCAGTGATGACTCCTTCAAGACCTGGAGCAAGCCGGAAGAAATCCCCGGCCGCCTCAAAGAGCGCACCTTCATCCGCAAGCACATCGTCTGCAAAGACGGCCGCATCATGATCCCCTTCCAGCACTACATCGGCCCCGACGATCAGCAGGATCGCGCCCCCCTTGACCGCGATTTCACCAACCCACGCAACGGCGTCCTCATCAGCAGCGACGGCGGCAAAACCTGGACTGAGCACGGCAACATCCGCCTCACCCCCAACAGCCGCTACTTCGGCTGGGCCGAAAACGATCTCTTCGAGCACCCGGACGGCCGCATCACCATGGTCATCCGTGGCGATGGCCTCGGCGGCATGCTCTACAAAGCCGAAAGCAAAGACGGCGGCCTCACCTGGCCCGAATTCGCCAGCACCACGCCGATCCCCAATCCCGGCAGCAAAACCACCCTCTACAATCTCGGCGGAGATCGCGTCGCCATCCTGCACAATCCCAACAGCAAACACCGCAGCCCCATGGCCCTGTGGATCAGCTTTGACGGCATGAAGACCTGGCCCTACCAGCGCGTCCTCCAGCAGGAGTCCGTCGATGGCCCCAAAGGCCGCATGAACTACCCCGACGGCTTCGTCAGCAAAGACGGCCAGTGGCTCCATTTCGCCTTCGACGACAACCGCCACCGCGCCGTGCATTACAGCGCCAAGCTGCCGCCAAAGTAGCCCTGTTACTGCGGAACAGGGTAGTTTGATTGCGAAAATGCGATGCGCTGCGAGTTGAGTCTCGGGCCAAACGTTCTATCGCATTATCCATGAAAATCCTCCCATGCGTCGCCGTCCTTGTCGTTTGGGCACTGGGCTTCCCCTTGGAGGCAAAGGGGGCTGAAATCCGAATCAAACCCGGTGCATCAGACCAGCCCATCTCAAACGCCATCGCAGCCTCGAATGCAGGTGACACACTCGTGCTTGCGCCAGGTGTTTATCACGAGCGCCTTCGCCTCGAAAAGCAGCTCACTCTGCGCGGCGAACCCGGCGCCATCATCGACGGCACCATACCGCTCAAAGCCGAATGGTCACCCGCCGAAGGCATGGAAAAGGTCTTCACCACCCCATCCAAAAGCCGCCCCGAAGGCCTCCTCATCGACGGCAAATTCATCGCCGAAATCCGCTTTGATCGCGCACAAAAAAGCGGCGAATGGAACTGGCAGACCCTCCTCGCCAAAGGTCCGCCCCTAGGCGGCTTCAAACACATCCGCGCTCTCTGGATGTATCACTCCAAAGAAAAGAAGATCTATCTCCGCCTCGAAGACGGCGCAGCCCCGGACAAAGCCACACTCAGCGCAGTCATGTCCGGAGAACCTCTCATCGAAATCACTGCCACTGGCGCTGTGGTGGACGGCCTGACCCTCCGCGGCGGGATCGAAGCCATCACGCTCGCGGAAGGCGCAAAAGACTGCATCATCCGCTACTGCAAAATCACCTCCTATGAAGGCTCCGGCGTTCTGCTCCGAGGCGGCGCTTCATCCTGCACCGTGGAAGACTGCGACATCACCCGCGGTGCCTTCGAAGACTGGCGCGCCACCACCGAAAACCGCCGTGAAAACTACGAGATCTGGCGCATCCACAAAGACGTCGGCAAATACGATCGCGTCGGCATTGAGCTCATCCGCGCAGGCACCAGCAACCGCATCCTCCGCAATCACCTCGACCGCACCTTCGACGGCATCTGCCTCGGCGACTCCAGCACCGAATCCCTCGACAAGCCCCTCATCGATCCCAATCACGGCCGCGGCACCGAGATCGCCGGAAACATCATCGAAAACACCCGCGACTCCGGCATCGAACTCGGCGTCGGCTGCATCGATGTCAACGTCCACCACAACACCCTCTGCCACACCCACGGCGGCCTCCGCTTCAAGCTCCCCCGCATCGGTCCCGTCTTCATTCATCACAATCACCTCATCGACGGCACCCCGTTCAACATCTGGTTCAGCATGGACTCCTCTCCTGCAGAAGGCTACATCTACCACAACACCATCACCGGCGGCTCGGACGCAGCATTCGTGTACTCCTCCTTCAATGCCACACGCGACTTCGCCACCCCCAAGTGGCACCTCCTCAACAACCTCATCCTGCAGGTAAAAGACGGCTTCTTCGACCAGCGCAAAGGCACCCCGCCCCGCGACTTCACCGAATCCCACAACATCACCTCCGACGACCCCCACGCCGCCATCGGTGCCGGCCTCGATCTCTCCACCTACCTCAAAGGCAACCCCCTCCCCGGCTGCGAACCCGGCTACTTCAAAGCCAAAGCCCCCGATGCCGGAGCCGGCTCCGTAAAGTAGCCATCTCGCTCCGTCGAGATGAGCTACAACGCTCCGCGAGCCATATCAGCTACTTGCGCCACAGCACTCTCGCAATGCCAGCAGTGATGCGGGCACTCCTGCCCGCAACCGAATCACCCAGTGCCCCCACCTTCGTCCTCGTCCTCCTACTCGAACTCGTCCTCGATTTTACCACTCCGCCTCTCGAAAAAACGCCGCGACTCTATAGCACCACCATCTTCCTCCTCCCTCATTCTGAACGACCAGGAAAAAGAGGAGAATGTAGCGCGGTATTCCGATACCGCGACAGCACCGAATCGGCATACGAACTCCGATTTACATCCAGCCACGTTCCCCCTTCGAGCAAAGCGCCCCCCTCACTTCATCACCATCGGCTGCCCCGTGCACTCCAGCACGCTGTGCCACAGCTCCTGCGTCGGATCCACCTTGCGCCGCCCATGAATCACAAGCTCCAGCGGCAGATGCACAAAAGACCCATGCCACCGTCCCACCAGCATGTTCGTCTTCCCCGCCATCGCCGCATGCACCGCATTCTGCGCCAGGCGCGAGCAGTACACATTGTCCTGCGCATTCGCCGGCACACTCCGCACGATGTAGCTCGGATCAATGTACTTCAGGTTCACCTCCGTCTTCCGCCCCTTGAAAAACGCATTGATGCGATCCTTCAAAAACGGGCCAATGTCCCCATACCTCTTGTTCCCGCTCGCATCCGTTTCATCGCCGGTTTGCATCAGGTGCTGTCCCGCGCCCTCCGCCACCACGATCACCGCGCTGCCACGTTTCATCAGCCGCTGCCGCAAAAACTCCAGCAGTCCCGCCTCGCCATCCAGTTCAAAGTGCACCTCCGGAATCAGTACAAAATCCACGTTGCTGCCCGCCAGCGCCGCGTAGCACGCGATGAAGCCCGAATCACGCCCCATCAGCTTCACCAGCCCCACGCCGTTCACCGCGCCCGTGGCCTCCACATACGCGCACTTCACGGCCTGTACCGCCGCATCAAACGCCGTCTCAAATCCAAAGCTCTTGTCCAGATAGCGGATGTCATTGTCGATCGTCTTCGGAATACCCACCACCGCCTTCTTCAATCCCCGCCGCTCGATCTCCTTCGTGATCTCCGCCGCGCCCCGCAGCGTCCCATCCCCGCCGATCACAAAGAGAATGTCCACCTTCATGTCCTCCAGCGTGTCCACCATTTCACCAATGTCCTGCTTCCCGCGCGAGCTTCCCAGCATCGTCCCGCCAAAGTGATGCCCCTGGTCCACGGAGGAAGGTTTTAGCAGAAGCGGCGTATGCCCAAAGCGCTGTACCAGCCCCTCATATCCATATCGAAATCCATACACCCGCGCCACGCCATACTGGTGATGGCAGCGATGCACGATGCCACGAATAATGTCATTCAGCCCCGGGCACAGTCCCCCACAAGTCACAATCCCCACCGTCGTCTTGGGAGGGTCAAAATAAATCATCTCGCGCGGCCCCGCCTCCTCATAGCTCGGTGTCGAGACATCGCGTCCGTCTTCCAGCAGATGGCTGTGGTAGAGAATGCGGTCCGCCGCATCCGTTTTAAAAGGAGCCTCCACTCCGCCAATACGATGCAGCGGCGAGTGGATCAGGCAGGGGCCGAGCGTCGGAATGCTCGTGTCAAAAGGGGCAGGGGTCATGGCTGGGTGGATGTCCTGTAGAGCAGGACAAGTGCCATTCTCCCGCTCCTCACGGCAACAAACGCCCCTCCGCCACGTTCCTCATGGCTCCCAATAATGAGAATCCTCCCCGCCCTGCTCCTTCTGGCGTTTGCCGTTCCGCCGTCGCTGCCCGCTGCCGATCAGCGTCCAAACATCGTCGTCCTCTTCGTCGATGACCTCGGCTACGCCGATATCGGCCCCTTTGGCGCCACCAAGCAGAAGACACCCAATCTCGACCGCATGGCCCGCGAAGGCATGAAGCTCACCAGCTTCTACGCCGCCCCGGTCTGCAGCGTCTCACGCGCTCAGCTTATGACCGGCTGCTACGGCGCGCGCGTCTCCGTGCCCGGCGTCTATGGACCTGGAAACAAAAACGGCCTGCACCCCCAGGAGCGCACCATCGCCGAATATCTCAAAGACCAGGGCTACGCCACGCAGATCATCGGCAAATGGCACCTCGGCGACCAGCCCGAGTTTCTTCCCACCAAGCAGGGCTTCGACCACTACCTCGGCATCCCCTATTCCAACGACATGCAAAAGATCGCCAAAGAGAGCGGTAAACAAGTCGTGCCCCTCGTGCGCGATGACAAAGTCCTCGAACTCCTCACCGAAGAAGATCAGTCCCGCATCGAAGAGCGCTACACCGAGGAAGCCCTCAGCTTCATCCGCGCCAACAAAGAAAAGCCCTTCTTCCTCTACTTCCCCCACACCGCCGTTCACACCCCCATCCATCCTGGAAAAGCCTTTGCCGGCAAATCCCAAAACGGCCGCTTCGGCGACTGGGTCGAAGAAGTCGATTGGAGCGTCGGCCGCGTCCTCGATACCCTGCGTGAACTCAAGCTCGATCAAAACACCCTCGTCGTCTTCACCAGCGACAACGGCCCCTGGCTCGTCAAAGGCGCAGACGGCGGCAGCGCCCTCCCTCTGCGTGGTGGAAAAGGCAGCACCTGGGAGGGCGGCATGCGCGAGCCCTCCCTCGCCTGGTGGCCCGGCAAAATCGTCCCCGGCACCGTGTGCGATGCCGTCGCTGGCACCATCGATCTCCTGCCCACCTGCGTAAAACTCGCCGGCGGCACCGTGCCCTCCGAACCCACCATCGACGGTCGCGACATCTCCCCGCTCCTCTTCGGCAAAACCAAGGAGTCCCAGCGCGAAGCCCACTACTACTTCAGCAGCTACAACCTCCAGGCCGTCCGCCAGGGCCCATGGAAGCTCGCCCTCACTCCCCAGTCCGAATCTCTAGGCAAAGGGGTGGCCACGGACACCAAATCAGGACCCCGCCTCTACAATCTCGACGACGAGATCGGCGAGCAAACCAATCTTGCCGACAAGCATCCCGACATCGTCGCCAAGCTTCAGGCCCTCGCCGCAAAAATGAGCACCGAAATCGGCGGCAGCACACCCACCTCCCGTCGCCCGCCCGGTGAAGTCGAAAATCCGCAACTCCTCTATCCCTCCAACGAAGCCCCCCGCGACAAAAAGAAAACTGCGCCCAAGGAGCGGCACTTGCCAAGTGCCGACCTTTCCACACTCAAACCCGGCGACACCCTCACCTCAGACGCGGCCCCTCAGATCGCCAATCGCTCCTTCACCATTACCTGTACCGTCGAAACCACCCAGCCCGATGCCGTCCTCATCGCCCATGGCGGCGCTTCCGCCGGTTACGCCCTGCATCTCCGCAGCGGCCACGTCGTTTTCACCATCCGCTACGGCGGCGGCGAATCCTTCACCGAGGTCCAGTCTCCCGCTCCCATCACCGGCAGCACCCGCATCGTCGCCAGCCTCTCGCAAGACCGCACCCTGACCCTCACCATCAACGATCAGCCCGCCACTACCGCCAAAGCCCCCGGCCTCATCAGCCGTCAGCCACAAGAAGACTTCTGCATCGGTCACGACAACGCAAGGCCGGTGGCCACCTACAAATCCAAAGCAAAATTCGAAGGAACCATTACCGGCCTTAAAATCGCCACGCCATGAGTAGCACGGCACTCCGGCCGTAGGTTGGACGTGTTTGGCGTCGAGCGCCCCCTGACGCTCCACAGCATCCCCGCCAAACCGTCCGACTGCGAGCGCGTTCATACGCCTCAACGTTTGCCATCCCCATCTGCGTCCCTTCAGTCTTTTTGGTCACGTCCCCACTTCGCTCACAACCCATTTGCAAAACCCCGTGTCCCTCGCCTGCTTCCAGCCATGACCACCGCCTTTCCCGACCCCCTGCGTCTGCAACTTCAGCAAACGGGCGTCATTGCCGTTTTGATGATCGACCGCGTCGAGGATGCCGCTCCTCTCGCCCGCGCTCTTCTCGCAGGCGGTGTGAACACCATCGAGCTCACCCTCCGCACCTTCGCCGCTCTCCAATGTCTCCGCCGCATCCGCGATGAGGTCCCGGAGATGACCATCGGCGTCGGCACCATCCTCACCCCGCAGCAGGTAAACGACGCCAAGGACAATGGCGCCAGCTTCGGCGTCGCTCCCGGCATGAACCCCCGCGTCGTCGCCGAGGCCATGCGCATCGGCCTCCCGTTCGCCCCCGGTGTTTGTACCCCCACGGACATCGAGCTCGCCGTCGAGGCCGGCTGCCGTGTGCTCAAATTCTTCCCCTCGGAGCACTCCGGCGGCCTCGCTTACCTGCGTGCTATCTCCGCTCCGTTTGCGCATCTGGGCGTCGAGTTCATCCCGCTCGGCGGAGTCGGTGCAGGCAATGCCGCCCACTACCTGCGCGAGCCCTCCGTCCTCGCCCTCGGCGGCTCATGGCTTGCGCCAAAGGAGATCATTGCCAAGGGTGGCTGGGACCTTATCACTGCACTCGCGCGCGAGGCCACGGACATCGTCAAACAGGTCCGCCCATGAGCCGCGTCGTTACCTTCGGCGAGATCATGCTGCGCCTCGCCACGCCCGGCTTCGCACGTTTTCAGCAGGCCATCCCCGGCAGCCTCCAGGCCACCTTCGCCGGAGCCGAGGCCAGCATCGCCGCATCGCTCGCCTATCTCGGTATCGATGCCGCCTTCCTCACCTCCCTACCAGATCATACCATCGCCGATGCCTGCATCGCCGATCTCCGCAGCCTCGGCGTTGAGACAAAGCACATCCTCCGCACTCAGTCAGGCCGCCTCGGTACCTACTTCCTCGAGCACGGCGCCAACCAGCGCGGCGGCAATGTCATCTACGATCGCGAAGGCTCATCCATCGCCATCACCCCTGCGTCCGCTTACGACTGGGACGCCACCTTCACCGGCTGCGAATATTTCGTCATCTCCGGCATCACCCCCGCCATCTCCCGCAATGCCGCCGAGGTCGCCCTCGCCGCAGTAGAGGAAGCTGCGATGCGTAAGATCCCCGTCGTGTGCGATATGAACTACCGCACCAAGCTCTGGCACTGGGACCCGCCTCTCCCCGCCCGCGATCTCGCCACCCGCACCATGAGATCGCTCCTGCCTTTCGTCACCATCTTCGTCGGCGGCATCAGCGACGCCACCGCCATGCTCGGCATCGATTACAACGGCGACCTCCACGCGCTTGCGAAACAAATCACCGCCCAGTTCCCCAATCTCACCCACGCCGCCTTCACCCTCCGCGATGGCAGCACCTCCGCCGCTCAATCCTTCAGCGGCGCCCTCTTCGAAGCCGCCACCGACACCCTCCACACCGCCCCGCGCTACACCATCACCCAGCTCATCGACCGCCTCGGCGCAGGCGATGCCTTCACCGCAGGCCTGGTCTTCTCCTTCCTCCAAAACTCCCCGCCACCCACCGCCATCTCCTTCGCCACCGCCGCCGGCTGCCTCGCCCATTCCATCGAAGGCGACTACAACTACAGCACCCGCGCCGAAATCGAATCCCTCATGCAAGGCGACGCCGCCGGTCGCGTCAGCCGCTAATTTTTCATTTCATCCTTTTATGTCCAATCCCGTCACCATCACCACCCCCGACCGCTGGTCCCTCACCTCCTGGTTCTCCGCATTCGGCGCCCCTGACTACACCGACTTCAAAGCCGCTCTGGTCACAGACGTCGAAGCCCTCAAAACCCAGGCCGCCGCCCTCACCATCAGCACAGTCGAAATCGCCAAGGTCATCAATTCCCTTGAATCCCTTAGCGACCGCCTCGGCCACCTCTCTGCCTACCTCGGCTGCCTTTCCGCAGACGATGCCAATGACGAAGCCGTCAAAGCCGACGAAGCCTGGATCTCCACCCTCGATGCCGAAAGCACCAAGCTCATGGCCTCGCTGCGTTCCGCTCTCGCCGCCTTGACCGAAGACTCCTTCGATGTCCTCCTCGCCGACCCCTCTTTGAAAAACGCCGAGCATGCCGTCAAGCGCATGCGCCACGAAGGCCAGCACCAGATGAAGTCCGAGATGGAAGCACTGGCTGCTGATCTCAACGTCAACGGCCTCCACGCCTGGGGCCGCCTCTACGACACCCTCACCGGCAAGATGGAGTTCGAAATGACCTTCCCCGATGGGCACAAAGAAATCGTCCCCATGTCCCGCCGCCGCGCCCTCATGTCAGAGCCCGACCGCAAGCTGCGCGAAGCCTCCTTCATCGACGGCCAGAAACCCTTCAACGACCACGCCGTCACCCTCGCCGCCGGCCTGAACGGCATCGCCGGCACCCGCCTCAGCCTCTACGGCCGCCGCGGCCTCCCCCACTTCCTCGACTCACCGCTCTTCGATGGCGCCATGAGCCGCCAGTCCCTCGACGCGATGCTGGAAGCCATCCACACCCACATCGATCTCCCTCGTCGCGCCCTGCGCAAAGCCGCCAATCTCCAGGGTACCTCCGCCCTTCACTACTTCGACCTCGAAGCCCCGCAGATCGCCGCTCCCGATGAAAAAGAACTCACCTGGGACGAAGCCTGCGCCACCGTCGATCAAGCCTTCAGCTCCGCTTACCCAAAACTCGGTGACTACTTCCGCGAGATGCTTGCGCAACGGTGGATCGAAGCCCAGCCCCGCGCCGGCAAACGCCCCGGCGCCTTCTGCACCGGCTCCCAGCTCAAGCACGAAGAGCGCGTTTACATGACCTTCCACCGCACCGTGCACGACATGGTCACCCTCGCGCATGAAGTCGGCCACGCCTGGCACTCCTGCGTCCTGCGCCCCGCGCGCTCCTTCGCCGCCAGCTACCCCATGACCCTCGCCGAGACCGCCTCAAACTTCGGCGAAATGATCCTCCTCAACGGCCTCATGAGCGACCCTGCCATCACCGAAGCCACCAAGGCCTACCTCCTCGATCAGGAGATGCTGCGCGCCCACGCCTACCTCATCAATATCCCCATGCGCTACGAGTTCGAAAAAGCCTTCTACACCGAGCGCGCCAACGGCGAAGTCAGCGTCAGCCGCCTCAGCGAGCTCATGTGCGAAGCCCAGCGCAAGCTCTACGGCGATACCCTCCTCGAAGACGGCTTCGATCCCATGTTCTGGGCCTCTAAGATGCACTTCTTCATCAGCGGCATCTCCTTCTACAACTTCCCCTACGTCTTCGGCTATCTCCTCAGCCAGGCCCTCTTCGCCCGCTTCAAAGCCGAAGGCCCCTCCTTCCTCCCACGTTACGAAGCCTTCCTCTCCATGACCGGCAGCGCCACCTGCGAAGAAGTCGTCAAACAAACCCTCGGCGAAGACATCACCCAGCCCGAATTCTGGGCCACCGCCCTCAAAGCCATCGAGCCCACCCTCAAGGCCTACGAGGCAGTAGCCGTGAAGTAATACCACGATTGATTAGAGTATAACAAATCGCTTCGTTTCCGAGCAATCCAAGGCAGTGAATGCGGCTCTCCCTCTCCCCGCCCCTGAAAAACGATAACAACAAATTTTCTCTTCGGGGAACCGGAACGAAACGGAGATAGACTGCCGCAGGCAGCCCTAAGGGCGAACGCAGTGAGTCAAAGGGTTGGGGTGAGGGCCGCCCATCCGCTCCGCTGTATCTCCTCAGCGGTCCAATTACCCCAGGCCATTAGTGTTTCATTAGTGTGCGATTAGTGGTTAAAAATCTCAGTTCGCCTCTCGCAAATTCTGAAGTTTTTCTACCCCTAATCTTTCTACCTTTCCCCTCCGCACGATATCCCCGCAAGACCCGCGCCCCGCCCACGTTTCCGCCGCCACCATGCGCTCCCTCTTCGCCCTCCTGCTGCTCCTCGCCGCTACGGCCTCCGCCTCCGCCGCGGACAAGCCGAACGTCCTCTTCATCGCCATCGACGACCTCAACCACTGGGTCGGCTACCTCGGCCGCAACAAGCAGTCCATCACTCCCAACATCGACAAGCTCGCCGCACGCGGCGTGCGCTTCACGCACAGCTACTGCGCCGCCCCAGTCTGCAATCCCTCCCGCGCCGCCCTCATGAGCGGCATGCGCCCCGGCAACACCGGCGTCTATGACAACAATGAGGACTGGCGCCCCGTCATCCCCGAGGAAAAAACCCTCACGCACGCCTTCCGTCAGGGCGGCTACTTCGTCTGCGGCGCAGGCAAAATTTATCACGAAAGCTACAAGCGCCGCGAAGACTGGGACGACTACCTGGAAAACGAAGGCGGCATGCCCAAAGTTCCCGCAGGCCAGAGCGACGGCGTCGGCGGCATCAAGTTCGCACCCCTCGACTGCAAAGATGAAGACCTCAACGACTGGCGCATCGTCAACTACTGCATCGATCAGCTTGGCAAGCCCCAGGACAAACCCTTCTTCCTCGCCTGCGGCATCCACAAGCCCCACATGCCTTGGAACGTCCCCAAGAAGTACTACGACATGCATCCCCTCGACAAAATCGAGCTGCCTCCATACAAAAAAGACGACCTCGCCGACGTGCCACCTGCCGGCATCAAAATGGCCAAGCCCGACGGCGACCACGCCGAAATGATCAAGACCGGCCGTTGGAAAGAAGCCATCCAGGGCTACCTCGCCGCCGCCAGTTACACAGACATGCTCATCGGCCGCTTGATGGAGGCCTATGACAAAAGCCCGCACAAGGCCAACACCGCCATCGTCTTCTGGGGCGATCACGGCTGGCACCTCGGCGAAAAAGACCACTGGCGCAAATTCGCCCTCTGGGAAGAAGCCACCCGCGCGCCCCTCATCTGGGTCGTCCCCGGCCTCACCAAGTCCGACAGCATCTGCGAGCGCACCGTCGACTTCACCTCCGTCTTCCCCACCCTCACCGACATCTGCGGCCTGCCCGCCCCCGCACATCTCGAAGGCAAAAGCATCAAGCCTCTCCTCGCCGACGCCACCTCCGCCTGGGACACCCCCGCCATCACCACCTTCGGCCGCAACAACCACGCCGTCCGCACCGAAGGCTGGCGCTACATCCACTACGCCAATGGCGATGAAGAACTCTACAACGAGTCCACCGACCCCTACGAATGGACCAACCTCGCCAAAGATCCCCAATACGCCGCCACCAAAGCCGACCTCGCCAGACACCTCCCCACCATCAACAACCCGGAAGCCGGCAAAGAAACAACCGCTGCCAAAAAAGAGAAAAAGCAGCTCAAAAAAGCCAGGGGCAAAGATAAGGAGTAATACCACGATCCATTGAAAAAGGACATGCGGGCGCAGCCCAGGTGGGGCGGGCTGTACCCCGCCCGTCTGTGTGAGAGTTCAGCGAAAGTTCACAGGCATCCGAGTGACCTCAAAGTTTGGTTCCGATACAAATCTGGTTTCCGCATGCATATCGACGACGCGCTAGGCGGAGGTACGAGAGAGGACTCTCGTTCCTGTATCGCATAGGCGAGCACCCCCAGCAAAAGGTAGGGCGGGCTGTCCCCAGCCCGCCGCCGCCGAAGGCCACACCAGTCGAACAAAAAAGCAGCCTCTGACCGGCAATCAGTTTCTCCAGTCGCGACAGCGTCTTGGAACCGAAGCGAAGCGGAGATAGACAGCCGGAGGCTGCCCGAAGGGTGAGCGAAGCGAATCAATGCGGTCGCGCAGATGCAAGGCGCAAGCCTTGCATCGCAGCTAACGCTTTCGTGGGGAATTGATCCTCATCGTCCCATCCTGCCCTTCGGCTCCTGGCCTGAGAAGCTTACGACTGTCCAACGCCACCGCCTCACAGCGCATCCATATCACCCAGCGCGGAGTGCGCCGCAGAGCTGGTAGGGAACCGCTGCGTCGGGTCCGTGTTTATGGGTCTATAATTCCGCAGGCACTCAAAAAGGTGCGCCGTCCTCAAAGCATGGAACAACGGGAGCTGTGTGCTGCTGCCACAAAGGTTTCGTTTCAAATACGAATGCTCTCACCATCCCGCCACCACCCGCCGCTCTCGTCTCCTCTGGGACTTGCCATAAAACCGCAAGCCTCTGCGCGTCCCCATCTTATTCCATAGCTGATACCAGCTACTGGTATTCCTTTCCCTCCACCGCTTAAAAATTCAACACTCCCCAAACACTTTCCCCACACTTCCGCTGGAAATCCGCCAAGCCACCGCTACTCTCCCCTTATGATTCTGTCTCCCTTCGCTTGATCCTCGTGATCGTTTGAAGCCCCGGCCACGACGCTTGGGAAAACAAACCGTCGCATCCGCACTCGTCGCGTTCCCCGCCATCTAGGGGCGTGCCTGCGCGGGTCGATCAAGCCAGACCCCATCCCTTTTCAGAATCATGAACTTGCATCATGGGCGCGCCGCCGCGCGCCCGCAGGCCCCGGTCATGCCGGCGGTCCTTTCTGGCCGCGCCTGGACCGCGCGCCTTCTTCGTAACAACTGCTTCCGCCAGCACTGCCATGCCGCCGCCCGCAGCCGGCGTGTCATCGGCGTGCCGCACTGGCACGCTCTCGGCACACGCCTGCTCGCCGTGCTGGAGACCCGCAGCCGTGTCTTGTTTGACCTGCATCCCAAGGAACTCGGCGTCGTGCCCGCCATTGTCCGCCTCGCCGCCTATGCCCCGTCCTGGGTTCGTCATCCGGAAGACTGGCAGCCAGATCCTTCACAGCACGCTCGCGCTCAGTGGGCTTCCTTCCTGCGTCACCTGCTGGCCCTGTATCCGGTGCCGGAGTTTCTCGACTCCGCGTGGCACGTCTTCGGCCAGCCCGAGCATTTTGACCGCGACTGCTGGATCGCAGTGGCCCAGGGCCGTTCCTTGAAGGACGTGCATGGCTTTCCCAGTAGCATGAAAAGCCGTGTGCTCCATGCCGCACTCAATGGCGGCGACGGTGAGGCAGCCAGCCTGGCCTCCGCCGTCTGGCGCGCCGAACTGGATTCCGCACGCGCCCAGCCCGCGCTGCGGCACGTCGTGCTCACGCACCGCCTGTTTCAAACCCTCGCCTGGCATGCTTTGGGTTCGCGGCTCGTGGAAAAATTCGCCGCCGCTCCGGCCGATGCCCCGGTGGCCGCTCATTTCCCCTTGGTGGTGGACGCTTTGCACACCATCGACGCACATCAGGGACGTGCGCACGCCGAGCAACTGCTGCGCCTGCCGATCTTCGCGCTCATGCGCCACGCGGTGAAGTTTGTCACCGGACTCATGCGGGTAGGAGGGCATGACCTCACCGAGGAGCAGGTGCGCGCTGCCGCCGGTAGCGCGGAGCTTCTCCGTCTCGCAGCCAGGCGCTGGCGGCCCATGCTGGGTGGCATTCCCTTTGAAAGCCGCAGCGGATGGGTGGACGGCCATCCCACCTGGCGTGTGGAGGAGCTGTGTACCACCGAGGCCCTCAAAGCCGAGGCCCGGGCCATGCGCCACTGCGTGTCCGGCTACACCGGCCGCTGCCACAGCGGCAAGTCCGCCATCTTCAGCGTCCGTTTCCTGAAGCGGGAAAAAGCCATGGTGAATGCGCTCTCATTGGCCACCATCGAGGTGGCGCAGGCCACGCGCTCAATCATTCAGATCAAGGCCCCACGCAATACCTCACCGGGACACCACGTCATGCGAATCATCAACGAATGGGCCTCCTCCAATCACCTGGAGCCTTTGAAATGATTTCATTGCTAGGGTGGCGATGAATAAATCAACAGCGCAGCTCTGAAGCAAAGCAGAAGCTGGCCAAATCAAAATGAAAAATCGCGAGCCTTCATTCGGAAGGATTTCTCTGCGGTCTTCTAATCTCTCGCGTTGTTATGTCAGTGTTCCCTGGGACCCCATCGCCTGCAAACGAGCCTCTCTCCCCACCCCCGTCCCAGAATCCCAATAGAACACCCGCCCTCTGCTCGTTGGTGTCGCATTCTCATGAAATCTCCGGCCCGCACACTCCTGTGTCTCACCCTGTTTGCCGTCGCTGCCTCCCTGCATGCAGCCACGCCCTCCCAGCAGATCGACACCCTCCTCGCCAAAGACTGGCAGCAGCACAAGCTCACCGCCAATCCTCCCGCCACCGACGAAACCCTCGTACGCCGCCTCTACCTCGACATCATCGGCCGCATTCCCACGCTTCAAGAAACCCAGTCCTTCCTAACCCGCACCGACAAAGACAAGCGCGCCAGGCTCATCGACCAGCTCCTCGCCAGCGAAGGCTACAATCAGCGCATGTTCCACTTCTGGGCCGACCTCCTCCGCGTGCAGACCCGCTCAAACGGTGGGCAAGGGGACATGACCTCCAAGCCCTACCTCGAGCACATCAAGCAGCGCATCCGCGAAAACATGCCCTATGACGCCTTCGTCAAGGAGCTCCTCACCGCCCAGGGCAAAGTCTGGAACAACCCCGCCATCGGCTACTACATGCGCGATATCGGCATGCCACTGGACAATCTCGCCAACACCACCCGCGTCTTCCTCGGCACCCGCATCGAATGCGCCCAATGCCACAATCACCCCTTCGACAAATGGACGCAAATGCAGTTCTACCAGATGGCCGCCTTCACGTATCCGCTGGAGACCAACTTCACCGGCATCTCCCAGCAAAAGGGCGCCATTGACCTCATGGTGCAGGCCAGAAAAAAGCCGGAGATGGAAGCAGCCACGCGCAACATGGGCCGCGTCTTTGAAAACCTCGGCGACTTCGTCCGCTACAGCAAAGTCCAGGCCCTCCCCACCCGCCTCCTCAAGCTCCCGCACGATTACCAATACAACGACGCCAAGCCCAAGGACGTCATCTCTCCGGTCACCATGCTCGGCAAATCCGTGAAGTGCGAACCCGCTGGCGAGACCACCAAAGCCTTCGCCGAATGGATGACCTCTCCCGAAAACCCACGCTTCACCCTCGTCATTGCCAACCGACTCTGGAAAAAAGTCTTCGGCGCCGGCCTTATCGAACCCGTCGATGAAATCCTCGACAGCACCGTCCCCTCCAATCCCGCGCTCATGAAGCACCTCGAGCAGCTCATGCGCGACTGCCACTACGACGTGAAAGCCTTCCAGCGCGCTCTCTTCAACACCCAGGCCTACCAAAATGAAGCCACCCGCACCGAACTCTATGCCGGCGAAGTCTGCCACTTCACCGGACCGCTCCTCCGCCGCATGAGCGCCGAGCAGATCTACGACTCTTTCGTCACCCTCATCCAGCCCACACCCGATCTCCCACGCCGCCAGGGCATCGACAGCGAGATGGCGCAGAAGATCGTCTATCGCGGCAAGCTCAGCGATGCCCTCGATCTCCTCACCTCCCAGGAAATCTTCGACGGTGCCGCCAAAGCCTCCGAAGGCTACGAGCGCATCGCCGCCCGCTCCAAAGTTCTGCGCGATCAATACACCGCCGCCCAAAAGGCCAAGGACAAGCCCCTCATCGAAAAGCTCAATCTCGAAATCCGCTCCCTCGAGTTCGTCGCCCGCACCGGCATCCACGACTACGTCGTCGTCCCCGCCGTCGCCCGCCTCTACACGCAGAAGACCGGCAAGCCCGCCCCTCCACCCATTCCCGTCAAACAGCCCACCCTCGAAGAACTCAAAAAAGCCGGCCAAAACCGTGCCTACATCGACGTCCCCGGCTACGACATCGACCAGGCCATTCCCCACGAAGAAAAAGCCGCCGAACAAGCCCGCGAATCCCTCTACCGCACCGAGATCAAACGCCTCCACATCACCGACGCAGACGCATACCTCACATCCCGCCGTGCACAGGCCAGAGACTGGCCCCGCGCCGCCGATCTTGAATCTCCGGCTCCTCGCGGCCACTACCTCCGCGAATTCGGCCAGAGCGACCGCGACCTCATCGACAACGCCAACTCAGACGCCAGCATGCCCCAGGCTCTCGTCCTCATGAACAGCGAGCTGTTTGAAAGCATCCTCAAACCTCACACCCAGCTCCGCCTCAATCTCGCCGCCGCCAAATACCCCGACGACCAGCTCACCACCGTTTACCAGACCCTCCTCTCCCGCGCCCCCACCCCCGCCGAAAAAGCCGCCTGGACCCAGGCCTCCCAATCCGGCCTCAACATCGAAGACCTCATCTTCGCCCTCATCAACACCCAGCAGTTCATCTTCGTAAAGTAGTCCTCTCGCTCCGCGAGAGGTACACACCGCTCACGCAGCACGCCCACCTTCCGCTCGCTCCCATCGCAAAGGTAGGGAGGCTTGTCCCAAGCCTCCGCCGAACGTCCCAGCGCCCACTTCCAGTCCAGGCCCTGCCCTTTGAGCCACCAACTCCACAGTTCTAACTCATCCACTAATTTCGGTCGAGCACGCGTCTCCGAACCCGCAGCTCTTCTGTTCTGAGTACGTAGTTCGGGCTTTAGCCCGCTCCGGAAGCCCGCGCATCACCCCAAATTTAAAGCCCATCCAGCGCAAGTATTGTAGTCCCGGCTTCAGCCGGAATCTGGAAGCATCCTTCACGCAAGCAGCTCCAACACAAACTCTCTCTCAGGTGCTCGGCCGTGCCAATCTCCGGCCATTCCCTTGCTCCTTCGTTCCCCTGCCAAAAACCAGCGCACCAAATCACACCAGCCTCCTCTCTGATCCCGTTTCCGTTTATTCCGTGTGTTCCGTAGGCAATCAAATCTGGAATCTCAACGACCTCCAACTCTCCGGCTCATTCCCTCGCCAAAAACCAGCCTTCCTCATGCACCTCCGCCCCTTTCTCCTATCCATCCTCCTCTCCCTCACCACTACCCTCCTCCACGCCGCCCTCCCCCCAGACGCCACCACCTTCCTCGACGAAGCCGGCAACGCCAACGACGACTACGTCCGCCAGTCCGCCCTCGAAAAACTCGCCGCGCTCCCATCGCTAGACGACACCCAGCGCAAAGAAGCCACCTCCCTCGCCGACTTCGCCAAACGCTGGAACGGCTCCTCCCTCAAATTCTACGGCGCAGCCATGCGCGGAAAGCCCTACCGCGCCCTCGGCGCCTACGACTTCGGCGTCGCCACCGACTCCCCGCTCAAACCCCTCTGTGACTTTTATCGCGGCCGCATGCTCGCATGGAACCTCATCGAAAACAGCAACGTCCGCACCAACCCCAAGGACGCCAAATGGTTCAAAGACGAAGCCGTCGCCTCCTTCCAGCGCACCGCTGCCGCCTTCCCCAAAAACGAAGCCGCCCGCATGTATCTCGGCGAAGCCCTCCCCTGGGGCACCATCCCCGAAAAAATCCCCACCGCCCCCGAGTGGGCCACTCTTCAACGCGAGCAACTCGAACGCATGGCCGCCATTATCCGCTGGTGGATCACCAATCGTCAGCGTGAAGACGGCCAGTTCGGCGGCGGCTGGGGCGACGACTGCGAAATGTGGCGCTGGTGGGCCTCCGTCCTCCTCGGCTTTGATGATCCCCAGATCACCGCCGCTCAGCTCAAATTCTCCCGCTCCGCCGTCACCCGCCCTCATCTCAAAGGCGGCTTCAACACCGAGATTCTCGATGTCGAACACGCCGCCGAAGACACCACCGACAATCTCGTCCCCCTCATGGTCCTTCAACCCGACAACGAAAAATGGACCCAGTGGGGTCTACGTCTCGGCACCTTCATGCAGGACATCTGGACCGGAAAAAACGAACGCGGCCACACCCAGTTCAAGAGCTTCTACTTCAGCGCCACAGCCGCCGCATCCCAGCCGCAGCGCGCTCTCGATGTCATCGCCAACGTCGGCGCTCTCCATCCCGCTCTGCTCGCATGGCAGAAAACCGGCGATGAAAAACTCGGCACCCAAATCTGCACCTGGCTCGACACCTGGGTGGACGCCACCGCCCGCGCCGAAAACGGCAAGCCCGCCGGCATCCTCCCCGCCTCCATCCTCTGGCCCGAGGGCGCTGCCGCAGGCGCTGAGAAAAACTGGTGGGAACCCGTCAAACCAGGCGGCTACATGCACAGCTACTACGTCTGGCCCAGCGTCATCACCGAAATGACAGACGCCCTCATGCTCGCTCACGTCATGACCGGCAAAAACTCCTACCTCGCCCCTCTGCGCTCCATGGCTTCGATCCGCCTCAAGTATCTAAAAAGCCCTCCCCAGTCCGATCCAAAACCCGGCACCGAATCGTGGTGTGGCGCACAGCTCGCCCCACGCCACAACGCCAACAGCAACACCGGCGGATTGGTAAAGACCCTCGCCCGCTTCAAAGCCCTCACCGGCACCACCGAGTTCGATGAACTTCTCTCCCTCGAAGGTTCCGAATTCGTCATCCGCACCGATGAATCGGGCCGCCATGAACTCGAAGCCGCCCTGCGCGAAAGCCTCGGCGCTCTCCGCGTCAATTTCCCCGGCTTCACCAGCGAAGTCCGCTCCACCGACCGCGTCATGCGCTTCGTCCAGTTCCTCGCCCAGGACTACGCCTTCGATGAATACAAAGGCGTCATGCAGCCCAAGCACGAACTCCTCTACCGCATGGTCACCGGCGACAAAAACGCCCCGCGCTTCCCTCAGATGGCAGTCCGCTGGCTCACCCCGCCCAAAGACATCGCCGCCCTCGTCACCGACGCCAGCACCACCACCTTCACCGCCGAGCTCTTCCACTTCGGCAAAGACTCCCGCGACATGACCGCCGAACTCCGCCAGCTCAAACCCGGCTCC
The DNA here is from genome assembly GCF_044222565.1 of Prosthecobacter sp. Lineage (GTDB taxonomy): Bacteria > Verrucomicrobiota > Verrucomicrobiia > Verrucomicrobiales > Verrucomicrobiaceae > Prosthecobacter. The sequence goes on from NZ_JBGANA010000004.1 coordinate 155,213, forward strand.
TACCAAGCCTCCCTCACCATTGATGGCAATGCCGCGAACCTTCCAGGCAACAGGTTGAACATCAAGCGCGGCCATTTCCCACATCTCCCCTTCACCTTGCCTGCACAAAAACTCAGCGTGCTAAAGATAGCGCTGATCGAATAGCCCGGGAACCATCTTCTGATAGCTCCGCCTTCATTCATCCGTGATACTCGCCCCCATGAAGCCCGCTCCCGTTTCCCGCCGCCACTTCCTCCACGCCGCACTCGCCGGCGGCGCTGCCAGTCAGACCCCTCTCATCGCCGCTGACACCCCCGTCACCAAAGCTGGCCTCTTCTCCGAACCCGCCCACGACATCCCTCTCGCCAACGACGCCGACGTCATCGTCTGCGGCGCAGGCCCCGCCGGCGTCACCGCAGCCATCACCGCCGCACGCGCCGGTGCCAAAGTCCGCCTCTTCGAATGGCGTGGCTGCCTCGGCGGCATCTGGACCGCAGGCCTCCTCGGCTACTTCCTCGACTTCAACAAACCCGGCTTCGCCAAAGAACTTCGCGACAAGCTCGATGCCCGCGGCGCACGCGCCAACTCCACCAGCACCAGCCGCTTCTGCTACGACCCCGAAGCCCTCAAACTCCTCCTCGAAGAACTCTGCGTCGAAGCAGGCGTAAAGTTCCAATACCACACCAAAGTCTGCGCCGCCTTCCGCGAAGGCAAACGCCTCACCACCATCGTCACCGAATCCAAATCCGGCCGCCAGGCATGGAAAGCCCCAGTCTTCATCGACACCACGGGCGATGGCGATCTCGGTTTCCAATCCGGCTGCGCCTTCGAAATCGGCGAAGCCGCCGACTGCCCCTGCCAGCCTCTTTCCCTCAATGCCCTCCTCGTCGTCAAAGACGTCGAGCAACTCCGCGAATTCGTCCGCTTCGGCCAGCCCAAGCCCGGCGAAAACACCGACGGCGAAAAGAAAAAACGCATCAAAGACGCCATCGTCAAAACCGGGCACTTCCCCTCCTACGCCGGCGCCACCCTCTGGCACGTCAGCGGCAATCTCGTCTTCGCTATGATGAACCAGGAGTTTGGCATCAAGCCTTGGGACGCCGCCGAGATCACCGCCGCCACCGTGCGCGCCCGCGCCGAGATGAACCTCATGGTCAATGGCCTCCGCAGCCTCGGCGGTCCCTGGGAAGGCATCCAGATCGTCGCCACCGCAGAGCAGATCGGCATTCGCGATGGCCGCCGCATCCTCGGCCGCTACGCCGTCAACAAGGACGACGTCATCAAAGGCGCGCGCCATGATGACGCCGTCGTCCGCGCCACCTTCGGCGTGGACATCCACGCCACCACCGCCGAGCACAATCAAAACGGCGGCGCCACCCACGCCACCGGCATCAAGGTCAAACCTTACGACATCCCCCTCCGCGCCCTTATCGCCAAAGACGTCGATGGCCTCATGATGGCCGGCCGTTGCATCAGCGGCGACTTCATCGCTCACGCCAGCTACCGCGTCACCGGCAACGCCGTCGGCATGGGCGAAGGCGCTGGCGTCATCGCCGCCCTCGCCGCCACCACCCACCGCCTCCCCCACGAAGTCCCCTGGTCCGAAGGCGAAGCCAAACTCAAGTCCATCGGCCACCGCGTGTAGGGAAGTACGATGGACACTCTTGTCCGTCGATCAGCGCTCACGCACTTCCCCCCGGGCTCCCGAGCAACCCACGCCTCCACCACCGCGTGAAAGCACATCCCCCTGGGAGCGCGGCACTCCGATGCCGCTCTGGGAAGCGCCGCGACCATCCGTCACGTCGAATTCCTCTCACACTACCTCCCGAGCCGCCGCTCTTCCGTGGACTCATGATCCGCCGCGCGACCGCAGCAAAGTAGCTTTGTTCCTGTGGAACAAGGATCGCTCCGCCTCGCCCCACGCTCTTATGCATGGAGCACCAGTCCTACTTTCATCGCCCCACCGCCCTCACACTCGGCCCGTCCACCCACTTCGGCGGAATCATGATCTGCCTCGGCACCACCGGCACCCCATGCTCATGCTGGGAAAGCTGCGTCACGATCAAATCCACCGCCGCCGCCGCCAGGTGATCCCGCTGCTGATAAATCCCCGCATACTCCGCCATCCTTGGCGTCCAGTCATGCACCACAAAGCCGATATCCTGCGGCACCCTTAGCCCCAGCCTCCGCAGCCATCCCGGCACATGCGTGTCAAAGGTGATCAGCGCATCCGGCTCATGCTCGCGCATCCATTTCGCAAAGGCCTCAAACCCCTTGCTGATGTCGTTGCTCGGAAACAGCAGCAGCGGCACACGATCCCCCTCCGGCAGACTCTGCTGCCAGTGAAACAGCCCCCCGCTGTATCCAAACTGTGACCGGTTCACGATCCACTTCGTCACCGCCACCCCGATCCTTTTATAACCCCGCGCGCTAAGCTCATCCGCCGCCATGTGAATCCCCAGCGTCATGTTCCCCGCGCACATGTGCAGCGCCGGGCTGCTCATCGCATTCCCAAACGTCACCGCCGCAAACGGCGAGAAATCCATCCGGCTGCACGGCAGCTGCATGCTCTGCGGCGACACGATCACGCCCTCAATCCCCCGCGCATGCAGGATCTTCTGCAGCCTCTTCGGCGTCAGCCCGTCCTTCCCCAGCCAGAACTCCTCCACAGCATACCCGTGCCCATGCGCACGACTCCGGATGTCATCAATTGGCACATACTGGTAGGAAGGCCCCAGCAGCCCGTCCTGCGGCACATGCTCACGTATCACCGCGATCACCGCCCTTACCCTCTGCTGCTTCTTCCCCCTCACCACCTGCATCATCCGCGCCAGATGCGGATCCGGCTGATAGTTCAGCCTCTTCGCCTCCTTCAGCACCAGCTCCCTCTTCTCCGCCGAAACCTTCGGCACCCCCCTCAGCACCCGCGACACCGTCATCAGCGAAACCCCCGTCGCACGGGCGATGTCCTTCAAAGTTGGCGCACTGGTCATGGGCATGATGTTAACATAACCCACGACCTGCCGCGCCTGCACGCATTTCTTAGCATGAATGGCTGCGCCTACATCTCCTCCAGCGTCCTCGTCAGCAGCCTCCAAAACTTCTGCACCGACGTCACACTCGCGCACTCCTTCTCGGAATGCGCCTCATGAATGTTCGGCCCAAACGAGATCATATCCAGTCCCGGATACGCCATCGAGATCACCCCGCACTCCAGCCCCGCATGGCACGCCCCCACCTGCACCTCATGCCCAAACAGCTCACTGTAGATCCCCTTCATCTTCTCCAAGATCGGTGACTCCGCGCTCGGACTCCACCCCGGATAGGGATCCCCCGACCTCAGCTCCGCACCGATAAGTTCAAACGGCGCACGAAACGCCCGCGCCACATCCATCTTGCTCGATTCCACTGAGCTCCGCTGCAGACTTCCCCACTCCGCCTTGCCTCCACCCAGCGCAATAGTGGAAAAATTCGAAGACGCCTCCACCAGCCCCGGCACCACCGGGCTCATGCGATACACCCCGTTCACCGCCGCCTGCATCGCCAGCACCAGCGCCCTCTGCTGCTCCTTACCCATGATCCCCACCTCACCCGCATCCACCTCCACACGCGTGGACACAAGGCCCATCCCCGGCTCGATCAGCCGAAACTCCTCACGAATCCCCGCCGCTTCCCGCTCAAAGCATTCCGCAAACCTGACGTCATCCAGCACCACCACCTGCGCTACACAATGCGCCGGTATCGCATTCCGCGCGCTCCCTCCCCGCATTGTCGAAAGCGCCACCACCTCTTCTCCACACGCGTTCAGCAGCCGCGCCATCAGCTTGATCGCATTCGCCCGCCCCTCATGAATCTGCAGCCCTGAGTGCCCGCCACGCAGCCCTGAAATTTGAATCGCCACCACCGCCGTCGCCGCTTCATACGCCACTTCGGTATAGTCAAAAGTTCCCACCGTATCGATGCCACCCGCGCAGCCAATCGTAAACGTGTCATCCTCTTCCGAGTCCAGGTTCAGCATCGTCTTCCCCGTCAGCAGTCCCGGTTGCAGCCCCAGCGCCCCACCCATGCCCTGCTCCTCATCCAGCGTGAAGAGCGCCTCGATCGGCGGGTGCGAAAGATCCTTCGCAGCCAGCACTGCCAAAATCGCGGCCACCCCCAGCCCGTTGTCCGCACCCAGCGTCGTCCCCCGCGCCCGCACCCAGTCCCCATCCACCCACATCTCAATGCCCTGCTTGTCGAAATCAAACTTCAGCCCGTCCGCCGCCTTGTGCACCATGTCCAGATGCGCCTGCATGATCACTGGCTGACGCCGCTGCCTGTCCGCCGATGCCGCCTTGCGCACGATCACATTCCCCGCGCTGTCCAGCTGCGCTTCCAGCCCATGACGTGCCGCAAATCCCAGTACAAACCCCACCACCCTCTCCTCCCTCTTCGACGGTCGCGGCACCGCATTCAGATCAGCAAAGCAGTTCCAGAGAGCACTAGGTTCGAGGGCGCGAATGGCGGATGAAGACATAAAGGTAGAGTGAGGCTTGGGCGGTTGCCGACAAATGCAAGCGAGTATGACAGCATAGCATTGTCCCAAACGCATTTCTTACTTCTTCAGGCCCGGTTAATCGGCCCTTGCAGCCGCGATGCTCCAAGGCTGGTAGAGAACCGCTGCTCCGGGTCCCTGATTTCGGGTCTATATCGTCGCAGGCACCCAAAAAGGTGCGCCGTCCATGGGGCCTCAGCCAGCATCCAGCGCCGGAATGGGGAAACTGCAGACACCTTAAACTCGGCGCCATGTTAACATAACACCCCACCACCTCATTCCGCCCTAAAATCCACCACGCCCTACGCGTTGCTCTCCCCGATGACTCCCCGCCAGCTCTGCCTTCTCATCCCACTCACCCTCACCTTCGCGTGCACCATTAGCGCCCCCGCCGCAGAGCCCCTCGGCCAGCGCCACCAGACCTGGCAGGGCATCCCCGGTCTTGAACGCACCGCTAAAGGCCGCGTCTTTTCATCCTGGTTCACCGGCGGACCCAAGGAGCCCTCCCCGGAAAACACCGTCCTACTCTGCTACAGCGACGATCAGGCCAAAACCTTCACGCCTCCCCAAATCATGGCGGAGCCCAAAAGTGGCACCCGCTGCTTTGACCCCACTCTGTGGATCGATCCCAAAGGCCGCCTCTGGTACCTCTTCAATCGCGGCAACAAAGACACCGCCGTGCATGACGTCCACGCTCGCATCTGCGAGGCCCCCGATGCCACCCCGCCCGTCTTCGGCCCCGAGTTCCGCGTCGGTTATTCAGGCCCCTACGCCTTCCGCATGAACAAGCCCACCGTGCTTTCCACCGGCGAATGTATCATGCCCGTCACCCACGCCACCGAGCCCATCCACTCCTGGTTCGCCGGCCCCAAACAACTTCAAGGCGTCGGCATCTCCACAGATGAAGGAAAATCCTGGAAACTCCACGGCGCACTCAAAGCCCCCGAATGGGCGCTCGAGTGCATGATCACCGAGCTCAAAGACGGCCGCCTCTGGCTCCTCACCCGCACCGGCGGCGGCTTCCTCTGGGAAAGCCATTCATCGGACAAAGGCCGCACTTGGACCGAGGCGAAAGCCAGCACCATTCCCAATCCCGGCTCCCGCTTCTTCATCCGCCGCCTCTCCTCCGGCCATCTCCTCCTCGTCAATCATCACGGCTTCACCGGCAAAACCCGCAGCCACCTCACCGCGCAAATTTCCACCGATGACGGCCACACCTGGAACGAAGGACTCCTTCTCGATGAACGCAGCGGCGTCTCCTACCCAGATGGCGTTCAGGATCGCGACGGCCTCATCTGGATCACCTACGATCACGATCGCCAGGGCGCCGGCGAAATCCTCCTCGCCAAGTTCCGTGAAGAAGACGTCATCGCAGGAAAAAACACCTCCGGCGCGGTCAGCATGCAGCAGACCATCAGCAAGCTCGACGCACCTCAAATCGTGCCCGCCAAATGGGACCCCGCCCTCGCCGGAGACATCGTCATGCAGCGCCTCATCAACACTTCCGCGCCTCGCGTCAAAGGCACGCACGATGCGGAGTTCCTCTGTGTCGGAGACCGCGCCTATGTCGTGACCGAATCGAACGATCTCCGCGCCGGAGAAAGCTCCGCATGGCCTTTCATCTACGTCTCCATGTCCATCGTAAATCTGAAGACACTGGAAGTGGAAAAGATCCTCGACTTCGCCCGCAGCGAGCAGGTCTTTGAAAATGAAACGTTGCCCTTCGGCCAGTGCTTCGTGCCCCGCATCATTCAAAAAGACGCCAAAACCCTGCGCTGTTATTTCACCAGCCAGGACCCCGGAAAGCGCCAGGCGCAGATGTGGTACATCGACTTCGATCTGCCACGCGCTGAATTCCAGAACCGCATCTTCCGCGCCAAGCTCAAAACCGCCGCCGGCACCTTCGACATGCAGCCTCAGTACTTTCATGCCGATGCCGCAGCCCAGGGCTTCCGTCGTCCCGCGCATGACGCGGGTCTCTTTATCTTCGATTCCTTCAAACAGTTCGATGGCAAAACCTACGTCGCCCTGAACAATTTCCAGGTCGGCCAGAACGCCCTCGCACTCCTCCACGATGACCTCGTCACCTTTGAAGTGCTCGGTCATTACAATGAGCCGCAATCCCAGCAGCTCAGCGAATCCGCCGTGAACCGCCTGCCCGACGGCACCTGGATGGCCATCTGCCGCAATGACAAAGGCAACTACCACTTCACCACCAGCCAGGACGGCCGCACTTGGACCGTGGGCAGGGAACTGCCCTTCGTGTCCAACGGCTCCAACTCCAAGCCGACCTTCGACAAGTTCGGCAGCGTCTATTACCTCGGCTGGCAGGACGCGACCCAGATCGACGGCAAGCGCCGCACCATGTTCAATCTCGATGTCTCTCGCGATGGCCAAACCTGGGAGCGCAAATACCGCTTTGAGACTCCCCACTCGTTTCAATACCCTACCTTCCATGAACACCAGGGCGCGATCTGGCTCTCTGTGACGCAGGGCCCGTTGAAAGATCGCATCATGTTCGGCAAGCTCGAAGACCTCGACCAGTTCGAATCGCAGGCGGGCAAAAAGCGCATCGTCTGGCCCGCACCACCACCGGACGAGGGCGCCGTGATGAAGCCAGGAGTGAAGCTCTTCACCGACCGCACCTACATCATCGAAGAAGTTCCCGCCCCAGTGCGCGATCTCCCCTTCCTCCGCACCAGCATCGAGAACATCGATGTCGAAGCCACCAAACCCGGCACCCTCTACGCCCTCACCCCGACCACGCGCCCCAAAGCTGCCAGCCAGGAGGAAGCACTCAAAGCCGCCGGATTCATCAAAGTCGATCTCCCCGAAACACAGCTCTTCCCCGGCGAGATCAACCGCATGAGCCTCTACCGCAAAGACGCCACCGCAGGCGAGCAGTTCCACTTCAAAAAGCTCGTCCTTCTCATCAGCGGCACCTGTGCCCTGCGCGCCCTCCATCCATGACCCTCTTCACCTGAATCACTCCACGACCCATTGACAACAGGCTTCCATCTCCCGCTTCTCCCACATCGCGCCGCCCCAGCCTCGAAGTCCAACGGCCTTCCGTATCATAGCGAAGGGTTGCCGAGCCTTGGCGAGGCTACCCTGGTACACATCAGGCCCCTCCTCCGGGGAGCAAACCCAAAGCCTTCTTAACACGCCGCCCTCACCAGCAGCGTTCTTCCCTTCACTCCGCCCGTCTCGGTCTTGGCCCCGTCGCTTCAGCGCACCCTGATACTCCTTCAAAGAATCCCGTTTCCGCTCCATCCCGCATGACCCGCTTCTTCAACTGGTTCAATAATCTCTACCCCGTCTGGCTCGTCACCCTCGCCACCATCGCCTTCTTTTGGCCTCAGACCATGCTGTGGTTCGGCAAAAATTGGATCTTCTGGTCCCTCGCCGCCTCCATGCTCGGCATGGGGCTCACGCTCAGCCTGGAGGATTTCAAGGCCATTGGCCGCATGCCCGGCAGTGTGGCGCTGGGCTTCGTCGCGCAATACACTATCATGCCTTTGTCAGGCTGGTTGGTCGCCGAAGCACTGCAGCTCGATCCCGGCCTCGCCGTCGGCATCATCCTCGTGGCCAGCTGCCCCGGCGGAATGGCCTCAAACATGATCAGCTACCTAGCCCGGGCCAATGTGGCGCTCTCCGTCCTCCTCACTCTCGCCTCCACCCTGCTGGCCTTCTTCTTCACCCCTATGTGGACCAGCACCCTCGCGGGAAAATACGTGCCCGTTGACGCCTGGGGCCTCTGCCTCTCCGCTCTGCAGCTCACCGTCGCGCCCGTGGTGCTCGGCGTGCTCATCCGCTGGAAGCTCCCCCGCACTGCCGATCAAATAGGCGCCTGCGGCCCTACCATCGCGGTTCTCGCTTTCACCTGTGTTAGCGGCGGCATCGTTGCTGCCAGCGCGGATGCCATCGCCACCCATTTTGGTCGTCTGGCACTCGCTGCCTTCGCCCTTCACGTGCTTGGCTTTGGCGTTGGCTACGCCTTGTCAAAGCTGCTGCGTTATTCGGAATCCATTGCCCGCACGGTGAGCATCGAGGTTGGCATGCAAAATGGCGGCATGGCAGCTTCTCTGGCTCGTGAACACTTTTCCGCCATGCCGCTCGCCGCTGCCGCGGGTGTCTTCAGCGGCGTCATGCAAAACATCATCGGCGGCCTCCTTGCCTCATGGTGGAAACGCCGCACGCCCCAGTCCTGATCATGAGCCGCCAAGACATCTACTACTGGAAGTGCGACCGCCCCGCGGCCTTCCACGGCACACAGACCCGCGGCGCGGCCGATGCACAAATCGAGCAGCAGCTCCGCGAAGTTCTCCAGCGCCACTTCGTCACCCAGGTCGTTGAACTGAGCACTGGCATAGGGCAGGGAAATCACCTCACCTGGAATGCCCGCGTGGCAGGTCACCCCATGTTTATCCGCGTCGAAAACGGCCCTGAAAAAGACGGCCACCTCGCCATTGAATCAGCCCTGCTCTCCCGTGTTCGCGAGTCCGGCGTCGTCACCCCCCGCGTCTATGCCTGCGATGCCACCCGCACCCGCGTCCCCTTCGCCTGGCAGGCCATGGAGCGCATCTCCTCTCCAGATCTCAACCACTGGTTCAAACAAGGCCGTCTCGACATCCCCCGTATCGCTTTCTCCATCGGCGCAGCCGTCGCCCAGTGGCAGCACATCACCTTGCCAGGCTTCGGGGTCTTGGGCGAATCCATGCGCGGCTACCACCCCGCCTACGCCGACTACTTCCACCTCCGCCTTGACCAGCACCTCTCCTTCCTAGTCTCCCACCACTTCCTCACTCCATCCCAAAGCGCCGAAATCCTCGTCGAAATCGAAAACCACCGCGCCCTTCTCGATCTCGACACCGGCTGCTTCGTCCACAAAGACCTCGCCCTCTGGAACATCCTCGGCAGCGAAAACGAAATCGCCGCCTTCATCGACTTCGACGACGCCATCTCCGGCGATCCCATGGACGACCTCTCCCTCCTCGCCTGCTTCCATGACGATGCCTTCCTTCGCCGCGCCTTCGAAGGCTATCAAAGCCTCCGCCCCCTTCCAGCAAATCACCTCCGCCGCTTCTGGCTCCACCTCCTGCGCAACATGATCGTCAAGTCCGTCATCCGCGTCGGTGCCGGTTACTTCGACCGCGACGACGGCTTCTTCCTCATCTCCTCCGGCACCTCCGGAAAATCTCTCCGCGACTTCACCCTCAAAAAGCTCTTCCACGCTCTCCACTGCCTCAGAGCCGAAGCCCCCCTGTAGCGCGGTATTCCGATACCGCGACCGCTCCGCCTCGAAACAAACTCCGAATTACAAAAGAGCATCAATCCACTCCGCTCGGTGCAGATGAAACTCTCCCATACGCAGCCCCCTCGGATTCTTCTCAATATACTCGCGCGTCCGTCTGAGTTCATCCAAATCACGAATCACCCGGTCAAACGACTCTGGCTGCCAGACACGCCCGGCCCGTGTCATCAGTCTCTCACGCAGATCCTCCCTCTGCATCAAACGGGCCGCAGTAAATCGTTTCACCGAATACAACCATTCTTCCAAAGGCACCTCTTCAAAAGGCTGCGCAATGACATGGACATGATTGGGCATGACGACAAAATCACCCACCCACAGCCGCTGGCCGTGAAAAAAACGCAGCGCCTCCGCCACCAGCGCATGAGCATCCGGCTCCCTTAGCGCGCAGCAGCCATGGCATTCATCCAGCTCCACAAAAAACTGTCGTGCCATCTCACGCTGGAAAGTGGCCCGCTCTCCACAATCAAGCCCCGCAATCGCCTGCCGAAAACGCTCCGGCTCGTCGCGCTGCCAGCGAATGTTGACGCCTCTCTCAAACAGCCACTGCGCCTCGTCCTGCTTCCATCGCAAGATGACTTCAGCCGGAAGCGAATCAGCCAGACGAAAGGTCACAAAATAAGAAGCTCCCGCCAGCCGCCAGTGCGGCAGATTGCGCTCATATCCAGGCACCATCCAAAAATCCTCCTTCTCCTCAAAAGCAGTAAACACCGGCCTTTCCGGAATCTTCAAAGGCTGCGATAGCGGCTTCTTCGGCATGCCGCCAATGTAGCGCGGTATTCCAATACCGCGATACCCTCTTCCCGTCAGCACCTCTCGAACCACGGTGCCCTCTCCCAACACCCCATCGCTCTCTGGTCTCATCCGCTCTCACGCTCAAAATCCCAATTCCGCGACCGCCTTTTCTCGCTATATCCATCACGAGCTATCCCCACCTCACCCCATGAAAAAACACATCGGCGCCTTCATCTCCATCGGCTCCCCCGCCGTCACCGAACTCGCCGCTGAATGCGGCTTCGACTGGGTCCTCATCGACCTCGAGCACGGCTGCGAATCCGAAGCCGCCCTGCCCAATCAACTGCGCGCCCTACGGGGCAGTCCCACCCTCGCCATCGTCCGTGTCAGTGCGCCCCACCCGGATCTCATCGCCCGCGTGCTCGACTGGGGCGCCCACGGCATCATGGTGCCGCACGTCAATACCGCCGCTGAGGCCCGCCACTGCGTCGATGCCGCCACCTATCCACCGCACGGTCATCGCGGCGTCTCCCGCACCGTCCGCGCCTACGGCTATGGCATGCGCCTCCCTGAAGGCGAGATGCCCAAGCCCATCATCCTTGCCCAGATCGAAACCGCCGAAGCCGTTGAAAACGCTGCCGATATCGCCGCGGTCGAAGGCATCACCGCCCTCTTCATCGGCCCCGCCGATCTTTCCTTCGATCTCAAAGCCCGGAACTCCCCTCGCCCATACGACGACTGCGTGAACAGCATCGTAGCAGCCGCCAGAGACCACAACAAAGGCTGCGGCATCCTCGTCCGCCACGCCGACGACAAAGAAAAACTCAAAGCCCTCGGCTTCACCTGGCTCGCCATGGACTCCGATCTCTCGCTCGTCCGCGAAGGCTTCAAACGAAATCTCGAAGCTGCCCGCGCCTGGTGATCATCTCCAGCCACGATTCCTTGAAAATGGACCTGCGTCTTCACTAGAGAAGAACTCTCCGCGCGGCAGCTCCGGCAGGAGTGGGATCATCCTGATCCCACACACTCTCGCCTGTCCCACCGTTCCCAAACTGGAAAATGCACTCCCCCTCAAACACTGGGCAACTCGTGAAAAATGAAGAATCAAAAATCCTGACTCAGAGCTCTGGGAAATTTTTCCACCCCTAATCTTTCTACCTTTTCTCTGGAGCGCTAAAACGAAAAGCCCCGCTTAGCCAAGTGCCCTTCATAATCCTCACAGACTCCTCGTCCTTTCGGTCCTTTGTGTCTTTTCCGTCTTTTTGATCGGCCTTCTTTCCTATCATCCCCGTCTCCCCCCTTCGCACAAAACTTCGCGGATTGACAATCCTTCCCAAATCCTGCCATCCTGCCGTCACGATATCATGATCATCTACGGCACCGCTCTTCTCGCCACCTGCCATCTGCTCGGCATCATCCTTGGCGATCTCCTCGGTCGCGCGCTCGGCATGACCACCAATGTCGGTGGCGTCGGCATTGCCATGCTCCTCCTCATTGGCATGCGCATGTATCTGCACAAGCGCGGCATGCTCTGTCCCACCTCCGAGAGCGGCGTGCATTACTGGGGCGCGATTTACATCCCAGTCGTCGTGGCCATGGCGATGAACCAAAACGTTGTCGCCGCCCTGCGCGGCGGACCCGTGGCGCTGATCGCCGCCGTGGGCAGTGTCGTCATCTGTGGGTTGTTCGTCTCATTCATCAATCGCATGGAACCCGAAGAACCCTCACCGGAACCGGAGGCGTCAGCCGAATAGTCTCCTATGTGGCCGATCCTTGAAAAAGCCGCCAAAGAAAACGGGCTTGTGCTGGCATTCGCCGTCGTGGGCCTCGTCATGCTCGTCTCAGGTGTCATCTCGCGAAAACTCACCTTTGGCCGCGTGCAGGGCTCGGCCATCGCCATTCTCATCGGCCTCGCGCTCGCCTATGTCGGCGGAAAAATGTCTGGTGGCACCAAAGGTCTCGCAGACATCGCCTTCTTCAGCGGCATCGGCTTGATGGGCGGCAACATGCTGCGGGACTTCGCCATCGTCGCCACCGCCTTCGAAGTCCACGCCGAGGAGGCCCGCCGCGCAGGCTGGATCGGTGCCATCGCGCTGCTGCTCGGCACCGTGCTGCCCTTCATCGTCGGTGTCTGCGTGGCGCGTGCCTTCGGCTATTCAGATGCCGTCAGCATGACCACCATTGGCGCTGGCGCGGTCACCTACATCGTCGGTCCCGTCACGGGTGGTGCCATCGGTGCCAGCTCTGATGTCATGGCGCTCAGCATTGCCACTGGAGTCATCAAAGCCATCCTCGTCATGATCTCCACGCCCGTAGCCGCAAAGTTTCTGCGCCTCAAGACTCCTCGGTCCGCCATGGTCTTCGGCGGCCTCGCGGGCACCGTCAGCGGCGTCTCCGCCGGACTCGCCGCCACGGATCGCAGACTCGTCCCTTACGGCGCATTGGTCGCCACCTTCCACACCGGCCTTGGCTGTCTAATGGGACCCTCCGTGTTGTTCTTCGCGGTGAAGATGTTCGCCGATCACTGACCCTTTCCAATTCATGCCCGACCTCCCTCTAATCGCTCGCGCCCGCTCCCACAGCGCTTCCATCGCATACCGCACAGCGTCACAGTCCTTCACGTATCAGGATCTCATCAACCGCTCGGCATCCCTTGCCACGGCATTGCTCGCAGACACCGATGACTTGAACGAAGCCCGCGTCGCGCTGCTCGTGCCTGCAGGCTTCGAATACTCCGCCTCCCAGTGGGCGATCTGGCGCGCCGGTGGCATCAAGGTGCCAATCTGCCTTTCCGCCACGGAGCCGGAGTGGGAATACGCTCTCACAGACTCAGGCGCCAGCATCGTGCTCGCAGATAAGTCCATGGCTGCCAAGATCGCGCCGCTTTGCTCCAGACTCGGCGTCCGCTTGCTCGACATCGATTCCATCACCTCCGCACCATCGAAGACCCTGCCCGACATCTCTCCAGACCGTCGTGCCATGATCCTCTACACCAGCGGCACCACCAGCAAGCCAAAGGGCGTGGTCACCACGCACGCAAACATTCAGGCCCAAATTGAGAGCCTCATAGAAGCCTGGGAGTGGAGCGCATCAGATCGCATCCCCCTCTTTCTGCCGATGCATCACATCCACGGCATCATCAATGTCACCTCCTGCGCCTTGTGGATCGGTGCGCTCATCGAGCCCTTCCCACGCTTTGATTTGAGCGCCATCCTCGACCGCGTCCTCAGCGATGCCTTCACACTCTTCATGGCCGTTCCCACGATCTACGTGAAGCTCATCCAGGCACTCGAATCCGCCGATGAAAAAGATCGCGCCGCCATCGTCGCAGGTTTCGCGCGGCTGCGCTTGATGGTCTCCGGCAGCGCCGCACTCCCCGCCAGCGTGCATGAGCAGTGGACCGCGCTCACTGGCCAGAAACTTCTTGAACGCTACGGCATGACCGAGATCGGCATGGCCATCTCAAATCCCTATCACGGCGAGCGCCGCCCCGGCGCTGTGGGCAAAGCGCTGCCCGGCGTCGAAATACGCCTCAAGGCCGAATCTGGTGCCATCATCACCGGCGAAGACGAACCCGGCGAGATCCAGGTGCGCGGCCCCGGTGTCTTTCGCGTGTACTGGAACCGCCCCGAGGCCAGCGCTGAGTCCTTTGATGAAAGCTGGTTCCGCACCGGAGACATGGCCGTGCTGGAGCGCGGCTACTACCGCATCATGGGCCGCCTCAGCGTGGACATCATCAAGAGCGGCGGTTACAAGCTCAGCGCCCTCGAGATCGAAGCCGCGCTCTTGGAGCATCCCCTCATCGCCGAGTGCGCCGTCATCGGCCTTCCCGATGACGTTTGGGGAGAGGCCGTCACCGCCGTGCTCGTCCTCAAAGAAACCGCCACCCTCGACCTCCCCACCTTGCGCGACTGGTGCAAAGGCCGCCTCTCAGTCTATAAAGTCCCGCAGCGCCTGCTCGTCGTCAGCGAACTGCCCCGCAATGCCATGGGCAAGGTCACCAAGCCAGCCGTGCGCGCCTTGTTTTAAATCAGGGCGAAATTTCCCCTGTAAACCCGCTTTTTCCGCCTACTCTCACGGCCCCCATGAACGCATCCCCCCAAATCAAATCCAAGATCGTCGAACTCTGCGAAACCCTCGTGGCCGACGCTGAAGTACAAGGTGCCCGCGAAAAGGCCGAGTCCTTCCTCGCCAACGAATCCGCCGTCTCCCTCTACCGTGAAATGGCCACACTCGGCCGCGCCCTTCACCAGAAGCAGCACCACGGCGAAGAACCCACCGCCGATGAAGTCAGCCGCTTCACCGACCTCCAGGACAAGTGCGACGAGAACACCTCCATCGCCAGCTTCCTCGAAGCCCAGGACATTCTCCGCGGCATCGCTGAGGTGGTCACCAGCTTCGTCGGTAAAAGCCTCGAAAGCGGCAAAGTTCCCTCCGAAGCCGAAGTCTTCTCCAAAGGCTGTGGCGAAGGCTGCGGCTGCCACTGAGGAAACGTTGAATAAATCAACACCGCAGAAAAATGAAAAATCACAGAACCTCGATTCAGAAGGTATTCTCTGCGGTCTTCTAATCTCTTGCGTTGTTAAATCAGTGCCTCCCCAATCCTTATGAAAGCGTTTGCCCTGATCGCCTCGCTCCTGTTTTGCGTCTCGTCCTTCGCGGGCGAGGCCAAAACGGTCAAGCTCCTCACCATCGGCAACAGCTTCTCCGCCAATGCCACCCACTACCTTGGCGATCTCGCCAAAGCCGGCGGCCACACGCTCATCCATCAGCCCCTCGTCATCGGCGGCGCTTCATTCCAGGTCCACGCCGAAAAAGCCCAGAAGCACGAAGCTGACCCCAAAGACAAAGCTGGCCTCTATACCAGCGGCCGCGGCCTGAAGGAAAATCTCGAACTGCAAAAGTGGGACTACGTCACCATCCAGCAGGCCAGCATCAAAAGCCACGACTTCGCCACCTACCAGCCCTACGCCGCCTGGCTCCGTGACTACGTCACCAAACACGCCCCTCAGGCCAAACTACTCATCCACGAAACCTGGGAGTACCGCAAAGACGACCCCCGCTTCACCAAGCCCGGCGATCTCAAATCTCAGGACGAAATGTACAACGGCCTCCGCGCCGCCTACGACAAACTCGCCGCCGAATTCAGCGCCCGCATCATTCCGACCGGCGATGCCTTCCATATCGCCGACACCGACCCCAATTGGGCCTACCGAACCGACACAACTTTCAACCCAAAAATTGCAAAGCAGCCAGAATTGCCGAATCAGACACACAGTTTGCATGTCGGCTGGCGCTGGAACAAGCCCAAAACCGGCACCGGCCCCCTCACTCTCGGCATGGACGGCCACCATGCGAACATGCTCGGCGAATACCTCGGCGCCTGCGTCTGGTATGAAGTGCTCTTCGGCGACAGCCCCGTCGGCAACACCTTCATCCCCAAAGGCCTCGATCCCAAAGACGCCGCCTTCCTGCAGGAGACCGCCCATCGCGCAGTGATCGAACGGACAAAATAGTGTCCAAAACATGGCGTCAGTTTCCTTGTGATTGCCATGTCACGCCTCGTCCTGCTTCTCTTTGCGCTTAGTTTCTCCGTTCATGCCGCCACGGAGGCGGACGTCATTGTCTATGGTGCCACCCCCGGCGGATTCTGCGCCGCCATCGCCGCGGCACGTGAAGGCGCCTCAGTGATCCTCTTGGAACCCACCGCCCACGTCGGCGGCGTCAACACCGGCGGCCTCTGCTTCAGCGATTCCAATCAAACCGTCCGCAGCACCGTTCTCGGCCTCTTCGAAGAATGGCACGCCCGAGTCGAAAAAGACTACCAGATGCGCTCCGTTGCGCTTCCTTACCACGTCAGCGAGAAAGACCACAAGCCCTGGACCTACGAGCCCCACGTGGCCGCCAAGATCACCCAGCAGATGCTGGACGAAGCCGGAGTGAAAGTGCTGACCAAGCGCGTGTTGCAAACAGTGGCAAAACAAGGCACGCAGATCACTCAAGTAACCACAAGCGACGGCGATTTCTCAGCCAGGGTCTTCGTGGACGGCACCTACGAGGGAGATCTCATGGCCGCCGCCGGAGTCAGCTGGACCATCGGCCGCGAAGCACGCAAGGAATTCAGCGAGCCACTCGCCGGAAAGCAGTACCCGAAAGCCAAGCTGCCCATCTCCGGCCTTGATGCCTCCGGCAAACCCCTCCCCCTCATCACCACCACGGATGCCGGCGCAGATGAGGCAGGCGACAAAAACGTCATGGTGTACAGCTTCCGCCTCTGCGTGACAAAAGATGCAGCAAATCGCGTCCCGTTTCCACTGCCTGCAAACTACGACCCCGCGCGCTTTGAGGTCCTTCGACGCTACTATGAGCAGGAGAAGAACCCCCATCTGCTGTGGGATCTCTATCCGCTTCCAGGCAACAAGTTCGACGCCAACAACGGCATCGGCAAACAGTTCTCCATGGGCCTCGTCGGCGCCTGCAATGGCTGGAGTGAGGCAGGTGAGAGCACGCGAGCGCAAATCTGGGAAGCTCACAAACAATACACCCTGGAACTGCACCACTTCCTCAGCACCGATCCCGCCGTGCCGGAGGATTTGCGCAAACAGATGGCAGAACTCGGCCTCTGCCGCGACGAATTTGCCGACTACGGCCACTGGTCCCCACAGCTCTACGTCCGCGAAGGCCGCCGCATGATCGGCGAGTACGTCATTTCACAAAAGGACATCATGGATTCGCCGGCCAAGGAAGATCCCATCATTGTATCCTCATTCCCAATTGATTCCCACGACTGCCAGCGCGTAGGGACACAGGAAATGGTCGTCGATGAGGGAACCATCATGCCCGTTCGCATGGCGGGAAGGCGCCACGGGTATCCTTATCACATCCCTTACCGCGCCATTCTTCCAAAAGCTGCAGAATGCAGCAATCTTCTGGTACCCGTTGCACTTTCCTGCACGCATGTGGGCATCTCTTCCATTCGCGTGGAGCCCACCTGGATGATCCTCGGCCAGAGCGCGGGCATTGCCGCCTCTTTGAGTGCAAAGAAAAGCATTTCCGTGCAAAAGCTGCCCTATTCTGCGCTTAGAGAGCGCCTGCTGGCACAGAAGCAGGTGCTCGATCTTCCAGTTCTTCCTCCCGAACCCAAGGGCGTGATGAACGTAGATCCGAAAACTCTGCCCGGCATCGTGCTTGATGACACCCAGGCCGAACTCAAAGGACACTGGAGCCACTCCTCCGGCTTCAAGCCGCACATAGGCACCGGCTATCTTCATGACGACAAACGCGCCGACGGTCTGTCCGTCGCCATCTTCCGCTGCAAGGTGCCGAAAACAGGCCGCTATGAGCTGCGCATGGCCTATTCACCGCATGCCACACGAGCAACAAAGGTGCCGGTGACGGTGGAATGCGCAGGCCGCACAACGGACGTCACTGTTGATCAAACACAGCCCCTGCCTGCGGGTGAGGCGTTCCGCAAGATCGGCACCACCCAGCTCGATGCCGGGGCTGAGATTATCCTTACCATCCGCAATTCTGGCACCGACGGATTTGTGATTCTGGATGCGCTGCAGCTCATCGAAGCCCATTGATCCGACCATGATGAAGTCTTTTTTCCTCGCGTTGCTCATTTTTACCACCCACCTCAAAGCCGCGGATGTCGTGGTCTATGGCGGTGTGCCTTGTGGCATCGCTGCCTCCATCTCCGCGGCTCGCGAAGGCGCGAAGGTGGTTCTCATCGAGCCGACCAAGCATGTGGGCGGCCTGAGCACTAGTGGCATCAACACCGCCGAGAGCGAGCACATGCTGAAATGGACCATCGGCGGTTTTGCCGATGAGTTTTACCGACGTCTAGGCTCACACTATCAGATCAAAGGACCTGAGTACTTCTTTGAGTCCAGTGTCGCTGAAAAGATCTACCTCGAAATGCTGCGCGAAGCAGGAGTGGAAGTGCATTTCGGAGCATCGGTGGACAAAGTGGCAAAAACCGGCGCACGCATCACCGGCATCACACTCACTGATGGCACCCAACTTACGGCCAGGGTATTCATCGATGCCGGCTACGAAGGGGACCTCATGGCACGCGCAGGCATCAAATACGCCGTGGGCCGGGAGTCGAAGGCCGAATTTGGCGAGGAAGCCGCCGGCATTCGCTTTGACAAGACACCCCGCAAAGCCCGCACCGTGGATGAAAACGGCAGACTGCTGCCCGGCATCAGCGCATGGGCCAGGGACTTGCGTGAGGGAGATGCCCACCGAGCACCGATGAACTACAACTTCCGCCTCACCGTGGCGAAAGATCCAGCGCTTCAAGTGCCCATCCCAGCGCCCAAGCACTACGATGAGAAACGCTATACACTTCTGGCCGGCTGGCTGCGAGATCAGACGCAGCAGGGAAAGCCGGTGAAACTCAAGGACATCGTTGACCCGTATCGGCGTCGGAATGGCAAATTTGAGCTGAACAACAAACAGTCCGCCATCTACTCGCTCGGGCATTTCGGCGGCCAGTTTGACTGGCCGGATGCCAGCTATGCAGAACGCGCCCGCATCTACCAGGACCACATGGAATACACGCTGGGCCTGCTGCACTTCCTGGCCACCGATGAGTCAGTGCCCGCCACGGTGCAAAACGAGATGAAGTCGATGGGGCTGCACAAGGACGAGTTCGCCGACAACGGCCATCTTCCCTACCAGCTTTATGTGCGCGAGGCCCGGCGTATGCGCGGCGAATACGTCGTGAAGCAGCAGGACGTGCAGGAGGACCGCCGCAAGACGGACAGCATCGGCATGAGCAGCCATTTCATTGACAGCCACCATGTGCAGCGCGTGGCCTTGAATGAGGACGAATTTGTCAACGAAGGACGCATCTGGCGAATGGGATATGCGTATCAGATCCCTTATCGCGCACTCACGCCGAAGGCTGCCGAGTGCGAAAATCTCCTCGTCCCCGGTGCTGCCAGCTTCACGCACGTAGCCTTCTGCACCCTTCGGTTGGAGAGCGTGTGGATGATCACCGGCCACGCTGCTGGCGTCGCTGCCGCCATGGCCGTGAAGGAAGATGTGACGGTGCAGAAAGTGCCAGTGTCGCCGTTGCAGGAAAAACTGCGCACGCAGAAGCAGGTGGTCGATTTCATCCCAGGCCTTCCGGAGAAGTGCGAACACCTCAATGGTCCTCCCGAATTTTAATATCCATGCATACCCGCCGTCATTTCATCGCCTCCATCACCGCCGCGTTGGGCGGTTCCGTTTTTGCCGCCGATGGCAAACCGAAGACCCTTTTGCTGCAATCCGGCTGGGACACGGTGAACATTGGCGACATCGGGCACACTCCGGGCACCTTGAGGGTCATCGAGGAGCATCTGCCGGAGGTGAAGGTGGTGCTGTGGGCCATGAAGCTGGATGAACGCGTCACTGCGATGATCAAAACGCGCTTCCCCAAGGTGGATATCCTGCAGGGCAGCCTCACCGGCAAAAGCGAAAAGGACCTGGCATTGCAACAGGCGATTACGAACTGCGATCTGTTCATCCGCAACTCAGGCATGGGTCAGGACATCAGCTTCATGCAGTTTTGTCAGAAAGCGGGCAAGCCATACGGACTCTTTGGCCAGTCGTACTTTCCCAGCATGATTGAAGGCAAAGGTGCGGAAGAGCGCATTGCGCTGCTGAATGCTGCTTCGTTCATCTACACACGTGAGACAAAGACGCTCAGCATTCTTAAAAACGGTGGAATAAAGCCGCCGGTGCTCGAATTCGGACCCGACGGCTGCTTCGGAATTGATGTACGCGATGATGCACGCGGACTGGCGACCATGAAGAAACTCGGACTGGAGGAGCGAAAGTTCATCACCATCCAATTGCGCACCAATACCGCCAAACTCCCCGGTGTTGATGACACTCGTACGCCGAAGCTCAATCCGCTGCATCCCACTCCGGAGCAGATCGCGGATGACGAACGTCGTGCGGCCAAGTATCGCGAACTCGTGACGATGTGGGTGAAAATGACAGGCCACAAAGTGCTGATAGCGCCAGAGACGATCAAGGAGATGGGCCACAACAAGCGTCTCATCCATGATCCGCTGCCGCCGGACATTCAGAAGCATGTGGTGAATCTGGAATACTTTTGGAACTCTGATGAAGCTGCCTCCGTCTTTGCGCGGGCGCATACCATCGTCTGTCACGAGCCGCATTCACCCATCATCGCCCTGGCCAATGGCACGCCGATCATCCACACATACTCCGAGTTTCACTCGCCGAAGTGCTGGATGTTCAAGGACATCGGCCTCGGTGAGTGGCTGCTGGAGATGGACGAGACACCGGTGGAGAAAATGGCGGAGACCTTGTTCGCCATTGATGCCGACTACCCTGCGGCGCAGGCCAAGGTGAAGAAGGCCATGGCGTATGTGCATGAATGCTTTGGCAAATCGATGCAGCATGTGAAAGGCGTCCTCGGCAAAGCCTGATGAATTGGCGGCAAAAAAGGAGGATGGTCCCCGTTTCTACACGCCATGTCTTCCATTTCCCGCCGTCAACTTCTCCGCACTGCTGCTGCCATGCCAGCGGCGGCGCTGGCGTCTCGCGGACAAGCTGCTGAATCCAAGGCCGCCAAACCAGCGGCACCGAAAAAGCCCTCTCCACCGCTGATGCTGCCACCGGTTCAGCCAGGGCCTGCCTACCTGATGGCTGGGCCGATGCTTGGACACGTGGGTCCGGACCGTGCCCACATTTGGGTTCGGGGCACGGCCGCGGTTCCTTGGAAGATTCTTCTCACGGCATCCGGAGCGCAGACGCGGGAAATCGACGGCGGTTCCTTGAAAGTGGAGGCAGGTTTGAGCAGCATCGCGGTCGTCGAAGGGTTGAAGCCAGGGACGCACTACACCTATCAAATCGTGCTGGATGGACGCGAGCAACTGCCGCTGCCATTGCCCTCCTTCACCACGGCACCGGAGATCGGGAGTGCGTGCAGGCAGCGCATTGTTTTTGGCTCCTGTGTGGGCAGGACCACCGCCGCAGCCGCACCTACCTGGGCGGAACTGGCAGAGCGCCGCGCCGGTAGCATTGACGAGGGTGCCTTCGATGTCCTGCTGATGCTGGGGGACAACCACTACGGCGACACCACTGAAATCGAAAAGCTGCGCGTGTGCTACACCGCGCACCGACTCGGCGCCGGGTGGCGAGCGCTCTCCTCCCACACTCCCATTTATGCCATCTGGGATGACCACGACTACGGCCCAAACAATTCCGACGGCACCGAGCCGGGCAAGGCGGACTCCTTAAAGACGTTTCAAGAGTTTTGGGCCAATCCGGCTTGCGGCGAGGCGGACAATCCCGGCTGCTACTTCACCTTCACCCGGGGGGACGTGCAGTTTTTCATGATTGACGGTCGTTACCACCGCAGTCCTAACAAGTCAGAGGATACGCCTCAGAAAACCATGCTGGGAGCGAAACAGCTCGCGTGGCTGAAGCGCGAGCTGCTGGCCAGCAAGGCAAAGGTCAAGCTGCTGGCCAATGGGAGCGAGTGGGAATCGTATGGCAGTGAAGATTCCTGGACTCAGTTCAAGCAGGAGCGCGATCCGTTTCTGCGCTGGATCGACGAGCAGAAGATCGAGGGCGTGATCTTTCTCAGCGGCGACCGACATTTTTCCTCCGGATACCACATCAACGGCCGCTTTCTGGAACTGAGCGCCGGTCCGCTGGGCAGCGTCAATTCGAAGCTGAAGGCGAACAAAGAGCGCTTCACAGGCTTTGATGACGGCCGCCTCTGGGGTGTCCTGGACATCGACACCACGGAGTCTCCACCACGCGTGGCATATGAGTTCTGGCAGGTTGGCCACTCCATGCGCGAACGCCGGGAAATCTCCTGGGCGCAGCTGCATGGCCGTGAAACAATCGAACGCACACCAGGTTATGAAATTTGAAGCCGTGCATGCATGCTGTCTTTTACTGGCGCTTCTCCCGAATGTTGCCTGTGCGGACATGACGCTGGTGAGCGAAGGCGCGCCACGGGCCATCATCGTTATCGCGGACAAGCCCACACGCGTGGCGCGTTATGCGGCGGAGGAACTTGTGCGCCACGTGGAAAAGGCCAGCGGTGCAAAGCTGGAGATTCAAGCCGAAAGCACGGTGAATGCCGGGACCAGGCCGCGCATTTTTATCGGCGACAGCGCAGCGGTGCGCAAAGAGGGGATCAATGTGGAAAAACTTGGCCCGGAAACATTTGTGCTGCGCGTGACGGATGAGGCGGTGTTCATTGCCGGCCAGGATGGCGGTGGCGAGCCTCTGGAGGCAGCCACCATGGGGGGCACGCTGTGGGGCGTGTATGAATGGCTGGACCGCGACCTGGGAGTGCGCTGGCTGTGGCCGGGAGAACTCGGCACCCATGTGCCGAAAACGAAGACCGTGGCTGCCAAAACGTGCGATGAAACCACCGCGCCACGTCTGTTTCAGCGCAGGCTGCGCGCTGGTCTCGGCTTTGAGAGCGAGCATCCGGCGCTGGGCTTCACCAAGGAGGCGGCGAAGCAGTTCAGCGAAGAGCAGAGCATTTACCTGCGGCGGCACCGCATGGGAAGAAGCTTTCCCGTGAGCTACGGTCATGCCTTCACCGACTGGTGGGAAAAGGATGGCGCAGAACATCCTGAATGGTTCCAGCTTTTGGAGAGCGGAAAACGCGGGCCGAACAAGAAAGGCGGCCGTTTCTCCATGTGCGTTTCCAATCCAGACCTGCAGCGAGAGATTGTTGCGCGCTGGACAGCGAAGCGTCCTGCTGATGCCACGACTCCCGGATTCATCAATGCCTGTGAGAATGACATCCTGGGTCTTTGCACCTGTGAGAAATGCCGCGCACTGGATGGCACCGCGCCGGCGGATTATCTGAAGTTTTACCCGCCCACTTCCAAGATGACCGGCTCAAGGTTTGTTTCGGACCGTTATGCGCGCTTCTGGCTTGGCATCCAGCAGCAGGCACCGGCAGGAGTCTCGGTCATTGGGTATGCGTACTTCAATTACTTCCAGGCGCCGACCACTGGCATCAAGCTCAATGAAAATATCCTCATTGGCTATTGCCCGTCCGCAGGCTGGTTTCCGCGTTCCGCTGAGGAGCATGCGTGGATGAAGCAGCAGTGGGCGGACTGGCGTGCCACAAGTGCACGGCTTTTCATGCGCACCAATCATCTGCTGGATGGCTACTGCATGCCTTTCATCTTCGCGCATCAGTTTGCCGATGAGTTCCATCATGCCGTGGAGAAGGGCATGGTGGCCACGGACTACGATTCCCTCACTGGCCACTGGGCCACACAGGGACCCAATCTTTACACGGCGGCCCGCTTGCATGTGCGTCCTGAAGCCTCTGCCGAGGCGGTGCTTGCCGAATATTACGCAGCTTTTGGCGGCGCAGCGAAGGCAGTGGAAAACTACTTCGCCTATTGGGAGAATTACACCATGGGCAGCCGCGAGAAGATCGGCCAGACAATGGAGTCGTTGCAGGCCTCGCGCTGGCGGAGCTGGGCCAAGGCGGCGCATGTGCTGTATCCGCCGGAGTGCTTCGCACCTGCGGCAAAGATTTTGGATGAAGCGGCACGAACTGCAGGGAACGATGCCGAAGCAGCTGCGCGCGTGAAATTTCTCCAGCTCGGGATGGAACACGCCAGGCTCTGCGCTCGCGTCTCCTCTCAGCTCTCGCTTGCCACTTCCACCGCGACTAAAGATGAAATCAAAAAAGCCGTGGATGAACTGATCACATTTCGTCGTGCCCATGAACGCTCTGGTATCGGCAACTTCAATCATCTCGCGTGGGTGGAGGATCTCAGCTGGAAACTGTCCGAAGAAACCAAGCAGACACCCGATCTATACCCATGAGTCCTTTTGCAACGCGCCGCGCCTTTTTGCAGCATCATGCCCTAGTCCTCGCTGGATTCGGCGCTGGAAAGCTGCTGGCGGCAGACACGGATGCCAAACCGCTGCTGCGTGCGGGCTTGATGACAGACCTGCATTATGCGGACAAGGTACCCACGAAAACGCGCTTCTACCGTGAAGCCCTGGCAAAGCTGGATGAGGCGGTGGAAGTCATGAACCGCGAGAAGCCGGCGCTGGTAGTCGAGCTGGGAGATTTCATCGATCAGGCGGATTCCGTGGATCGCGAGATCGAGTGGCTGAAAACCATGGAGTCTCATTTTGCCAAGCTCACCATGCCAAGGCATTACGTGCTGGGAAATCACTGCGTCGGCACGCTGACGAAGCAGGAGTTTGCTGCTCACACAAAGGCGCCCGGAGGCCATGCCTCGTTCGAAGAGAATGGCGTCACGTTTTTGATCCTCGACGCCTGCTTTCGTGAGGATGGCACGCCCTATGAGCGAAAGAATTTTAACTGGCAGGACGCCAATCTGCCCAAGGGGGAGCTGGCGTGGCTGGAAACAGCGCTAAGCAAAGCAGGCGGACCGGTGATTGTCTTCGCGCATCAGCGGCTGGACATGGACAAGGCACATGCCGTGCGCAACGCCGCCGAGGTACGCGCGCTGCTGGAGAAGTCCGGCAAGGTGCTCGCCGTTTTCCAGGGGCACTCCCACAAAAATGACTATCAGCAGATTTCCGGCATTCATTACACCACTCTCGTCGCCATGGTGGAAGGCACGGGATTGGAAAACAATGGCTATTCCTTGTTGGATGTGATGTCTGACGGCTCGCTGCGCCTGAACGGTTTTCGCAGGCAGACCAACCGCACTTTGAACCACGCATGAAACTTCTTCTTATTTCTCTGGCACTTGGAAGCTACACACTGGCGGTGGAGCCCGGCTTTGAATCTCTGTTTGATGGCAAAACGCTCGATGGCTGGAAGCACGGCGGCAACTGGGAGGTCGTGAATGGAGAGATCGCCCGTGTGAAAAAGGGCGGCCCGCTGACCTATGAGAAAGCGAAAGTGCCGGATGATTTCGAGCTGCGGTTCGACTGGAAAGTCGCCAAAGGCTGCAACAGCGGTGTGTACTACCGACCGGGCCAGTATGAGTACCAGCTGCTGGACAATGCCAACAGCTCCTATGGAGAGAATCCGCGTTCAAGCGCGGCGGCGCTGTACTTCTGCATGGCTCCGACCAAGGACGTGGTGAAGCCCTTTGAGCAGTGGAACGAGGCGCGCGTTGTCTGCAAAGGCAGTGTCATTCAGCACTGGCTGAACGGCGAAAAAGTGGTGGATTTTGACTACGCAGACCCGCGTTGGAAAGATGCCGTGAAACTCGTGAGCTACCGCGGCACCGACCTGACCAAACGCGGCGCAAACCTCTGGCTGCAGGATCATGGAGCGGCCGTATGGTTCAAAAACTTGCGCTGGCGTGCCATCCCCGCGGATGAGCCGCTGGTGAGTGAAAACCTCACGCCCATGCCTGTCTCTGAGGCTGCTCTCATCAAGGAGCAGGCGCGCATCCAGGAACTGCTGAACGCCAAACCCAAGGCAGTGAAGAAAGCGGTCTGGAAGCATGAAGAAATGAAGCGTTTCAAGGTCGCAGAAGCGCATCAGGGCGTTGCGGTGGATGACGCGCATTTTTATGCCATCACCAACGCGGCCCTTGGCAAATACCGCAAGGACACTGGAGAGCGCACCGGCGGCTGGAAGGAGGCCAAGGGCGGACGGCTCAAGCATCTGAACGCGGGAGTCGTGCTCGATGGGAAGCTTTACTGCGCCCATTCCAATTTTCCCGAGATTCCCGAAAGGAGTTCGGTGGAGGTATGGGATCCGCAATCGATGCAGCATCTGGAGTCCATCGATGTGACGACCGACGCTGGATCATTGACGTGGGTGGACCGACGAGAGGGAGTGTGGTACGCCTGCTTTGCCCAGTATGCGAAGACGGGCGATCCAGCGATGACGCGGGTGGTGACGTTTGACGCACAGTGGAAGAAGATCGCGGCGCTGAAATTTCCAGCCGAGGCAGTGGCAAAGTTTGGCAAGAACAGCAGCTCCGGTGGCAGCTTTGGGCCTGACGGGCATCTGTTTATCACCGGGCATGACGCGCAGGAATTGTATGTGCTGGATCTGCCAGCCAAAGGCACCGTGCTTGGCTGGCAGACAGCGATCCCGATCAGCGCTCATGGCCAGGCTTTTGCGTGGGACCGTGGTGAGCCGGGCGTGCTGTATTCCATCGACCGCAAAACTTCCGAGGTGATTGTGTCGCGGGTGAAGTGAGGCCAGCGCCTTCAGTCCTGTGGCTTAGCCCCCGGGAACCACTCTGTGTGCTGATCTCCCTGGCGGCCCAGGTAGGTGACCCTCTGGCCCCGCAGGAAAGCGAAGTAACCCTGCACTCCGGCCTGCATGGCGCGAATGGTGAAATCCCGGTAGTGCTGGTTCTTTTGCTGGCTGTCGAGGATGTTTGCCCGGAGCGCTGCCGCGTCAAAGTCTGCCGCAACTGGAGGAAGGTTTTCATAGGGAATCGCAGTGCAGACGACGGCCCCGGCGCTGCCGTAGAACGACTTCCGCAGTGCGATGTAGTCGACGTGATAGAACTCGACACCTGCTTCAATGAGCATGCCGACGATTTGCGGAAACGGCGTGCCTCCGGTGAGTGTGGCGCTGGCTGCGGTGGCGATGAGTTCGGCATTCATCAGAGCCATCTAGGACGCTCTCAGCTCTGCTGCAACAAAACCTTTGTGCCCGGCTCCCACGTGAGACCCCAGTCGCGCATTGACTTTAAAATGGGACGCAATGCCTCGCCTTTCTGGGTGAGTTCGTAGGCCATGCGTTTGCCGCCATCGGCGGCGGGAATCTGCCTTACGATGCCGGATTCGAGCAGGCGCTCCAGGCGGTCGCTGAGGATGTTGGTGGGGATGCCCTCTGGGGATGCGGAGAAATCTTTGAAGCGGCTTCGGCCGAGCATGAGATCGCGGATGACAAGCAACGTCCAGCGATCGCCAAACAAGTCGAGTGCACAAGCGACGGGGCAGGGGGAGCGGCGTGCAGGAGAAGTGCTGCGCGTGTGTTTGGAAGCTTGGGCTTTAGGCATGAAGAACCATCGTTTGCAATACTTGCATTTCAAAAGTAAAATACTTGCAAAGAGCAAGTGATTGGCGAAGCATGTGCCGCATGAGCACTCCTGCTGAACCTCAACTCGCTCCGCCTGGTGCCGGGCTTCCCCTTTTTGAACTCTGGGCTGCACGGATGTTGTTTGCGCTGAAACGACGGCGTGGCTCCCGTGAAACCTTTGTGCGCAAATTTGTGCAGGAACGCGCGCAAATCCAAACCTTGGTGAATGCCTGTCCAGAGGAGCTACGTGGAGAGCGTGTGCTCATCCGGCGCCTGCGCGGACTGGAGGACAGCAGCCGCCACTGGTCTGTGTGGATGACGCTGGACCATCTGCGCATCACCAACACCGCCGTCGTCCGGGTGATTCATGCACTCACGCACGGCCGCGTGCCACCTGGCGTGGCGAGCACAGCGGCGGTCAAACCGGACCCCAGCGTGACGGCGGCCGTGGAGGCGGATTACGAGCAATCATGCGATGCGGTGCTAAATACGATCACCGAAGCGTCTGAATTGAAAACGAGTATGCGGTTTGCACATCCGTGGTTTGGGCCTCTGGATGCAATGGGCTGGGCGGCGATGGCAGGCACGCACCTGGGGCTGCATCGTGCGCAGATTCAAAGCATCGTGGGGGGAATGAGCAGCACCTGATTGACAAATCCCTGCCACCGGCGAGGCATTCCGCATGCCTGCCAAACCCGACCCCGCCACACTGCCCTGCAGTCCTCTCGATGAAACCGCTGGTCTGAAATACTTCCCGCGCATGCTTGGCAAGATCCGCCTGCATGCCGCAGGAAAGCTGTGGGAGGAACTGCATGCGAACCTGGGCAAGGGCAGCGACGGCGCCTGCACCGGATTTCTGCACGTGAACTATGATGACCTGAAGGCCCGAGTGCTGGAAGGCGGCACGGACGAGGATATCCTGCACTGGTGCCAGGTGCATGGCCGTCCTCTCAATGACACCGACAAACTCGTCTGGAACTATTACACGATGAAGCTGGGCATCAATGACCACATCACGGCCATCCTGGCAAAACGGAAGGCTGAAAGCGGACTCGGTGATCGAGACGACATCCAGACCATCACGCATTACATCGATGTGGATGAAGGAAGGCTGCCTTGAATGAGTGAAGAGACTTCACCGCCGACGCATTCATTCTGGCAAAGCGTGCGGCAGTCCCTGCGTGGCGAGGAGCATGACTTCACGGCCCTGCCGCTGAACCGTGCTGTGATCCTGCTCGCGGTGCCGATGGTGCTGGAGATGGTCATGGAGTCTCTGTTTGCCGTGGCGGACGTGTACTGGGTGTCACGGCTGGGCAAGGATGCCGTGGCTGTTGTAGGACTCACGGAATCCGTCATGACGCTCATCTACGCGGTGGCCATGGGGATCTCGATCGCTGCGACGGCGATCGTCTCGCGGCGCATCGGGGAGAAGGAGCCGGAGCTCGCGGCGCAGGCTGCGGGGCAGATCGTGCTTCTTGGGGTGCTGGTCTCGGCGGGCATCGGGGTGGTGCTGGGCTGGTTTGCGCCGGACATTCTGAGGCTGATGGGAGCGGACGAGACCATCGTGACGCTCGGCACCGGTTTCACCCGCACGATGCTGGGCGGGAATGCCACGGTTTTCCTCATCTTTCTCATCAATGCCATCTTTCGTGGTGCCGGAGATGCGGTCATCGCCATGCGGACGCTGTGGCTGGCGAATGCACTGAACATTGTACTGGGACCCTGCTTCATCTTTGGCTGGTGGGTTTTTCCGGAGATGGGCGTGACAGGTGCGGCGGTGGCGACGAACATCGGCCGCGGTGTCGGCGTGCTGTATCAGCTCTGGCATCTCGCGGGGCATCACAGCCGCGTGAAAGTCCGCTGGGGGCATTTCAAGCCGGTGCGGGAAGTGCTCGGCGCGGTGCTGGGGAAGTCTGGCAGCGGCATTGTGCAGCTTCTCATCAGCACCACGAGCTGGGTGGGGCTCTTCAAGATCCTGGCACACTTTGGCAGCGCTGCGCTGGCGGGCTACACGATTGCCATCCGCATTGTGATCTTTGCGCTGATGCCCGCATGGGGGCTGGCTAGCGCGGGTGCCACGCTTGTGGGGCAGAATCTCGGGGCGCAGAAGCCGGAGCGGGCGGAGCAGGCGGTCAAAATTGCCGTGAAGTTCGATGTCATTGCCCTTTGCCTGATCGGCCTTGTCTTCGTGCTGCTGGCGCATCCCCTGATCTGCCTCTTCACGCAGGAGCCTGAGGTAGTGGCTTTTGGCACGCAGGCCTTGTGGATTCTGAGTCTGGCTTTTCCACTTTATGCGGCGGGCATGTGCTTTGAGTCTGCCTTCAACGGTTCTGGAGACACCTGGACACCTGTATGGCTGAATTTTTTCTGCCTGTGGCTGGGGCAGATTCCCATCGCGTGGGTGCTGGCGAAATCGCTGGGCTTTGGCCCGGTGGGGATTTTCATTGCCGTGCCGGCAGCGAATTCACTGCTGGCCATCGCGAGCTGGCTGCTCTTCAAACGGGGCCGGTGGAAAACCCAGAAGGTTTGAGAGCGGGATCAGGGCTGCTGTGCTTCAGCGTTGGAGAGACTGAAGAGGCGGCTTTGCTTCAACGAGACCACGATTTTGACGGGACGATCTGTCACCGCGGAGGCGTGCTCTTTCCAACGGGCAGGCCAGCGCGTCGCGTCCGTCTTCAGAGCTTCGCTGTCTTCCAAAGTGTAACCCGCAATGGGACTGCCGTCGGCTTCCAGCAGTGCCACACGGACTTCGCCGCCAGTGGCGTTGGCGTTGATCAGCAGGCTGCCTGAACCGAGGCGCAGAGGCTTCGTCTCCACGTGTCCGCGCTCTCCGGAATCCAGTGAAGCAAAGCCGTGCAGCCGCCATTCGGCGCGGCCGATGGAGATGCGCTTGGGCGGAACTGGGGCGCCGTGGCTGGTGGTGAGCGCAGTGTAATAGACCCAGGTCTCATCTCCGGCATGAACGCAGGTGCTTGAGACTCCGAGAATGGTTCCCGCATCAAAACCACCCGGCTGACCACGGCTGATGACGCTGAGTCTCGGATGGGTGCGCTGCCAGGTGCTGCCATCGGCGCTGGTGATGAGCTGCACTTCAACGATGCCATCCGTTGCGCTCTGGCCCGGTGTCACTTCCGAGGGTTTGCGATTCTTGCCGAGCACATGAAACATGGTGGGCAGGCCGATGAAGCCGGCTGCGTGCGGGAAGACGGACATGTTGTTGACCTCGGTGTGTTCATCGGGGTTCGTGGTCCATGAATTGTCCTCCGCATCGGGCAGAAAGACCAGCTTTGGCTCGCTCCATGTTTTGAAATCAGGACTGCGTGAGAGGCTGACCGTGCGGCCGAGCTTCTCGTGAGGCTGGCGGTTGAAGGCGAGGTAGTCTCCCGAGATCGGGTCGCGGGAGAGGCTGATGTTGTCCGAGGACTTCAGAATCGCCTGCTTGGGATAGCTCTGCCACTTCAGGCCGTCGGCGGAGATGGCGGCATAGTATTTGCCCATCAGCGAGCCAAGCATCTTGTAGCGGCGCGCGGGATCGGGATCGCGCGCATCGACGTAAACGCTTGGGCTGTGGAGGTCGTAGACGATGTTGTTGGCGGTGGAGCCTTGGAAGCTGTGCAGGCCGAGCTCGGGCTTGTCCCAGTGAAGGCCGTCCTGAGACGTTGCGTAGAGCACCATGTCTCCCTTGCCTTTGCGAAAGCCGGGCACCGAGGGCTTCACACCGGAGGCGTCCACGTCCGGGTGGCCCAGGTACCACATGCAGAAGCGCTTTGCGGCCGGGTCAAAATGAACCGAGCCATAGACATACACGCGGCTGCCTTCCCATGGGCGCTCCGCCACCAATACGGGTGCGCTGCGAGTGCGCGCAGGATGAATGGTGCGCAACACTCCGGAGCTTGCGGAGACGCCGCTGTCATCCGCAAAAAGCAGCGGTAGCTCGCGCAATTCCAAGTTTTGTTCCGCAGCAGGCGCATGACCGAAGGACATCGCGAAAATCGTCGCGATGACTTTGCTCAAAAGATGACAGGCCATGGCTGCATTCGATTTCATCAGCAGCAGCTTAGGAGATGCGCGGCTCTTCTCCAGGATTGTTTGCTTCCTGGTGGAAAACGACCGGGAGGCGGCTAAAAGTCCGGGCCCTATGAAATGTGCCTTGTTCCTTCTGTGCGGTTTGATCACTGCCTCCGCAGCCGATTTGAAAACGACCGGAGCCGGCATCGAAATCTCCGCCGGCAGCCTTGGGAGTTTCGTGCTGAGCTATCCTGAACTGGCGCCGGCGCATAAGCAGATCGAGGTGAAGGCTGCGGGTGCCAATGCCACGGTGCGTTATGAAGGCGGGGCGGAATGCGGGATTTCCATCAGCAAGGATGAGATCGATCTTACCTTCAAGGGCATGCCCACGGATGTGAAATCGTGGAAGATGTCCGTGCTTGTTGACATCGGATTCGCCAAAGGAGGAACCTGGAAGATCGCGGAAAAGGAGGGGGCGTTCCCGGCAGAGAAGTCGAATCCTCCGCAGTTCGCCAGCCTCAACAGCACCAGCTTTTTGATCAAAAACGCCCAGGGGCAGAGCCTGAGTTTCACCACTCCAGACCACGCCTTTCAGCAGCTCACCGACAACCGCGAGTGGAACTGGGCCATCTACAACTGGTTCTTCATGGTGCCGTTCAACCCGGACAACCCGAGCGCGAAAATCCGCGTCACATCGGATCTGGCTTCTGTCGCCAAATTGATCGACGCTTTTGGCCAGAGCATCAAAGACACATTTCCGAACAAGCTCAAGAGCCTGGAAGACCTGAAGGCTGACGTGGAGGCGGACAAGAGCTACTACGCCAGCATTGAGGAGCCGAAGCTCGACCGTTTCGGAGGATCTCCGGGAAGTGGTGAGGCGCTGGGATTGAAGAAAACCGGGTTCTTCCACGTGGAGCAGAAGCAGGACAAATCGTGGCTGGTGGATCCTGATGGCAACGCCTTCTTCCACCTTGGCATCTGCGGTTTCGCGCCGAGCGATGACTACACCTACGTCACGGGACGCGAGGGCATCTTTGAGTGGCTGCCGAAGGCGGAGGGAGAATATGCCAGCGCGTTCCGGCCCGGAGATGGGAATGCGAATTTCTCCTTCTATCTCGCGAATGTGATCCGCAAATTCGGTGCACCCTACAACTATGAAACGCATGCCACGCGCATGATTGAGCGCACGCGCAAGTGGGGGTTCAACTCCATCGGTGCCTTCAGCCCCACGCCGGAGAAGGCGCATGTGAAGGCTGATTTCCCGTATGTGACGAGCCTGCCGATCAACGCCTGGGAAGGTGTGCCGCGCATCCCAGGCGCGCATGAAGTGTGGGATCCGTATGATGCAGCCACCTCGCAGAAAATCGCCGAAAACCTCGCGCGTGAACTGCCGGCGCGGGCGAACGACCCGCTTCTCATCGGGTACTTCATCGTGAACGAGCCGCGCTACGACGAACTGCCGCGTGTCATTCCCTCCCTCACAGGCGGCCAGGCGTGCAAGCTGCGCCTGGTGGCCGCACTGAAGGAAAAGTATCAAACCATCGATGCGTACAACACGGCGTGGCAGGCAAAGGCGGCTGGCTTTGATGAACTGGCCAGTGCCGGGCTCGCGGTGACCACGGAGGCTGCAAAGGCAGATGTGAAAGCGTTCGTGGGGGATTTCATGGAAACTTATTTCGCGCAGATCGAAAAGCTCTTCCGTCAGCACGACGCCAACCACATGCTGATCGGCAGCCGCCTGCAGCCGGTGACGATCAACGACGAGCAGCTCTGCAGCATCATGGGCAGGCATCTGGACGTGGTGTCCTACAACTACTACACCTTCGGTGTGGACACGGCGGCGCTGAAACGCTTCCATGAATGGACGGGGAACAAGCCGATGATGCTGAGCGAATTTTTCTGGGCTTCACCGAAGGACAGCGGACTCATTGGAGGACGTGAGGTGAGCAGCCAGCAGGAGCGTGGTCTGGCGTATCGCAATTACGTCGAGCAGAGCGCCGCTCTTGGATTTGTCGTTGGCATTGAGTGGTTCACCCTCATTGATCAGGCAACGACAGGCCGCTGGTTCAGCAAGTACAACGGGGAGAGCTACAACACGGGCCTCGTCAGCGTGGCGGACCGGCCGTGGAAGGACATGCTGGCGGAGATGATGAAGACGAACCATTCCATCTACGACCTGCTGATGGGCAAACGGGCGCCTTTTGCGTGGGGAGATCCGCGTTTCAAGGTGGAAGCGAAGTAGCGAGGCAGGTCAAGAATGGTCAACCGGGTGCCAAGGATGCTCATTTGCGTCCGGTTGTCAGTTGTGCTGGTGCTCGGCAAGTCTTCTGGCTAGGATGTTTTTTATGCCTGCCAAATCTAAAATCGTCCAGCTCGTGGCCAGTGGTGACCTGCGCCTTTCCGCCAATCAAACCTGCTGGCCAGCCCAGGCAGCGATGGAAAAAGCGCTGGAGGCCGCCTTGAAGGCCGAGGGCTGGGAAGTCAAACGTGCGCATGCGGCGGACACCGCTAAGAAGCACGGCTTCATCGACTCGCAGAAGATGGGGATCGAGGTGTTCCGTGGGATCGACCCCGAGGCGCCATTGATCGTGGCGGAGGCGGTGTGGCAGTATTCGCACCATGTGCTGGCGGGTCTGACCACGCATCGCGGTCCGATTTTGACGGTGGCCAACTGGAGCGGCCAGTGGCCGGGGCTGGTGGGCATGCTCAATCTGAACGGCTCCCTGACCAAGGCAGGTGTGAAATACTCGACACTCTGGAGCGAAGATTTTACCGATTCGTTTTTCAAAACCAAGCTGAAGCAGTGGCTCAAGACCGGGAGCATCGTCCATGATCTCAGCCATGTGCAAAAGTTGGAGAAGGTGAAGGTGCCGGCCAAAGCCGCGGCTCTGGGCAAGGAACTCGCCAACACGCTGCGCACGGACAAGGCGATCATGGGCATCTTTGATGAAGGCTGCATGGGCATGTTCAATGCGATCATCCCTGATCACGCGCTGCACGCCTGCGGCGTGTTCAAGGAGCGGCTGAGCCAGTCCGCACTCTACCATGAAGCCATGCAGGTGAGCGACAGCGACGCCCTGGCCATCCACACCTGGCTGGTGAAGCACGGCATGAGTTTTCATCTGGGCGACGACCACGCCGCCCAGCTCACGCGGGATCAGGTGAGGCTTCAGTGCAAGATGTACACGGCGGCTCTGCGGATCGCGGATGATTTTGGGTGTGATGCCATTGGCATCCAATATCAGCAGGGCTTGAAGGATTTGCTGCCCGCGAGCGATCTCGTCGAAGGGATGCTGAACAATTCGGACCGGCCGCCGGTGAGGTCACGTGACCGTAAACGCACCCTTTACGAAGGCCAGCCGCTGCTGCACTTCAATGAAGTGGATGAGTGCGCCGGACTCGACGGCATGCTCACACAACGCGTACACCGCGCCCTGCAGCAACCGGTTGAAACGACGCTGCATGATGTGCGCTGGGGCGAGAAATTTGGCGAGGATTACGTCTGGGTGTTTCTGATCAGTGGCGCGGCGCCGCCGGCTCATTTTGCCGAAGGCTGGAAGAGCGCGGAAGGCTTCCGCCAGCCAGCGATGTACTTTCCCAACGGCGGATCCACCCTGCGTGGCATTTCCAAACCTGGCGAGATTGTGTGGTCGCGCATTTATGTGCAGGACGAAGCGCTGCACATGGACATCGGCCGCGGCTGTGTGGTCGATCTCCCACGTGAAGAAACAGAACGCCGCTGGCAGCTGACCACCCCGCAGTGGCCGATCATGAGCGCGGTGACGTATGGCGTCAGCCGTGATCAGCTCATGGCCAAGCACCAGGCCAATCACGT
Source organism: Prosthecobacter sp. (assembly GCF_044222565.1). Classification (GTDB taxonomy): domain Bacteria; phylum Verrucomicrobiota; class Verrucomicrobiia; order Verrucomicrobiales; family Verrucomicrobiaceae; genus Prosthecobacter. Next base: position 190,611 of record NZ_JBGANA010000004.1, read on the forward strand.
GCAGGTGGCCTATGCCAATGATGCCAAGGCCGCGGATGACTGCCTCCATGCCAAGGCGGCCATGGCCCGCGCCCTGGGCATGCAGGTGAATGTTTGCGGTACTCTGACGCGCTGATTTTTTCTCCCAACCATGAAGCTCCTCCAACCCCTCCTGCTCGCCTGCCTTTGTGCGAAGGCCCTTGCCGCTGACGGTCTCGCGCCGCTCAAATACAACAACCCGGGCCTCGTGGTCGATCTTGGTGTGGGTTTATGGGCCTGGCCGCTGCCGATGGACTTCGATGGTGATGGCGATCTCGACCTGGTGGTGAACTGTCCGGACAAGCCTTACAACGGTGTGTACTTCTTTGAGAATGCAGGTGGCGACACGGCGAAAAACAAGATGCCGGTGTTCAAGCCCGCCAAGCGCATCAGCGCAGGAAAATCAAACGTACAAGTCAGCTACGTGGATGGCAGTCCTGTTGTGCTGTCTCCAGGCCGTGAATACCCAGACTTCCTCAAGACCGGCTTGGACAGTGAGAAGAAGCTGCCGGTGGATGCCAAGGTGCATCCCAATAAAATTCGCGCCGACATGTGGCGCATGGTGGACTATGACGGCGACGGCAATCAGGATCTCATTGTCGGCGTGGGCGACTGGACCGAGTATGGCTGGGACAATGCCTACAATGAGAACGGCCGCTGGATGAACGGCCCCATCCGCGGCTATGTGTATGTGCTGCGAAACACCGGCACGAAAGACAAGGCCGCCTATGACAAACCAAAGAAGCTCATGGCAACCGACCGGCCGGTGGAAACCTTCGGCTGGCCTTCGCCCAATATGGCCGACTTTGATGGCGATGGAGATCTGGACCTGCTCTGCGGCGAGTTTCTCGATGGCTTCACCTATTTCCAAAACACCGGCACCCGCACGCAGCCCAAGTATGCACTGGGAGTCCGCCTGAAGGCGGACTCAGGCCGCTATCTCACCATGGATCTGGAAATGATCACTCCCACGGCCATCGACTGGGACAAGGACGGCGATCTCGATCTCATCTGCGGCGATGAAGACGGCCGTGTGGCCTTCATTGAAAACACCGGCAAGTTTGAAAACAAGGTGCCGGTATTTGCCGAGCCGCGCTACTTCCAGCAGGAGGCGGATCAGGTGAAGTTCGGCGCGCTGGCGACGCCCGTCGGCTTCGACTGGGATGGCGATGGCGACATGGACATCATCTGCGGCAACACCGCAGGATACATCGGTTTCATTGAAAACCTCAGCGGCAAGGGAGTGGAGCAGCCCAAGTGGGCGGCTCCAGTGCGCCTCGAAGCAGACGGCAAGGTCATCCGCCCTATGGCCGGACCAAACGGTTCCATCCAGGGACCTTGCGAGGCTAAGTGGGGCTACACTACGCAGACTGTGGCTGACTGGGATGGCGATGGGCTGCCAGACCTCATGCTGAACTCCATTTTGGGCAGGGTGGTCTGGTACAAAAACATCGGCACGCGCTCGAAGCCGAAGCTGGCCGCCGCACAACCCGTCGAGGTGGAGTGGGACGGCGCACAGCCTGTGCTTGCCTACGGCTGGCTGCGCCCGGAAGGCAAGGGACTGCTCACCCAGTGGCGCACCACGCCTGTGGCCGTGGACTGGAACAAGGATGGTCTGACCGATCTCGTCATGCTCGATCAGGAAGGCTATCTGGCCTATTTTGAGCGGGCAAAACAAAAAGGGAAACTGGTGCTCAATCACCCGAGGCGTGTGCTTTGCGCTGCACAGGATGCCAAGGCACCGGGCCTGATCGACAAGGCGTTGGAACACATCAAGGTCAAGACCCCCGTGGCAATGAAACCAGGCGAGCCGTTGCGCCTCAATGCCGGCATCGCGGGTAAAAGCGGACGCCGCAAGATCTGCATCATGGACTGGGACCAGGATGGAAAGCTCGACATCCTCCTCAATTCCGCCAACGCCAACTTCCTCCGTCAGACCTCCAGCGGCGATGGCAAGTGGTTCTTCGCCGACATGGGCCTTCTGATCGACACCAACATCGAAGGCCATGACGTCAGCCCTACCACGGTGGACTTTAATGGCGATGGCCTGCCAGACTTCGTCGGCGGCGCTGAGGACGGGCATCTCTATTATCTGAAGAATCCAAAGACAAAATAAGGGGTCATTTTCTTCATGCACGGCACCCTGCGCTGAGTAGTGACGGAAAATGACATTTCTCGAATTTCTCGCCTTGAGCGCCGCTGGCTGCACCGCCGGGGCTATCAATGCGATTGCGGGAGGCGGGACGCTGCTGACGTTTCCCGTGCTGCTCATGTGCGGCACGCCGCCCGTGCTGGCCAATGCCACGAGCACTGTGGGGCTGGTCATCGGCACCGCGGGGAGCATTGTGGGTTTTCGGGGGCATTTGAAGGCAATCCGTTCGAAGCTGGTTCAGTTCGTCCCGATCTGCCTCGTTGGAGCGGCGATCGGGAGCTGGCTGCTCACGCGGACGAGCGATGACCAGTTTTCCAAGCTCATTCCCTTCCTAGTTCTGTTCGCCACGGTTCTGTTTTTCCTGCAGGGCTTCCTGCGTAAATCTGCCACCACGGGAAGGTCGCAGGCGCTGTGGTTTTCTCTAGCCCTTCAGCTTCCGGTGGCGATCTACGGGGCGTTTTTCGGCGCGGGCATCGGCATCCTCATGCTCGCCTCATTTGGCTTCATGGGCATGACGAACATCCATGAAATGAATGCGCTTAAAAATGTGCTTGGATCGCTGATCAACATCATTGCGGCCGTATGGTTTATCGTTGTCGGCATGGTGAACTGGCCGCAGGCCCTGGCGCTGACGGCGGGGGCGCTGATCGGCTATTACTTCGGTGCGCATTATTCTCAGCGAATTTCGCCTCAGAGAGTGAGGCACGTCATCACAGCCATCGGTTTCATCATTTCCGCGGTGATGTTCTGGAAGCAGTTCGGGTGACAAGCGCGAGACGGATGCCGGATGCGTATTACTTGGTATGAAAACCAGCATTCTACCGATTTATCTTCTGTGCCTCATGGCGCCTTCCTGCTCGCTTGTCACGGTTCCGGTCAAAACGGCAGGCAAAATCGTTACGACCACTGTCTCCACCACCGGCCATGTGGTCGCGGCTCCTTTCGATGCCGTCGGTGGCCACAAGGACAGGAAAGAAGCAAGGCGGGATAAGGAGGAGGAACTGTAGCCGAATGTGAGGCTTCCGGGAGCATCCAACACCCGTGCGAATGCGCCTTTCCAGAGGCCGGCTTACCTGGATGAACTCCCAAACCCTGGTCTACCTTGTCACGGGAGCTTTTTGGAGAACGCGAGAAGCCGGGACCGGCGCGGCATTTTTGCCGTGGGAGGCTTTGCTAAAATACCACACCAAACTCGGGATCAGCAGCAGCAAAAACAGTGCGAGAAGAATGATGAGCGCAACGGCGCAGCCGATGCGCTGATGTCGGAATAGAATGCGGATCAACCAGATCAGTCCACCCACGATCAATGCCAGCACAATGAACTGCATGACAAAGACCGTGGCGCTGATTCCGAACTGCCTCTGAGGCGTGATCACAGGTGAATGCGGGCTGGCACGAAGCGGAAGCTCAAGCGTCACCGGCTGGCCCAGCAGCTGGCAAATGACAATGCTGATGCCTGCGTGTGTATTCGCAGAGTCCATGGCGGTCGTGAGCATTTCGTCACGCACTTGAGTGAAACTGCCCGCCACCTCGCTGGATTTTGCAGAGTTTCCGATTTGGGTGTGAATGCGGAGCATTCCGTCTGCAATCCGGGCGACTTCGATCTGCACCTGCAACTCATGCACATGTCTGGTCTGATCCCATTGCAGGTGGTCGGTCTGGATGCCGTTCACATGATCGATGCGTGCCTCGAGGGGGGCATGTGCGCTCACTTTCCATCGGATTTTCAGGCTGGATGCGCTCTGATTATGAGCACTGGTGATGTCCACGAGATCCGGAACTCCAGCAGAGGCGACGTGCGTCGTCCCCAGGCGAAGAATGAATAGTACGGCCAGAACAACTCCGCAAACGGCAGCAGCGATGACCACGTATCTCCCGCGCCCGCGCATGACCTGCCCAAAGGGAAAGACGGCGATGAAACCTCCCGCGATCAATCCGCTCGCGATCAAATAGAAAAGAGCGATCCGCTGCTGCTCACCGGCCTCCTTCACATGAGCGACCTGGTTTAGGGCCGCCTCCGCCTGTTGAGTCTTGGTTTGCAGCGCCTGCCTCACAGCGGTCAGGCGCTCGACTTCGGCCTGGTTGTTTTGACTTCGAGCGGCTTCGAGATCGTGAAATTTGGCCGCCTCCTCGGCTTTCAAGATTTTGAGCTGCTCCTCGGCTGCATGATGAACCTGGATGTGTTTGCGGGCATTGGGCGTGACGCCGAAGTCATCGATGGCCTCATTCAATACGGTGGCTCCCATCAGCAAAGCAGCGCCGAGAACCATTGCGAGCACTCCCAGCCACCGCCTTGGCTTTGTGGCTGGCATGTCCGGTTTCGCAGGCGGCGGCGCCACCGCTCCGGCGAGCCGCGTGCGAAATTCAGCTGCCGTGGCGAAGCGCATCTCCGGCCGCGTTTCCAAAGCCCGCAGCACCACCTCATCGAGCCGCACATCAATCTGCACACATTTGGACGGCGCTTTGATCTTGTCCTTCGGCAGTTCCCCGGTCAGGAGTTCGTAGAGCACCACGCCGAGCGAGTAGATGTCCGCGCGGTGATCCACCTGATGGGTGTCATCCTTTTGCTCCGGCGCCGCATAGGCGGGCGTGCCAAGAGGCTGAGACAAGGACTCTCCGATATTTTCGCCCGCTGCCCCGATCATTTTCGCAATGCCAAAGTCGGCGATCTTCAGGCGGCCCTCTTTGTCGAGCAGCAAGTTCTCCGGCTTGATGTCCCGATGCACAATGCCGTGCTCGTGCGCATATTGCAGGGCATCGCAGATGGGGGGAACAATGGCCAGCGCCTGCTCTGGCGTGAAACGTCCCGCGGTCATTGCCTGGCGCAAGTTCACGCCGTCCACAAACTCCATGAGCAGGTAAAAGAACCCGCCGGCCTGGCCGAAGTCATGGATCGTGACGATGTGCGGGTGGCTGAGAGCCGCGAGCGCCTGGGCCTCCTTTTCAAAGCGAGCCGCAAATTTGGCGTCCTCTGAGCGCTCCGGTGCCAGGAGCTTGAGCGCGACGATGCGGTTCAGCGTCTTCTGGCGAGCCTTGTAAACGACACCCATGCCGCCGCGGCCCAGGCATTCGATGATTTCGAGCTGCGGGAAATGCGGTGCCAGTTCCTCAGGAGTCAGAGACGGCCTGGGTGCAACAGGCAGTGCGTCCGGAGGCAGCGTTTCAGTGGCAAAATTCAATGCAGCGAGGCAGCGCGGGCACAGGCCCTGAGGAGCATCAGGCGGCAGTTCAGCGCCACATTTGGGGCAGGGGAGCGGTTTGGAATTCATCGGTTCCATGAGTAGTTCAGGAGTTTGGGCGGCCTGTTACAAGCAAATTTCCCTCAAGCTCCTCCCAGCACGGCGACCACGTGCTGCATCTCTGTTTCCACGTCCTCTCCCTCCGCCAGCGTGCTGGCGATGCTCTCGCGAAACAGTTCGCGGAAGCGCTTGCGAAGCCGGTGCACGGCCACGCGGGCGGCTCCTTCGCTGCAGGCCATGGCTGCAGCCAGCTCTGTGTAGGAGATGCTGCCGCGGTCCAGTGTGAGGCAGCGCTTCATGGCATGAAAATGGTCCGCCTTTCCAGGGATGGCAAATTCAGCCTCCAGTGCTCTGAGCGTCTGATCCAGCAACGTCATGGCCCATCGTCTCTCATAGATCGCATCTGGAGCGAGGTCGGGTTCAGCCGCGAAACGGCGCTCCGCGTCCTCGGCATCCAGCGGCACATGGGTGATGTGGCCGCCACGCTTCAGCGCAGAGCTTTTGTGCCATTCATTGATGAGAAAGCGCTTCATTGCCACGAGGAGAAACGTGCGGAAGCGGCCCTGCTCGGGGCCGGCGGAGCGCAGCCAGTCTTTCTCCACCAGTCGGGCGAAAAACTCCTGCGTCAGATCCTGCGCGTCATGCGGTGTGCGGCCGTCCCGCCGCACATAGGCATAAAGCGGGTACCAGTAGGAGCGGCACAGCGTCTCCATGGCCTGGCGGGAGTCCGCGTGCCGGGCAGCCAGTACGACGGACCAGCGGGTGGTGGCAAACAGCGGGGATGGAAGGGGTGTGGCTGGCATCTGGACGCTTCTTCAGGAAACCCAGGCACCTGTTACATGCAAATCACACCAGCTGCCACGGACCGCGCATGGGGCGCGTCAGCATGGCAGAGGCTTCTGCATCTTCCAGGATCTGCTCCTTCGCCGGGTCCCAGCGCAGCTTGGTGCGGTTCAGCCGCAGCGCGATGTTTGCCAGATGGGCGATGGTGATGCTGCGGTGGGCGTACTCGATGGGCGCAGCGGTTTTGGCACCGTCGCGGATGCCATCGATGAAGTTGCGGAAATGGTCCTTGCTTTCGTAGAGGCGCACATCGTTTCCGGCCAGCGGTTTGCGCAGGGAGTCGGGCTTGATGTCCAGCTTGCCGCGCATGCTGAGAATGCTGCCATCTTCCCCTTCATACATGATGCCGGAGCCGAAGTCCTGCTTGTCCGCTACACGCACGGTGGTGCCGTCCGCATAGCGGTAGGCAAAGGAGAAGTTCGGTGCGGTGGAGTAAAGGCTGCCCGGTGAGGGCCAGGTGGCCTTGAGGTCAAAGAACTCTACGGGTCCGCTCTCGTCCTGATTCAGCGCCCACTGCACGATGTCGAAGTGGTGCGCGCCAAAGTCGGTGATGTTGCCGCCGGAGTAGTCGAAGAACCAGCGCCAGTTGGAGTGCAGCCGTGCCGGGCAGAAAGGCGCCTCCGGTGCGGGGCCGAGCCAGAAGTCATAGTTCAGGCCTTCGGGAACGGGTGTGGGTGCGGTCTGGGCTGCGCAGCCGTTGTTGTCCCGGTTGTCGCTCGCGAGGCCCACACGGATTTGCTTCAGCTTTCCGATCCTGCCACTGCGCACGTACTCGCAGGCCATGCGGAAGTGGACGTCGCTGCGCTGCTGGCTGCCGGTCTGCCAGACGACTTTGCTCTGGCGCACCACATCGCTCATGAACCGCCCCTGCGCGACGGTGAGGCTGAGAGGCTTTTCGCAGTAGATATGCTTTCCAGCACGCGCAGAGGCCACGGCGATGAGCGCATGCCAGTGGTCCGGCGTGGCAATCTGCACGGCATCCACATCTTTGCGCGCCAGCACATCGCGGAAGTCCTCGTGCGTGGCGCAGCCCTTGGTGCCGTAGGTTTTGTCCACCAGCCGCCGGGCGGGCTCGCGGCCCAGAGTTCCGGCTTTTTTGATGATGCCCTTGTTATAGCGATCGGATTCGCGCTCGACATCGCAGACCGCCATGACTTGCACGCGCTCGTCCTGGAGGAAATTCTTCACCACATCCGTGCCGCGTCCGCCGCAGCCGATGAGCGCGAGCGTGGTGCGATTTGAGGGAGCTACGGCGCCATCTTTTCCCAGGGCCGAGGATGGGATGATGGTGGGGAAGCCCAGTGCGGCGCCGGCGGTGGCGCATTGCTGCAGAAACTGGCGACGGTTGGTGGTGATCATGCTCCGTTCATAACGTCGACCACGGCCCCGATTCTTCATCCTCCTTACCTCTTGCCTATTCGAGTCGTATAGGCTCTTTGAGATGACCACTTTGGAACCCGTCAAACGCGCCCCCAAACCTCGCGGCGTGAAGAAAGCTGCGAGCCGAAAACCACCACCCCCTTCCAGGCGTGCGCGGGGGGATGCGCTCGGCCTGGTGGATCTGACGCTCAAATCAGACGCGTTTCAGCAGAAGCTGAAGAAGGAGCCACTCGTGCTCGATCACGTCACGACACAGGCCTTCGGGTTTGCTGCGGCGCTGATGGTCCGGCATGCGGAGCTGGCTGCACCGGGGCGCAGGGTGTGGATTCTTTGCGCGGATGTGAAAACGCAGGATCATGTGCACGCCGAACTCGGTGTATGGCAGTGCCCGGCCTTGTATCTTCCTCGCCTCGGCCAGGTGGTGAACGATGCGCTGGTTGATCCGGAACTGCTGGCAGAACGCGCGGGTGTGCTGGGCACCATGATGGAAACGGATGCGCCAGTCGTGGTCCTGTGTGCGGACAGCCTGGACGAGCCCGCGCCAGCCCTGGCTGAAATCTCCAGCCAGCGCCGTACGCTCAGCATCGGTGCCAAGCTGGATGTGGAGGATCTGCTTCAAGACCTGGGCGAGGCGGGTTATGAGCGTGTGCCAGTCGTCACCGAGCGTGGGCAGTTTGCGCGCCGTGGGGGCATCGTGGACTTTTTTTCCTGGCAGGCGGAGGAGCCGCTGCGGCTGGAGTTTTTCGATGACGAGATCGAATCGATCCGCGCCTTTGACCTGCACAATCAGTCATCCATCAAACGGCTGGAGAGTGTGGGTGTAATCCTGCAGATGAATGACAATGCGGAAGATGCCTCGCGGGTGCGCGAGCATCTGCGCAAAGATGACTTCATCATTGCCATCGACTGCGAAGGAGAGGCACAGGCCCGTATTCTCAGCGGCGCTGCGAATGTGGAAGGAATGGAAGACTACACGGCGGCCATCCATGAGAATCCGCTCGGCGTCTTCGATGCGTCTGACTTCGTGCTGCATGAGGCCAGGCGCGAGCATTTTGCCAAACAGATTCGCGAATGGCATGAGGACGGCTGGCGCTCGGTCATTTTTTTCCACAATGAGGCGGAGCGGGAACGCTTTGCGGAATTGCAGAGCGGTCTGCCTGCGTCGCTCGAGACAAAGCTGGGTCTGCTGTATCGTGGCTTCACGGTGCCAGCGGCCAAGCTGGCGGTGCTGACGGGCGCGGAGATCTTTGGAAGGCATCAGCAGATCCGCCGGGTGCGTGGGTCCAAGCTCGATGAGGCCGAGGTGCTGCGCAAAGCACGCGATGTGATGCGCGACCTGCGCGAGGGCGACATCGTGGTGCATGCCGAGCATGGCGTGGCCCGTTTTGGCGGTGTGGAGGTGCGTGACACCGGCAAGCGCGAGGAAGTGCTGGTGCTGCATTACGCGGAGGGTGCGAAGCTCTTTGTGCCGGTGGCGCATACGCACCTTGTCACACGTTACGTGGGAGTTGGCGGCAAGGCGCCGGCGCTGAGCAAGCTCAGCGAAGCGCGCTGGCAGAAGACGCGCAAGCAGGCTGAGAAGAGCGTGGAGGACTTTGCTGCGCGCATGCTCAGCGTGGCGGCGGAGCGCCAGACGTTGAAGGCGTACTCGCACCAGCCGGACACCAAGTGGCAGGTGGAGTTTGAAGAGTCGTTTTTATACCACGAGACACCAGACCAACTGCGCAGCGTGGAGGAGATCAAACGGGACATGGAGGCTGAGAAGCCCATGGACCGGCTGCTGTGCGCGGACGTCGGCTTTGGCAAAACGGAGGTGGCCATCCGTGCCGCGTTCAAGGCGGTCATGGGCGGGCGGCAGGTGGCCGTTCTGGTGCCCACCACGGTGCTGGCACGGCAGCACTGGGAAAACATCCGGCAGCGCATGAGCGAGTTTCCTGTGTCCGTGGAAATGCTCTGCCGCCTCACGCCGCCAAATCGTGAGCGCGAGATTTTGAAAGGCATCACCGAAGGAACGGTGGACATCGTCATCGGCACGCACCGTGTCATTTCAAAAGACGTGCGTTTTAAAAACCTCGGCCTTGCCGTGATCGATGAGGAGCAGCGTTTCGGTGTGAAGCACAAGGAGAAGTTCAAGGACCTGTTTCGCCTCGTTGATGTGCTCACGCTAAGCGCCACGCCGATCCCGCGCACGCTCTACCTCGCCCTCATGGGCATGCGCGACATGAGCACCATCGAGACGCCGCCGCCCAACAAGCAGGCGGTGCAGACGATGATCTGCCCCTACGATGAACGCACGATTAAGCAGGCAGTCGAGGCGGAGATCGAGCGGGGCGGGCAGGTTTTCTTCCTGCACAACCGGGTGATGACGATTGAAAAGATCGCGCAGCGCATTCGCGATCTCTGCCCGAAGGCTCGCGTCATCATCGGCCATGGGCAGATGGACAGTGAACTGCTGGAGGACGTGATGCACACCTTTGTGGATGGCGGCGCGGACGTGCTCGTCTGTACCACCATCATCGAAAGCGGCGTGGATATTCCGAATGCGAACACCATCATTATCGATCGCGCGGACCGCTTCGGGCTGGCGGACTTGTATCAGCTGCGTGGTCGCGTTGGCCGTGGAGGCGTGCAGGCCTACGCCTATTTGCTGCTGCCGCAGGATGCGGTAACCGCAGGCGATGCCCGCAAACGGGTCAACGCCATCAAGCAGTACGCCGGTCTGGGCAGCGGGTTTAAAATCGCCCTGCGCGATCTGGAGATCCGTGGCGCGGGCAATCTGCTCGGCACGGAGCAGAGCGGGCACATTGCGGCGGTGGGCTTTGATTTGTACTGCCAGATGCTGAAGCAAAGCGTCGCCCGTATGCAGGGAAGGCGCGTGGCGCGTCCGGTTGAGGTGGGCTTGCGTACGGACTTCCTGGTGATGAACGAAGCCATGATGGTGCAGGCATCCCCGGGGGCAACGCCCGCCTTCCTGCCCTCCACCTTCATCGAAGACTTGAAGCTGCGCATCACAGCTTACCGCCAGGTGGGTGAAATCATGACGCGCAAGGAGCTCGAAGAGCTGGAGGCGCAGTGGCGCGATCAATACGGCGAAAAGCTTCCTCATGCCGTGCAGAACCTCCTCACCTGCGCCGCCATCCGCCTCTCTGCCGCGCACGCTGGCATCAGCGATGTGGAGATCAAGGAGCGCAAGCTCATGCTCAGCCGCAATGGCAAGTTCGTCATGATCCAGGGCAAGTTCCCGCGCCTCAGCTCGCGTGAAGGGCACAAGCAGCTCGCTGAGGCGCTGGAGATGCTGCGGACGCTCTAGCCCGCTGCACCCTGCTCCTGGGTTTCCATGACAGGCATGCAGGCCCTGAAGTACTCCAGCAGTCCTTCCTCGAGGATGTGTTCATCGATAAAGCGGCGCAGACATTCCACGGGTTCCAGGGAGCTTTGCATGTCCAGAACAAGCTTGTCGAAAAGCTCGTAGCGGTCCTCATCGCCGGAATAGACCCAGCTTTGGAGATACAGGGCTATCTTGACCGCATTGCTGTATGTGAGGCCCTCCTCGATCAGCACCTCGCGCAACTCATCAGAGCCTTCGTCCACCGGCGCTTCCGGGCATGGTGCACATTCAAACTCCACCGCGTCCATCATGTCTGCCGCGCACGGCTGGTAGAGCTGTGTTGTGGCGACCTTCACTTGTTCCGCCTCGTCCCATGCCACAAAGGCGGTGCCCCGGCAGATGAGATTGTGTTCGATCGCCAGGGCCACGGCCTCCTCCTCGTGCCTCAAGCCGAGCAAGTGCTGAATCCTCCTGCGCGCCCAGATCAGGCGGGGAGCGGACACCGCATGGCTTTGCGCGCCCTCTTGCAGCGTGAAACGGTGAGACCATGGTGAACCATCCGGCAGCGAGCCTGTGATAACCGCTTCCGTCGTGCCTGGCTCGCAGCGGATGGCCAGCAGGCTCACCTCTCCTGCGTGCAAGTCTGGCAGACGTGAACTTCCATGGGCTGGCAAATGCCCTCCTTGCAGCTCCAGATTGACAAGCGCAGGCCGCCGCATCGTCTCCGAGAGGAGGCCCACTGCCGCGGCGATGTCATCCTCCGGTGTCAGCAGTACGCAGCGTCCGCCTGTCTGATGGGCCAGTGCTTGCAGCAGCGCATCATTCACCATGTGATCAATGCCGAAGCAATGCACAGGCAGAGTCGCGGCATTCTTTTGTTTCATGCACTCGCAGAGCGCGTCTTCATTCGCCACCTGGCCGTCTGTGATCAAAACGAGACGCGCACGGCGTTCGTCGCTGTGCTTTGCACGCATCTCCAGCACATGCGTGAGGGCTGGCAGAAGCTCCGTACCGCCTCCCGTGCCTATCTCGGCCAGTTTCTGAAAGGCGGCCTTGCCCAGAAGTTCATCGCGTCCCAGCGGCTTTGTGTCGAAGTCCCTATAGTTGCTTTCAAAACAGGTGAGCCACACCCGGTCGTTTTTTCCCAGGGCGCGTACAAAGACGTGCAGCGCCTGCGCGGCCTTCTCCCATTTCGTGCCGTCCATGCTGCCGGAGCGGTCGAGCAGGAAGTAAACGTCCTGCGCAAAATCATCCTCAGCCGCAGGCTCGATGTTCTGTGGCGCGCGGATTTGCAGCAGCGCATGCCGTACGTCAGCGGTTTTGGCCACCCAGGCATGGGGTGAAACCGCCGCCACAGCGCTCTCCTCCCACCGGAGTACGAAGTCCCTGCCGGGCACCTCCACATCCGCGGCAAGCGTCACCTCAATCCCCGACTCCACCCGGCGCAGGCTTGTGGCATGGGTGGGCGAGTTCAGCGTCCGTATGTCCACCGAGTCCGCATCCAGCATTCCTTCGAGGTGCATGGTCGCTGCTTCGGGGTGCCCCGCGCTCAGGCGAGGCGGCGAGATGCGGCTGGCATCCGGCACTTCGTCAGTGTCCTTCATCACGCCCGGGCCGCTGTTTTCCCGCAGCAGTGGCCTGCCCGGAACGTACCGCACTCCCGGGCTGAAAGGAATTCGAATGCTCATCTGCGCGGCCTGCCGCTCCATGCTTTCAAGGTAGGCAAAACGGATCACGATCCGGTCTCCCGGCGCTGCATTTCCAAGCTCCAGCGTGAAGAGGTTGTCCCGGATCATCTCCATCAGCGTGGTGCGGTGCCCGGCGGCCTGGTGCTCCGCCACCACTTGTCGTGCCTTTTCCTCTGCCATCACCACGGCGCGGATCACACGCCCGTTCACGATCATCTCACAGCGATGCACCGCCGCGCCCGCGGGCACTGGAAAGGTGTAGAGCACATCCAGAGCCACATCGGCAGTTTGCTCAAACACCTGGTCGATCTCCATCAGCACCACTTCTCCCATGGTTTGGAAACGAGCCTCCACATGCCGCAGCGGCAGTGTGATCGGGAGATCATTCTTCCAGGCGGTGAGACCAAACGGAGACTCGGTGGTCTTGATTTCGGCGGCGGCATTCGTGGTAGTATGTGGTATGGACATGGTATTTGAGTGGATCTTGTTGCTCTGCCCGGTCTTGCGCGTCAGCTGGGCGGCATCCCGCCCCATTCCCGGGGCACGACAAGGCATCGCTGGCTCGCTCAGAGGTCCTGGCCCGCCTCCGCAAAGTGAATGAACTTTGTTCGGGGCCTTGCCAGCAGGGCGCTGGCTGCAAGGACATCGTCTAACGATGGCGATCTAAGCGCAGGCAGAGGCCGATGTCAATACCCCCCCGGGGCACCGGACCATCGTCGCGATTCAAGGCTGCCCGGCCAGATGCTCAGAATCGAAAAACTTCTGCGCCGTGTCCTCTCCCATCGCGTAGAGCTCCTTCAGCTTTCCTGGAAACAGGGGCGAAGGGCGTGCGTGGTCCGTGGTGATGACGGTCAGCTTTTTCCCGTGCAGACGAGCGAGCTCGATGCGGTCGAGGAGGATCTGGCGGTTCAGGGAGGCATGCGTGGCGGCGACGGTGGCCATCAGGCGGCTCAAGGGCATCAGCGGTGGTTTGCTCTGGGGCTGGACGATGCGGTGAATGATGATGTGGTCGATGCTATCATCAGTGAACCACGGATCCACGGGCGACTCATGCGCCACGCCTCCATCCGTGCAATGGCGGCCCTCGAACTCCAGGGGCGTAAACATCAGGGGCACGCACGCGCTGGCGGCCATCGCCGCAGCGAGCGGTCCGCTGCGCACGAAGAGTGTTTCGTGCTTCGAGAGATCGCTCAGAGCGATGAGCAACTGAGGGTCCGACAGCGACTCGATAGTGCGATCACCAACGAGCGATTCAAAATGCGGCACGGCCCCCCTCGGATCGAAAAAGCCGGGATGACGGTGGAAGAAGCTGTTGATGAACTGGTGCCAGAGCCATTTCGTGCGGCTGGCGAAGGACAAATAGAGGCGCGGGCTGAGCACCGCCTGCCGGATGGCCTCCTGCCCCAGACCTGCCGCGAACAATCCCGCGGTGATGGCACCCGCGGATGAGCCGCCGATCGCGACGGGGCGCACTCCCAATGACTGCAGGCGTGCCAGAAATCCGGCATGTGTGGCGTAGCCCATGAACGAGGCCCCCAGAGAGATGGCGATGCGCGGGGAGGAGCTCATGCACACTGAGCCTCCGGTGCGATGTGGGCCGCATGTTTGGCGCGCAGGAACAAGATTCCCCCCACCACTCCCCAGAACAGGCTGAAGATCCAGCCGGCCAGAGAAGCGGAGACGCCCACTGCTTCCGGCACCTGGGCCAGTCCGGCCAGCAAGGCTTCGAAAGTGCGCTCCCGCACACCCAGGCCCGAAATCGAAACGGGCAGGGAGGCCGCAGCATCCACGATCGGCATGGAGGTGAGGACATCGAGCACCGGTGCCGCGCCGCCGACCGCGCGCAGTCCGCAGTAGAAGCTGACGAAAAAGGCCGCGTGCATGGCAGTAGATACCGCCATGGCGGAGATCGTGCGCCGCCAGAGCAGGGCAAACACCGCATGCACCTGCGTCAGGCGTGCGATGAGGCCCGTCAGTTTGGGATTTCCCATGGTGCGCGGGAAAGTGCGGCGTCCCCATGCCAGCAGGCTGGGGGTGAAGGAGAACCAGCTGATGACGAGGCCTACCAGCGCCCCTCCCACATACATGGCGTAGCCGGTGATCAGCATGCGCATGTCATAGCCAATTTCGTTCCACTGGGATGACCGGGCCAGCATGCACGCCGTGAAGAGGATGGCCACGGAAATCAGGCCGGTCAGATGATCCAGCACCAGCGACACGCTCACCGGCATGGTCTGCCCGGGCAGACGTCGGGAGAGCGCCATGATCTTGTAGGTGTCCCCCCCCACCACTCCGACGGAGCTGATGTTGAAAAACGCGCTGATGAGCTCCGCCTGCAGTACCATGGGGAACGGCAGGCTCGGCACCAGGCCGCGCAGGATGATGTGCCAGCGCACGGAGGCGAGAAAAAGCGAGAGAAAGGCAAAGCCCATCCCGGCGAGCGTCCAGTGCCAGTTGGTCAGCAGGGAATGGAAGCGAGGGGCGATGTCTGCGAAAAGATCGTGCTCCCGAAACAGCAGCACAAGCAGCACGCCGCTGATGAGCAGACGCAGGGTGATGGAGGCAAAGCGTTTCAAAACGCAGGGCTGGGGCAGTGGGATTACGCCGCCGCTTTCTGGTCCACGGCTTCGGCGATGGAGTTCACACTGTGCAGGATGCGCTTCGCCTGGTCTTGGTCGGCCATTTTAAAGCCGAAGTGCTTTTCGATCATCACCACCAGCTGCAGGGCGTCCACGGAGTCGAGACCGACGCCTGCGGGACCAAAGAGGGGGGTGTCATCGCCGATTTCATCTGCGGTCATGTCGAGCATGAGTTCGCTGATCATAAGTTCTTTGAGGCGCTGGCGGGTCGGCATGCAGGGGATACGTGTCGTAGGGTGCAGAGGGGAGGCCTAAAGCAGCCCCCCGTCAATTTTTAGGGTCGAGCCAGTGATATAGCTCGCTTCGGGGCTGGCAAGGAAGAAAACCGCCGCCGCTATCTCCTCCGGCCTGGCAAAACGGCGCATCGGGAGCTGCATTTTAAGGGCTTTGAGGTGCTCCGGCGTCCATTCGGCGGGCAGCCCACCCTCAATGTAGCCAGGGCAGACGGCATTCACGGTGACGCCCATGCGGGCGGATTCCTTGGCCAGACTCTGCGTCAGGCCGATCACCCCCGCCTTGGCAGCAGAATAGTTTGTCTGCCCGGCTGGGGAAGAAATGGCGCTCAGGGAGGCGATGTTGACGATGCGACCGCGGCGCTCCCTCATCATGGGGGAAAGGGCGGCCTGGCAGCCATGGAAGACGGCGTTCAGGTTGGCATCCAGGACGCGACTCCATTGATCCTGAGACATGTTCGCCAGCAGGGAGTCTTCATGGAAGCCTGCGTTGTTGATCAGGACTTCAAGAGGGGAGGCTTTGGATGCGATTTCGGCCACTGCAGCTTTCCATTCGTCTGGCGAGGTGACTTCGAGCGTGATCAATTCCGCCCGGTCCGAATATTTTGCGACCAGAGCCTCCGCGCGCTCCCGCCGCTCCCGAACCCCCAAAAATACCCGGCAGTCCGTCTCCCGGGTCAGAAAATACTCGGCGATGGACAGGCCCAGCGCTCCATTGGCACCAGTGATCAAAATGCTGCGACTCATCGTGCAGCTTTGGAGTTCACCGGGGGGAGTTTCAAGTCACTTCATTGCCCCGCGCCACACTTGGGGAGATCTCACCCCGGGGCGTGCCTCGCCTCCGGGGATCACGATCTGGCCGTTCCAGGGCACGGCATTGGTCGTCACCAGGGAGAAAGGCACCTCGCCAGCCTGGCTCCAAGCCTGTGTCTTCACATCAAATACCAAAATAGAGCGCGGGAAGCCAGGATGCTTCTCCTTGGGCATGAAGTTGACGTTGGCGCCGTCGTCCCCGCCGAGGACGCAGATCTTGGAACCGACCACCGGGGCGGGGCTGGGAGCAGCCACGGCCACGCGGGGCATGTCCGGGAGCTTTTTCCACCCTGTGGTCTTTTCATAAGCCCAGGCATCGCTCAGCCATTCCCGCTCCGGCTTGCCGTCCTTGTCCGCATGCAGGGCCGCGCCGCTGAAAAGGTGAACCACTCCGTCCAAGGCGGCCATGCAGCCCAGAATGCGCGGTTTGCCGGGGCAGGGGGGAAGATCCTGCCAGGCCGCCCCGGGCTGTTTCAGGTCGAGGGACCAAAAGGTGTTCATCGCACTGGTGGCTGCCGGAGATTCGATCCCTCCGGCAATGTAGATGACTCCGCGACTTTCGCAGCCGCACATGAAGGCGCAGGGTTTCGGCAGCGGCGGCAGCGGGGCATCCTTTTTGACCCAGAACACCTCACGGAAATGCTCAGTGGCATTTCCCCCGCCCAAGATGACCCAACCCTGGGAAGTCGTGATGCTGACGCCATAGCCGTTCGGTTTCGGCAGTTTTCCCACCACCCGCCAGGCACCGTCCGGCTTTTCCAGCGCAAAGAGCGTGTCATACCAGAGCTTGGTGCCTCCCTCCCAGGGCATTTTATCGATGAAATGCGTACCGCCTGCGACCATGAGCGTGCCATCCACCACCCCGGCGAAGGAGCCTGCAAACCCGCGCGCATCAGGAATGGCGGGGAGTTGTGACCATTGAAAATCAGCGGCGAAGGCGGAAAAGGTGAGGGACATGAGGCAGAGCAACGGGCGAAGCATGGCCCGCACATAACGTGGTTTTGGTGATAGTTCCGGCATATTGGGTGCTTATTTTGGTTCCTCTTTCATGCTCACCCTTTCTGGCAAATCCCACGGCAAGCTCTGCGACGGCGTCTCGCGTCGCGACTTCCTGCGCATCGGCGGTCTCGCCATGGGCGGGCTTTCCCTGCCTGAGCTGCTGAAGGCCGAAGCGGAGGCACGCACGGGCCGCAGCTTCAAGTCTGTGATCATGATCTACCTGTGCGGCGCCCCGCCGCACCAGGACATGTATGATTTGAAGATGGACGCGCCGCTGGAGGTCCGTGGCCCCTACAAGCCCATCAAGACCGCCGTCCCCGGCATCCACATCTCCGAGCACGCGCCGCGTCTGGCCCGGATCATGGACAAGCTCGTGCCCATTCGCAGCATGTACGGCTCGCCCAACGGCGCGCACGACAGCTTCATCTGCTACACCGGCAAGCCGCCGCCTCCCAATGGTGGAGCGGCACCTGTTGGCCGTCTTTCTGATCCTCCCTCCTTCGGCTCCGTCATTTCGCGTCTCAAAGGCCAGGCCGATCCCGCGATGCCTGCCTTCGTTGGCCTCGCTCCCAAGGCCGGACACCCGCCCTACGGCTCTCCCGGCCATCCCGGCTACTGTGGGAATACGCACGCCGCCTTCCGGCCCAATGGCGCCGGCATGGATGACCTCCAGCTCAACGGCATCACGCTCGACCGCCTTGAAGACCGCCGGTCTTTGCTCACCGGCTTTGACAAATTCCGCCGCGAACTGGATGCCAGCGGCCTCGTCGGCAGCATGGACGCTTTCAATCAACAGGCGCTCAATGTGCTCACCTCCAGCAAGCTGCTCACGGCCTTGGATCTGGGCAAGGAAAGCACCAAAACCCGCGAACGCTACGGCAAGGGAGATTCCAAAAACTACGGTGACGGCGCTCCGCTCAATCTCGAGCACTTCCTGCTGGCCCGCCGTCTCGTCGAAGCCGGAGCCCGCGTGGTGACGCTGAATTTTGGCCGCTGGGACTTTCACGACAATAACTACCCCCAGCTCCTTCGCCATCTGCCGCTTTTCGATCAGGGCATGAGCGCCCTGGTGGAAGATCTGCATGAGCGCGGACTCGACAAAGACGTCGCAGTCGTGGCCTGGGGTGAATTTGGCCGTACTCCCATCGTGAACAAAGAAGGTGGTCGTGACCACTGGCCGCGCGTAGGCGGTGCCTTGCTCGCCGGCGGCGGTCTGCGCACCGGGCAGGTCATCGGTGCCACCGACAAGCTCGGCGGCGAACCCACCGAACGTCCCGTGCATTTCGGCGAGGTCTTTGCCACGCTCTACAAGCACATGGGCATCGACACCGTGAAGACCACGCTCAACGATCTCACCGGCCGGCCGCAGTATCTGGTGGATGGCTGGTCGCCGATGCCGGAGCTGATTTAAAATTGCTTGCGAGGGTTCCGGGAGGTATAAGGCCTCATGTATCCTGTCAAAACGACCATTTCAGATGGGCTGGTGCTCAAAGAGGGCGATGAAGCCGATCTGCGTGTGGTGATCGTGGACGGAGCCATTGTGGTGACCCAGATCCTGCGGAAAAAATCTGCTGCCGAAGCTGCCAGTCCGGAGCACACGATCAAGCTGGGTGTCTGGAACCGGAAGTAGGTCTTTTGGAAAGGCCGTGCAACAGCCGCCGTATTTGAAGGCGCATGTCATTTCCGCATCCAGCGCATCCTGTCTCCCGCCGTGAAGTGATTCAGGCGGGCGCGGTGGGCTTGCTGGGGCTGGGCATGAACCACCTCAGCGCCCTGCAGGCTATGACGGCCGCCACGCAGCCGGCGCGTGCGAAGTCGGTGATTTACATCTTCCTCTCCGGCGGTCTGGCCCAGCACGAGAGCTTTGACATGAAGCCGGACGCGCCCATGGAGATCCGCGGCGAGTTTAAGCCCATCCGCACGCGCACCCCCGGCCTGCACATCTGCGAGCACCTGCCCAATCTCGCGCGCATTTCGGAAAAATGGTCGCTCGTGCGGTCGCTCACCCATGGCAGCAGCGACCACTCCCTGGGCCACCACATCATGCTCACGGGGCGCAGCGATGCACCTCTGGGGTTCGATCCGTCGAAGCCCAAGAAGTCCGATCATCCCAGCATGGCTGCACTGGCCACTGCACTGCTGCCAAAGCGAAAGGACAACCTGCCACCCGCCATCGTCCTGCCGGACAAACTTGTGCACCGGGAGGGGCGCACGTTGGCGGGACAGTTCGCAGGCACTCTCGGAGCGCAGCACGATCCCTGGTTTTTGGAGATGTCTCCCTACCATCCCAAGCACTATGGCGCGTACCCGAAATACCTCTTCCACCATGAGCGCGGTTTGGAAACGGACACCGCGCTGAAGTTTCAGGCACCGCACCTTTCTCTGCCGCAGGGGCTCACGCTCGATCGCGTGATGGACCGCGTGTCTTTGCGCAACGCTCTCGAATCCCAGACGGACGATCTCACCGCGCTGGCTGGCGATGAAGCTTTCGATTCCACACGCCAGGCCGCCATTGGACTGCTGGGAAACCGCAAGGTGCATGACGCCTTCAGTTTGGAAAAGGTCGATCCCAAAATGCTCGACCGCTATGGCCGCCATAGCTTCGGCTGGTCCCTCCTCATGGCCCGCAGGCTGGTGCAAAGCGGGGTGCGCATGGTGCAGGTGAACCTGGGCAACAACGAAACCTGGGACACGCATCAGGCCGCCTGGGGCAATTTGAAAAATTACCTGCTGCCGCCCATGGATCAGGCCGTGAGCGCCTTGCTCGAAGATCTCGATGCGAGTGGTCAGCTTGATGAAACGCTCATCGTCATGGGTGGCGAGTTTGGCCGCACGCCCAAAATCAAGAGCATCTCCGCCAAGGCCCTGCCCGGACGCGACCACTGGGGGCATGCACAGAGCATTCTGCTCGCTGGCGGCGGAATCAAGGGTGGCCGGGTGATCGGAGAAACGGACAAGATCGGTGGCTATCCCGTCAGCGATGCTCAGACTCCCGAAAATTTCGCCGCGACCATTTACGAAGCGCTCGGCCTGCCGCGCGAAACGATATGGAAGGACTTCACCGGCCGCCCGCACACGCTGTACATGGGCTCGCCGATTGGAGGGCTCACCTAGCGCTGCCGGTTTTACGCAAAGCCGAGCAGCTTCTTCAGGCCGTCGATCACCTTCTGCTCTTCCTTGCTGATTTTGGAGCCGAGGCCGAGGAAGCCGCCGCCTTCTGCCTCGGCGGTTTTGATCGCGATCGCCAGGGCCACCTTGCGGTAAAGGTTGAAGTCCTCTTCTCCAAACTTGGCCGCGGCCAGCACCACGGCCTCGGCAACCATCATGGGCGGATGAGCGCCACGAGCGGTGACGGCAGGCCAGAGAATGTGCATCTGATCTGGAATCCGGGCCGCGGACTTGAGGATGAGACTGGTTGGCACGCCTTCGGAAACCACCTGGATGATTTCGGCGAAAGTCTGGCATTCCTTGTCACCCACATGGCCGTCAGCGGCAGCCACCAGCAGAAAGCTGGCGACGAGCCCCATGCTCAGAATGTCCCACTCGCCTTCGGGCAGCCCGCCGCTGGAAATCTCCACGTCCTGGCCCTGCATTAATGCAAGGATGCTGGCCAGCGTGTCACGGGCCATCGGCGGTGAATCCGCTGTCACCAGCGCGGCGGCCAGGCTGTGCAGGTGCTGTGTGAAGGCAGCCTGCTCGGCGGTGTTAAATTTCTGTGCCACCAGGGCGTGGCCTTTGACAAACACTGGCTTGGGAAGTTCCTCAAACTGGATTTCCGCAAACGAGAGCCAGAAAAGCTGGTCGAAGTAACGCAGCAGTGCATGTGCGGCGCATGCTTCCATGCCTGGCGTGTAGCCTGCCATGAGCCAGTGCTTGAGGGCGTTTTTGCGCTCTTCCCCCAGCTCCCCGCCGTGGCAGCCGTTCATCGCGGCGTACAGGCAGGCATAGACGGAGGAAAGCTGGCGCAGTTCGGCTTCGGCAAAGCGTTGCAGCGCGGGATCGACGCCGGGCCAGTAAGATGTGACCTGAAGCCCGTCTGTGAAGCGTTCGTTGTTTTTGCCGTAGGGCATGAACTTGAACATTTCCTCCAGCTGCCCGGCCATCTCAACACGCTCGGGCACAGGATTGCCGCTCTCATCCCGAACAGCGGCTGCCGCCACACGTCCTAGGTGAAGGACAAACTGCATCTTGTCCTTTGGAGCCAGTTGCTGCATCTCGGCCTGGATCGCCTCGATCACCGGTGCTGTGTCAGTCGCGGCGGTCAGCTCTGAATAAAGACGTTGGAAGTGCGTGGCCAGATGCTGCAGCCCTTCGGTGTAAACACAAACACGCGCGTTCGGGTCGCCCGACGCTTCGACGTGCTCATTGAAACGGGCGGAATCCACCCGGGTTGGCCCGGAGGTGACGCCGGTGATGGCCAGATGTACAAACAGAGGCGCTTTTGCGAGGATGTCGAAGTTCGGGGAGCTCATGAGCAATAAATAAGAAAAACGGAATCCTTGGTATCATTTCTCAGTCTTCGCTGTCACATCTTTTCCGTCGGAAATGATTTCAATGTTTCCATTCCATGCAGTCACAAACACCTGCGTCCCCAGCGGCTCAAACTGCTTCTTGAGCTTCTCTCCCGGAGAAGGCACCTCGCTGCCGGCGTAAAAATCCAGGCATGAAGCGATCGCGAACTTCGGACGGGTCGCGGCGGCGAATTCGGGATGGGTGTTGAATCCGTGATGCGGCGCCGTGACCACTGCCGCTTTAAGTTTCTCCGCCGGCGTCTTCTCCAGGACGTAGCGCTGGCCTGTGCCATAGGCGTCTCCGGGAAAGAAGAGCACGTTCTGTCCGTGCTGCATGCGCAGGAAAAGGGAGTTCGTGTTTAACAGGCCGTGCTCGGTGATCTTGGCAGGGTCCGTGTCCAGATTGTGCATGGCCTTTGGCGGAGAGAGCACCTCGACTGTCAATGCAGGATCAAAGTCGAGTTTGTCACCCTCCGTTGCTGCGATGTACTTTGCCCCACGTTCCTGCGCATGCTGGCGGAGGCGGTTGTAAGCCAGCGTGAAGCCGCGCGCCGTGTAGCCGGTGTCCACAAAGGTTTTTACGGGCAAGTGGTCGAGCAGCCACATGGCGCCGCCGTAGTGGTCCCCATGCGGGTGGCTGATGGCAATGCCGTCGAGCTGCGTGATGCCCCGCGCTTTGAGGAAGGGCTCAATGGTGTCGCGTCCTGCATCATACGGTTCAGACTGCGGCCCGGTGTCGATCATCCACGTCCGGCCTCCCGGTGTCTGCACCACCACGGCCAGACCGTGCTTCGGCATGTTCAAGTAAGTGATGATAAGCTTGCCGTCTGCCGCGTGGAGAGCCGTCACCAGCACCAGGCAAAAAATGAGGAGGGATTTCATGGGTGTTTCAGCTTGTTCCAGCCTTTCGCAGGCTGTCGAGGCAAATCCCGCCACTGCGGTACTTGCGCGATGGTTTGCTCCATCAGGTCGGCACACTGCTCGGCGATCACCACCAGCGTGTCCCGCATGCCTGCGCTCTCGGCCATCTCGATCATCTTATCAAATTCCAGGCCGCCGCTGACGCGTTTCGCTTCTTCGCTGTTTCTCGCCACCACGCGCAGCACATCTTCTGTATGGTGTGGCAGCCAGCGCCGGTTTTCTGCCAGCACAGCGCTTAGCAGCGCCTGCAGCTCAGGCTTCCACCCCTCATCAAACAATTGCGCGAGACTGCCGCGCTTTTCGCCGATGCGCATGTAGTGCGGCTGGATCGCCTCCACTGGAGTGGCCGCCATGTCACGGAAAGTTTTAACCCAATCGATACCCAGTTCGCCGCCAATCGTGTGAAAGGTGAACTGATCCTGCACGATGCGGTTTCGCGGGGTGTAAACGCCATCCAGCAAATGCATGCGGATGCCCGGCTGCACTGACTTGATCAAGGAGTCGCCGACCATGTGCACCATCCATCCCAGTGCATAGGCCAGGCCGCGCTCGGAGCTCATGTCATCGCGGATCGCTCGCGCACAGTAGTCTGCCAGATGGTCCCACGGCACACGCAGGTTCACCTCTGGTGGCGCCCAGCCGAACACCAGATGCGCGCGGCCATAAAACAGCTCATGGATTTCTTTTGGCCTGTATTTTCGTCCTTCATGCTCCAGCGTCCAGGGCTTCACCGCTCCGCCGGTGAGCGGGCTCATTTCCAGCGGCACGGTGCCAAAGCCCACCTCGCGCCCGGTGTCCACGCAGATAGCCTCCGGCATCACCTGGATGTCGCAGCCCAGATACGCGCCACAAAGGAAACTTGGGAGGTGGCGCTCGATGACGGGCGTGACGGGCAGGCCCCGTCCTTTCGCCGCCTTTGCCGCGAGGATGCCATACATTGTGTGTCCGATCAGTCCGCTCATGTCCTGAAGCAAACGTCCCTGGTTTCGCGTGTCTGGCAAGAGTCCCGATCCTCGGGCCGTAGGTTTGCGCGGCCTTCCTACCAGCCATGCTCAATCTCTATTCACAACCCAGCGGCGGCTTTTGCGATGGTGTGTCGCGTCGAAACTTCCTGAAGATCGGCGGACTCGCCATGGGCGGGCTGTCATTGAATGATGTGCTGCGTGCCGAGGCCGTGCAAAAGACAGGCAGGTCGCACAAAGCGGTGATCATGATTTTCCTGCCGGGCGGTTTTTCGCATCAGGACACGTTTGACATGAAGCCGGATGCGCCGGGCGAGATTCGCGGCGAATTCAAACCGATCTCCACGAACGTTCCCGGCATCCAGATTTGTGAGCACCTGCCGCGCCTGGCAAAGATGATGGACAAGTGCACGATCATCCGGTCGATGGCTGACTGCGACTCGCGTCACGATGCCTTTCAGTGCCTCACCGGACGCAACTCCAAGCAGCAGCCTCCCGGCGGCTGGCCATCGTTTGGCGCCGCCGTCTCACGATTGCAGGGCAGCACCAATCCCGCCATGCCTCCCTTCGTCGGGCTCGCGCCCAAGATGGGCCACATGGAATGGGCACGCACCGGCGAGCCAGGATTCCTCGGCGTGGCGCATGCACCCTTCCAGCCCAATCGCGGCGGCGGCACGGAGGACATGTCGCTCCACGGCATCACGCTTGATCGTTTGCGCGATCGCAAGTCCCTGCTCTCCAGCTTTGACATTCTTCGTCGTGACCTTGATGCCACCGGCCTCATGGGCGGAGTGGACGTTTTTAATGAGCAGGCGCTCAATGTGCTCACCAGTCCGAAGCTCCTGCACGCTCTCGATTTGGGCCGCGAAGATCCGCGCATCGTCGAGCGCTACGGCAAAGGCGAGAACCGTAACCGCGATGACGGCGGCCCGCGACTCCCGGAACATTTCCTCGCTGCGCGCCGTCTCGTCGAAGCAGGTGCGCGTGTGGTCACGCTCGCCTTCAGCCGCTGGGACTACCATTCCAACAACTTCGGCCAGCTTCGCGAAGACCTGCCCCTGCTGGACAGCGGCCTCACCGCACTCATCAGCGATCTGCACGAGCGCGGCCTGGACAAGGATGTGTCCGTCGTGGTGTGGGGCGAGTTTGGCCGCACGCCCAAGATCAATGACAAAGGCGGCCGCGACCACTGGCCGCGAGTGGCCTCCGCGCTTCTCGCCTGCGGCGGCATGCGCCATGGCCAGGTCATCGGCGCCACCGACAAACTTGCCGGCGAGCCCACCGAGCGCCCCGTCGCCTTCGGCGAAGTCTTTGCCACGCTGTACAAGCAGATGGGCATAGACGTGACGAAAGCCACCCTCACCGACCTCACGGGCAGGCCCCAGTATCTGGTGGATGGTCATCTGCCGATGCCGGAGCTGGTGTGAAAAAGTGCTGCTGAAAGGCGCAGACTTAGTTTGGTACGACAAAATGTGTGTTTGGCTCGCGTAGGTTTTCGCTGTCATGAATCTGCCCCGCTTCACCCTCATCGCCGCTTTGGCCTCTGCCGCACCTGGTTTCGCGGAGGATGCACCGCGCCCGCTGAACTTCGCCAACGACATCGTGCCCATCCTTACCAAGGGCAGTTGCAACTCGGGCGGCTGCCACGGAAAGTCGGGCGGACAGAACGGCTTCAAGCTCTCGCTGCTCGGATTTGAGCCGCAGGAAGACTATGAGCACATCGTTAAAGAGGCCCGTGGCAGGCGTGTGTTCCCAGCGTCGGCAGAGCAAAGCCTGCTGCTCACCAAAGGCACCGCGCAGCTTCCGCACGGCGGCGGCAAGAAGCTTGACCCCAACTCCGAAGACTACGCCGATCTCGTGCGCTGGATCCGCGAAGGCATGCCCTACGGCAAGGACACTGATCCAAAGATGGCCAGCATCAGCGTCGAGCCAGCCAAGCTGACCATGCCCCTCAAAGGCGCGCAGCAGCTCAAGGTCACCGCGCACTACACAGACGGCAGCACCCGCGACGTCACCAAGCGCGCCCTCTATGAGGCCAACGAAAAGGCCATGGCCGAAACGAGCGAGACCGGCCGTGTGCAGCTCTTTGATCTTCCTGGCGATGTCGCCGTGATGGTGCGCTATCAGGGCAAGGTCTCCACCTTTCGCGCCACCGTGCCTCTTGGCGCTCCGGTGGAAAAGCTGCCCGCATCGCGCGGCTTCGTGGATGATCTTGTCTTCGCGAAATTGAAGACCATCGGCATGCCGCCCTCAGACATTGCGGACGACGGCACCTTTATCCGCCGTGTCACGCTCGACATCACCGGCCGTCTGCCCACGGCGGTGGAAATGAAGGAGTTCATGGCCTCCAAGGAAGCGAATAAGCGCAGCATCCTCATCGACCGTCTCCTCGACAGCCCGGAATACGCCGAGTACTTCGCCAACAAGTGGAGCGCCCTGCTGCGCAACCAGCGCACGCAGCCCATTTACGCGCGCGGCAGCTACCTCTTCTGGCAGTGGATTCGCGACAGCATCGCCGACAACAAGCCCTACGATAAGTTTGTTCGTGAAGTCGTCGCCGCCTCCGGTGATCTCGACCAGAATCCTCCCGTGGCCTGGTATCGCCAGGTCAAGGAAATGAAGCAGCAGATGGAGGACGTGGCGCAGCTCTTCCTCGGTACCCGCATGCAGTGCGCACAGTGCCATCATCACCCCTTTGAAAAGTGGAGCCAGCAGGACTACTACGGCTTCGCCGCCTTCTTCAGCAACGTCAGCCGCAAGCCTTCGTCTTTTGCGGGTGAGGAGATGATCTTCAGCAAACGTGGAGTCGCCCAGACCACCAACATCCGCACCAAGGAGGCCGTCATGCCCACCAGCCTGGGGGCCGCCGCCTTGAAGCTGAAGCCCGAGCAGGACCCGCGCCTCGCGCTGGCAGACTGGATGAGCCAGAAGGAGAACCCCTTCTTTGCCCACACGCTGGTGAACCGGTACTGGAAGCACTTTTTCAATCGCGGCCTCGTCGAACCCGAGGACGACATGCGCGAGACCAATCCGCCTGTGAATCCCGAGCTGCTCAGTGCGCTCGCCGCCGACTTCGTGAAGAACCGCTATGATCTGAAGCAGCTCATCCGCACCATCACCAACTCCACCACCTACCAGCTCAGCGCCATCCCGAATGCGCACAATGCAAAGGATCGCCAGAACTTCAGCCGGTACTATCCGAAGCGCCTCAATGCCGAAGTCCTCTATGACTCCGTTAATACGCTGCTCGATGTGCAGACCGCTTTTGCCGGTCAGGCTCCCGGCACCCGCGCCGTCGCACTGCCGGACAACAGCTACAATCAAAGCACCTATTTCCTCAGTGTCTTCGGCCGCCCCGACTCCTCCAGCGCCTGCGAATGCGAACGCACCCAGGAGGCCAGCCTCGCTCAGAGCCTGCACCTGCTGAATGCAGCGGAAATCCAGACCCAGCTCTCTCGTGGCAATGGCCGCGCCGATACTCTCACCAAAGACACACGGCCTGACGACGACAAGATCGCCGATCTCTACCACATCGCCCTCAGCCGCGACCCCAATCCCTCTGAAATCAAATTTGCCCACACGCACATCGACAAAAAGACCGCAGGCAAAGCGGGCGATGAAGCCTTCAAAGGCAAGAAGGAGGCCTATGAGGACATCCTCTGGGCATTGCTGAACACGAAGGAGTTTTTGTTCAATCACTAAGCGCCCGCCCGCATGCCTCGTCTCTCCTTTCACACCGCCATCTTCCTGGCCTGCGCTGCTTCAGCCTTCTCCCAGGCCACCTTTCCCACTCCGGCGCTTACCTCGATCTTCCCTCTCGGAGGCAAGCCCGGCGAAGCCCTGGAAATCACCCTGCGCGGCTCTGACCTGGACGGCCCTCAGTCCGTTCTTCTCAACGAACGCTCTGTCCCCATCAAGAGTCTCAAGCCGAATCTTTTCAGCATCGCACTTCCTGCCGACCTGAAGCCTGCGCTTTATGATCTCCGTTTCGTCGGCCGTTACGGCGTCTCCAATCCGCGCGTCTTTGAAGTCAGCACGCTCGAGTCCGTCACTTCCTCGGGAGCGAATGCCAAACCTGACAAGGCTCAAAAAGTCCCGCTCGAATCCGCCATCCAGGGCTCTTTCAAATCCAATTCACCCCACTGGTTCACCTTCGATGCCAAAAAAGGCCAGTCCATCACCGCACGGTTCGACGGCCGCCGCTTTGACACCCGCACCGAGATTCTCGGCGTCATCACCAGCACCAGTGGCAAAGAACTCGCCCGCATGCGCAATGGCGCCATGTCCTTTGCACCTCCCGGAGATGGCACCTACCTCCTGCGGCTCAATGATCTGATGTATCGCACCGGTGATGATTATGCTTTTCGTGTAACGTTGGGATCAACGAAGCCCGCTCCCGTCTCCGCATCCCCTTACGGCCCGCAACCCGGGCCGCCCGTCAGCGTCAAGATTGGCGATGTTATCCGCGATCAGTTTCCTGAGCAGGGGCAGCCGCGTGTTTTTGATCTCGCTTTCAAGGCCGGTGAACAATTCATCCTCGAAGTGCATTCCCATCAACTCGGCCATGCCACCGATCCGCATCTCGTCATCGAGAATCTCCTGCCCGACGGAAAACTCACACCGCAGGCCGAAGTCGCCGATGCTCCCGCCATCACCCCGCTGCCTGACATCGCCTTCGTGAACCGAGACCCTTCCTATGCTTACACGGCCAAGGCCGATGGCACCTTCCGTATTTCCATCAGCGACAGCTTCGCCACCACCCAGCCCTACGAATTGCGCGTCCTCAAAGAAGCGCCAAAGCCCGCACCGCTCATTGCCATCAATCCCATCCTGCCCGGAGCGAAGACCAAGGGCGCGGAGCTTGGCAGCGCCAACGTCCCTCGTGGCGGCATTGCAGCTCTTGAGATCATCGTCCCCAATCGCAACTCTCTCAGCGAGCCTGTCGAACTGAAAGCTGACAAGCTTCCTCCGGGTGTTACCTGCCTCGGTGGTTTCATCGGCAAAGGCCAGTCGCTGGGTTACATCGCCTTTCAGGCCAGTGCCGACGCACCTCCGGGCGCCAGCATTATTGGTGGCATTCCACAAAGCCGCTACGTGAGTTTTGGCGTGGCGGACGCCACCAAGGACAACATCCTTTACCGCAGCGCCGGCGCGCCTTCGCTCGGCGTCAGCGTGCAGCCCGGCCCGGCATCCGTGCAGACCGAGAAGACGGACATCCTCGAAGTCGCGGCGGACGGCAAGCTGGACATCGCTCTCAAAGTCACCCGCCAACCTGACTTCACCGAGGCCCTCAAGCTCAAAGCTCTCGGTCTCATCGACGCCGCCAAGGCTCCCGAAGCCGACATCGCAGCGAAAGCAGCAGCAGGCAAATTCACGCTCGATGTCAAAGCTCTCAAACTCGCCCCGGGCGACTACGGCTTCATCCTGCAAGGCCCCGCGAAGACAAAAGTGCGGCGCGGTGTCGAGGAACTCAATGCGGCCGAGGCCGAGGCCAAAAAGGCCGACGATGCCCAGGCCGCCGCCAAAAAGCAGCTCGAAACTGCCAACGCCGACACCACACCCAGCAAGGCTGAGCTTGTAAAAACCGCCACGGCAGCGCTCAAAACCGCGGATGCCGCCAAAACCGCTGCCGCGGCGCTCGTTAAAGATCTCACGGCCAAGGCCGCAGCCAAAGAAGCCACTTTCATCGTTTATTCCAATCCCATCCGCATCCGCGTGAAGGAGGTCGCAAAGAAATGAGATTCATCCTCCCCTTCGTCATTTTGCCTTCGTCATTCATCATGGCCGCGAATCCCGAGCCCATCGATTATGACAAACAAGTCCGCCCGTTCCTGAAGGACAACTGCATCGCCTGCCATAACAAGACCACCACCAAGGGCGGTCTCAACATGGAGACACCCGAACTCATGGCCAAAGGTGGCGAGAGCGACAAGGGCATCATCCCTGGCAAAGGCGCGGAGAGCGTCATGTATCAGGCCGCGGCCCACACCTGGGATTCTGAAATGCCGCCGAAAGGCAACAAGGTCGGTGCCGTGAATCTCACCCCTGAACAGCTCGCGCTCTTCAAAGCATGGATCGACCAGGGCGCAAAGGCCTCCGCTAAACAGGAGGTCGTCATCTCATGGCAGCCTCTGCCCGCCGGCCTGCAGACGATTTATTCTGTGGCCGTGGCACCCAGCGGTGACTATGCCGCCGCCGCTCGTGCCAATCAGATCAGCATCTATCATCTGCCCACTCACAGCCTGGTCACGAAACTGACGGATGAAACCTTGCTCAAATCCGGCCTCTACAAGCAGCCCGGTGTGGCCCATCGGGACTTGGTTCAGTCGATCGCCTTCAGCCCCGATGGCACCCATCTCGCCACGGGAAGTTTTCGTGAGGTGAAAATTTGGAAACGCGGTGCGCCCGCTGCTCCTGCATTCGCACCTTCGGCCAAATTCACCGCTGCGCAGGAGGCGGACAATTCAATCAAGCTGACCGAAACGGCCGGCGGCAAGTTGATCGCCCTCATCAAAACCGATATCGTTGCTGAGCAGGCGCTGACTCAGCGCAATCTCGCTGCGGTGCGAGCCGCGCTTGAAGTCACCTATCAAAATGAAGCCATCAAGAAGGCCGAGACCGACGCCACCGAGCAGGGCAACCGTTTGAAGAAAGCCAAGGAACTCGCCGATCTCGCCAAGAAGGCGCTCGAAGACAAGAAGAAGGACATCAAGCCCAAGGAGGACGCGAAAGCAGCCGCGGAGAAGGCCGCGAAGGAAATCGCTGATCAACTCGCCAAGGTTCCCCAGGACAAACCCGACGAGGCTTTGACCAAGAAGAACACCGAAGCGCAGGAGAAAGTCACGAAGGCCGCTTCCGACCTCAAACTCGCCCAGGAAGCGCTGACCCGCGCGGAATCCGCCATCACCGACACGACCAATGAAATCAAGCTCGTCACCGAGAACGAGGCCAAGGCCAAGCAGTCTGTCACCGACGCCAAAGCCCGCCTGGAAGTGGTGAAGAAGGAGGCGGAAAAAGCCAACGCGGAACGTGATCTTCTGGCCAAGACGCCCGCCACCAGTCTCAAGCACGCCAAGGCGCTTCAATTTTCCGCCAACGGCCTCGAACTGATCGCCGAACAAGACAGCGGCCCGCCCCTCGCCTGGAGCACAGTGAACGGCAAACCCATCCTTCCAGGTAGCACCGCCATCACCTGGACTCTCGAACGCGTCCTCGGTACCGGCGATGGCAAGTCCCAGATCAGCGACCGTGCGAACAGCCTCGCCTTTTCCCCCGATGGCAAAACGCTCGCCATCGGCAGTGGCGAGCCTTCCCGCAGCGGCGACATCACCCTGTGGGACGTGGCCTCGGGAAAGCTGACGAAGGAGTATGCCGAGCGTCATCTCGACAGCGTCTTTGCGCTCGATTTTTCGCCCGACGGCAAACTCCTCGCCTCGGGCGGCGCGGACAAAGCCGTGCGCATCACCGACCTGAGCACGGGCAAGGTTGTGAAGGTGTTTGAAGGCCACACGCACCACGTGCTCGGTGTGAGCTGGCGTGCCGATGGCCGCCTGCTCGCAAGCAGTGGCGCGGACAACGTCGTCAAAGTCTGGGACTGGGTCACGGGTGACCGCCGCAAAAGCGTCGATGGCTGGGACAAGGAAGTCACCGGTGTGCACTACCTCGGTGCGGCCGACCAGATCGCCACCAGCGCGGGAGACAGCAAGCTCCGCCTCATCACCAGCGACGGCGGTGAAGTGAAACAACTCGCGGGAGCTACCGCCTTCCTGCAATCTCTTGCCACCACGAAGTCCGGCGATGTCATTCTCGGCGGCGATCAGGACGGTAATCTGCGGGAGTGGGATGTCACCACGGCGAAGGAAATTGCGGTGTTCAAACCATGATCCGCAGCTTCATCGCCTCGGTCCTATGCTTCTTCACCATCCACGCGATGTCTGCGGAGTTGGTCTGTGCTGGCGGCAATGAAGTTTTCATCGTCGACACCGATGGCGCCACCGCCAAAAAGCTCTGGCGCTGGAGCGGCGAAGATGCCGCGGATCTTCCAGCAGAAGCACGCCGCGATTTCAATCACCTCGACGAATGCAAGCCGCTGGAAAACGGCGCGAAGCTCTTGGTGTGCGCTTCCAATGGCGGCTGCGCGTTGATCGATCGCGCCACGAATCGTCTGCTCTGGCGTGCACGGGCGCGCAATGCCCACTCCCTGTCCCTGCTGCCTCATGATCGCATCGTCGTCGCCAGCTCCCTTAGTGGCGATCATCTGGAAGTCTTCAGTCTGTCCGGCTCCACGGTTCCTGTTTTCAAAACGCCACTGCATTCAGCACATGGCCTCGTCTGGGACGAAAAGCGCCAGTGTCTCTGGGCGCTGGGCTTTGACGAACTTCGCGCCTACACCCTCGAAGCATGGGAGAGCGACCAGCCTTTGCTAAAACTCAAAAGCTCCTATCCTTTGCCTGACAAGGACGGCCACGACCTGCGTCCGGTGCCCGGAACGAATGAGCTCATCATCACCACGGAGAAAACCGTGCAGTTGTTTGATCGTGAAACAAACAGCTTCAAACCACACACGCTCCTGGGAAAAGAAGCCGGGATCAAATCGGTGGACGTGCACCCGTCAACTGGACGCATAGTGATCAGTTCCTGGGGAACGGCGATCCGCCTGCTGGAACCTTCTGGAACCATTCAGTTCAAAGACGCCCGTCCGTACAAAGTTCGCTGGCTGCAGTGACTGGAGGCCTGTTGCACGAAAGGATGTGCCCGGTGGTTCGTTTGCCTGACACGTTACGTCATTTTAACCAACCACCTGCCCGAATGAAACTCGCCGCCACCTTCCGACTTTGCACTCTTGCCACCGCTTTTGTCGCCCTCAGCTCAAGCCCTCTCTGCATGGCCGAAATCGCCGTGAAGAGCGGTGACAAGATTGCCTTCCTCGGCGATTCCATCACAGCAGGCGGCTGGGGCAATCCCGCCGGATATGTGCGCCTCGTCATCGCCGGTTTGGAAGCGAACGGCGTCAAAGCCGAAGCCGTTCCTGCAGGCATCAGCGGTCATAAATCGGATCAGATGCTCGCCCGTCTCGACAAGGATGTGCTGAGCAAAAAGCCCCAGTGGATGACGCTGAGCTGCGGTGTGAACGACGTGTGGCATGGCCCACGTGGTGTGCCATTGGACGATGCCATGGCCAAGAGCGGCACCTACGATGACAAGGTCGCCACCCGCGGCACCTACAAGAACAACATCACCGCCATCATCGATCAGGCCCAGGCCGCAGGAGTGAAGCCCGTCATGCTCACGGCCACCGTCATTCACGAAAATCTCGCCAGCAAAGAGAACGGACTGCTTGCTCCTTACAACGCCTTCCTCTGTGAACTCGCGAAGGAAAAGAAGATCCCGCTGGCTGATCTGAACGCTATGTTTCAGGACCGCATCAAGGCCGAGAACAAGCCGAATGAAAAAGTACTCACCAGCGATGGCGTCCACATGAATGTGGAGGGCAACAAGCTCATGGCCGTCGGGGTGCTGCAGGCTTTGGGTCTCAATGCTGCGGAACTCGACAAAGCCAAGGCCGCATGGGCACCGCTCGAAACAGCGGCTGCGGAGGCGGCAAAGAAGGCTGCAGAAGCAAAAGCCAAAGCCGCGGCTGATAAGGCCAAAAAGAAGTGACCGGACCTTTTTGACGGTCATGAAAATCATCCTCTTTTCCCTGGCCGCTGCGGCATGCAGCGGTCACCTCAGTGCTGCCGATGACGTCACCTGGCTCGTCCAGTATGACGGCAAATCGTTGCCCGCTTCACCTTGGAGTGCCGTCGGCAAGGTCAATGCACAGGTCGAGCCCGAAGGCCTTCGCCTCACGGATGACGGCAAGGAGTTCGGCCACTTCCGCGCCGCGTGGAAACCTAATCCCGGCGATGAGATCGTCGTCGAGGCCACCGTGAAAACCGGTGCGATCACAGGCTCGCAGGCGAAGAAGCCTGCCACCTCTCTCTGGCCTTGGCGCGATGGCGCTCCCGTCATGATTCAAGTCAGCGATGGCAAACATCAGGAAGGCCTGGTCCTCTTTCCTGCCCAAGCCACGAGCTTCACGGATCGCTTCATCCCGATGGATACAGCGGACAAGTTTCACACCTACCGTCTCGTCATTCGTGACACGGACATGAGCATGTGGGTGGACGGCGTGCAGAAAGTCACCGGTCAAAACGCCTTCTGGAAGCCCGCGGATTCACCGGAGCCATTCATCCAGTTCGGGTCCAGCGCGAAGACAGCAACAGGCGAATCCATCTGGTCGTCAGTCAAACTCGGTGTCCGCAAAGCCAGCGCATCTCTGCCGCCCGATCCGGTCAAACTCACCGTCAGCGAGTCATGGCTTATCCCTCGGGAAGAGGTGAAACAAACGCGGCCCTATCTCTATGACATGGGCAAAGGCCTGCTGCTCACCAGTGTCGCCCAGGGGCCGGATGCTTTCTACGAACCTTATGGCCTGCTCAAATCCACCGATGCCGGCAAAACTTGGACGCCCATTCCCGGTCTCGACAAGGTGGACACCACACCGCTCCCCTGCCTCCGCCGTCCCGATGGCAGCATCCTCGGCATCTCACGCTGGACCCGCACCCAGCCTGACGGCCGTGTCATGGGCAAAACGGTGCGGCTTAATGAAGATGCCACCAGCTTCACGATGATCGACAATGAGATCATCCTTCCCAAACAATATGCCAACGAATCCAAAAGCGACCAGACCATCTGCGAACGCCACATCTGGAACGACGACGATGGTGGCATCACCATGGTTGTGTGGAGCCGCAAATCGGTGAAGCTCCCTACCGGCCGCAACAGCACCGAGCGCTGGTCCCACCTCTTGCGCAGTATGGACGAAGGCAAAACCTGGAAGTACTTCTCCACCGTTGGTCCTGGTGGCGAGCCTGCCGTTGTGCGCCTCAGCGCCACTGAACAAACTGCCGTCATTCGCGGAGATCGAAATTCCCTCATGCGGCAGATGTTTTCCCACGATGGCGGCAAAACATGGAGCCAGCCTGTGGATCTCGAAGTGGGCAAAGTCCTTCCCGATCTCGTGCTCATGAGCAACGGCATTCTCGCCTGCAGCTATGGCCGCCCCGCAAGCTGCCTCATGTTCAGCCTGGACGGCGGCAAGACGTGGCCTTCACATCACGTCATTTCGGACAAGACTGGATTTAACTACACCAGCATCCGCGAGATCAGTCCCGGTCGCCTGCTCTACATGCACGATGCCCCCAAGCTCGGCGGTTTGATGATCGACGTTGCACCCGCCAAACCGTGATTGCGGGAGCATACCCATGCCAGACATGTATTCCCGATGAAGCTTCTGCTCTTTTTCACGCTCCTCGTATCGATCATCAACTCGCGCGCCGCGGACATTGTTACAGACATCGGCGACCGCCTGGAGATCTTCGTGGATCGCGCCCTCATCGACACCATGGATGGCACCACCCTTCAAATCGCCCAGCCACGGCCCGAGGAGATCAGCCTGACATTCACCAATCCTTGGGAAGGAAATTTCTCTGCCGCCTACATGACCGTGCTCAAAGACGGCGGCACCTACCGCCTCTACTACAGGGGCGGTACCAAATCTGAGACAGGCATCCCAAAGCCGGGCACCGAAGTGACCTGCTACGCCGAGAGCCAGGATGGCAAAACATGGGTGAAGCCAAAGCTGGGCCTCGTCTCATTTGAAGGCAGCACGGAAAACAACATCATCCTGGGTCCCACCCCACGCCGCACGTCTGTCAACTTCACTGCCATGCTCGATGACCGTCCCGGCATTCCAGCGGAAGAACGTTACAAGGCCGTAGGCTCTGGCACCGGACGGGAAGAAGGTCTCCTCCGCTTCATTTCGCCCGATGGC
This sequence comes from Prosthecobacter sp., assembly GCF_044222565.1. Classification (GTDB taxonomy): domain Bacteria; phylum Verrucomicrobiota; class Verrucomicrobiia; order Verrucomicrobiales; family Verrucomicrobiaceae; genus Prosthecobacter. The sequence goes on from NZ_JBGANA010000004.1 coordinate 226,212, forward strand.
ATCCATTGGAAAAGCTATTCGGAGGAAATCATCTTCGACGGCTACAAACTGGATTCTCTCAATGTCGTAAGCTGGCTACCTGCCGAGCAATGCTACGCCATCTACATGCGCGCCTGGAGTGTGGGGGGCACCCCTGGACAGCCCAAGCCCAGAGACGCGTATCGCACCATCGCCCGCTCCACTTCGAAGGATTTCAAAACCTGGTCAGAGCCCGTGCGCATGCAGTTCAGCGGCGATGAGAAAGTCCGCAATCTCTACTCCAATGCCACCATGCCCTATTTCCGCGCGCCTCACATCCTCATCGCGATGCCTCATCGCATGATCAGCGAAGAAGTCGTTCCACGTGCGGAATTGGAAGCCTACAAGACTGAGACGCGTGCCATCGCCAACTCCATCGGCGATGTCATGCTCATGTCCACGCGCGATGGCATCACCTACGACCGCACTTTCATGGAAGCCTTCGTGCGCCCCGGCACGGAACGCGGCGCCTGGCACGCCCGCAGCCTGTTTGCCTCCATGGGCATCGTTCCCACCAGCGGTGAGGAGATGTCATTTTACGTCTCGACCAACTACGGCATCCCCTCGCATCAGATTCGCCGCTACTCCCTGCGCACCGATGGCTTCGCCTCCATCCACGCCGGTTATCAAAGCGGCACGATGACGACCAAACCCATCCGCTTCAGCGGGGAGAAACTCGTCCTCAACTACTGGACCTCCGCCGCAGGCCGCATCCAGGTGGAGCTTCTAGATGCAGCCGGCAGGCCCCTCCCTGGCTTTGCAGCAGGTGATTGCGACAAAATCATCGGCAACGAAATTCGGCGAGCCGTGACCTGGAAAAACAGCGGCAGCCTTCATGACTTGATTGGCAAGCCGATACGCCTCCGCTTCCGCATCACCGATGCCGATCTCTATTCCTTTCGCTGTGAGAACTGAAAACAGCCAAGGCAGTCCTGTTGTCTTTCCGAATTAGTTCCCTCCACTTTTGCACCCCATGCGCTCTCCAGCTGCCTTCATCTCCATCGCTTTTGCCACCGCCTCGTTCATCCTCACGCTTGCGTGGTCTTCGGAGGTCGTGCCACCGCGCATCGTTGTCCTTACCTTCGATGATTCCGTGGCGAGTCACGCCACCTTCGTCGCGCCGTTGCTCAAGAAGCACGGATTCGGCGCCACCTTCTTCATCACCGAAGGCTTCGAGTTCCTCGTGGACAAAGAGCACTACATGACCTGGGAGCAGATCCAGCAGTTGAATGCAGACGGCTTTGAAATAGGCAACCACACCCGCAAGCACGCCGGCGTGTCCAAACAGAAGCCCGAGCAGCTCGCTGAAGACGTGGAGTTCATCGAACTCCAATGCGCCAAATACGGCATCCCAAAGCCGGTCAGCTTCTGCTATCCCGGATACCAGACCAGCGAACCCGCCGTGAAGCTCTTGCGCGAGCGCGGCTACCAGTTTGCCCGTGCAGGCGGGGCGAGAGCCTACGAACCCGCTACGGATGATCCCCTCACTCTGCCACAAGCCTTCGACGGCAAGCCCGACAGCACACTGGAGCAGTTCAAAGCCGCCGTCGCCCAGGCCAAAGACGGCAAGATCGCTGTCATGACCTTCCACGGCGTCCCCGACATCAAGCACCCCTGGGTGAACACAGACCCGGAAAAGTTTGAGAGCTACATGCAGCACCTGAAAGAGCAGGGCTGCAAAGTCATCGCCTTGCGCGATGTCGCGAAAGTTGCTCAGTTGCAGCGCAACTGACCTCTCAGCCGCTCATGATCCGAAAACTCGCCTTCAATTTCCTCGCCACGCCACTTCTTGCCTTCGCTGCCAGCGGAGGCCTGCTTCCCAATGGCGACTTTGAGGCCGGCAATGATGCGGGGTTTCCCGCGAGCTGGCCTGCCAATGAGCACATCACCTGGCAGCAGGAGGGCGGCAATCACTTTCTCCGCCTTCAAAGTCCGAAGCCCGGGGCAAACGTGACGGCTTTCCGCTTTGTGACGCTGTCGCCCGATGTGAAGGCGCTCGAACTCAGCTACAAGGTGCGCTACGACGGCATCAAGCGAGGCAGGAAAGCCTGGTTCGACGGCCGGATCATCCTGAACTTCAAGGGGCCGTCGAAGGAGGCGGTGAGTCCTTCGCCGAAGCCGCCCACCTTTACCGGAACAGCCAAAGACTGGAAAAGCAGAACGCAGCAGTTCCGTGTGCCTGATGGCGCGGCCACGCTTGAGCTGTTGTTCACCCTGTTTGAAGCGGAAAGCGGCCAGCTCGACTTTGATGACATCGCGCTCACGCCCATCCCCGTGAGCATCATTGATGCCGCCGATGCCGCCGCCGCGGAGAAAGAGGCCGCGCGCATCGCAGCACTGCCAAAGCCCAAGCCTCAGGTGCCCGTGGCGCTTCCCGAGCAGCTTCCTCCACCTCTGCATGTCGCGGGAAATCAGCTTCAGACACCTGCGGGCAAATCAGTCTGGCTGCAAGGTCTCGCGCTGCCCAGCATGGAATGGTCTGCCGGTGGTGAAAATATTCTAAAATCCATCGAGACCGGCCTCACCGAGTGGAAGGCCAGCTGCATCCGGCTCTGCCTGCGTGAGCATTTCTATGCGGGGAAGGGACCCTATCAAAATGACGGTGGCATGCGCTATCGCCAGCTCGTCGAAGATGCTGTCAATGCCTGTGCCGCCAAAGGCGCCTACATCGTGCTCGATCTTCATGACTACCGAGCACCCCGGGAGAAGCACGCGGAATTCTGGCAGGAAGTGGCCAAGAAATACAAAAACCATCCCGCCGTCATCTTTGAGCTCCTCAATGAACCGCACGACATCCCATGGAAGGTCTGGCGCGATGGCGGCCCTGTGACCGACCAGAAGAAAAGCGCTGATGTCGCCACGGAGAACAAGCAGGCGCTCGTCAGCTTTCAGTCCATCGGCATGCAAAGGCTGGTGGACGTCATTCGCGAGACCGGGGCGCAGAACCTCATCATCGCTGGAGGTCTTGACTGGGGCTATGACCTCGGCGGGATCTTGGACGGCTTCGCTCTCGATGACCATGGCGGCCATGGCATCATGTATTCCAGCCATGTCTATCCATGGAAGAGCGACTGGCAGGGAAAGTTTCTGGATGCCGCCGCCAAGTATCCCATCTTCATCGGCGAGGTGGGCGCGGACACTCAGCCCATGGACTTCCTGCCACCGGAGCGCCAGGAAAACCCCGCCACCTGGGTTCCCGACATGCTCGGCGTTATTCAGCAGCATCACCTTCACTGGACTGCCTGGTGCTTCCATCCGAAAGCGACCCCGCGTGTGCTGCTTGACTGGGACTACACACCCACTCCTTTCTGGGGCGTCTTCGTGAAGCAGGCGCTTGCAGGCACACACTTTGAGTCGAAGCGCATGCGCTGAGAAAAAAGCATGGAGTTTCATCTGCTACACGGGTGACGGTATAAAAGCGCCCGCAAGCCACGTTGAAGATCCCACCATGAAACTCGCCATCCTCTCCCTCCTTGCACTTGCTTCCACCGCGCTCGCGCAGGGAGTGAAGTCAGGCATCCCGTATGCTGATGACGGTCACGCACGCCACGTGCTCGACATCTACGCTCCCGCAAACGCCAAGAATCTTCCGGTCGTTTTCTGGATCCACGGCGGCGGCTGGCAGCAAGGTGACAAGACCGACGTCAAGCTCAAGCCCCAGTGGTTCATGGACAAAGGCTTCATCTTCGTCTCCACCAACTACCGCCTCCTCCCCGAGGTGGACATGGGAACGCTCACCCGCGACGTCGCGAAAGCCTTCGGCTGGATGGAAAAACACATCGCCGAATACGGCGGCGATCCGAAGCGCGTGCTTGTCGGCGGTCACTCCGCCGGTGCCGAGCTCGCAGCGCTCATCTGCACGGACGACCGCTATCTGAAGGCTGAAGGCGCAAGCTTCGACTGCCTCGTCGGCTGCGTCCCCGTGGATGGAGACACCTACGACGTCCCCGCCATCATCGAGACGGCAGAGACCCGCCTGCGCGTGCATCATCTGCCACCTCGCGTGAACGGCCATCGCGAAAAATTCGGAGGCACTCACGAGAAGCACGTCGACTTCTCCGCTGTCACCCACATCGCCAAAGGCAAGAGTATCCCGCGCTTCCTCATCCTTCATGTGGCCGCGCATCCAGACACCAGCGCCCAGGCGGCCCGCCTTGGCAATGCACTCAAGGAAGCCGGAGTGCCGACCACCGTCTTCGGCGCCAAAGACACCAGTCACGTAAAACTCAACGACGATCTCGGCCTCCCCGATGATCCCGCCACGAAGGCCCTCGACACCTTCGTGAACGGCCTTCTGAAAAAGTGACGTGCATGACCGATTCGACCAAAATCATGTCTGTATCTTGCTGAGTCCTGCGGCTGTATAAGCAGGGTCGCCAACCCTGCTCCAACCGCCATGAAACTTCTCTGCGCCCTCCTGCTCGCCGCGCCGCTGCTTCACGCTGACTCGATTTTCGACGGCAAGACACTCTCCCACTGGTCCGGCAAAGCCGAGCACTGGCGGGTGGAGGACGGAGCCATAACCGGCGAAATTCCTTCCGGCCAGCAGCTCAAAGGCAACGAGTGGATCTTCTGGGACGGCGAGGTTCATGACTTTGATCTCACCGTCGAGTTCCGCATCACCGGCGGCCCCAGTGCCAACTCCGGCATCCAGTACCGCTGCCAGCGAAGCCCGGACGGCCACGCGAGCGGCTACCAGGCTGATCTCGATCAAGGTGCCGTCTGGCTCGGCCGCATCTACGATGAGCATGGCCGAGCGCTGCTCGTCGAGCGCGGTTCACGCGTCAGCATCGCGCCCGATGGCCGCCGCTGGGCAGATGTGTTCGCCGAGCCAAAGAGTCTCGCAAGCGTCATCAAGGCGAACGATTGGAACAAATACCAGATCACCGCCACCGCTTCGCACGTGGAGGTTCGCGTTAATGACGTCCTCATGAGCGTGCTTGACGATCACGAAGCCAAGGCCGCCGAGTGGAGCGGCAAGATCGCCTTCCAGCTCCACAGCGGCCCCGGCCCGGCCAAAGTGCAGTTTCGCAACATCGAGCTCACCCACCTCGGCAAAACCGCCATGCCCCTGCGTAGTGATGCGGGCGTTCCCTTCGGGGCTGCGCAGCCTGCCCGCAATCTTCCCTCCGCAGACGTCCCCTCCATCCCCCCACCCGCGGATCTCAACCTCGGCTTCGAAACCGGCACTCTCTCCGGCTGGAAAGCCGAAGGAGATGCCTGGGACAAGCAGCCTGTCGAAGGCGACACCGTCGCCATCCGCAAACGCGGCAACTCCCAGCACGCCGGCAAATTCTGGCTCGGCGGCTACGAGCGCACTGGCGACAAAGGCACCGGCACCCTCACCTCCACCAGCTTCGTTGCCTCCCACCCTTGGGCCAGCTTCCTCATTGGCGCAGCCGCCGATGCAAAAACCGAGCGCGTCGAGATTGTCGAAGAAGCCACCGGCAAAATCATCCACAGCAGCAGTGCCGCGCAGCAGGAAGACATGAAGCGCGTCGCCGTGAATCTGGAGGCTGTCGCCGGCAAACGCATCTTCATCCGCATCATCGATCAATCCAAAGCCGGCTGGGGTCATGTCAATTTCGACGACTTCGTCTTCCACGATCAAAAGCCCACTTTTGCCATCGCAGCTCCGAGCATCAGCGCGGATCGCTCAAAGCGTGGAGATGAAAGCCCCGTCCTCTGGCACCTCCTGCCCAATTCCGCAAAACCCACCAGCATCAAAAATGATGCCGCGCAAAAACTCGTTGCTGGTATGAAATTGCAGGACGGCTTTCAGGTCGAGCTCATCGCCGCAGAGCCGGACATTCGCCAGCCCATCGCCTTCTGCTTCGATGAACGCGGCCGCATGTGGGTGGCCGAAGCCTTCAGCTATCCCAATCGCCAGCCCGAAGGGCAGGGGAAGGACCGCATCAGCATCTTCGAAGACGCCGATGGCGACGGCTCCTTCGAAACCAAAAAAGTCTTCTGCGAAGGACTCAACCTCGTCAGCGGCATCGAGGTCGGCTTCGGTGGCGTGTGGATCGGCGCGGCTCCTTATCTGCTCTTCATTCCCAAAGACGCGAACGACACCCCCGGCAAACAACAGGTCCTCCTCGACGGCTGGGGCTACCAGGACACCCACGAAACTCTCAACAGCTTCACCTGGGGTCCCGACGGCTGGCTCTATGGCAATCAAGGTGTCTTCACTCAGTCCCTCATCGGCAAACCCGGCACACCGGACGACCAGCGCACCACTCTCAATGCAGGCGTCTGGCGCTATCATCCCGTGCGCCACGTCTTCGAAATCTTCTGCAGCGGCGGCAGCAATCAGTGGGGCCTCGACTACAACAGCAACGGCCACTTCTTCATGACGCACTGCCGCAGCTTCTGGGGCAAAGGTGGCACCACGAATGCCATTCGCAACGGCCACTTCTGGAATCAGGGAAACAGCAAATACGCCCCCTTCATCTCCGCCACCGCACCGGACTTCGCGCCCGATCTGCAAAACTTCCTCCCCGCCTCCGCACGCTACGACAGCGGCGAAGGCGGCGCCGGCAAACCCGGCACCACCGCCGTCTATGGCGGCCACTCGCACGTCGGCACACTGATCTACAACGGCGACAACTGGCCCGCCATCTACCGCAACCACCTCTTCACTCACAATCTCCACGGCCATCAGATCAATCAGCAGCACATGGTCCGCACCGGCAGCGGATACGAGACTTTTCACGCCGGCTACGACCTCCTCTACAGCCCCGCCCCCGACTACATCCCCGTCGATCTTCAAACCGGCCCCGACGGTGCCGTCTATGTCATCGACTGGACCGACACCCAGCACTGCCACAACCCCGAAGACGAAAAATGGGACCGCTCCAACGGCCGCATCTACCGCATCTCGTGGAAGCCTACTTATCAGCGTGCAAAGACGGAATTGGATCAGTCGAGCGAGCTTTCTCTCCTGCTGGAATGTATGAAGCCGAACGCTTGGCACTGGAGAACCGCTATGCGGTTACTAGCTGAAAAATCCGCCGTTCAGCCCATTCGTCCTATCGACCCGGATAAGTCGATGGCGAAGTCCATTCGAGATCATGCCAGCGACGCCTATGTGCTGCGTCTCTTGTGGATCACGCATGGTATTGATCAGCTCACAGAGGAGATGTTGCAGGCGGCGCTCCAGCGCTCTGACGACATCGTCCGCTCCTGGGCCATCCAGCTCGCCACCGAAGAAACCGGCAAACCCAAGCTCACCTCCGCCACCCTCCTCAAACTCGCCCAAACCGACCCCTCATCCACCGTCCGCCTCGCCCTCGCCTCCGCACTGCCAAATCTCGACACCAAAACAGCGTGGGAAGTCGCCTCCGCACTCGCCATGCATGCCGAGGACAAAGACGACCGCTTCCTCCCCAAGATGATCTGGTTCGGCCTCGGCCGCGTCATCGCCGAAGACTGGCCTCGCGGCCTCGCCCTCGCCGCCAAAACCCCTCTGCCATCTTTGGCCGATTCCATCCGTTGGTTCGCCGCCACGACTCCCGCAGGCCGCGAGGCCTTGATCCCCACCATCCAAACCGAGCGCGATCTCAAAATCCTCGCCTTCGGCATGAAGGACGAAGCCAAAGCCGCCATGCCCAAAGCCTGGCCGCAACTGCAAGCCAAGTTCCCTGGAACCACCTCCGATCAGCTCTCCGCCCTCTTTGGAGACAAAACCGTTCTCGCCAAAATGCGCAGCATCCTCGCCGATGCATCCCAGCCGCTCCCTCAGCGCCGCAGCGCCTTCGATCTCCTCAAACGCGTCAACGACCCCGAAGCCACCCCCATCTTCGTCAAGCTCCTCGATCACCCCGACTTCACCAGCGCCGTCATCCCTCTCCTCTCTCGCTCCAGCGATCCCGCCACAGCTACCGCCCTCATAAACCGCTTCACAAAACTCAACGACACCGACCGCAGCGCTGCCCTTGGCACCCTCACCAGCCGCGCCGAACTTGCCCTGCCACTCCTCACCGCCGTGAAGGAGGGCACTTTTGAAAAGAAGCACCTCAGCTCCCTGCAAATCCGCCAGATGCGCAATTTGAACCACGCCGAGATCAACACCCTCCTCGATGCCACCTGGGGCAAAGTGAACGACTCCAGCGAAGCCTCCAAAGCCAGCATCGCCAAACTGAAGAAGGCCTACCAATCAGCACCCCTCTGGGCCTTCAATGGCAAAGCAGGCGAAGAAACCTTCAAACAAGTCTGCGCCGTCTGCCACGGGATGAACGGCGTCGGCGGCAAGCTCGGCCCCGATCTCGCAGGCTCCTGGCGCAACGGCCTCGACTACTTCCTCGAAAACATCATCGATCCCAACGCTGTCGTTGGCGACAACTTCCAGCTCCACATTCTCACCAAGAAAGACGGCAGCGTTATCTCCGGTGTCATCGAGCAGGAGACCGACACAGCCATCACCGCCCGCACCGTCACCGACTCCGTCATCATCTCCAAGGCCGACCTCAAAGACCGCCAGAAACTCCCCGCATCGATCATGCCGCCGGGATTGCTTGAATCCATGCCCGAGCGCAAGGCCCTGGAGCTGCTGAAATATCTGCTGAGCAAGCGCGAGTAAGCGCTCAAACAAGGATCGCCGGCTTCATCAAAAGCGAATCCTGTCCTTCCAAACATCGGCTTGGCATATCCGCTTTGCTCGATGCGTATGATTCCAGTCATGAAGCCTGCTTTCCCGATCCTTGCCCTCGTTTTCGCATCCTTTCTCCAGACTTCGGCACAGACGCCCGAATGGAAAGCGGCGGCCGCCAGCACGGTGATCACACCCACAGAGCCGATGTATCTCGCCGGTTTCGCAAACCGGGAGGTTCCTGCCGAGGGCACTGCCATGGAACTCCACGCAAAGGCGCTGGCGCTTCAGGATGCGCAGGGGCAGCGCTTCGTCATGGTCACGCTTGATCTCGTGGAGGTGACGGCTCAACTCCGGGATGCGGTGGCGGAGGCCGTGAAGACCCAGTTCGGTCTCCCTGAAAAGGCGCTGCTGCTGAACTGCTCGCACACGCATTGTGGCCCGGAACTGCGCTACACGGAGCTGGAATTCATGAACTTCACCGATCCTCTCCGCAAAGAGCGCTGCCTGCGCTACAACGCATGGCTGAAGGACAAGATCATCGGCATTATCGGCGAGGCCTTGCAGCAGGTGGAGCCGGCCACTGTCAGTTATGGCCATGCGCGTTGCGGATTTGCCATGAACCGCAGACTGAAGAACGAAAAACCAGCGGGCGATCCCTACTTAAACAGTCCGAATCCCGAGGGCGTGGTGGATCATGATGTTCCCGTGCTGACGGTTCAAACGGCTGCTGGCAGGCTGAGCGCCATCGTCTTTGGCTACGCCTGCCACAATACCTCGATGAGCATCAAGCAATGGCACGGTGACTATGCAGGACATGCGCAGCAGTTGATCGAGGAGGCCCATCCAGGCACCATCGCATTGTTCATGATGGGCTGCGGTGGCGATCAAAATGCCTATCCCCGTTTCAGTCCGATATTCAGCCTCCGCCACGGCCAAAGCCTCGCCACAGCGGTGGAGGCTGCGCTGGATGCAAAGCCGAAACCCATTCATGGCCCGCTGCGCATTGACTGGCAGACCACACAACTCGACTACCAGTCCACTCCTACGGCAGACCAGATCGAAAAACGGCTGAGCACGGGCGAAGGGTATGAAAAAAGCTACGAAGTCTATCAGCGCAAGTGGGATGAAAAGCGCTTGTATGCGATCAAGAACGGCGGCCTGCGCGACCACTACGACTACCCCATTCAGGTGGTGCATTTCGGCCATGATCTGACCTTCGTGGCGCTTAGCGGTGAGACGTGTGTGGATTATTCGCTGCGCCTGAAGAACGAATTCAAGGGGCCGGGAGCCTTGTGGGTTGCAGGCTACAGCAATGACATCCTCGCCTACATTCCGAGCAGACGCGTGCTGCTGGAAGGTGGCTATGAGGCCTATCGCTCGCTCATGTACTGGTCCAACCCCCTGCATCCTGACAAGTTTGCGGACACGCTTGAGGAGCGCATCATTTTTAAGACACAGAAAATGATGCGATAAAGCTTAGGCTGGTGGGCGATGAGCCGAAGCTTGATGCAATTACTTTCTTGCGTCGGAGGGGCATCCTTAGTCATGCTGTGCGGATGATCCGACTTCTCGCCTTTCTCAGCCTTCTCCTTGCCACCGCGCTCCACGCCGAAGAAAAACGCCCCAACATCCTCTGGCTTATCGCCGAGGACTTCGGCCCGCATCTCGGTTGTTACGGCACCAAGGAAGTTTCCTCTCCTGTGCTCGACGCCCTCGCCGCGAAAGGGATGCGCTTCACTCGCTACTACACCACCGCACCCGTCTGCTCCGCCAGCCGCTCTGCTTTCAACACCGGCATGTATCAGACCACCATCGGCGCGCACAATCACCGTTCCCATCGTGATGACGGTTACACCCTCCCCGAAGGCGTGAAAGTTATCAGCCAGCGCATGCGCGAGGCAGGTTACTTCACCGCCAACCTGAAAGACCTCCCCGCAGAGGCTGGATTCAAAGGAACCGGAAAGACCGACTGGAATTTTAAAGAGCCCGCCAAGCCCTTCGACTCTTCCAACTGGGACGACATTAAACAGCACCAGCCCTTCTACGCACAGCTCAATTTTCAGGAGACCCACCGCACTTTCCACGGCCCGCCTCACGCAGACCCCGCCAAGGTGGAGATCCCGCCCTACTATCCCGACCATGAAATCACACGCAAAGACTGGGCGCAGTACCTAGATGCTGCCACAGCACTCGATGCCAAGATCGGCAAAGTCTTGGAGCTTCTGAAGCGCGACGGCCTCATGGAAAACACCGTCATCTGCTTCATGGGCGACCACGGCGCCGCCCACGTCCGCGCCAAGCAGTTCTGCTACGAAGAAGGCCTCAACACACCGCTCATCATGGCCTGGCCCTCTGCTTTCCCCGCACCCTCCGGCTATGAAGCCGGCAAAGTCAGTGATCGCCTCCTCATGTCCATCGACCTCACTGCCACCACTCTTGCCTGGGCAGGCATCGCCAAACCCCAGGGCATGCAGGGTCAGGTCTTCATGGGCGTCAATGCGGAGCCACCACGCGAATACGTTTTCGGCGCTCGCGACCGCTGCGACATGACGGTGTTCCGCTTCCGCACCGTGCGTGATGCGCGCTACCGCTACATTCGCAACTTCACCCCCGACCGCCCCTTCCTCCAGCACAACGCCTACAAGGAGAAGCAGTATCCTGTGTGGAACCTCATCAAGGAACTCGCCGCACAAGACAAGCTCACTCCCGTCCAGGCTGTTCTCGCCGCGCCCACCATGCCCGAGGAGGAGCTCTACGATCTGCAGGAGGATCCGTATGAGATCCACAATCTCGCGAAATCAAACCAGCCCGAGCACCGTACCGCACGCGAGCGCCTCAGTTCCGTTTTGAATGCCTGGATCGAGCAGACCAACGATCAGGGCCGTATTCCCGAACCCGAAGAAGTGGCGCGGAATGAAGGCCGCACCAAAGCCGCGCCAGCGGAGAAGCAAGGCAAGTCGAAGAAGAAAAAGGCATAAACCACGAATTCAGAATGACGAACAGGCTGCCCCGGCCATTCTCACCTGCGTGAAGCTGCTTCCCAATCATCGTGCGCATGACGCACAGCACCTCATCCAGCGCTGGCGCGTGCTCGCTCGTGCCGCTGGCTGCCGCATCAAGACCTTGTGCAGGGCAGGGGACATGCCGGTGATCGTGCTCGAATCCGCAGCCGCTCAGGCCGGCGAGCCGGCAGTTTATCTTTCCACCGGCGTGCATGGAGATGAGGCTGGCTCCGCCTGGGGCCTGCTCATCTGGGCAGAAAAGCACATCGAAGACTTGAAGCGCGGTTCGTTCCTCATCGCCCCCTGTCTCAATCCCGTGGGCCTTCGGCTCAACACGCGGATCGATCAGCGCGGTTTCGACATCAACCGCCGCTTTCACGATTCGGCAGATGCGCTCAGCGGCCCCTGGCAGCAATGGGTCACTGGACGTGCCATGCGCTTCGGCCTCTGCCTGCACGAGGACTACGATGCCCAGGGCATCTACCTCTATGAGCTCAATCACTCGCCGCAGACGGTGGGGCATGACGTCATTGCACGTTGCTCGCGCATCATCGCTCCTGATCCTCGCCGAAACATCGACGGCCAGCGTGCAAACAAAGGCGTCATCCGCCGCCGCACTCTGCCCACCCATCTGCCCGGCATGCCGGAGGCCATCGAGCTCCACGTGCGCGGCTGTCCCGTCACGCTTACCTTTGAGTCGCCCTCGGAATTCGATTTCGACACCCGCGTGCGCGTGCAGGTGAAGTTCGTGGAGTCTGCGCTCGCTCTTCTTGTCTGAGCCATGCGCGTCAACATTCAGCCATTGCTCGTCTTCATGGTTCTGGCCATTTTGAGCAGTTGTGCCTCAGTGAAAAAATTTACCGCAGGCCGTGCCATGCTGAATGCCGATGACTGGGTGAGCCACGATGGCAAAATCATGCCGTACCAAACCTGGCCCGTGCCTGCCGGGGCGGCACCCCGTGCCGTGGTCATCGCCGTGCACGGCCTCAGCGGTGCCAAATCAGACTTCTGGTACCTCGGCGAGCAGTTGCCTCCGCACGGCTACACCGTCTATGCCTACGATCTGCGCGGGCAGGGGAATGATCCCGTCGTGGCCGAGCGCGGCGACATCAAGAAAGCCTCCGCCTGGCAGCATGATCTGGCCACCTTTCACGCATTGATCAAGCGTCGCCATCCCCGGACTCCCATCTTCTGGTATGGCGAGAGCCTCGGCAGCCTCATCACCCTCCACACCGCCGCGGACCTCCTCAGCAATCGTGCCGACCCCGATGGCATTATTCTCGCCACGCCCATAGCGGGACTGCGCAAAACCCTCAGCGGTTTCCAGCGCTTTCTGCTCGAGGCGGCCGCCAAGATTTCCCCGCGCACCCGCTATACCCTGGGAGAGCTGGCCGGAGTGGATGAGAAAAAAATACAGGTCACCTCAAACTCAACTCTTGGCGGCCAGATGGCCGTTACCCCTCACCACGTCAGCGCCTTCTCTCTGCGACTGCTCTCCACCATCGGCGGCATGCTCGATGCCAACACCAGCTCGGCGCGCCGTCTGAAGATGCCCGTGCTCTTCGTCGCCTCGCCGAATGATGTCCTCTCCTCCGCGGACCAAATCCAGGCCCTCTTTGCTGAGATCCGCAGCCGCGACAAAAAGCTGCTCTGGTACACCCGTTCCTACCACCTGCTGCTTCATGACGTCCAGCGCGAGGAGGTGGTGCATGACGTGACACGCTGGCTGGACCGTCACGTCCTTCCCACCCGCCGTTGAATTGAGATGACTCTTGAATACGCCATCCAGGATGCCCTCGGTCGCAGCACTCGCCCGCTGAAAGCCGCGGAGATCGCCAGGCTCATCAAGCCTTCCGCGGGACGTGCCGCCACACCGAAGGCGGTGCTTGCAGCGCTGGAGTCTCTGGCCTCGGCAGGAGTGCTGCACCAGATTTCCGCAGGCACCACCAGCAAGCCCCAGCCTCTTTTTTCCTCGTGCAGCCTCGAAGCATCAGCCATGGCATTGCTGAAATCATGGGTGCACGCATCCAAAAAGGAGCAGAAGGCGGCAAAGCTGCAGGCAAAACTGCCCTTTGGATTGCAGTCCAGTTTTGAATCCGCCCTGGCGCAGCTCCACGCAGAAGGCGCCTTGTTCGTCATGCCCGGCGGCAAACGTCTGGTCTATGCTCGCAAGCCCCGGCCTTCGGAGATGCTCGGTGCTGCACAGCGCCGCGCTTTGCAGAAAACCCTCGACGCAGTCAATGGCGCACGTTCGCAGCCCCTCTCCTGGGATGCTCTCATCCAGTGGCTGGACGAAGAGTCTCCTCCTCCTCCCGCCGCGTCATCAGCCATCATTCCGGGCGAGGCCGAACTGAGAGTCTGGTATGAGCTCGACCGCATCCGCTCCTCCACCATGATGATCCCCATTCCGCGGACTTTCGCCCGTTACCGAGACTGGGCGGCAGAACGTGGCGGGGTCGCTGATTGTCAAGTTTTACGAAATTTGCTTGAGGCGCTTTACAACAATGGCCTGCTCCTGCTAGAACCTTGTGAAAGGCCGCAAGACCTCCCGGATAACGAGCGTGCACTGCTTGTTCCCATGTCTCTAGGTCCTCCCGGTTACTCCTGGTGCTGGGTTTCCTGATGCAGCATTTCTTCCCGTCCGAACTCTGTTACTGACTCCCACGACCATGTCCTCTTTCGCCGACCTGAATCCCTTCATGTCCACAAGCGTGGGCGAGAATGATCTGTGGAACTCAGCCCCTTTCATCGATGTGCCGTACATCCATTCGGTACCCTTCGGCGCGCTGCGCATCGCGGTGGACCAGGTGCGTGCGCAGCATCGCAGCCAGGTGCGCTTTGTCCGCGGTGCGGGTGGTTCGGGCAAGTCGCATCTTTTCTCGCGCCTCCGGCGTGAATGCGCCGACAGCATCTTTTATGCGTATGCGCCCAATCCACCGCTGCAGCCCGAGGCATTGGAAAATTTTATTCTGACCAGGTTCGTCGGCAGTTTGCGCCATCCCGCACGGGGCAGGGAGGGAAAAGAAGCGCCCTACAGTCAGCTGCGCCTGCTCGCCTACGCCCTGCTCAAGCCTGTGGTGGAGCAGGACTACACCTACCTGCAGTTGCATGAGGCCTGGGCGCAGATCGACCTCGAAACTCGCAAGGACATGATCCATCAGGCGGTGCAGCTTTTGGAGGCGGACCATCCCATGGTGCCACGGAGCGTTTTGCGCTGCCTGCTCAACGTGCTGCGGGACGACAAGGAACATCTTGCTGCGCAGTGGCTTTCCGGCGCCGCCTATCTCACAGAGGGCGAACTGAAGTACCTCGGCGTTGCCGAGCCTCTGGCTCGTTCAGAGATGGGAGTGGTCATCCAGCTCTTTGGAAAGCTCGCCTCCCAGGCGGGTTGTCCGGTGGTGCTCGTGCTCGATCAGCTCGATCTCGTTGTTACCCAGCCTCAGTTGGACGAGATGCAGCGCCTGCTTTTCGCGCTCATCGACCAGAGCGAAAACTGGGTCGTGCTCATCGGCCTCGTGGTGGAGCGTTTCGCCGCATGGGACGCGTCGCTTACCCAGGCACTGCGGGGCCGCGTCGGTGTGCCAGATTCGAATGCTCCCATGGGATTCCGCCTCCCTGTCATCGACATGCTGCCCTTAGCCAATGAGCAGAAGCGCCTCCTGCTCAACTGCCGGCTTGGCACTCCTGCCTTGGTCGAACAGCGTACCAGAGAAGGCATCACTTCAGCCATCCACCCGCTGCTGGAGGAGGACGTGGAACGACTCACCTCAGGCGGCGCCATCTTCCCGCGTCATCTTCTCGCTGCCGCCGCCGAAGCATTCGCCCTGCGCACCATGCAGTCGGTGCTGCCGCCGGAAATTGTTGGCGCTGTCGCTGCACAGCCGCCGTTCCAGCAGGCCATGCCGCCAAGCATGCCTCGCCCCGCATCTCCTGTCGTTGCCCCGCCGGTCGTCGCATCGCCTGTCGCCGCATCGCCTGTCGCCGCATCGCCTGTCGCCGCATCGCCCGTCGCCGCATCGCCCGTCGCACCGGTGCCTGTGATTACGGCGCCCGGCACCGCTTCGCCTGCAACGCCACCTCAGATCGCTGCGCCTGCAGTCATCGCACCACCTGTTCCTGCCGCAGTCATCCCGGTGGCCATCCCTGTGGTGGAAGAACCCAAGGCCGTGCCCGTCGCGACGGCTCTGCCTGCTCCTGCATCCGTGCAGCCAGCACAGCTGCCACCTCCTGCGGCGCTCGCAGGCATCCGGACAAGCCTCGCCGACAAGATGGATGGCCTGCTCCAGAAAGCGGTGGATGCTGCCAAGGCCGAAACCGTGCCCCCTACCGCCCTCGATCTTGGCGAGCGGACACGCGATCTCATCGAACTCATGGTGGCCCCGCCCGTCACCATCAGCGAAGGCGACATTCGCAAAAGCTACGACAATTTCGACGGCGCTGACCGTTGGTTCGAATGGGGTGGCAGCAAAGTACGCATCGTCTCGAGCGATGCCATGCGCGGCAGTTTCATCGCCGTGCTCGAGCGCATCAAAGCTGCAGCCGGAGACACTCTTCTGCTGCGCAATGTCATCGCTCCCGTCTCCGGGCAGCTGACCATGGAATTGCTCAACGCCTTTAAATCAAAAAACATCTTCCATCATCTCGCGGCGGCTGAAGCGGCCGTTCTGTCTGCCCTCGGGCGGGTGCTCGCCGACCTCCGTGAGGGTTCTTACGATCAGTTCGCCACCGAGCCTCCAGCCACCAGGGACAATGTGCTCGCTGTCTTGCGAACTCATCCCCTCCTCCGCGGCCTTAAGTTGTGGGAAATGATTCAGCAGGCTCATGCGCCAAAACAAGCCCAGCCCGCGCCGCCGCAGAGCTCAGTTCTCTCATCCATCATCCGGCCTACGCCAGCAGCCATTCCGCCGGTCCTTCCCGCAGTCTCTCCCCCGGTCGCTTTCGGCGCCAGGCCCCCCGTTGTTCCTGGGGCCAAGCAACCGCCGCCGCCGCCAGCTGGCACAGTCCCCACCAAGCCGGTCGCAAAGCCGCCGTCGGCACCGGCCTTCAAGCCCGTTGCCAAACCGCCATCGCCTCCCATGATGAAGCCTCCGGCAGCGGTGCCACGTCCGCCCGTGAACAAACTTCCCCCGCCTTCCCAGGGGCAGGGGAACGCCGCCTGAGCAATTCGGAGAGCTTTGCAGCTACAATGCGGCATCGTGCCACGTTAATCGCGCACCATGAAAGCTCTCGTCTTCCTCCTGCTCAGCCTCTTCACGCTCCACCCCCTCGCAGCAGAGGCGAAGCGCCCGAACATTCTCTTCATCTACGCCGATGATCAGTCCACCAAGACCGTCGGCTGCTATCCCGGCTCATGGCCTTGGGTGAAGACCCCAAACATCGACGCCCTCGCCAAAAACGGCACACGTTTTCACGCCGCCTACCTTGGCTCCTGGTGCATGCCCTCTCGTGCCACCATGCTCACCGGTCGCTTTCCCCACGGCATCGAGTCCATGTCCATGGAGGGCAAATACCCCGGCAGCACCTACGATCCAAAACAGTGCCCCTTCATCCCGGCCGAGATGCGCAAGCAGGGCTACCACACCGCCCAGATCGGCAAATGGCACACCGGCACCGACACCGGCTGGGGCCGCGACTGGGATCATCAGATCGTCTGGAATCGCCCCCTGCATCCCGAAAACGCCGGCGCTTACTACGAGACCCAGATCATGAGCGTCGATGGCCAGGAGCAGACCATCGAAGGCTACCCCGCCGACAACTACACCCGGTGGTCCCTCGACTACATTCGCGGCAAAAATCGCGATGCCGCAAAGCCCTGGTATCTCTGGGTATGTTACGGCAGTGTCCACGGCCCCTCCACTCCCGCCAAACGCCACAAAGGCACCTACAAGGACGCCGAAGTCCCGGTGCCCGCAGACATCTTTCCACCTCGCGAAGGCAAACCCGATTACCTTAACAAAAAGCAGGCATGGACGAAAGGCCCCGACGGCCACCCCATGGCTGGCAAAGGAGGCGAAGCCTTTGGCGAGAGCAAGAAGGGCAAGCGATTCGACGACTGGGTGCGCCAGGTCAATGAATGCGTGCCCGCCATTGATGAAGGAGTCGGTCAGCTCATCGCCGCCCTCAAAGAGTCCGGCCAGTATGAAAACACCCTCATCATCTACACTGCCGATCAGGGCTTCTCCATGGGCGAGCACGGCTTCCGCACCAAGCTCGCGCCTTATGACGCGAACTACCGCTCGCCCCTCATCATCAGCATGCCCTCACGCTTCCCCACCGGTCAGGTCTGCGCAGCATCCGTCAATGCCCCCGACCTCGCCGCCACCTTCCTCTCCATCACCGGCGTCAAAGTCCCCTGGCAGACCCATGGCCGCGATCTCACCCCGCTTCTCGAAAAGCCCCAAACCGCCTGGCCGCACCCCTGCTACTACGAGCACATGGGCAACGAGTACGGCGCCAAAGTCAGCCAGACCATCCTCACCGGCGCCGAGCAGAAAAATGATCAGGGTGTGCCCCTCTACAGCGCCCTCGTGCAGGACCAGTTCAAACTCATCCACTACCTCGACGGCAAATCTGGCGAAGAACTCTACGATCTCAAAAACGATCCCGAGGAACTCAATAACCTTATCCATGATGCCTCCCAAACCGAGCGCATCAACACTCTCCGCATCGCCCTGCAAGCCGAACTCAAACGCACCGAATCAGGTTTCACCGATTTCGTCAAATAACGCGCCGAACCAAAGTTGCCCAGTTGCGCCGCAACTGGGTTCTGATCGCCCCCCCCGCACCGCAATCTACCAGCTATCCCAAGGCGGAGTGGTCCGCACATTCCACGTGCGGTTTCTGAGCATTCGCTCAGCGCACCGCCCTCTCAATACACCAGCCCCCGGAACCCCGTCACCCGGTGAAACGTGATCAAATTGCCATTGTGCGCCGAATGCGCCTTCTCATCCCCGCTCCGGCTCACAATGCATAAATCCTCCCCGTCAATACACATGCTCGCATAATGCCTCGACTCCTTCGGTGTCTCTCCTTTGCACACCAGCCCCGCAAAGCACCAGTCGATCATGTTCTTCGAAAAATGCAGCACCAGCCGCTGCCTCTCATTGTCCGGCAGTCCCCAGCGCTCCTTCGCCAGCCTGTCTGGCCGTGTCATTGAGTCCGTCGCCTGCGAACTCAGCAGCCAGTATAGCTTCGTCTTCGCATCCCACTCCACGTGAAATCTCATCTGCCCGCCAGGGCAGGGGACATACAGCATCGGGGTGCCTGCCGGTGTCTTCACCACTGAAGTCGTCATGCTCCCATCATCGTTCTCCTTCACCTGCGCGATCGCTGCATAATTCGTCATCCCAGTGTGCGCCCGCATCCACAGGTGAAAAGTCTTCCCCTCAGGATCGCACCACACATGATCAGGATCCGTAAACTGCACCACATTCGTCTCCAGCCAGCCCAGCGGCGCGATGCCCCGTCCCTTCGGCGGCACCAGGTACGTCATTTTCTTCCGGTCCACGGGATAAAACGGCAGCCCAAACGCATTCGGCAACTGTGTCTCCGGAACGTCCTCAAACACCAGCTCACTCGCAAACGCCCAGCTCTTCCTCTCCGTCAGATCAGCATCCGCGCGCGCTCGCATCAGCACCGGCGCCAAATCCGCCACCTGCCACCCCTGAATGCCTCGCTTCGGCGCATGCTTTTCCATTACCAGATACACGTTCCCCTTCGCAAACAGCACATTGCATGCGGACTGATGCCAGTTCCCCTCGTCGTTTAAAGACCTCCGTTCACTCCACGTCATCCCCTCATCATCCGAGCGCACAATCCCCACCTGCTTGCTCCGCCCAAGAATATAAAGCGACTTTCCTGCCACAAACGGCCGCCCAAAGCTCAGCTCAAAATTCGCACGGTGCGTCCACGTCCTGCCCCCGTCGTCACTGGTCAGGATGCGTGACTCGTGAAACGCCTTCTTCTCCGGCGTCACCGCCTTCCCCGCAGACGAAACCTCATGCGTCACCACCAGCCTCCCCGAAGGCAGCCTGCAAATCCCCGGAGTATAACCATACAACCGCGCGGGGTCCGGCGAACTCCAGATCACCACATGCTCCTGTGCCAAGGGCCTCACCTGTGCCGCAAGCGGCAGCACCAGGAAAAATAGAAAAATAAAAAGCCGGTTCATATCAATTCACTCCGGTCGCAGCACCGCCCCCTGTTTCACCAGCAGCTCCTGCATTTCCTTCACTGGCACCTTCCTCATCTCCACCCCGTGCTGCATCGCCAGATGCGCCGCGACACCCGCCGCCTGCCCCAGCGCCATCCACGTCGGCTCCAGCCGGATGCTTGAAAACGCCACATGCGTCGTGCTCGCAGGCACCGGCGCGATCAGCCCATTGACCTTCTTCGGCACCATGATCCGATACGGAATCTGATACGGCCGCGTGATCTTTTTCAGCATTCCCAGATACCCCTCCAGCACCACCGTGTCCCCCGGCTGCTTTTTCTGCATCGGAAAACTGTCGATCGGAAACTCCCCCACCGCGATCGCATCCTCATGCATCCTCTCAGACGGCAGCCCCGCCTGCTCCGTGATGTTCCGCTCGCTCAGCGTAAACTCACCCACCAGCCGTCTCCCCTCACGCACATAAAGCTGAAACGGAAAATGCCCGTATTCCGGAAACTCATCTTTGCACGGCTGATACCTCAGCGCTGTCTCATGCGCATTCTCCGGCACCTCGCTGTCATGCTGCAAAAACCACAGCAGCCCCAGCGAGAGATCCCGGATCTTCTTCGTGATCCGCTCCCTCTCCTCCCAGCCCGCTTCAATGTAGCCCGCATTCTCCTCCGCAAACACAAACCCCAGCGGCACCGGCTTCATGTTCAGCTCCACCTTCTCATTCGGCAGCTTCCGCACCGTAAAGGCAATCGTCGTCAGGTTGTTGCCAAACCTCCCACCCTTGAGATCTTCAAAATAACCCAGATACCGCGTGCGGTCATACCCCGCCGGTGGTGCAGTCAGCGGCACCTGATTTTCTGGATCCGAAGACAGCGGAATCCGAAACGTAAACGCCTGCATCCGCTTGTCTCCCGCACCCGTGCCACCGATGCGCTCACCACCGGGAACATTGTAAATATGCCCCGCATGCGGTTCACCAAAATCATCCCGGCCCTCGCGCCCCAGCCGAAACTCCGCCCCCGCCGCCGCGATCAAATCCCCCTCATAGGTCGCATCCACAAACACCCTCGCCTTCAGCTTCCGCTCCTCCTTCGTTCCGCGATTCAAAATCGTCACCGCGACTACCCGCCCCTCCTTCACCTCGGCACTCACGAGCTCATGCTGTTTCAGCACCGTGATCTTCGGCTGCTCTTTCACAAATCTCTCAAACACCTCCTCCGCCACCTTCGGTTCATACCAGTAGCCATCTTTGCACAGTTTCACCGCCTCTGACTTCTCCCCATACGCCGCCACATAGTGCGCCTTCACGCGGTCTACAAACTCGCGAAAAAATCCCTGAATCATCGCCCGGTTCTCAATGTCACTCGCCCCCAGTCCGCTCGCGCTCATCCCCCCAATCCGCTGGTGATACTCCACCAGCGTCACCGCATGTCCCAGCCTCGCCGCTGTCACCGCCGTGGCAATCCCGCCCGGCGTGCCACCAATCACCACCACCTCCTGCGCGCGCAGCACCGTCACAACCAGCACGGCTAAATAGCAAAAGTACTTCATGGCTTTGTTTGCAGTTTTTTTCCCGGCAGCAGAAACATCCTCCCGGCTTCATTGCATATCAGCAGATTCGGCCCATTGCCACCCAGCATCGTTCCCACCGCGCCCGTCTCATGCGCGCCACCTGGCTGAATGACCTTGCCCTCCGCGTCTTGAAACGTCAGCGGCCGCGCAAATTTCATCTTCGCATTCGTCCCCGTGTTCAGCATGACCAGCGGCGTGCCCAGCGTCTTCTTCAGCTTCGTCGGCAGCGCTGAATCTACCAGCTTCCCGATCAGTCCGCCCACCACCGGATTCTGTCCCAGCGCCGCCATCGGGTAGCCTGTCTCACGATCAGGAATCGAGCATACCCGCCCCGTGCCGATCACCAGATCCATCTTCCCATCCTGGTTCCAGTCAAAGAAGTCCAGCTTGCACCGCCCGCTCATGCCACCGACTCCACCACTCGCGCCGATCGTCTTGCCATCCTCCAGCAGCATCTTCCCACCATCCTCCACATTGTAATCATCAATGCGCCAGTACAGGTGAAACTGATCGTCTCCATCCACCATCGCCAGCGCCACCCGCTCCCCGATCTTCGCCAGCGCCGCACGGCAGCGCCACATCCCGTGAAGATCAATGCCATCGCAATAAATCGGATGCGCCGCCTCCAGCTTCGCCTCCGTCTTCGTGCCACGATTCATATAGATCATGTAGTTCCCCGTGATGTCACACGTGATGAGTTCCGGCACCCCATCCCCATTCCAATCGATCACATTCGGTGAGAGATACCCCCACCGCGCTTCCTGCAATCCCTGCAAACTTCCCGCATACCCCGCCTGCACCTGAATCTCGCGCCCTCCTGCCTGCACTCGCGTCGCTGGCAGAAACTTCGGCTCCTCATTGCTCCCCACGTTTTTAAAGAACAGCACAAACCCCTCCGAGTTCCCCGCGATGATGTCCAGCACCTCATCGCCATTCCAGTCCACCGTTGTCGGCGCAGGCAGCGTCCCCGCATACAGGTCTGCATGCTCCTGCAGCACCGAAACCGGCTCCGTAAAAATCGGCGCACCCGCCTGCGTAAACTTTCCCGTGAACCGGTAAAAATACAGCGACCCCTCACCACACGCGATCAGCCCACTACCATACGCACACACGCTGGGGTTGATGCTCGGATGCCGCAGCGCATTCCCATCCTCACCCGCAATCAGCCGCTTCGTTTCCAGCTCAAACCCACTCGCCGCCTTGTTCCGGTAATACACCAGATTCCCCTGTCGCGATCCCGTCACCAAATCACGCTCATGCCCCTCACCTAGATTCACAGCGGTGATTCCATGCATCGAAAAATACACCTCATTCTTCGTCTTCGTGATCTGCTTTGCCTCTCCCTTCGAGTTCACACCCATCAAATAGCGATACCTCAGCTCTCCCACCGCAATCCCCGATGAGTTAAACGGCCGCCACTCCTCCGTGTTCGGACTCCCCTCCGGCCCTTTGCCACCGTTCGACATCTCGAACGCCAGATCATAGCTGCCATCCTCATTCAGCAGCACCCCCACGCTCCCTGGCGATTTCACCGCCCCCGGCAGCTTCACCCGTTTCGTCTCCCGAAACTCCAGTTTCTCCCGGTCAAACTCCGTCGTCACCAGCGCCTCCTTGTCAATCCACAGCCCGATGATCGCCCCATCCTTCCGCTGAAACACACTGCCCTTCTCCTTGTACGCACACTTCACCTCCACTGGCTGCGCAAACACCGGCGCCCCCGTTTCCGCTGCATCCACCCACCGGAACAAATGCACCGCCTGCGGTCCCCCATACCCAGCCACAAACAAATCATCTTCCTTGCTCCCAAAGACCCGCGCATGCCCCAGCACATGATGATTCAAATTCACCAACGCCAGCGGCCCCCTCCCATTCATCGCCCCCGAAGCCAGCGCCTTCGTCCCCTCCGGAAGATGCGGCTCCGCCGCCTGACACGTCGCCGCAAAGAATAAGAACACAAAAAGCAGTTTCATAAGGAGGTCCAAAGCGCGTCGCATGAGAATATTCAGCGCATCCCCCTAACGCTCCATTCCCCACACTATTTATCCACCATTAACCCCTAGTTGATGCACAATCTTGAACCCCGCATGCGCATCTTTGACTCCAAGCCGCTCGCCCACTCTCCAGCCCTGAAAGGGCTGTGGAACTAAGCCCAGGGTCAGCCGAGCCTCAGCGAGGCGACCCTGGGTTGCCTTCAACAAAACAGGGAAGCAAACCCAGCCCTCCGCCACATCCAGAATCTACCAGCAGCGTTCCCCATCCGCCCCGCCGCACACCCTACGTGCCAAAACGCCCTGCCGCCCTTGAACTCTACTTCGCCGCCGCACCCGCCGGCGGCGTCAGCTTGCACGACTGCCACGCCAGAAACTTCCACTTCCCACCTTCCAGCCGCCATACCGCCAGAAACGCCAGCGTCGGCTCAATGACACCCGTCTCCGTCCCGATCTTCAATTTCGCACTCCCCGTCATCAGCGCGATCCCCGGTGCCGGAAATGTAAAATTCCGCTCCACATAATCCACAGCCTGATACTTCGTCGTCCCCTTCAGCAGCACCTCAATAAACGAGCTCTTCGTGTCCACCACCCCCGTCGAGTGCGAATAGCGCAGCTCATCCGAAAATATCGCGCTCAGCTTGTCACGGTCCGGTGTCTTCATCGCCGCCACCCGCGCGTCATCCGCCGCCTGCACCGCAGCCAGCGGCGCCTCCTCGGCAAAAGACACACAGGCGACAAGGCAGATCAGGGAGGTAATCAGTGTTTTCATGGGTTCGGTATTTTAGCAGTCAGTTGTTTCACAATAAAACTCCAAATGTCGTCATACCCCTCCGTGGGGTGCCCCGGATACTTCACATAGCAGGTGGCCCCGGCGGCGAGCGCCAGCTTCTGAAACCCCACCGCCCACGCTGGCGAGTGTACATCATAGTTCCCCTGCGTGATGTCATCCGGCTTCGTCATGCCCCATTCGTTTTCAAAATACATTGGCGTCGCATTCTTGTGCAGCAGCCAGTCCGGCGACCACTTCTTTATCACCGGCAGCAGTTCATCCCGCCTCTTCAGCGACTCCTCAAAACTGCACCCCAGCGCCGGCGCTCCCCACTTCACTCCGGGCACCCATTCCTGCATCCGCTTCGGGTCGATCGTCGGCTGGCAGCGATACGCTGCGACGCACGTCACCAGCTCCGGCGCCTTGCATCCCACATACAGCGCCGGCAGCGCTCCCTGCGACCCTCCTCCCAGCGCGATCCTCTTCGGGTCCAGCTTCCACTTCTCCGCATTCTCCACCACAAACTTCACCGCGCTCATCGCATCCTCCAGCACATACGAGATCGGCTCGGTCACCTTGTCCGCCGTCGCATCCTCCATCGTCCGCACCTCCACCGCCACCACCGCAATCCCGTGCGGAAAAAACCGGTTCACATCCACCGCATGCTTGGATGCCTTCCAGATCCCCCCGTACCACAGCAGGGCAGGGAAGGGGCCTTCCCCCTTCGGAGGCACATGAATGTCGATCAGCTGATGCGCATGCGCTCCATACGGCACATCCGCATGCGTTGGCTTCGGGGGCTCCGCAGCACGCGCATAAGCCAAAGCCAGAGCGACAAGCAGAAAGCAAAATCTCATGTTCAATTCGACTGGGTTTTCTTCAAATACTCCGAGGGCGTCATGAACACAACGTTCTTCGATTTCAGAAACTCAATGATGCCCGTGAACCCCGCCCAGCGCTTGTCATCCCACTGCTCTGGGTGTCCCTGCAGCACCAGCACATCCTTCTTCGCCGCCTTCGCTTCATAAAACGTTTTAAACTTCTCCAGGTCCGGCACAAACGTTGGATTCTCCAGCGCCATCACACGCGGAATGCTCAGCCGTTTGTAAAACTTTGGCTTCTCCGGCCCATACAGCCAGATCGTCACCTCTGGCACCATCTCCATCGCTTCATCCGTTGCCTCCGTCGTTCCGCTCCAGTGCGGCCCAAACGCCGGCAGCGTAAATCCCAGCTTCTCCTTCGCCAGCTTTTCACCTTTTGCCAAAATCGCCCGCTGCTCCTCCGCCGTGCCATGCTCAAACTCCCCCGGCTCGCTCGCGTTCTTCATGTGGTAGCCATGCATCCAGAACTCGATCTGCCCTGCCGCCTGCACATCCTTCAACCACTGAAAATACAGCGCATTGTCTTTCTCCAAAGACTCCGTGATGATGCCAAACGATCCCTTGATGCCGTTCTCCTTCAGATAGTCATGCACCTTCAGCCACCGGTCAGACACCGGCTTCGTCCCCACCCGCCTCGCGATCACATCATCCAGTTTCAGCAAAATAATCTGCTGCGCCTGTAGCTTGGTTGCAAAGGCTGCCAGCAGAACGGCGGAGATAAAAAAGAAGGAACGAAACATGGCGGAAGAAGTCAATGTTGGTGGAAAAGAAAGCTGCCCTGCTCACGCTTCTTTAGCCAGCCTTTTTCACCTTGGATTTTCATTCGTCTCGAGTTAGCTCCGCGCATGATCGATGTCCTGCAAACCATTCCCGTTCTGCGCATTTTCGACGAAGCGAAGGCCCGGGAGTTCTACTGCGGCTGGCTCGGCTGCACGGTGGAGTTCGAGCATCGCTTCGAGCCCACCGCGCCGCTCTACATGGGCGTCATCCTCCACGGCCTGTCCCTTCACCTTTCCGAGCACCATGGCGATGGCACCCCGGGCACACACGTCTTCATCCGCTGTAAAAACCTCCGCACCTGGAACGCCGAGCTTCTCGCCAAAAACTACAACTACAACCGTCCCGGCATCGAAGACGCCTTCTGGGGCGGCATCTGCATGACCCTTACCGATCCCTTCTGCAACAAGCTCATTTTCAGCGAGCAGGACGCCGCATAAGCAAGCACCGCGAACCGGTCCGTACTGGGAGCGCCGGCTTCTAGTCGGCTCTGGCGCCGCCCCCTGAGTCACGAGCCGCTCACTGCGCCCCATGCTTCAACACAAACTCCACCAATTCCCGACACTCAAAAAACGACGGCCCCACCTTGTGCCCCTCCCCGGGAATCACCTTCACGCTGATCTCCCCACCACCCGCCGCATACCGCTCTTTAAGCAGCCCCGTATTCAGCTCATACGGCACCACCACATCCGAGTCCCCGTGCACCACAAACATCGGCACCTTGTTTTCCAGCAGCCCCTTTAAATTGTCCACCGGGTTAAACTCGCTCAGCTTCGCAGTCAGCTCTTCTTCCGGCATGCCAAAATCCGCCAGCGTCTGCGCTTTCGAATTCTTCAGCGGCCAGCTCGCCAGATTGCACACCGGATAGATGCCCACCCACGCCCGCAGTTTCTCCGGATTTCGGAAAGCCCATGCCAGCGTCATCATCCCGCCCCGGCTCTGTCCCAGCAAAATCGGCTTCGGCGAATATCCACGTTTTACCATCTCATCATAGAAAAATGTGAATTTCGCCGTGCTCCCCGGCGCACCCCGCACCTCACCCAGATCATATCCCGCAATGCTGATGCCCGCCTTCATGAAGGCCTCGTAGTACATCTTCCGGCCAAACAGCGAAACGCCGTTCAAAGTCGGTGCATACCACAGCCACGCCTTGCCGGCGGCAGGTTTGGGTGCTGCATAAAGAAAGGCCTTGTGACCATCCACCTCAAAAACCTCCGCAGTCTTCGGCAGAACCTCTTGAGCAAAAACAGGCAGCGCCAGCAGCGACAGAACGAACGTCAATAATTTGGATGAGGACATGCCGGAGATGAGGGCCAGCCGCGTGACAATGTCAACAGATCAGCACCCACTGCTGCTTCCCTGAACAGATCACCGCACGCCGTTCGTTTGCAATCCAACCATGAAACCATTCTGTCTCATCACCGCCATCATCATCACATCGGCGTTCAGTGCCGAGCCGCTGCGGGTCGAGATCACTCGTGACACCTGGGTATCATCCTACCCCACGGAAGTAGAGGGCAACAACGGCGCATCGCCAAAGCTCAAGCTCAAAGGCATCCAGGAGTTTGCACTGGTCGATATTGACCCCGCCTCGCTGAAAGGCAGACGCGTGACAAAAGCCCAGCTTCATCTCCACGGAGAAGGCGCAGATCCCCTCGGACGAGTGACCGTATCGACCATCAGCGACGATTGGGTGGAGGGCACCGGCACCGGCTATGCAAAGACGCCCGGAGCCAGCTCATTCGCCTGGTCTCGCACTGCTGAAAAACGCTGGGGCATCGATCAGCCGGACATCACCAGCGTGATCAACAGCGTCGGCGGCTCCCTCTGGAGCTTCGCGGACGCCACGCCCCGAGACGCAGATCACTGGCAGATCATCGCCGTCGATCCCGCCGTCGTGCAGGCACGCATCGAAGGCCGCAGCTTCGGCTTCGCCATCATGGACGACGTCGGCAGCGAGTACATTCGCGATGGCAGCAAATTCATCTACCGTCCATTTCTCAACCGCTACGTCTCCAGCAAAGACGACAAAAAAAGCACGCGCCCCTTCTTCATGCTGTGGCTCGAAGACGCAGCAGCGCCTCAGGCTGCCTTTCCAGCGCAGACACGTGCCCCAGTCACAGTTGCCACTCTGCCGCCAGTCCCCGCAGCACCACCAGCGAGCACCCTCCCCGTCGTGTGTTATGACGAATTCGGCATCCCATTGTCCTCGCTCGAATTCTTCGCCGCCAAAGGCGAGACGCTCAGTTTCTCCATCGCAGGAAAAGCGGCCATCGAAATTACCGGAGTGCAGACAAAGATCTTCGCCATGCCCTTGATCGCAGGCCACACGGATCCCCTCGTGCCGGATGGCTACTCAGGCGCGCCTTCCGCGGAAGGTGGCAGCACCTGCATCGAACTTCATGTTCCCAAGACCGCCCCTGCCGGTCGCATCGTCGGCAAAGTCACCGTCGGCTCACAGACCGTCCCCTGCGCCCTCACCGTTTGGAATTTCACCCTGCCAGATCACTTGTCGTTCATCCCGCAGATGAATTGCTACAGTCTCCCCGGCCACGAGCGTGACTACTACCGCCTCGCCCACGAGCACCGCACCACGCTGAACTGCCTGCCTTATCATTGGAACGGCCGCATCGATGCCGGGCCCGAAATCAAAAACGACGACACCTGGGATTGGGCGAAGTGGGACGCAGCTTACGGCCCTCTGCTCGATGGCTCCGCCTTTGCAGACCTGCCACGCAGCGGTGTGCCCGTGGATGCTTTCTACCTCATGCTGAATGAAAGCTGGCCTATGAATCACGATCAGCACTTCAAAGGCGGCTACTGGATCGAGTCCGCCTACGACGACGCCTACTGGTCTCAGTTTCGCGGCGCCGCGTCACGCATCGCCCAGCATCTCCACGAGAAAGGCTGGTCGGAACCCATGTTCGAGTTCTATCTCAACAACAAAGTTTCCGGCAAATCCGCAGGCTGGGAAAAAAGCACCGCTGCATGGATTCTTGACGAGCCTTCCAACACCCAGGACTTCTGGGCCCTGCGTCGCTACGGCATCGAGTTCTGGAACGCTGTCTCTGCTTTCCCCGGTCCCCGTCTGACCTTTCGCGCCGACATCTCTCGTCCGCAGTGGCAGCGCGATCTCCTCGATGGCGTCACCAGCGTCGAAGTCGTCAGCGGCTCCCTTCGTACCTATTCAGATCGCGTCATCTCGCGTGCGCAAAAATTCCACAACCTCGTTTACATGTACGGCAGTTCCAATGCCATCGGCACACCGAACGTCGCCAACGCAGCGTGGTGCGTTGAAGCCTGGGCCCTCGGCGCAGACGGCGTGGTGCCTTGGCAGACCGTCGGCACCACCGCCTCGTGGCAGAAGCCCGATGAACTCTCGCTCTTCTACCCCACTTCTAACGGCCCCGTTCCCAGCCAACGGCTGAAAACATTTCGTGCCGGTCAGCAGCTCGTCGAATACCTCAACATCTTCACTGCCCTCTCCGGCCAGCCACGTCAAAGCATCGCCGCCGCCGTCTTGAACGAACCCGGCCTCCGCGCCACCACCGTGAAGAAAAACGACGCCGATGCCGGCAAGTCCGCATTTGGCAAAGACACCCACAGCTCACTCACCGCCTTACGCATGCGGCTCGGCCAATGGCTTGATGCAAAAGCCCCGCCACCACGCGATCGCTGGCACGACCCCAGACCAACATCGCGCGATGCGTCGCAAATTAAAAACATCCAGCCCGTCGCCACCGCACAGTAGCTTCGTTCACCAGTCGGATTACAGCGCCTTCAGAGCCTCCAGCGCCAGTCGGCAGTCACTGCCCAGATCATCTCCCGCATTCGCTTCCACCGACACACCACCTGTGTAACCTATCTCTCTCAGTTGCTGCAAAAACAAATCCAGCTTTGGCACCTCAACCCCCGGCTTCGGGAAGCATCGCCCCTGCGGATTTGCCAGCTGAACCGCGCAGATGAGATCTCCCGCTTCCTTCACGATGTCCGTCGCTTCATTCTCCATCGCGAAATGATAAAAGTCCGCTGCCAGCCCGATTTCTTTCCGGTTCACCTCCCGCACCAGATCCAGGGCCTGCGCAAAAGTGTTGATGAAATTCGTCTCCGTATGATTCACGTGCTCGACAGCAATCCTCAAATCAAAGCCGCCCGTCTGAATCACATCTGCAGCCAGCACACAAAAGTCCACGATCTGCTTCCTCGCCTCCGTGGCCGAAAAACCCTCCGGAATCGACCTCGATCCCGGACTGCCAAACACCACCGCCTTCGCAGCCAGCACGCTCGCTCTCATCAGCGCCGTCTGCAAAAACTCGCGCGACTTTGCCTGATCCACGTCCGGCCCGGTCACCTTCAGCGTTGGAGGCAGAAACCAGTTCGCCGACTGCACCCGCACCTTGCTGCCGCGCAGTTTCACCGCCAGCTCACTGAACTCCTCATCCGTCATCGCCGCCACCTTCGCCAGCCCCGGCTCAATGAAGTCCATGCCACTCTCGATGATCGTGGCAAAGTTGAGCAAAGGCTCCGTTGTTTTAAAATCCGAAACTCCAAAAATAAAATGGTCAGTCATGAGGGTAGGGGGTAGGTCTGCTCAAAGTGATGCGGTCATGCCTCCATTCAAGTCGCGTTATTGAATGCAAACAGCGGGCGGCCGCCCTGCCTCACTCTCAGCCATCCAGCGTGAAGTGGTTCGCACTCTCCGAGTGCGGCTCAGCGCTTTCTCAAAAATCCGGCAGCTCACTCACCCACGCCAGATTAAAAACATAGTGATTCTTGCTCGTGATGAGCTGCACCTTTCCATCCCGCGTCTGAATCGCGGAAAGATACCCGCACGGCTCCGCCATTGTGTCGCTCACCACACACATGCCTCGATCAATCATATTGATGCTCCTCTCCTTGCCTCCCGGCGTGATCAGCCTCCTCACCGGCCAAGTCTTCCCTTCATCATACGACACCGCCGCAAACATCCCATACCCCGTGAACTCCCCGCTCTTCGATTTAAAAGTCATCCCCTTCCTGTTTTTCCAGTCGCTCCACTGATCCGTAAAACTGCACAGTAAAATCCCGCCATCATTCAGGCGGATCATCACCGCTCGCTGCACACTGCTGATCGCCGGAAACTCGCTCGCCTCATACGTCCAAGTCTTGCCCAGATCACTGCTGTAACTGACCGGCGTCTTATACCCAAACTTCGCCTGATCCTCTGGCTTGTCATTCCGGCTTATCGCCATGATGCGCCCATCGCTGAGCTGTACGATTGGCGCATGAATCCCTGGATATCGGAATCCCTTGCCACCCGGCCGAAAATCACTCGGCCGCTGCTTCACGTCATTAAACTCCCACGTCTTCCCGTCATCATGGCTGAAGACCAGACTGCATTGCCGCGAGTCATTCGTGATCACAAGGGTGCCATCAGTGAGACGGATCGGTTGATTGCCAAACTCACCCCCAGGCTGCATGACAAGAGCTTTGCTCCAGGTCACGCCGTTATTGGTGGAAGTGCGCACGAGGTTTTCATCGCGGCCTTTGCAGAAGTGATACAGCGTCGATTTCTCATCCCACCAGATCTTCGGCCCATGATCATTCACATCCGCCCCATCCCAGAACGGCGATGCCGCCTCCCACTCGCTGCTCCCACGTCGTAAACGGCTCGCCACATTGCACAGCTCGCTTCCGCCCTCATCCACGCAGGAATACCACACGGCCAGCAGATCCCCGTTCGGGCATTCGGTGATTCCAGGGCTGTGATTGTGCGCGGAAAACAGCGGCCCAAACGAATCCTTCGCGATCTTAACAAACGGCTTCGGCTCCACAAACACCGGCACATCCCGCGATCCTTGTTCGATCTTGATGCTTTCCTGCTTCACCTCCTGCGCATTCAGCGCCGGCTGTGGAGTTGGCAGCGATTTGCCTGACGGCAGCTCGCCCAGAACGACGCGGAATCCCACCTTGTCAGTTTTTGTCTGCGGCAGCCAGGCGGTGCGGTTCGCCGAACGCAGAAGTCTTGCGAACATCGAGTGATGCCCGCCTCGGATCACGCGGAAGTCACCCGCGCTTCGGCCCAGCGGGTCCGTCTGCTCGCCCGACTCATAGGGTCCGTACCAGTCCTGGCACCACTCGGCGACGTTGCTGTGCATGTCGTAAAGACCCCATGGGTTCGGTGCGGACTGCGCGACCTGCAAATTGAGTTGCTTCTCATCTCGGTACTCCTTCGGCAGGGGGGCATCACCGAAGAAGCGCGCGCGGACCCCGGCCTTGTCGGGCCACGGTTGGAATCCCTCAGGCAGGACGTCTCCGACATAAAACAAAGTCGTCGTTCCGGCACGGCAGGCATATTCCCATTCTGCCTCGGTGGGCAGGCGGTAGGATTTGCTTTCCTTCTTTGACAGCCATTCACAAAACTGCTGCGCCTGGTCCCAGCTCACACCACTCAGCGCATCATCATCCTTGCCACTTCCCTGTCGAAACACCGGCTTGAATTGTCGGTACTGCCCCAATGTGACTTCGGTCGTGCCCAGATGAAACGTCTGCGTGATCGTCACCCGGTGCGCAGGCTTCTCATCCCAGTCTGCATCATCAAACTTCGCCGGATGCTTCGTCATCTTATAATCGGCCGCTGGTCCGTCCTGTCCCATCATGAACGAACCGGGCTCGATACGCACGAATTTCATGCCGATGGAATTGGTGAAAGGCTCCGCAGCGTGCAAAGAGGCCATCAAGGCAAAGCTAAAAACAAAACTCCGTGTCATAATCAAAATCATCATTCGTTTATCACACTCAGTTAAGCTCGGATTTCGCACGTTTTGCAACCACCAACGAATGCACGATCTTGAATCCCGCATGCGCATCTTTGACATGCGCGGCACTCGCAATTCGTTCAGCCCTGAAAGGGCGGCGTAATACAGTCCAGGGCAAGCGAGCCAAAACGAGCGCCGTCCTGGGTTGCCGTTAGCAAACAGGAAAGCAAACCCAGCGCCCCGCCTCACTCCCTCTCCACCACCACCCGAAACGGCCTCAGAGGCAGCCCAGCCCCGTTCTCCAGCGACACAATCGGATTCTCCGCCCACGCATACCGCACCTCCTGCGGCTTAGGCGCCTCCTTGCTCCACACCACCACCTCATTCCCCTCGATCTTCCCTTCCGCCCACACCCACTTCCCATCCGAATTCTTCAGTACAAAGCCCCGCACCTCCGCACCACGCGCTTTCAGCCCATCC
The DNA here is from genome assembly GCF_044222565.1 of Prosthecobacter sp. Lineage (GTDB taxonomy): Bacteria > Verrucomicrobiota > Verrucomicrobiia > Verrucomicrobiales > Verrucomicrobiaceae > Prosthecobacter. The sequence continues at coordinate 259,196 of NZ_JBGANA010000004.1, forward strand.
GCATATTTCAGCCGCACACGCACCTTCTCCCCCTCGGCCTCATGCGACGCAAACTCCGGGCTGTGCACCTCTCCTAGCTCAAGGCCATACACCTCCGAGAGCGCCAGATTAGCCAGCCGGTCCCCCACCGGCTTCTTCACCGGAAAGTGCGCGTTCTCCGCGATGCCCAGATCGATCGAACACACCACACCCGTCTTCGGCAGCTTCAGCGCCGCATTTTGCGCCTCGCGGATCACTGGCAAAAACTTGTCCTCATCCGGCCTCGTCTGCAGCGGGTGCATGTTGTTCACCTCCACATAGTAAAACGGCAGCTCCGCATGCCAATGCGCACGCCACGTGCGGATCAGTGTCTGGATCAGCTCCGGATATTCCTCTGGGTGCTTGCCATTCCCGTCCCCCTGAAACCAGATGACACCTTTCACCGCATAAGGCTCCAGCCCTGCGATCTTCCCGTTGTACAGCCGCGTCGGCACCTTGCTCCCATCCGGCGCGTAAAAAGGCCGCGGCCTCTGCTTCGCATTCTTCACCATCAGCTCCTGCGTCGGGTTCGCCTTCCGCCACGCCGCCTCTTCTTCCTTGTACTTCGCCTCCGCCTCCTTCGAATATCCCTTCAGCGCCTCCTCATGGCGCTTCCAAATCGCCGCTCCCACCGAGGTCTTGTCCAGGTCCTCCTTCGGAATCCACATCTCCGCTCCCGTCCCACCCACGGATGAAACAATCAACCCCACCGGTGTGTGCAGCTTCTGCTGCAGCGCCAGCCCAAAGTACCACGCCACCGCCGAGCATTTGCCGATCGTCTCCGGCGCGGCAATGGCCCAGCTTCCTCCCACATCCTCCTGCGGCTCATCTGCTCCGCGGCTGGTCACCATGAAAAACCGAATCTTTGACTTCACCGTCAGCGTCTGCGCCTTCGCCTCCGCCAGCGTCTCCGGCGCCACATTCGGTGCCGCCACCTGAAACGCCATGTTGGATTGCCCGCCGCCCAGCCACACCTCGCCGATCAGCACATCCTTCACCGTCACTGTATTGACTCCCTTCACCGTCAGCGTCTGCGGCTCATGACTCGCCTTCATCGCGCCCAGCATCACCTTCCACTTCCCATCCGCACCCGCCTTGGCGCTCTTCGTTTCCGTCGCCAGCGTCACCTGCACCTCCTCACCCTCCTTCGCCCATCCCCAGACCGGCACCGGCGTCCGCGCCTGCGCCACCATGTGATCAGAAAACAGCGCCGGCAGCTTCACCTCCGCACGGCTCACTCCAACGCAGAGGCATAACAACAAAAGTACAAAGCAGGTCTTCATAAAAGGATGGGCTCTCAACGTCACTCCCGCTCACTTCTTCACCCCTTTGCTCTTCTCAAACGCCTCCTCCATCAGCTGCGGCTCACGGCTCTTGTGTACACCGCCCTCAGAATCAGCCAGCCGGTTGACCATCTGCTTCAGCCTGCTCCCCTCCGTCACAATCTTCCCCGCCTTGATGTCCGCCTCGCTGAACTTCGCAAACAAGATCTCCTGCTCATCCTTCTCATACCGCCCGCGGTCATACGTCACATAAATAAAACCGTTCGCGCCCTCCGTCCCGTCCGGATAGCTCACCCGCTGCCGCTCATCCAGCATCAGCTTGTGCGGCCACGTCTTGCCATCATCTTCAGAAAGCATCGCCGTCAGCCGGTCCCGCCCGCGCGGAACATCATTCACCACCAGCAGCAGCGCACCCGACTTCAGCTTGCGCAAAAAGAACCGCGTGTTCAGCCCGCGCTCCTTCGTAAACGGCCCCTCGTTCACCCACGTCGCCCCATGATCAAACGACTCCGCCTGCGCGATCCCATACGTCGTTCTCGCCATCATAAGCAGGCTGCCGTCCTTGCGCTCCACTGCCATGTGCTCCGCAAACGACACATCCTTGATGCTGAACTTCGAGAGAAACGAATAGCTCTTGCCCTGATCATGCGAGACATAAAACTGCGTCCGCGTCCCCTGCTTCGTTTCCTGATTATTATCAATCGGCCGCAGCCAGTCACCATTCGAGAGCACCGTCGGCTTGTTCAGCCCCAGCCCAAATCCCGCCAGCACCGGCGCATTCCACTTCGGCATCGCCTCATCCGGATTCTCGCAGCAGAAGCCCCACAGCGAACGAATGCCCTCAGGGTGCTTCACTTTCAGAATCCGAAACACAAACCACCACAGCCGCCCCTGCGGATCAATCCACACATTCGGATCTCCCGTGCTCCCTTCAAAAAATGTCGTCGGATCATACACCGCCACCGGATTGCTCCACGTCACGCCATCATCATCGCTCGTCACCAGCAGAGCATGATTTCCGCTGCTCCCCTCGCTCAGCGGCCCCGCGTACCACGTCGCCCACAGCCGTCCCTTCGCCGTGCGCTCAATGCTCGGAATCCCCTGCCACATCCGCATCCGCGGCCAGTACTTCGGCCCCGGGTCCACCTTGATCACCGGCGGCGTTCTCGTCGTCACGCCAAAATCATCCGGCACCAGCGTGGTCGCTGGATCATTCGGCGGAGCCGCCATCAGTGAAACCGCACGCAGCGAAATCAGCAGCAGTGCAAACAGGGAAAAATAAGATCTCTTCATTTGGTTTTCGTCATCGGTTCAATATTCAAAACACTCCCCGCCTCCAGCAGCACCCGCTGCACCAGCCCCGGATCCAGTGCGCGCGGCTGCACCTGGTTCTGAATCGACAGCGCCGCGATGGCTCCCACCGCCTGCCCCATCATCATCGTGTGCGGCTGCAGTCGCGTTGCTCCATTCACCATGCGCGATTGCGAAATGTTTTTCTCCGCCGGCAAAAAGCCGTCCACCTTCTCCGGAATAAAACTCTCAAACGGAATCGCAAACGGCCCCGAGCCATGCCCTCCAAACTTGTCTGGAATATCCTCCTCACGATCCAGGTCCAGCTCCAGCCAAGGCTTCGACATCGACCCATGCATGTCCACCGGGTAGTCCCCCAGCGCCACCGTATGAGGAAACTGCACCGGCCTGCCCTTCTTCCGCTCGATCTCCCTCGCCGTCATCGTATGCAGCCCGATGATCCTCCGGCTCTCCCGCACATACGGAATGATCGAAAACTGATAAAAAATCGCACGATACGGTCCCAGCTCCGGCCGCTCCTTCAGCCACTCATCGATCGCCTCCCGATTGCACGGCGTGTCATACCCCTCATCATTCGCCACCGCCCAGTCCGTCTTCCCCAGCGTATGCTGCATGAAGTAAATCAGATGCAGCGTCTTCAGCCGCATCGCTCGATCAGTCGCCTTGCGCAGCACCGGATCCTCAATCTCAGCCACACTCGCCACATAGTCGTTGTTATAGTTCAGATGCGTCCGCGTGATCGGCGGCGAATCCCCCGGCCTCGAACTGTCCGGCATCCCGCGATACCCGATAAACGTCGCCCACGTCCACGGCTTCCCTTGGCTGTCCACCTTCTCCCCATCCACCAGCGTCTTCACAAACGCTGCATGCACCTTCTCCGTATAGCCCGGCGGGGGTTCCTTGATGCGCAACTCCTCCGGCACCCCCTGCGGATACTGCTTCACCACCGCCGTCCACGTGTTGTCCTGCACCCGCCGCTTCACATCGATCGCATCACTCGTGCAATTCCCCACCCGATACCGCGCGCCCGTCAGCGGAATCACATCCCCCCACTCCGTCGCATCAATCAGCACCCGGCACTGAATCGCCCGCGTCTTCCCACCCTTCTCCATCAAATCCACCACCTCCACTCCCGTCACCGTATCCCCCTTCTTCGTCACCTTGCTCACCCGCGCACGCTCCACCAGATCCAGCACACCCTTGCCACGCGCATCCCCCAGCAGCACATGAAGCAGATGGCGGCCCACCCGCGGCTCCAGGCACGTGTGGCTGTTCCAATACGCCGTCATAAAGTTGATGCCCAGCGGCTGATATTGCGAAGCCACCAGCCCGCACCATTCGCGATAAAGCCCGCGCTTTCTCACCAGCGTCCCGCCCTCATCCATCGAGGTCACCGCCGCCGCATTCATCTGCCCGCCGATCCAGTCCGTCTCCTCCAGCAGCAGCACCGTGCAGCCCATCCGCGCCGCCTGCACCGCCGCACCACATCCGCCGGTTCCCGCGCCCGCGATTACCACATCATAGCTCTCCTTCAGCTCCGCAAACGCCATCGCCTCCAGCGGCTTCGCGCTCGCCGACTTCGGTGCCTCCATCGGCAGCCTTCCCGCGATGCGATCCAGCACAATCGCCACATTCGCCCCGCTGCACTGGCCGCCAGCCACCGCATTCTTCTTCCAGTAATCCGGCGAGCTGATCAGCGCGCGCTGCACCAGCACATCCAGCGCCTCCTCCTTGGTCGCCACGGGCTTCAGCACTTTCACCAGCTCCACCAGCAGCCCCGCCACCTTCGCCCCGTCGCACTTGCCGCCTTCCACGGCATGCTCCAGCCAGTATTCCGGTTCGCTGATTAGCTTCTTCTTCTGCAGCAGCGCGATGTTGTCTCGCGTCGTTTCTGGTTCGCGACCTGCACCCACCGCCAGCGGCGCCGTAAGAAGCAAAGTGATGAGAAAAATGTTCAATTTCATGCGCGTGTGAGGTTGCGTTACTTCCAGGTGGAAAGGGGATTCTCCGGCATCTCCAGCGGAAAGCTCACACGCTCACCCTGGCGCACATGCGAGGCCATCACCGCCGTGATCATCTCCACCGTCAGCCGCCCGTCCGACCCGCTGCACAGCGGCTGCCGCTCTTTGTCTTCCATGCACGCGATCAAATCCAGCGCACCCGTCGCATGGCTCATCACCTGCTTGCCGATGTCCGCAATCGGCTCCGGCTCGCCAACACCCGCCGCACTGATCGGCACCCACGTCCGCGCTTCCTTCATCGGCTGAAACGGACTCCCCGCGCACAGGTGCGCCAGCGGCGTCTGATCCACGCGAATGTCGATGATCCCCTTCGTCCCGATGAGTTGCAGCCCAAAGCCCACCTTCGGATCACCCGCCTCCTGGATCGAATCAAAGTAAAACGGCACGCCCGATTCCAGATCAAATCGCGCATGCACCTCGTTCCCCGCTATCGGCCCAAAGTCCGCCTTCGTTTTGATCACCTCCGCCTGCGTCACCGGCTTCGCGTCCTGCATGATCGCCCCCGTGCACGCCACCGGCTTCCCCGCCAGAAACACACCCAGGTTCAGCACGTGCGACCCCAAAGTCCACAGATCCTCCATCCCACCGCGCCGGTCTTCCTTCCCGCGCCCACGAATCTCCAGCAGCCTCCCAATAAGCCCCTCCTGCACCAATTTCTTCACCACCGGCAGCGTCGGGTGCCATCGGTTGCGATGCGCCAGTGCCAGCTTCACGCCGTTCTTCTCACACGCCGCGATGATCTCATCCGCCTCCGCCAGCGTGCGGCAAAACGGCTTCTCCAAATAAATCCCCCGCGCACCCGAAGCCGCCGCCACCAGTGCCATGTCCCTGTGCAGCCCCATCGCCGGTCCAATCGCCACCACATCCGGCTTCGCCTTCGCGATGTCATGATAATCCGTAAAACCCTGCATAATGTTCAGCTCCTTCAGCGTCGCCTCCAGCTTCTTCGCATCCGGATCCGCTGCCGCCACGATCTCCGTCCCCGGCACCTTCAGCCACATCGTGTCAAGACTATGCCCATAGCTCCCCTTGTTCCCCAGCACCACCACCCGCCACTTACGCATAGGTTCAGCACCACGGGAGGCAAGTGCAAAGGTTGAAGCAGCAGAGGTAATGAAATGTCGTCGGTTCATGGTTGGGTCGGAATGTGGTTCAAAGTGTAATGCGCAATTTCAGGCGTGAGCAATGCATCTTCCTGAGATCGCAGCCCCTTCACAGTCAGCTCATGCACATAGCCTTCACGCAGGCCGTCAATCTCCAGCTCCACGCTCAATCCATCTTTCGCGACATCGACCACGCGCACCACCGGCTCCTTCACATCCATGTCCGGCCCGCCATAATCCGCGTGATACTCATACGTGTAGCTCCGCATCTGCCACTTCGCGGTCATTACCGCCTCCTTGGTCACAGGCTGCGTAAACGTACACCGAAACCCCTTCGGCCTCGCCTCCATCGTCCTCATCGAAAACGGCCCCTTCCCATTCCACACCACTCGCTCCACCCCATACGGCTTGCTCCCCACCGAGCTCCACCCCCGGCTCGTCTCACCCACAAACAGCGATCCATCTTCGCCAAACTCCAGCCGCAACACCCCCGACTGAAAGCGCTCCATGAAGGGAAAGCACGCCCCCTGATACTCGCCGCCCACCTTCTCCAAAAACACGCGATTGATCGCCGCCTGCGTCAGCTCCCCCACAAAGAACTGCCCTGCAAACGGCCCAAACTTCCCGCCCGTCCCATCATACGCCATGTCCGTCGTGCTCATCCCCATCTTGCGATACGGCATCCACACCGCCGCAGGCTTGTAAATCGGCATCCGCTTCGCCGCCTCCGCTACCGGCACATTTTCCACCAGCTCCTTCGGCTCCGCAAACGGCGCCCCCGGCAGCTTCGCCGAAGCAAACGAAGCAATATGCCCATGAAACCGCCCCTGCGCGATATGATGAATCCCGCACGCCGAATTCCAGTGCCCCTGCTGATCCGTATAAAACACATCACCCTCAGCATTAATGCCAATCCCACACGGCGATCTCATCCCACCGGAGACCGGCTGCCACTTCCCATCCGGCGTCATTCGCAGACTGTAGCCACGCCAGTCCCGATTCGGCAACACCACATCTCCCATCGTGCAGTTCAGCGTGATCCACATGTTCCCTGCCGGATCAAACTTCGGCCCATATGTGTATTCATGGTAGGCCCCGGTCACACCCCACCCCTTTGCAATGCACCGATACTCATCAGCCACACCATCACCAATCGTATCACGCAGCCTCGTCACCTCGCTGCGCTGACTCACATACAAATCCCCATCGTGAAACGCCAGCCCCAGCGGTTCATGCAGCGCACTCGCAAACTTCTTCCACACCACCCCGCTGCCGTCCGTGGAGTACGCATTCTCCGCGATCCACACCTCCCCACGCCGCGTCGCCACCGCCAGCCTTCCACCCGGCATCGGCGCGATTCCCCCCGCCTCCAGCGTCAGCTCCTCCGGATGCTGCAGCGTGATCCGACGATACGCCTCCTCCGCAGCACCATTCACCGCGCAGAGCAAAGCAACGATCCACACACAAAACTTCACCATGAGATGTCCTCCACAAATTCCGAAACTCCCTCTTTAAACTCAAGCCGCGTCGCACCGCCCGGCACAGACACCTTCACCCGCGCCCCCGGCTTCGCCGTGATCTGCACCACCTCCTTCGTCTGCCTCGTGACCCGAATCATCCTCTTCAATCCACCCTTCCCATTCGCTTCCACCCGATCCTCCACACGCAGCGCCCCCAGATCATACTCAAACACCGGCACTCCCTCCGCCGTCACACGATACCCTCGAAACAACGGCGCCACCTTCTCCTCACCCACAATCCCAATCACACCCACCTCCTCCAGATGCACCAGCGCCTCTCCCAGCGGCTGCTCCATCTTTGTGTAGCGCTGGTTCCACGTCCCATCCGCATCAATAAACTTCCCCCGCCACGCCATCGACCACCGCACCGCCAGCGCATCAAACGTCACATTCATCCCGCCCGGAAAACCCACTGCAATCGCATGCGTTCCCGTGCCCTTCACAAACGTGCGGAAAACAATCGGCCTGTCCTTCGGCTCCAGCACCAGCGACGCACGACTCGCCAGCCCCTCCGGCGGCAGACTCTCATCCACCTCCGCCAGATAACGCAGCAGACTGTCGATCTGTCTCTCGGTCGTCCCGCCACCCAGCGTCGGGTTCATCGGCTGCCCTCCCGGCCAAAACGGCGGCATGCGCGACCCCGTCGGAAAGCCTACCGGATTCATCAAAAAGTCGCGCATCCACTCTGGCCTCAGCCGCTTCGGCATCTGCGCCAGATCATACGCCCCGATCCCCAGCGAAGGCTGCCCGTTGATGTCATGACAAATGATGCACGCATACCCCTTGATCCCCACCATCTCACGCCCCCACTCAGTCGTCCCCGCATGCTCCGCATCCTTCGGCCTCACATACGGCTTTACACTCGCATCCGCATCCGCCCTGCTCAGCATCTTCCCCAGCTCATTCGCGAGCTCATCGCCAAAGCCCGGCATCTTCACCCGCATGTAAGTCCGCACCGGATCACGCCCCCGCAGGATCGCTCCCAGCGCACTACCAATAAATTTCCGCCCCACCCCATCCAGCGGCGGCGGCAGTCGTCCTAGATCACCCAGATCATCCTTTGTCGAAGTAAAGTGAATGCCAATATCCGGCGTCGGCCCACCAAGCCCTCCACGCTGATGACACGCAAAACAATTCCTCTGCAGCATGATATGCCGCACCTCATCCCTCGGCTTCGTCACATCACCCGCCGCCAGCGTCGTTAGCAAAACCTCACGCTGCTCCTCACTCAGCGTATAGCGTGGCAGCCCTGCCTTAGGCTCTTTCTCCAGGCATCCGCCCTTCATCGCCACCAGCGGCACCGTCTTCGCCACCGGCTCCTTTCCATGGCAAGCGACGCAGCCCAGTGCTGCAAACGACTTTCGCCCACGCTTCGCCCGTTCCTCATCCACCACAAACACTTCCGCCTTCATCACCTCCGGCGCTAGATAGGCTGCCAGGTGCGCCGCATCCTTCTTCCCCACTCGCTGCTCCGGCATACGACCCGCAGGCCGCGCCGCCAGCGGCGACAAAAGAAACTTCGCCAGCTCCCCCGGCGCATATTTCCCCTCCAGCCCCTTCATCGGCTCTTTCCCATGGCAAGCCACGCACCCGAGGCTCAGAAACACCGTGCGCCCCGATTTCGCCGCACCCATCACCGGCTCCACCGTGCTCTTCCGCTTCGCCCGCAGACTCATGAGATGATGCGTCAGATCCTCAATCACATCCGCCTTCTTCCCCTCTTCCATTCCCGCCAGCATAGCAGGCATCGTTGTCCCCGGTTTCACCTTCGCCGGATCCGCCAAAAAAGCACGCACCCACTCCGCTCGCAGCCGATCCCCCGCAGCCGAAAGATCCGGCCCCGCCTTCCACATCAGCGTCGGCGTCTTCGGTGTCCCTTCATGATGACATGCCGCGCACGACAGCTCCGAAAAAAGAATCTTCCCCGCCTCCACCTTCCACTCCCCACCCTCAGCCCGCAGCCGCTCATACCCCGGTACAGCGCACGACACCTGAGCTCCACGCGTACTCGCCAAAGCGACAAAACATAAAATCAAAATCCGCGCCATGAATGGCACTTGGTTAAGGGCATGCATCGTGAGGTATGCACCTTCTTTCGCGTCGAATTTTGAACCAAAGAATTGACCTTTTCCAACACCGCTTCCGATCTCGCTCCAGCCCTGAAGGGGCTGCGGATTATAGCCCAGGGGTGCCGAGCCTTGGCGAGGCTCCCCTGGGTTATCGCAAGCAAACCGGGAAGCAAATTCAGCGCTTCGCCGCATCTGCAGCTTACCAGCAGCGTCTGGAAGAGGCTCCGCCACACGCCGGCGCACAGCGGCACCGACGCACCCTATGATCCGCCTTAACAGAGTGCCATTCATCCGCATCATCATATCAACGCACTCCCGAGGGAGTCATGAGTTCCAGCTTCACATCATCCACATAGTGGCTGCCAAATTGTACCGGCTCCGCCGACCGCGCCGGTTTCGCCCGCATCACCGCCACATGCACCAGCGCATACTTCGCCTGCGGCGGCATCGGCATCATCACATTGATCGCCTTCCACTGCCCATCCCCCTTCAGCGGCAGCTTTCGCGTGGCCATCGCCGCACTGTTCTCCCGATACCACGGCAGATTGTCCGGCAGCACCCCAGGCATCACCCCCTCCTCCACCGCACACAGCTCCACAAAGCACACATACTCCTCATCCTTGGCTGTCTCGGTGGAGACAAAATTCGCCACCAGCCTCAGCGATCCCATTTCATCAGCCGCCGCCACGCCCCTCAGATCCACGAGGCGATAAACATCACACCACGCGCTCTTCGACGCATTCTCACCCGCATGCGTCGCACTGTTAAAGCGCAGCATCTTGCGCCCCGTCTTCGCTTTCAAATCATCCGCCGCATCCACCACCGCCGCATCATCCCCGCTCCACGTCCCCAGCTCCTTCGGCAGCCCCGGCTCCGTGCGCGACACATCAGCCTCAAATCCCTCCTTCAGCAGAACCACACGCTGGGCCATCCGCGGAGCCACATACGCAAACACCATCGAAGTCCCAAACATCCCCAGCGCAATCCCCGCCGCCGCAGCAGCAATCGGCCGCCATTGCAGCCACACCGACCTCACCTTCGCCCGCGGCTTCACGGTCTCTTCCACCCGCTGCCCCTGCATTCCTTCATGCAGCAGCGCATGGCTCCCCGCCAGTTCCCAAAACCGCGCGCGATCCGTTGCCGAATGCAGCAGCCGCTCCTCCAGCTCTGCCCGCGCTTCATCACTCATCATCCCGTTCAGATGCTCATCAATTAAATGATCCAGTCGTTCGTCAGTCATGCCTTCACCTCCGCCAGTTGTTCCTCAATACACTTCCTCAAAAAGCCCCGCGCTCTAGACAGCGCCACGCTCACCGCCGCTGGTGTCCATGACAAAATCCGCGCGATCTCCTGCGGCTTGTGCTCATGCTCATAAAACAGATCCACCACCCGCCGTGCTTGCGGCGCCAGCTTCATCAGGCACCCCGGCAGCGCCGAAAGCTTCGAATCATCCCTCGCCTCCACCGGCGCACTCGCCGCCAGCGCCTCCAGCACCTCATCCGAAAACCGGTCCGCCGCCCGTCGCTGCTGCGCCTGCGCCTTCATCACCTGAAACCGCGCAATCTGAAACGCCCACGCAATGAAATTGCTCTCCGCCTCAAACTCTGCCGCCTTCCGCTGCACCACCAGAAACGTCTCCTGCACCACATCCTCCGCCCCCGCAAAGTCCGCCGCCATCAGCGACACAATGAACCCCTTGATCCGCCCCTGATGGCGAACAAAAAGCTGAAGCACCTGCTGCTGATGAGGATCGGTCATTCCCAAGAATATACCCCAGCCCCCACAAACCTTAGCAAGCCCCCTCATTCTTTTTTCATACCGCCGCATCATTCAGAAAAAAGTACTCGCGAGCATCAGCTCGCTCCGGGAGACGTGTCACAGAGTCACGGCGTCCCGGCAGCCCTCAACCAGAGCCCCATGGCTCATCCCCGATATCCTGCAAAACCCCCAGCGCCCGGGAGCGCGGAACTCCGAGTCTGCAGAACTCCGCCATCACCACACGCTTCGCTTTACCAAGTTGCCCGCTGCCACCAATCCAGCGCAATCTTTCGCCACTCTGCCCCACCTCACACCAGCTCCAAAGGAGCTGCGGATTACAGCCCAGGGTTAGCCGAGCCTAAGCGAGGCAACCCTGGGTTAACTTCCGGCAATCCGGGAAGCAAATCCACAACTCCGCAACACGCCGACGTCCACCAGCAGCGTCCCCACCGCGCTCCGCCACACGCATGCGCACGGAGCTCCGCATCACCCACCCCCTACAGCTTCGTCCCCGTCATTTTCGTCCACGGACTCCATGCCCCCATCGCATGCTGCAAAATCTTCCGCTTCCAGATCTTGTTCATGCAAAACGCATACAGAGTGTCCTTGTCCTTCCCTCCGATCGCCACCGCCGTCACCCGGCTCCGATCCGGCACCGGCAAAATGATCTGCGTCGGTCCGTCATCCGCGCTAATTTGAACCCCGCTCTTCGTCGCAATAAACTGCCGTCCCTCGATGGAGTAGCACAGGCACTCCGGCCCCGCGTCATCCTCCCAATCCGCCACATGCAGATGGAAAAACCGCTCCTTGTTCTTCAGCGTGCCATCCTCATCAATCTGATAGCTGTACGCCCACTTCGAGTGCCCTTCCGCCACGGTCAGCAGCCACTGATCCGGCCGATACGCCATCCCTGTCGCAAACTTAATGCCCTTGTCCACCTGCGTCTTCTTCCCGTCCTTGATCAGCCACACCGTGCCCTCCTCTTTCGGCTTGTCGCCATTCGTTGTCACATACAGCGCCCCCGTCGGCATCGCCAGGATCGAGTGCCCCAGGATGTCCTCCATCACCACACTGCCCGCACCCGTCGCATCAAACAACATCAGCTTCCCCGACTTCTCCGAGATCGTGTACACATTCCCATTCGCGCCCACGCTCACGCAGTGCGCATTCACATCCTTCACGAACTCACTCACCTTCCCATCCAGCTCAATCCGGTGAATCTTATTGTTGCTCGTATCCGCAAAGAACACCTCCCCCTTCTCATTGCATGAAGGTCCCCGCGTACTCTTAAATCCTTCCGCCAGCAGCTCCCACCCCTCGCCAGGCACGATCACCTCCTGCGCCCGCGGCGCGCTCGGTCCCGCCTTCACACGCTCCGGCCACCCCTTCCACAAAAACGCCATCGCCTCCAGGTAGTTCTCCCCATACCCCGCAACATGTCGCCCCTCGATTGTGCGGAACTGGTAGTCATAGCCTGAAAACTTCAGCGCCTTGTCCATCTCCTGGTCCGTCAGGTACCAGTCCCCCGCGCAGTTCTCCATGTCATGCGTCGCCGTCGTTAGATACGCACGGATCGGCTTCGCTTCAAACTTCCGCACCATCGTCGGAAACTCATGCCCGCCGCGAAAGGCCACCCAGCTACCGCTCGCCGCATACACCCGGCTGAAAGCCTCTGGCCGGTGCCACGCCGCAGTGAAGGCTGCAATACCCCCGCTGCTCCCGCCCGAAATGCACCGGTCATTCCCATCCGTGGACATCTTCAAATCAAACTCCTTCGCCACAAACGGCAGCAGCTCATCGTGCAGAAAGCGCACATTCTCATCGCCCACCCCATCATACTCCAGATCACGATTCCGCCGGTCCATCGTCCCCTTCATCGGCGCCGGCAGCGTCCCCGGCTTCACAAACACCCCGATCGTCACCGGCATCTCCTTCGTCGCAATGAGAGTCTCCATGAAAGTCTTCTCCCGCGCATTGTAGCCATCCGTCTTCACATACACACACGCCGGCTTGCTCCCATCATACTGCGCCGGGATGAACACTGTCACATCCCGCACCGTCCCCGGGAAAACCTTGCTCTGGTTAAACTGCGTCTGCTTGATCGTCCCCGCCAAAATCTCCTCCGGCTTGATCGCCACCGGCACATACATCGGCGCAGCAGGCGCCGCCTCCGCTCCCGCAATCGCGCTCCCCGCCAGCGGCTTGATCTGCCATTGCAGATGCTGATCGTTCGCATTGTGCTGCCACAGGTCGATCTTCGCTCCCGGCTCTTTCTTCCCGCCCAGATCATCAATCCCCTGCGTCGGCGCATGCCTCGGGATGATCGAGTACGAGCCCGACTCATTCTTCTGAATCTTCCACATCTGCCAGTCCTTCCCGCTGTCCGTCTCCAGCACGATCCCCGTTCCATTCTTCACCCCGCCCTTGTCCGCCGCAAGCGTCAGCGTGTTGCTGTAAGACGGCTTGATCGCAAAGAACCCATCCCCCTTCGGGACGATCACCCACTTCTGCTCCGCCTTCCCCGTCGGATTCCCGATCGACACCCGCGTGCCGTCAGCCGTCCCCGCATCCACCGCCTCCAGCACCATCCCCGGAGCACTCACCGGCACGATCACATACGCCCCCCAGTCCTCAGCCAAAGCAGGCGCGGTAAAACCAAAAGCAGCAGCCAGAAACGAACAATAAAAAAGAGCACGGGAGATCATGGAGAAGGGGAGAAAAAGAGGGAATGAAACGCACAGCACGTGCGCATTCATTCCCCCCAAATCCATCAAACTTCACGCTGCACACTCTTTCTTCTTGTACTGCGCCAGTCCCGTCGCCACACCCTGCGGATCCTGGATGATCGCAATGCGCCCGCCATCATTCGGAATCGCCATTGCCGGCATGATCACCTTGCCACCCAACCCCTCCACCTTCGCCAGCGTCGCATCCAGATCATCCACCGTGATGTACGGCATCCACTGCGGCGCTTTCTTTTCGCCTTCACCACAATGCGCGTCCGAGATCCCGCCCAGCATTTCGCCACCACGACCAAAGATATGGTAGCCCGGCATCGGCTCGCCCTTGGCTTCCCAGCCCACCAGGGATGAGTAAAATTTCAGCGCGCCCGCCGCGTCCTTCGTGTTCAGTTCCGACCATCCCAGGTCGCCTTGTGTGTTGCCTTGTTGTCCCATAATGTGAATGAAGTAAGAGGTTGGTTCTCCGGAATAATCAGCAGCCACCACCGGAGCCGGCGCAGCAGGGCCTCAGTTCTCAATGAGACGATGCATGTCCCACTCCGCAACCTGACTCTTGTGTCAGATTTCTTATCGCCGCACGTCACTGCAACGGCAAAAAAGATCCTACAAAAAGATTGCGACCACTCCGCCGTTCAAGAAAATAGGGCATGAAATTCACCATCATGCTGGCCCTCCTGTCAGCAGTCGGCTGTTGGGCCGCAGAGGGCGATCCTCCGGAAGAACAGCAGATTCAGGCAGAGGCGGAGCGGCGCTGCCTTGAAATGCTTGCAAATGTGGCTCCCGCTCGCACCAACACGCCTGGCACCGCGACCACCATGCTCTTTGCTGACGGCGAAGCTCGCTGGGGCACCTTTTTTTCAAAAGACGAAACCGTCGCCTTGGTCACCTTTCATCGTCCGCCTCAGGATGAATACGACTATCCCCCGCACTGGCTCTCGTTCCTTGTTTGGAAGGATGGCCGCTGGCGCTACCGCCAGCTTCTGGGCAGCGCGCAGATTTTTGACATTTACCGCCGCAAGGACATGGGCCTGCAGATCGTCCAGGGCTTCATCCGCACCGAGCGTCATGGCGGCGAGCAGTCTTCCTGGCGCTACGATGACAAATCAGCGCGCCTCGTTCCCACCGGGCTGGATGATTGGGGCCCGTATGCGCTCATCGGCGGCTACATCTGCTATCAGCGCGGCCACGAGCGTTTGGCGCACTGGGACACCCGTTGGATCTATCCCTTGAGGAATGGTGTTAAGAGTGGGCTGCTTGCCTGCTTCCACACGGTCGATACCGGCGGATTCACCATTACTTTTCGTGAACGGGACAGCGGTAAAAGTCTAAGCTGGGCTTTTGTCCCCGATGATGACGATGAATCACACATCACCGTTCGAGACTCTGCTCCCGATGATGAAACAGGTTCATCTTCGCTGGCCGAATTGCAGCTTCCCAAAGGCGAATTTCTCGATCCCTACGATTGCTTTGAGCTCCTCACCGGCCTGAGCCGGAAACTCCTCGAAGATGAATGGCTCCATGCCCTCCCCAAGCCGGACATCAAACGCATCAAAATCAAAGTCACTGGAGATCCCGCCGTGGTTCGCAAATTTCAATGGCCCCAACCAGCCAAAAAGACTCCGAAAAAATGAGCAGTGCATTTCCGCTCCCCATTCTGGCCGCGACGCTCCTCTGGAGCAGTCTCGCCATCGCTGCAGATCCTTCCCGGCAGGAGAAAGAGTTCATCCGCCGCGCTATCGCCACCATGCAGGATGTTGCCCCGCGTGGCCCTGTCCAGGCGCCTTTCATTCAGATTCACTCAGACGACTGCCATGGCTGGTGGGGAAATCTTTTTGGCGACAATCAGCCAGCCGCTCTCATCGCCGTCGAGCCCCGGGGCAACGGCAAAAACGCCTCAAGGGATGATGCCAGCTTGTTTCTGTTGCTCTGGAAAAACGGCTGGCAGGTTGCCCGGCAGATCGGATCGGTTGCGGCCTCGCATGATGATCGCTGGTGGAATGATGACGGCTTCGACATCTCGGGCCTCGAACAAAACTGGTGCTTGAAAGTCATTCCAGAATCTCGCGCCTGTTATCTTCTCATTGGTCCTTCCATGCATAGGCCCGTCGCAGATCATCAGTCCTGGCGGCTCGATCCGTCCGACCACGATTTGAAACCCACTGGCTGGCCGAAGGACGCCTCGGTTTCCATCTCGGCGAATAGCATCACGATGACAGGTCCGCCGAATAATCACAAGGTGATCGAAACCATTCATCACTTCGATGGCACCATCGGCGCGGAGATCATCACCATCCAGACCGAATCCGACTCTCCGAATATCACCACCGTGACATTCACTCTGCCAGAGCAAAAACACCGCCCTGCAACGGCGTGGCTCATCAGACACAAGAGTTACGACTCCACCAAAAAGGTGCATGTCTACTCGGTCTGCCACCGCTTGCCCTCGGCGGCTGCCACCGCCTTTGAGGAAAATGCAGTCCTCCAGGTTTACTGGGGCGATCAGTATGCTGAAGACCATAGCGCCGCCCGTTATCTGTTTCATCGGCTCACCGGCCTCGGCCGTGCCGCCTATGATGCGCAGTGGGATCAGGACGAGAAGCAGAAGCTTTTGCTGCCCAAAAGAGTCGGAGTTACCGGCGACCCCGATGCGGTGAAGCTCTTCTCTCTCGATCCAAAATGATTTTTCCGCATTAGGTGTCCCCGCTCCGCCCCATCACTTCTTCACCATCTTAAAGCTCGCCAGCATCTGCTTCACATCGGGATACAGCCGCTCCTCCATTTCGGGATAGATCGTGCTCACGATAAAGTAGCACGCGTTGTCCACCATGAAGACCCAGTGCCGCCACCGGATTTCCTTGCCTTCGCGGGAGGGAATCATCGCATCAAAATGCAGCGCTTCATAGCTGCCCACCTTCGCTTCTTTCAGATCCGCTGCTTTCACATCCTTCTTCACCCGGTTCGCCCACTCCAGCGCCACCTCCTTCCTCACCTTCTCAAACAGGGCCGCCTCATCCTCCTTCTTCGCTGCGGAATAGGTGCCCAGTTCATACACGTCCATCCCCACTGGAAACGTCGGTGGTATGCAGGCCACCCAGTGGCCTCGATCTTCTGACTTCCAGTCCTTGGCAAGCTCCAGCGTGTACGGCTTCTTGGGTTTCGCTTCGGCGAGCACCGACGTGAACGAGAAGATCACCACATGATCCTCTTCCTTCGTGTCAGCCACTTTGGAGCTCGCAAACTGATCCTCCTTCCGGTAGCCCCACGCAGACGAAGTCTGCAGCGCGATCGCATCCAGCAGCTCCTTCAAAGTCGGTTTGTAAAACTCAGGAAACACCGGCTGCAGCTCCGCCTCGGCGATCTCTCGGCTCATTCCCTTCAGTCCCACGCAGACCCTGAGATCCATCTGGCTCCGCACCATGAACATGTTCGCAAAGGATCCAAACGATTGGCCCAGGCTTCCCTCCAGCCTCTTCGCCAGCAGCTTTGCCTGCTCCTCATCCGACAGCACTTTCAGCGGTATCTTGCTCTTGAACTCATCCTTCTTCGCATCCTCGCCGGAGACGATGCCCAGACTCAAACCAAGGAAAACAAAGAGGCGCAGGAATTTCATCCCACCATTCAACCACGCCTCCCACCCGCCGTGCAAGACCTCACTTCAGCCCAGCCTTTGCCGGCTCCACCGTCACCTCCGCCTCCGGCACCAGCTCGATCTTCACGTCTTTACCCTGCAGATACTTGTCGAAAAAATTCGCCATAAGCTGAATCACCGCCGGCTTGCCAAAGCCCGGTCCGCCATGCCCTGAGCCCGGCAGCTTCTGCAGCCACACCTCCACGCCCCTCTCCTTCAGCACCGTCGCAAATTCCTCGCTCTGCGCATACGGCACCAGCGTGTCATGCGTCCCATGCAGAATGACAAACGGCGGATTGTCTTTGCTCACATAATGCACCGGGCTCACTGCCTCAGCCTTCGCCTTGTCATCCAGCTTCGTGCCGATCAACTCCGAATACGGATCCTTCGGCGTGTTAAACTCAAAGATGTTCTTCACATTCTTGTCGTCCGCCGCCTGCTGTACTACCGTGCTGAAATCCGTCGGCCCAAAGATGTCGCACACCGCCTGCACCCGGTCAGACTGCTCCTCATTCCCGCCGATCATTGGGAAGGCCTTCTTTCCACCCGCTGTCCCCACCAGCGCAGACAGATGCCCGCCCGCCGAGCCACCCACCACACCCACATGGTCGTTGTCAAAGTTGTATTGCTTCGCATGTGCGCGCAGCCAGCGGATCGCCGCCTGGCAGTCCTGGATCTGCGCTGGAAACTTCGCCTTCTGGCTGAAGCGATACTCCACGCTCGCCACCGCATAGCCTTTCGAAACCATGCCCGCCACCGCGCACGGATACTTGCTCCCGCCCATCCACCCGCCGCCATGAATGTGCACGATCAGAGGCAGCGGTTTCTCCGACTCCTTCTCCGGCAGATACAAATCCAGCTTCTGCGCCTCATCCCCGTCCGGAATGTAAGAGACGTCCTTTTCCATCCTGATCCCCGGCGGCAGCCCCGCTGCCTTCCCTTGCGCAAAGGCAGAGTCACACACCAGCAAAGCAGCACACGCTGCGACAATCACACGAACGGAAAGCAGGGAGAAAAAACGAAATTTCATGAGTGCTACCTCAAACGCTCTCCACCGCCCATCCTAGCTTAAAACCCACCAAATCTCCTCGCCGCT
Organism: Prosthecobacter sp.; assembly: GCF_044222565.1. GTDB lineage: Bacteria > Verrucomicrobiota > Verrucomicrobiia > Verrucomicrobiales > Verrucomicrobiaceae > Prosthecobacter. The sequence goes on from NZ_JBGANA010000004.1 coordinate 277,744, forward strand.
CCGCAAGCCCCCCTTCGCGAAGTGGTCCGCACTCGCCGAGTGCGGCTCAGCCCACGCACGACGCCTGCTGCGCCCTCCTCGCCTCACCCCCAGCCTCCGATAAACCATCGCAAACCACCGCCAACAATGGCAAACCACCGCCAACATCCCCTCTACGGCGCCCTCCAAAACGTCCCCTCAATCGCCCGGTCATCCTCCTTCGGTCCATTGTAATAATACACCGTCAGCACCTTCCCATCCGGCCTCACTACACTGCGCGGATATCCCAAATCTCCATCAAAACCATCTTCCCGCAGCACGATCTGCGGCCCCCACGTCACCCCACCATCCGCGCTGATCGCCGCTCGCATCCCCGAGGGCTTGTGCCGGTGGCCAAAGCTCACCGCCACCCGCCCATCCTGCAGTTGCACCATCGCTGGCGGATTCCCTCCGATGTGCGTCGCCACCATGCCCGCCTGCGTCCACGTCTTGCCCAGGTCCGTGCTGCGCCACGATTCAATAAACCCCGACACCTTCGGATCCGATCTCCGGATCGTCGTCAAAATCGTCCCATCCTTCAGACGCAAGGACGAAGGCATGATCGCATAGCCCCCCTCCATCGGCTCCGGCCCAATCCACGAAACAAACGACCAGTTCACCCCGCCATCCGTCGTGCGCGCACAAAAAACGCGCCCTTCCTTCCCATCATTCTTCTTCCCACAGCTCCCAAACATCAGGCAGTCCTGCTTCCCCAGCACAATCAAGTCCGTCCGCGTGCAGATGCCCTCGACTCCGGGCACGCTGAAGCTGTACGGCCCCTTCCACGTCTTGCACCGGTCCACGCTCGTGTAAAACCACGAGGGCCCCGCATGCAGCCCGCCAAAGCGAAACATCAGCGCAAAACCCGCCTCTGTGAAATCCAGCGGCTCCTTCAGCGCCACCGGCTTCGCCTCATTCTTCGGATCCTTAAAAGGCACATCCTCCTCCGTCTTCCACGTCTTCCCGCCATCCACACTCCGCGCTTGAATCTCATAGCTCGGCTTCGTGCGGTCGATCCGGTGATCCGTCGTCGTCTGCTTGTACCATGTCGAGGTAAAGCCCGCCACCAGTTCATCCCCCCACTGCCACAGCCCATGGTTCGCCGGCCACCCGCCATAGCGCCCCGCCTCTTTATACACGATCACATTCTGCTTCTGGTCTGCAGGCAGGGTAAGGGTGGATGTCGCCTCCTTTTTCTTCGAGGCATCGGTGATCTCTAGCTTGGCGTCATCGGCTGCAAAGGTGTTCAGCGGGAGAAGCGGCGCCACAAGCATTGCGCATATGAGGAGGTGAGGCTTGATCATAAAGGGTGGGTGGAAAATGGAATGCGCTGGAGGGTTGTGGCATCACGGCTTCGCAGGGTTCACAGCTGGCAGGCTCAGCTTGCCAAAGCGGATGGCACGGCGATGCCGCTTGTCATCGCCGCTGTCCCATACCGCACGAAACTCACCCGGGCCTGTTTCGATCAGCGTGGGGTACGAGTTGTGAATCCCCGCATCGAAGAAAGTCTGCTCCGCTCCCCATTCACCCGCTGCATTTGTTGTTTTGTAACGCAGCGCCATGCGGCTGAATGCCGGACCGTCATTGTACACATACAGAAAGCGTCCGTCCTGGCTGCGCCCGAACCACGCCTCCGAAACCGTGTTCCACAGCTCCGGCTCTTCTTGCGCCACGCTCCAGCTCACACCGCCATCCTCGCTCGTGCTGGACCATGCGCGTGGCGGATTCAGCGCACCGCCATCCAACAATTTCCCCTCAGGGGTTCCCGTGGAAGTTCGCATCACCATCTTCAGCTTCCCATGCTTCGCATCGAGTACGGCGATCTGCCCCTCATGCAGAAAAGTGCCGTTCCTTTCCGGCAGCGGTACATAGCCGCCCAGCTTCCAGTCCAGCAGGCTCGTGCTCCGCAGCACAAAATGCTCACGCGTCCCATGCGGATCCGCCCGCCGCGTGTTGCGGTGCGCCGGCATCACATACACAGGGTGGCCGTTTTCCTCGATGCGCTGGATCTCCCCCAGAATGACGAGCGGCCCTGTGTAGTGCATGGCCGGCTCCACCGGATTCCACGAGCGCCCCCCATCGCCGCTGTACGCCGCGGCAAGGTGGGAGTCCTCGCTGTCCGCATAGTTCAGCGGGCAGCGCATGGCAAAGCACCACAGTACATCCTGCCCCGGCGGCTTGTACAGCACCGCATTGCAGTAGCCAAACTGCATGGCGCCATGCCGCGCGGTGCTGTCGAAAATCGTGCTCGGAATACTCCAGTTCTGTCCGTCATCAGTGGAGACCACGGCATCAATGCTGCCCATGTCCATCTTCCCTGGAATGCCCAGTTGATAAGCCGCCACCAGGTGCTTCTCCTTCCACAAAGCCAGGCTCGGCTGCCCCAGCAGGGCGGCACGGGGTTCTTGCTCGGCGGTGCGGATTACGCGCACGTCACGCACATCACCCGTGTCCGCCATGCAAACACATGGCAGCACGGCTGGTAGCAACAGGCCGGTGGCAAAAAGACGGGTTATCATGGGAAGCGGAATCATATCAAGGAGCCAGCAGATGAATGCGGCGTGCCTTCCAGTAGGCCGCCAGATGGTAAATGATGCCACAGCTGGAATTATGCTCGTAGTCAAAGCCGCGGATCAGATCCGCCAGGGCCTTCTGCTGCGCCGCGGAATCTGAAGGCGGATCGACCATGCGCAAAATCAGCGCCGACTCCCCCGCCTCCCGCGTAAGATGCCAGATCTCTCGATACGGACCCCACTGCGGATTCGGATACCCCTTCTGATCCTTCCACACCGCCACCTTTCGCCAGTCCGGCCCCAGCATCCTCATCTCTTCCGCACTCTTTTTGGCGATCTGCGCCAGCACGCTGTTAAAACGCTTCGCCGCGAGATCACGCACATGCGTCATCCGCTCATGGATCGTGGCCTTCAGTGCTGCGTCAGGCTCCAGGTCGTGGAGCACCTCCAAAGAGCACTGCATCTGCAGCAGCGCGTAGGCAGGCTTGTTATCCCCGGGGTTGGCGGACTGTTCGATGGCCTCTGCCGCATAGCGTCTCCATTCTTTGCGATACCGCTCATCACGCGTCACGTCCCACGCCGCTGCATAAATCATTGGCAGTCGTGCGGCCTCATGCGCCTGCACATTCCACATCCGGCAGATGCCCAGCGGGCAGCGCTGACCGTCGGCGCGGCAGAAATCAAAATCGTTCTCCGGCGTCACAAACGCAATCATCCGCTCCGCCACATCCGCCAGCACCATACGGATCTCTTTCTTTGTCGCCTCATCCGCCAGCGGACTCCGATAATACTGCCACAGCCCATGCACAAAGTGCGTCACCTGATCCCGCGACGAATTGATGTACACACTCTTCCCATCTTCCGGACACACATTCCGCGCCACAAAGCCCCGCACCCCATGCACCGTCGCGCAGCGCTTCAGCCCCGCAAACACACTCGCCGCATTCTCCCGCAGCGCCTCCTCGCCTGTCACCGCAAACCGGTCACACAGCACGCTGAGCATCGCACCACCCAGGATCGCCCCGTCCTCCATCCCCGTGCTGTAACCACACGGATTCGGATACTGCCGCTTCACCTCCTCAGCCGTCGGCAGATGCGCCTGCTCCTTGCCCTTTTCATAACTGCTCAGGTAATCCCCAAAAGTCTGCACCTGCGGCAGATAAAAGCGCCCCCACGTCACCTCCCACGCCTTGGACATCTGCATGTGCAGCGCTGACTCTGCCTGTGTTTGTGCCAGCACTTGAACCGAAACAGTCGAAGCGAGAACGAACAGCAGAACGGATCGCTGCAACCTGCGTACCTTGAATCCCCTCATTCGTCATTCCTCATTCTGGTTTCGTCATTTTTCAGGGCCACACGCCACCCACCATCGGCTTCAGCACCAGCTTCGCCGGATCCACCACCACGTGCTTCACCTTCTGCCTCTTCCACGTGTAGGTGATGTGCACCAGGCCGTCGCTCGTCTGAATGATCGCCGGATAGCTGAACTCCTTCTTCGGCTCATCCTCCAGCACCAGCGCCGCCTCCCACACTTTGCCGTCCTTGCTCAGCGCCAGGTTCAGCGGACTGCGCCCCTTGGCCGTGTGGTTATAAATCAGCAGGTGCCTTCCATCCTTCAGCGTCACCGCATCCGTTCCCGAGTTCGGATTCGGCAGCTCCGTCAGCGAAATCTCACCCCACGTCCGCCCCGCATCAGCAGACTCGATCTGAAACACCTTCCCCTGTCGCGTGCGTCCCACCGCTTCCAGATTGTCACCACCCAGGAAAAGAATGCTCGGCTGAATCGCACTCACCTTCAATCCGTCATGCAGCAGCTCCGTGCGCTGCCATGTCTTGCCCAGATCACTTGTGCGCTCAAAATAGATCGCCCACGCGCTCGGCTTTGTCTCCGTCTCATTGCTCGTCGGGCACAGGATGTCGCCATTGGCCAGCTGCACCGGTTTGTTCTTGATCGGCCCAAAGATTCCCTTCGGCAGCTTCTGCGCCGCAGACCACGTCTTGCCACCATCCGTCGAAGTTTTCAGCTCACCCCACCACGTGCTCGGCGAAGGCCCCACTTTATAAAACAGCATCAGCGGCGCGTCCTTCGGCTGAAACAGCACCGGATTCCACGTCGGGTGCCGCTTCCCATCCGCCTGCACTCCATTGGCCACTTCCACACTCTCCGTCCACTTTCCATCTACCAGCCGCGACACCCAGATGCACACATCCGGATTCCTCTCCGCCGTTCCGCCAAACCACGCCGTCACCATCCCTGTCGGCGTCTCCACGATCGTCGTCGCATGGATAGAGGGATACGGCCCCGTGTCATAAATATACTCCGACTTCAAAATCCCCGCCTGCTGCTCCTTCGCCTTCAGCCACTCCCACGAAGTCAGCTCCTGGCTGCGGTCCAGCTTCTGCCACACCACCACCGCCGCCTTCTGCGCCGTCGCCCCCTCCGTCACATGCAGCACCATTTTATAGTTCATTCCCGCCACCACCTGCCGCTCCGCACTCTCAATGCTCTGCAGCACCAGCTTCGCATCCTTCGCCTTCACCGCAAACTCCGCCGCCCCCTTCACCTCCTTGTCACCAGGAGACACCGTACCAAACCCACCCACAATCTGCTGCGCAGAAGCACCGCAGACAGACATCAAAACAGCAACAAAACAAATCAGTGAAACAGATTTCATAAGTAAAAAAGTAAGATTTAAAAACGCCGCTCAATCATTCCGGCTTCCGTGTATTCCGCAGGTCATCATTCAGTTCTTGATCAACCCCAGCCCCACCAGCCTTTCCCGAATGATCGCCCGCTCCGCCTCACGAAACCGGTGAAACGGCTCCGCCATGTGATCCTCACAAATCCCCAGAAGCGACAGACCGCACTTGATCCCCTTGATGATCGCCGACTTGTGCCGCCCCACCGTATAAATGCTCCCCGCCAGCTGCATCACCTTCGCATGCAGCTCCCGCGTCCGCTGCAGATCCTGCGCCGCCGCTGCCTGATACATCTCCACATAAAGTTTGGGGTGCAGATTCGCCCCGCCATTGATCCCTCCATGCCCGCCTAGCAGCACCGCTTCCGCCGTCAGTTCCTCCGGTCCCACCAGCACGCTCCAGTCCGCCCGCTGCTTCGCCACTTCCAGCAGTCGGTGAAAGTAGATCATGTCGCACGAGCTGTCCTTCACCCCGCACACACCCGGCATTTCCAGCGCTCGCTTCACCAGATCGATCTCAAAGCTCACCTTCGTCAGCCCCGGCATGTTATACAGAAACATCGGCAGCGGCATCTCCGCCACGAGATCTTGAATATACTCCTGCATTTCTGGCGGTGCGGCAGGGAAGTAATACGGCGGTGCCGTCACCACATGCGTCGCCCCCGCCTCCGCGCTGTGCCTCGCCAGATTCACACTCTCCGTAAACGACGTATCCGTGATCCCCACCAGCACCGGCACACGCCCCGCCGTCTGCTTGCACGTCCGTTCGATCAGCTCCCGCCGAAGCCGGTAGCTCAGGCTCGGCCCCTCACCCGTCGTGCCAAGAATAAACAACCCGGACACCCCGCCGCTGATCAGATGCTCGATCAGCCGCTCCAGCCCCTCACAGTCGAGCAGGTCGCGATCACGTAGCGGCGTAACAAGAGGCGGAATGATTCCAGAGAGTGGTTGGGACATACCCACAAGTGACTTCGGTCCCCTTCAAATGGCAACCCGTCAGTGCGTCGAATGTTTGCCGCTCAATTGACGATTCTTGACCCTTCGCAGCAAGATTCCACTCCTTCGCATCCGTTGATCCTCTCACCCAGCCATGCCCGCCACCGACCAGGCGGACTACTTCTCCACCCAAGTCGTCCGCACCCGCCGCTTCTTCCTCCCCGAGTGGGAGGACCGCCAGCGCCATGCCTCCACCCTCTGCCTCGTCGGCGGCGGCTGTGAGTGGTGCGCTCCGGATTTCATCGTCGATCGCAAAGCCTTTCCCTTCCTCGCCTTCGAGTTCGTCTCCAAAGGAAACGGCAGCGTCACCCTCGCCGATCAAACCCACCCCATCGAGCCCGGCCACGCCTTCATCTTCGACTCCACCACACCTCAGGTCATCCGCAGCTCCGCCGAAGAGCCCATGGTAAAATACTTCTTCAATTTCACCGGCGCCCGCGCCGTGCAGTTGATGCGCGATCTTGACCTCTCTCCCGGCACCGTCCTCCGAGTCACCGATGCCTCCCGCGTCATCTCCTTGCTCGAAGAAGTCATCGACCACGCCCTCCGCGGCGGCCGCTTCGGCCTCCGCGCCGCCTGTTCAGCTCTCGAGCACGCCCTCGTCCTCTGTGCCGACTCCCGCCAGTCCGCTACCACCCCCATCGATCCCGCCTACGCCACCTACCTTCGCTGCCGCGGCCACCTCCTGCGGAACTACCCCGTCCTCAGCAGTATCGAGCAGGCCGCCAAAGCCTGCCACGTTTCCGCCGCCTACTTCACCCGCCTCTTCCAGCGCTATGATACCGAGACCCCTCTCGCCTGCCTCACCCGCTTGAAACTCTCCCAAGCCGCCATCAAACTTCGCCAGCCCGACGCCTTGGTAAAAGCCGTCGCCGCCGAACTCGGCTACAAATCCGCCGCCCACTTCTCCCGCGCCTTCAAAGCCTGGAGCGGCAGATCTCCGCGGTCGTGACCATAAGTCTGCTTGCCAGATCGTGCGAACCCGTCAGAATCGCGCACCATGATTTCAGAAAATCTCTCCTCCTGGCTTGGTTCTCCCGTTGACGACTACGCTCCTGGAAATCCTGTCAAAGACGGCGTTACCTACCGCTTCCGCATCGACTATGAGCCTGAGCACTCCATGGCGGAACTGTTCGCGGCCTTCACCGCCGATCCCGCCGCGGCCAAAACCACTGCCATCGTCATCGGCGCATGGTTCGGAGACGATTCGGGGAACGACAGCACCGAAATCGTTCAGCTCCTCGTCGGCGCGCGACACGCTTTGCCAAATCTCACCGCCATTTTCTTTGGCGACATCATCAGCGAGGAAAATGAAATGTCGTGGATCAATCAGACCGACGTCTCACCTCTCTTCTCCGCCTATCCCGCGTTGAAACACTTCAGCGTTCGTGGCGGCAGCGGCCTGAGCCTCGGCGGCAAAATGCAGCTCGCTTCTCTGGAATCGCTCACCATTGAGACCGGCGGCCTTCCCCGCACCGTCCTCGCAGAAGTCTTCAGCATGGATCTTCCGAAGCTCGAAAAACTCGAGCTCTGGCTCGGCACAGACGAATACGGCTGGGACGGCAGCATCGCGGACCTCAAGCCCCTGCTCGATGGCGCCTTGTTCCCCGGCTTGAAACACTTGGGCCTGCGTGACTCGATCATCGTCGATCAAATCGCCGAGGCTCTCGTGTCCGCGCCCATCATGAGCCGCATTCAGAGTCTCGATCTTTCTCTCGGCACCCTCACGGATGAAGGTGCGGCGCACTTGACCAAATGCCCGGATTTGATGCGCCTCAGATCCTTGGATTTGCACCATCATTACTGCACTGCCGAGGGCATGAGCCAGCTCAAGGCCGCTTTCCCTGGCGTGAATCTCTCAGAAAAGCAGGACTTGGGAGAGTACGGCCCCTTCGTAGCCGTGGGCGAGTAACACATGCCCTTCTTCTGCCTCTGGAATCCGGAGTCACCGCGCGCTGTTTCGTTCACAGGCGCGGTGTTGGAGCGCACGGGTCAGTTCCCAGACAGTCTGGCTTGGATCGATTTTTTAAACGGCAGTTCTCTCCCTCCATCCCAGGAGGGCTTGATCGTCCGCATCGACTCCCCAGGGAAAAACTGGCCGGTCGAAAAAGCATTGCTCGCCCGCGGTCTCACTCACGTCCGGCATGACTGGCTTGAAATTAACACGGAAGACCTCGCGGAAGACCCCGGTCGCATCATCGCCTCTCATCAGTACCATCAGGGCTTTTGCCACGCCCTCCGTCAGTTGGACGATCATTTTCAAAACGTGCGCTGGATGCAGCACCCTGCTGACATCACCGTCATGAATGACAAGGCCGCCTGTCACGCGCGCCTGTACGCTGCCGGCGTCCGTGTGCCACCCGCGCTCGGCGTTCCTCGCGATTTTGACGATCTGCTGGCCCGTATGGATGCCGCCGGAAAAAACCGCGTCTTTCTCAAGCTCTGCCACGGCTCCTCCGCCTCCGGCACCGTCGCTTTGGAGCGCTCCGCCGGTCGCATGCAGGCTTTTTCCACCGCGAAGATGAGTCCCGGCGGACCGCACGGCACCCTCCTTCACAACTGGCGCGCCATCACCCGCTATGAGAACCTCCGCGATATCCGCCGCCTCGTGGACGCCGTGTGCCGTCATCACTCCCACGCGGAAGTATGGGTGCCCAAGTCGGGCTGGCAGGGGCGGCGCTTTGACGTGCGCATTGTCGTCATTGCCGGCAGGGCGCGTCATGTTGTTGCTCGCTTGTCGGAGGGACCTTTCACCAATCTCCAGTTCGGCGCGCGCCGTGCCTCTGCTGAGGATCTCCGCGCGCATCTCGGCGCGGCCGCCTTCACCGCCATGTGCGCTCAGGCAGAGCACGCCATGGCCTGCTTCCCCCGCTCACTCTACGGCGGTGTCGATGTCCTCATCGATGCCCACAAACACCTCCCCCACGTCCTCGAAGTCAATGCCTTCGGCGATCTCCTCCCCGGCGTCCTCCATGAAGGCCGCGACACCTACGACTGGGAGGTCGCTCACGTCTCCACCACCGGCACATAGTCGTCCGGATTGTCAAAGCCCGCCGTCCACGCCACCGCTTGGTGGCACGTCCGCATCGTCGGCGGCACCCGGATCAGATAGTGCCGCCCCGTGGAAGGGCACCTCACAGACACGCACACCAGCGGCTCATCACTCGCCAGCTCCACCTGCAGCAGCTGGCGCGGTCCGCCCGGGTCCCTGTCTTCATGCAGCACTCGGGCGTTGCATTCCTGCAGGAAGCGCTCGAACCCGATGCGTTCGATCATCACCCGCCTCACCTCCGCGTTGCTTTCATTGAGAGCGTCCGCGGATTTCAGCGTCTCCGGGAAAAAGGCGATCTGCGGTGTCACGCTCACACCGCGCCATCTGAGCCCGGTGCCCGCCATGGACTTTGGCAGTCCTTCGATTTGGGTGCCGCCTATGTCCACCCACGCCCGCACCTGCATGCCCTCGGGCAGATGCTCCACGCGGGCGCAGTCTCGCAGATTCAGCGTCGTCAGCGGTCCCAACCCATCTGGCAGCCTGGCCAGTCCGGTGCAGCCTCGCGCGGAAAGTGTTCCGATGCTCACCTTCGCAGTCTCAGGCCAGTGCTTGAGCCCCACACACCCGTCCAGTGTCAGGAAATCCACCCTCAGGTTTTCTGGCAGCGCTTCCAGCCGGGTGCAGTTGTTCAAAGCCAGCACCGAGACACTCAGTCCGGCCGGCAGCTTCTCCAGCTGGCTGGATCCGCTCAGATCCAGCTTGTGGCGCACCTCCAGTCCTTCGGGCAGCTCGGTGATGGAGGAGTTTTTCCAGATCAGCGTGTGGCACCGGATTTCCGCTGGCAGCCGGGACGTGTCGCTGAAGCCCGTCAGATCCAGCAGCGAGGTTTCAAATTTCTCGGGCGCGCTCTTCCCGCTCTCCAGCAGGGCCAGCAGTTCATATTTTTTCTCCATCTTCATGCGCTTCAGTCGATCACGCGGCGGATTTCCTTTGGATGATATTCTCGCTGAATGCGCACCAGGTATTGTCCACGCGGCACCGTCACCGGGCCGTGCTCTTCGTGCAGAATGGTCGCCTCGGCGTCCTCCACATCGAGAAACAATCCTCCGCTGGCATCCGCCAGCACCTGGGCCCTTGTGCCCGCCTTGATTCGGTGCGCATGTCCCGTCACTTCTCCCTCGGCCAGCACAGGCGGGCGGGCCTTCAGTTCTTTCGGCAGTTCGTCAGTGGCGATGATAAACACATCCCCCTGCCTCCAGGTTTGCGGTGTGGACTTGCGGCTTAAATACTTGCCAGGCATGAGCGGATTTAAGCCTTCGAGGCCATCGAGGAAAAGCCAAAATTTAGCGGAATCCTCTCCAGGACGCCGTCTCCATACACGGTCTCAAGACGCAGATGCTCCAGGCTTACGTAGCCAATGTGGCAGCGGCATTCGCCGATGCTGCATGGCCGTGGCAGCAGCGCCTGTGCAAAATTCGCATCGTAAATGTTGCCGATGACGGTTGGAATAAAATGGCACCTTCGTGCGTCGCCGCTGCCATCCACCGTAAACGCCGAATGGCCGGCCCTGCACGCCCTTCCCAGGCTCGCATGCGGCACCACATTAAAATCAAAGTGCGGATCAATGCCGCGCAGCATCGCGAGCTCCTCCTGTGAGTAATAATCCTTCTCGCGCTTCCACGCATTGATCCATAGATACGTTTCCTTCGGCAGCGCCGCCCTCAGGGCATGGATGTCATCAAAAGCTTCCCGTTTTCCCACGATCCCCACACTGTGGCGGATCCCCGCCTCCCTCAGCGCCGCGCATTTCGCCGTAAAACGCGGAATGGTTGTCTCAGTCGGATGGTACGTCGTCCACAGCGCGGCCGTCTCGCGCTTACACCCGCTGAGCGACTCCACCGGAAAAGCCAGATTCGTCTGCACAGCCACCCGCCACACATTCGCCATGTGGCTCAGCCGGCACAGTGCCTCCTGATAGTGCCGGTGAATCATCGCCTCTCCCCACGGCGTGAAAAGAAAGCCAATCTGCTCAGGTCGTGATTCCACCCAGTCACAGAATCGCTTCAGGCACTCGGCATCATGCGCCAGCTCCGCCCTTGTGTTTCGCGTTTTCGCAAATGGGCAGTAGTCGCAGCCATAGTTGCAGCTCGAAAGCGGACCTCGGTAGAGAATGGACCAGCGCGGATTCATCATCGGAGTTCAAATGCGGCAATGGCCTCTTTCACCTGCGCGGAATAGAGCCATGGCCCGATCACGTCGCTCCATTCCAGCCCCAGTTGCGTCGGCTGCAGATGCGTTTCCGTCAGCACCGCCGCTCCATGCTCGGTCAGCATGTGGAGCTGCGGGAAATCTTCCATCGCAGCACTCTGGAACATGCTTTTGTAAGCCGCCAGTTCCAGGCCCCTTGCTCGCAGGATGCTTTTGATCACATAGCGCCTCTTCTGGTCACCGAGATCCAGCGTCGCCCCGTACGTGGCCAGCCCATGATCTTGCGTCGCTGAATAATGGTCCAAAATCTCCTGCACACTGTTTCGGCCCACCGCCCATTCCTTCGAGTAATGCAGCGCCCGTGTATAAGACCTCGCCCCTGCGCCCAGTCCCACCATTCCATCCTCCTGGCAGCAGTAATGCACATCACATTCACCCGGATGCTTCGCTGAACGAAACAGCCGCATCGAGATCTGCGTGTAGCCTTCAGACAGCAGAAAATCGCGCCCGCGCCGGTACAGCTCCTCCCGCGCATCCGTCGGCCGTTTGTCCTTCCGCCCCAGCCCCGTGAGTGGTCTCACATAAAGTGGGTAAAGAAAGATCTCCTCTGGCTCATGCCGCAATGCCGCCTGCAACGATGCCTGCCAGTCCTCCCAGGTCTGCCCTTCCACCCCATAGATCAGATCCAGGTTCCTCACTGGAAAACGTGCATCGCTCATCGCTGTCAGCGCTCTCTCCACGTCCGCTGCTTTTTGCGGCCTGCCCAGCGCACGCGTGTCTTTTTCCACAAAACTCTGCACCCCCACGCTCGCCCGCGTCACACCTCTTTCTCGAAGAAGGGCCAGCTTCTCTGCATCCACGCTGTCCGGAGACATCTCCACCGCCAACGGCACATCCGCATTCGTTCGTTGAAAGCTGCCCAGCAAATCGAACAGTCGCCCCAGCTCGCTCGTCGTCAGAAAAGTCGGCGTCCCTCCTCCGATCGCCACACGCGCCACTCTCGCCTCAGTACCCAGCGACGCCTGCAGCGTCTCCACCTGCCGCTCCAGTGAATCAAGATAGCTGATGACACGATTTTTCGCCGCCCCTTGACCCGTCACCGTGAAAAGATTGCAGAACCCGCAGCGCACGCTGCAAAACGGCACATGCGCATACAGAAAGAGCGCATCCTTCGGCTCCTCCGCCCATGCCTCCCTCAGTGGTACCGCCGGGCTCAGCGCGCGATATGCCATCTTGTGCGGATACCCGTACGCATAGCCCTGAAACAATCCGCCTTCGCGCACCTGCTCTCGGATGTCTGTCATGCCTTCTCCTCCCATTCTCTCAAATCCACCACCCCATGCGCATACGGCACATCCCATACCGCGGGCACCGCCATGCGATGTCCCGTAAAACCCTCTTCCCCATACGCCGTCCCATGGTCCGAGCAGGTGATGTGAAACACCGGCCTGCAACGCCGCTGAAACGCCTCCATGAGCACCGGCAGTGCCTCATCTACCGCTCGCAATGCCGCCGCATGACTCTCAAGATCATCCGGTCCCGACTCACGGCAGTAAAAATAGTTCGGCTGATGCAGCGCTGACACATTGATGAAGCAGCACAGCGGCTTGTCCGCTGCCACTTCTCCCACACGTCCCGCCGCAAAACGAAACTGGTTCACCGGCGACTCCCGGCACGTCACCCCAAACTCCGTGCACCAGTGGCTCTCATCAAAAAGGTCCGTCAGCACTCGGCTCAGCGCGGTCTGCTGGTTGAAAAACCCCACCCCGCCGATGCACATGGTATGATATCCCTCGGCTCGCAGACCGGCGATCACATTGGCCTCTTCAAACACCTTCGTGCCGCCTCCCGTTGTCTCACTCCCCGCAAACCGCGCCGCAAACAGCCGCTCACGGCTTGCCTCCGGATCGGCGGGTGTCGGCAGAAATCCCGCAAAGAAGGCCTGATGGGCCGGAAACGTAAAGCTTCCCGGCGTGTGCCTCTTCTCCCAGCCCCCTGGCCCCGTCAGCCGCGCCAGGTTCGGCGTGCGCCCGCCCTCCCACTCCGCCACCGCCACGTCATGCCGCAGCGAATCCAGCACCAGCCACAGCACATCGTGCCCCGGCAGCAGTTTATTCATATTGGGCTGGCTCGTCATTACAGGTTGAAGAACCCCACCCTTGGCGCAAGCCCCCGCACAAGTCATCCATCTCTTCCGCTTCCCAATGGAATGCCAGCCGTGACACACGCCCACAAATATTCCCTCCTCATCCAAAGCTAACCGAAAACCGAGAACTGCTCTTGCCCCCCTTCACACGTAAACCTGATCGCAACTTCACCTTCCCGCAGTTGAAATGCTCCAAGCATGGTACATGTTCGTTTGCCCACCATTTCCCAACCCATGCTTTCCTTCCTCAAAATCCGCAATCTCGCCCTCGTTGAAGACGTGACCTGGGACTTGGCGGCCGGTTTGATCGGCGTCACGGGGGAAACCGGCGCGGGCAAATCCATCATCGTCGGCGCCCTCAAACTCATCCTCGGCGAGCGCGCCGACCGTGCCCTCATCCGCAATGGCCAGGACGCCTGCACCGTCGAGGCTGGATTCCACCTCAAGGACACCCGTGCCATCGATGCCGTCCTCCAAGACGCCGGACTAGACCCCTGCCAGGACGGCGAGCTCCTCATCAAGCGCACCATCAGCGCCTCCGGCGCCAACAAACAGTTCGTCAACTGCTCCCCTGTCACCATCCAGGTCCTCAAAAGCCTCGGCGAGTTCCTCGTCGATCTCCACGGCCCCCACGATCACCAGTCCCTCAATTCCCGCGAGCGCCAGCTCGAGATGCTCGACAAATCCGCCGGCATCGAAGACACCCTCGCCAAATACCAGGACGCCTGGAAGCTCTGGCGCGCCGCCGCCACCGAGCTTGATGACCTCGAAAACTCCGAGCGCGCCAGCAGCCAGCAGATCGACATGCTGAAGTTCCAGGCCAACGAAATCGCCGCCGCCCATCTCAAGCCCGGCGAAGAGGAGGAAATCGAATCCCGCCACCGCATCGCCGCCAATGGCGCACGCCTCGCCGAGCTCTGCGGCAGCATCACCAGCCGCCTCAGCGAAGGGGAGGGGAGCATCATCGATGGCCTCCGTGAGCTCAGCCGCAGCATTCACGAGCTCGAAAAAATCGACCCCTCCACCGCCTCCCTGTTCGAAGGCTTCAAGTCCGCCCAGATCGAGCTCACCGAACTCGAAAGCAGCGTGCAGGACTACGCGGACGACCTCGAGATCGACGGCGCAGAGCTCGACAAGCTCGAAAGCCGCATCCACACCATCCAGACCCTCAAGCGCAAATACGGCCGCACCATCGCCGAGATTTTGGAATTCCTCGCCGAAACCGAGCGCAAGCTCGCGAAGATGGAAAACCGCGGCGAAGAAATCGCCCGCCTCCAAAAGCTCGTTAAAGACCGCGAAGCCGATGTCCTCAAGCTCGGCAAACAGATCTCCAAAAAGCGCAACGACGCCGCTCCCAGGCTCGCCAAAGAAGTCGCCGCCCACCTTACCGATCTCGGCTTCAAACGCAGCGTGTTCGAGGCCCAGCTCGCGGTCCTCCCATCTCCCGGACACAACGGCCTCGAAGAAGTGGACTTCCACTTCGCTCCCAATCCCGGCGAGCCCTCCAAACCCCTCCGCCTCACCGCCTCCAGCGGTGAAATGTCCCGCGTCCTCCTCGCGGTTAAGAGCGCCCTCGCCAAGCAGGATGCCGTCCCGCTCCTCGTCTTCGATGAAATCGACGCCAACGTCGGCGGCAACATCGCCGAAGCCGTCGGTCGCAAGATGGCCGCTCTCGGCGCCACCCATCAGGTCATCGCCATCACCCACTTCCCGCAGGTCGCTTCACTCGCCAAAAGCCACTTTGTCGTCACCAAGGAAATCACCGGCAACATCACACGTTCTCAGATCCAGGAAGTCAGCGCGGACCATCGCGTCAATGAACTCGCCCGCATGCTCGGCGGCAGCACCGAGAGCGCCCGCGTCCACGCCCTCAGCCTCCTCAAAGGCGCAGCCTGACCCTCGCCCGACAGGCAGGCTTGTCCCCAAGCTCCGTCGAACGTCCGCCGGCTTTCTACTCAGAAAGCCGTTCTGGTCAGCTGCGCTGCCACTCCTACGCCGTTTGCGGGCTCCCCAGGCTCATGCGTGGCGGGCGCCCCTTCACACGGCTCAGTGTGGCGCGCAGTGCCAGAGATCCCAGTTGTGTCTGTGGGTTCCAGCCCTTCGGCGCTTTCTTTCCGGCGCTGGTCCACGGCATGCCTTCGGCAATCCATTTTTGGCGGTAGTCGTCAATGCTGATTCCTTTGTCATCGTCAGTTACGCCAAATTGGAATCCGCAGCACGCGCAGATTTCCATCGAGGCTCCGCCGGTGCGATTGCGTGGCGGTTCCGCAAGTTTGTCATAGCCGCAAACGGGGCAGAAGTTGGAGGTTAGTTTCATGGTTGGTTTTTTGGAAGATTTTCGGCTCATTACTGTCAGCGGGAGGATAAGCGTAGGTCGGCAGGCTTCACTGCGCGTCCAGGCTGGCGCTGCCAGTAGCTCGGACTGTCTGGCTTGAAAAAGGTCTTGGTCATGCCCGCCTTGGTGTACGCGGCGAACGCTCCTGTCTTGGGATCGAAGATGCGCAGCGTTCCGTCCGTATCGTCCAGCTTCATCGGCAGACTTTCTGCCCGCGCACGCTGCAGAAACAGCCACGCCTTCGCCGCATAGTCATCCGGCGACTTGCTGGAAAAATCGCGCCCATGTCGTTCAAAATGATCCTGTAACGACTCATAGTGCGCCCAGGTCATCCGCGTGGCCGGGGCCTGTTCGCTCACCGCCGTGGCGGGTGCCGCCTTTTTGTCCGGGGTGATGATATTCAGTACCCGCCGTATCAGGGACGGTGCCGCCTCGGCTGCAGGCGCTGCACCCGCGGTGGTAAAGCTCCCCTCTCCCAGTCGCACCCGCGCGCTGCCCACGCTGAAGTAATACGTGGTGCCGGGCTTCAGTTCGTTCAGCAGGAGCTTGTGCTCGGTCGTCACCACCCCTTCCGCTTTCTGGTTCAGGGCCGTGGGGCTCAGGCCATACTGCACTCGCGTGCCACATGCCACATCCGTGTGCCATTGAATGGTCGCGCTGCTTGCCGTGGCAGTGGTCTGCGGCTGTCCGACGAGCTCCACGGCATGGAGCACGTTATTGCCATAATACGCAATAATGCAACCAAGCAGGTAAACGAGAACCCTCATAAAATCTGTGAAGAATCGACCCAAAGCATTTGTGTGACAGCCCTAAGTGATAACCGTTCAAACTGAAAAGGGCAGACGGGGTTCTCTATGCGATCCTTTTGCTGCCGAGTCAATAGCCTCTGTTTTAAGATGGTGTGTATCCTATAATAAAGAAATACCTGATGTATGTTCGGTTCGGGGAGGATGTTTTCTGGAGTTCTTGCACCGTGCCGGAATGACCCTGGAAGTTCCTTTTTCACTGCGGGAGTCTCACGCTCCGTATCGTCCGCGGCGTTCTCCATTCATCCACTTCCACGCAGATTCAATGTGATCCCTCGGGTCCGTATGGACCGCCTGCCATTGTAGCATTTCTTTAGCAAGTTTAGGTTCCGCGACTAATTCTGAGGGGTCTCCCGCGCGGCGGGGTCCATAAATGACCGAAATCTTTTTCCCCGTGACAGCTTCTGCCGTGGAGATGATTTCCTTCACGCTGAAGCCCCGGCCAGTGCCCAGATTCACGGCGATCGTCTCGCCACCTTTGCGCAGATAGCTCAACGCCAGCGCATGCGCGGACGCGAGATCGCACACATGGATGTAGTCACGGATGCACGTCCCGTCTGGCGTCGCGTAGTCCGTCCCAAACACGGTGATGTTCTCGATCTCCCCCGTGGCGGCCATCAGGATGCGGGGGATCAAATGCGTCTCCGGATTGTGATCCTCGCCGATTTCTCCGCTCGGGTGGCACCCGCTCGCATTGAAGTAACGCAGAAACACTGACTTCAATCCCCACGCAGTCCCGCAGTCGCGCAGCACCCGCTCCAGCATCCACTTGCTCGCCCCATAAGGATTCACCGGCGCCTGCGGATGAGTCTCATCGATCGGGATCCGCACCGGGTCGCCATAGCTCGCGCAGGTGGAGGAAAAGATGAACCGCTTGCATCCATGCCGCTGCATTGTTTCCAGCAGCGTCAGCGGCGCTGCCAGATTGTTGCGGTAATACTTCAGCGGATCCGTCACCGACTCGCCCACATACGCAAACGCCGCGAAGTGCAGCACCGCCTCGGGCTTGTGTTCGGCAAAAAGTTTCTCCACCAGCCCGGCGTCCGCCATGTCCCCTTCCACCAAGGTCACCCGGTCCAGGGGCAGGGCCTCACGGTGCCCGAACACCAGATTGTCCAGGACCACCACCCGTTCGTTCTGCTCCAGCAGATGACGAACCGTGTGTGAGCCAATGTATCCTGCGCCGCCGGTGATGAGAAGGGTTCCTTGTGACATTCCGGAAATACAGCAGTCGAACCCGCCGCTGCCAAACAAAGATTGTCTTAAAATACCCTGAGTAAATGGCCGGACGCCTTCATTGGTCCTCCTGCTTCTTCTTGGCCAGGGTCGATTTCAGCCCCTCGTACTCCGTGTTCATCCGCGTCGCCTGCTCCTTCACCCGCTCCATCATCGTCTTCACCACCACCCGGCTGTTCTTGCTGAACACCAGCAGCGCCACCATGCCAAAGAACAGCAGCCAGCCGTGGCCAAACTGAAATTTGCGGTTGGGGGCGGAGTTGCTCATGGCGCTTTCGGCAGCGGAACCTGCACCGGATGCATCAGGTAGGCAATCAAATCGCGCACCTGCTCCGGACCAAACGCCAGCAGCAGCCCCTCCGGCATCATGGAAAGCGGAGACGTCTCCTGTTTCACGATGTCCGCCTTCTCCAGCGTCATTGTCTCCGTCATCGTCCGCAGCGTGATCGTCCGCGCGTTCGACTCCGTCACCACCCCGCTCAGCACCCGCCCGTCCTTGTGCGTCAGCAGGCTCATCCGGTAGTCCGCGCTCACCACCCCGCTCGGGTCCGCTATGTTCTCCAGCAGATAGTCCAGGTTTGCCCGCCCCGAGCCCGTCAGGTCCGGCCCGATCTTCCCGCCCTGCCCGTACATCGTATGGCATGCCCCGCAGATCGCCGTGAACAGCACCCGCCCCTGGCTCAGGTTCGCCTTCGCCAGCACATCAGGCGTCAGCTGCTTCTTCACCTTCTCGATCAGCTCCTTCTTGTCCGCCGCCGACTCCCGCAGCTCCCCCCACGCCTCCACCAGCTCCTTGCTCAGCGCCTCATCCTTAAACGCCGCGATCTGCCGCGCATGAAACGCGCTCAGGTCCGCCCTCGGAATCTTCCCCGCCTTCATGTCCTTCAGCAGCGCCCTCGCAAACGCCGGCCTCGACACCAGCGTGTCGATCACCGCCGGTCTCTCCGTCGCCCCAAACTTCCGATAACTCCCCGCCAGCTTCTCCCCGATCTCCGGATCGCTGAACAGCGCCAGTCCCCGCACCGCCACAATGTTCAGCAGCCGCACATCAAGCAGCTTCGTGCAAATCTCCCGCAGATCGTCCGGCTTGTTCTCGATCAGCGTCTTCAGTGCCGCCTCCCGCGCCCCCACATCCGCCTTCTCATCCAGCGCGATCTTCTTCACATCATCCAGCGCCCTTCCATCCCCAAACAAAACACTCAGCTCCTGAATCATCTGCGGAGCACTCATCTCCGCTCCGGCCGGCTCGTGTACGGCAGTGCCGGCTTTAGCTCGTTCTGAACCCGCATTCTTCGCCACCAGTGCCACAAACCCATCCCAGGCTTCCGGCTTCCCCGCCTTCCGGATGCCCTTGAACCCCTCCGCCATCCCTTCCAGGATCACCGCGCTCTGCTCCGCCTTCGCCTGCGCCAGCACCGCATTCAGCGCCTCCGGCTGCGTCGCCAGGCTGCGCACCATCCACTTCAGCGTCTTCGGCCACGTGCAGTCCTTCGCCAGCTTCACAAGCGCCATCGGGTCCTCCTTCGCCAGAGGCGAAATGCCATACCATACCAGATACGGCAGGAAGGGGTCGTTCGCATCCTCCGCATGCGCCAGCAGCGCCGCCCCCAGCTCCGCCCGCTTGCTTACCGGCATGCGCATCAAAGTCGAAGCCAGCGTCAGCCTCACAAAGCTCGACTTCTCCTCCTTCGCCATCCTCACCGCATCAAATCCCAGCTCGGGATAGACCGCGCCCTTCATCGGCCCATAGATCGCATCCAGCGGCGAGAACTGCGTCAGATCCCGGATCGCCAGCGCACGTGCATGCTCATCCGCGGAGGTCAGATCCCCCTTCGGCCACGCCTTCCTCCACGCAAACGGCACCTCCGCCTTCTTCGCCTCACCATAGCTCACGCGGAAAATCCTCCCGCTCGTGCGGTGCACCCCCGTGGACTCGTGGCACTCCCCCGTGTCACTCCAGTCCAGAATGAACCCGCTTCCATCCGGCCCCGTGCTGATCTCGATCCCACGGAACCACGGATCATCACTCAGAAACACATCCGGCTCATGGCGCCCCACATAGCCGCTCCCGTTGCGCTCCAGCCGTTCCACATTCGCCCGCCGTCCGTGCATGTTCAGCGTGAAAAGCTTGCCCCGATACTTCTCCGGCCACTGCTCCCCTTGATAAATCATCATGCCAATGTGCGCATGCCCTCCACCCAGGCTGTTCGCCTTTCCATCACGCGAGGCCGTCCAGCTCCCGCTCCGGTCATAGTGGTAATGATCCGCGATCGTATCCAGCTTCTCATACACAAACGGGTTCTCCTTGCTCGAATCCATCAGGTGCGCCCCGTGCATCAGGTGCCAGAGATGCCCCGTCACCGTGTTGATGAAAAACATCTCCCCGTTCGCATCCCAGTCATGTCCCCACGGGTTCGTCGTCCCATGCGTCAGCACTTCCACGATCTTCTTCTCCGGGTGGAACCGCCAGATCCCCCCCTTCATCGGCACCCGCTTCTCATCCGGCGTCCCAGGCACCCCCAGCCTGCCCGGGCATGAGTGCCCGCAGCGTCCATACAGCCAGCCATCCTGGCCAAAGCGCAGCCCGTTCGCAAAATTATGGTAGTTGTCCCGCGCCACCGTAAACCCATCCAGCACCACTTCCGGCTCGCCATCCGGCACATCATCATGATTCCGATCTGCGATGAACAGCACCTGCGGCGGACACATCAGCCACACACCATCACGGCCCACCTCCACGCTCGTTAGCATCTGCACATCCTCGGTAAAGACCTTCCGCGTCTCCGCCACCCCGTCCCAGTCCTTGTCTTCGAGAATAATCACCCGGTCCTTCAGCCCCAGCTCAAACCGCTTCGATCTCTCCGCATACGTATAATTCTCCGCCACCCACATCCGCCCCTTCGCATCCCAGCTAATCCCGATCGGGTTCTGCACATCCGGCTCCGCCGCAAACAGCGTCGCCTTAAATCCCTCCGGCAGCTTCAGCGCCTTCAGCGCCTCCCCCG
Organism: Prosthecobacter sp.; assembly: GCF_044222565.1. Lineage (GTDB taxonomy): Bacteria > Verrucomicrobiota > Verrucomicrobiia > Verrucomicrobiales > Verrucomicrobiaceae > Prosthecobacter. Next base: position 298,698 of record NZ_JBGANA010000004.1, read on the forward strand.
CCGCCATCGGCGTCGGATTCCCCGGCTCACTGTTATACAGCGCCGGAAAATCAGCAGCAGATGCGAGCGACGTGAAAAAGAGGGCAATCAATACAGGCTTCATGGAACCAAAAGCCTATTGCAGACTCCTCCCCTGACAAGACCCTCTACAAATTATTAATCCGCCAAATGTGTCACCACTCCATGAAGGCTGTTCAGCTCTGGCAGGGCTGCTTGTCCTCAAGCAACCGTCGAGTCATCCAACGCCCACGCTGTCCCCAAAATCCGTTTTGCCAAACGCCGTCAATCACCCCTCCCTCCGCAGCTCCACGTCCTTCTCGCGCATCCATTTCCGCAAGCCCGTAGGGCTGTCACAATCGTAGCCGTGGGCGCCAGCCCACGGTAACTGCCACACCCATCTCTTTCTCCCGTGGAACCGCGTAGCGGTGACACACAATCTCTCATCTGCCCCACCATCCTCCGGCATGGCGCTTTCGATGTCGCCCGCGCCCCTCGTCCCTTCCGGCCAATTTAAAATTCTCAGTTTTCAGTTCCCAGTTTTCAATCCCCTCACCGCCCCGTTCGCTCTACCACCCTCTCCACACCCACCACCCTCCGGCCAACAACCGTCAACCACTGTCAACAATCGTAAACCACCGTAAACTCCCCTTTCTTCCCCTTCTGCCCCCTCCTCCCCTCACCCTCTGATCAGCCACACCGCCGCAAACGCCGTCAGCCAGAACAGCACATTCTCAAACACCTTCTGCGGCAGCCGCTTCAAAATCCACCACCCCAGCACCACCCCCAGCACCACCGCCGGCATCAGCATCACATTCGTCATCAGCGACCTCGGATTGATGATGTCCAGTTGCACGCTGAACGGCACCTTGAACAAATTAATAAAAAGGAAGAACCGGCTGAACACCCCCAGGTGCTCCTTCTTCTCCAAATGTTGCGCCAGCAGGTACACCGTCATCACCGGCCCCGCCGCATTCGCCAGCATCGTCACCACCCCCGCCAGAAATCCCATCGTCCACGTAAAGACCTGGTGCTCCGTCAGCTTTAAAAAATCCTGCCGCCGCTTGTTCAGCACCCAGTTGAAAATCAGCAGCACAATGATGATCCACCCGATCACCACCCGCGCCATCGTGTTGTCAAACTTTCCCAGCAGCAGCCATCCCACGATCACCCCCGCAATCGCCGGCGGCACCATCGGCACGATCCGCCGCCAGCTCCCGCCCTTGCGATTGATGATGTACCCCATGAAATCCGCCGCGATCAGCATCGGCAGGATCACCCCCACCGACTGCTTCGCCCCAAAAATCTGCGCCATCAGCACCACATTCAGCGTCGATGTCCCCGACAGCCCCGCCTTCGACATCCCGATGCACATCGCCCCTAGCGCAGCCAGTACCAGCAGCCACCCATCCCCGGGCAGCAGCGTATGTTCAGTAAGCCAGTTCATCATTCAAAAGCAGCGGTGTAAAAAATCGTCCTCGTCCTCCTGCTCGAACTCGCCCTCGATCCAGCCGCGCCGAATCACATGAAAGCCTTGAAGGAGTGAAACCTTGGAAATCCTCGCGCCCATCCTCTGCCACCACTCCCTCGTCCCATCAATCCATTCTTCATCACTTTCCATCCCCCCACCGCTCCCGTCCGTTCACCGCGAAGTGGTCCGCACTCTCCGAGTGCGGCTCCCAGCACATCCAAGCGCCCTCACCCTTCACCGCCCCGCCTCAATAATCCCGGCTCAGCAGATAATCCGCCAGCTGCCGCAGATGCCCCCCCGTTTCTCCAAACACATCCAGCGCCCGGTGGGACGCCTCTGTCAGCCGCTGCGCCTCCGCGCGTGACGCCTCCAGCCCCATCAGCGCCGGGTACGTGCTCTTCTCCGCCGCCACATCCTTCCCCGCGCTCTTCCCCAGCTTCTCGCTCGTCTGCGTCACATCCAGGATGTCATCAATGATCTGGAATGCCAGCCCCGTGGCCATGCCAAACTCGTGCAGTCCCTTCATCTGCTCTGCGCTCGCGTCAGCGCTCATCCCGCCCAGCTTCACGCTTGTCGTCAGCAGCGCCGCCGTCTTGCCTTCATGAATGAAGCGCAGATCCTCCAGCCCCAGTTTCTTTCCCTCGCCTTCCAGATCCGCCACCTGCCCGCCCACCAGGTGCAGGCTGCCCGCCGTCCGCGCCAGCTCCAGCACCATCACCGCGCTCGGGTGTCGCGCCGTTATCGGCGTCTTCGTCACCAGTTCAAACGCCAGCGCCTGCAGCGCGTCGCCCGCCAGCAGCGCCATCGCCTCGCCATAGACCTTGTGGCAGGTCGGTACCCCGCGCCGCATGTCATCATCATCCATGCAGGGCAGGTCATCATGAATCAGCGAGTACGTGTGCAGGCACTCCACCGCGCATGCATTGAAGATCGCGTCCTCCATCTTCCCGCCACAGGCCTCCGCCGCCGCCAGGCACAGGATCGGCCTCAGCCGCTTCCCACCCGCAAACATGCTGTGCCTCATCGCCCGGTGCAGCGTCGTTGGCCGCGTCTCCGCATTCGGGATCAGACGGTTCAGCGCATCGTCCACATACTGGCAGCGCTGGGAGAGGTATTCTTTGAGGTCGGACATGGCATCCACTTTCAAGCCCTGACTGCCCCCCACTTCAAGCACGATTAACACCCTCCGGAACCCCTGCGGCAGTCCTCATTGTCTCGTCCCGCGATACTCCCCGTCCGGTTCCGTAAATATGACTAAAGTCATGCCGTCATACGAATAGTCGCTTATAAGACAAATCTGTGGAATAAGGCCTTTGCATGGTTTCTCTCACGGCGTCTAGATCATTCAACCAAGAAGAGATGAAGAAGGGGCGTGTTCATTTGGAAGGCAAATATCTTTCGGCTGCGTGGATGGTATGGGTCGCGGGCGCCATCCTCGCTTGGATCAGTCTCACCCCCGTCGCCTGGATTGGCTGGCTGCTGATTCACGCAGGCATGGCTTCCCGGGCCTCCATGCTCATCGCCTGTGGGTTGCTCATCTTTTTGGGCAATTTCTTTCTCCTCAAACGAGTGCTCTCAGATCTTTATCAGGAGGACCGTCCGAAACAGGAGGTCTCTCATGACGGGCGCCAGATCGCCTGCATTCTGGCTCTGCAGATCCTCTTCGCTCTCGCCTGCACCCATCTGTCCGGCTCCTTCAACCCCATCGGCATGCAGCAGTGGTTTTGGATGCCCGTTGCTGGATTTGCCGGCGTCCTTTTGCGCCGCCGCAGGCACATGATCTTGGTGCTCCTCATCACCCTCGTCATTTCCACCGCTCGTGAATACATCGTGCAGGGGCCTCATCACGCCGTGTTTTGGATGTTCGGCCAGATCTCCACCAGCGTTTTCATCATGGGCTGCAGTTTTGCCATGACCCAGGCCTCCAGGCAGCGCATGAACACCGCTCGTCTCGCCGCGGAGCTGCGTTCTGCCAATGCCCGGCTCGAGCTCCAGGCAGACCAGGCCGCCGTCCTCGCCGTGGAGCAGGAGCGCAACCGCCTCGCGCGGGACATTCATGATTCAGTCGGCCACAGCCTCACTGTGGTCGGGGCGCAGCTGGAGGCTGCGGAGGCTTTGCTTTCTCATAATTCCTCCCGTGCGCTGGAATCGATCCAAAAGGCTCAGCGTGCCAGCCGGGAAGGCCTGGCGGAAATCCGCCGTTCAGTGTTCTCCCTCCGTGCCATCCCCCAAGATCAGCGCACCTTGGCCGAGTCCCTCACCTCTCTCATCACCAGCGCTGAGCGCCCCGGCCTGAAGCTCGCCTTGCAGCAGTCCGGAAAATCCCGTTCCCTGCCTTCCTTGGTGGAGATCTCGCTGTATCGCTGCGCCCAGGAGGGCATCACCAACGCCTGCCGCCATGCCGGAGCCTCGGAGATCACCGTGCATCTCGATTTCACTGCGCATACCCACGTCGTCCTCAGTGTGGCGGACAATGGCCGCGGCTTCAGTCAGATCCCGGAGAGCAGCCATGGTCTGAAAGGCCTGCGCGAGCGCGCCACCTTGCTCAATGGTGAGTTTTTCGCAGGAACCGGTCAGCGCGGCGGAGGCTGCTGCCGCATGATGATCCCCGCATGATCGTATGAACGCACCCGCACCCATCAGGACTCTTCTCGTCGATGACCAGTCCTTGTTTCGTGAGGCCATTCACACCCTCCTCACGCTCGACAGCAGTGTGGACGTCGTCGCGGAAGCCGCCAATGGAGAGGAAGCCTTGCTCTTGACTGCCCGGCACCTGCCCCAGGTCGTGCTGATGGACCTCCGCATGCCCCTGATGAGTGGCGTGGAGGCCACCCGGCGCATTCGCGCCTCCCATCCTGAGACACGCGTGCTGGTGCTCTCCACCTTCGATCAGGAGGAGGACGTGTTTGACGCACTCCGCGCGGGTGCCGCCGGCTACGTCCTCAAAAACACCCCGTCCTCCCAGTTGGTGGAGGCCATCAAGATCGTCGCCGCAGGGCAGACCTATCTCCAGCCTTCGGTGGCCACCCAGGTCGTGGCAGAGTTCAACCGACTCTCCCAGTCCAGCGCCCCGTCCCCCGAGGAGCGCCGTCTTGCCAGCCTCCTTTCCCAGCGGGAGGTGGACATCCTCCGCCATCTCGTCCGTGGCATGTGCAACAAGGAGATCGCCGCCGCCTTGAACATCACGGAAGGCACGGTCAAAAATCACATGACCCGCATCCTGGACAAACTCCAGGTCCCGGACCGCACCGGTGCCGCCCTCAAGGCCCGCGAGCTCAAGCTGGGCTGAGCTGAGCCACCGCAGCGTCAAAAAAAGCAGCCTTGTTCCTGCGGAACAAGCACCGCCCCCTCCACACCCATCGCCCCCTCTTACCTACCTCGCCACCAGCTCCTCCCCCCGATACACCACCCGCTCCACCATCCCCTGCAGCGTCTGGTCCAGAAACGGCGTGTTCACACTCTTCGACTTCATAAACTCACGGCTGAAAGTCGTGCTCCGGGCGGGATTGAACACCACAAACTCCGCCACGCCCCCCTCCTTCACCGGCACCGGCTCCAGCTTCATCATCCGCCTTGGCTCCGCGCTGTAGCGCTTCACGATCAGCCCCCAGTCCAGAATCCCCTTCGCGATGTAGCGATCATACAGCGACACCAGTGCCGTCTCCAATCCAGTGATCCCAAACGGCGCGCTCGCAAAATCCTGGTTCTTCTCAAACGGCGTGTGCGGCGCATGATCCGTCGCGATCACGTCAAACCACCCGTCCTTCAGCCCCTGCAGCAGCGCCGCATTGTCCTCCGGCGTGCGCAGCGGCGGGTTCATCTTAAAATTCGTGTCGTAATCCCCGATGTGCTCATGGTTGAACATCAGGTGGTGCGGCGCCACCTCGCACGTCACGCGGATGCCCCGATCCTTCGCCCGCTTGATCGTGCTCATCCCCTCGGCCGTCGTCACATGCTGGATGTTCAGGTGCACTCTCGTGTATTCCGCAAGCCGGATGTCCCGTGAAATGCAGATCTCTTCGCTGATGCTCGGGATGCCCGGCAGCCCCAGCGCGTAGCTGATCTTGCCCTCGTGCATGCACCCCTTGCCGCTCAGCGCCTTCACCTCGCAGTGGCTTGCCAGGGGAATGTCAAAATCACGCGCATACTCCATCGCTCGTCGCAGCACCTGCGGATTGTCCACCGCATAGCCGTCATCCGTCAGCATCACACACCCCGCCGCCTTCATCCCCGCGATCCCCGCCAGCTCCTCGCCCTTTCTTCCCTTTGTGATCGCCCCAGAAGTATAAATGCCAGCCCCAATGCGCGTCCGCCGCGCACTCTCCAGCACACTGCGCACCACCCCCGCATTGTCGATCGCCGGCGTCGTGTTCGGCATCATCACAAACCCCGTCACCCCGCCATTGATCGCCGCCTCCGCGCACGTCGCGATGTTCTCCTTGTCCTCCTGCCCCGGCTCGCGCGCATGCACATGCACATCAAACAGCCCCGGCAGCAAAATCCGCCCCGTGCAGTCAATCACCTCCACACCCTCCACCCCCGTCATCCCAGCCGCCACCCCAATGATCCGTTCCCCCTCCACCAGCACATCGGCTGTCTGGAGCTTCGGACTGTCTTCGCTGGCGATCTGGGCGTTGCGGTAAAGGCGTTTCATGCGTTGCCAGGCATGATGCCGCGAAGCTCCGCCTAGGCAAGCTGGCTTCTCGCCCGCCCGCTCCGCCCAGCCTCCGCACTTCGGGTCATGCCCCACCATGACTCCAGATCATGACCTTTGTCTGCATGCACGCAACGCCTGTCTCATTTACATGAGCTGCCGAGTTCAATTATAAAGAAACTTCCGCAGAATGAAACGCAGAATTGAACAGGCACACATCGGCTCCCATCATTCCGCTTTGGCGCTGAGCCCCAACAACATCTCCATCGAAAGACTGTGCCTTCCCACGGAGGAAACTGCCGAGGAGCAGCCTCCGGCGAAAAAGCCGCTCAAATCCCGCCAGTCCCAGTTCAATCCCGACTGGCACGATGCCAAGGAAATCGTGGTGCCCTTTGACGAAAGTTCCTTTTCCGGCCTCCTGGTGGATGAAAAGACCTTTCAGGCCGCTTATTCCCGCAACCTCCCGCCCCAAAGGCTGGACCATTTCCGGCTGAACACCATGCCGACCATTGGAAAGGTGGCGCTGACCCCCGACTGGCTGGAAGACTTGCTGGGCTTCTGCCACGCGTTGCTGCTCTTCGTCGAGCTGCTCCTGCTGGTTTGGACGGCAGCACTGCTTCTCTCGGGCTTCCCCATATCAAAGGGGTTCTCCTATGTTCTGGTGGCCCTGTGGCCCCTTTCCCTCGCCGCGTTCAAGTTTGTCTTGGCAAAGCCCATGGCCTGCCGCCTCCTAATCTGGTTCGGCGCCTGCCTCACGACTGTTTCCTGGCTGCTCTGGTCCCCGTGGTCCCAGGACTTCATCGCCCGCTCCTCCTCCTACTTCTTCCGCACATAGAGCAGCACCCGGTCATGCGTCAGCAGGCACAGGTCCAGCCGCCCGTCCCCGTTCAGATCCATCGCCCCATAATCATGCGGCTCATGCTCCAGCCCCGTCTTCCCCCGGAAATGCGGATCCGTTTCAAACACCCGGAAATACATCGCACTCTCCCATTTCTGCCCTGCCGCCGGCTGAAAGATCTCCACCACCCGGCTCTTCGCCGAGTCCAGCAGCGCGATGTCATCCACATCCTCTCCTGAAAAAGACGCCGCCACCAAATCTGAGGCCGCCGTGTCCTTCAGCTCGCTGTCAAACGTCGCCACCGTCTCCAGCTTCAGCGTCGCCCCATCCAGCGGCGCCAGTTGAAAGCTCGTCTTGCCCAGCAGCAGCAGCTTCGTGCTCTTCGCCACGTTCGTCAGCACGCACTGTTCGGGCGTCATCACCGGCAGTGCATGCGAGTGGTCCGTCCGGTACACCTTGTCCTCACCCGCCGTCAGTTCATGCAGCTTGCTGTGCGCCGCATCCAGCAGCATCACCGTCACCTTGCCATCCTTCCGCGTCACCAGCGCGCTGTGCAGTTCCGCCGCCGCATCCGGCGCGTTGAACTGCTCCACGATCTGCGCCTTCCCCTCCGCATCCACCTTGAAGGCTCGCGCCAGCTGCTGATGCGCGATCACGATCTCGTCCTTCCCGTCGCCATCCAAATCACCCGTGCTCAGCGCCGCCGGCGCCAGCTTGTTCACAAACGAATCGGGAATCCCCTCCACCCGCTTGTACGGCGCCTTCGCGTCCGTCGTGCTCAGCAGCAGCTGCAGCGGACCCAGGTTCGAAAACAGCGCCAGATCCCCGCGCCCGTCCTGGTTCGCATCCACCACCCGGATGCCGTTGATCCGCCCCGTCTTTACCGTCAGCTCCTGCGTGCTCGCCGTAAATCCCTTCGCCCCTGCCGTCTTCTTCAGCGTGATCAGCTGTGGCTTCGACTTGATCTCGCTCACGCACAGAATCCCCGCATCCGTCGTCAGCGTCAGCAGCGTCTCGCCCTCCTTCGCCTGATAGGCCACCTCCGGATACTGCAGCCGGTTCTCCTGCCAGTGCGCCACACCGATCGACTGCTCGCCCGGGCTCAGCACCACCAGCTCCGCCTTCTTGTCCCCATCCACATCCGCGATCACCAGCGCCTCCACACCGCTCAGCAGCGGAAATTCGCGCCCTTCCTTGAAGCTCCCGTCCGCGTTCCCTTCAAACAACCACGCCCGTGCCGCCTTCGGCTCGGACATCACCACATCCGCATTCCCGTCCCCCGTCAGGTCCCCATGCGCCACCGCGCCGTTCTTCGACTCCGTCGGCGGCATCGCATAGCGGATCGTCGCCGCCCGGTCGCTGTTCGGCTCCGCCTTTCCCTGCACCAGCCGCGCCACCTCCACCATGTTCGTCTCGTTCTGGATCCACACCACGCCGTTCTTCTTCTCCCCCAGCCGGATCCCATGCAGCCAGTGCCTGGACGCCTCGATCTCCAGCCGCCACTCCTCTCCAAAAGTCGTCCCCTCATGCTGCAGCCGCACCAGCAGCGCGTCCCCCTCCGGTGCTGTGTAAAAAAGATCCGCCAGCCCGTCCCCATTCAGGTCACAGCACCCCAGCCCCGCGCATTCACCTTCTCCCAGCGCATGGTTCTGCGGCTCCGCCCATTCCCCGGGCTTCTTTTGCAGCAGCACCATCAGCCGGGTGTTCGTCAGCAGCGCCAGGTCATCGCGCCCGTCTCCATTCAGATCCCGCGCCACCAGCGTCTCCGTGTCATCATTCGTGGAGTCCAGCGTAAACTCCTTCTTCGTCGTCCATGCTCCCTTTTCGTCCTGCATCCGCAGCACCAGCTTGGCCTCTTCCGTGATGTAGGCGATGTCCGCCTTCTTGTCCCCGTTCCAATCCCCCGCCACCAGCGCCATCGCCGCATGCCCGATCACCAGCGGCTGCTTCTCAAACCGGGACGCCTCCAGAATCGGGTTCCACCGGTCCGCGCGCGCCGTCTTCTCAGGCTCGCCCGTCTTCACCCCCTCCTTCCGCTGCAGCAGAAACTCGATCCGCGCCCGCGAGCCATTCACGATCGCCAGATCCGTCAGCCCATCGCCATTAAAGTCCGCCGCACGTGGACTCGACGTGTTCCAGTCCAGTTTCACGATCTCCGGGCCGTCAAAATACAGCGCGGGTTTCTCAGCAAGAACACTGCTCGCAAAAAGCAGCGGCAAAAGGGCGAGTCGCATGGCGTGCGGTTGAATAAAACTAAATCAGGAGGTGATGAAATCTGTCTTCTCTTCCCAGCCTACTTCGCCTCCACCGGCGTGGTCAGGTAGTGCACCTGGATCGCGTCCGGGTGCATGTAGCTCGCGCTCAGCAGGCTGCCGAAGTACTTCTCAAACGTCGCGTTGGACGGGCGCGCACCCGGGTCAAACCAGCTGCTCGCCGCCTCGGCCACCGCTTCCTCAGCGCCCGCCTTCTTCTTGCCCGGCCCCTTCTTTTTCGGTGCATCCGCCTTCGCTTTGCCCGCGCCCGACTTGCTCTCCACCGTTGCAGCCGCCGTGGCGATCATGTTCATCAGCCGCCCGGCGTCAGTCACTCCCACGCCGCTGTAGTTCTTCGGCGTCAGGGAGAGCAGGTTCTGCACATTCGCGCTTTCCCACACACTCGGACCAGACGGGTCCTTCATGCGGCCCAGCACCTTTTTCAGCGTCTCCTGCGGCCCTACGGATACCAGGAGATATTTCCCCGTGTTGCAGTACGCCACCTCCGTCGCCGCGTTCGCCGTCTGGGACATCTTCATCGTGTTGATCGTGTACCCCAGGAAGTCGCTCTCCTCAAACGCGCCAAATCCCGCTCCGATGAACCGCTTCAGGCCGTCCAGCGCTCCGCCCAGCTTGTCCGCGTCCTTCACCTTGAAGCCCATCACCTGACTTTCCTTCGTCCCGTCGCCGTCCTGCACCTGGATCACTTCATCCGCCAGGCTCCCCAGCAGATCTTTCCGGATCTTAAATCCCAGCTGCCCTTCCAGTTCCCCCAGCTTCATCGCCGCCACGATCGCCACCGGACCGATTTTTCCCATCAGTCCAAAGATCGAGTCATACACCTTCCCCAGGTCCATGCGCGTCACACTCGCCGTCAAAATCCCCGCAGGAATAAACGTCGGCAGCGTCACCTCGTTTGCCGTTCCACGCATCAGCGAGATCAGCCCCGCCGGCTTCTCCGGGTGCAGGATCGTCAGGTCCATCCGCGCCTGCGTGTCCGTCATTTCCGCTGTCAGCGCCACCGCCTGCAGTTCCTCCGCTCCCAGCAGGTCCATCACCATCTTCGGCTCGAAGCTGATCCCCATCCCGCTTTTATCCTTGTCCCCCGCCTTCTTCTTCGCCGCCTCCGCCGCCGCCAGCGCCTTCTCTCCCAGCTCTACCAGCTTCACACCATTGAAATAGATCAGCATGTCTCCACCGCCGTTCGTCATCTGGCCTATCCGGCTCAGGTGCTCCCGCGGCACCCCCGGTGCATCGCCCGCATTGTTCTTCAGCGCTCCGATCATGTATTCCATCAGCCCGCGCCGGTTTGCCTCGATCATCACATCTCCCACCACCGCCCACGCTGTGTTCCATGCCGCATCCGCCCCTTCGCTTTCCGCCGCGATCTGCACGCTCACCCCGCCGATGTCCTCCGTCCGCACCTTCAGGTCCGGACTCCCCTTTTTCTTCAGCTCCACCTCCGCCTGCTTCTGCGCCTCGATCTCCTTCTGCTTCCCCGCCACCTCGAACAGCGACACGCTGGGCGGATTTTTGTCAAACTCCGTGAAATCACCGATCACCAGATACTGCACCACCGCTCCCGGGTACTCCTTCAGCGTGTCATACATCCCGCTCCCAAACGTATCCTTGAAAAACTTGTCCCACGGCGCGTCGCCTTCTTTACGCATCGGCGCCATCCAGCGCTTCGCCTCGTCGTCCTGCATGAATTTCGCGTAGCTGCTCTTCTCCCAGTCAGCCAGCAGTTCAGGAGTGTTCTTGATCGCTATCACCCCCACCGTGTTCTTCGGCATCAGAGTGTACCATTGCTCCAGCCGGTCGGCGGCGGAGGCGGGGAGAATGCTGAGGCTGGCCAGCAGCAGGGAAAGATAAAAGGGCGCGCGTTTCATGAAATTGGATGGGGAAGGGGATGTGTTGAAATGATTGGGTTGAACTAACTCGACTTCGGTACCTACTGAAACATCAGCCGCCTGTGGTTACAGATTCCACCTTTGTTTTTTCTTCGGGCGGTGCCGGCGGCGGCAGATAGCGGAATCCGCTGTTCGGGTTCCGTGGGTCAAACGCAAACGCCTCGCGGTTCTTCAGAAACAGCTTCAGCACATTGGACGGGATCGAAAATCCCAGGCCCTCCACGCCTACTCCCGCCGCCTTCATGTTGTTCACCCCCACCACCTCGCCACGCGCATTAAAGAGCGGGCCGCCCGAGTTCCCCGGATTGATCTGCGTCGTGCTTTGAATGTACCACCGCCCCCCGCTCTCACGCGCGCGGATGCTCACGATCCCCTTCGAAACCGACCTCTCCAGCCCCAGCGGACTCCCGATCGCAAACACATCCTGCCCCTGCGTCAGCGAGTCAGACTCCCCCATCGGAACAAACGGCAGCTTGTCCACCGCCGGGTCATCGATCTGCAGGATCGCCAGATCCAGAAACCCGTTCATCGCGATGATCTTCACCTTCGTAAACGGCACCTTCTCCAGCCCGTCCGGCTTCTTCCGGTACACCACCACCGTGATCTCACGCTCCCCCGCGATCACATGCTGGTTCGTGATCACATACCCCAGCTTGTTGATGATGAATCCGGATCCCAGCCCCGACGCCGTCTGGATCTGCACCACAGACTCCGCCACCCGCTGCACATTCTTCTCCACCGTCATCGCCTCACGTGCAGGCTCCACAAAATAAATGTCCTCACCCTGCACCGCCGCCGCCTTCGCCCCTGCCGGCAGCGCCTTCTCCAGAAGGGAAATATCCGTGCGCGGCACCGTCAGCACCGTGTGCCCCAGGTCCAGCACCACCGCATCCTCCCGTTCCTTCAGCATCTCCCCTCGCAGCTCCGCACCATTCTTCAGCACGATCTTCACATTATCCGCCGCCGGAGAAGTCACCGCAAAGCACACCGCCGCCAAAATTCCGAAACACAGGTTTTTTCGCATCACGGCCACAAACGTCAGGGAGCCCCCGAATAAATCAACACCGCAGAAAATGAAAAATCACAGATCCTAGGCTCAAAAACCACCTTCCCCGTCAACAGCACCACCCATCAGCTCCGAACCCACTCAGGAGAATCTGGTTCCGCCTGCATTGCTCCAGAGCAACATCATTCCCAGCTCCCGCCCGCCACCGCCATGGCTCTCCCTCAACCCTCTGAAAAAATCTTTTTACCCCCAATCTTTTTACCCTTCCTCCGGACCTTCACCTCCCCGCCCATCCCGAACACCTGCGCACAAATCTCCGGCCACTCCTCCGCTCAAACCCAGCACCATCCCCGTCTAACCACCCTTCCGAAAAAATCTTTTTTTCCCTTTTACCCTCTCACCCACGCACCCTCCTGCGCCGCGCCCCCTCTCCACCACGACTTCTCTCCGCACACCTTGACGGCATCCCCCTCCGCGCATCTCATGCGCCCATGCCCATGCCCATGCCCGCCACCGCACTCATCGCCGCCGCCCAGACCCTTCGCGAGTCCCTCCGTCCCCTCCGCTTCGCCGCCCCCGTCGAGTACGTCTATCAGCCCCTCGACTACGCCTGGGCACCTCACGAGACCTACCTCCGCCGCTTCGGCAGCAGCAAAAAACGCGTCGTCCTCGTCGGCATGAATCCCGGCCCCTTCGGCATGACCCAGACCGGAGTCCCCTTCGGCGAGATCGCCGCCGTGCGCGACTGGATGGGCATCCATGAACCCGTCGGCAAGCCCGAGCGCGAGCACCCCAAGCGCCCCGTCGTCGGCTTTGACTGCCCGAATTCCGAAGTCAGCGGCCGCCGCCTCTGGGGCCTCTTCGCCCAGCGCTTCGGCAAAGCCGAAGCCTTCTTTGCAGACCACTTCGTCGCCAACTACTGCCCCCTCGTCTTCATCGAAGCCAGCGGCCGCAACTTCACCCCGGACAAACTCCCCGCCGCCGAAACCATCACCATGGAAGCCGCGTGCGATGCCCACCTCCGCTCCGTCATCACCGCCCTCCAGCCCGAATGGGTCATCGGCGTCGGCGCCTTCGCCGAAGAGCGTGCCAACCGCGCCAAAGAAACCCTCCGCGGAACCTTCAAAACCGGCCGCGTCCTCCACCCCAGCCCCGCCAGCCCCGCCGCCAACCGCGACTGGGCCGGCGCCGCCACCAAGCAGCTCGTGAAGCTGGGCGTGTGGGAGTGAGGCACTGTGTGGTTCATCCTTGTGCTTCGAGGGGCTTTGCCGCGGCATGCAGCAAACCCACCTGAATTAGACCAGTTCTCGAAAAGATTGTCATATTGAACCGGCGAGCGCAGCGGCCCCAGTGGCAAGGCGGGAGCGCCGTCTGCTATTGAAGAATAACAGGCAAGCGACTAACGCAGCCAATGGGGCCGCTCCGCCGCCCGGGCAATGTGACAAGATTTTTGAGAGTTGGTCTAAACCTAATGCCGCTAAGCAATGTTGGTGATGGTGAAGTTTCTGGGGTTGGGCAACGAAGTGGGTTTCATCATTCGGGGCCATTTGTCCACGGGGCGTCGGACTCTGCGCTGGCAGGATCTTAATCGACGTGGCGGCAAGGCCGCCTCTGCGATCTGAACACGCACGCGTCTGACCAGTTCTCCCTGTGCCTGTTTGTCCATCAGCCCCTCTGAGGACTGCAGCACCAAAAACAGCGCCGCAACGTATTCCTGGCACATCGCAAAGCTGATGCGCAGCGCTCCGGCCTGTCGCACGGCCTGGTCCGGCGAGACTGCCGCAACGGCCAGACGTTCCTCCGCCAGCAGCGAGCAGGCGATCATCATCGCAGCCACCTGCTGCGCTGCTGTCTCGGTGCGCTGCCCTGCCAGCAGGCTGCCCTGGTTGACCTGCAGCTTGAGTTCCTTGTAAAAAAGCTCCTGCTCCCAGCGCCGTGCATAGAGCTCCAGCAGTTGCTGTGCGCAGGCCTGCTGCTCACTGAGGCTGGTCCACAGCCTTACCTCCGCCCACTGGCCGTTGCCACAGCGCATCTTTCCGCGCACCTCACGCACCGTCAGCGAACTGACTTTCTGCGGCGGGTGCTTGCGCGGTCTGCCACGTGTCCTGGACGCTGGTTCAGCGGGTGCTGGCTGCCCGGCATCTTCCGCCGGGACCGGCTCACGCTCACGCAAGGTCACCGTGACTTGCGCGCTGCCGTCACCACAGGGCTGCTGGACTTTGACGTTGAGCTTGTCGCGCACGCGCACCAAAAAATGGCTGCTGCGAGTCGCACAGTGTTTTTGCAGTTCCTGCAGCATCGGGGCCTGCCCGTAGTAGCGGTCCAAAATCAACAGGCTCTTCTCTGGCAGCGACTCCCACAGCGGCTCGATGAGGGCTTTTTCGCTCATCGGCCCAAAGTCCATGGCAACGCCCAGCGGCGCGTGCGTGCCCAGCTCCACCAGCACGCTGGCGGAGAGCTTGGCAAAGGCAGCCTCGGCGCGTCGCGTGCGCACCTTGGCCACCTGCGCGTTGATCTGCGGCGTGTTGAGCAGATCGAACTGGATGCCGTCAATGCCCACCAGCAGCAGGCCTGCAAAGAAGCAGTCGGGATGCTGGTCTGGCCGCGCCATCGGTCTGAGGGCGTGGCGCATGACGGTGGTGAAGGGTTCAAGCTGCATGTGCGCGCGGCGCTGACTTAAAGCCGAACTGCTCAACCGCACAGCAAAATAGCGCCGCATGATATGCTCCAGGCTGCCGCAGCGATGCAAGCACTGTGCGGTAAGCCCCGCGATGATCTGCCAGCCCTGCAGCTTCTGCCGCGGCCCCTGATGACGGCCTTCAACCAACCCGGGAAACTCCAGCAACTTTTGATCCATCCAACGCCACAGCCGTGCCTGGAGAGAGGGTTCAAAATCTGCGGGTGAAGGATCAGGGATGGATGCGGTTTGCATCCATCTTCAGTTAACCGTGCAGTTCATTTGTACAGCACTCTTTTTCGACGCATTCTTTTTTTTGCTTAGCGGCATTAGGTCTAAACCGCAAAGGTGGAGAGAGTGCCCGGAGGTTTCGCGTTCACAGCGCGGAGGAACTCACCCATGAAACGACTGCACCTGCTCATCTGTCTCTGCATCAGTGGGAATGCATCTGGAGCCCTGCCGCACGAACCCATTGAAATCGGCCACACGCCGCAGTTCGTCCTGGACCTTCAAGTGGTGGACTCCACCTGGGGCTTGAAGTCGAAAGGCGAGCCGGTCACTCGCGTGCTGCATCAGGCGAAAAAGCATGCCGGCAATCCGCTCATCACAGAGGATGATCCCAGCCACCTCTGGGTGCTGCGTGAGGACGATGGGCTCTTTCGCATGTGGTATCAGGCCAATGTGAAAAACGCCGCGGTGTCCACGGGCAAGGGCATCTACTCCGTCTCGGTGGCCTACGCAGAGTCGAAGGACGGCATTCACTGGGAGAAACCGGCGCTCGATCTGTTTCCTGATGCAAAGAAGTACTTCCTGCCGCGCAATTGCGTGATCCATCATCTCGACCAGCCGCAGTGCGAATCTGGCGCGCCGCAGATCCTCGAACTGCCGGAGAAAGATCGCCACGGCTATCGCTACGTGATGCACTACCTGATGACTTCCGCGCCAATGAACGGCCTGCGCCTCATCGGTTCCCAAGACGGCATCCACTGGGACTTCGCGAAGGACACACGCATCGCGAAGCTCTCCAGCGACACGCACAACATCATTCAATACGATGCCGGCCATGAGGAATACGTGATGTTCTGCCGCTCGAAGCACATCTACCGCGCCCCCGGGCAGACCAAGGAAATGACCAGCAGCGGCGAATCCCGCCGCGGCATGTCACGCATGAGCAGCAGGGAGCTCTGGACTGAATGGCAGGTGCGCCCGCAGACCATCCTCATGCCCGACGAGCGCGATGCGGAGCTGGGCTACAACTACTTCATGGCCATGCCCGTGCATCAGCACGCCGGCATCTGGTGGGGCATGCTCGCACCCTTTTTATGGAATGACCTCTACGCCAGCGAGATCGCCTGGAGCCATGACGGCTGGGGCTTCCAGCGTCTGCCAAAGCGCGAGCACTTCATCGAGTTCGGCCCCGCAGGCGCCTTCGATCACTCCATGGTCGTCGCCACACCACGCTGGGTTGAGGTCGGCGATGAATGGTGGTTCTACTACGCCGGCTTCGATGCTTCGCACGATGATTCCGTGCACCGCAAAGGGGCCATCGGCCTCGCCACGATCCGCAAGGAGGGTTTCATCTCCCAGCATGGTCCCAAAACCGGTGGCGTCGTCTGCACCCGGGCCATGCACTGGCCCGGCGGTGATTTAATCGTGAACGCAGACGCCCACGCCGGAAAATTGCAGGTGCGCGTCTCAGACGAACTGCGCAAACCCATCGCCGGTTTTGACTACGACGACATGCCGGCCTTCACCGGCGACAGCGTGAACCACGAGGTGAAGTGGAACGGCAAATCCATGGACGAACTCAAAGGCACCGTCGTGCGCCTGGAGTTCCAGCTCCACGATGCCGACCTTTACACCTTCACCGCAAGACCCCCGGCACAGCCGCCAGCCGGCAAGCACCCATGACCACTCTTGCCAGATCCACCCTCACCTTGGCCGGCATTGGGTTGCTCTGCTGCCACTCCCATGCCGCCGTAAAACGGGGACAGGGTGCAAATAATAGACAAAATCCGCAGCCCCTGTCTCCCCGCCTGGTTCTCCGGAGATGAACTTTTCAGCTGAACGCCCGCCGGCAAGCAGATCTCCCCCCTTGCCGTTTCCCCGTTCAGTTTCGTAATACCACCATGAGCGAGTCGCCTGCATCATCCGCAGCCTCCCAGCCTCTGAACACTCACTCCACACGCTCTCCCCTCCCACACTTCAGGCTTGTCTCACCCCAACCACTCCCCTTAGCCTGCCACCCTCCATGACCGTCCGTAAAACAACCGCGGCCGCATTCCTCCTCCTCGCGACCACCCCCGCCTTCGCCGGCATGCCCTCGCTCGATCTCACCGATGTCGCCAAGGCCCGCCTGGACGTCATCTCGTTCTTCATCTTCGTCTATCTCCTCTGCGCCCTCATCTTCCGCTGGCTCTGGAATCTCCTCTCCAAAGACTTCGCCTGGATGCCCCGCCTCACCTTCAGGCGCTCCCTCGCACTCCTCATCGTCGCCGGCCTCTTTCTCTACTTCATCCTCACCATGATCTCCGGCGCCCGCGAGCTCATGACCCCCGGCGCTTGGGCCAAAAACGGCATCACCTACAAGCTCCGCACCCCCGACCGCGATCCCCAGCCCTGGCTCGACGCCGCCCGCCAGCGCTGGCTCGAAACCCTCCGCGATGCCCTGCGCGACTACGCCGCAAAACACGACGGCAAACTCCCCCCGCACGCCTACGTCACTGACTTCAATGCCACCCTTTGGAAAGGCGCCAGTCCCGACGGCCACTGGCTCATCTACATCCCCGGCCTCACCTTCGGCCCCGCCAACCGCGTGCTCGTTTACGAGCCCGCCACCTACGGCCCCAAACGCTGGGCCCTCCTCACCGACGGCACCGTCGTGCAGATGAATGCAGAAGAACTCGACGAACGCGTACGAAAGGAGTTCGGCCCATGAATGACATAGCTGACACCTCGGAAAAATACTCCCCATCGAGAGTGTTTCGCAAGGTGATGAAAGGACTCCTGTTCGTGATCCTCAGTTTGTTTGTGCTGGGCTTCTTCGAGTTTTTTTACCGTCTGGCCTTTGGCTGGGCGCATTATCTGAGCCAGGTCATTCCGCAGACTCAAATCAATGTAGAATTGCTGCTCTGTTCACTGGCCGCCCTGCTGCTCGGCATGCTCGGCCTGCAGTCGCTCATGTCACGCCTGCGGTCATCAGGCCGCTGGCACTGGCGTTACACCTTCGCCTGGTGCGCCATCCTCATCCTCATGTTCAGCACCAGCATCGCCGCCGTCGGCATCGTGCACCAGACCGGCTGGCTGTTTCGTCTGCCCGTCTGGTACGACATGAACATGGGCCGGCAAATGAAGGCCGTGAGCAATACCAAACAAGTGGTCCTGTGTGCCCAGCAGTATGCGAAGTATCACGACGGCAGACTCCCCGACACCATCGCCGACATGATCCCCGAGATCATCTCCGACACCCGCATCTTCTGGGCCAGCGTTGACTACGCCATGCCCCCCGAACCCCTCGTCTATGCCGGAGCCGGCCTGCATGACAACGACGCCGCCACCCTGCCCATCGTCTGGTCTGCCCACGCCAGCGCCAGCGGCAAACGTGTCGTCGCTACCCTGGACGGCAGCGCCTTCGTCATCACCGAGGAAAAATTCCAGGCCATGCTCGCCACCTTGCGCGAACACCTCGCAAAATCCCAGCGCAGCATGCAGCAGCACTGACTCCAGCCCCTCCATCCTTAGGAAGACGAGGTCAGGTTACAAATAATCGACAATTTGAACGACTTTATAAATTAGTTCATTGGCCATTCGAATCTGATTTTCTGACCTCCGATGATTCTCGAAAGGCTTGCTCCAACGCCTTCAGCATGTGCGGTTCCGCCCCGCGATCGATCCAAGGCGAATGCGCCACGTCATCACTGACTACAATGCCCAACGGTTTGCGCTCAAGAATAGCAAGCGGACATAAAGCACCCTTGCCGTTCCCCCGTTTAGCACCATAATACCACCATGAGCGAGTCGCCTGCATCATCCGCAGCCTCCCAGCCGCTGGACACTCACTCCCCACCCGCGCCCGCCAGTCAGGCAAACGAAACCACATCACCCACCGGTCTCGAAACAGCCCGCAAAACCTTCCAAGAAACCGGCCTCGCCTTCCCGCAGCTCCCTCCTGAACTCGCAGTCGCCCTGGAGCAAAAAGACATCTGGGTCTTCGCCACCCGCGAAGTCAAGATGGCGCTCCACGACATCGACCTCTACGTCGCAGAAAGCTTCCACCCACCGCCGCCCTACCTCGTGCTGGCAGATGCCGGCCACGGCTTCAGCGCCCACAACATCATCTACTACCAAGTCTTCGGCCCCCTGCACCTCTTCCTGCAGTCGTCTTGGGGTGGCGTCTCCAAAGTCACCGAAAGAGACGCCCTCGAAATCGAGCAATGCTTCACCCTTGCCGATGAAATCCTGCAGACAGCCAAAACATCCGGAAAGCTCAAGCCAGACGAAAAACTCATCATCGTGTGCAAGAACACCCTCTGTCACTGGGCCCTGTCTTTGTCCGGCGACACACGGCGGTCCCTGATCTACGAAGAACGCCCCTCACACTTCCTCGCCAGAATCTTGCGCTGGCTGAAAAATCCCAAGCCCAGACACCCCCGGCCCGCCCCCGTTCGCCAACAGGTCGTCGTAAGCTGACCCGCCCAGCGCAGCGTCCCAGCCTCAAGCCGACCACCCTGTCCGCCCCTGGGAAACAACAGCCCAGCGCCCAGCTCCGCCAATGAGATCTCCCCTCCTTCCGGTCAGGCGAACAAAAAGAGCGAAGCCATTTCATACCACGACCTATGATTGCGACTCGCCGAATAGACTGACGATCTCGCATTGAAGGCCAACGGCCTTCCGTCATTGAGCCCAGGGATGCCGAGCGATAGCGAGTGATTCCCTGGGGTTTGCAAGCACAGCCCGGGGAGCAAACCCATCGCTTTCTTAGCACACCGCGTTCACCAGCAGCGTCTTCACGTCAATCCGTCACAGCCACAGCCTCCGCATGCCCCCAGCCCCCAGCCCCCGGTTTCAAGCTTCACGGGCATTGCATTCGCGTTAGTCTATTGAGCACTCATCAATAAGTAGCCCCACGCTCTCACCAGCCCCAAAGGGGCCACCTACCGAAGCCCAGGGCAAAGCGAGCCTCAGCGAGCACCGCCCTGGGTCAGACACCACCAGCCACCCAACAGGAAAGCAAACCCACCACCTCGCCACACCCCACGAGTCCCAGCAGCGTCCACCTCACGCCCCGCCCGAGCAACCCTCCCGCCACTGCTCTGCCTCGCCGCATCCTCTCAAGACAACAGCCTTCCCCTTTTCCCCTGCGTCCTTTCAAACGCACCGCTCACATCCCAGCTCCCAAATCACCCCTCTGAAATTTTTCTACCCCTAATCTTTCTACCAAAAAAAATCCGCCCCTGCGTCCCATCACACCGCCCCAACACTCCAACACAAATACAAATCACACCTCCCCTTCTGAAATTCTTCTTCCCAAAATCTTTCTGCCCAAACATTCCCTCCCGTTAGCTCCCAGCCCCAACTCAAAATCCTCACCTCTGCGGTCTTGAAATCTCTCCTTCCGCCTCTGAACGTGCCGATCACTAGCTGTTTCGTCCCTTGCTCTCCTCGCTATGTCCACAGAGTTCGAACACCATCTCACGCAGTACATTCAGGCCAGGCGTTCCCTTCAAAAGCCAAAGCCGCCTGATCCTGTCCTGGCCCTGCCGCCTGAAAAGCAGCAGGAGATTCTGCAGGCGGCTCTGACGCTGCCATGGACTGATGAGATGTACTACCACAACCACTTCGCAGGAGTGCTGCTTGCCGCAGGCGTGCCCGCAGCGGATGAACTCATCCTTTCCTGGCTCATCAGACTCGGCGAATGCACCTATCCCTTCAACTCCTTGCCGATGGAAGACTTGGTGACATGGGCCGAGCAGCGCCAGTCCTCCAGCGGCTTTTCAGTGCGCCTTCTCACCTTCCTGCGGCAGCATCACCCCCAGTTCTCCAAGCTAAAAACGGACAAGCAATATCGCGCCTTGATGCACCGGCTGGCGGTGGCTCTCGCCCTAGTCAGCAGCGATCCCATTCCCACCCCCAAAGACGCGTGGACCGCCAAAGCCCTCGCCTGGCGCGACTCCCTTCCTGCCACGGACCGCGCCACGTGGGAGTCCCTGCTCAAGCTCGCCAGCACCCAGAAGTCAGGCAGCCCGTCCAAATCCTACCTCAAACAGTCCGAAGCTCTCGCTGCCAGCCTGCCGCAGTTCACCATGATCATGCAGGACATCTTGGAGTCTCTCGGACGGGAGGGCCCCGTCGCAGTCGCCTGGCGCGGCTTCGCTACGGACATGAAGAATCTGCTGGATGAGGATCACACCGACCTTCTGCGCGCGCTGATCTGGGTGTGCGCGCCTCACGCCACACTGACCGATTCACTACGCGATGCCAGCGCACGTTGTGCCACCAAACTCAAAAACATCGGCCCGCTGTGTGCCAAGATCGCCGCCGCCTGCGCAGACACCCTCAGCCGTCAGACCGTGGAGACATCGGCAGCCTCCCTGTCCATGCTTCAGAGTTCCGTGAAGCACAAGAACACGCGCAAGGCTCTGGCCAAGGCCCAGACCTCCATGGCGAAAAAAGCCGGCGCAGATTGGAGCGCTTTGGAGGAGCAGCATGTGCCCGATCACGGTTTTAAATCCGGGCTTCGCATCGGCTCATTCAGCGTGAGGCTCGGCAGTTCAGCCTCCGGCCAGCCGGAGCTGGAGTGGTGTGAAGACGGCGGTGTCCCTCAGCGCTCAGTCCCGGCAGGCCTGCGCGTCACTCACCCTGACGAACTGCAAAGCATCAAGACACTGCTGCGCGATGTTAAAAAGACCCATCGTGCACAGGTGCTGCGCCTGGAAAGGCTGATGTGCCAAGGCCGTGATCTGTCGTTCGAGATCTGGCAGGAGCACTATCTCGATCACCCGATCGTCGGCCCACTCACGCGTCGTCTGCTTTGGAGATTGGGCAGGGAGCTAATTCATCTTCACGAAAATCCCGCCACCTCTGGCAGCTTGGGCGCGAGCATAACTTGCAAGGCTCTCGATGGGCGTACCATCACCGCTTCCACTGATATGCCCGTGCGTCTCTGGCACCCTGCCGAACTCAAAGACGATGAAATCGAGGCTTGGCAAAAGTGGACATTCAAGAACCGCTTCATCCAGCCCTTCCAGCAGGCCTTGCGAGAAGTGCTGCGTGCAGAAGGTGACGCAGAGACCACAGAGGATCTCCGCCACCGCGGCGAGCTTCTCCACCAAGGCGCTTTCGCGGCCCTATGTCGTGACCGTGGATGGCTCTACAGCTTTCACGGCACCCCCGAGCAGTTCCAGCCCTGCATCCATCATCCCCGTGCAAACATACGTGGTGCCATGACCATAACAGAGGAGCTATACCCTGACGGCCGCCCCGGCCTGTGGTTGCGAATCGTCTGCGTCCAGTTCTATCAGGGCACGCACCTTCAGCCCCTCCTCTCAGTCCCTGCCGTCATCTACAGCGAAGTCATGCGCGACGTCGGTCTGTTTCTCGCAGCCAGCCAGTCCACCAAAGATTCAGGCTGGCGCGCCATGGTTCCCAGCGCGGAGACCGAGAAGTAGGCCCTCTCCACACTGCCCCAATACTCCAGCCCAAAACGAATCACACCTTTCACTCTGAAATTTTTCTACCCCTAATCTTTCTACCAAAAAAAATCCGCCCCTGCGTCCCATCACAATCTCAACACTCCAACCCAAAAACAAATCACACCTCCCCCTCTGAAATTTTTCTGCCCAAAATCTTTTTGCCCAAACATCCCCACCCATTCGCTCCATCCTCCCTCTCAAGCTCCCAGTCAGAGCACGCAAAGCCCTCCACACGGCCTCACAAAGCGCCCATTCAAAATCCTCATCTCTGCGGTCTTCTCATCTCTCGCGTTGTAAAATCAGTCTCTCCTCGGTTCTCGCCCCTCCCCGCTACTTTTTGATCACCACATCCCCGCCACTCAGCCGCACAAACCCTCGCTTCTCAAAGCGCACCTCCCGCCAATGCTCCGGCTTATCCGATTCCCCGTCACACACCACCCGATATTCCGGAATCCCATTCTGATACACCACCGAAGGCAGCACACAAACCCACGCCCCTCCAAAAATCCCATTCTCCTCGCACATCTTCAGCCGCGCGATCGCCGTCTCAATCCGGTTCAAAAGCCCAACATGCTCCGCCTTCGCCTCCACGTTGGCAAATTCCCTCTGGCACGACAAACTCTCATGCCATTGTTTAAGATGTTGAATGGTCGGGCAGTCCATCGTGAAAGTAATGCGGGTGCTTGATGAACGGCGCAACAAAGCCAGACAAAATGCCCGGCCTTGATGCCACTGGCGCTTGAACTAAAACGCAGGGCCAGTAGAGGAACGGATTGAGTTAGGAGGCTCAGACCGCACTCCCGAAGAAACGGTTTTATAAAAGTCCTCTCGGTAATCGTACTGATTTCGTTCAATGACGTTGTCTCTCCAGTAAAAACTCTGTGATCCCATGAAATCCCTTCCTCCTTCAAAACGAAGCTCGTGACTTTTCCCCGGATGAACAACCCTTCCAAGATCACTCACGGTCAAAATCATCGCCCGATGGTTTTTGCCGATCAGCAAAAACGAGCCAGTTGATTCACTCCGCCAAATTCCAGCAATGTTTGACGGCGCTTGCTTCGAAAGACCAGCCTTCATGGCGGTTCGCAAAGTGGACTGGATCGAATCCACATCGACGCTGCTTTTGTTCGAACATCCCAAGGATGTAAAAATGAAAAGCAGACTAAAACAAAAGGCCGTTTTCATGATCGTTCTTCGAGTGGTGGTGTATAGTTAGAAGGTGATTGTTCCAGAGCCGGAGTAAATAGCGAAGGGCGCAAATAATTGACAAAAAACTACCCGTTCATCCCGCTGCTATTCAGTCCGGCTCCGCGCCCGGTTCCCAGCATATCAAGCGCAAAAATGACTCTCATAACTCTGGACCATTAGTGTTTCATTAGTGTGCGATTAGTGGTTAAAAATTCTTTTCTGCCGACCGCGTTGTGCGCATCTCAACATCACAACCCCGCCCGCACCACCCTCAGCCTCATAAACGCCCGTTCCCACGAAGACACCGCGTTCTTATACCGCACCGTCACCCGATTCGGCGGCACCGGATTCACCACCGCCACCGCTTCCACATCCGCCGTCCCCCACTGCAAAAAATCCGTCGTAACCTCGATCACATACTGCACATCCGCCGCGCTCGGCACATAGCTCAGCGTCAGGTGATCACTCACCAGCATCGGCACCGGCAGTCCTGACGCATCCGGCGTCAGCGCATCCAGCGCCAGCGCATACTCCATCAGGTTCAGCGTCCCATCCCCGTCCCAGTCGCTCCCATCCGCGGCCAGCGCCGTCCCCGCCGCATCTCCAAAGCTCCGATACCGCCACTGATCCACCGGCGTCGCCAGCACCGTGATCCCCGCGCTCGCCAGCGCCGCATTCGCCGTGATGTTCACACCACCCACCAGCGTCACCGTCCCCGTATAATTCGCCGCCGCAGACGCACCACTCAAAGACACCCGGAACAGCGGCCCCTCATACACTTCCCCCGGCAGCAGAATCCCAGGCACATTCGCAAAGAACGCATTGCTCGACAGCGCCGTGTCACTCTGCGGATCAGCACTGAAAGAGATCGCGATGTCATTCAGGAAAACCTTGTCCGTCGCACTCGTGTTCGTCAGCGTCCCGCTAAACAGCGCCTCCCCACCCGCCGCCACCGGCTGCCCACTCGGAGCCAGCGACATCGTCAGCCCCGCAAACACGAACGCCGCGTGCCCCCACACCATCAAAAAGCAAAACACCGCTCTCACGGCACCGCCTCCCCAATCGCAAACAGCACCGCATTCGCGATCACATACACCGTCCCATCCACCCCGATCACCGATGGCGTGTACGCCTCCCCAATCCCCGGCGTCAGCGTCAGCGGCTCGATCAACGAGTTCGTCTTAAAATCCCACCGATACACCTTCCCATCCTCGCTGTGTACAATCGCCGACTTCTTCGCCGCATCAATCGCCACCGTGTTCACACACCATTCCCTTACCGCCCCCGGCACAGACGCATACTCATCATCCGGCGTCGGCCCCAGCACCGTCAGGATCTCCTTCATCACCGTTGCCCCCGTCACCCCATCCGCCTGCGTGTCATTCGGATCCAGCACCGCAAGCTTGTTGTGTCCGTCACCACCCACACCCGCATAGTTGTTGTACTTCGACAGCAGCAGATACTTCGACGTCCCCTGATAACTCGCCACCAACGAAGCCGGCACCACCGACGGCGTATGATCCCATCCAAAAGCCCCCGACACCTTCGCCTGCGTCAGCGTCTTGTCATAGTGTCTCAGCCACCCGCGGTAATGGTTCACACCCCAAGAATGCTCAAACACCCCAAAATACACATCCCCGTCCGGCCCCACCATCGGCGATGCCGTCCCGTCATCCAGCATCCTCGCATCATCCACCGGGCTCAGCACATCCTTCAGCCTCACCTTGCCCGTCGTCTGCAGCGTCCGGCTGTCCAGCATCAGCAGATACCCAAACCCATTCCCATCCATCACCGCAAAATACAGCGACTTATGGTCATTGCTCAGCGCCGGCGCCAGATTGTGCGGCAGCCGCAAAATCGAGCCATCATCCGCCGCACTGCTCGCACTCACCCATGACCCCGTCCCATCCTCCGCGATCCGCGCGATCCCGCTTTGCAGTGCCGGATTCGTCACCCCGGTCACCACAAACCCAAAAAACAGGTTCCCATATCGGTCCGTGGTGATCGGCGTGTTGATCCGCACATTCGCATCAAAAGTTGCTGAATCCGACACATAACTCGCCATTCCATAGAACACCATTTTGCCCGTTCCACCCGTCCCCGCATCCGGCGCATCCCGGTACGAAACCGTCCCTCCCGCATCCGCAAAGCACACCCGGTTCTTCGGCGTCAGCGCCACCCCATAGTGCGGCACCCAGTTATGCGCTGGCAGCGTGTAACCTGTCCCCATCTGCCACTTCGTTCCACCCGTTGCGCCATCATGCGCCTCAATGCGGAACCCGTCACCCGCTCCCGTCTTCACCGGCACGATCACCGTGTTCTGCCTCGTGACCACTGGCGATCCATAATGCGCATACAACGTCGTCCCCACATACTGCGGCGCCAGATCCACCGGCATTTGCCACAGGATGCGCTGCATTGCCTTTGAACTCACCTGCGACAGCCCCGTATGCTGCGCATCATGCCCATGCCCGCTCCACGGCAGCCCGATGCTCTGCGCCCTCACATGGCAAATCAGCGCAGCGAAGAGCAAAGAGCTGCAAACAAGAGCACGATGGCGAAAACGGATCATCAAAAATCAGATGCCCGTAGTTCACCCAATTTCTTTCCCAAGGTCAAGGCTCGCGTTTCTCCAGTTTCATCTTCAGTTCCATCTTCAGCTGCTCGATCTGCTCCTTCACCTGCTGGAGCTGCCGGCGCATTTCCTCCATCTCACCCTGTGTGTTCGGCCCGCCCTGCGGTTTTCCCTCCCTTGCCATCTGCTGCTGCTTCATGCGCTCCTCCATCTCCCGCCGCAGATGCTGCGCTATCTTCTCGATGTTCTCAGCAGGCTCATGCAGCCCCGCCGCGTGCAGGTGCTCCACCGCCTGCATCACATGCATCAGCCGCTCCTGCTCCGGACTCCCTGGCTTGAAGCCGGGCTTCTTCTCCATCTTCATCATCCCTTCGGGAACCTTTTCCATTTTCTTCCCCGGCTCTCTCTCCCGCAGCTCCGCCATCATCCGTTCCGCCGTTTCATGCAGCTTGTGCGCCTCTTCCATGCGTCCCGCTGCCTTCGCTTCGCCCGCCTGCTTCATCAGTCTCTCCACGGCCTCCTTGGGATTCTCCTTCGCATCCTGGGCAAATCCGGTGCAGGCAATAGCAAAACTGGCAATGATAAGGCAGCTCGTTTTCATGGTGAGCAGTAAACGAAACAGCCCCGGCCGATCTTCCCGCCGCCAAAGATCCGCCGAGAGACTTCGGAGCTGCCACCGTTCAAAGCACGGAACAGGGTCCGCCGCGCAATGCCCCATCCACCACTGCCACCATGAGCACCGCACTTGTCATCACTTTCGTACTGGGACTTGCCATTTTCGGCACTCCACTGTGGTTGCTGACCCCGCGCGAGCAGCGCTCACGAGTGCTCGTTTGTCTGGTGCTCATCCTGCCCATGTCCTGGCTCATGTTCCACATGGTGCGCCTTCCAGCCGACAAATGGCTCATCAAGACCCTTGGTGAAGGCGAACTCCTCACCTGGATCCGCACCGCTTACGCACCTCTTACCGAGGAGCCCGCCAAGCTCTGGCCCCTCCTCCTGCCGTGGGTGCGTAAAGCCATTACTCGGGAGAACGTCGCCTGCTTCGCCCTCGCTCTGGGCCTGGGCTTTGCCCTCGGAGAGATGGTCACCATAGCGGATCTGGTCACGGTGCGGCAGCCCAAAATCGCCGCCCTCCCATGGTATGAACTTGGCGGCTTCATTCAGGAGCGCCTCATGACCTGTGGCATCCACGCCGGCATGACCGCCGTCGCGCTCGTCATATGGCGTTTCCATTCCCGCTTCGCACTGGGCCTGCTGCTCGCCATGATCGCGCATTATCTGGCAAACTTCCCCATTTCGATGAAAAACTGGGGCTGGCTGGGCGGCAACGCGAACGTCTCCATGGCCATCGTCAGCATCTGGGTGGTCCTCTGCTTTTTGGCGGCGATTGCCGCATTGGTCCTGCTGCGCTTCGGGCGCTCCAGCCTCAGCACCAGGCTCTATGGCCGCGCTCTCTGTCCCGGCTGCGGCACCATCTATGATCGTTCGATGTGGGCGATGAATCTGGGCCTATCGCTCCGTTACGAGCGCTGCCCCCACTGCCGCAAATGGCACACCACCACCGCCTTGAAGGAATAACCTGACACTTTATGAAACCTTATGCCCCCCTTTGCCTCCTTTTGCTGAGCGTTTGCACCACAGCTTTTGCCGAAAAGGGCGCGCTCATCTTCAGCGATGACTTTTCCTCGCCCGAAGTCGGCAAGGCATGGAAAGCGCAGTGGCCCGCCCTCGCCATTGTCGAGGGTGCCTTGAACATCAGCCAGGCCAAGCCCGAGCACAGCGCTGTCGGCCTTGTGCCGGTGGGAAAAAAGGACGTGCGGGTCGAGTTCAAATTCAAACTCGGCGGGTCCACGGGCATCAATGCCGTCTTCAATGACCGCGACTTCAAGGAAGGCCACGGCGGTCACCTCTGCCGTGTCTCCCTTTCCCCCCGACTGATCTTCCTGGCCGATGACAAGGAGCGCCTCAGCCACGCCATCGAGGAAATGAAAAAAGACCCGGCAAAAAAGGCCGAGGTGGCGAAACTCGTGGCAGGACGCAGCAAAAGCTTCCCGATGAAGCTCGATCCGCAGAAGTGGTATCAACTCGTCATCGAAGTCAGCGGCGATGAAATCAGCGTGACCCTCGATGGCAAGGTCGTCGGTTCATTGAAGTCGTCCGGCATCGCCCATCCCATGAAGAGCGACTTCTACTTCGCCGTCAGTGGCAAGGACGCGCTGTTCGATGATGTCAAAATCTGGGACCTCCAGTGACCTATTGCTGCATCTTTCCATGAAACCGCACCTTCTTCTCCTTTCCACGGCTTTCCTCAGTTTGCAGTCTTACGCAGCCGGCCTCAAATCGGAATCCTTTGACCGCGACCCCGGCTGGGAAGGGCACAACAACCACATTGTGCCAAAGCAGGTGCTGAAGGTGACGCAGGACTTCGGCTTCAGCCCCACCAGCATCGCCGGCAAGTCAGCTGGTGAAATCGGCGGCCGCATCCAGCGCTCCACCACCCCTGCCTCCTACGCGGCGGAGATCCCCGTCAAGACGCTCGATGACGCATTTTCCGCCTCCGGCAGCTTTGCCATCACCAAGTCAGAAGGCGGCGCGGGCGTCTTCTTCGGTTTCTTCAATTCCCAACAACCCGGCGGCAGCGGCCGGCCCATCGGCTCACTGGGTCTCGACTTCGACTTTGAAGGCAAAGGCGGCCGTCTCGCCACACGCCTCATCACCAACACCAACAAGTCCTGCGGCACCTTCGTCACCCCCTACCTGCCCGGAAAGTATCGCACCACCCCCATCAAGAACGACGGCACTCGTTACCACTGGAAGCTGTCCTACGATCCCTCTGGTGACGGGCAATTCACCTTCACTCTGCGCAGTGATAATCACCCCATGCCGGTCATCGATCCCGCCCTGCCTGCCGCCTCTCTGGCGGAGGAGCGTGCGCGTTTCCCCACCACCAGCACCTTCACCGTCGATCTCACTCCCGGCTTCAAAAAAGAAGGAGCCACCTTCGACCGCTTTGGCATCCAGAACATGATGAAATCCGGCGGCTCCGTGACCATGTACTTCGATGACGTGGTGTTCGGCAACCGCGATGAATCCTTCGCCCAAGACCCCGGCTGGGCTGCGGTCGGCAATCGCACCACCTATGAAGACCGCGAAGTCGTCGGCGCTCACGATTTCGGCTTCAGCGCCGCCACCAACCATGCTGGCGGTAAGCCGGGCGAAGTCGGAGGCGGGCTGTGGCGCAGCGGGGACTACGGATATTATGCAGACCGCGTGGGCCCGCTGAATCTTGAGCATCGTTTGGAATCACGTGGAAAAGTGAAGCTCGTCACGGCAGGACCCGACTCCGACATGCACATCGGCTGGTTTAGCAGCGCCACGAAGGACAAATCTCCCGATGAAGCCGGAAATTTCATCGGCATCCACGTCGGCGGCCCCACCCGCATCGGCCACTACTTCATACCACAGCTTGCTACTGCAGACGGCACCAAGGGGAAGGTGGATCAAGGCCCCATCATCACCCCCGGCAAACTCTACGACTGGTCCCTCGTCTATGATCCTGCGGCAAACAGTGGCAACGGGGAGCTTCGTGTGACCTTGGGCACAGAATCCGCCACACTGCCGCTCAAACCCGGCCAGAAAAAACAAGGTGCCACCCTGGACCGCTTCGGTCTATTCACCTCCCAGGCCGGTGGCCAGATGGTCAAAATTTTCCTCGACGATCTGCAATACACGGCGGCTCCCTGAGCTTCCGCATTTGCAACAACCCTCAGCGCCCTGCCGTTCTATGCAGCGTATGAACCTGTCCTGCACCGCCGCGCTGCTGGTTGCCACTGCCTTTACCGTTTGTCGCGCAGGTGACACACCGCCTCCGACCGAGGCGGAGCTTCGTTCCGCCATCACCAAGAGCCTGGGCTACCTTTCCAAAGGCAATGACACATGGATGGAGGAAAAGAACTGCAACGGCTGCCATCATCTGCCGCAGGTGCTCTGGAACTACCGCGAAGCCCGCATGCGCGGCTTTGCCATCGATGAGAAAAAATTCGATGAATGGCTGAAGTGGTCCGACGAAAAGGGAAAGGACATCAAGGCAGGCCGTGAGATGACCGCCTTCATGAAGCTGGCCCTGCCGGACAATCCGGCGCCCGAGCTGACGAAGATCATCAAGGAAGGACAACTGCCGGATGGCTCATGGAAGGCCGCCGGTCAGTTCCTCGGCCAGCGCCGTGCCGCCCCAGAAGTCACCAGCAATTCATCGCGCATCTTCCTGCTCGCCCTTGCAGCCAGTGACAGCGACAAGCAGGCCAGCGAAGAGGTCATGACCAAGGCAGCCGCCTTACTCGCCAAAGACGGCAAGGCCACCTCCGTCGAAACCCTCGCCTATCGCACGCTCTTCGCCCGCCGCTTTGGCAAGCCAGAGGAAGTGGCCGCCATCAGTGCGGAAGTCATCGCGCTCCAGCATACCGATGGTGGCTGGGGCTGGCAGATCAAAGAACCTGCCAGCGACTCCATCGCCACCGGTCTGGCGCTCTACGCTCTGCAGCCCTCCGCCGATCCCGCTATCGCTCGTGCCCAGCATTGGCTCATCAAGAATCAAAAGGAGGATGGCGGCTGGCCGGTGGACTACAGCAAGATCAGCAGCACCGACCGCAGCAAGCCCGAGAAAGCGAAGTCTCTCAAGGACGCCACCATGATCTACTCCTACTGGGGCACCGCCTGGAGCACCCTGGGGTTGCTTCAGGGCGTGCCGGTGAAGCAGACTCAGGCTGCCATTCCATGAAGTCGCATACGCCCGTTGCTGCCGCTTTCATCTCTCTCTTCTGCCTCACGGCTCTTCATGCCGCAGAATTCCAAGCATCCACCTTGGTGCTGCCGGTGACCGTCACTTCCGCGTTGCCCGTCGGCACAATTCCCATGGATGTGGAGGTGGATTTTGCGGCGTTGCTTCGGAAAGCGAAGCTGCCGGGCGTGTTTGATCCCAACTCAGTGGTCGTGACGAATCTGGCCACGGCAAAGCGCCAACCCCACGCGCTGAGCCCGCATGTGGCCTATGGTGATCGCGCACGGGTGCGCTGGCTGGTCACCAACCCGCAGCAGACAAAGTTTGAGATACGTTTCAGCAACGCCGCACAGCGCACCGTGCTGCTGCCACGCGCAGACACGCCGCTCATCGGCTTGGGAGATCTGCTGCGCTACACGGGAGCGAAACCGCAGGCCATCGCCAGCAGCATGGCCACGCGGCTCGTGGATCTCAATGGAGACGGTGTGCGTGATCTCGTGGCCACCGATTACTACACCACCGAGCCGCTGTGGCCTGAGCGTGTTCCGCAGTCCTGGAGCCCCTTTTTGTGCTATCCGGGTGTTCTAGGTGGCAATGCGCTGCTGTTTGGCAATGCCGTGCGGCTGCGCTATCGCGGCAAGCCGGAGGCGCCCAGCCAGTTCTTCATCGGCGGCTATATGCACGCGGATGTCGCCGATTTGAATGGCGATGGACTGCCAGACCTGGCGTTTGCAGCGGCGGACAAATCCTCGGAGTCCAGCAAGGTGCCGGACGTGGCGAAGTTCATTCACCTTTATCTCAATTCGGGAAAGTATGATGCAGGCGGGATGCCGGTCTTCGTTTACAGCGACCGCGTGAAGCGACCGCCCGGCAACTGGGGGCCGGTGCGCATCGGCGATCTGGACCATGATGGTGTGGTGGACCTGGTGGTCGGTTCCTTGTTCAGCGAGACCAATCCGCGCGCCATGTTTTTGCGCAACACCAACCCCGCGGGCTGGCCGCTCAAGCCTGCGGAGCCCGTGGCCTTCTCTCCGGGCGCGATGGCCGGATTTTTGGATGTGGACGCCGACGGCATACCCGACAGCGTCTGCGTGACGCATGATGTGCGCTATGGCACCCGCAACTTTTGCAGCCGCGTGGCCTGGCACAAAGGCCTCGGAGGCAGCCCGCCGCAGTATGGGCCGGAACAGTTTCTTGAAGGCATTGACGATGAGTTGTGTGAATTCGTTTCCACCGTGGACACAGCCGGCAGCAAGGGGGTGCTCGTCAGCGCGGGCTACATAGGCGAGCGCATTGTCTTCTATGAACTGCAGCCGGGCTCCGGTGGAACGCTCCGTTTCAAACGCAGCGAAGCCCTGGCCGTCAATGCGCCCGTCCGCGCGGGCGATCAGCCGACGCCTTTCATCTGTGACTGGAATGACGACGGGAGGTGGGACCTCGTGTATGGCGGCGGTTTTGGCTGGGTGCGCGTCTTCATCAATGAAGGCACCATCGAAAAGCCGAGCCTGGCGCCGGGACAACATGCGATGTCTGAAGGAAAGCCGATCAATCTGCACATGACGCAGTTCTTTCCCGGCATCGAGCAGTACTGGCATGATCTCGGCTACGTGCATCCTTCCTTCATCGACTGGGATGGCGATGGCCTGCGCGATCTGGTGATGTCAAACGTGGGCAACCGCATCTACTGGTATCGCAATGTCGGCACACGCGCCGAGCCGACGTTTGGAGCGCGTCAGCAGGTCATCTGTGATGGCTATGAGGAAACTCCTGAGCGCACCGCGGCCACCGCGAAGGCCCTCGGAGCGGGAACAAAACAGTGGAAGACTTTTCCATCCGATGCATCCTCATCGCCCTTCTGGTGGCGTGCCCGCGTGGGATTCGGCGATCTCAATGGCGACGGTCTGATGGACCTGGTCACGGCAGATGCCAGCACGCAGCATGGCACGAACAATTTCGCCGACAGCCTCAGCCTCTTCACGCGCTATCGAGATGACAAAGGGCAGTTGAGGCTGCGTCGCGACCACGTCATCAAGCCCGAAGGCGCGGCCGAAAACACCGACCGGCTCAGACCTCCCAGTCAAACCCTGGTGCATGACTGGGACGGCGATGGCCTGCTCGATCTGATCATCAACGACGGCAGCACCATGGACACCGCACCCGCCGTGCTGCGCAACATCGGAACGAAAACCGCGCCCCAATTTGCCGCGCCCAAACGCCTCGCCTGCTACGGTGAAGAGCTCTCCGGCATCGCCAAGCATGGTCCTTATTACGGAATTGGAGACATGGATGGCGATGGCAGGCCCGATCTGATCGCGAGCACCGAGGTCGGCAGCTATCTCTTTTTTCGTCGTACCGCGATGGACATGGACAAGGCGCCCTCCATCAAATGGGGGGAGATGCGCACGGAGGCACACAAAGGGCCGTAAAGCGCACTCAAGATCACTTCTTCTTGCCGGGGTCGTAGCTCCAACCGGCAGCGCGAATCGCCCGGCGAGCATCAGGACGCCAGACGTGCATGGTGGACTCGTAGAGTCCGAAGGACGTGACACCGCGCCCGCTATACGCATTCGCCAGCGCTGTGATCGAGGTGGGAGAGAGGAGGGCCTTGGTGGCCTTCCACTGGTTCGCGGGGTCTACGTCGATGGAGATCTCTGCGGCGGCCATCGCCCTGCCGCGTGTGCCCACGGCGGCCACCGTCGCATCCATGGTCGGACGCGGCGCATTGCCGCTGTACCAGTGACCGTCGATGATGGTGTTGACGAGGCCGGCCTCGATGAACTCACTGCCGCGCAAACCAAAGTTGTCCGGTCCTGAGCAGCGGACGGAGATTTCGATGTCGTTGCCGATGGCGGCGCGCAGCTCGACCAGAAACAGGCGGAGATAATCCGAAAAATGCTCCTGCACCAGCGGGTCATTGTAGAGATCAAACGACTCCATATCCTTGCCATACTTTTTCTTGAAGGCCTCGCTGACGATGGGCTCGTAGCCCGCGATGGGCGGATGCCGCAGCAGGTCAATCAGGATGCCCTTCGTGCCGGTCGAAGCGATCTGCTTCATGAAGCTGACGTAAAAGGTGCGGACTTCGGGATAGGCGAAGCTGAGGACGCGAGAATACGGCGTGAGCTTGTAAGGTTTGACCGGAACTCGCGCGCCCGTCTTCGGGTCTTTTTCTGTCACCAGCACTTGGGCGAGGTATTCCGGATGATCGTGCCAGAAGTTCGCAAAGGGCGGGCGGTTGAAATTGGTGAAGCGCACCATGGCATGCACCTCGCTGCCGATTTCGTTGCCGTATTCCACCGCGACCTTCAGCGGGTCAAACCGCCGCGCGAGGTCAAAGTAAGACATCCAGCCCACCTTGCAGTGGTTTTTCGTGGTGAAGGCCTGCTCCTCCTTTTCAGTCCAGCGCGGGGCCGCCGCCGGGACGGCGGGCGAATTGTCGAGGCAGGTGCCGAAGCTGCGCCAGAAGATGCGTCCGAAGCCGGCCTGCTGATGCCGCCAGATCATCGCGTGGATGTCTTCTTTCGTCTCGGCGGTGCCGTTCCAGAAGATCTCATCTGTCGTGTCGAGCATGGCGAACAGTCTTTGATTCACCGGCGGCAGTTCGAGTTCTTGTTTCGCATCGGCGACTTCCTGTTCCGTCATGGGAACGAGCCGCAGATGGGTGACACCGCCCATCCATCCGGCGCCCGCATGCGGCCGCGGTGCCGGAGGCTGGATGATGTGGATCTTTCTGCCGGTCAGGTCTGCGGCCTTCCAGTAAGTCTCCGCCGTCCTCTCCTTGCCTCCTTGAGGTGCCTGAAGGTATTCAGGGAAGGGTTCGTCCGAGAGTTTGCCCTGGAGGTGCGGCGGACTTCCCATCATGTCCAAGTCGTCGCGATACAGTCCGATGTGAATGCGATACCAGCCGGTCGCATTTGGATCGATGACAAGGTCGGGCACGCGGTAGGGCACGAAGCGCGTCATGGGCGTGACCTCCCACAGCCCGCTCCTGGGGACTTCATCACTGGGAGGCCCCGCCATCAAAATGATGCCATCTCTCGCACCCCAGGCCTGGGCATTGCGATTGAGCCACCATTTTCCCGGTGCGGGCGTGTCCGCCTGCTGATCGGGCTTTGCCAGTGCGGTCGCGGGAATGATGATCTCACTGCGCTCGGCGGATGCGTGTGTGACAAAAGCTGCGGCGGCAAGGCAGGCAACACGGAGAAACAGCGGCGCATTCATGCAGGGTCGGGTGTGAAAGGGTGGCTGACCTTCCACAGGTACGTGTTCCAGCCGCTTTGTTTTCGCGGCGAAATCGCTCGGTGCTTGCCGCCTGAGGGATCATCGATTATCCCTCGCGCCTTATGTCAGCCATTCCCGCCGAATTCCCCGGAGTCACCGCCGTCACCAAAGCGAACGTCTATTTTGACGGCAAAGTCGTCAGCCACAGCATCCTCTTTCCTGATGGCAGCAAGAAAACCCTCGGCCTGATCTACGCCGGGGATTTCCACTTCGGCACCGCCAAGGCGGAGCGCATGGAGATCGTGGCGGGTGACTGCGTGGTGAAACTCGACGGCAGCGAAGCCAAGACGACCTACACGGGCGGCCAGTATTTTGATGTGCCCGCCAACAGCGGCTTCGACATCAGCGTCAGCTCAGGAATCTGCGAGTACATCTGCTCCTTCCTGGATTGATTCTGTTTTGACGTGAAGCTCCCCCGTCTTCACACATTCTTAACTCCGCCCTCCAGGCTGTTCACTGGAGGGCGGCGGTTTCCCAAAGAACATGCCGCCGTCATGAACGACACGACAGACAAGCCCGGCCTTCACAAGCTTTCCACCACCACCCTCGTCATCGCGGCGCTGGGGGTGGTCTTTGGCGACATCGGCACCAGCCCGATCTACACCCTCAAAGAATGCTTCAGCCCGCACAGCCCGCACCATGTGGCTGCCTCGCATGAGAACCTGCTGGGCGTCGTCTCCCTGGTGCTGTGGGCGCTGATCGTGCTGGTCTGCATCAAATACCTGGTCTTTGTGCTGCGCGCGGACAACAAAGGGGAGGGTGGCGTGCTCTCGCTCATGGCGCTGGCATCTCATGGCATGTCGGAGACTTTGAAACGACGCACTGTGATCGTGCTGCTGGGCCTGTTTGGCGCGGCTTTGCTGTTTGGGGATGGCATCATCACCCCGGCGATTTCCGTTCTCAGCGCCATCGAGGGTCTCAAAGACGGCGGCCTGCTGGGCAGCCCTCCGGCGGATGCCGCGGCAGCCTTGCTGTGGGATGAGCACCGGGAGTGGCTCATCATGGGCATCACCATGGTGATTCTCGTGGTGCTTTTTTCCGTGCAGTTCCTCGGCACGGAGCGCATGGGCCGCTTTTTCGGTCCCATCACCGGCCTGTGGTTCATTTCGCTCGCGGCGCTTGGTGCCTGGCATCTGATCCATGGCCCTGAGATCCTGGCGGCCTTCAATCCGCTGCACGGCTGGCACTTCCTGACCACCGGCGGCCACAAGTCCTTCGTCATTCTCGGCAGCGTCTTTCTGGCTGTGACCGGGGGAGAGGCGCTGTATGCGGACATGGGCCATTTCGGTGCCGGTCCCATCCGCCGTGCCTGGTTCATCCTCGTTTTGCCGGCCCTTGCGCTGAATTACCTCGGCCAGGGGGCCATGCTCATGCAGAAGCCGGATCTCGCGCATGCGCCTTTCTTCCAGATGGCTCCCGGCTGGGCCACGCTGCCGCTGGTGCTGCTGGCCACGGCCGCGACGGTCATCGCCTCCCAGGCGCTCATCACCGGCACGTACTCGCTCACGCTCAGCGCCGTGCAGCTGGGCTACCTGCCGCGCCTCAGCATTCGCCATACTTCGGAGCACGCCCAGGGGCAGATCTACATTCCGCTGGTGAACTGGCTGCTCATGTTTGCCTGCCTCACGCTGGTGCTGGCTTTTCGCAATTCGACGAATCTTGCCGCTGCCTATGGCGTGGCGGTGACGATGACCATGATCATCACCACCTTTCTGTTTTACTTTGCCGCACGCCACCTCTGGAAGTGGTCCGTGCTCAAGACGCTGCCGCTGTGCCTGCTCTTCGCCATGATTGAACTTGCGTTCCTCAGCGCCAACCTGGTGAAGTTCTTCGATGGCGGCTGGTTCCCGCTCGCAGTCGGCGCGGTCATCTTCACCCTCATGACGACGTGGGCCACCGGACGCCGCCTGGTGCGCGCGTCCATGGACAAAAGCGCGCTCAGCCAGGAAACGTTGTGCGAAAGCCTAAAGCGCAGTCCGCCCGTCTCCGTGCCCGGCACGGCCATCTTCATGTCCAGCACCCAGGGCCGCACCCCCATCGCCCTGCTGCACAGCCTGAAGCATTACCGGGCCATTCATGAGCGTGTGATATTCCTCACCTTGATCACTGAGGACGAGCCCTGGGTGCCAACAGCACGCCGCGTGCAGGTTGAAAACATTGCGGAAGGATTCTGGCGCATCACGGCCCGCTACGGCTTCATGCAAAAGCCTGATGTGCCGAAGCTGCTGCGTCACTGCAGCAACCAAGGCCTCGAAGTTTCGGCCGAAAAAGCGACCTTCTTCATGGGCCGGGAAATCATCGTACCGAGCGTGAAACCGGGGATGGTCAGGTGGCGCGAGCACCTCTTTTCATTTGCCAGCAAACTGGCGCAGCAGCCCGCAACCTACTTCCGAATTCCCGTGGGCCGTGTGATCGAGCTGGGGCAGCAGGTGGAGATCTAGGTCCTGCTTTAACGCTTTTTTGACGCATCAGGTCCTGCCTTTAACTCGGCAGGGAGTGGAGAGCGGGCAACTTGGTGGTGGAACAACTTCCACCCCATCATGAACGATCTCATCTATCTGGGCATCACTGCCGCGTTCTTCATGCTCTGCGCGCTCTATGCGCGCGGCTGCGAAACCCTCTGATCAAACGCCCGCCATGGAAAACATTCTCATCGGGCTCATCGCCTTCGCCCTGCTCGCGTACCTCACGGTGGCGATGCTGCGGCCTGAAAAATTCTAAACTGACGCGACCCCATGCACTCCACCGACTGGCTGCAATTCACCCTCTTCCTCGGCCTCCTGGTCCTCATCACCAAGCCGCTGGGCCTCTACCTCGTGCAGGTGCTGGACGCTGAAGGCCGCACCTGGCTGGACCCGGTGCTCAGGCCTTTGGAACGGCTCACCTACAAGCTGCTGGGCGTGGACCCGAAGCGCGAGCAGACCTGGCTGCAGTACACCTTTGCCATGCTGGCCTTCAGTCTCGCAGGCGTGGTTTTCACCTATGCAATCCTACGTCTGCAGGATGTGCTGCCGCTGAATCCGCAGGGGTTTCCTGCGCTGAGTCATCATCTGGCCTTCAACACCGCTGTCAGCTTCACCACCAACACCAACTGGCAGAGCTATGGCGGCGAAGCCACGATGTCCTACTTCTCGCAGATGGTGGCGCTGACGTTTCACAACTTCACCTCAGCCGCCGTGGGCATCGGCATCGCCGCGGCGCTGGTGCGGGGCATCTCACGCAGCTCGGCGAAGACGGTGGGCAGCTTCTGGACTGACCTGGTGCGAGTCACGTACTATCTGCTGCTCCCGATCTGCCTTGTCTTCGCCATATTCCTTGTCTCGCAGGGCATGATTCAAAACTTTGACGCCTATGCCAAGGCGAAGACGCTGGAAGGTGCGGAACAGGTGATCGCGCAGGGGCCGGTGGCCTCGCAGGTGGCCATCAAGATGCTGGGCACCAATGGCGGCGGATTCATGAATGCGAACGCAGCGCATCCTTTCGAAAATCCGACTCCGCTTGCCAACTTTGTGCAGATGCTCTCGATCTTCGCCATTGGCAGCGGGCTTACCTACTACCTCGGGCGCATGGTGAAGAACCAGGGGCACGGCTGGGCGGTGTGGGCGGCCATGATGGTGCTCTTTGTGGGTGGCGTGCTCGTCTGCGCGCACTACGAAGCTGTTGGGAATCCCATCCATCAGCAGCTCGGCGTGGCTGCAGCGGACGGCAACATGGAGGGCAAGGAGGTGCGCTTTGGCATCTTCAATTCGGCGCTGTTTGCCACCATCACCACTTCTGCCTCCTGCGGCGCGGTGAACTCCATGCACGACTCCTTCACCGCCATCGGCGGATTGGTGCCGCTCTTTATGATAGAGCTGGGTGAGGTCGTGATCGGCGGTGTGGGCGCTGGATTGTACGGCATGCTTGTCTTTGTCATCCTCGCGGTGTTCATCGCCGGACTCATGGTGGGCCGCACGCCAGAGTATCTGGGCAAGAAGATCCAGGCCAAGGAGGTGAAGCTGGCCATGCTGACGCTGCTGATCCTGACGCTCAGCATCCTGGGCTTCACCGCCTGGGCCAGCGTGAGCGCCTGGGGTGTGGCGGGACTGAACAATGCCGGCCCGCACGGCTTCAGCGAGATGCTGTATGCCTACAGCTCCGCCACTGGGAACAACGGCAGCGCCTTTGCGGGTCTCACGGCTAATACTCCCTGGTATAACACCACACTTGGGCTGGCGATGCTTATCGGGCGCTTCCTCATGATCGTGCCCATCATGGCCATCGCAGGTTCTCTGGCAGGCAAGCAGGCCGTGCCGCCGAGCGCTGGCACTTTCCCGGTCAATGGAGCGACGTTTACCGTGCTGCTGATCGGCACCGTGCTGCTCATTGGTGCGCTCAATTTCCTGCCAGCGCTGGCGCTGGGTCCGGTGGTGGAGCACTTCCTCACCGCTCAAGGGAAGCTTTTCTAAACTGTTGCCATTATTGCCATGTCACACAAACCCACCTCTCTCTTTGACGCTTCCATTCTCGTCCCCGCTATCGGCGGGGCGCTGCAGAAGCTGAACCCGCGGCTGATGGTGAAAAATCCCGTCATGTTTGTCACGCTCGTGGGCGCGGTGCTCACCACCGTGAGCATCTTCACCAGCAAGGCGGATCATGGATTCATCATCCAGCTCAGCATCTGGCTGTGGTTCACTGTGCTGTTTGCCAACTATGCGGAGGCTGTGGCGGAAGGGCGTGGCAAGGCGCAGGCGGCCAGCCTGCGTGCGGCACGCAAGGACACCATCGCCCGGAAGCTGAAAAACGGCACCGAGATCCAAGTGCCAGCTCCTGCCTTGGAAAAAGGAGACCTCGTGGTTTGCGAGACTGGCGATGTAATCCCTGCGGATGGCGAAGTCATCGAAGGCATCGCCAGCGTGGATGAGGCCGCCATCACCGGGGAATCCGCGCCCGTCATCCGCGAGAGTGGCGGTGACCGCAGCGCCGTGACCGGAGGAACGCGCGTGATCAGCGACCGCATTGTCATCCGCATCACCTCGGAGAAGGGGAACACGTTTATCGACCGCATGATCTCGATGGTGGAAGGCGCGAAGAGGCAGAAAACGCCGAATGAGATCGCGCTCACGATCCTGCTCTCCGCCATGACGCTGATCTTCCTGCTCGTGTGCATCACGCTGCGTCCGTTTGGCATCTACTCAGCGGTGGAGTTTTCCACGCCGGTGCTCATTGCGCTGCTGGTGTGCCTGATTCCCACCACCATTGGCGGCCTGCTCAGCGCCATTGGCATCAGTGGCATTGACCGCCTGATCCGGCGCAATGTCATGGCTACTTCTGGCCGTGCGGTGGAGGCTGCAGGAGACATTGATGTGCTGCTGCTGGACAAGACGGGCACCATCACCATCGGCAATCGCATGGCTTCTGATTTCCGCCCGGCTCCAGGCATCACGGAGCAGGAGCTTGCCGATGCCGCGCAGCTTGCCTCGCTGGCAGACGAAACCCCGGAAGGTCGCAGCATCGTCGTGCTGGCCAAGGAGAAGTTTAACATTCGCGGCCGCGAGCTGGCCGCGCCACATGCCACTTTCATCCCCTTCACGGCGCAGACGCGCATGAGCGGTGTGGACCTGGACGGCCGCAGCATTCGCAAAGGCGCGGCGGATTCCATCAAATTGCACATCGGAGGCCTGGGAGGCGTCTATCCGCCGGAAGTTGCCAAAACCGTGGAGGCAGCCTCCCGTGCCGGGCGCACGCCGCTGGTGGTGTGCGAGGGCGGCAAAGTGCTCGGAGTGGTGGAACTGAAAGATGTGGTCAAAGGCGGCATCAAGGAGCGCTTTGCCCAGCTGCGCAAAATGGGCATCCGCACGGTGATGATCACCGGGGACAATCCGATGACCGCCGCCGCCATAGCCGCCGAGGCTGGCGTGGATGATTTCATGGCGCAGGCCACGCCCGAGGACAAGCTCAAGCGAATCCGCGCCGAGCAAGCTGAAGGTCATCTGGTGGCCATGACGGGGGATGGTACCAACGATGCGCCCGCTTTGGCGCAGGCGGACGTGGGAGTGGCCATGAACACGGGCACGCAGGCCGCGCGAGAAGCAGGGAATATGGTGGATCTGGACAGCAATCCGACGAAGCTCATCGAAATCGTCGAGATCGGGAAGCAGCTGCTCATGACGCGCGGCTCGCTGACCACCT
Organism: Prosthecobacter sp.; assembly: GCF_044222565.1. Lineage (GTDB taxonomy): Bacteria > Verrucomicrobiota > Verrucomicrobiia > Verrucomicrobiales > Verrucomicrobiaceae > Prosthecobacter. The sequence goes on from NZ_JBGANA010000004.1 coordinate 340,189, forward strand.
TCAGCATCGCGAACGACATTGCGAAATACTTCGCCATCATTCCGGCGATGCTCATGGCCACGTTTCCGGCCATCAGTCCGCTGAACGTCATGGGTCTTTCCAGCCCACAGAGCGCCATTTTGAGCGCCGTGATTTTTAATGCGCTCATCATCATCGCCCTCATTCCGCTGGCGTTGAAAGGCGTGCCTTATCGTGCTGCCGGAGCCGCCGCCGTGCTGCAGCGCAATCTGCTTATCTATGGCCTGGGCGGCATCATTGTCCCGTTTATCGGCATCAAGGCCATTGATGTCATGGTTGCCACCCTTCACCTCGCCTAACATCATGAACTCCATTCTCATTTCCCTTCGCGCCACGCTTGTACTAGCGGCGGTCACCTGCGGTGTGTATCCCCTCGTTGTCACCGGGATTTCCAAGGTGGCGTTTCATGACGAGGCCGCCGGCAGCCTTATCAAGGACAAGGACGGCGTGGTGCGCGGCTCCGCTCTGCTGGGGCAGAACTTCACGGCGGCGCAGTATTTTCACCCGCGCCCCAGTGCTGCGGGCGCCGGCTATGACGCCACCAGTTCAGGAGGCAGCAATCTTGGTCCTACCTCGCAGAAGCTCAATGACGCACTCAAGGAACGCATCGCCGCCTATCGCACTGCCAACGGTCTGGCGGCTGATGCAGAAGTTCCGGCCGATGCTGTCACGGCTTCAGGCAGCGGCCTGGATCCGCATATCAGCGTTAAGAACGCCGAGCTACAGGTGGCGCGGGTGGCCAAGGCGCGGAATCTCAGTGCGGAAAAGGTGAAGGAGCTCGTTTTCGCCAGCACCCGCAAACCCGATTTCGGTTTTTTCGGTGATGCTGGAGTGAACGTATTGGAGTTGAATCTCAGCCTTGATGCTTTGAAATAGTCGACGCAGGCCATGAATGACGACAACCGTCCTGATCCGGATGCATTGCTTGCGCAGATGCAGATGGCGGATGCCGTGTCCAAATCCGGCAGGCTTTTCATCTTTCTGGGCATGTGTCCGGGCGTGGGCAAGACCTACGCCATGCTGCAGGCGGCACAGCAGCGTGTGAAGGAAGGGGTGACCGTGCTGGCTGGCATCGTGGAGACGCATGGACGGCATGAGACGGCCTCACTGTTAGAGGGGCTGCGTGTGCTGCCGCGCAGAAAGCAGGAGCACCGCGGCTTCGTGCTGGAGGAGTTTGACATTGACGCCGTGCTGCAGCAGCGGCCCGGGCTGGTGCTGGTGGACGAACTGGCGCATACGAATGTGCCCGGCTCACGCCATGCCAAGCGCTACCAGGATGTGCTGGAGCTGATCGACTCCGGCATCGATGTCTATACCACGCTCAACGTCCAGCACATCGAGAGCCAGGTGGACATCGTGCGCCAGATCAGCGGCGTGGTCATCACGGAAACGGTGCCAGATTCAATCCTCGACGTCGCGCATGAGATTCAGCTCATTGACCTCAGTGTCGAAAAGCTGCTGGAGCGCATGGCGGATGGGAAAGTCTATCTGGGCGAGCGAGCGGAGCATGCCGTGAGCAATTTTTTCAAGGAGGGCAATCTGACTGCCCTGCGCGAGCTGGCGCTGCGCTTCACCGCGGAGCATGTGGACCGAGACCTGGAGGACATCCGACGCGTGAAACGCGTGAGCAGCCCGTGGAAAACCAATGCACGGCTCATGGTGGGCGTCGGTCCCAGTCCGTATGCGGAGAGTCTCATCCGCTGGACCCGCCGCGCCGCCACGCGGTTGAACTGTCCATGGATCGTGGCCTGGGTGGAAGGCTCGCGTGCACTCTCATCCGTCGAACAGGACCGTCTCACGAGGGCACTGGGGCTGGCGCGCAAACTGGGCGGCGAGGTCGTGTCTGTGACCGGGGAGAACATCTCCGAGGCCCTGCTGCAAGTGGCACGTGAGCGCAATGTGTCGCAGATCGTGGTCGGCAAGCCGGAGAAAACGGTGCAGTGGCGCAAGTCGCTGGCGGACACCCTCATCGCCGGCAGCGGTGACATTGACGTCTGTGTTGTCCGGCCCCTGGCCGCCGCGGACAAGGCGCGCAACCTGGCGCCGCTGCAGGCGGCGGCGCCGGATTCCATTGTCGGCGAATACAGCTGGTCCATCGTGGCCATCTTTGCCATCGCCAGCGTGTGCTGGGGCCTGGTTTCCATCACCGGCTACATGTTTGTCGCGCTGGTGTTCCTGCTTGCCATCGTGCTTGCGGCGCTGCGCTTCAGCCGCGGGCCGGTGCTGATGATGGCCACGCTGAGCGCTGTATGCTGGAATTATTTTTTCATTCCGCCGATTTTCACCTTCCACATCAGCAAGCCGGAGGACTGGATCATGTTTGGCATGTTCTTCATCGTGGCGCTGAGCATGGGCAGCCTGACTTCACGGTTGCGCATGCGCGAGATTGCCGAGCGGCGCCGTGTACGCCAGACGGACGCCCTGCTGCGCGTGACCCAGAGCGCGGCGCTGGCCGCAGAGCCGGAGAAGGGGCTGGCGGAGGCTCTGCGCACGATCAACGAACTCCTGAATGCCAGCACCGCGCTGGTCGTGCGCGAGCAGGACCGCTCGCTGCCAAAAGCGGCGCACAAGGCCAGCAATTTCCAACCTTCGCCCAAAGAGTGGGGTGTGGTGGCCTGGAGCTACGAGAACAAGCAGTGCGCGGGCCGCTATACGGACACGCTGCCGGAGTCCGGCGCCACCTGGTTCCCGCTGCAGACCGCCACCGCCACCATGGGCGTATTGGGGGTGCAGTTTGAAGATTCAGCGCGTCTGGACTTTGGCACGCGGCAGATGATCGAGGCCTTCGCGCTGCAGATCGCGCTCGTTTTGGAAAAGGAGCACTTCATCCAGGCGGTCAGCCACGCGGAGATGCTGTCACAGTCGGAAAAACTGCACCGCACGCTGCTGGACAGCGTTTCGCATGAACTGAAAACGCCCATCGCTGTCATCACTGCCGCGCTGGAAGGGATGAGCGGGCAGCCGAGTCCCTATCTCAGTGAAATTACCACCGCCACGCAGCGGCTGCAGCGGGTGGTGGATGGACTGCTGCAAATGACGCGGCTCGAATCTGAGGTGCTCAAGCCCAGCCCCGACTGGTGTGATGTGCGGGATGTCATCTCAGCTGCGAAGCAGGCGGTCGGCACGCCGCTCAGCGCGCATGAGGTAAGGCTCGATCTTGCCGCGGATTTTCCCTTGCTGAAGCTGGACCACTCCCTGATGGCGCAGGCTCTGGCCAACATCCTGCACAACGCGGCCATCTACACTCCGGCAGGCGCCGCCATCGACATCAGCGCGACTTTGCGCGACCAGAAGCTGCGGGTGGTCATCCGTGATCACGGTCCTGGTCTGCCGGAGGGCGCCGAGCGCCGCGTGTTTGAAAAGTTTTATCGCGTGCATGGCTCGCCACCCGGCGGCACCGGTCTCGGGCTGGCCATCGCCCTCGGCTTCATCCATGCGCTGGGCGGGGAGATCACCGCGCGGAATCATCCTGAAGGCGGCGCGGAATTTACGATCGAACTCAAACGAGTGGCCAGTTTTACACCACCCTCCAAATGACCGCGCTGATCATCGATGACGAAATTCAGATCCGCCGCCTGCTGCGCATGGCGCTGGAGGCGAAAGGCTACACGGTCAAGGAGGCGGAAGCGGGCCAGAGGGGGCTGCAGGAGGCGGTCTTTCTCAAGCCCGATGTCATTCTGCTGGATCTGGGCCTGCCAGACATGGACGGAGTCGAAGTTCTGAAACGGCTGCGCGAATGGAGCAGCGTGCCTGTGCTCATCCTCAGTGTGCGTGACCAGGAGGCCGTCAAGCTCGCCGCCTTTGAGGCCGGAGCGGACGACTACGTTTCCAAACCTTTCAGCACGGCGGAGCTCATCGCGCGGCTGGCCGCCATCCAGCGACGCCTTGGGGCTCATGACGCGGCGAATCTGCAATTTGGCCCGCTTGTGCTTGATCCCGTGCATCATGAGGCAGCGCTGAACGGTCAGCCGCTGAAGCTCACACCCACGGAATATGCACTGCTGGGGCAGCTGGTGCGTCATGCCGGGAAAGTAGTCACTTTGAAGCAGCTGCTCCGCGCCGTGTGGGGGCCGCAGGCGGAGGAGCAGAGCCACTACCTCCGGGTGTATGCGAACCACCTGCGCAAGAAGCTTGAAGGCTCTGCGCTGGAGATCAAAAACGAGCCCGGAATCGGCTACCGGCTGGAGCAGGTCTGAGCACTGCTTTTACACTTTCTTAACGCCACGGCAGCGGCTGTTTACTGGCGGGAGCTTCTTTTGCGGTGAAAGGTATGGCATGCCTGACACCAAGACTCCTTCTTCCGCGCCGGTTTCCCTGGCGGAGGTGGGGCAGTACAGTTGCGGGCTTACCCTGGTGTTCATCCTGGCCTCCGCGTGCTGGGTGCTGCTGCCATACACGGGAGATCTTTTTGTCGCGCTGGTGTTTCTGATGGCCATCGTGCTCGCTGGCACGTGGTGGAACCGCGGGCCCGTGCTGCTGATGGCGGTGGTCAGTGCGCTGGTGTGGAATTACTTTTTCATTCCGCCGCAGTTCACGCTGCACATCGACAAGCCGCAGGACATGGTGATGTTCAGCCTGTTTTTTGTCGTGGCGCTGAGCATGGGGCATCTCATCACACGGTTGCGCGCACGCGAGGCCGCGCTGGCGCAGCACCATCAGGAGCGCGAGCATCTGCTGGAACTGAAACACCGTGCCGAACTGCTGGCGGAGTCCGAGCGCCTGCACCGCACGCTGCTGGACAGCGTGGCGCATGAGCTGAAGACCCCCATCGCCATCATTCGCACGGCGCTGGACGGGCTGGGGCAGGGGAATGTGTATGCCGCGGAAATCGAAACCGCCAACCGGCGGCTGCAGCGCATCGTGGAAAGTTTTCTGGAGATGACACGCGTTGAGTCTGAGGCACTGGAACCGCAGCCGGACTGGTGCGAGATCGGCGATGTGCTGCATGCGGCGACGGCGCCGATCCAGCAAGAGCTGGCCGGGCACAAGCTGCGCATCAGCGGTACTGATGATATGCCGCTGCTGCGGCTGGACAGCCGGCTGGTGGCGCAGGTGCTCGGGAACCTGCTGCACAATGCGACGCGTTATGCGCCCGCGGGCACTGACATTGAAATACACGCCGCTCTGGCCGATGGCCGGCTGGAGCTGCGGGTGCGTGATCATGGCCCCGGCCTGCCGCTGGGTGCGGAGGATCAGCTGTTCGAGAAATTCTACCGCGCGCCAGATTCACCCGCCGGCGGCACGGGGCTGGGGCTGGCCATTGCGCGGGGATTGATGCGGGCGATGAAGGGTGATATTGAAGCGCGAACTCATCCGGAAGGCGGGGCGGAATTCGTGCTGCATCTGCCGGTGAAAATTCGTGAAGCCACATGAGCAAGGCCCTCATCATTGACGACGAACAGCAGATGCGCCGTCTGCTGCGCATGGTGCTGGAGGCTCGTGGCTATGAAGTCTGCGAGGCCGCCGAAGGCCAGCTCGGGCTGCAGGAGGCCGCATTTCACCGGCCCGATGTGGTGCTGCTGGACCTCGGGCTGCCTGGCATGAATGGCATTGAGGTTTTGAAACGCCTGCGCGAGTGGAGCGATGTGCCGGTGCTCATCCTCAGCGTGCGTGATCAAGAGGCCGTGAAGGTGGAGGCCCTGGAAAATGGAGCGGACGATTATGTGACGAAGCCCTTCGGCACCGCGGAGCTTCTCGCGCGTCTCACCGTCATTCAGCGGCGCCGTTTTACGCGTCAGAGCGCGGAGATTCTCGCCGGTGCCTTGAAACTCGATCTGCTGCATCACGAGGCATCGCTGGATGACAAGCCGCTCAAGCTCACACCCACCGAGTTTGCCCTGCTCAAGGTGCTGGCCGAGCATGCGGGGCGCATCGTGACGCAAAACCAGATCATGAAGCAGGTGTGGGCGGGGCAGACCAGCGACCCCAGCGAAGGTCTGCGCGTCCACATCAATCACCTGCGCAAAAAGCTCGGGGAGAGCGGTCCGCGCATCGTGAATGAACCGGGCATCGGCTATCGCCTGGAAGAGGACTGAGTCACTGGGCAGGCTTCTTTTCGATCAGCGACAGCACCACCGAGGCGGGCACGGCTTCGTTCAAGGTCATGAGCGTGGGTGGCAAAGCCGGAGCTGAACTGCCAGCAGGAGCTGCGGGCCGCGGTTCGCCAAACAGCGGGCGGATGCGGGCCACATGGCCGAGCACGTTGCCATGGTCGTCGAGAATGGCGGAGCCGCTGCTGCCGGGCGCCCAGTCTGCGCTGACATCCATGCGCTGCTGCATCGGGCCTGCTGGTTTGGCGGGGGAGTGCAGCCGGTTGACCAGCCCGGAGCTGAAGTGGCCGATGACATCGCGCGGATCGCTGAAGCAGTAGGCGGTGTCTCCCACCTGAACATCGTGGCTGAGGGCCAGCGGCTTCAAATCCTTGGCTGAGACGCGCAGGATGGCGGTGTCTCCGCTTTCATCGGCAAAGAGCACCGAGGTGATGTTCAGCACCTCCTTTTCCCCTCGAATGATCACGGGATAGCCCACCCCTGGCTTCATGTTTGCCGGTGGGGCGACCACATGATGCGCCGTGGCGACCACGTCTGGAGCGATGGCATATCCGCCGGCGAGATTGGTGTGCCAGCGGTCGCACTTGGTGCATTGAAACACCCAGCCCACGCGTACGTGGGAATCGGCGGCCCGTTTGGCGATCTCACGTCCGCGCAGCAGCATGGTGGCGGGAGATGCGAGTTCCAAGGAAGCGGGAACAGGTTGCGCAAGCTGTGACTGAAAAGCCTTCGCGGAGGTCAGCGCCTCTTCTGCGGCCATCTTCTGCACGAGAGCGACGATGGGGTTGGGAGTTGCGTCGGCAGCCGGAGTTTTCGCGGCCGGCGGAGTGGCGCTGGTCCTGGCCGTGCGTGGTTTGATTTCCTTGCCCAGGTTTGCCAGAGCCTGCTCCACAGTGCCACGCAGGGCGGCTCCGCGCAGATCCACTGAGGTCGCCACGATGTTGCCGGTATCTCCGTCGATGAGCCAGCAGGAGGGAATGCCACGCACGCCGTACTGTCTGGCAATGCGGCACTGCCAGCCATCGCCATCGCAGACCTGCGGCCAGCTCATGCCCCTGTCTTTCAAGAAGGCTGGAAGGGTCGAGACCGCATCCTCACTGTCCAGGCTGATGCCGAGAACGGTGAAGCCTTTCGCGGCGAATTCATCATGCACCTTGATCACACCCGGCAGTTCATGCAGGCAGGGGCCGCACCAGGTGGCCCAGAAGTCCAGCATCACCAGTTTGCCTTTGTAATCCTGCGGGAAGCGCACGGTTTTGCCATCGATGGTTTTGGCTTCAAAGCTCGGGGCTGGCTTGCCGATGAAGCTCTCTTGAGCCTGGCGTTGATCGGCGACCTTGGAGGCGGTCGCACTCTTTTCTGCCTCCTTGAGCTGCTCCACCGTCTTGTCCGAGCGCACCAGTTCAAAACGTGAGCCGTCGGCGGCGAGATTCTTTACTTCATACACCGTGCCGAGAAGCTGGAAGGGCTTGCCGAGCGGAAAGCCTTCTGTCTTCATGTCGAAGCGTTTGTCAGCGTTCAAGTCGATGCCGAGCCTGGAACGGTCCAAGGTGAACTCGCCCGTGGTGGAGTCGTCGCTCAGGTAGGCGGCCAGTTCTTTGCCATCGAGGGAGATTTTTCCTGCACGGCCATAGTCACGGCGGTAGATGAGCGCTCCCGGCCCTTTTGAGCCGGCATTGCGATAAAAGAACAGCATCATGTCCTGCTTGGAATCGGGATACTGGACCTGCACTTTGGCCTCGCCATGCCAGGAGATGCTTTCCTTTTCACCCGAGCCGCGAACGGAAGGCTCCCATTTCACCTCGGGATCGTTGGTCAGGTCGCCGTCGCCGTTTGCGTCCAGCCACATGTGCGCCTCCTTCGGAGAGCGCTGGTCCAGGATGAGTCCCAGCAGCTTGCGCGTGCTTTTCGGACCGGTCTCCAAGAGCACGTACTGGGGGTTCATGAGGCCCTCGGGAGCCTTGACGATCTGAGCGGGCTTTTCACTCAGGAAGGTGGTCACCTTCGGGGAGTAATAGCGGGAGGTGTTGAAAAATCCCTCGGTCATCCAGTCCAGGCGGACTTCATTATTATCCGCGAGAACGGGGGCAAGGGGCAGCGCACAAAGGACCAGCAGGAGTGACTTCATAACAGCAGAGGGTTGGAAGGTTGGGGAACGGCTTCGGCTTGGCGAGAGGTTGGTTACGTGAATTAGCCCCCCGTCATTGCAATGTGACATGCAGGGGCATTTCGAGTCATGCCGGGGTCAAGATGAAGCATGATTTCCGGCTTTTCGTTCCAAAGGCCCTGTGGTTAATGGACGGATGTCTTTCTCCCCGACCGAGTCCGCCCCATCCAAGCTCATGCGCCGTGCCTGGCTGATCGTGGGACTGCTGTTTCCCGTGGCGCTGCTGAACTACCTGGACCGGCAGATGATCGCCTCGATGAAGGTGTCCGTGATGGGAGACATCAAGGACATCGGCACGGAGGAAAACTGGGGGCACATGCTGGCGTCGTTCAAATGGGTGTACGCCATCTGCAGCCCCATCGGCGGATACATCGCGGACCGCTTCAGCCGCAAGCTGACGATCTGCGGCAGCCTGTTTGTGTGGTCGCTCATCACCTGGCTGACCGGGCATGTGAGCAGCTTCAATGAGCTGTTTTGGGCGCGCACGCTGATGGGCATCAGCGAGGCGTTTTATATTCCGGCGGCGCTGGCCTTGATCGCAGACTATCATGTGGCCGGGACGCGTTCGCGTGCCATCGGCGTGCATCAAATGGGCATCTACTGCGGGGTGATGGCGGGCGGGTTTGCGGGCTTCGTGGCCGATTCACCGGACATGGGCTGGCGCTTCATGTTCGATTTCACGGGGCTGGCGGGCATTCTGTATGCGATTCCACTGCTGTTTCTGCTGCGTGACGTGCCAAGGCAGGCGGATGAGCAGCCAGAGCATGCTGGATACTCCCATGGCGGTTCATTTGGTGAACTTCTGACCAACCGCAATTTCATCCTGCTGGTGCTTTACTTTACGCTGCCCGCTCTTGCCGCATGGGTGGTGCGCGACTGGATGCCGGCGATTTTGCAAAAGGCCTTCAACATCAGCCAGGGCAAGGCGGGAGTTTCCGCAGCTCTCTACTGGCAGGGCGCGGCGCTGGTTTCCGCGATTCTCGGCGGCTGGCTGGCGGACCGCTGGATGCGCCGCAGCGAGCGCGGGCGCATCTATGTGAGCGCCATCGGCATGATGCTCATCATTCCCGCCATGTTTGGTGTGGGGAATGCTCCTGCTCTGAATTCCTTTGGGCTGGCCATTGCGGCACTGGTTTTGTTTGGCGTGGGCTGGGGTTTCTTTGACTGCAACAACATGCCGATCCTCAGCCAGATCGTGAGGCCGCATCTTCGCGCCACGGGCTATGGGCTCATGAATTTCGTCAGCATGATGTGCGGCGGACTGGCCGACTGGGGCTTTGGCAGAATGAGCGACAGGCACGTGCCGCTGAATGTGATCTTTGGCGTCTTTGCTTTGATCTGTGTGCTTTCGCTGGTGATCGTGCTTATGATTCGGCCGAAGCCGGGAACGTGAAGCTTACAGCGGTCTGCCGCCGCGGATCAGCTCTTCATGCACTTCAGCAAACGCAGCCGCAAGTGCCTGCCACTCTTCGGCTGTCGTGTCCCAGCCGCTGCTGATGCGCACGACGCGCTTCAGTTCTTCAGCGCTGGCGCCCAGAGCGGTCACGACCACGGAAGATCCTTCCCTGCCTGAACTGCAGGCGGAGCCGGTGGAGATGCTGAAGCCACGGCGTGACAGGCGGGTGAGCCATTTCAGATTGTCATGCGCGGGCATGACCATGAGCACGGTGTTCCAGAGACGTGGCGCGGATTCGCTGATCACACGCAGAGGGTCAAAATGTGTGCGCATGGAGGCGATGAAATCATCGCGCAGCCTGCTCTGCACTTTGCCCAACTGGGATGTGATTGTTTCCAATGAGGTCACCATGGCTTCAATGGCCGGATAATTCTCCGTGCCTGCACGGCGTCCGGTTTCCTGCGGGCCGCCGCGGATGAAGCCGAGCCGCGAGTCCTCTCTTGGAAGCACGAGGAAACCGCAGCCTTTGGTGCCACCGAATTTATGAGCGCTGCCGGTGATGTAATCGCATTCGCCGAGATGCGAGGAGTCGAGCTTGCCGAGCCACTGGACGGCGTCGGTGTGAAAGAGCACGCCATTTTCGCGGCAGATGGCGGCGATTTCGCGCCAGGGCTGCAAGGCGCCGCTTTCATTGTTCGCGGCCATCAAGGACACGAGTGCGGGGCGTTTGGTTGAGATCAGGACTTTCACCGCGTCGGGATCCACCAGACCGTCTGCATTGACGGGGATTTCCACCACGTTGCGCCTGCGCGCAGCTTCTCGCACACTTGGGTGCTCAATGGAGGAGATCAAGACTACGGCGTCAGGTGGCAGCGTTGCGAAAAGTGCGTTGTTTGACTCTGTTGCTCCTGAAGTGAACACGATGCGCTCCGCTTCCGCGCCGATCAATGAGCGCAGGCGTTCGCGTGCAGACTCCAGCTGCTGGCTTGCCAGCCCGGCGTCGCGATAAAGGCTCGATGGATTGTGCCAGTGTTTCTCGCTTGCCCGGAGCCATGACTCCCGTGCGGCGGGGTGCAGGGGTGTGGTGGCGTTGTGATCAAAGTAGCCGTTCATGCGGCGGGCTTAAAACGTGAGGGCAGGGGGATGTGATACAGCATCATGAGCAGCGAGAGGCCGATGTAGGGCAGCCATGCTTCGCCCCGGCCCGTGGAGGAGAGGCCATTGACGAAGCCGAGGACGCCGATGCCCTCGCTCAAGGCAAAGAGCACAAAATTGCCCGCGACGAAACGGCCGCGATCCTGAGGGTTGTCCAGACTGAGCTTGCCGGCGGAGAATCCGCCCAGAAGCAGCTGTCGCAGGAGGAGACTCAGGATGGTCGAACTCGCGGCGATGATGGCGATGACGCCGCCCAGTGAGCCGGAGGCAGAAGCATTGGGGCCGGGGGCAAAGGTCATCGAGCTCAGCATCGCGGCATACATGAAGATCGAGCTGCAAAGAACTCCCCAGATGATGAAGACTGTCGTTTGGACTTTGTTCATGGTGCAGTGCTTAATCGTTGCGGATGGGTGTAAACATTCATCGTCTCGCCACGCAGAAAACCGATGAGAGTCTGTCCCGCTCCCTGCGCAAAGTCGACCGCCAGACTGCTGGGGGCTGAAATGGCTGCGACGAGAGGGATGCCTCCGGCCAGCGCCTTTTGAATGATCTCAAACGACACGCGGCCGCTCACCAGCAGGATGTGCCGGTCCAGCGGCAGCAGGCCGCGCTGCAAGGTGTAACCGAGGATTTTATCGAGCGCATTGTGGCGGCCCACGTCCTCGCGCAGCACGACTAGGTTGCCGTTGAGATCAAACAAGCCGCTGGCGTGCAGGCCGCCTGTTTTGGAAAAGGTTTCCTGCGCGGCGCGCAGCTTGTCCGGCAGGCTGGCGATGAGTTTTGGCGAGACCTGCCATTCACCTTTAACTGAGGGGAACTGCTGAAACACGCTCTCGATGCTCGTCTTTCCACACAAGCCGCAGCTCGAGGCGCTGAAAACGTGACGCGTAAGCGAATCCCAGTTTACCACGTTACCGCCGAGAAGCACATCGACGATGTTTCCATGCTCGTTGTTGGTGCTGGGGCATTGCGAGACTTCCAGGATGTCTCGCGGGCGCTGCACCACGCCTTCGCTGACGAGAAATCCGGCGGCGAGTTCTTCATCATGGCCGGGCGTGCGCATCACCACGGCAACGGAGCGGCCTTCGACGCGAATTTCCAATGGCTCCTCACGCGCGGTGACGTCGCTGACTTCGCTGCTGCTGTCCGTGACGATGTTCACCTTGTGCAGGCGCACTTCGGCCATGGCTGATTGCTCCGCAGTCATCACGAGGCCTCCATGAAATCGGCTGGCAGCACTCCCGCAGGCACCCGGCGTGGCTCGGCGATGAGGCGCACCATTTTGTCAAAGATGTCGCGGCCGCGGATGATCTCGATTTCCACGCGCATGAAATAAAAGGGGATGTCCGCCACGGGCAGTTTGGGGAAGCGCACGAAATCTTTCTCTGTGGTGACCATGCAGTGAACATCCCGCCGCACGCAGCGCTCGATGAACTGCTTCAGCTCCGGCCCATGGAAGCGGTGATGATCAGCGAAGCGCGAGATGACCTCCACCTTGGCCCCGAGCCTGCGCAGGCCGTTCTCAAAACTCTCCGGAACTGCGATGCCGGACAGCGCGCCAACGAATTTGTCGCGCAAGGAATCGATAGGGATGCGCTCGCCGGTGTGGATGTTTTCAAAGTGCATGGCGCGGTGGCGGCACTCGATGATCTCGGCGGCACGGTTGTAGCGGCGGATCTGCTTGATCACGTCCTCGCTGTCGCCATCGGATTTGGTGATGAAGATGTAGCTGGCGCGGCGCAGGCTGCGCGGCGGTTCGCGCAGGGTGCCGCGAGGCAGCATGTGGCCGTTGTTGCCGAAGGCGGCGGTTTTGTCGATCAGCACGATGTCGTGGCGGTGCTTGAGCTTGAGGTATTGCAGCCCGTCATCAAGCACGAGGACATCGGCACCGAAGCGCTGGATGGCATGCGCTCCGGCCTTCACGCGGTTTTTGTCCACCACGACGGGAATGCCGGGGCAGTTCTTGGCCAGCATGAAGGGTTCGTCTCCGGCATTATGGGAGTCGAGCAGCACCTTTTCGCCATCCGACACGATGCGTGGCAGCGGCTCGGCTGGCCTGGGGCTCAAGCCGAGGCGTGCGGCCAACTTTTTTGAAAACGGCAGCTTCTTCTGGCGCTTGCTTTTGTAGCCGCGGCTGAGGATGCACACGCGGCGGCCATGCTCGTGCAGGGCTTTGGCCAGCATTTCCACCACGGGTGTCTTGCCGGTGCCGCCGACTGTGAGATTTCCCACACTGATGACCGGCACGCCCAGATGGTGATCATGAATGTAGCGGTGGCGGTATAAATAGAGCCGCGTGCGCACGACCGCGGAGTAGATGCCGGACAGGCCACGGAACACCACCCGCAGCAGCGAGGCACGAATGCCGCGGCGGTTGTTGATCACCACGTCGATGATGAAATTTTCGATGTCTTCCAGAGTGTCCTTCACGAGCTGGCATTGGAGGCTGGAAAGCGCATCACGTCAATGAGACGCCTTGCTGTTTGCTGCGATGAATGCCAGCGGTCTGCGTCAAGACCCCGACCAGTGCCCTGAAGAAGTGAGGCGGTTTTCCTTTTCCGCCAGCGCCAGGATCGTCTGGAAATGCGGGCTCTGGCTCTCGCGGTGCACCACGCTCGTTTCGATCTTTTTGAATCCGGCGCGGTTGAGCATGTCATGCAGGTCGCTCTCGGAAAAGCCGAGCCAGACGTCCGCATACAGGTCACGCGCCTGCTCAAACTGGTGCTTCAGCAGATCCAGCACCACGATGCGTCCGCCGGGCCGCAGGATGGTGTGCGCGGCCTTGAGAGCCTTCTCCGGATTCTGCGCATGGTGCAGCGCCTGGCTGAGGAAGACCAGATCCACGCTGAGCGGCGGGATCGGTGGAGACTCGATATCGCCAAGACGAAACTCGAGATTGGTAAAGCCGTGCTTCTGGGCCAGCTCCGCTCCGTAATCCACCATCTTCTCGCTATTGTCCACGGCGATCACCTTCTTTGCCCGCTCGGCCAGCAACTGTGAGAGCGTGCCCTCGCCCGCACCCAGATCCGCGATGACGAGTGGCGGCAGCAGCTTGAGCAAGGTCTCGCCCAGGCCCTTCCAGGAGCGGCCGGGAATGTAGTGGCGTCCAAATTTGCCTGCCAGCGCGTCGAAGTAGGCCTTCGCCGTCTGCGCCCGCTTGCGCAGCACGATTTGCAACGCCTCGGTGTCTTTGGTGACTTCGCGCAGTTCCGCCCCGGCAGCATCCAGAAGCGCCAGAAAATGCTCGTGAGTGGCCAAGTCCTTGGCGCCAGGTTTGTCGAGCTGGTAAAGCCGGTTTTTGCCGCTGCGGCGGTCCGCCACCAGGCCTGCGGCCTTCAGTTTGGCCAGCTGCGCGGAGATGTTGGACTGCGGGAGAGACAGCACCTCCTGCAGCTCCGCCACGCTCAGCTCCTCCTGCTTGAGCAGCAAAAGCAGCCGCACCCGGGTGGGATCGGCGATCAGGCTGAGGGATTTTAAAACGGAGGCCAAGGTGAGAAGCAACGTATCAACGCATCATGATACATCAATGCCAGAGTTTTCTGACGGGACACGCCTTGTGCTCAGAGCTTTGAAGACGCCCAGATTCCCACTTTGGACTCCTGGGCGCGCCGCCGCAGCGCCTGCAACTCCAGGGCATAGTCATTGATCGACCGCGCATCCGCTGGCAGGCTGGAAGTCACTCCTGCCACGCGTGCAAAGCCCTGCTGCACCAGGAGGTCCGCCAGGTACACCTGCTTGCCCGGGCCGATCTCCACCAAAATCAGGGCATAGTAGCGACTGAGCCCCGGCACCTCCTCCCAGCGGGTCATTACCGTGAAAGGGTGGGTTTTGAGCAGCTGGGTGACATACTGCGCGGCCCGCTGGCCTTCCTCAATGACGCGCTGACTGCTCACGCCAAAGTAGCGCGCCTGGTCCTGCACCCGCTGGGGGTGGGTCAGGGAGGTGTCCGCCGCATCCACAAAATAGAGAACAAAGATATGCTCCTCCTCCGTGTCGCTGACTTTGATGCGCAGGGTGTCGGCCTCGTTTGCACGGCTCTCGATGAGCCGGGCCTTCGGGAAAATCTTAAACGGAGGCAGCGGCGCGTTCCCCGTGCCGGCGTTCGTCTGTCCTGGCGGCAGCTGCGCCACGGCCACTGGCAGCGCCTGCACGGGCCGCGGCCTGCTTTCTTTGAGCAGCACCGCCACGAGCACGATGATCAGCACCAGCACGCAGGTGATGGCCATGTTCAGCAGTGTGTCGCGGAATTGCATTCGTTTCGGTCAGGGGAAATGGGGTTCCCCATTGTCCAGCGTTCCCGCAGGTGCTCAAGCTGCAAGTGCCGCGAACATGAGAATGGCATGCGCACAGCCTATAAAAGTTGGCGGGAAAGAAAAGGGCGAATGCCTCGTAATTGGTATGACCTCCTACCAATTGCATGACCATTGCCCCGCTCAAAACCTCCCTGTCGCTCGTCGAACAGGTCTGCTCACGCCTGGCGCGCCAGCTGCGCGACGAAGCGGACTCCGGCGATGGCAGGCTGCCGCCGGAACGTCTCATGGCCGAGCGCCTCGGCGTCAGCCGCACCGTCCTGCGCGAGGCGACCAAGCGTCTTGAGCTCCAGGGGTTGCTGGAAATCCGCCATGGCAGCGGCATTCGTGCGGTGAACCGGCTGCATAAGCCGCTAAGCGGCTCTCTTTCGATTCTGCTTCCCGAGATGCAGGAGCGCCTGCGCCAGCTGAGCGAGGCGCGCGCTGCCATCGAGCCTGAGATCGCCCGGCAGGCCGCGCTGAAGGCCAAAGCGGCGGATGTGAAGCAGCTGCGCGCCATTCATGAGCGTTTGATCGCGGCTGAGGCGCATGATGAGGCCGTGGAGGCGGACATCGACTTTCACCGCACGCTGGCCCGGATCGCGGGGAATGAAATTCTGAAGCTCATGCTCGAATCGCTCGCCGATCTCGGGCGCGAGAGCCGGCGTGTGACGATTGGCAATGTCGGAAGGCAGCGTGCGATCGACCACCACGCTGCCGTCCTCAGTGCGGTGGCGGCGCACGATCCCAATGCCGCCGCCAGGGCGATGAAGCACCACATGGATGAAGCTGCGCGCGATCTCGCAGTCAAAGCGAAAGGCAAACGATGAAACTGACGCATTGCATCTTCATCCCCCTCTTTGCTGCACGGGTGCTGGCAGTCGATTTTGACCGGGACGTCCGCCCGCTGCTGCAGCAGCACTGCGTGGAGTGCCATGGCGAAAAAAAGCAGAAGGGCGAGCTGCGCCTCGATGCCAAAGTCTTCGCCTTCAAAGGCGGGCATGACGGCATGGCCATCGTGGCGGGAGACGTGGGCAAGAGTCTGCTGCTTCAGCGCATCAGCTCCACCGATGACGAGGAACGCATGCCGCCCAAAGGGAAGCCTTTGTCGGCAATGCAGATTGCGCTGGTGAAGGAATGGATCGCCGCCGGAGCCGTGTGGCCAGAGAATGCCGCGGACAAGGCCGCCGCTGTGGACAAACGGCTCCAGCACTGGTCTGTGCAGCCGGTGCGCGCGGTGAAGGGCGCCACCATTGATTCGCTGGTGAGTGCGAAGCTCACGGAAAAAAATCTCACGATGTCTCCGCCTGCGGATCGCCGTACACTCATTCGCCGCCTGAGCTTTGATTTGCTAGGGCTGCCGCCGTCGCCAGAGCGGGTGGAGCAGTTCGTCCGAGATGCCGACCCCAAGGCCTATGAAAAACTGGTGGATGAACTTCTGCGCTCCAGCCACTACGGCGAGCGCTGGGCGCGCCACTGGCTGGACATCGCCCACTATGCGGACACCCACGGCTTTGAGCGTGATCAGCTCCGGCCCAACGCATGGCGTTACCGAGACTACGTCATCGGAGCGCTCAATGCCGACAAGCCCTACGACCAGTTCATTCGCGAGCAGATTGCGGGAGATGTGATCGCGCCGCAGGATCCTCAGGCTGTTATCGCCACCGGCTTTCTCGCCGCCGGGCCGTGGGATTATGTAGGCCATGTGGAAACAAAGAGCGACATGCTCAAGCGCGCCGCACGTGCAGGAGATCTGGATGACATGGTCACGCAGGTGATTACCTCGACCATGGGCATCACCATCAACTGCGCGCGCTGCCATGACCACAAGCTCGATCCCGTGAAGCAGGAGGAGTACTACCGCCTGTGGGCCGTGTTTGCCGGGGTTAAGCGCGGAGACCGTGAAGTGGATGAAGCGGAGGCAAAGCGCAACGCTGGTGAGAAAACACGTCTCACCCAGGAGCTTGCGGTCACGCGTGCTCACATTGCCAAACTCGCAGGGGATGGCATAGACCTAGCGAGCATGGTGGGTGCCGGCGTCAAAGGGTGTGGCATCGATCTGCGCACCGGAAATCTGACGACCGCCAAGCTCGGCTATCATCGCGACATTCAGACGAACCGCCTTCAGCGCATCGAGTGGCCTGCGGAGGTGAAGGATACGGATCGCTACGTTTTGTCGGTCTTTGTTCCCGATGGCCGGAACCCGGTGCCGGTGTTTGCCAAGCAGGAGGTCACCGGACTTCCCGCCACCAGCGGCCACACCTGGGATGTGATTCGCAACGGTCCGCTCAATGCGCAGCGCAGCACCAAGATCGGCGGTGTGGATTACGCGGAGAAAGATCATTCCATTCTCGGCCTTCATGCCAACAGCGGAATCACCTTTGACCTGGCAAAGATCCGTGAGAGCAGCGGCCTCGGCATCATGCATTTCACTGCGGCGCTCGGCTTTGGCGCGGACGCAGGCGCCGCGGCCTCACGCGCTGACTTCACGGTGTATGTGGATGCCGAGCGCAAGTTTCAGAAGCTCAAGATGCGCAAGGATGAATTCACCCACCTCGATATCGCCATTCCCGCCGGCGCTAAAACCCTAAGTCTCATCGCCACGGATGGCGGCGATGGCATCGGCAGCGACCTGCTGTTTCTTGGCGATGCGCGGCTTGTGCCCGAGGTGGAGCATAGCAGGCTCACCGACGCTGAGCGGGAGCAGCTGAAGCAACTGCGCGCCCAAGCCGTGAAGCTGGATGTCGCGCTCAAAGCGCTGCCGGATCCTGCCAAAGTCTATGCCGTCATCAGTGATGCCAAGCCGCCCGCCATCCAGGTGCAGAGGCGTGGCAATCCGGAGGACTTGCAGCAGCAGGAGGTGCAGCCCGGCGCTTTCGCCTGGGCGAAGCACGCCGGTGTGGACTTTGGCACCAACGCAACACCCGAAGGCCTGCGCCGCCGCATGCTGGCGGAGTGGATCACGCACCCTGATAATCCGCTCACCAGTCGAGTGCTCGTGAACCGTTTGTGGCATCATCATTTCGGACAGGGACTCGTCACCACTCCCAGTGACTTTGGCCTCGGTGGTGACCGGCCATCCCACCCTGAACTCCTCGACTGGCTGGCCGACGAACTCCTGAATAGCGGCTGGTCTTTAAAGCACATGCACAAGCTCATCGTCATGAGCGCGGTGTACCAGCAGCAGTCCACCACACAGAACGACACCGCCCTTAGTCTCGATGCGCAGAACCGCCTGCTCTGGCGGCAGAACCCGCGACGTCTGGATGCCGAGTCCGTGCACGATGCGGTGCTGAGCATCGCAGGCACTTTGAATCCCAAGATGGGTGGACCTGGGTTTCGCGACTTCAATTTCACCGAGGCCTACGCGCCGGTGTACGAGTATGTCACGCCCGACAAGCCCGAGCTTCTGCGGCGGAGCATCTACCGCTACGTGGTGCGCACCACGCCGCATCAGTTTATGTCCACGCTGGATTGTCCAGATCCCGCCAATCTCACCCCGGCCCGTGCGCAGACGACCACCGCTTTGCAGGCGCTCACGCTGAGCAACAACGAGTTCATGCTGAGGCAGGCGGGAAGTTTGGTGACGCGGATTGAAAATGAAACGGACTCCCGCGAAGCCGCCATCCGCCGCGCGTTTCTGCTCTCTCTGCAGAGAGAACCCAAACCGGAAGAGCTTCATGCGGCCAGCCACCTCGTCGCGGAGCAAAACCTCTTCGCGCTGTGCCGCATGCTGCTGAACACGAACGAGTTTGTTTACATCGACTAGACATGAACTCCGCCTTTCCCTGCCATAAGCAAAAACGTTCCGTCTCGCGCCGCGATTTCCTCTGGGAGCTCGGCGGCGGCCTTGGAGGTGTCGCGCTTTCAGCCATGCTGAATGACGCGCAGGGCGCGACGAATCCGCTCGCGTCCAAACGTCCGCCTTTGCCTGCCAAGGCGCGCGCGGTCATTCAGATCTTCTGCCCTGGTGGTCTCAGCCATGTGGATTCGTGGGACTATAAACCGGAACTGACCAAGCGCAGCGGCAAGCCCTTTGATCCCGATGGCAAGATGCAGTTTTTCGCATCGAAGCCAGGCAACTGCCAGGGCAGCTACTGGCCCTTCCGGCAGCATGGGCAGTGCGGGCGCTGGATCAGCGATCTTTTTCCGCAGCTCGCGAACTGTGTGGATGACATGGCTTTCATCCATTCCATGCAGAGCAAGAGCGCGCTGCATGGACCGGCGATGTTCATGGCCAACACGGGGTTTATCCTGCCCGGCTTCCCGAGCATGGGGGCGTGGGTGACCTATGGCCTCGGCAGCGAGAGTGAGAATCTGCCAGCGTTTGTGGTGCTGCCAGATCCGCGCGGCCTGCCGCCCGGGGGCGTGATCAACTGGGGTGCGGGCTTTCTTCCCGCCGTTCATCAAGGCACAACCTTGCAGACGGATGCCGAAAAGCCGCCCATCGCCGATCTTTTTCCACCCAAAAGTTTCGCACAACTGCGCGGCGACACCGAGCAGACCAGCCGCGACTTTTTGCAGACGCTCAACCGCGCCCACGCCGCCGAGCGTGAGGGCAACACGGAACTCGAAGCCCGCATTTCCGCGTACGAACTCGCAGCGCGCCTGCAGCTCAGCGCGCCCGAGGTGACGGACCTGCGCGGGGAGACATCTGCCACCAAGCAGCTTTACCAGCTCGAACATGAAGACATCGGCCCCTTTGGCCGGCAGTGTCTCCTGGCGCGTCGTCTGGTGGAGCGTGGCGTGCGGTTTGTGCAGATCTACTGCGGTGCGGAAAACACCAACGCGAAGAAAATCCGCCCCAATTGGGACAGCCATGAGGACCTCGTGCGCGACCACGGCTACTGGGGGCCGGTGCTCGATACCGGCGCTGCTGCGCTGCTGCGCGATCTCAAATCTCGTGGCATGCTGGACAGCACCCTCGTCATTTGCACCAGCGAGTTTGGCCGGCAACCAGCGGCGCAGGGGAAGGGGAGAGATCATAACCCGGGTGCCTTCACTGCGTGGATGGCCGGCGGTGGCATCCAAGGTGGCAGCGCCTACGGCAGCACCGACGATCTCGGTTCAAAGGCGGCGGAGAATCCCGCCTACTGCTACGATCTTCACGCCACCGCGCTGCACCTGCTGGGTCTCGACCATGAGAAGCTGAGCTTCTACAACAACGGCATCCAGCGCCGACTCACGGATGTGCACGGGCATGTCATCCGGGACATCATCGCATAAGCGCGGCTTTTTTCTGGAAGACATCGCGGCGCTCCTCAGTTTGTCATCATCCTTGAATGAAGTTGAGACATCTCCACCTGCTCCTGGCCGCGCTGCTCGTGTTTTCCGCACCTGCCATGGCGCTGGTGGTTGATTCACTCAGCGCCCTGGGCAAAGCCTTCGCCGGCGCTGATTTCGCCAAGGTGCCGCACGATGTCTTTGGTGATTCAAGAAACGGCCGCCTCGAGATTGGTGCCGAGACGTTCTGCTTGGAAGCATCCGTGTGCGGACTTCTGACCGCAGATCAAGTCGGGCCGGATGTACCCTGAAATTCCCACTCCATCCTACTTTTCATGTCCCAACCTCACATAGCCATCATTGACTGGACCACCTCTCCGCAGGGTGATCCTGAATCCACCATCGAGCGCCGGATCATTGGCGGTGCAGCACGTGTCACGCGCACGCTATGCGAAACAGATGCGGATCTGACCGACGAAGTCTGCACTGCCAATGCCATCATCATCTGGCACAACATGCCCCTTACGGCCAAGGGCATCGCAAGACTGCAAAACTGCCGTGCCATTATCCGCAACGGCGTGGGCTTCGACAGCGTGGATGTGGCTGCCGCCCGGGAGCGTGGCATCTCCGTGTGCAACGTTCCGGACTACGGCACCGAAGAAGTCGCCGACCACGCCATCGCACTCGCCATGGCGCTGTGCCGTCAGATCTTGCCGCTGGATGCCGAGGCGAAACAGCTTGGGTGGAACATCCGCGTCAACCCCAATCTCCGCCGTCTCAGCACGCTCACTTTCGGCATCGTTGGCCTTGGACGTATCGGCACGGCCACGGCGCTTCGCGCCAAAGCTCTCGGCTATCGCGTCATTTTTTACGATCCCTATCTGCCAAACGGAGCCGACAAGGCCGTCGGCATCACTCGCGTGAGAACGCTTGATGCGCTTCTCGCGCAGACAGATGTTCTCTCGCTCCATTGCCCATTGAACAGCGAGACACGCCATCTCATCGCAGAGCGAGAGCTGAGCCTGCTCAAACCCTCTGCCTTTGTCGTCAATACCGCGCGTGGGGGTGTTATCAAGAAGACCGCCATTCTCGCGGCACTCTACGAAAATCGCATAGCCGGTGCCGGCCTTGATGTCATCGAGGACGAGCCCCTCCGTACCGAGGAAGAAGCTGCCACGCCCAACCTTATTGCCACCTGCCACGCCGCGTTTTGCAGCGTGGAAAGCAAGATCGAGATGCGAAGCACCTCCGCCCGAATCGCCCTCGCCGCTGTGAGCGGCGAACTTCTGGAAAATGTCGTCAATGGAGTCGCTTGATCATGCACCTGAAATTCACATTCGCATTTTTTGCCGCTGCTCTGCTTGGCCCGCTGCATGCAGTCGAGCCCATCACTGCCTTCACGCCAAGCACTCGGATTTTATTCCAAGGTGACTCCATCACCGATGGAAATCGCGGGCGCAGCGCCGACCCCAATCACATACTGGGACATGGCTACGCTTTCATCATAGCCGCCAGATTTGGCGCTGATTTTCCAGAGCTGAAGCTCGACTTTATGAATCGCGGCATCAGCGGCAACACGGCGCCCGATCTGCAGAAACGATGGCAGAAAGACACCCTGGATCTGAAGCCTGACATCCTGAGCATCCTCATTGGAGTGAATGACGCAGGCCACAATCTTCCGGTCGAAGAATACGAGCCTGCTTATGAAAAATTAATCGCCGAAGCCAAGGCGGCCAATCCGCAGCTCAAACTTGTGCTTTGCGAGCCTTTCACTCTGCCCGTCGGCAAACGCAAGGATGGCTATGAATCGTGGTTTGCCGGCATCAGGCAACGGCAGGAAATCGTTGCGAGGCTCGCGAAAAAGCATGGCGCGGCGCTGGTGCAGTATCAGCGCGTGTTTGATGAAGCTGCAAAGCGTGCTCCGGCCGATTATTGGATCTGGGACGGAGTGCATCCAACCTACCGCGGTCACCAGTTGATGGCCGATGAATGGGAGCGCGTGGTGCGCGAATTTTGGAAGTGAGTCTTTGTGCCAGATTCCACCCATCCATGCCAAGCTTTGCTCCATTGATTTTTCGCACGCTCCATGAAACACCTTCTTCATCTCATTCCGCTCCTGCTTCTCAGTTCAACATCATTCGCAGACACACGCGATGACGCCACCTGGCTGCGCGAGAAAGGGC
The DNA here is from genome assembly GCF_044222565.1 of Prosthecobacter sp. GTDB lineage: Bacteria > Verrucomicrobiota > Verrucomicrobiia > Verrucomicrobiales > Verrucomicrobiaceae > Prosthecobacter. The sequence goes on from NZ_JBGANA010000004.1 coordinate 362,670, forward strand.
AGCTCATCTTCCACGACACCTTCGAGCGCGAGGAAACCGGCAACGGTTTGAAGGCCATCGGCAATGGCTGGGAAAGCGCCACCGCAGATCGTATTCCCAAGATCAAGCAGGCGGATCTCAATGAAGGCATCTTGAAAATCGCCAGTGCCACCAAAGAAGCCGGGCATGCGGCGCACATCCATCACGATGCGGGATTCACTGATGGTGGCGCCGTCATTCGGTTCAAATTTCCTGGCCTCAGCAAGGGCGAATCTCTGCAGCTCGGCTACGTCGATCGTGAGCTCAAAGGCGTCCACGCGGGGCATCTGTGCTACGGCATCGTCAGCCAGAGCGGCATAACGCTGATAGACCACAAGACCGGGGTCATGAATCTCGAAATCCGCAAACAGCGCGAAGAGGCTGCAGCCAAAAAAGCAAAGATCCCCGCGGATCTAGAGGTGCTGCTCAAGACCAAGCAGGTCACCGCGCCCTACAAGCCTGATACCGAATGGCACGAACTCGTCCTCGTCACCGAAGGCGATGAACTGCGCCTCAGCATCGATGGCAAAATTCTCGCCCGCCACCGCTCCGAAGGCTTCGCACACCCGATGAAACGTTGGTTCAGCTTTCTCGTGCCCAGCACTGTCTGGATCGACGACGTCAAAATTTGGAAAATCAAATGACCCAATCTTGAAACAATCTTCTCTCATGAAACCGCTCCACATCCTCACGACCCTCCTTGCCCTGGCCGTCTCAGCACTCGCCGAAGATGCCAAACCTTTGCTGCATGACCACACACTGCCGCTGCTGGCTGCGCCCGATTTTAAAGGTCCGCTCGATTCCAGCTTCAGCATCGCCAAAGGGAAATGGACGCCTGAAGGCGGAGTTCTGAGCGTGCTGGACCTGCCTGAGCAGAAGCACATTCCGGTGCTGCATCATCAAGTGGGGCTAGCCAACGCCACGATCGAGGTGGAATTTCTGATCGAAGGCCCCGGCACTTTTTTGGTCGGCTGCGACTCCACCAAGCACATCGGCCGCGTGGTCGTCACAGCCACTCAGCTGAGCATCGCTGAAGACACGGGGAAGCCTTCGAAGACCATTGCCAAGCTGCCCGTGGAGGCAAAGCCCAACGAGTGGCACAAGCTCCGCGTCGAGTGGCAGGGCGATCAGATGGCCGCGAATCTGGACGGCAAGGAACTGCGCGCCCAGCATGCCTACTTTGCCACGCCCAAAAATCGAAGCTGGCTTGCCGCCGGAAAATCCGTGAAAGTGCGAAATCTTAAGATCAGTGGCGAGGCGAAGCCATGAAGCGCATCCTTCTCCTTCTTCTGCTGTTGTGCAGTCTTGCCAGTGACCTCCGCGCTGCCGAGCCGAAGGTGCTGCTCGAAGAATCCTTTAACACTGAGCTTTCCAAAGACTGGTTCTGGGGCCTCGGCACTTGGAGGGCAAAGGATGGCGTTCTGCGCGGATTTGAGTCCGGCCCGCGCCGCCATGGCCCGGTGAAAATGCGCCGCTTTCCCATGAAGGATCCCAGTCTTGAATGCGACTTCCGCCTTGAAGGAAAGGCGACTTTTGCCGGCATCATCTTCAACGGCTCGCAGGAGCGCGGGCACATCGTCCACCTCGTCATGGCCAGGGATGCGGTGCGCATTCTAGCACATCCGAAGGTGGGAGAACATGCGGACCTCCTCAAGCAGCCAAACGTGCTTGCAACAGGCGAGTGGCACCACGTGAAGATCGAATTCAAAGGCCCAACGATCACCGCAACGATCGACGGCAAGACCGTCACTGCGAGACATCCCTGCATCGGCGAAGAGAAGCAGACCTTCGGCTTGGGAGGCGATTCTGGTGGTCCTGAAGGTGAAAAGGCGGGGGCGCTGGAGTTTCGAGGCCTGAAAATTAGCGCGCCGCCCTGAGCGGCCATGGCCGCGGGCGCTTGGGGGGAGGCCCCTGCTACACCGGTTGACTGGCACCCTCTGTGCTGCATCCTTGCGCACCCCTCCCGCATGAAATTCTTCCTCCCGTTTGCTGCTCTGGTCATTTCCACCTCTTCGAGCCTCGCTCAAGTCGCCTTGGAATCGGTCAAGGGCTTTGCTGATCTCGAAAAAGTGGCCGCCAATCTGGCTCTGCAACCCTACCAGGCACCGACTCAGCAGCTCGATCCGTTTTTCGAAGGATTGAAATACGACGGTCACCGCCAGATCCGCTTCCTGCGAGACAAGGCGCTTTTTGCCGAGCAGGGGGACACCTACCGCATTGAGTTTTTCCACCCGGGCTGGATGTTTAAGAAGCCGGTCGTCTTTTACAACATCAAGGAGCCCCAGACTGTTGAAGTCCCTTTTGACCGCGGTCATTTCGAATACGGCGATCTCAAGGTGCCGGCGGATGCCAAAAATCCCGTGGGCTACGCCGGCTTTCGCGTGCTGGCACCGGACTCCCTGGTTCAGCGCCCCTTTGAATTCATGGTGTTCATGGGTGCCAGCTATTACCGCGCCGTGACCACGCAGCTCGGCTACGGAATCTCGGCCCGCGGCGTCGCGGTGAACACCATTGGCGGAGAGCCGGAGGAGTTCCCTGATTTCACGCATTTCTGGTTCCAGCAGCCCAAGGTGGGAGACAAGTCCTTCAAGCTGCTCGCATTGCTCAATGGGCCGAGCATCACCGGCGCTTACGAATTTGAGTGTGCGCCGGGAGTCAGCACCGAAATGAAAATCAAAGCCACTCTTCATCTTCGCAAGCAGGTGAAGATGCTCGGCATCGCTCCGTTTTCGAGCATGTTTTGGTTCGGTGAGAATTCACACCCCAAGCCCTATGATTTCCGCCCTGAGGTGCATGATTCGGACGGCCTACAGGTCGAAATTGTGGACGGTCCCTCCATCTGGCGTCCGCTGGATGTCAGCCGAGACATGCGCCTGAGCATTTTTGAAACGGACAAGCTCAAGGGTTTCGGTCTCGCGGAGCGCGACCGTGATTTCAACAACTTTCAGGATCTCGAGGCCAACTACCACCGACGCCCCGCGGTGTGGGTGGAGCCTGTAAGCGGATTTGGCAAAGGCGCTGTCACTCTGGTGGAGCTCTCCAGCGGTGAAGAAACTTGGGACAACATTGTGGCCATGTGGAAGCCAGAGCATCTGCCCGGGAAACCTGAAGAGCCGCTGAAGGTGGAGTACAAGCTCAACTGGCTTGATCAGCATTACCCCGGTGCACTCTGCCGCGTCATCAGTTCACGTCGCGGATTTGTCATGGACTCCGATGATCATCTCTATGTGATCGACTTTGGCAAAGGCCTGGAAAATGGCGCTGACAAGCCCAAGGACTGGGTGCCCGACATCGATGTGGTGCTCAGCGCAGGCGAGGGCAAGGTGCTGGACAAGCGCGTGATGCGCAACAGCGAGACCGGCGGCTGGCGCGCCTTCTTCAAGCTGGACATCCCCGAGACCACGAACCTGCTGGAGATCATGATGGAGCTAAAGGACAAGGAAAAAGTCATCTCTGAACGCTGGATGTACCAATGGCGTCGCTAAGCCTCATCGATCTCGGCTGGAATGACTTCTTCGCGAAGCACTTTGAGCCGTATCATGCCCAGGGCTGGAAACCCGCGCGCCTGATCCGTGACAACAAGATCAGCTACGGCGCGCTGCTTGAAGATGGCTCGAAAGGCTTTGATGAATTCGAGGTCATCCTGAGCGGGAAGGTGTATCACGATGCGGAAACGGACGCCGACCTGCCCGCCGTGGGAGACTGGGTGGCGCTGGAAGTCGGCGGCGAGAAGGGCGACAACATAATCCGCGCCCGACTGCCGCGGCAGACCTGCTTTTCACGCAAAGCCTCCGGCTTCAGCGCGGAGGAGCAGGTGATCGCTGCGAATGTGAATGCGGTCATTGTGGTAACCGATGCGGGACCGGACTACAGCCTGCGCCGCATGGAGCGTTACTTCACCCTCATCGCCCGCAGCGGCGCGAAGGCCGTCGTGCTGGTGAACAAGGCCGACCTTTATCCCGACAAACAAAATCAGGAGGCGGCGGCGGAGATCCGCGCGCTGAATGCGGATGCTGATGTATACGTGACCAGCGTGAAGAAACGCAAAGGGCTAAAGGTTCTCAAAGAGTACTTCAAGCGCGGCCAAAGCGTGGCCATCATCGGCTCCAGCGGTGTCGGCAAGTCCGCACTGGTAAATCTGCTCCTGGGCGAGGACTGGCAGTGGGTGGACGAGGTGAATGAGATCACCGGCAAAGGCCGTCACACCACCACAGCGCGCGAGCTGCTGGTGCTCGACAAAGGCGGCATCATCATTGACAACCCTGGCATCAAAGAGGTGCAGATGTGGACGAATGAAACCACCCTGCGCGAGCGCTTTGCCGACATTGACGAACTCGCGCGTCAGTGCAAATACGGTGACTGCAAGCACGGCACTGACGCCGGCTGCGCCATTCGTGGTGCCGTGGAGGCCGGCACGCTGGATGCCGAGCGCTACGAGGGCTACCTGAAGCTGGAGGACGAGATCGCCAAGCTGCGCAAGCAGCGCAAAAAACGCCAGATGACCGTGGAACGCCGCAACAAACGCGACCACAAGATCAAGGCGAGGAATCGTGTCGATCGCGAGGATATTGAGCGCGATTTAAAACCGCGCATGTAGTAGTCTGCCGCCATGCCTCCCCAGCCACCTCCTACGCGCACCGGTCTCGCCCGCGCCATGTCAAAGCTCGGCTTCTGCTCGCGCAGCCGTGCCACCGAACTCATTCGCATGGGGAAGGTGAAGGTGAACCTCGTCGTGCGGAAAAATCCCGAGTTTCCCGTTATACTCAAAAAAGACGTCATCATCATGGATGACGTCAGCATCAATCAGGCACCACGCATCTACGTCATGCTGAACAAGCCCCGCGGCCTTGTGACGAGTGCGTCGGACGAACTGGGGCGCGAGACCGTGTACTCCTGTTTCGAGAATTCCAGGCTGCCCCACCTCTCTCCCGTTGGCCGTCTCGACAAAGCCAGTGAAGGCATGCTGCTCTTCACCAATGACAATGTCTGGGCGGATGCCATCACCAATCCTGACACGCATCTCGACAAAACCTATCACGTGCAGATCAGCGGCACGGTGGATGAGAAGCGCATGGCGCAGATCAGGGAAGGGGTTCTGGACGAGGAGGTGGGAGATCACCTCTCCGCCAAATCCGTCAAAATTCTTCGCACGGGCGAAAAAAACGTCTGGCTGGAAGTGGTGCTGGACGAGGGAAGGAACCGGCATATCCGCCGTCTTCTCGAAGCCTTTAACATTGAGGTTCTTCGCCTGGTGCGCGTCAAGATCGGCATGCTTGTGCTGGGCAATCTCCCCAAAGGCCAATGGCGCGAACTGACGAAGTACGAAGTGCTAAAATCAAAGGAGCCGCAGGTGTAGCCGGTCATTGAGTCACCTGAGCCCAGCTCAATTTGAAGCGCGCCAGGTATTTTTTGAGCCTGTCAGCATCATTCATCTTCGCCCGCTTCGTGCGCGAAACCGCGAACAGCCGCCTGCCTGCATCGGATAGCGTCTTGCTGTCCCGGCACACTCGCAAAACATACTCGAGCTGCGCCAGGTCAAAGGGATCAATCTCCGCCCTTTGCTCTGCCGTAAGCTGTGTGCTTTCCGCTGGCGTCCTTGAATCCCTCCAGCCTTCCATCAAGCGTTCCACCTCCGCCTCCACGCATTCCACTGTAATCCTCCCCTTGGGGGCCAGCGTCGCCATGCGTGTCACCGCCGCGTTCAGATCACGGAAATTGGCGCTCCACTTTGCGTCGGGGCTGCGCGCGAATTTCAGGAAGGACTCTCGCGCCTCCTTGTTCATGCGCACTTGGCGGCGCTGCGTTTTGGCATAGCGCTCCAGCTCGAAATCCAGATTCGCCGCGATGTCTTCCCGCCTCTCGGCCAGGCTCGGAAGCGTGAAGGTCCACAGATTGATTCGCGCGAGCAAATCCTCACGGAATTTGCCCGCGGCCACCTGCGCCCGCAGATCACGATTTGTCCCTGCGATGAGTTGGAAATCGCTCTGCACCGCTTTGTCGGCGCCCATGGGTAGGAAGGTTTTGTCCTCCAGCGCCCGCAGCAGCATCGCCTGTTCATCGAGGCCGAGTTCGCCGATTTCATCCAGGAAGATGAGGCCTTTGTCGGCTTCCTTGAGCAGACCAGGACGATCTGATTGGGCGCCAGTGAATGAGCCGCGTTTGTGGCCAAACAGTGCCGACATCGCGTGGTCTCCACGCAGCGTCGCACAGTTCACCTCCACAAATTTACCGCTGAGTCCCGCACGTAAACGGCGCAGGTCATAGATGCGGCTTGTCAGCATCGACTTGCCCGCGCCGGTCGGCCCCATGATGAGCATGGGCGCCTTGGAATTTACCGCCACCAGTTCGATCTGCTCAATGAGCTTGTTGAAGCTCTTGCTCTTCGTGGCGATGCCGCTCTTCAAGAAATCCAGCGTGCGCTCCTGCTCCTGAGCAAAGCGGGTGGAAAGCCTGTCATACTTGGAGAGATCGAGGTCGATGATCTCGTAACGCCCTGCCGAACTCGCATCACGCCCACCTTCGCGTGAGGGTGAAGTTTGCAGCAACCGCGCAGGGATGAAGTTCGCCTCGTTCAGCAGGAACCAGCAGATCTGCGCCACGTGTGTGCCTGTGGTGAGATGAATCAAATAATCCGTCTTCTCCGGATCAAAGCTGTAGGCGTGAACGAAGTCATAGAGCCGCTCATACACCTCCTGAAAGTCCCAGGGGTCCTTGAGCGCAAATTCGTTCAGCACCACCTCGGTCTCCGGCGAAACCTTGTGGATGTCTGCCTTCACCTGCTGCGCCAGATCCGCGAACTTCGGTTCCACCAGCAGTTCTAGACGTGAAATCAGCAGATCCTCGTGCTGACACATCGCCACTGTGGGCCGCCATTTGGACCAGCGATCCGGCCCAGAAGCACGGTCCAGCGTCGTGCCAAGGAATCCAAAGGTGGTGGCGGGTTTAGTTGAGCGCATCGCGGATAAAAAATTATCCAAAGGGATAATAAAGATACAAGTAGAAGCTGAGGAAGATCGAACGATAAAAAACTCGAAAACCTTTCTTTCCCTTGATCTACAAGGCACGCAGCGTCATCCGGACCTCGCTTTTCAGCACTTGGCACGGCGCTAGCAATAAGGATTGGCACACGAAACAACCAACCTGATCGACACCATGGCTAGCAAAACTCTCTTCTCCACTCTGCGCGGCATCCTTGCTCCAAAGGCCGACAGCTTCAATGAAGCCGGTGGCCTCGCTTACAAGCTCTCGCCACGCCACGCTCTGGCCCAGTATGCGGCCACGGGTTGCCTGAACAGCACCTACTACGCCACGGCGGAAGATCAGCTCCAGCAGGTGCTGAAGCTGTGCGAGAAGGTGCCTACGGACTTCATCGCACGCACCGCGCTGCACTGCCGCCAGAAAGGGTTCATGAAGGACGTGCCGGCCCTGCTCTGCGCCGTGCTGGCCGCCCGTGATGCCGAACGTCTGGAACTGATCTTTGATCGCGTGATCGATGATGCCAAGATGCTGCGCAACTTTGTGCAGATCCTCCGCTCCGGTGTGACGGGTCGCAAGTCACTCGGCTCTCTGCCAAAGCGCCTTGTGCGTCGTTGGTTCGAGACTCACTCTGACGAGGCCATCTTCCGTGCGGATGTGGGGCAGTCGCCGTCGTTGGCGGACATCGTGAAAATGGTGCACCCGCATCCTGCCACGAAAAGCCGCGAGGCGCTGTATGGCTACCTCATCGGGCGCAAGCATGATGCCTCGGCGCTGCCACGCATCGTGCGCGAGTTTGAGTCTTGGAAAGCCGAGCCGCAGGGAAATCCTCCGGACGTGCCGTTTCAGATGCTCACTGCGCTGCCTTTGACCGCAGACCACTGGCAGGCCATCGCCCGTCGTGCCCCATGGCAGATGACGCGCATGAACCTGAACACCTTTGCCCGACACGGCGTGTTCTCCGTCAAGGAGATCACCCGTCTTGTGGCCAGCCGTCTGCGCCACGAGGAGCAGGTGCGCCGCTCCAAGGTGTTCCCCTATCAGCTCATGGCCGCTTATCAAAACGTCGGCGCGGACGTGCCGCATGAAGTGAAGGAGGCGCTGCAGGATGCGATGGAGATCTCGGTTTCCAATGTGCCTGTGGTGTCCGGGAAGGTAATCGTGGCTCCGGATGTGTCCGGCTCCATGCACTCCGCTGTGACCGGTGTTCGCAAGGGCGCCACCAGCAAAGTGCGCTGCATCGACGTGGCCGCCCTGGTAGCCGCCGCTTTCCTGCGCCAGAACCGTGATGCCGAGGTGCTGCCTTTTGAGAACAATGTCGTTCGTGTATCCCTGAATCCCCGTGATTCTGTGATGACGAACGCCCAGAAGCTCGCGTCCCTGCCTTGCGGCGGGACGAACTGCAGCGCCATGCTCATCGATCTCAATGCCCGCAAGGTGCAGGCAGATCTGGTGATTTTCGTCTCTGACAACGAGTCGTGGATGGACACTCCTTATCATGGTCACTTCGGTGGTTCCGCCACCCGCACGATGAGCGAGTGGCAGAAGTTCAAGCAGCGCAATCCGAAAGCCCGTCTCGTGTGCCTGGACATCCAGCCTTACGCGACCACCCAGGCCCAGGAGCGCGCGGACATCCTTAATATCGGTGGTTTCTCCGATTCAGTCTTCAGTGTGATTGCCGCCTTTGCCCGTGGCGAACTCAACGGAGAGCACTGGGTCGGCGAGATCGAAAAAACACCTCTCTAAACAACCCACCCTTTGGAGCCTGGTGAATGCTGGAGCGGACTACATTTTCACGGTAACGTCTCTCCAATTCTTGTCACCAGGCTCCTTTCCCAACCCTTTTCAAAATGATGGCGAATGCCAGAGGAACTACATTGGGACCAATCGGCCGCAGGTTCGAGTCCTACCTGACATGCGCGAGCATGGCAGTAGCTCAGTCGGTAGAGCAATTGGATGCGTTTCTCACACCCTTGTCGCCATCACCTTTTTAAACTCATCGCATCAATCCTGGCGAATGCCGGAGCGGACTACATCGTAACCAGCGGGTGCAAATCCCGCCCCGCAGCAATGCGGAGAAGTCTCTCCATCCTTGTCGCCACTTTTTTTGACAAACCAAATTACCTCAAAGGGTGACGAATGCCCGATGGAACTACATGCATCACATAACGCCTCAGGCCGGGGGTTCGAATCCCTCCGGTCCCACCTTACGGGACCGTAGCTCAGTGGTAGAGCAGAGAAAAACGTTTCATCAAATCCTTGTCGTCACCGCCACTTTCCAAACACAACCATGACATCTCCATTCCACATCACCAACGAAGCCGAAGCCTTCCTGCCTGCGCGTAACAACGCGGGAAAACCGATCACTGTGATCGGGACGGAGGCCATCCGTTCCGGCTTCGACCAGACCTGCATCGATCAGGCGCTGAACTCGCGCTCCGCTCCAGGCGTGACGGATCTCGTGCTCAATCCGGACGCGCACGCCGGTTACGGTGCGCCGGTTGGGTGCGTGATGGTTTCTCCAACGCACATCTATCCGGGCCCGGTGGGTGTGGATATCAAGTGCTCCATGTCGCTTCTGCAGATGAACATTCCTGCCGATGCGATCGTGGACAAATCCATCCGCCGTCGGCTCATAGATGCCATCGTGGAACGTACGCCTACGGGTGCCGGCCGCGGTCAGCGCGAGGCCAAGAAATCGCGTCGCGTGTCCGAAGCTCTCGGTGTGCAGGTGTGCGCCGAAGGTGCGAGCAAGAGCGTGTGTGAAGCACTCGGCATCCCGCCGGAGTGGGCGCTGCGCTGCGAAGACAGTGAGCATTTCGGCCACGACGGAACCGTCTCCGCTTTGCATGAGCGCCTGGACAAGATGCGTGCCTTCAATGGCTTCCCATCCTTTGAAAACAAGATGACCCAGCTCGGCTCCTACGGGGGTGGAAACCACTTCGGTGAGTGCGAGGTGGTGCAGCTTGCCGATGATCCGGCGATGCGTCAGACGGCCGAAGTTTTCGGCCTGCAGGACAACCATGTCGCTTTCCTCAGCCACTGCGGATCCCGCGGGTTTGGGAACATCCTGGCGCAGCGCCAGTTCAAGGCGTTGGAAGGTTTCTTCCGCACCTGGGGTCTGTCCTTCCCAGCCGAAGACAAGCAGCTCGTGTATGCACCGCTCGGTACGCCTGAGGCGGACGCCTATCTCGATGACATGGCGCTCGGGGCGAACTTCGCCACCGTGAACCACATGCTCATCAATGCGCTCGTGCTTGAAGCCTTCCAGGAAGTCCTTCCTGGGGCGAAAGGCCAGCTCGTGTACTTCATCAGTCACAACATCGCCCGTCAGGAGGTGGTGGACAATCAGCTCTCCTGGGTGCACCGCAAAGGCGCCACGCGCGCCTTCCCAGGTGGCCATCACTCGCTCAAAGATACGCCGTTTGCCGCAACCGGTCACCCGATCTTGCTGCCAGGAAATCCGCGCGATGGCTCGGTGGTGATGGTGGCGAAGCCCGATGCTGTGAAAAGCTGCTACAGCGTAAACCACGGCGCCGGCCGCTGCATGGGCCGCAAGGCCGCTGCGCGCACGCTCGATCAAAAGAGCGTGGACGCCGACTTCGACACCCACGACATCCTCTTCAACTCCCGCCAGTACCCGATCGACGAAGCTCCAAACGCTTACAAGGACTTCAAAGAAGTCCTCCGCAGCGTCGAGTCCGCCGGTCTGGCCCAGCAGGTGTGCAAACTGAAAGCCCGCTTCGTCATCAAAGACGCGGCGGAGGCGGATGATTGAGAGAATGAGCCGGAACCCCGAAAATGTGTGAACAGTCAAGAAACAGAGCCCCTTTCAACATGGGTGGAAGTCGATGAGGACCACGATTCAGGAAGCATGATGCTGTTTGGAGATCGGAGCGGCCTCATGGCCCTTCGCGATGCCATTGATATGGCTATTGCTGAGGGCGAGGCTCCCGTGGCTGCCGAGTGCATCGAATTCAGCGGAGTGCGTCGTGTCGATGCACTCCGCACACCCGAACCTCAGTCCTTTCAATCGAAATTGGCGGGAGCCGGTTGTCTGATTTCGATCGCCATCGGGTTCTTGATTTTTCTGCTCGGACTCTGGCAATTGAAATCTCTCATTCAGTGCTTCCTAAGCGGTTCAACGGAAGTCACTGCTATCTCATTTTCGCCGATCCCAGCCCAACTAACATGAAATCCACCCCCATCCTCCAAATCTCCGGCGAGTCCGGCGGCGGGCAGCTTCTGCGTTCCTCGCTCTCCCTTTCTCTGGCCACCGGCCAGCCGTTTCGAATGACAAACATTCGCGGCAAGCGGGAGAAGCCGGGGCTCATGCGCCAGCACCTCACCTGCGTGAATGCCGCGGCGGAGGTATGCGATGCCTGCGTCGATGGCGCGGAGCTGGGTTCCTTGGAACTCGTCTTCCGCCCAGGGAAAGTCGTGGGCGGGGATTACTCCTTTGCCATCGGCTCAGGTGGCAGCACCACGCTGGTGCTGCAGACCTTGCTGCCCGCGCTGCTGCATGCGGAGAAGTCCAGCACGGTGCGCATCGAAGGCGGCACGCACAACCCCATGGCTCCGCCCTTTGATTTCATCGAGCATTGCTACCTGCCTGTGATTCAAACCATGGGCGTGAAGGCCTCTGCCGCGCTGGAGCGCCATGGCTTCATGCAGGCAGGCGGCGGCGTGATCTCGGCAGAAATTCATCCCGTCAAAAAATGGAAGAAGCTCAAGCTCATTGAGCGCGGCGATTCTGTGGGAACTTTTGGCCGAGTCCTCCATGCGCATCTGCATCGCGACATCGCGGAACGTGAGATCGCCACGGCCTCCCATCTACTGGAATGGGCCGCCGATCAGATCGAACTGCGCTATGCCACTGATAGCGCCGGTCCTGGCAATACCATCCTGCTCGGCGCGCGGTTTGCCAATGTGTGCGAGATCAGCACCGGCATCGCCCAAATGGGCAAGTCGGCTGAAGCCGTGGCCACAGGCGCGGCGAAAGGCCTGCGCTCCTATCTGGCCTCTTCCGCACCCGTGGGGGTGCATCTGGCGGATCAGCTTCTACTTCCGATGGCTCTGGCCGGCAGCGGTGTTTTTCACACGCTGGCGCTCAGCAATCACATCCGCACCAACATGGCGCTGATTGAGCAATTTATTCCCGTGAAGTTCACGGTGGAGGAGTTGGAGGCCGGCGTGAAGAAAATTCAGTGTGGCTAAGCGCGCCGCACCGCATCACTCCGCCCATGCTTCACGCAGCAGGCGCAGGTAGTTTCCGCTCATGATGTTGGCGATGTCCTCGTCCTTATAGCCGCGCTTTTGCAGCATGGCAGGAATGCGCGCGAGATCCGCGATGGTGTCAAGATCCTCCGGCGTTTGCTCAATGCCATAGCCACCATCGAGATCCGTGCCGATCCCGCTGTGCAACGCGTTGCCAGCAATCTGACAGACGTGGTCGATATGGTCGCAGATCACCTCCAGCTTCAGCCCCATTTCCTTCGGCGTCGTTTTGCCGCGCACCCAGCCCGGGACCATCATCCACGCATCCAGAGCAGCGCCGATGACACCACCGCGTGAGATGAGCGCCTTGATCTGGTCATCGTCAAACTGGCGTGGATCTGGCACCAGCGCCCGGCAGTTGCTGTGGCTGGCCCACACCCTGCCTTGATGGATTTCCAGCGCCTGCCAGAAGCACTCGTCGCTGAGGTGCGTCACATCCAAAATCATGCCCAGACGGTCCATTTCCTGGATCAATTCTTTGCCACCGGAGGGCAGGGGACCCACCTTGTCATGGCCGAGCGCATAGCGGCACACGCCGTAGTGAGCAGGCCCCATGGCACGCAGCCCCTGCTCCCAAGCCTTTTCCAGATGGCCGACCGTGCGAATGGAATCTGCACCTTCGAGGCTGAGGATGTAGCCGATGGCCTTCTTCTCATCAGGAATGGACGCATCATTCCACAGCGCCACCATCTCATCCAGTTCACGCACGTTTCTGATTTGTCGCATCTCTCCAAGTTCCTCCATGGCCCGATACCATGAGAGCTGCCCCTGCGTCTCCGCCCAGGCCTGCTCCGGAGACATCCACCCCGCGATCGGTGACGGTCCCGGCATGCACCCCGCAAGTTGCGTGGCCACGCAAATGCCCACCCGGCCACGCCGCATGTCAGGAAAGGTCGTCGTGCCACCGGCGCGTCCTTTCCCCGTCATGCCTGCTTCCCGGCGGCGGATCTCATGCGCAGACAGGCGCAGGTCGCGATTGAATCCGCCTAGGGCGTTGAGGCTGAGGTCGAGATGGGCATCGAAGGTAAGCATGAGAAAGAATGACGGATGAGAGAGCCGAGTGATATCAAGACAAACGACCGCCGCCAGCCCGAAGGGCGGGCGAGGCGAATCGATCGAAGCGTCATTCTACGCAGCCTAACGCACTTCTCATTCAAACCGATAGCCTGCGCCGTGCACCGTGCGGATGATGCGTGGCTGAGCCGGGTCTTTTTCGATGCGTTTGCGCAGCTGCGAGATGTGCTGGTCCAGCGCGCGGCTTTCCGGGAAGTAGTCCACACCCCAGACCTCGTCCGCCAGCGTGTTGCGGTCGATCACCTTGCCCCGGCGGTCATACAGGAGCCGCAGCACCTTCACGTCACGCGGGCTGAGCGCCAGCTCCACCTTGTCGCGGTAGGCACGCAGCTCTGTCGGCACGATGCGCAGATCGTCCATGGTAAAGTCATCATCCGTCCTGCCGCCGCCACGCGAGGCTGTGCGGCGCAGGATGGCCCGGATCCGGGCGATGATCTCCTTCACGCCGAAGGGCTTCGTCATGTAGTCATCCGCACCCAGTTCCAGTCCGAGCACGGTGTCAATTTCCTCCGCCTTCGCGGTCAGAAAGAGAATGGGTACCTTTTCATCCTGGCGGCGGATTTGTTTGCACACTTCGTAGCCGTTGAGGCCGGGCATCATCACATCCAGACAGACGAAATCCGGATTTTCCGCGCGGAAAAAGTCCACCGCCTGCAGCCCGTCGCTGGCAGGGATGACTACGTAGCCTTCCATGGTGAGCACTTCACGCAGGGCATCGCGTGTGTGGTCGTCGTCTTCGGCGATGAGTATTTTGGTCATGACTGGTTGGGGAGGGTGAGGATGAATCGTGCGCCTTCGCGGTAATTGGGGCAGACCGTGAGCGAGCCGCGGTGCAATTGTGCCAGTTCGCGGGAGATGGTCAATCCTATGCCGGTGCCGCTCACACCTTCGGCCAGGTCGGAGCGAAGCCGTTCAAACGGCTCAAACACCGTGCGCCGTTTGCCGGAGGGGATGCCCGGGCCACGGTCCTCCACAATGATCCGCGTGTTGCGCTCGTCATGCTCTGTGCGGATGCCGATCCACTTTCCGGCATTGGCATACTTGTCCACGTTTGAAATCAGATTGCCCAGGATCTGCTCGATGGCATCCGGGTCCGCCTCGATGCTTTCCGGCCCGTTCAGCACTGTCACGATCTCAAAGCCCTTGTTTTCCAGCAGCGGCTTCCAGAACTCCACAATGCGCGAGACTGTTTGGTCCAGCGCCAGCGGCTTTGTTTGGATCGTCAGTTTGTCCCGCTGCTGGCGCGCGTAGTTCAGCACGTTTTGGATCAGACGGTCCAGACGGCACGTCTCCGCCTCCACCACTCCCAGCTGCCTCTTTGCGATGCTGTCTCCCTGCGACTCCGCGCGGTGCGCCGCCATCTCAGCATACAGGCGTATGTTCGTCAGCGGTGTCTTCAGCTCATGCGAGATCTGGTTCACAAACGTCACGCGCTGCTGCGCCACCCGGATCTCGCTCGCGCTCTCATGGAAATACAGCCAGCCCACCACAAAGACGAGTACAATGCCGGAGCTCACCCCCAGCAGGATGGGAAACAGGTACGGCTTGGGAAACTCCTCATTCGCCGGTGTGTAGGCCATCTCCCATTGGGAAAGTGGTTCCGAGCAGGCTCGGTGCGCCGCTGGCGCCCCTTCGGAGCCGGGCAGTCTTTTGCCCCATTCGTGCAAAGGGATGCCCTTCACCGTCGTCAGCATCATCCTTCCGGGCGGAATGGCCATTCCTGGCTGCGGCAGGCGCTGAAACAGCGAATTCATGAGCATCTTCGGGTTCATCAGCGCGCAGCTCAGGCTGCCGTCAGCAAAGCGGTGCCAGTACATGAAGACGGAATCCCCCACATGCCACCCGCTCCACATCATCGGCTCCCCAGATTCCACTGGCCGGTCGTCGATGTGGTAGCCAAACATCTTCAGGTAGGTCATCCATGAAGACGCACGCTGCTGCGCCGCGGAGATGCCGGTGGCATATGCCCGCTGAAAAGGCGGCCCGCCATCCTCCAGCGCTGAGACAAACTGCGGCATGCTGTCCGGATTGCGCGTGGACTCCAGAATGGCCTGAATGCGCTCCTCGGCTTTGAAAATTGGCCCCGGCTGGTAGCCAGCCTTGCCCTCAAAGGTTTCGATCGCCTGGCTTTCTCCAGCCACCGACCACGTTTGCGCGACCCAAGGGTGCGTGGCCAGCCGCTGAGACATCAGCCGCGCTGAGCCGATGCTCTGCGCACCCCACGCATCCAGCCTGTCCGTCAGCTGCCGCATGTCATGCAGCAGGTGCTGGTCTGCCGAGCTAAGACGCTCAGCTAGAATGGCTTGCATGGAGGCATCCGTGCGCTTTTCCGCATCACGGATCAGGTACGTCCCCAGCCAGGCCAGCAGGGCCAGTGGCAAAATCACCAGAATGATGAACAGGATCGTGGAGCGGCGTTGAAGCATGCAGGAGGCGGATAATTTAGCCTCATGCTTTATTTGGTCATCTAAAATTTATAAAAACCATAAAAAGAACCGGGGCGGACTTTCGAGTCCGCCCCGGTAACTTGTAGGTGTCTCCAACAGCCAGAAGGATAGCCACACTTGAGAAATGGATGATCTTTTGAGTCCACGGCCGCAGCCGCCTTCCCTTTGATCTGAGGCTAGTCTTCCACAGCAGAAGACAAATGAGTCAGCCTCTTGTGAGCAGGTTGTAAGAAAGTTGTAAGCCGCATTTGTTGCGGCCTCCGTGCGCTGTATGGCCCGCCCTGAACCGAGTTACAAAAAAGGCGGGGCCATCGAGCGGCCCCGCCTTCATAAAAGTACTTCGCTTCCTACGGCAGCTTACAGCAGACACTCTGCGATCTGCACCGCATTCAGAGCCGCGCCTTTGAGGAGCTGGTCGCCCACCACCCAGAAGCACAGGCCATTGTCCAGCGCGCAGTCCAGGCGGAGGCGGCCCACCGCGCAGTTGTCGCGGCCGGCGATGTCCAGAGCCAGCGGATACTGCTTCGCGGCCGGATCATCCAGCACGTCCAGGCCAGGGGCCTTGCTCAGCACTTCGCGCGCGGCTGCCACCGTCACCGGCTTCTCAAATTCTGCACTGATGGCGATGCTGTGCGCGCGGAAGACGGGGATGCGCACGCAGGTCACAGACGCGCGGAACTTGTCGTGGTGCATGATCTTGCGCCCCTCGTTCTCCATCTTCATCTCTTCCTTGGTGTAGCCGGAATCGAGGAAGGAATCCACATGCGGGATCGCATTGAAGGCAATCTGGTGCGGATACACATGCGGCTTGCTGTCCAGCTTCGCGGCGTCCCAGGCGCGGTTTTCACTCGCCCATTCGCGCGACTGATTGGCCAGCTCTTCGATGGCCTGCGCTCCCGTGCCAGACACCGCCTGATAGCTGGAGGCAAAGATGCGCTTCACGCCAAACGCCTGGTGCAGCGGATACAGCGCCATCAGCGAGATCGCAGTCGTGCAGTTCGGGTTTGCGATGATGCCCTTGTGGCTCTTCACATCGGCCGCATTGATCTCCGGCACCACCAGCGGCACGTTCGGGTCCTGGCGGAAGAAGGAAGAATTGTCCACCACCACCGCGCCGGCCTTCACGGCGTGCGGGGCAAAGTCACGCGAGATGCCGCCACCTGCGCTGAACAGCGCGATGTCGATGCCTTGGAAAGAGTCCGGCGTCAGTTCCTGAATGGTGATTTCTTCTCCCTTGAACTTCAGCTTCTTCCCGGCGCTGCGTGCGGAGGCAAGGAGGGTCAGCTTGCCTACGGGAAACTTGCGCTCTTCCAGGCAGCGGATCATCTCCGCGCCCACAGCGCCTGTGGCTCCGACGATGGCGACATTCTTCAGGGTGCTCATGGTATTCTAACGATTCTATCGATGGGGTTGGTTCAAGGGGGCCGCCATAGTAGGGCCTCACCCGCCAGATGCAAGGGCCGGTAAGGGCCCGCAGGGCACCCTGGAGCCCCCCTTTAAAATCGTCCTCGTCCTCATACTCGAACTCGTCCTCGATCAAATCGCTCCGCAACATCCGCCGCTTCCTATTTCTGCAAGTCGCAGCCTCCTCGCCAAATCCTCCTCCTCCGGGAACGCTTGGGTCAAAATACCTTTCGCTCTCCCCCTTGACGAGATCCTAGATCCGCCTCGCCAGATTCACTCCTTGACATAGTGTGAAAACTACACATTACTTAGTGTGTGAAACACACTTACGAATACCCAAGGGCCGCCCTCACCGTGGACTGCGTCGTCTTCGGCTTTGATGGCGGCGAGTCCGCCCTTCAGGTTCTCCTCATCCGCCGCGGCATCGCCCCTTTCAAAGACGATTGGGCCCTCCCCGGCGGCTTCGTGCGTGTTGAGGAAACCCTTGATGAAGCCGCCCGCCGCGAGCTGGCGGAGGAGACCAACCTCTCCACCATCTTCCTCGAGCAGCTCTACACCTTCGGCACCGTGGATCGCGATCCCCGCGAGCGCGTCGTCAGCGTCGCCTACTACGCATTGACGAAACCCGCAGACCACACCACCGCCGCCTCCACAGACGCCGCCGAAGCCCGCTGGTTCCCGGTGTCCGATGTCCCCGCGCTCGCCTTCGACCACGCCGAGATCTTTGCCACCGCCCTAGCCCGTCTCCGCGGAAAGCTCCGTTATGAGCCCATCGGCTTCGAGCTTCTCCCCCCCAAGTTTACCCTCACCCAGCTCCAACGCCTCTATGAAAGCGTTCTCGGCACCAGCATCGACAAACGAAACTTCCGCAAAAAAGTCCTCGGTTACGATCTTCTCATCCCTCTCAAAGAGCAGCATCGCGAGGGCGCCCACCGCCCCGCCCAGCTCTTCCGTTTTGATCCCGTGAAGTACGAGCGCCTCAAGAAGAAGGGATTCCTCTTCGAGATATGAAACGCAGCACCCGCCAGGAGCTCGCACGCCAGACCGTCCAGATTGTCGAGCAAGGACATTACACTGCTCCATCCGGGAAGCGCGTGGACATTTCCCATCTCGTGCGGGCAGCGAAGCACGGCACCCGGCTCTATGAAACGCCCCTCGCCGCGATCGACACGCCACAGCATGCAGGATCCTTCGTTGCCATTGAAGTGACCGGTGAAAGCACCTTCGCCGCCATGCAGCGTCTGCATCGCGAAGGAAAAAACAACATAGGCTGTCTGAATTTCGCCTCCGCCAAAAATCCAGGCGGCGGATTCTTGAACGGCGCGGAGGCTCAGGAGGAGGCCCTCTCGCGTTCCAGCGCGCTGTATGACTGCCTGCTTTGTGCTCCCGCCTACTACGAGCGCAATCGCAGCCATCACTCTTGCCTCTATCTGGATCTCGTCGCCGCCTCTCCCCGGGTTCCGTTCTTCCGCGACGACGCGGGCGAGTTGCTTGAAGACCCCGTGCTCGCCACGGTCATCACCGCTCCTGCGCCAAACGCCGGCGCGGTTTCTCGCAACGAGCCGGGTCGCCTCCCAGAAGTGGAACCCACCCTGCGCCGACGTGCCACCCAGGTGCTGCAAGCCGCCGTGGACACCGGGATCGAATGTCTCGTGCTTGGTGCCTGGGGCTGCGGCGTCTTCCGCAACGATCCCCGCCTCGTTGCCAGGACATTTGCCATGCTGCTTCAGCCCGGCGGCGCTTTCGTCACCCATTTTAAAGAAGTCGTCTTTGCCGTCTACGACCCCACCGGCAGCGGCCCCAACCTTAAAGCATTCAAAGACCAGTTCTCAGCATGAAAACCGAAACACTCGTCACCCAGATCCAGCAGGGCTTCGTTCCGCAGTGGCTGCACTTCTGGGGCCACACACCATCCAAGGACGGCAATCTGGGCAAGAACTGCTTCAGCCAGTGGTGGGCCGGTCATCCCTTCGTCATCGACGACATCACCTATGCCACCGCCGAGCACTACATGATGGCGGAAAAAGCCCGCCTCTTCGGGGACAACGACACGCTGCAAAAAATCCTGCCCGCATCCACTCCCGCCATCGCTAAAAAACTCGGACGCGAAGTGAAAAATTTCGATGATGCCAGATGGCTCCAAAACCGTTGGGAGATCGTGGTGAGTGGCAACTTTGCCAAATTCAGCCAGCACGCCGATCTGCGCGACTTTCTGCTCCACACCGGCGACCGCGTCATCGTCGAAGCCAGCCCCTTTGACCGCATCTGGGGCATCGGCATGGCCGCTACGGATCCGAACGCCGAAAACCCCGCGCAATGGAAAGGCCTGAACCTGCTCGGCTTTGCCCTCATGGAGGTGCGGAAGCAGCTCAGGGAAAAACGGCCATGAATCAAAACCCAAACACTCAACGCATCCTCGGCGGCCTGTATGGCTCCCTAGTTGGCGATGCCCTCGGGGTACCCGTGGAGTTTGCCGGTCGTGAGGCTCGTCAAAAAGACCCCGTGCTCGGCATGCGCTCCTACGGTGTCCATCATCAGAAGGCAGGCACCTGGAGCGATGACGGCTCCCTGCTCCTCTGCTCTGTCGAAAGCCTCGTGGAAAAGGGCTTTGATGCGCAGGACATGGGCGAGCGCTTTCTCCAGTGGTTTGAGCTCGGCCACTGGGCTGCACATGGCTTTGTCTTCGACATCGGCATTGCCACCCGGCAGGCCTTGCTTCGCATCCGTGAGGGCACTCCGGCTCTCCAGGCCGGTGGTCGTGGGCTTTATGACAATGGCAACGGTTCCCTCATGCGCATCCTCCCCGTGGCGCTTGCCTCGTTGGATCTTGGTGCTCCCGAGTTCGCCGAACGTCTCAGTCAGGCTTCAGCCATCACCCATGGCCATGCTCGCTCGCAGATGGCCTGCGTCTTTCACGGTCTGGTGGTTCGCGGCCTGATGCAGGGTGCAAGCCCACAAGAAGCACTCGCAAATGCTCAGGCAGATTTCCACCGCCTCTATGCTGATGCAGACGAGCTTGGCACCTTTCGCGATCTGCTCCGCAGCGATCTCGCCTCTCAGCCAGAGATTCACATCCACTCCGGCGGCTACGTCATGGAAACGCTCACCGCATCGCTCTGGTGCCTTCTTACCACCAGCAGCTTTTCTGAATGCGTCCTCAAAGCCGTGAACCTCGGCGATGACACCGACACCACCGGCTGCGTCGCCGGAGGCCTCGCGGGGCTGCACTACGGCCTCGACGCCATCCCCGCGGAGTGGCGCCTGACATTGCCACGCCAGCAGGATCTCAAAAGCCTCTTCAGTCAGTTTGAAAAAACGCTGCACCCGGCACTTGCATGAACCCTTCATGATCGCCCCCGTCCTCCAGCAGCAGATCGATTTCGACATCGCCCGACTGGCCTCGGATTTCCCGCCCGTCTGGCGGCACGCTCACAAGCAGGCCGTCTATGACCTTGTGCGTTCCGAGAGCGATGGAACGCTTGGCACCCTGCGCTACACCCGTTGGCAGATGGCTCCTCTGCCAGAGGAGTCACCGCTGCACCCGTGCGCCTTCAAAGCCGAGACCGGCTTCTTCCATTATCGCCATTCCGGCCCCGGCATCTGGCACCTCAATTTCGCCGACCCGCGTCTCTTTGCCGCCTATGGCTCACCGCTCATGGCGCAGGACGAATGGCAGGTGCTCGAGCATCCCGTGCTCGGTTCCTTGCGCGAGGCGCTGCTTCGCGATGAGCAGCCCGCTCTCACCCGCGAAAACGGCATCAGCACCCCCGTGCTCATTTCGAATGTGCCGCGCCAGTGCGCATTGGATCTCTCCGGCGCTCGATCACAGAAAAGAGGCTCATCATCCTGGTGGCAAAGCATCATCAGCCTGTTTTGGTTCCCGAATAAAACCACACCTCTGTATGGCAATGCCTTCCAGCAGGCCAGCACCGCCGAGGTTTTGCGCACGATCACTGTCCTCAACCGGCAGTCCAACATCCTTGCCATCTCCGCACCCACTGGCATTGGCGTGTATTCAAGAAGGCAGATCACCGATATTCTTCAGACCGCCACCAGCGGCTTCATGGCTGCCGCGCTTGAATCAGCACGTCAAAACGTGGCTCCCACTGAGGTCACCATCAACACCGGTTGGTGGGGCTGCGGAGCCTTCGGCGGAAATCGTACTCTCATGGCCTTGCTCCAGATGCTCGCCGCCCGCCTCGCCGGAGTCGGCCACCTCACCTTCCACATCGGCCCCGCCAGCGAACTCTTCCACTTCGACGAAGCCCGCGCCTTCCTCGACCTCGTCACCGAAAACACTCAAATCGCCCGCCTCTCCACCATCCTCGATGAAATCGAAAAGCTCCACTTCAGCTGGGGCCAAAGCGACGGCAGCTGACCCAACAGTTATGACGACAAAGTCCAACCACGAACGACTCCAGCGCGCTCTGCTGTCCCTCGACGGCCTGTCAGTCGGCGATGCGTTCGGTCAGAGTTTCTTCTTTGTGACACCAGTCACCGCGGATCAGCGGTTGGACGGTCGTTTCATTCCGCCACCGCCTTGGTTCTTCACCGATGACACGGTGATGGCTGTCGCCATCGTCCGCAGCTTACAACAGCATGGTCACGTTGTGCCTGACTGGCTTGCTCTGGAATTTGCTGCCAAATACACCAAAGAACCTGACCGTGGTTACGGCGGCACCGCACGGGGCATCCTGCAGGCCATCGGTGAGGGCGTGCCATGGCAGGAGGCTGCGGGCCGGGTCTTCGATGGCGAGGGCTCCTGCGGCAATGGCGGTGCCATGCGTGCCGCGCCCATAGGCGCTTATTTTGCGGATGACCTGACGCTTCTCATCAGGAACGCCCGGGATTCAGCCATGGTCACTCACGCACATGAAGACGGTCAAACTGGAGCCATAGCCGTGGCGCTCGCCGCCGCCTGGATGGTTACGCAGCGTGGTGCGTCCGGAAAGAAAGATCATGAACTGATCCAATTCGTTCTCGCCAATCTTCCCAAAACTGAAACGTACTGGCGTCTGAAAAAAGCTCTGACTTTGCCGCTTGAGCTTTCGCCGAAAACAGCCGCTTCAATTCTCGGCAATGGCTCGCAGGTGATTTCTTCTGACACCGTGCCGTTCTGTCTCTGGTGCGCTTGCCGACATCTCGACGATTATGCCGAAGCCCTTTGGGCAGCG
The DNA here is from genome assembly GCF_044222565.1 of Prosthecobacter sp. Classification (GTDB taxonomy): domain Bacteria; phylum Verrucomicrobiota; class Verrucomicrobiia; order Verrucomicrobiales; family Verrucomicrobiaceae; genus Prosthecobacter. The sequence continues at coordinate 385,039 of NZ_JBGANA010000004.1, forward strand.
GTTTCTGTGCATGGAGACATGGACACCAACTGCGCCATCGTCGGCAGCTTGGTCGCGCTCGCTGCTGGCGGTGCAGGCATCCCCGACGAATGGCTCGCCTCCCGCGAACCTCTCAATCTAAACACCAGGGAAGGGGAGAGCGCATGAAACTCCCTTTCTTCACTCAGCTCGAGCCCGCAAAAAATGTCCTCATCGCCGGCGCAGGGGGCGGCTTCGACGTGTTTGCCGGGTTGCCTCTCTATTTCTGGCTCCGCAGCCAGGGCAAGACTGTGCACTTGGCAAATTGGTCCTTTTCGGAACTCTCGTTTTGCGAAGACAAGCCCTTGCCGCAACTCTCGGTTGTCCGTGGCAACACCTCCGGTTCGTCCGAATACTTCCCTGAAAAGTATCTCGCGCAGTGGCTGGAATCCGAAGGCCATGACACTCCCGTTCATGCGCTCCAGCCAGGCGGAGTTCGGCCCGTCCGCGCAGTGTATGAATGGCTCGCTGCCGCCTTGCGCTTCGACACCCTCATCCTCATCGATGGCGGCACGGACATCCTCATGCGCGGAGACGAGTGCGGACTAGGCACCCCACAGGAAGACATCGCGTCTCTTGCCGCCGCTCACTCATTGCCCGCGGACATTCGGAAATTCGTCGTCTGTCTCGGTCTTGGCGTGGATGCTTATCACGGCGTTTGCCATGCGCACTTCCTCGAAAACGCCGCAGCGCTCTCAGCCATCGGTGGTCACCTCGGCACCTGGAGCCTCCTTTGGGAGATGCCGGAAGCGCAAAAATATGCCGCCGCGGTGGAGTTCGTTCACGGCTGCATGCCACGGCGATCCAGCATTGTAAACGGCAGCATCGTCAATGCTGTCAAAGGCCTCTTCGGTGACGTCCACACCACCACCCGCACCCAGGGATCGCGTCTGTTTATCAATCCGCTCATGAGCCAGTTCTGGGCCTTCGACCTCGACTCCATGGCCCGCAAAAACCGCTACCTCGATCGCATCCAGACCACGGACACCTACAGCGAACTGACCTTTCGCATCTCAAACTATCACAATCAGCAAAAGCTCCGTCCATGGATGGACATACCCATTTAGAAATCGAATGAACCCAGACAAAACAACACGCACCAGCAAATTCCTCAGCCTGGTGCTGCGCCATCAGCCCGAAACCGCTCACGTCGTCCTCGACTCCGCAGGCTGGGTCAGCGTCGAAGACCTCCTCGCTGGCTGCGCCAAAGCTAATCGCACGATCAGCCGTGACGACCTCGAACACATCGTCGCCACCAACGCCAAAAAGCGTTTCGAGTTCAGCGAAGATGGCACTCGCATTCGCGCCAGCCAGGGCCACTCCGTGTCCGTGGATCTGCAATACGAAGCCAAGGTGCCGCCTGCCGTGCTCTATCATGGGGCCGCTGCGCAGTTTCTCGAAAGCATTCGTGCCGAGGGCCTTCAGAAAATGAAACGTCACGATGTTCATCTTTCGGAGGATACCAAAATGACGCTCGAAGTCGGCGCACGGCGTGGCAGGCCCGTCCTCCTCACCATCCTCGCCTCGGAAATGCACCAGGCTGGTCACAGCTTTTACCTCAGCACCAACAACGTCTGGCTCGTGGACCACGTGCCGCCGCAGTTCATCCGCTTTCCATGAGCCAGCTCACGCCCATTCAATACATCGTTGGCGATGCCACTCAGCCGGCCACCACCGGGCAGACCATCATCGCGCATGTTTGCAATGACATCGGCGGCTGGGGCGCGGGCTTTGTCCTGGCTCTGTCAAAGCGTTGGAAACAACCCGAGCTGCAATATCGCCAGTGGCATCGTGAGGGCACTTCGGGTTCCTCCGCATTCGCACTCGGTGCAGTGCAGTTTGTCCGTGTGAGCGAGACCATCACCGTCGCAAACATGATCGGCCAGCACGGCATTCACAAAAGCGCGGACTTGCCGCCCATTCGTTATCCAGCGGTCGATCAAGCCCTGGCTCATGTTGCGGAGGAGGCCCTGCGGCTCAATGCAAGCGTCCACATGCCACGCATCGGCTGCGGTCTGGCGGGCGGTTCGTGGGACCTCATCGAGCCTCTTGTGCACTCCCGTTTTTGCGAGCGGGGGATCTCGGTGACCATCTACGACCTTCCCAAATCCTGACACTTCGTTCCCATCCAATTTATGAATGCTTCACTCACAGCCCTCCAAGCCGACATCACCACCCTCGACGTCGATGCCATCGTCAATGCTGCCAACTCCTCCCTCCTCGGTGGTGGCGGCGTGGACGGCGCCATTCACCGCGCTGCAGGGAAAGACCTGCTGGCCGAATGCCGCACTCTAAACGGCTGCCGCACCGGCGAGGCCAAAATCACGAAAGGCTACAACCTCAGGGCCCGCCACATCATCCACACCGTCGGTCCAGTTTGGAACGGCGGTAACAATGGCGAGCCGGAAAAGCTGCGCTCCTGCTATGCGAACTCCCTCCGCATTGCCTCGGAACACCAGCTCACCAGCATCGCCTTTCCCTGTATCTCCACCGGCGTCTATCGCTTCCCGCCGGATCTGGCGGCACAGATCGCCGTGCAGGCTATTCGCGAGTTCGTCCTAACACCTTCATCGCTGCGGGAGATCATCTTCTGCTGCTTCGCGGAGTCGGATCGGCAGCGCTACGAAACACTGATTCAGTCGCAGCCATGAACACTACCACTCTCTACCGTCCCGTCGGCCCCAAAGAGATGAAGCTGATCGAAGACTCCGGCTGGAAAGCCTTTCCCCCGCGTCTTCCCGACCAGCCCATCTTTTATCCCGTCATGAACGAAGACTACGCCATCCAGATCGCACGTGACTGGAACGTGCCCGCTTCCGGCTCCGGCTTCGTCACACGCTTCGAGGTCGAGTCCGAATACCTGACCCGCTTTGAAGAGCAGGTCGTCGGCGGAGCGGTTCATCGGGAGCTCTGGGTCCTTGCTGAAGAGCTTGAGGAGTTCAATCTTCACATCGTCGGTCAGATCGAAGTGACAAGGCGTTTCCCGGAAACTGAGTAGTCCGAATCACATCTGCCAATGAATCCCAATCCACACATAAATCGAACCTGCGGCTTCCGCATTTCCTGGCTCGATGGGTTGATTCTCGTCTTGGGATCTTTCCTTTCTTGGTGGCTCATGAATCAGTCCTTCCATCTCTGGTGGATCATCCCTGCGGCACTGGGACACTTTTTCCTCTTCTGCAATGTCTTCCTCGTATGGCGACGCTTGGAGCTGCTTTGGGCGGCTTCCTTTGTGGTCAATGTCGTGGCGCATGTCGCATCGAATGAATTTGATTTCTGGCCTCCACTGCTGTGGCAGACGCCGGTGACCCTGCTTGTTGTTGCTTGGCAGATGCGTTCGCCATGGTATCACGGCATCTTTGCGCATCAGATCAATGCCCGTATTCAAGATTACCTCAGCCACAAGCTTTAACCATGACCACCAGTCCCCTCCTCACCGACCTCTATCAGCTCACCATGGCCGCCGGATACTGGAAATGCGGCAAGGCCGAGCAGGAGGCCGTGTTCCATCTGTTCTTTCGCAAGCTGCCCTTCTCCGGCGGCTACGCCATTGCCGCTGGCTTGGGCGATGTGGTCATATGGCTGAAAAACTTCCGCTTCAGCCCGGCAGAGATCGACTACCTCGCCACACTTCCCGGCCGCGATGGCAAGCCTCTCTTTGAACGCGGTTTCCTCGACTACCTCCGCACCCTCGAATGGCGCTGCGATGTCGATGCCATTCCGGAAGGCACCGTCGTCTTTCCACACGAGCCTCTTCTGCGCATCAAAGGCCCGCTCATTCAGGCTCAGCTCGTCGAGACCGCGCTGCTGAACATGATCAATTTCCAAACCCTCATCGCCACCAAGTCCGCCCGCGTCTGCCTCGCGGCACAAGGCGAGGCCGTCTTGGAGTTCGGCCTGCGTCGCGCGCAAGGCCCAGATGGTGCCATCATGGCCAGCCGCGCCGCCTTCATCGGCGGCTGCGCCTCCACCTCCAACGTTCTCGCCGGAATGACCCACGGCATTCCCGTGCGTGGCACACATGCCCATTCATGGGTCATGTCCTTCGATACCGAACTCGAAGCCTTCGAGATGTACGCCGCCGCCCTTCCCAACAACTGCGTCTTCCTCGTGGACACCTACGACACCCTCGAAGGCGTGCGCCATGCCGTAGAAGTCGGCCATCGCCTGCGCGATCGCGGCCATGAACTCGCCGGTATTCGCCTCGACTCCGGCGATCTCGCCTGGCTCAGCATCGAGGCTCGCCGCATCCTTGACGAAGCCGGCTTCCCCCAGGCCTTCATCGTCGCCAGCAATGATCTCGACGAGCACCTCATCGAAAGCCTCAAGCACCAGGGCGCCAAGATCAGCGTCTGGGGAGTCGGCACCCAGATGGTCACCGGCGGCTCCCAGCCCGCCCTGGGTGGAGTGTACAAGCTCGGTGCCATCCGCAATGAAGGAGGAGAATGGGAGCCCAAGATCAAGCTTAGCGAGCAGGCCGTCAAAGTCAGCAATCCCGGCATCCAGCAGGTCCGCCGCTATACCCTGAACGGCGAATTCTGCGGCGATGCCATTTTTGATGAAGAGCACGGCTGCCCCGCCTCCGTGGAAATCGTTCACCCCAGCGATCCCACTCGCAACAAACGCATTCCCGAAGGTGCCACTCACGAAGACCTCCTTCAGCCCGTTTTTCTCGCCGGAAAACTCGTCGCCACTCTGCCCACACTGACTCAGATCCAAACTCGCTGCCGCGAACAGCTCACTCATCTCCATGATACCGTGAAGCGTCTGCAAAATCCGCACGCCTACCCCGCAGGCGTCGAGCATACCTTGCACGAGCGAAAGCTGCAGCTCATTCAAAAGGCCAGAGCGTGAATTCCCCGTCACCACGTCCTTTGATCGCCGCACTCGATGTCTGCTACCACGAGCACGGCGCGACAGCCGCCGCCGTTTTGTTTGCACAATGGACCGATGACAAGCCCATCGCACAGGAACTGAGCCAGATCTCACAAGTAGCCGAGTACGAACCCGGCCAGTTCTACCGGCGCGAAATGCCCTGCCTGCTGGATATCCTCAAGCGCCTGCCCCTGCCACCCGCTGTCATCGTGGTCGATGGTCACGTCTGGCTTCGTCCCGATGAACCCGGCCTCGGCTGGCATCTCCATACCGCCACCGGCATTCCGGTCATCGGCGTCGCCAAAACCTCCTTTGATGGTTCTCCGCATGCAGCCCACGTGCTGCGGGGCGGGAGCCATCGTCCTCTGTTTGTCACCGCCGTGGGCTTGCCGCAGAACGATGCTGCGGAGCATATCCACTCCATGCACGGTAGCTACCGCATGCCCACCTTGCTCAAGCTCGTTGACCACCTCTGCCGCTAAGGCAGCGCCGCACCCAAACTAACTTCTCCATGAAAGCTCTTCTCCTTATCGACATTCAAAACGACTTCATGCCCGGCGGCGCCCTCGCCGTGACGGGCGGCGATGAAATCATCCCCATCGTCAATAAACTCCACCCTCAGTTCGATCTCGTCGTCGCCACGCAGGATTGGCACCCCGCCGATCACGGCAGCTTCGCCGCCAATCATCCCGGCAAAAACGTCTTTGAACAAACCGACCTCGACGGCCTTCCTCAGACCCTCTGGCCCGTGCACTGCGTGCAAAACACCGGCGGCGCCCTCTTCGCTCCAGCCCTCGATACCCGCCGCATCGCGCGCGTTTTCACCAAAGGCATGAACCCGCGCATCGACAGCTACAGCGGCCTCTACGACAATGGCCACCGCGCCTCCACCGGCATGGGCGAGTGGTTGAAAACGCAAGGCGTCCAAGAACTCCACGTCGCCGGCGTCGCAACCGACTACTGCGTCAAATTCACCGTCCTCGATGCCTTAAAAGAAGGCTTCTCCGTCACCGTCCTCACCTCCGCCTGCCGCGGCGTCAATCTCCAACCCGGAGATGTGGACCGCGCCCTCGCTGAAATACTGGCCGCAGGTGCAGTTATCCAACGCTGAGACCAAAAAAAGCCCGCGCTCTGCATGGTGCAAAGCGCGGGCGGAAGGCGTGGTGTGTTACTGCGCCAGGAAGCCGCCATCCACATTCAGCGAAGCGCCGGTGATGAAGGACGCCCCATCGCTTGCCAGGAAGAGCACCGGATTCGCGATCTCTTCCGAGCGACCTCCACGTCCGATGGGATGCAGGGAGCGCATATAATTGGCTGCGTCCTCATTGCCACCGGTGAAGCGGTCAAACATGTCCGTCTCGATCACAGCGGGTGCCACCGCATTCACGCGGATGCCCTGCTTGGCATACTCCATGGCGGCGGCTTTCGTCAGGCCTTCAACCGCATGCTTGCTGGCAATATAGACACTGGCTCCGGCCATGCCAATATGCCCGGCTACGCTGCTCGTGTTGATGATCACACCGCCGCCCTGCTTCAGCATCACCGGAATTTGGTACTTCATCGAGGTGATCACACCCCACACATTGATGTCAAAGGTGCGGCGGTAGTCCTCCTCCTTGACATCCACGATGGCCCCCGTGAGTTCGATGCCCGCATTGTTAAACGCCACATCGAGGCGGCCATACGTTTCCACCGTTTTCGCCACCAGTGCCGAGACGTCAGCTTCCTTGGCCACATCGGCTTTCACAAAGGTGGCTTCACCACCCGCGGCTTTGATTTCGGACACCACGGCCTGGCCCTCGGCTTCACGCCGGCCGCTGACGACCACTTTGGCCCCGGCTTTGGCGAAGGCGAGCGCGGTGACTTTGCCGATGCCGCTGGTGGCGCCGGTGATGAGGACAACTTTGTTTTGGAATGAGGTTTGCATTGGGATTGGATCTTGAGAGTTGGATGTTGGGAGTGTGATGGAGTTAAGCTTTGCCGCCGAAGGAGACGTAGTCATCGAAGTCGAGGTAGTCGAACCACGTGCCGATGTCCTCGCGTGCCTCGCCGCCCGATTTGGAAACCTGCGCGCTGATGTACTCGCGGCTTTCATTGTCAGACGGCACCGCTTCTTCGCGAAAGCGGCTCCACTGGGCGATCTCGTAGTCGCTGCGTTTGTACAGCGCGCTCTTCTCGATCCAGGAGAACATCTCTGAATCCCCCAGCCCCTTGGCAGCTTCGGCTTTCAGGGCTTCATGATCGATGCCGGTAAAGCTGAGGAATCGCTGATCCAGCGGGCAGTTGTAGTGGTATTCGCCGTTTTTACCGGCGATTTCGGCACGGCATTTGTCAAGCAGGCGTGGCAGGAGCACATAGCCGCCGAGGCGGACGCGGGGGCTGCGGGGAGGGCGTTGGGTGAGGTCGATGGACATGAGTGTGGTAGGTTATGGTATGGGTTTGCTGCGGGAAAAGAGGGTTATGCGGTGAGCGCGGCTTCCAGGAAGCCCTTGCTTCTCACTCCAGTGATCGTGTTCACCGGCTGTCCGTTTTTAAAGACGATCAGCGTGGGAATGGCGCGGATGCCAAAGCGCGTCTGAAGGTCCGGGTAGGCATCAATGTCCACCTTGGCAATCGTGGCTTGTCCTTCCTGCTCGGTGGCCAGCTGGTCGAGGATCGGCGACATCATTTTGCAGGGGCCGCACCATTCCGCCCAGAAGTCCACGAGGACGGGCTTGTCGGTGTTGGCCAGGGTTGCGTCAAAGGTTTCGGTGGTTAGGGCGATGGGTTTCATGGATTGGGTTATGTTAAGATTAGACCGGTCGGTTTATTTACGATTAAAAACAAAATCAGGGTGTCAGCAAATCGCGGATAAAATTCAGCGCCTCACGGGGCGGCGTGGCATCCCGGCACACCGCGGAGCGCTGCATGGCGCCGTTCCACAGGTCGTGTATGATTCCCGCCACTTCGGCAGGCTGCACATTTTTGGCGATCTTCTTTTTCTCAATCCCTTCCTGCAGCACCTGCTCCAAAATGACAATCGCATCACGATTTCCTGCAGCGAGCACCTCGCGCATCGCCTCGCTCATGTCGGACACTTCAGCGGCCAGTTTGAGCACCAGGCAGGGGCATTTCCCCTTCGTTTCCATCACCCGGCAGATAGTGCCCTCGCAAAAGCTCAGCAGTCTCTTCAAAGGATCCGGTTCAGGTGCTGGCGACAGCAGCATCTCCTTTTTATAGGCCGTGGCATCGGCCACATAATGCTTCAGCATCTCCACGCCAAAGTGCTCCTTGGATTTGAAATAGTGGTAAAACGAGCCCTTCGGCACCTTCACCGCCTCCAGGATTTCCGTCAGCCCGACCGAGTGAAAGCTCTTCTCGAGCATCAGCCCTTCGGCTGCGTCGAGAATGCGTTCTTTGGTCGTCCGGTCGCTCATGATGGTGTAATCATTAGACTGACTGGTCTAATTCGTCAACTTCCACTTTTCATTTTTTCCAAAACACATGCGCACAGCCCTCCGTTGATCAATGTTTTCCCATCTTCGCATGAAACTAGCCTCTCCCAGCCTTGAAGTCAGCATCGGCACTCAGCGTCTGCGTTTGTATGATGGCAGGCGTCTGGTGCGCGAGTGGCCCTGCAGCACGTCGAAATTTGGCATCGGCTTCACGGAGGGCAGCAACAAGACACCCCTCGGCCGTTTCATCGTGAAGGAAAAACACGGCGAAGAAGCAGAATGCGGCACCATTTTCAAAGCACGGCAGCCTGTCGGCCATTGGTCCCGCGGCATGGAGACGAAGTCAGACCTCGTCCTCACCCGGATCCTCTGGCTGCATGGCACCGAGCCGCGCAATGCGAACACCTACCAGCGCTACATATACATCCACGGCACCAATGACGAAGGCAGCATCGGCCGCCCCGCCAGCCACGGCTGCGTCCGCATGCGCAATCGCGCTGTGATCGATCTCTTTGACCTCGTCCCTGAGGGAACTCCGGTGTGGATTGAGGAGTAGCCAGTTGTAAAAACGTCGTCTGGTTAGGCTTCTACGGAAGCAGTCCCAGCGACTTCAAAAACACATCCGCCTTTTGCATAGTGTCATCGTACAGCGCTTTGTTGCGCATGAGGTAGCCGTGTGCGCCTCCTTCGTTGGTGTCGAGTTCGCAGCGGTTGCCGGCCTTGACCATCGCCTCCTGAAACGCCTTGGCGCCCGCATACGGCGTCACGGTGTCTCCTGTTCCATGGAAGATAATCGTCGGCGGCACACCAGCGCGCACGTGATGCAGAGGAGACAGCTCCTGCCAGCGTTCACCGATCTTCTCACTCCCATAGCCCTCCTTTGAGGTGTCGATCACTGGAAACAGCAGGACCAGCGCGTTTGGAGTCGCCGGGATTTTGAGGTCATCGTCCGACTCGTTCACCTGTTCAAAAAGGGCCGTGGCAGCCGCGAGGTGCCCGCCCGCCGAACCCCCGCTCACGATGATCTTCTGCGTATCAATGCCGAGGTCCGCCGCATGCCCACGAATGTAGCGCACCGCCGAGCGCGCATCCTTCACGCAGTCAAAAACACTGACGTTCGTCTTCTTGCTGTGCAGCCGGTACTGCATGCTGATGCCCACCAGTCCCAGCTTCGCATAATGCGCTGCAAAGGGGTACATCCGTTGTGGGTTGCCGCCAGTCCAGCCACCGCCGTGGATGATGAGAAAGCACGCGCGGCTGTCTCCCGCCTTGAAGCCTTCGGGTTCAAATACATGCAGTTTCAGCTCGTTGTCTCCCGCCTTTTTGTAGGTCAGCACCCTCGTCGGTGTGAGCGCCGCGGCCATTTGGTCCACGGCGTCAGGCGCTTTTGCTTTTGCCGCAGGGGCGGGCGTTTGGGCGTGCGCATGTGCTGTCAAAAGAGCGGCGAGGAGTACCAGTGAGAACTGTTTCATAAGAGATGGGGCATGAACGCGTCCGCACGCGCGGACTTTCACGAGCGTGGGCTGCGCCTCACTCCAGGTTCGGGTCTCCATTTTGCTGCCGCCAGCCTCGCAGCTTGGCCGCGAGTTCTTCCCTTCGCTTCCGCTGTGCAGGGTCTGCGCTCAGGTCCTGCATCTCATCCGGATCACTCAGCAGGTCAAAGAGCTGCTCCCGGCCCGCCTTCGGGTACAGCACATACTTCCACCGCTCATCGCAGATCATGCGCTGCGTGTCGGTAAAGGCTCCCGTCACAAACTCATGCACACGCTCCGTCTTGTGTCTCAGCAGCGGTACCAGGCTCTTCGACTGCACTGTTGCGGGAATCTCCACTCCAGCCAGCTCACACAGCGTGGGAAAAAGATCACTCAGATTCACCAGAGAAGCACTGCGCTCCCCCTTCGGAAGCTCCGGCCCGCAGATGATCAGCGGGCTGCGGATGCTGTGCTCATATTCATTCTGTTTCCCCAGCAGCCCATGGCTTCCCAGTGCCAGCCCCTGGTCACTCGTGAAAATGATGATCGTCTCCTCCGGTCTCGGCAGCGCCTCAAAAATCCGCCCCACCTGCGCATCCAGGTCCGTGATCATCGCATAGTAAATCGCCAGCTCTTCGCGCACCTCGCTTTCCACACGTGGCGTATTCAGCAGCAGTTCATCGCGTCCCTCGATGTTTCCATGATCAAACGGATGCCTCGGTGCAAAGTTCGCCGGCAGCCGCATCTTCGCCGCTTCATAGCGGTCCTTCATCCCCGCCGGCCACTGGCGCGGATCATGCGGAAAGGCGAAGTTCACATGCAGAAAGAGAGGCTTGTCCTTCGGTGCCGTCTTCAGCGCATGGATCGCCCCGTCCGCCATGTGGCGGCTGTTGTCCGGTTGCAGACCCACACCCTTGTCCAGTTCAGCCTTGTTGTCCGCATCCTTGAAAGTCCATCCGCGATACCCCGTCAGCGGCCGCCCGCGCCCATCCATGTCCGGCTGCACAACACCTTTGCCACCGCCACTCGAATACAGCCCGCTCGTCGTCATGTAGCCACGCTGTTTCGGATGCCCGTCATTGTGCCATTTGCCCGTGTAACACGTATGGTAGCCCGCCTTTTGCAGCGTGCCCGCCAGCGTCGCCAGCTTCGGATCAATCGCCCCCGCAGGATACTGCGGCAGCGCCTTAAAAGCAGGATTGCCCGTGAGAATCTGCGCACGGCTCACATGGCAGATCGGATAGCCCGCATACGCGCGCGAAAAGGAAGTGCCTACAGCCACCAGCCGGTCCAGGTTCGGCGTGTCGATCACCCCATTTCCCAGCGCGTGAATCGTGTCCGGCCTCTGATCATCCGCCACGATGAGAAGAATGTCCGGCGCAGCCTGAAGTCCAAGGCCGAAGGCGAGAAATAAAAACAGCAGACGCATGCCGATGAAAACGCCACTCACGGCGTCTCCCATCACACTTTCTCCCCGCCGCCCAGCTCTGCCACATACACCTGCCGCAGCCGCTTGGTAAACTCCGCCGCGCTTTCGTCCGGCGGACTTGCGAGCGGCTCCCCCAGTGAGATGCGCATGCGGATTTTCTTGTCCGGAAGATGCCACAGCGGCCACCCTTTGCAAAGATAGTCGCTGTTCGTTTCGATGAACACCGGCCACACCGGCGCGCTCGATTGCGTTGCGATGATGCCCAGCCCGCCCTGCAGCGTGTTGATGCAGTCCTCCATTTTTCGCGTGCGTGTGCCTTCAGGAAAAAACAGCAGCCGGTCTCCCTGGCGCAGCGCCTCGATGGACTGCTGCAGCATCTTGTGCGCCGGTTTGTTCGGGATGAAGCCCGCCAGCTTCGAGCCTCCGCGTAAAAACGGGTTGTGCATCAGCGATGCCTTCAAAATGCAGCGCAGCCCGTGGACCTTGGACAGGATGAACACCGCATCCCACAGCGCCGGATGATTCGGCGCGATGATCAGTCCGCCTTTCACGCCCTTCAGCGCATCAAATCCTACGTACTCGCATTCATACACACCGCACATCCGCAGAAAGGCCAGAAAGACCCGGAACGCCACGCTCAGCAGCCACTGACCCAGCGCGCGAGATTTTTCCAGCGGCAGCAGCGGCACCAGAACCGCCCCGGCCATCACAAACATCAGCCCCCCCACCGCCCAGTAGGCCATGCTCAGCAGCAGCACAATCACATGCCACACCTGCATGATCACGCGGCAGACCAACGGCGCTGCGCTGGTGCATCTTGGCGATTGCTCTGTCAGTGAATCGTGAATATGACCACAGCATGCCATCTCCCCCCGACCTTGTTCAAGCGCTTTCCTCCCTGCCTCACGGTTCTGAGTTTCGCTTCATCGATGAACTCACCGAGCTCAATCCCGGCGTCTCCGCCAAGGCCGTGTGGAAACTCCAGGGAGACGAAGAATTTCTACGCGGTCATTTTCCCCAGGCGCCCCTCATGCCCGGCGTGCTCATGATCGAGGCGCTTGCTCAGCTCGGAGGCATCCTCATTCAAACCCGCCCCGGAGAAGCCCGGCTGAAAAATCTCCGCCTCACCGCCGTCCGTCAGATCAAAATCCTCGGCAGCATCACCCCGGGCCAGTCTCTCCACATCAGCGCCTCCCTGCAGGCCGTTTTGGACACCCTCGGCCAGGTCACCGGCGAAATCCGCGACGACTCGGGCAATGTCATCCTCACCGGCGCCGTCACGCTCGCTGGTGAGCGCTGACCGCTTCACTTCGGCAGCCTCAGCATGAAGCACGCACCTTCCTTGTGCGCCGCATCCAGCGTGATCGCGCCACCCAGCGCCGTGGCCAGCCGGCGGCACAGCGCCAGCCCCAGTCCCACGCCCGGAGCAGAATGCGCCGCCTGGTCCGCGCTTTTGTGGAAAGGATGAAAAATCCGCCGCCGCTCACTGCGGGAGATGCCGCCGCCATGGTCCCGCACTTTTAGCATCGCAAACTTCCCGCTCGTGTCAGCCTCCACATGGATCACCGGCTCCGCCGCTCGAGGTGCCGCATATTTGCACGCGTTGTCCACCAGGTTGAAAAGGATCTGCTCCACCGCCGCCGCATCCACATGCAGCAGCGTTTTGCGGTCCGCCTCGCTCGCCTGCACCCGCACCTCCATGGCGCAGTCGCTCGCCCGCTGCTGCAGCCGGGGCAGTATCCGGTCCAGCAGTTCACCTATCGTCACATTCTCCGCGCGCGCCTTCGCGCTGCCGCGTTCCAGTCTCGCATAAGCCAGTACATTTTCCACCAGATGGCTCAGCCGCCCCGCCTCTCCCGTCAGCGTGTCCAGGTACGTCTTTCTCTGCGCATCATCCGCCACCATGCCGTCCGCCAGCATTTCTGAATACAGGCGGAAAGTCGTCAGCGGCGTGCGCAGCTCATGCGTCACGGCGGAGACGAAATCAGCTCGTCGCTCGCTCAGCGCCACCGTTCCAAACAGCACCAGCCCCACCGCCACCGCGGCCAGCAGCACACACGCCAGCGCGATGCCCAGGGACCTGCGCAGCGGCGTCCAGAACGGCAGCGGCGGCAGCTGGATCGCACCCGGCACCAGCCGCACTGGCAGCGCCGCAAAGCGCAGCAGGTCATCCTCGGGTCGTGTGCCCGCCGTGGCATTCGCCGCAGGCTCTAGCTTCGCATCGGGAAAGAGGTCGCTGATCTCCCGCAGCAGCGCCGTGCGCAGCGCGGGCCAGTCCAGCCACACCCCCTGCACCATGCGCACCCCATCCAAATAGGCCTCGCGAGTCAGCATCAGATTGCCGCCGAGCCAGACTCCTTGAAACGGGCGCGAGCTGTTTCCGCTCCGGTTGTACATCACGGCAGTTTGCCTCTCCAGGCTCAGAGAGTTCGTGCCCCCGGGGTCGGTGATAGCCATCTTTCCCCCGCTTTCCACCATGGTAGATGCCGCTGCCTTTGCTGCGGGTGCTGGATTCATTGGTGTCAGAGCAGCAGGCATGGCAGCGGGAGGCGGTGCAGGTGCTTTTGCCTGAGTTGCGCCAGGTGCGGTTGCTGGTGCTGGTGCCGGTGCGGGCAAGGGCTTGTTGTCTTCCGCATCCTTGTCATCCTTCGCTTCGGCAGCCGGCTTCGGCATCGCAGGCTTTGAGCTTGGTTTGCTGTTCTCGCCTGGCTTGTCAGCCTCTTTCTTCAGTGCTTTGGCAGGCGCAGTCTTGGTCTCTCCCTCCTTGGAGTCGTTGAGCACCAGCGATCCACCGCCCATTTTCAGTTTGATCATCGGCTGCTGCTTGATCGCCTCCTCCGCCTGCTGATTCACTGCGCGGCTGCGCGAATAATTTTCCGAATTGTTCAGCATCAGCTGCTGGGTGGTCAACTGGCCCTGCTGCGCGTTCCAAGCCGGATTGCGCGGCATCTTCGCGTCATTCATCTCTGCCGGTTTTGAATCATCAATGTCAAAGCGCGCCACGCAGGCCATCTCCGCCAGCAACTGGCGATTAAGCACAAGGCTCGGCGCCGGTGCCAGCCCTCGGGCTGGCGAAGCGGAAGCGGAAGTCGCAGGAGCAGGAGCAGGAGCAGGAGCAGGAGCAGCAGCAGGAGCAGGAGCAACGGCTGAAGTGCTCGTCCCACGTCCTCGGAAGGGTTCGCGCTCCTTTAGCGGCGGGGTCAGTTGCACCGGCCGCCCCAGCAGTTCCCGCAGTCCGCTCAGCCGCTGTTCGCTTCGCGTCAGGTCATCGGCATTGATGAATTGCGCCAGCGCCAGCGTCCGTTCGTTGTTTTGCGGCACTTGTGGCGACTGCACCTGGCCGCGTGAATCCATCTGAAAATGCAGCAGCACATGCTCCGGCACTTCGGACAGCAGCGGAGACGGCACCAGCACCTCTCCCTTCGCCACATTGTCATAGGCCTTGTTCACCACGCCTTCTGGAGCATGGAAGGGCCTGAAATCATACGAGGGTCGTGCATTCTCACGGATCATGAGCGCACTCGCCTGGAAATCCAGCCGCCACAGCGCCAGCCTCACGCGCTCCTGCTGCTCCGCCTCACGCGCCGCCATTTCACGCTCCCTCTCCAGCGCCAGCGTATTCCAGCTCACCCACGCCATCGCCGCCAGCAGCAGCCCCAGGCAGGCGATGAACGTGATCCAGATGTGAAGCGGTTTCCGCATATAAAATAAGCTTAAAAGACCGAATGCCTGCAAATCAGCCGTCAATTTTCCGGCTCCGGCATTAGTGTTCCATAAGTGTTCGATTAGGGGTTTAAAAAATCATGAGTCACGCCAGTTGATATCCTTTCCCCCGCACCGTCACGATCACCCGCGGCGCTTCAGCATCATCTCTCAGCTTATGTCGTAAATTGGCAATGTGCATGTCCACCGTGCGCGTCTCCGTCTGCTTGTTCTCGATGTGCCACACCCGCTGCAGCAGCTCCTCTCGCGAAACCGCCCTGCCTCGGTTCAGCGCCAGGTACCGCAGCACATCACGCTCTCGCTCAGACAGCTCCGCGCTCTCACCATTGTCAAAACGCGCCAGACTCTGGCCGAAATCAATCGTCGCTGCCGTGAGAGTCAGTGTCTCGCTCACAGGCTGCCGTTCAGGCGCGCGGCGCAGCACCGCCTCCACCCGGGCCAGCAGCTCCCGCACGCTGAAGGGCTTCACCACATAATCATCCGCTCCCAGTTTCAGCCCCCGCACCCGGTCATTCTCCTCGCCACGCGCCGAGAGAATGATCACCGGCGTCCCTGGTCGCTCCCGCCTCAGCGCCTTCAAAATGTCAAACCCCGTCGCATGCGGAAGCACCAGATCCAGCAGCATGAGATCAAAGGTGGAGCCCAGCGCCAGCTTCATTCCTTTGTCGCCATCCCCCGCCTCCAGAGTCGTATGCCCCGCAAATTTCAGCGCATCCAAAACCCCGCGGCGGATCGCAGCATCATCTTCAACAACGAGAATGGTGGCAGGCATGGCGTAGTTTCAAGGGGTGCGGGGAAAAATGCACGCCCAAAATCATCCAGCCATCCGCGTTCTTCGTCTGTAAACGGTCTGTAAATAGAACTGGACTAAAATCAGCCGCGTATGCATGCTCTCCGTCGAAGTCATATTGTCGCGCGAACAATACGCCGAACAGCTCATCGGAGCGCGGACTTCAGTCCGCAGCAGGTCGCCCGCACAGAAAAGGAAGTCATCCACACTGCGTGGGGCTCGCAGACGAGTGGCAGGAGGCTTCTTCGCTGGCGCTTTTTCATCTTGCCTTTTTCATGCCGTCTTCAGAGAGTCATCAAATGGTCGCCATCCTCTTTTTCGCCGCTCTGCTGCTCGTACTCGCGATTACCATCCTCCTGCGAAACTTGCCACTCCACTGGCGCGCTGCATTGCTGGCAGGCATCATTGCGCTCTGGTTTTGGGGCATGGCTTTTGCCGTGTCTCACTACATCAAGTTCTCTCACATCTTCAGGCATGCCGTGGGCGATCCCGCCGCTGCTGCACAAGCATTGGCCGACTGCTTGACCATCAGCTCTGCGGTGAATTCCGTCACAGTCCCTCTCCTCATCCTCTGCTCGATCATCTTCATGATCCATCGCCCGCGCACAGTGCCCGCTCCTGCCACCCCACCTGCCATCCTATGAATACCGAAGAGGCCGCAATCGAAGTTTGCCACTACTCCTTGGTCGATTACATCTCCATGGCCGGATGGACGTCTCGCCCATTGGTCTTATCCATACTGGGTCTGCTCATCCTCGGCATCATCCTGTTCAAGAAGCGGCCCTCCCCCAGCGTCCGCTGGGGATATACCATGGCGGCTTCTCTGCCGCTCTTTATCGGCTTCGTCGGCACGACCACAGGCCTCATGACAGTTCTTTCAACTCTTGGCTTAAAGGGTCCTCCTGACAGGGCACGTTTCCATGCAGCCATGGGAGAAGTCATCCTGCCACTCACCATCGGCCTTTTCGGCGCAGCCATCGCAATGACCCTGGCCTTCTTCATCTGGATGCGCAGCATGAAGCCGGCCGGACAATAGTCACCCGGCCGGCTCACCTCATTCAGAATTCATAATTCATCCTTCATAATTCGTTTTCACTTCTCCCACGCGATCCCCTTCTTCTCCGCCTGCTCCCTCAGCGCCTTGCTCATCGCGGTGTCCAGTGTGTCCTTCCCGCTCGACTCCTTGCGCTTCGTCGCCACATAAGCCTCCCGGTCCTTGTTCAGCGCCAGCACCTTCTTCTGAATCTCCGCGCGCTCCGCGATTTTCTTCTCCAGGTACGCCTTCCGCTCCTCGAGGCTCATCTTCTTCATCTCTTGTGGCAGATCCTCCTCTTTCACCTTTGAGATGTCGAAATCCTTCTGCTTGCACGCATCGACGAGATCCCAGGTCGTATTGCAGTAGTTGGCGCTGGCCTTGCTGATCACACGCTGCACCTGCGCACCCGATTCCGCCTTCGCCGCCGCATTGTCATCCTGCGTGAGCTGCCTCGCCTTCGCCGCCGGAGCCGTAGCCCCGTAGTTCACATACGTGCTGTTCAGCGCCTCGTTCAGCTTCACGATCTCCTTGTCCTGCGGTGCATCGACGTGCACGATCGCCTGGTTCTGATCGATCACCAGATACTTGCCGTCTGCCAGCAGCGCTCCCTCGCTCCAGTGCTCCGCGATCCCCTGCGCTTCACCCCCGCAATGAATCGTGTTCACGATGATCCCCTTCGCGATCGCCTCCTTGCAGCTCGTCTTCGAATCCACGGGCCCCTGCGTAAACGGCTCGTTCCCGGCGATGAAGATCGCCTTGTACACTTTCGGATTCGCATCCCACGCCAGGTCTTTCGTCGCCCGCTGGATCACCGCTCCGCAGTACTCATCTCCGCCGTTCGTCGTCAGCGCAAACAGCTCCTCGGACACCTTGTCCAGGTCCCGCGTCAGCGGCTGAATCTGTCGGATCCAGTTTTCTTCAGGCCGCAGCGAGGACTTCCCGTATTCATACAGCGCCACCTGCACCGCCGGCGTCTTGCCACCCTGCTTCGCGGAGATGAATTCGTTCACCAGCTTCCACAGCTGCGTCTTCGCCTGTTCGATCAGCCCGCTCATGCTGCTGCTCGTGTCCAGCAGCACCGCTATCTGCACCAGCGGCGTTTCAGCCGCGGCTTCCACCTTCGTCACCTCCACCACCGGTGCTGGCGGTTGAAGGTCTTTGGCTTTGGCCAGGCACGCAGTCAATGCCGCGGCGATCAGGATATGTTTTGTTTTCATAGTTGATGTTGGATTGATTGATTTGTTTTGAGTTGAGTTGATTGGACCGACGAAAAATCTTCAGCGCACCAGCACCACCTGGCCTCGGTGCTCCAGCAGCAGCTCTCCACGCAGCGCCAGCAGTCCCTGCCGGTTGTCCGCCGCCAGTTCATCCACCAGCCGGCCAAACTCGGCGCTGCCGATCTCGATGACGCGGTCCGGAGCACGTTCAGCCTTTGCCGCGCTCGCATCCGTCCACCGGTTCCCTTTGTTAAAGAGCGCTCCACCCTGGCACTGCTGCACCTTCGTGATCTCGATGGCCTGCATCTTGTCATCCAGCCAGCGGTTGCGCACATTCAGCTGCTTCGACTCCGCTCCCTTCTTCAGATTGTCCTGCTGCGCCACGGCAGCAGGCCCGCTGCGCATCTTCATCGCCTTCTCGCTGTAGTTCTCCGCCGCCTTGCTCGCATTCGCCGGTGCCGCCGCCAGGGAGGTTCCCTCCTCAGCCAGGAAGGCCGTGTATTCACTCAAGATGCCAAACTGCGTGGACAGCCGCACGATCTCATTCACCAGCTCCGTCGTATTCCCGGTCCCGCCATCCGCACCCATGTCACGGATCGCTTCGCTCAGCACCGCGATCTTGTTGCTGGCCCACAGCCGCGCCACAAACGCATTCGCCGTGCTCGCCTTGTTCAGGTTAAATGTGAAGTCGAACTTCCGCTCCCCACCCGCCTCGGCCCCCGTCAGCTGGAAATGCAGCGGCGCTTCTCCGCGGTAGGTTCCCGAAAGCAAAATCTGCTCACCCTCAAACACATCTGGCAGCGGGGCAGGGATCATGTCGCTCACCCGGTTCGGATCATCCTGCACCCGCAGCGCAGGCTTTGTCAGCAGCGGTCCGCGCAGCCTCTCAAACACACGCCCCACCTTCACCTCCACATCCTCCCTCGGCAGCACAAACTCCGCCGTCGCCCGCGTGTCACGCGCCATCCGCGTTAGCAGCGCCGTGTTCACATCCACCCCCACGCCAAAGGTAAACACCCGCCGCTGATGCGGATTCCCCTTGGCCACCGTCTCGCGGATCGCCTTCTCCGAAGTCTGCCCGATCGTCGGCAGTCCATCCGTCAAAAACAGCACGATCGGCAGCATCCCATCCAGCGGCTTCTGCCGCAACGCCTCCACCACCGCGTCATGGATGTTCGTGCCGCCGCTCACTCGCAGCGCGTTGATGTACTCCCGCGCCTGCTTTGTCGTTTCTGCGGTCTTGATCACCGGCTGCGCTGCAAACGTCTCCACCGCCTCATTATAGACGATCAGGTTGAATCCCTCCCCGTCCTTCAGCCCTTCGATCACCTGCAGCGCTGCCGCCTTGGCCTGGTCCAGCTTCGGTCCCGCCATGCTTCCGCTGCGGTCCAGTACCACCGTCACCTCTCTCAGCATCTCCTTCGCATCCGCCTTCGGCTTCGGCGGCGCCATCATCACCAAAAAATACCCGCCTCCGATTTTCGGGTCCGGATACGCCAGCAGCGAAGCCGTCATCTCATCCTTCGCATCTCGCAGCAGGCACACCCGGAACGCCCCCGGGGCTTTCGTCTCACACGTCAGGCTCGCCTCATTCCCGTTCGGCTGCTTCACCGCCACCTCATGGCTCGGTGAATAAATCGAAGCAATCCGCACCGCCGACTTCACCCGCATCGTCAGCTTCCACGGCACCGAATACTCCACCGCCTCGGACCGCGGCAGTACATAATCTATCCGCGCCCCGTCCGCCTCCAGCAGCTGCTCATACGTCACCCGCACCTTTTGCACTCCGTTCGCCGGCACCGGAAACACGCTCGACTTCACCACCGCGTTCCCCACAAATTCCAACAGCGCCGGATCCCGCGTCTGCGCCACGATGCTGTCGTAGATCCGCCGTGCCTCATCCCGCGGCAGCAGCCTCGCTGTCCCCTCCGAGTTTCCGCCCTCAAAGGCAAACATCTTCAGCACCGCCCCGCTCGGCACCGGCACCAGCAGCTCAGACTCCTGCGGCCTCCCTGTCGGATTCCGCAGCGCGATGTCCAAAGTCGTCGTCGCGATCTGATCCGCCACGTCGATCCGCGCCTCCACCTCCGTCACCACCACCGGCTGCGCATGGATCACCCGCGCACTCGGAGAAATCCACCCCGGCATCCGCGGACTCTGCGCCATCAGGGGGCCGGCCATAAAAACAAACAGAGCACAAAAAGTCGTCTTCATGGCTCCAGCGTCCTCCACGCCCCCGGCCTCGTCTGTAAACCCACTGTAAACCCCCTCCCCGGCCGCCCACTCCTCTCCTCCGACAAATCATAAATCATCAATCGTAACTCATAAATCCCACCTCCCTCGCCCTTCCCCATGCCCCTCGCATCCCGCATATCCCAGTCTCGGCTCCCGGCGAAGAAGGCGAACTCCCCCTTGCCAACCCCGGAAGTCCCCCCATATTCGCGCCCCCCTACCAGCCCCTCTTATGGACATCTTCATTGGCATTCTCACTGCAGTCGAGGTTATCGTCTGCCTTCTGCTCATCCTCGTCGTGCTCATGCAGCGCCCTCGTCAGGAAGGCCTCGGCGCTTCCTTTGGCGATGCCGCCGCCAGCCAGGTCTGGGGAGCTCAAACCACCAACGTCCTGCAGAAGTTCACCGTCTATCTTGCCATTATCCTCTTCGGCATCACCATCCTTCTGGCCGTGCTCGTCAGCCGCAAGCAGAACGCCGCCAAGGGCCCCAAACTCTTTGGCGATGCCAAGCCCGAAGCCGTGGCTCCCGCTCCCGCCACCTCTCCTGACGAAGAGCTCAAAGCCAAGCTGATGAAGCAGATCCAGGAAGCCGCCTCCAAAGAAAATGCCGCCAAGGCCGGCGACCCCGCCAAGCCCGCCGAGGCCCCCAAAGCCGACGACAAGAAAGCAGCTCCCGCTCCTGCCACCACTCCGGCTCCTTCTCCAACTCCCGCACCTGCGTCCGCACCGACCCCGGCTCCAACGCCAGCTCCGGCTCCCGCCGCTGCTCCAGCACCCACGCCGGAACCGGCTCCCGCTGCTGCTCCAACTCCTACACCAGCACCCACGCCGGCCCCAGCACCAGCCCCCGCACCTCCAGCGGATCAGCCGAAGTAAGTCTTCCCTCCTTCAGTTCCCCATTCCCCCACAGGGCACGACGCAAGTCGTGCCCTTTCTTTTTTCCGCCCCCGCTCCAACAACCGAGAACCAAGAACAAAGACCCAAGAACAAAAAAGCACATGTGCATTTCCGATAGCGCCCCGTGCGAAAACGGACTTCCCATCCTCCGTTGGTTCTGCCTACCATCACGCCAACCATGAAACGCCTCATCCTCGGCCTCGCTCTGCTGTCGTCATTCGCCATTCCGCACGCGTCCTCTGCGGCGGAGCCGCTGCGAGTCTTCATCCGCTCCGGCCCCAAATCCCACGGCCCCGGCGCTCACGATCATCCTTCCTTCCTGCGCGACTGGGTCCCCCTCCTCAATGAACGCGGTGCCAAGGCCACCGGCGGCGATGCCTTCCCCACCAAGGAGCAGCTCGCTCAAACCGACGTCCTCATCCTTCACCTCGACAGCGGCGGCGACATCAAAATCGGCCAGGAGCGCAAAGACCTCCTCGAATACCTCCAGCGCGGCGGCGGCATCGTCACCATCCATGCCGCCTCCGTCTCCAAAGACCACGACTGGTTCAAGACCATCATCGGCGGCTCCTGGCACCAGGGCCAGACCAAATGGCGCGAGGGGCCCATGCACCTCTACTTCACCGATCACGAGAATCCCATCACCAAGGACCTCTCGAACTTCGCCATGGACGACGAGATCTACTACGACATGGACGTCCTCCCCGAGTGCCGCATCCTCGCCGGAGCCTACACCCCCAAGCCCGCTGGCGCCCGCAATGAAAAAGCCGCCAAGCGCGCCGATGAAATCACCAAGGGCGGCAAGGAAGTCAGCATCTACGACATCCAGCCCCAGGTCTGGACCTATGAAAAGGACAACTACCGCTCCTTCGTCAGCATCCCCGGCCACTACTACGCCAACTTCAGCCGCCCCAATTTCCGCGCCCTTCTCCTCCGCGGCATCGCCTGGGCCGGCAAACGCGACAACGTCGATGAACTCTGCAAGCCCGACGAACTCGGCGACAATCTCCGCTACGTCGAAGGCGGCCCCACCCGCCCCGAGAAAGCCGCCGAAAAACTCGAGATCCATCCCGAGTTCGACATCTCCCTCGTCGCCAGCGAGCCCCTCATCAACAAAGTCATGAACGTCGATTGGGACCCTAAAGGCCGCCTCTGGGTCTGCGAGACTCCCGAGTACCCCAATGGCCGCCGCGAGCTCAATGTCGAAAAATGGAAAGACAGCGGCTCCTGGACCAAAAAATACGACCGCGATCCCATCGACCGCATCTCCATCCTCACCGACACCAATGGCGATGGCGTCATGGATAAAAAACACGTCTTTGCCGACAAGCTCGAACTCGTCACCAGCTTCTGCTTCTACAAAAACGGCGTCATCGCCTGCGCCGCCCCCGACATCTGGTTCCTCGAAGACACCGATGGCGACGACACCGCCGACAAGCGCACCAAGCTCTACACCGGCCTCGGCACCGGAGACACCCATGCCGTCATCAACAATCTCCGCTGGGGCCTCGACGGCTGGGTCTATGCCACCCACGGCTACAGCTCCGGCCACGTCACCTCGCCCGATGGCGCCAAAGACTTCGGCACCGACGGCTCCGGCGTCGTCCGTTTCAAACCCGATGGCAGCGCCTTCGAACAATACGCCTCACGCGGCGGCAATACCTGGGGCCTCGACATCACCTGGGACGGCCAGGTCTTCTTCACCCAGCCCACCAGCGGCAATCATTTCCTCCACGTCGTTCTCCCCGAGTACGTCCTCGCCAAAGGCAAGCTCCCTGGCGTCATGGGCACCAATGGCATGCTGCCAAAGGAACCCACCTATCCCCTCATGTCCTGGCCCGAGCAGGCCTACGTGCAGATCGATCAAGTCGGCAGCTACACCGCCGCCGCCGGTTGCGCCATCTACGAAGGCGGCGCCTGGCCCGCCAGGTGGAACTACAGCTATTTCACCACCGAGCCCACCCTCAACATCGTCAGCCACTTCTTCGTCGAAAAAGACGGCGTCACCTACAAAGCCCACCGCGAAGCCGGACGCGAGCAGACCGAATTCATCCGCAGCAAAGATCTTTGGTTCCGCCCCATCGAAAACCGCGTCGGCCCCGATGGCGCTCTGTATGTCGTCGACTTCTACAATCAGGCCGTCATTCACAATGACACCCGCGGCCCCATCCACGGCCCCGCCAACGCCGCCGTCCGCCCCGACCGCGACCACTACTTCGGCCGCATCTGGAAAGTGCAGCACAAGAAGGCCAAGAAGCTCGATGTGGTGAAGCTCGACAAGAACGATCCCAAGCAGCTCCTCTCCGTGATGGAGAAAGGCGCCAACGCCCACACGGCCGAGCAGGCTCTCCGTCTTTACATGGAAGCCGGAAATCAACACCCGTCCGACATGGTGCCCTCCACCGGCAGCGCCGCTCTCAAGATCTTTGATGTAGAGCGTGATGCCGCAGCCGATCCAAGTCGAGTTGCCAGCATCATTGAAAACTATTCCAAGGCTCAGGATGATTGGACCCGCTCTGCCATCATTGCCGCCTGCAGTGATCACGCACTTCCTGCCATTCAGGCGGCGATTGCCAGCCCCGGCGCTGCCAGGATCGATGCCTTTGTGTCCGCCCTGCTGCCAGCATCGCTGCCAGCCAATACCACCCAGCTCATCTCCGCCTGCGCCACCGCAGACGCCAAAGCCGACGCCCTCAAAATCATCATCCTCCAAGGCATCGCCCAGCAGCTGACCGAAGCACCCGCGCTCACCCCAGAGCTCACCGCTTCTCTCAAAAAACTCCTCTCCCAGCCCGCCCTCGCCCCCGCCACCTTGCCCCTCGTCACCAAGTGGGACAAAGCCGGTGCCCTCGCCACCGAAGTCAAAGCCCAGATCGCCACACTCAGCGCCAAGCTCGGCGACAAGTCCGCCCCTCTCTCCGATCGCATCAACGCCGCCAAATCCCTCATCAGCATCGGCGGCGATTCTCTTCGTATTGTAGTCCCGGCTTTAGCCGGTCCGGAATCTCCGCCAGCCCTCCAGTCCGCCATCATCGAGTCGCTCGGAGAAACCTCCGCCGTGACCGAGTTGGTCCCCGTCCTGAACCAGCTCAAGCCCGCCCTCCAGACCCAGGCCTTCGACGCCATCCTGAAACGCCCCGAAGCCTCCCTCGCTCTCCTCGCCGCCATCCAAAACGGCAAGATCGATCCCAAAGACATCGGCCCCGGCAACATCGCCCGCCTGCGCACCCATCCCAACAAGCAGGTCGCCAAGCAGGCCAATGCCATGATCGACAAGCTCAATCCCAACGCCAAGGCCAAGAACGAGCTCCTCGCCCAGCTCACCCCCGAAGTCGAAAAACCCGGCGATGCCGTCAAAGGCAAGCTCATGTTCACCGCCGCCTGCGCCGTCTGTCACAAGCTCGGCGATGTCGGCCTCCGCGATGTCGGCCCGCAGCTCACCGGCATGGGCGCTCACGGCCCCGCCGAACTCCTCGTTCACATCGTCGATCCCAACCGCGAAGTTGACCCCAGCTTCTGGGCCTGGAACATCACCACCAAAAAAGGCGAGACCCTCGCCGGTGTCATCACCACCGAAAATCAGGCCAGCCTCACCCTGCGCAATCAAGGCGGCGACTTCGAAATCAAAAAAGCCGACATCACCTCTCGCGAAAACACCCGCCGCAGCCTCATGCCCGAAGGCCTCGAAGCTCTCGGCGCTGAAACCCTGCGCGACATCCTCGCCTTCATCTGCGGTGGCGATCAAAAATTCCGCGTCATCGATCTGCGCACCGCCTACAACGCCGACAGCCGCGCCGGCATCTTCGCCAAGGAAGACGCCAAGGACCAAACCGTGACCCTCCACAAGTTCGGCAACGTCACCGTGGAAGGTGTGCCCTTCTTCGTCATGGACCCCGAAAAATCTCAAACCGGCGCCAGCCTCATCGCCCTCAAAGGCGGCGGCAAAGGCACCGTGGCAGAGAACTTCCCCGCAAAGGTCGAGATCGCCACCAACGCCACCGCCGCCTCCTTGCACTTCCTCGGCGGCGTCGCCGGCTGGGGCTGGCCCTTCGGTGGTGACAAAGCCCTCGGCCAGCCTGCCATGACCGTTCACGTCGAATTCGCCGACGGCGACAAGGAAAGCATCCTCCTCAAAAACGGCGAGCACTTCGCCGACTACATCGGCAAAGCCGAAGTCCCCCTCAGCGATGATGCCGGCGACTTCACCCGGCGCGGTCAGCTTCGTTACTTCGCGCTCAACTTGAAGAAAAAAGGCGCTCTCAAAAAGATCACCCTCGAAACCAGCGGCAGCATCGTCACACCCTGCACCGTCGCCATCACCGCCAGCGCCGAACCCGCGAAACTAGGTGGCACAGCGCCCATGCCAAAGACCAACGCAGTCGCTCCCGCCACCGCCGAAGCCGGCCCCAAAGAAGGCGGCAAAGGCGATGGCCCCCTCGTCCCCGCGACACCCATGAACTGGGAACCCGGCAAGACCAAAGTCCTCGTCATCGGCGGCGGCTCCTCCCACAACTTCGCCGAGTTCTTTGGCAAGACCGACGTCGCCACCCTCAAAGCCGCCGGCTTCTCCGCAAACTACACCGAAGACCGCGATCAAGCCGCCGCTGAACTCGCCAACGCCGACGTCGCCATCATCAGCGTGAACCGCAAATTCTTCGACACCGCCGTCTATCGCAAAGCCCTCTTCGACTTCGCCGCCGCAGGGAAGGGGATCGTCATGCTCCACCCCGGCACCTGGTATGGTTTCGGCAGCTGGCCCGAACTCAATGCCCAGATCGTCGGCGGCGGCGCCCGCGGCCACGACCGCATTCATCCCTTCGATGTCAAAGCCGTCAAAGCAGACCACCCCATCATGGCCGGTGTCCCCGCCTCCTTCACCGTCGAAGACGAACTCTACTACGTAAACGCCGAGCCCGACAAAATCCCCGCCGGCACCTCCAAGATCACCGTCCTCGCCGAAACCAGCCCCAGCGACAAATACAAAGCCCCTCACCCCAGCGTCTGGATCACCAACCACCCCAAGGCAAAAATCGTCGGCATCGCCCTCGGCCACGACGCCCGCGTCCACTACCTCAAGCCCTACCAGCAGATCCTCACCAACGCCGCCAAGTGGGCCTCCGGAAAGTAGCCCATCCTAGTAGCCATCTCGCTCCGTCGAGATGAGCCGTGCGCTCCCGCCGCACCTCCAGACATCATCCTGCTACAAAATACCATCCCACCACTGGATCCCTTCAGAATCGTCCTCGTCCTCCTACTCGAACTCGGCTTCCCCTTCGTAGCTTTAGCGAAGAATGGGTCCTCGATCCTTCGACTTCGCTTCACCGAGACCCTGCTATCCCCCCTCAACCCGGGCCAACGGCCCGCAGGAGTCAGCCCAGGGCGCAAGCCCTGGGTTGAATGACGCGGTCCATTCTCTCAAGGCCGCGCTCTGAAAGAGCGCAGGAATGCGTTAAGCAGCACCTCGGCGCGGCATCCTGCAATGATATCGATTTTCGGAACTGAGGTCCGCAGGGTGTTTTGGGCGACGTCCTCACCATTGCAGTTTGGAAGCCGAAGGAATCTTCAATTCACCCCAGTGGATCGGAGATACGGAAAGCGCACAGAGAATAAATTCAATCGCTGCCACCTCTGCCTCTTTGCCCCTCTGCGGCAAACCGAACGTCCTCAAGATCGTCTTCCTGGCAACGAGTCTTGCGACCGCCCCACCTCACACCCTCACAAAAATCCCACGCCGATACATCCACCGCGCCGTCACCAGCATCACCAAAAACGTCATCATCGCACCCATCCAGTCATAGGGTGCCGGAGTCTCAAACATCAGCCTCGCACTCACCACCCGAAAAAATCCAAACCCCGAGCACAAATACAGCGCGATCGGATTCGCCCCCACCCACAAAAACGGCCCCAGCCCTCTTCGCCATCCCCGCACATCCACGCTCCAGTAAAACACCCCCAGCAGCACCGCGCTCCAGCCTCCCGCCACCAGCACAAAGCTCGAACTCCAGATCTTCTTGATCACCGGAAAAAACGGATGCCACGCCCATCCCAGCGCGATCATCACCGCGCCCGTCACGATCAATCCACCCACCTTCCTCATCGGCCTCGCCTCACCCACCAGCCACTGGCCCCCCAGCACTCCCAGCAGCGCCGTCCCAATCGCCGGCATCGTGCTCAGGATTCCCTCGGGATCATGATCCCCGTCATACTTCCGCCCCGGCAGCCACACACTGTCCAGGTAGTTAGTCAGGTTCACGCCCTCCGCAAAATGTCCCGTGCCCACATCCGGCACCGGCACACATCGCAGCAGCCAAAAGTACACGATCAGCAGCGTCGCCATCGCCACGGTCAATCCGCGCGCCCCCAGCCATAGCGAAAGCATACCCGCCGCTGCAGAAGCTATCCCGATCCGTTGCAGCACCCCCAGCCACCGAATTTGATCCAAGCCATCCTTCAATCCACCGGATGCCAGGATGCCCAGAGCCACCAGCACCGCGGCTCGCATCACCAGATGCCTCACCGCCGTCCCACGTCCATCCCTCGCCACGCGCCTCGGCAGCGCAATCGCCATCGACACCCCCGCCAGAAACAAGAACAGCGGAAAGATCAGGTCATAAAATCGAAACCCCTCCCATTTCACATGCTCAAACTGCATGGCGATGTCCGCCACCAGTCCATTCCCCGGAAACGCCCGCCCCAGCACCTTCGTGACCACTGCGGACAGTCCCAAAATCCAGCACATGTCAAAACCCCGCAGCGCATCCAAAGACATCAGCCGCGCCTGCGGCGCGGATACAGAAGAGGTCACATCAGCCATGCCCCAAGCCCATATCAGGAATCCCTTCGCATGACCATCGCAAATTTCACCACGCCCGGTTTGGGGCGGGAGGGTGGTGGGCGCATCTCGGGGGAGCGAGAAGGGAGGCGTCCAAGATGGCTCCTTTGGCATTTGGGGGTGGCAAAGCGTGTGGAAGGGGCTATGGACATGGCCCACCTATTCGTACGACCATGCAACCGACGCCCGCAGCCCCTGAACATTCTGAGTCTGAACTTCTGCAATTTCGCCGTGAGAAGCTGGATGGACTGGTGAAGACGGGCATCGACCCCTTTGGCGGCAGGTTTGACACCACGCATCAGCCCGGCGCGCTGAAGGAGCGGATGAAGTCCCAGTTTGAAGAACTGCAGGTCAGCGTGGCGGGGCGCGTGCTTTCACGTCGTGAGATGGGCAAGGCGACGTTCTTTGACATCGGCGATATCACCGGACGCATGCAGTGCTACCTGAGCAAGGGCGATGTGGGCGACGAGGCTTACGTGCAGTTCAACCAGCTCATCGACATTGGCGATTTCGTCGGGGTGGAGGGGTTTACTTTCGTCACGAAGCGGGGTGAAAACTCCATCCATGTGAAGAAGCTGACACCGCTCTCCAAAGCACTGCGCCCGCTGCCGGACAAGTGGCATGGGGTCACGGACAAGGAGATCAAATACCGTCAGCGCTATCTGGACCTCATTTCGAACGACCGCAGCCGCGAGATCTTTGTGACGCGCAGCAAAATGGTGGCGGCAATCCGCGGCTACATGCAGGAGCATGGCTTTCTGGAAGTGGAGACGCCCATGATGCAGGACGTCCCCGGCGGCGCGGCGGCGAAGCCATTTGAGACGTTCTTCCATGCGCTGAACCAGCCGATGTTTCTACGCATCGCGCCGGAACTCTATTTGAAGCGGCTGCTGGTGGCGGGCTTCACGCAGATTTTTGAGCTGAACCGGAACTTCCGCAATGAAGGCCTGAGCCGCCGGCACAATCCGGAGTTCACCATGCTGGAGGCCTACTGGGCCTATGCGGACTTTGAGAAGATGGCGGACCTGGTGGAAGGCATGATCTGCAGTCTGGCGGAGAACTTCTGTGGTGGGCTCAAAATCGAGCACAAGGACGAGGAGGGTGCGGTGACGAAGACCATCGACCTTTCCCGCCCGTGGAAGCGTACTCGTTACACCGACCTGCTCAAAGGCGTCGATCCGAAGTGGTACGACTACACCCCGGAGGAGCGCAAGGCACGCGCACGTGAGTTGGGCGTGGAAATCGGCGCAAACTTTGAAGACTACGAAGTCACACAGCATGTGTTCGAGCGCCTCATCGAAGCCAGGCAGTTTGATCCTCTCTACGTCACCCATTGCCCAAAAGAACTCGTCCCCCTCGCCAAGCAGAACGCGGAGGACGGCTCGATCGTGGACGTGTATGAACTGATCATCAACGGCCAGGAAATCAGTCCTGGGTATTCCGAGCTGAATGACCCGATCGTCCAGCGCGAGCGCCTCGAGCATCAGGCGGGTGAGGAGACGCAGAAGATCGATGAAGAGTTCATCCTGGCGCTGGAGCATGGCATGCCGCCGGCGGGTGGCATCGGCATCGGCATTGACCGGCTGATCATGATGCTGACGGGTGCAGAGAGCATCCGTGATGTTATTCTCTTCCCGCAGTTGAAGCGGAAGGAGTAGCATTGGCGAGGACCTGATGGGTGGAGTCGAGGGCATGAGGCACTCGATTTTTGCCGCTGAGGAGCGAAGAGGCAGAGGGGGCAGAGTTTTTTTCTCTGCTGCTTTTGTTGCATTGCATCTCTGTTAGTCAGTCCCTCAGGGTTCGGCTAAAGCCGGTATACCAAGACGGCGCTGGGAGAGTGGATTCGCTAAGGATGGCTGGCCTCCTGCAGGAACCGTGGGACGCGCGAAAGTGGCGCTGAAGCGCACGTATGGATTGTTTCGCTGCGCGCACCTTTCGGTCAGCCTGCGGCTGTTTACTTTCGCTGCGCTGCGGTTCCTGGGACCTATCGCGCTGTTGGGCGCTGAATGGCGTTAGCCGGAGGTGGGGGGAGTGAGGGCGCTGGGATCGACAGACAAGAGTGTCTATCGCACTTCCACATAGGGGGCGCTGGGTGCATCTCGGCGGAGCGAGATGAGTGCTGTAATGAAGCGGTTACTTTTTGGTGGCTTTGCCAGCGTCGAGGTAGTCGAGGGCTTTGATGAGCCATTCGGCTTTGGGGGGCTGGTGCCCTTGGGCTGGGATGTTCATCAGTTCGACGGATTTGAAGCCCTCCTTTTTGAAGCCGTTCTCGAAAACGGCGCTGGTATTCTTGAGGTTGAAGTCTTTCTCTCCGGTGACGAGGACGTATCGGCAGTCGGTTTTGGCGAGACCGAGGATCTCGTCGTGCGGGATGTACCGGGCTTCGAAGACTTCGGTTTTGTCGAGCGTGACGATGTCGGTGTAAAAGTTGACGCCCATGAAGGCGATTGTGCCGGTGAACATCTCTGCGTAGGTGACGCCCAGCATGCTGGCGACACGCGCTCCGCCGGAGAAGCCGGAGACGTAAACACGCTGGTCGTCGATGTCGTAGAGATTGCGGAGGTTGTCGTTGGCATCGACGGCCATGCGCATGCGGGCAAAAACTTCGCGATTGTTGCCGGAATTGTGGGCGCCGACGAAGATGAGTTTCTTGTCGGCCAGCACGGCCTCCCACTCGGGAGAGAGAGACGGCGCATTGCTGGGGCTGATCCAGATAAAAAGGCCGTGGGGATCGCCCTTTTTGTATTTTTTGGGGACAATGATGTCGAACTTCTCCATGCCGATGCTGAAGGGCGGCGGCGTCTCGGCGGCGTGCATGCGCATCTTGAGCTGCGCGTTGTCAGAGACTTCCGGGGAGGTGCTGAAAGTGATGGGGGAACGGACGCCGGGCTTGATGCTGGTGTCAGAGGAGGCGGTGGTCTTCTTTGAATCGGCAGCACTGCAGCAGGTGGCGATGGTCAGGGTGAGGACGAGGAGGAAAGTGGTGTGCCGGATCATGGGACGATGAAAGCAAGAAGGCGCCGGGATGTCGATGGCGAAATGAGGGATGGCTGGCGGCCGCGGCCAAGTCGGCCCCACGATCCAGCGCCCGGGTGGGGGAAAGTTTCGTAGCCTGAGAATCATGCAATGTGGCGGTGGCGGGCGGCGTTCAGGGGCGGATATGAAGATCGCGACTATTCTTTCTGCCTTTGTTCTTGCGTTGTCTCTTTCGGCTGACGCTGCTGATCGTGCGCCGAACATCGTCTTCATCCTCGCCGATGACCTCGGCTACACGGACGTGGCCTGCTTTGGCTCCAAATACTACGAAACACCGAACATCGACAAACTGGCGCAGCAGGGCATGAAGATGACGCGCCACCATCACTGCCAGAACTGCCAGCCCACTCGGGCGGCGCTGATGAGCGGGCAGTATGGGCCGCGCACGGGTGTTTATACCGTGGGCGGGATCGGTCGCTTTGAATGGGAGTCCCGGCCGCTGCGTCCGGTGGACAACGTGACGGAACTGCCGCTGGAAAAGGTGACGATCGCGCAGACGATGAAGAAGGCTGGCTATGCGACGGGGATGTTTGGCAAATGGCATCTCGGAGAAGATGAAAAGCACCACCCAGCGGCGCGCGGTTTTGACGAGGCCATCGTGTCGATGGGGAAGCATTTTGGCTTCAAGACGCAGCCGAAGGTGGAGCACCCGAAAGAGGAGTACCTGGCCGACTTCCTGACGGACAAGGCGGTGGACTTCATCCAGCGGCACAAGGATGGCCCGTTCTTTTTATACCTGCCGCACTTCGGAGTGCATTCGCCGCATGAGGCGAAGGAGGACCTCATCGCAAAATTCAAGGACAAGGCACCGGTGGGCGGCCATCACAGTCCGGTCTATGCGGCGATGATCGCAAGTGTGGATGAGAGCGTGGGCCGTGTGATGAAGGTGCTGGATGAACTGAAGCTGGCGGACAACACGGTGCTGGTTTTCAGCAGCGACAACGGTGGCGTCGGCGGCTATGCACGCGAGGGCATCAAGAAGGGCGGAGACATCACGGACAATGCGCCGCTGCGCAGTGGCAAGGGCAGCCTCTATGAAGGCGGCACCCGCGTGCCTTTCATCGTGCGGTGGCCTGGAGTCACAAAGCCGGGCACGAGCAG
This sequence comes from Prosthecobacter sp., assembly GCF_044222565.1. Taxonomy (GTDB): domain Bacteria; phylum Verrucomicrobiota; class Verrucomicrobiia; order Verrucomicrobiales; family Verrucomicrobiaceae; genus Prosthecobacter. Next base: position 417,132 of record NZ_JBGANA010000004.1, read on the forward strand.
CGATGTGCCCACGGTGCATGTGGATCTGTACCAAACGTTTGCAGACATCGGCAAGGCTGCCCTGCCAGAGGGACAGCCGCTGGACGGCGAAAGCCTCGTGCCAGTGTTCCGAGATGCGACCGCCGGCCTGAAGCGCGAGGCCATTTACCAGCACTTCCCGGGCTATCTGGGCGCAGGCGAAGGAACCTGGCGCACGACACCGGTAGGACTCATCGAAGTGGGCGACTGGAAGCTGATGGAGTTCTTTGAAGATGGACGCCTGGAGCTGTACAACCTCAAGGACGACATCGGCGAGCAGAAGAACCTGGCAATGGAGATGCCCGGAAGAGTGAAGGAAATGCACGCGAAAATGATCGCGTGGCGGGAAGGGATCAAGGCACCCATGCCGGCGAAGAATGAGGAGCAAAAGACAGCGAGCGAGCCGAAGAAGGGTAAAGGCAAGGGCAAGGGTAAAGCAAAGAAAGCAGATGAGTGAGGCGTGGTAGCTGGCGCTCTCCTCGCAGCCGTTCTGGCAGGAGTGGGATCATCCTGATCCCACACACTCTCGCTCCGCCCATCGTTCCCAAGCCGGAGTACGGGCACTCCCCGCGAATCTTCGCAGGAGCTTCAGTGGCCTTTCCGGGCGAGGTAAACAAACGCGGGCGGGACATTGCCCCAGACGATGCGCGAGGTTTCGACGCCGTGGGTCATCTCGTGCAGGAGGGCGCGAAACTGGCGGCCGCCGGGGAGCTTGTGAAAGCCCCAATACGCAAAGGTGGCGAAGCATCCTCCGGGAGCGAGATGGGGCAGGACATTGTTGAGGATGGCCTCCTGCAAAGAGCGGGGAAAGGCGGTCCAGGGCAGGCCGCTGACGATGGTGTCGAATTTTTCCCCGGCAGGGAGCACCTGGGTGAAGTCAAATTCCTGGGCACCGGCGCATTCGAAGCGCATCTTCGGGAAGCGGGGGCGGAGCTGCTGCACGAAAGTGTCGATGAGCTCGATGCCGAGATACTCAGAATCGTGTGGCATGGAGTCGGCGATGGCTCCGGTGAACGCACCGGTTCCAGGGCCGAGCTCAAGGATGCGCTTGGCACGCCAGACGCCTGCGGCCTCCATCATGCGCTCCGCCAACGCCGGGCTGGAAGGAGCCACGGCTCCGATGGTTTTCCAGTTGTGGCGCAGCTCTTTGACGAAGGTGACGGCGGACATTGAGCCCGATGGTAACGAGCACGTGGTGGGGTGCTAGGATTTTTGCTGGTGAGAAAGTGAAATGAAGGGGGAAGCCCATTTCGCGCAGCAAACAAGGCTACTTCATTTCGGAGGCGATGCGGCGCTGACCCTCCCCGGCGGATTGAGTGTAGGGGTGGGAGGGGCCGAGGCTTTTTTTGAAGCCAATTTGGGCGCGTTGCATGATGGGCAGCGCGTCTTTGAATTTGGACTGCGCTTCGAGGCAGAGGGCCAGATTGTAGCAGCTCAGGAAAACGTCGGGATGCTCGGGGCCCAGCACTTTCTCGCGGAGGGCCAGGACGGTGCGGTGCTCCTGCTCGGCCTCGGCATGGCGCTCCTGCAGTTGAAGTACGGCGGCGAGATTGTTGCGGCTGGCCAGGGTCTTGGGGTGGCGCTGGCCCAGGAGTTTTTCGCGGAGGGCCAGCACGGCGCGGTGCTCCTTTTCGGCTTCGGCATGCCGGCCGAGGTCGTTCAGCGCCGTGGCGAGATTGTTGCGGCTGTCCAGGGTATCCGAATGCTCGGGGCCGAGGATGCGCTGCCGTACGTCGAGCACGGCGCGATATTCCCGCACGGCCTCGGCGTGGCGCCCCTGCTCCTGGAGGGTGGCGGCGAGGTTGTTGCGGCTGAGGAGGGTGTCCGGGTGGTCTTTGCCCAGCACCTGCTGGCGTATCGCTAGGACGGCGCGGTTTTCTTTTTCGGCCTCGGCGTATTTTCCTTCGTGAGCGAGGGTCGCGGCGAGATCGCTGCGGCTGGTGAGCGTGTCCGGGTGCTCTTTGCCAAAGACTTCGCGGCAGGTGGAGACGATGACGCGGAGCTCCGCCTCCGCCTCCGCCAGCCTGCCCTGCGCCGAGAGGGAGGCCACGCTCTGATAATGCTGATGAAGCGCAAGAAGGCGCCCTGTGTCGTGTGCGACCTGCGCTTTTTGGGTCTGCGCATTCAGCGTGAGGCACGAAAGAATGCCGCCCGCACAAGCCAGCAAATATAAGAGCCGTTTCTGCATGGATGTGTGGTGATAATGCGGATGCCGCGATGGCGTGGCAAGACTAAAATACCCCCGCGGGAGTGGCATTGGGGTGAGGATGGAGCGTGGAGAGTCCCAAATTTTTTGAACGACCTTAAGGAGATCGCATCCAACACGCCTGTCAGCTTGCTCAACCAATCATCCCTATGAAAATGCGTCCTTATTCCTTCTATCGTTCCGCCCTTCAACTTTCCGCGGCTTTTCTTCTCAGCCAATGCGCGGGCACCAGGACTGAGACGGTACGCACGGCATCTCCGACTCCGACGGGAGAAGTGACGGTAAAGGCTTATGGTGACACCACGGTGGCCACGCGCCGCCTCATCCACCACCCGCTGACGAACAAGGACATCGGCAAGGTGTATGAGGAAATCACCATCGTGTCTCCGCGCGGCACCTCGGTGGAGGATCGCGTCATCGTTCGTGCGCTGCCGAAGCTGGAGACGAATGTCGTCACGAAGTGATGCGGCAGTGCTGCCTGCCGCCGCCGCCAGGAGTTTGGCCGGTGGCAGGCTGTGTGCTTGACGTGTGTGGTGATATGCAGCGAGACTTCGCGCCACACACGCCATGCCCTACCTCCTCGATGCGCTCGTCATTTTCGGATACTTTGCCCTGATCATTGGCATCGGCCTTTCTCAGCGCAGCAAGAGCGGCAGTGTGGAGGGCTTCACGCTGGGAGACCGGCAGATCGCGTGGTGGGCGGTGCTGGCATCTATCCTGGCGGCGGAGATCAGCGCGGGGACGTTTTTTGGGGCACCGGGTGAAGGGTATGCGCTTCGCAACTTTACATACATTCAGCTGATCGTGGGATACCTGCTGGCGCGGGTGGTGGTGAGCGCGGTATTTATTCCTGCGTATTACCGGCACAATGTGGTGAGCATTTATGAGTTCCTGGGACAGCGCTTTGGGCCGCGGACACGGAGGCTGACCTCGGTGGTGTTTCTGGTGACCCGTACGCTGGCGAGCGGGACGCGACTGTGGGTGCCGAGCATGCTGCTGGTGCTGGTTTGGCATCTGCAATATCCAAACGAGACGCTGGCACCGATGAAGGAGTTCCTGCTGACGGGCGGGGCGCTGGTGTTTGTGACGCTGGCGACCGCGCTTTACACTTCAATAGGGGGCATTCGTGCGGTGATCTGGACGGATGTGATCCAGATCATCGTGCTGATTTGTGCGCTGAGTTTTTCGCTGATCTATTTGCTGGGGCACATTCCCGGCGGGTGGGCGGGGGCGGAGAAGCTGCTGACCGGGGATAAGGATCTGCTGGTGTGGGACTGGGGATTTAAAGAGGGCGCGGGCGTGTGGGGGAACATCAAGGGAATCCTGGAACAGGAGTACACGGTGTGGGCGGCGTTTTTGGGATCGACCTTTGTGACGCTGGCGACGCATGGGACGGACCAGGACATGGTGCAGCGAATGCTGACGGCGAAGAACAAGAAGCAGAGCGCGATGGCGACGATTCTCTCCGGACTGGCGGATGTGCCGATCACGCTGGTGGTGCTGGCAATCGGCATTCTTTTGTGGGTTTACTACCAGCAAAATCCGGATGTGACGCTGCCGCACAGCGAGGACGGGAAGGTCTTTGCAAACAAGGTGTTTCCGCATTTCATCCTGACGGTAATGCCGGGGGGAATTCGCGGGCTTGTGCTGGCGGGAGTGCTGGCGACGGCGATGGGATCTCTCAGCACGGCGCTGAATGCGCTGGCGACAAGTTATGTGAGGGACTTTCACTTCCGCTGGTTTGGCGAGCCTGCGACGGATGAGGGGAAGGTGCGAGTGCTTCGGTTCGGCACGGTGCTGTTTGCGGCGCTCTTAATCGCGGTGGCGCTGGGGACGGCGTGGGTGACGGTGCACAACCCGACGCTGCGGATCCTGCCGATCATCCTGGGCATTTTTGGCTACACGTATGGCTCGCTGCTGGGGGTGTTTATGGTTGGGCTGTTTACTCGCGGGCGGGGCAATGATTTTGGAAATGCGCTAGCGATGCTGGCGGGGTTTGTGGTGGTGGCTTATCTGAGCGGGCTGGACATCGATGTGCTGAGGCTGTTTGACGCGAAGAGCACGTGGAAGCATGCGGACTGGGTGCCGGTAATCGAGTTCCCGTGGCGGATTATGTTTGGCACTGTCGTGACCTTCAGTGTGGCCATCCTCTTCCGCACTCCAGTTCAGACCCAGCAGGACATGAAGGCATAAAAAAGCGCGGACCGTTTCCAGTCCGCGCCTTTGTTGATTCTTTGACGATCTTGACGGCAGAGCCGCCTTGACCGCTTCCCACTCTTACGAGTAGCTGGCCTGCTGGCCTTTGATGTCGCGCTTCTTGATCCAGGGCATGAGGCCGCGGAGGCGGGCGCCGGTCTTTTCGATCGGGTGCTTCTCGCCGTCCTTGAGGAGCTTGTTGAACTTCTTGTAGCCGGTCTTCGTCTCGCGGATCCATTCCTTGGCAAACTTGCCGGTCTGGATGTCCTTGAGCGCTTCCTTCATGCGCTTCTTGACGGACTTGTCGATGATCTTTGGACCGACCTTCACGTCGCCCCACTTGGCGGTTTCGGAGATGGAGAAACGCATGCCGGCGATGCCGGACTCGTTCATCAGGTCCACGATAAGCTTCAATTCGTGCAAGCACTCGAAGTAGGCCATCTCAGGGGAGTAGCCAGCCTCGACGAGAACTTCGAAGCCTGCCTGGACGAGGGCGCTGGCGCCGCCGCAAAGCACGGTCTGCTCGCCGAAGAGGTCGGTTTCGGTTTCTTCCTTGAAGGTGGTCTCGATGACGCCGCCGCGGGTGCCGCCGATGCCGTGTGCCCAGGCGAGGGCGATCTTCTTGGCCTGCTTGTCAGCGTTCTGATAGATGGCGATCAGGGCGGGGACGCCTTTGCCTTCGGTGTACTGACGGCGCACGATGTGGCCCGGGCCCTTCGGAGCGACCATGATCACGTTCACGTCGGTCGGGACGATGATCGTCTTGAAATGGATGGCGAAGCCGTGGCTGAAGAGGAGGGTCTTGCCCTTCGTCAGGTTCGGCTTGATGTCCTTGTCGAAAACATCGGCGATCTTGGTGTCTGGCACGGCGACGAAGATGACGTCGGCCTTCTTCACAGCTTCCGCGGTGTCATAGACCTTGAGGCCCTTTTCTTCGGCGACGGCGCGGCTCTTGCTGCCGGGGTAGAGGCCGATGATCACATTGACGCCGCTCTCTTTGAGGTTGAGGGCGTGGGCATGGCCTTGGGAGCCGAAGCCGATCACTGCGCAGGTCTTGCCTTTGAGCGGTGCAAGGCTGGCGTCTTTTTCTGTATAGATTTTCGCGGGCATAGTAGTTCTGGTTAGAGGGGCGGCGATAGTGCTTCAAGGGGGGGGCGGGGTCAACCGGGTTTTTCCCGGGGTGCCAAGGCTGTCGTTGACCGGCTGGAAAGCCGTGGGTAGTTTCCGGGCTCCAATTATGAAACCCACCATTGCCCTGCTTTGCGCCGTGCTCGCGGCCACCTCCCTCACTCAAGCCCAGGAAGTCAAACCCGCACAAGCTGTGGCCGCCCCCGCCGCTGCAGGACCCGTACCTATGGACAAAGTCAGCTATTTTATCGGCCTTAACATCGGCGAAAACTTCAAGAAGCAGAATGTCGCCATCGACGTGGTTGCCTTGAGCGAAGCCATCAAATCGGTCATGGCCGGCGAAAAGCCGAAGTACACCCCGGCTGAACTGGAAGCCGCCATGCAGGCCTTCGAAGCGAGCATGCAGGCCAAGGCGGCGGAGCGCGTCAAGGAAGCCAAGGCCGCCGGAGAAAAATTCCTGGCCGATAACGGCAAGCGCAAGGGCGTGACCACCACCGCCAGCGGCCTGCAGTATGAAGTGCTCAAGGCAGGTGACGGACCGAAGCCTGTGGCGACGGACAAGGTGAACGTGCACTACCACGGCACCCTGCTGGACGGCAAAGTCTTCGACAGCTCCGTGGAGCGCGGCATGCCGATCACCTTCGGTGTGCAGGAGGTCATCAAAGGCTGGACGGAAGCGCTGCAGCTCATGCCCGTGGGTTCCAAGTGGAAGATCTTCATTCCTTCCCAGCTCGCCTACGGCGAGAACGGCGCAGGCGGAGACATCGGCCCGAACGAGACGCTGGTCTTTGAAGTCGAGCTGCTCGGCATCGTGAAGTAAGTTTCCCCACGCCATCTTTAACCATTCAAAAAGGCAGGTCTGCGGACCTGCCTTTTTTGTGGAATGGAGGCTACTTCGGGCCGGCGTGGATGATCATCAGCTTCTGCCAGATTTTGCGGGAGAGGCCCGTGGTGAGACCTTCGATTTCGTCCACCGTGCTAAGTACGACGGCGTCATCAGAACGCTGCAGGTACAGCGCGGCGAGCTTGCCCACCAGGGAGAGCATTTCGCTGCAGTAGTCGAGGTAGCGGATGAGCTGATCGGGGGAGAGTTCGTCGGAGGGCGAGGATGGCGTGGTGACCAGTGTCCCCGTGGCGCGCTGCGGGTCTTTGGTGAGCTGATGCATGTCGATGACATGGGCCAGGGAGCGCAGCTCGTGCAGGGCTTTGAGAATGCGCCGGCGCTTGATGCGGCTTTCGAGGCTCACGAGAAAGAAAATGCCCGCACCGATGAAGATGACGTCATTGATGCCGGACTCCATGGCCTGGATGAACTCCAGCCAGGTCACGGAGCCGGGCTGAAATTGAATGCGCAGCTGCGAGATGCTCATCAGGACCCCGGCGGCGAACAGCCCCAGCAGGAGCAGAATCGATAGGTGGATCGAAATGGAACGCCTTGCCGACTCGACAACACGCTGGCGTGCATCACGCGCGATGTGGCAGAGGTGCGCCGAAACCTGCCGGAGTCCGGCTTCCGGAAAGCGTTCTTCAATGCGCCGCGAAAGCTGCTCGACCGTGGCGACGATAAGTTCGGGATTGAGCTGGGAGTAATTGCTGGCGCTGTTGTTGTTCTTCTTTGACATGCTCAAGGTGGACTGTGCCGGATACGCAAATGGGCGAGGTAGATGTTGGCGGGATTTTTGCCAACGCCTTTGGGCTGAGGGTATTCGTGGGAGGAGTAATAGGCGAGGAGGACTTCGTCGTTGGACACGCCATCGGCAAAGCTTTGATAGGCGCCGTCTCCTGCGCTGGGGATGATCCACGGCTTTTCGACGCCGCTGGCGGTGACGGTCCAGACTTTGCACACGCTGGGAAAGCCGGTGGTGCTCTTTTCTGGCAGTGCGCGTGCGGCCAGGAGGATGCCGCCGCCTTTGGTCTGGTGCAGTGCGGGCCCGCCAAAGTTCCAGGCGTCGGTGGCAAAGGCCTTCCATGGGCCCAGCGGTGCTTTGCCAAAGACGACGACACCGGGGTTGCTGTTGCGAATGGCGCTCACCAGAGTGCCGTCGGGCGTCCATGCCACATCGGACTCATGGCCCCAGCCCGACCCGCCTGCCTGGCTGATGGCGCTGGTCGGGCCTTCGCCATAGGTGTGCATGCCGGTGAATTTGATGCCGTCTTCGGAGCGGTAGAGGATCAGGCCGAAGGAGCCGCGGCTGTCTTTGCCGTGAATACCACAACGTGCCAGGCTGTAGAAGGCGCCGTCGGGCCCCCGCCGGATTCGGAAGAGCCAGCGGCGCTGCGAGGTGAACGTGAGCCGGCTGTCGGCCTTCGGCTGGACAAATTCGGTTTCGAGCTCGCGAGGTTCCGTCCACGTGAGGCCGTCGGCAGACTGGGAGAAGAAGTCTTCCTTGGAGTGGAAGACCACTTGTACTTTGCCCTTGTTGTCAAACACCAGCGGATCCCGGCAGTCATGCTCGCGGGTGAACTCCGCGACCTTTTCCCAGGCCTTGAGGTCTTTGAAGGACGCTCGAATGACGACGATTTTCGCAGTGGGGGAGTCATGGGCCTCGGCGCTGCGAAAGGTCACGTAATAGAAATCGCCCACACGTGCGATGCCCGGGAAACCGTTGTGGTGTCCGTCTGCCCAGATCGGCTGCACCCACACGTTCTGAACCTGCGCTTTGGGAAACGGGGCAATGTCCTGGGCGTGCAGAGATGCCGCAAGGAGGAAGGGCAGGAAAAACGTTTTCATGCGGGGAGAACGTTGGCAGAGAGCCTGGTTTGTCTGCGGGAATGGAATAGGCACGGCGGATTCAATACAGCCACGGCACCAGTTCTCGAAAAGAAACCCATTCGCACCTTCGTGCACAGCCGCTCCATCGCCAAGGCTGGATCGCTCCTTCAGGCGGAGGGGGGGACCATCCTGGTCCCCCCTTCTGAACTCGAGTGCACATCCTCCGCCCGCCCCCCGCATTCAGCAAACCCTCCGGAAGCTTCGAACAGGCCTGATAAACTGACTGCATCGTCTTGGAGACCACGGGTCTTCCGTCATTCAGCCCAAGGGTGCCGAGATTCAGCGAGTGCTCCCCTGGGTTCTGGCTGGCAATCCGGGAAGCGAACCCGCCGTCTGCTTCTCTCGCCCTTCTGCATTCTCTCTTCCGAGTTTGCCAGGCTTCTCCTGAAATGCCACCATTCGGCCCGCATGATCTCCCTTCGTCCCATCCTCCTCCTCCTCATCTGCGCCCTCACCAGCCTCGCCCATGCACAGCAGAAGGAATGGCCCGAAGTTGAAAAATTCGCCACCTCCATCTCCAGCATCCTCTGGGACCTCCGCGGCACCAATTCCCTCAAGCACCTCCGTTACGACGGTAAAAACATCTTCCCGGTCACCTCCACCGGCCAGAATCAATCCCCCTTCAAAGACCACGCCTTCGTCGATGTCGGCGTCTTCCAGCTCGTCTTCAGCGACACCCGCGCCGCATGGTACTTCGTCAGCGATGACCTCCGGCTCATCACCCCCGTCAACATCAGTGACATGGTCGAGTTTAAAGCCGAGTCCGGCACCGCCATCACGCCCGTCAAAAACTTCCCCCAGGACATTCAGAACATCGTCTGGGTCGGCAAAAATCAGCAGGCGGAACTCAAGCTCCGCTGGAACGGCAAAGAACTCGAAATCGGCGCCAAAACAGACAAATGGATCGTGCAGAAGATCGATGCCATCGTCGCCAATCGGCGCGTCCTCGAAGCCTCCGGCGCAGACGGCAGCCTCTTCTGGCTCGCCGTCTCCGCGGACGGCTCTGAAGCCACCTGGCTCAAGATCGAAGACGTCTTCGGCGGTCACCTCCACGCCTCTCCCGGCAAAGCCTCTCAGACCTCCGCCGCCACCGGCCTCACCCCTCAGCTCAACGACCTCGCCAACCACGCCGAAGACCTCCTCAACTCCGGCGAAAAACTCCGCGCCGCCACCCTCCTCCGCGAACTCGAACGCAAAAGCGCCGCCAACAAAGACACCCTCAAAAAACTCCGCACCCGCTTCGCATCCCTCGAGTAAGTAGCCCAGTTGCGCCGCAACTGGGCCTCAAGGCCCCCCCACCCCATCAGCCTTGCGAGTTGGTCACGCTTACTCAAAGCGCGCCAACAAAGCACCCATCCCGCTCCACCGAGATGAGCCCAACGCCCTCGCCCATAACTCCGGGAAATCTTGCTACCCCTAATTTTTCTACCTTTAAAAATCTGCAGAAACCACTCCCAGCTCACTTTCCCTCATAAAACGGAAACAGCTCCTTAATCTCCTTCGCACTCGGCTTCCTCCCATACTCACACACCTCAAACGTCTCCGCATACTTCACCGCCTTTCCCTTCTCCTCTCCATACAGCTTCACCAGCAGCTCCCGATACTTCTCCGCCTCGCTGCTCTGCCGCGCACCCCAGCGCCTCTTCAGCCACGCGCGCCGCGCCACCTCATCACTCGCCGGCGGCACATCCTTCTCCACATACTCCGCCGAGCCGCTCGCCCCGCCCTCATAAGCCTGGGAGGTGAGCTCATGCAGTCCCTCCAGCTTCTGCTCAAATGAATCGTCCACGCTCACCGCAATGTCCGGCGTGAACGGATACGGCTTCTGAAATCCGTCGCTCGAATACAGAAACACCGGGTTCTTTTTCAGCGGCGCCACATCCGGGCAGATGAACGGCACCGTCACCATGAACGCCGCATCCTGGATCAGCACGCCCACATAGCGATGATCCGGATGATAATCCCACGGCCGGTGCGCAATCACGATGTCCGCCTTCCACTCACGAATCACCCGCGTAATCAATTTCCGGTTCTCCAGCGTCGGCAGCAGCTCCCCGTCATGAATGTCCAGCACCTGGGATGTCACGCCCAGCTTCGCCGCGCACGCCTTCGCCTCCGCCGCCCTGCGCAGCGCCAGCGGCCCTCCCGCTTCCTTCCAATGGCCGATGTCCCCGTTCGTCACAGACACCAGCTTCACATGGTGCCCCATCCTCGCCCACTTCACCGCCGTCCCCGCCGTCTTATACTCCGCATCATCCGGATGCGCCCCAAACACCACAATCCTCAGCTTCCCATCCCCAGCCTCCTCCGCATGCAGCGTGAAAGTGGCGAGACAAACAAACAGAAGAGTCAGTGAGCGAATCATGGCAGCAGCATTACGCCGCCACGACACCAAGTCGTTCAAAGCTCACTTCAGATGACACCCTGCAACAGCCACGACAAGAGACCAAAATGCAGCCATACCCGCATCGTGAGGTCAAGGAATGAAAGCAGTGCCAGCGACGATAAGACAGCAATGCACCCTTTTCCCCAAACCGGGGCGCGCATAAAAATGAAAATGGCGAGTGTCAGATGGAGCACCGCAAACGGCAGAATGCCGAAAAATAGCGACCGGTAGTTAGGTGATGATACCTGCGGCAAAAACAGCGTCACAAACCAGCTGAGGCTCAGCAAGCCAAACCCCAGCCAAGTAAGCAGCTCCCTCAGCATCCTCAGCCTTCCTCACCCTTCGGCTCCGGCAGCATGAAGCCCACGACAAACGCAATCACCGCCATCGCCGTGGCGATGTAACCCGCAGCCATCGCCACATGCATCGGCCGCACCGCCAGCGCGCCACCCGCCAGCATTGGCGCCAGCCAGCTCGTGTTCAGCGTCGCCATGCAGGTGCCGATCATGCGCCCGCCCACATTCGTTGCAAAGCTGCCGCCCGTGCCGCGCAGGTGCATCGGAAACACCTTCGGCAGGTATTCGCCGAAGTAGCTGAACTGCGCCACCGTGACGAGTCCGCAGATCGCATAGCCCCACAAGAAGGCCTGCCCGCCGTCCTTAAACAGCATGAAATAAGTCACCGGCAGAATAACGAGTGCCGGAATCTGAAACACCTTCAGCAGCTTCACACGGCTCATGCCCACGATCAGCAGCACCGCCAGCAGCACGCGTCCTACCAGGCCGCCCATCTCCTGATGGAACTGTACCTTGTCCGCCATTTCCTTCACCTTGGCGTTCACCGGCTTCTGCTTGTCAAAGTTGGCCTTCATCTCAGCCTTGAGCGCGCCCTTGGCGGCATCGTCCAGGCCTGGGGCCTTCAGCTTGGCGCTGATCTCCATGTCCGTCTTTTTCAGGGCCGCAAGCTGGCCGGCCTCGGCCTTCAGTTCAGGCAGTCCCGGCGTCACACGCGCCACCGTCACCTGCAGCGCTCCAAAGGCGATGCCATACGCACATGCCGAAAGAATCGTCGTCACCAGCGTCACACGGCGAAGCTCGGGCGAAAACAAGGCGCCAAAGCTCGGGCGCTTGAGGGTGCCTGCGACTTTTTTGTCCTTCCAAACTTTGGACTCAGGAACAAATGGCAGCATCAGCGCGATCGGAATCGCCGGCAAAATGCCCGACATCAAAGTGTAGCGCCATGCGCCAATGCCCGTGCTGCCGGCAGGCAGCCCCCAATGCGGCAGCGTGTCCAAATTCTTGCTGATCCACACGCTCACCATCGTCACCAGCAGTCCGCCCAGCGAGGCGCAGGCCTGCGTGATCCCCAGCCACTTCTCTTTCTGGTGCTTGTCCGTAAACACCTCCGCGAGCCAGGTAATCGCCGCCACAAACTCCACGCACACCCCGATGAACGTCGTGCAGCGGAAGAAAATAAACATCGGCAGCGAAGTCGCGAACGCCGCGCAGAACGGCGAGAACGAATACACAAAAATACTCGCCGCCATGATCGTCTTGCGGCCAAACTTATCCACCAGCCACCCGCCCAACAGACCAAACACACCACCGCACAGCGCCGCGATCCACAGCAGCTTGCCCACCCACTCCGTCACGGATGGATCACTCGGCAGCACTTTTAGCAGCTCCGCGATCGCCGGCGCCGCCACCAGCGGCGTCATCAGCAGTTCATACGTGTCGAACAAAAAGCCGATGCTGGCGATGATGATGATGAGCCAGTGAGTGAGAGTGAATTTGGGAGCGGGATTGGACATGGCGGGCGATGCTGTCAGGTAGATGGGGCGAAGTCAACGCGCACCGTGGCCAGAATTCATCATCCAGTGTGCTCCCCAAACAACATCCGACAAGTGTCGGATTTATCTCGACAAATCCGACACTTGTCGGCATTCTTTTGCCAAATATGGTACACAACTCACTCCCACCGCTCTCCGCCGCCGAGCAGGCGCTCATGGACATTCTCTGGAAAAAGCACCCCTCCGGAGTCCGTGAAATCCTCGAGGCCGTGAACAGCGGCCGTGCCGACCCCGTCACCCGCAACACCCTCCAGACCCAGCTCACCCGCCTCGAGGCCAAAGGCTGGATCCGGCGCGATGACTCCAGCCGCACCCACTCCTACGAACCCGCCGTGCACGAGCGCCCCGGCCGCACCAGCGTCCTCGCGGACCTCAAGCGCCGCTTCTTCGGCGGCAGCAATGTCGCCCTCGTCCGCTGTTTGGTGGAAAGCGGTGACATTACAGAGCAGGAACTGGCAGAACTGCGCCAGTACGTCCGCACCACCACCGCCAAAAAAGGAGGCAAGCCATGAACTCGGACACCATTTCCTGCCTCAATTTCATCGTCCACAGCCTCGTCATCGGCGCCTTCGCCTGGCTTCTCGTCCGCTTCGTCATCCGCGATGCCCTCCGCCGCTGCATTCTGGCGAATCTGGCCGTCCTCATGTGCCTCTACACGCCCTTTGACATCTCATTCCGCGATTTGCTGCCAAAACAAGCCCCCGTCCCCGTCTGGACACCCATTCAGGAAACCTTCAAAGCCGACTGGCGCATTACCGTCACCCCCGCTGCCCCTCCCACCGCCGTCGTCACCCCTCAGGCGCCCGCCCGGACTCTGAACGATCTTATAAGACTGCTGCGCCATCTTTCCTGGCTCATTACAGGAATCTTGTGGCTACGTCTGGCATCCCAAAGCATCCGCGTGCAGCGTTGGGCATGGCGTTTGCGCCGCCCTTCGCTAGATGAGTTGGAAAAACTGCCCGATGATTTGGATCTCGCACGCATCCGCGTCTTCGACCACGCCGGCAGCCCCTGCGTTGCCGGCTGGTTCTTCCCCGTCATCGCCGTTCCAGCCACGGCCTTTGAAAGACTCACTCCTCACCAATGGCGTTGGCTCCTGCGTCATGAGGGCGAGCATTTGCGCCTCCATGACACCTTTGTCGTCTGTTTGCAGAATATCGTGCGCTCCTTCCTCTGGTGGAATCCCTTTGCCCATGCCCTCACCGAAGAGTACGCCCGTGCCCGCGAGGAAGCCTGCGATGCCGCTGCTGTCGGTGAAGAGCGTGACCACGCCGCTTACGCCGACTTCCTCCTCACCTGGGCCGCCCACTCCGCACCGCAGTCAGCCTGTGTCATGCCCATCGCCCATTCACGCCCCGCGCGCCGCCTCAAGGCACGTCTGGTGGCATTGATGGAAGCACGCGGCGTGCGGAAGAAACTGGGCGCCCTCTTCGTCCTCGCATGCCTCGCCTTTCTGAGCATCGCGCCACTCATTGCAGCTTCTTTCGGCATCGCCACCGCATCGGCACAGGAAGCAGCAAAGCCCCAGGAAGACGAGGGTGCGATGTACACACGTCTGTACAAGGTGTCTCCCGATTTCTTGAATGGGGACCCGATTCCATCAGATCCCTTTGCAGCAGGAAAAGAGGCAACAACTACCATCACCAAAAAATCCGCCCGGCAAATTCTGGAGCTGCAAGGCATTCCCTTTCCGGCAGGGGCCAGCGCCATCTTTAATCCCGTGACCTCACAATTGATCGTACGCCATCACAAAGGAGCGCTCAATCAGATCGAAGCCATCATCGACCGCCTCAGCAAGCGGCCGCCGCTGGTTTACTTTCAGTGCAAGCTGATCATGGCAGAAAGTTACTTCGGGGCGCATGAAGCCATCTTACGGTCTGATGAAGCCACGGATCTTTGGCGGCAGCTGTCGCAGAAGAAGGGCATGGATCTGGCAAGCATGCCGTCAGTCACGATGCAGCTGGGGCAGGAAGCCATCGCCGAAGTCGTGCGCGAAGTCTTTCCCGAGAAGCTGCCAGAAAAAGGCACGACCAGTGTGTTCAAATTTATCGGGCCTAGCATCAAGCTCCACGCCAGTGCGATGCCGAACGGCAAGGCGCAGGTCACGGCAAAAATAGATCTGGGTGTCGATCCTCAGGCAACGCACTCCTGGCTGCCCCAGAAGGGCGACAAGCCGGATTGGAACCGCGTCCAGATCCATACGGTGGCGGGCCAGGCGGAACTGGCGAGCGGTGAGACGCTCGTTCTGCATCTCCAGACCTCGAAAAAACCCGTCACTGTACTCATCACCGCCGAAGCGCTGAATCCGCAGGGGCAGAAAGCCGTCAGCTTTGAATCAACCGCCACCGTTCGACCCTCCACCACTGGCATCGATGTTCCGGACAAAGTTGTCAGCGAGTGGTCGGTGCGCGTTTACAAGGTTCCCTCCAGCTTCCCGCTGGACAAGCCGCCGGTTGCAGTGCTCGAGGCGGCGGGCATCCCATTCTCCAAGCCTGCGGACGCTGCGCTCAAGGATGGAAAACTCACCGTGCGCCAGACCAGACCCAATTTGGACCTCATTGAAGCGTGGCTTGATTCGCTCCACCAAGCCACGGTGAAGAAGCGCGTTGTCGTCACGGTACAGGCAGCAGAGGCAAAGGGTGACTTTTTAAAGCTGATGGAAAAATGGCTGCCCACGCCGCCCGGCTATCAAAAGCCAGTCGCTATCAGGGACCCCTTGCAGTTGTCGAACATCGATCCAGCGCCATCGGAAGCCATTTTGCGGCAATTCACCACGGCAGGTATTTTCACCAAGGCCCAGTTTGAGGTGGTGACCAAACGGGCCGTTAAGGCTGAGACATTGAAGCCTAAAAGTGCCCCGGCGGACAAGGAGCAGCGGTATGAGCTTCCTGCGTTGTTAGGGGGCGGGGAAGTCAGTGTGGAATCACACATCGGCGCGGATGGGAATACCATTGAGTTTATCGTCGCCAATGACCCAGGCACGCCCAAGCGCATTTCCACCGGGGTGGCCATTTGGGGCGGCCAGACATTCGTGCTGGCTTCCCAACCCTCCCCGGGGGTGTCACGATTTCTATTCGTCACCGGGTCCATTGAGGAAGAGGAAGGGAAAAAGTGAAATCAGCTTTTGCTGCTCATCTCCATCTCCTTCATCATGCTGCACCATGTTGCACGATCTCACCTCCGCTCCCGCCACTGATCCGCTCAATATTTACCGTTATCGCGACTGCCTTTATGCGGTCGATCTGATCACTGCGGCGCTCAGTCTGGATTTCTTCACCTGGCTTTCCGCAAATCCTTCCACCCTGGAAGGCATTTGTGCGCACTTCGGTTTCACCGAGCGCCCTGTGGATACCATGATGACCCTGTTTGCATCTAACGGCTGGGTGCAAAACATCGGCGGCGTGTACTCCCTCACGGAGACTGCCAGGGAACATCTGGTCGCTGGTTCGGTATGGGATGTGCGCCCTTATTATGCCTCCCTTCATGAGCGCCCCATTGCGCGGGATTTCATCGAGGTGCTCAAAAGCGACAAGCCTGCAGGCTGGAGTGGTGACAAGGCGGCCTTTGACTGGCACAAGGCCATGGAGCAGGAGGACTTCGCGCGGAAATTCACCGCCGCCATGGACTGCCGAGGTCTGTATCTCTCACAGGCCCTGGCCAAGAAGCTCGATCTCACCGGTCGTAGCCGTTTGCTGGACATTGGCGCAGGTTCGGGCATCTACGCCTGTGCCATCACCGCGCAGCACACACACATGAAGGCGATCGCGTTCGATCAGTCTCCGGTGGATCGCATTGCAGGGAAGCTGATTGCGGAACGTGGCTGCGCGGAGCGCGTTAGCGTAGCCACAGGTAACATGTTTGACGGACTTCCCGAAGGCTGTGACGTGCATCTCTTTTCCAATGTGTTGCATGACTGGGGTTTGCCAGAAGTGAAGAAGCTGCTGGCCGCTTCACACGCGGCGCTGCCCATCGGCGGCATGCTCATTATTCATGATGCCATCATCAAGGCAGACAAGACCGGTCCGTTGCATGTCGCGGAATATTCCTGCCTCTTGATGCATTCCACGCAGGGGAAATGCTACAGCACCGGTGAGTACGCAGAGATGCTAGACAAGGCTGGATTCGTTCCAGGTGCTTATCATGACACCGCCGTGGCGCGCGGATTCATGACAGCAATTCGACGTTAAAAATTAAATTGTGCAAAGAAACTGATTTGTCGTATCGTCTCAGTGTTCGCCAATTATGAAATTCTTCACACTGCTCTCCATCCTTGCTCTCACCGCTTCTGTTCGTGCTGAGACCACACTCACCATGACCGGTGTGCACAACTGCTGCGGCAGTTGCGCCAAGGGCATCATCAA
Source organism: Prosthecobacter sp. (assembly GCF_044222565.1). Classification (GTDB taxonomy): domain Bacteria; phylum Verrucomicrobiota; class Verrucomicrobiia; order Verrucomicrobiales; family Verrucomicrobiaceae; genus Prosthecobacter. The sequence goes on from NZ_JBGANA010000004.1 coordinate 434,049, forward strand.
GGCCGGCAGCATTGGCGAAGGTGTGACCATCGACGTTCCCGAAAAGAGCACGACGGTGACCATCACCTCCAAGAAGAAGGGCGATGCAATGAAAGCCGCTGAGGCGATCATTGCTGGAGGCTACTTCGGCAAGATCGAAGGCGCAGAATCCGACTCCAAAAAATCCACCAGCAAGCCTGCGACGGCGGCAAAGCCTGAAGCCAAGATGGCCAAGGCCACCGTTTCCGGCGTGCACCTCTGCTGCAAGAAGTGCGAAGTCGCCGCAGCCAATGCTGTGAAGACTGTTCCGGGCATCACCAAGAGCGACATCGTCGCCAAAGCCACATCATTCACTGTCGAGGGCGAGTTCACCAAGTCTGAACTGGAAACCGCCCTCAATGCCGCCGGCTTCGCCGGTGACATCAAATAACTACCGCAACCAACAACGAGCGGGGCCGGGGCTTGCGAAAGCGACCCCGGCTTTCTTTTTGCCGTTACGCGAGTGTCCCGCTTGCTTCAAACTCGAGCAAACGGGACGGTTGTTCTACACCATCGCCAGTGCCTGCTCCACACTCGCTCCGTCATGCACCATGGACATCAGCGCGCGGGTGATGCCGGTGGGATTCGGATGCTGGATGACATTCCGGCCATAGACGATGCCTGAGGCTCCCTGCTCCAGCAGGCCCTGTGTGCGCTCCAAAATCTCGCGGTCACTCACACGCCCGCCTCCTCGCACCAGCACCGGGATGCCTGAGGCGGCTTCGATGACTTTGTGGTAGCTGCTCACATCGGTCGTCGGATCCGCCTTGATGATGTCCGCCCCCAGTTCCACCGCCTGACGCACCAGATTGGTGATGGTGGGTTCGTCTCCATTGACCATGTAGCCGCCGGCGATCTCGTTCGGCTGAAACACCAGCGGCTCCACCATCATCGGCATGCCGTAGTAGTCCGCCTGGGGCTTGAGCTTGAGGATGTTTTCAATGCACTCCGCGTGCACTTCCGGCGCTCCGGGGATTTGAAAAAGGTTCACGCAGACGCACGCCGCGTCATGGCGCACTGCCTGGAGCATGCAGTCCTCGATCATGAGGCTGAAGCGGCGATTTTCCGGCAGCGTCTTGCCATAGATGTTCGCCACATCCGTGCGAAGGACTAGACTGGGCTTCTCGCGTCCGGGGATTTCCTGCAGATGCCGCGCCATGCCAAGCGTGAGCTGAATGGCGTCCGGCCCGGCCTCGACGAGCTTCTTCACCACCTTGCGCATGTCTTCAATGCCCTGGATAAATCCCGCTTGATTGAAGAACCCATGGTCGACAGCGACATCGAAGCAGCGGCCGGACTTGGCATTGAAGAGGCGTTTGAGGCGGAAGGATTTCATGGTGGAAAGGATTGTAGAAGCGTGGCGAGACGGGTTTAACTTTCACAAAGCCTGGCGTAAAACCGCAATCAACTCCTCATGCGTCAGTGCCACCGGATTCGCCTTCATGCTGCTCGCTGCCGCAGCTTTCCGTGCGATTTCATCGAGATCGGAGTTCACGATGCCCCAGTGGCCAAGTTTGGGGATGCGCAGGCGTTCGGTAAGGGCGTGGAGGCAGCTCACCGCATCGCCTCCCAGCATTCCATCGACTTGAGCAAATTTGCTGCGGTCTTGCACGCGTCGGGCGTTCGCTTCCCAAACGGGGGCCAGAAGGGCGGCGCACACGGCGCCATGCGGCGCGTGAAACATGCCGCCGATGGGGGCGGCGAAGCCGTGGACGGCACCGAGTCCGGCATTGGCGAGGGCGATGCCGCTGTTCAGGGCGCAGAGAGCCATGTCTTCACGCGCATCGAGATCGTGGCCGTTTTGAAAGGCGCGCTCGAGGGAGCGCACGGCACGCTGGATGCCATCGAGGCAGAGTGCGTCCGTCATCGGCTGCGCGCGGGAGCAGACGAAGGCTTCCAGGCATTGCGTGAGAGCATCCATGCCGCTGGCGGCGGTGACGGATGAGGGGACATCGGCGGCGAGTTCGGGATCGATCAACGCAACTCGCGGCAGCATGGAGATATGCCGCAGGCTGGCCTTCACGCGGTGCTGGGTGCTGGCGATGACGGCGTTGCGCGTGGCTTCGGTGCCGGTGCCTGCAGTGGTGGGTACGGCGATGTAGGGCAGGGAAGCGGCGTCCAATGGTTTGCCTTCGCCGATGACTTCGATGTAGCGCATCAGGTCACCGGGCTGAGTGCTCATGGCGGCGATGGCTTTGCCGGCATCCACCACGCTGCCGCCGCCGATGGCGACGATGACATCGGCGCTGCGCTGCCTGGCGAGGGCGACGCCAGATTCAATGTCTTCAACGGTGGGCTCGCCGCAGATGGAGTGGATGCCGACATTTGGCAGGCGCTCTGCGTATTGCTGTGGGCGGCTGCCGGTGATGAGGAGGGGACGCTGGCCGAAGCTGCGGCAGAGGTCCGGAAGCTCGCGGAAGGTGCCGCGGCCGAAGATGATGCGCTGGGCGGTGGCGAATTCGAAGCGGTTCATGGGCGCAGCGAGTTTGAGATCAGGCGGCGGCGGGGAGTTCTGTTTCTTCGACCGGAACCTTTGCTGCAGGGGAAAGCTGAACAGCGTATGCGTCGGGGGCGCGGCTCAGCGTCATGACGCATTCGAGGTGCTTTGTTTGCGGGAAGAGATCGAAGGGCTGCACGGTGCCGAGCTTGAACCCGGCCTCGGTGAAGAGCACTAGGTCGCGCATCTGTGTGGCGGGATTGCAGGAGATGTAAACGACGCCCTTGGGATTGAAGGCAAAGAGCTGGTGCAGAAATTCGGGGCTGCAACCAGCACGCGGTGGATCGATGATGACGACCGTGTCGGCTCCGGCATGCGGAACGTCTTTGAAAACGTGCTGGGCATCCGCGGCGATGAAGCGGCAGTTCGTCAAGGAATTGATTCCGGCGTTGTGAGCGGCCTTTTTGACGGCGGTTTCGGAAATCTCCACGCCGATGACCTGCTCGAAGTCGCGCGCGGCGCTGATGGCGAAGAGGCCGCTGCCGCAGTAGGCATCCACAAGATATTTCGCGCCGGTGGCTTTGGCTTCGTCGATCGCGTGGCGGACGAACTTGGGCAGGATGAAGGGATTGTTCTGGAAGAAGTCTCCCGCCTGGAACTCGAAGCGGACTCCGTCCACATCTTCGACGGCGATTTCATCGGGCCGTGTGAGGACGCCATTGTTTGCTGCACGCATGAGCAGGGTGGCGCCGTTTTTGAACTCGGCGGAGTTCGCACGGGCACGCTCACGCACGGTGGCGAGCTGGGCATTGAGCGCGGGCATGGCGATGGGACACTGCTCGACATCGACCATGGCATTGCGGGTGCGGGCACGGAGGAAACCGATGGCGCCAATGCCGCCCTCCTTGGGGCGATGAAAATGCGGGGTGATCTTGGAGCGGTAGCCGTACTGAACGGGCGAGGGAATGACCGGAGCCACGGGATGCTCGATTTTGGCCATGTGCTTGAGCAGATCGGCCACCTGGCGCTGCTTGGAGGTCAGCTGTTCCTCATACGACAGATGCTGGTACTGGCAGCCGCCGCACTGGCCGAACAACGGGCACTGAGGCGTGACGCGGTTCGGCGCCGGCTCGATGACTTCGACGAAATCGGCCTCGCTGTAGTTTTTGTGATTGCGGAAGACGCGGCACCTCACCCGCTCTCCAGCGAGCGTGAAGGGAACGAAGACGACCCAACCGTCCACACGGGCGACTCCCGCTCCTTCGTTGGTGAGGCTTTCGATACGTACGTCCAGCTCCTGATGATAGGCGAAGGGATGAGGATTGAATTTGCGCGGCGGTTGTTGCATGCGTCGCGTCACTTTGCTGGGGGATTCATTTTCATGTAGGTGCGGCCAATGATCTTGCCGGTCGCGGGATCGAGAGTTTCGACGCGCAGCTCTTTCAAAGCCTGCACGCCATTGATCTTCTGCGCGCTGATGACTTCGTAGCGTTTGATGACCTTGCTGTTTTGATCATAAGCCAGCATCTTGAGAGCGGTGCCGCTGGCCTGATGGACGTAGATGTCCACGGCATGGTAGGGGCTGGCTTTGCCGGGATTCATCACGCGCACCAGCCAGCACTTGAGGTTGCTGACACGGGTCTCCTGCATCAGCTCCGGGCGCGGCCAGTAGAGAAAGCCAAGGGAGAGGTCTTCATAATTAAAGTCCATGCCGCGCACCTGGCTGCCGAGCTGGCTGGACGGGACCTGCCGGGTGACGCCTTTGCGAGTCTGGGAAAGCGTGGCGGGAGTTGTATTGAAGTTCAGGCGGATGCCCTCGACGGGCGGTTTGGTGAAAAGGAAATTCATGACCTGATTTCCCATGGTAAGCTCCATCGGCTCGGTGCGGCCCGTGTCGCCATCGCGCAGTTCGCCCTGCAGCTTTTGATTCTGCTGGGCGTAGTTTTGGCGCACTGCCTGCAGGATTTCTTCCGCAGACCTGGGTTTTGAATCTGCGGCACGCAGGGTGGGCGTGAGCAGAAGAGTGACAAAGAGAATGAACTTCATGGCGGGCAGGGACAGGCCTGGAATGACGCGAGGGGGGACGCGTCCTTACCACCCTTTTCCTGGCAATGCTACTGCTTCACCGGGTCGTCCAGCGTCATGTAGGTGCGGCCCACGACGGAATCGTTGGCGGGATTGATGGTTTCGATCCGCATTTCCTTGAGGGTGGTGGCTCCCTCCACTTTTTGAACTTTGGTCACCTGATAGCGCTTCACGATCTTGCTGTTTCGATCCCAGGCCGCCATTTTGGCGGCGCCGCCGCTGCCCTGATGCACCCAGAGGTCAACCGCGTGGTAGGGGCCTTCCTTGCTCGGATTCGTCACACGGACGCGCCAGCACTTCTGGCCGCTCACGCGGTCATCTCCCATGAGCTGAGGACGAGGCCAGTAGAGGAAACCAAGGGAGAGGTCCTCATAGTTGAACTGCATGCCGCGGACCTTGTCTCCATGCTGGGAGTCCGGCACCACGGAGGAGCCGCCCTGGCGCACCTGATAAAGGGTGGCCGGGGAGGTGTTCATGTCCAAGTGCACGATTTCGGGGGGCTGGTTTTTAAACAGAAAGCGCATGACGCGGTTCTGCATGGTCAGCGTCATGGGCTCCACGCGGCCGGTGGCATCATCGCGCAGCTGGCCGTTCATCTTGTAGTTTTGCAGCGCGTAGCTGTTTTGCACGATGCGGACGATTTCCTCGGCGGTTTTAGGCTGGGGATCTTCGCCGCGCAGGGCGGAGGCGAGCAGCAGCGGGAGCAGGAAGAGACGTTTCATAAGAGGGAAGGATTGGAGACGACACTTTGACATGCGGGCGGCGTCCACTATTCAATGCGCGCAACCACCATGCAGCGCCAGCGCTTTCTCCATGCCGCCCTGGGCCTGCTCACGCTCTGGCGCTGGGCTCTGCTGCCGACGCTGGATCTCGCGCCGCAGGAGGCGGAGGCGGTCTTTGCCATCAAGCATGGCGGGTGGGGTGGTTTTTTTGGGCTGGGGCCGCTGCTGCAGTTTTTTGCGAGGCTGGGAATCATGATCTGCGGAGCGAACGAAATAGGGGTGCGCTTCTTTGCGCCGCTGCTGGCGCTGGCGGCATCTCTGGCGGTGTGGCGGCTGGCACGTGATCTCTTTGATGAGACGATCGCGAGCTGGACGGTGGTCATCGTGAATGTGCTTCCTGCATTCAACCTCGCCGCCGTGACGCTGACGCCGGCCACGGTGGTCTGCGCGCTCGTCCCTGCCGCGGCGCTTTGCCTGCGCCATGCGCTGCAGGAGACGAATCCGCTGCACCGTGCCTGGGGGGCTTCGGCGGCCTGCGTAGCGCTCGCACAGCCCCCCGCCTTCGCCTTCATGGCGGCGGTGGTTTTGTTCTTCGCCCTGCCGGGGCGGTTGCGGCATCATCTGCATGGGGTGGGTTTCAAGATAATCGCAGGGGCGTGGGCGGTGGTCGTACTAAGCTGGCTGATCTGGCAGCGCTGCGCTGGCTTTCCGGCGCTGGCGGGGTGGCGCTGGCTCCCGGAGTGGCGGCTGCTGCCGAATGTGCTGCGCTGGCTGGTGCTGGCCTCTCCGCTGATGCTGGTGCTCTTGGTACTGAGTGTACTGGCGGGATTCACCTCCAGCATGCTGATCTCCCACCGCCGGCTGCCCATGGCCATGCTGCTGCCGCTGGCGGCGCTGGACTTTTTTTACGGCCCCCATGAAGGGTGGCCGGACGCGGGGGCCGCGGTGTGGATGCTGTTTGCAGCCATGCTGCTGGCCCACCGTGCGGCGGTCACCCAAACGGCTGAAATCGAGCACAAAATCAGTCTGCGCACCATCGCCATCGTGCTGGCGGCGGTGCAAAGCGCCTTTCTGGTGCAGACGGATCTGCCGCGCACCCTGGGGCTGAGGTGGCCTTTCGCGACCCATGGCAGCGCCGCGCAGCTGCCAGGTGCGGACCCCTCCGGAATGATGCGCGGCTGGCGTGAGAGCGCCAAGGCCGTCTCCGGGGTGCTGGAGGAAGCAGGAGGTGGAAAATGGTTTGTGCTGGCGGCGGACAGGCAGCTCGCCGTGGAGCTGGATCACTACATGGGCCGGGACGAGGCGGTGCAAACTCCGGCGAATGATCTCCGTGGCTTTGCGGGGCGCAGCGCGCTGTACGTCACGGATGAAGGCGACATGCCTGAGGCGCTCAAAAAGCGCTTTCAGAGCACGGAAGTGCTCTCCGTGGCGAGGGTCATGCATGCAGGGAATGAGGTCCGGTGGCTGAAAATCTTCGCTTGCCACGATTATCGTCCGCCCGACCTTTAATGCTCTTTTCTGCCAAACCATGCCATCGTCCCCCGCCATTTCCGTCGTCGTGCCTCTTTATAATGAGGAGGACAATGTCGTGGAGATGCAGCAGCAGATCGACAAGGTGCTGAACGGGCGGGATTACGAACTGGTACTGGTGGATGACGGCTCAAAAGACCAGACCCTGGCACGCGTGCAGCGTGGCGCGCGGGTGCGGGTGATCGTTTTTGAAAAGAACAGCGGCCAGAGCGCTGCCATGCACGCGGGAATCAACGCCGCGCTGGGAGACGTCATCGTGACGCTGGACGGCGATCTGCAAAATGACCCCGCCGACATCCCGGCGATGATCGCGAAGCTGGACGAGGGCGGCGGCTATGACCTGGTGTGCGGCTACCGCGCCAAGCGCAAGGACACGACTTTTAAGCGCCTGCAGAGCCGCATCGCCAATTTTGTGCGCTCCCGTTTTGTGGGCGACCATGTGCGTGACACGGGCTGCACGCTCAAGGTGATGCGCCGCGACTGCCGTGAAGCGCTGCTGCTTTTCAACGGCATGCACCGCTTCATTCCAGCGCTGATCCGCAACATGGGCTGGAGCGTGACCGAAATGCCGGTGAACCACAGGCCGCGCATCCATGGCGTGAGCAAGTATGGCTTTGGCAACCGGGCGCTGCGGGCCACGATGGACATGTTCGGAGTGCGGTGGCTGAACAGCCGGCGCACACGATACGTGATCCGAGAGGAGAGGGTGGGGTGATGCGTTTCTGTTGTTGACGAGGCAACCGCTTCGCAGCCATGCTGTGACACAGCACCAAGGATGAACCTACGCGAACAACTGCGACTACTGCTGCCCGAAATCTTACCGCATGATCCTGCGGATTCGATCAAGGGCACCGAGCTCATCCGTCTGGTGCGCCTGCGCCTGGGAGATGGGTACAGCGATGCCACGCTGCGGTATCATTTTTCCATTCTGAGCTACGATCCGACCTCGCCCATCGCCAAGGTGGACCAGGGGCAGGGATATTATCAGCGGCAGAAGAAAACACTGAGCGCCGGCAGCAATGGCGTGACACGGCAGGGCCTCTTTGACAGCGAGCTGGGAGAGAGCGACCAATGCTGGTCGCGCTACCTGCGGGTGGTGGCCATCTATGAGCGGCTGTGCCTGCAGCGCTCGCGTTTTCCTTTTTTGCTCAACCGCAACAGCAGCGGCGCCCCAAGCATGGAGGGAGAATGGGACATCCCGGATCTCGTGGTGGCGGACTGGGATCTGGACGCGGGCAGCGATGACGCGCCGCGATTTGATGCGGCGATGCTGGACCTGCGCCGGCACCTCGGAGGGCCGGAAGTGGGCCTGGCGGGTGTGCAACTGAAGCTGAGCGTGGCGCTGGACACCTTCAGTTCTGACTTTTTCCAGGCGCTGAGCGCCACGCGCTGGACGCTGCAAAGCGAGATCGTGATCGCGGAAGGATTAAACGATGAAGCGCTGGTGGATGCGCTGCGCAGCCTGGGCCATCAGTTTGGCGTGGGCATCAGCTGCCTGGGCATTCCGCTCAGCGTGCTCGATGAGCTGCCTTCCGCCAAGGAACTGCGCGCCATGACGGCGGCGGAGTTTGAGGCGGTGCACAATCTGCTGCGCATCCAGAAGATCACACTGCCCACACCGCGCCACAGCATTGACTGGCCCGCGCTGAATGCGCTGCGGAAGAAGCATGAGTCCGTGACCGATCTGGTGCGGTGGCTGTCCGAGTGCCTGGCAGATGATCTCCTGAAAGTTCTTCGAGAAACGCGAGCGCTGCTGGCACTGCCAGACAATAACTTCGTCTGGTCATCCTGGGACAATTCCGAGGAGGCATTGAACGAATTTGATCAAATCATTTCAGACATCGAATCGGATGGATTCTGGGCTCATTCAAGGAAGCTCTCTCTTCTATTTGCTCCGACAGGCTCTATTCAAGAAGTCAGCATCAGCAGTGGCTGGGGAAAGCTGTTTCTGGATGTGGCCGTGAGATTTGACGCTGCGGTTAGATAGGCATGAACGAGCCGTCATTTCGGCAGGAAGATTGCTGTGCAAGTGGGGGAAATGAATTCAATTTCGCGGACGTTCACTGAATCCACATGACACGACGCACCTTTCTCACTTCTGCCGCTGCGTTTGCGGCTGCGCTGCCTGCATCGGGAGCCTTGCGGGGGAAGAAGATGGGGATTGTGATTCATTCGTACTGGAAGCGCTGGCAGGGGAAGTACTCGAGCATGAAGTTTCCGCCGTTTGAGCATGCGCTGGATGTGCTTGATCATGTGCGTGATCTTGGGGTGGGATCCCTGCAGACGATGGTGGGCGGGTGGACGAGCGAGTTTGCACAGAAGGTGCGCGCGACGTGCGAGTCCTACATCATCAAGCTGGAGGGGAGCATCACGCTGCCGAAGAATGAGAACGATGTGGGGCGTTTCGAGCAGGAGGTGCGCATCGCCAAGGAGGCGGGGGCCACGATCTTCCGCTCTGCGACGGGCGGGCGGCGCTATGAACTGTTTTCCAGCCTGGAGGAGTTCAGGCACTGGAAGGACGGTGCGGTCAAGTCCATGCAGCTGGCCGAGCCCGTGGCGAAGAGGCAGCGGGTGAAGATCGGCATTGAGAATCACAAGGATTTGCATGCGGCGGAACTTGCGGAGGTGCTGGGCCGGCTGGGCAGTCCGCACATAGGCGCGTGTGTGGATACCGGGAACAGCATCGCCTTGCTGGAAGATCCGATGACGGTAGTGGAAACGCTGGCGCCTTTTGCGGTGACCACGCACATCAAGGACATGGCGGTGCAAGAGACGCCCACGGGCTTTCTGCTTGCCGAGGTACCGCTGGGGGAGGGCATCCTGGACCTGCCGCGCATGTTTGCGCTGTTTGAGAAGTACAATCCAGGGATCGGCTACCACCTGGAAATGATCACGCGAGATCCGCTGGACATACCTTGTCTGAAACCGGGATACTGGGCCACTTTCCCCGACAAACCGGGCACGGAACTGGCGCGCACGCTGAAGATGGTGCGTGAGCACAATGCGGCGAAGCTGCCAAAGACCAGCGGCCTCAAGCTGGAGGAGGCGCTGGAACTGGAGGAGGGGAACATTGTGAAATGCATGCACCAGGCGGGTGAGAAACTGGGCTTCATGCCATCGCTGAAGCCCAAACCCGCGCCGAAGAAGGAGGAGCATTGATGCATGGACGGTTGAGGAATCCGCCAGCGCATCCATGATGGGCAGTCCGTGCCCGAACTTCTTCCCACCGCCGATTCCACACCCATTCACGACGCCAAGATGGCGTTGCAGAAGTATTTTGGCTTTCGCGAGTTTCTGGACGGGCAGGAAACGGTGATGGCCAGCATCCTGAGCGGGCGCGATACGATGGTGATCATGCCCACGGGTGGCGGCAAATCTCTGTGCTACCAGCTTCCGGCGATGGTGATGGAGGGCGTGACCGTGGTGGTGAGCCCGCTCATCGCCCTGATGAAGGATCAGGTGGATGCGCTGGAGCGGCGCGGCATTCCGGCCACGCTGATCAACAGCTCTCTTTCGCTCAGCGAGCAGCAGGCGCGCATCGATGCGCTGCGGCGGGGTGAGTACAAGCTGGTATATGTGGCGCCGGAGCGCTTTCGCAGCCGCATGTTTACCAATGCGCTGCGGCAGGTGCAGATCGCGCTGTTTGCGGTGGATGAGGCGCACTGCCTATCACAATGGGGTCATGATTTTCGCCCGGACTACATGCGGCTGGGCGAGGCACTGGCACAGCTGGACCGGCCGCAGGTGGTGGCGCTGACGGCTACGGCCACGCCTGAAGTGCGGGGGGACATTTTGCAGACGCTGGCGCTGAGAGACCCCTTTGTCACGATTCGCGGTTTTGAGCGGCCGAACCTGAGCCTGAACATTGCACAGACAAAGTCGAACGCGGAGAAGTATGAGCGGCTGCGGAAGATCATCACGCAGTTCAAGACCGGCATCGTGTACTGCTCCACGCGGAAACGGGTGGAGGAGGTGGGCGAGGAACTGAGGTCATGGAAGCTCAAGGTCATCGAGTACCACGGCGGACTGGATGACAAGGAACGTGAGTCGCGGCAGACAAAGTTCATCACGAAGAAGGCGGACGTGGCGGTGGCGACGAATGCCTTTGGCATGGGCATCGACCGCTCGGACGTGCGGTTTGTCGTTCACTTCGACGTTCCGGGCAGCGTGGAGGCCTACTATCAGGAGGCAGGGCGTGCGGGACGTGACGGCGAGCCTTCCCAGTGCGATCTGTTTTTCAATTTTGCCGACACCAAGACGCAGGAGTTTTTCATCGATGGAAACAATCCGAGCGTGGACGTCATCCGCGGGGTGTACCAGACGCTGCTGAATGCGGCGGATTCGAACCACGAGGTGCAGGCGTCGATTGACGAAATCACGGAGCGCTCGGGTGCGAAGAACAGCATGGCGATTGGCTCTGCGCTGAGCCATCTGGTGCGAAATGACTACATTGAACGGTTCGACATTCCCGGGAAGCGTGTCCGTGGGACGCGGCTGCTGCAGCCGAATGTGCTGACGCGTGATTTGAAATTCGATGTGGAGGCGCTGCGCGAGAAGGACCGCCGTGACCGCTCGAAGCTCAAGGCGATGATCGACCTCTGCTATGACGACAAGGCCTGCCGGCAGGAGCAGATTCTGCGTTACTTTGGCGAGAGCGAAAGCACGCCCTGCGGCAGCTGTGATGTGTGCCGGGCGGAGGGTGTGGAAGCACCGCGCGAGGGGACGCAGGAGGAGGTAACGATGCTGCGTCAGGCGCTCAGCGGCATCGCGCGCATGTCCACCAAACATGCCGATGGCACGTGGGAGGGGCGCTTTGGCAAAGGGCGCATCATCCAGATGCTGGTGGGCAGCAAGTCCAAGGAGATCGTGGATGCAGGGCATGATCAGCTCACGACCTACGGGCTGCTCAAGCATGTGGGCACCCAGGCGCTGCATCCACTGTTTGCGGAGCTGGAAAAGATGGGTCTCATCGAGACCAGCAGCGGAGAGTTTCCGAAAGTGACGCTGACTGCACGCGGCGCCGATGTGATGAAGAAGGGGCTGAACGTCAGGATGCGATGGCCTTCCATGCATGCGCCGGCGGCAAAGCCAAAGGGCAAGACAGCGATGAACGAAGAGCTGGCGGCGCGTGAACTCGGTTTCGACGATGCGTTGTTTGAAAAACTCAAGCGCCACCGCACGACGCTGGCCGAGTCTGAAGGAGTGCCGCCTTACATTATATTCAGCAACCAGACGCTGGAATTCATGACACGGCTGAAGCCGAAGACGATTGAGGCTGGAATGAAGATCCGCGGTGTGGGAGAGAAGAAGGCGAAGGAATATCTGCCGGACTTCATTCAGATCATCAAGAAGCATGGATGATTGGCTCCGCCGCTGATGTGTAAAGACACTATTTATCCTTCATTGTAGAATTCACTTGGTTCTGACAATAAACAACGAGGCATCAATGCATTAGCTGGGCGGGTCGAATAGAGAACTTACAAGCACCTGACAAATTACTTACCGCATCATGATTATTTAACCTAACTTGGCGCTTGTGTGTAGTAAGCATGTACTTAGCTTGTCTGCATGAAGTCTGCTCAAGGAATATTCTCATTCGTTTCATGGAAAGCGGTAATAGCCTCTTTCATGGCGGCCATGGTCGGCGAAGCTGCCGGGCAGCTGCCGTTTCAATCCTCACAGTGGGTCCCAAGCCAGCCCCAGTCGACGCAGGCGGTACTTACGGAGATCACTTTTGACCAGTACAGCCCCGGGGCTTACAGCAGTGCTGTTTCGGAGTCCTTTTATAATTCCGCTGCCAATCCGAATGGACCGGCGCCAACGAATTATTCCAGCATCGGGGGGCCGGGTCTGGTGGGTATTGGCGCGGCTTCAGGCTTCGGTTCGGGGCCTTCGGCTTTGTTCACTGGTTTCGCGGACAATGGAAGTCCCGATGTCCTCACCTTGTATTCAACAATCGTCACGACGAGCTTTGCTCGTTATTTGGATGGCCTAAGCTTTGATGTCTATTCGGGAGAACTTCCTGGAGGATTGCATGGTCCCACCTCCTTCTATGTGCAGATATCCAGGGACGACGCTTTTTCGGTCTATTGGCAGAGCGAACTGGTTCAGCTGACGCCGGGCACGGCCAATGCCATTCATTGGGATATCACCAATCCAGATGGAAACGACTCCAATGGCGACGGATTTTTCGTCATGAGTCCATTACCTTCATCATCGCCGGACACGGATTGGAGAAGCATCAGTTTTGAACCTTGGTACAGCTCCGCCCACGTGGATGTCCGGATCATTGCGAGCGGCGCCAACAGCACTCTGACGGGTCTGGGACTGGACAATATTCAGATCACCGGGGTGGTGGTGCCGGAGCCCTCCTCGTGCCTGCTGCTTGCCTTGGGTTTGTTCGTCATCGGCGGACGTTCGCGCCCCCGCCGGGCATGAATTTCCGCACGGGCTCCAGACGTTCGGAAGAGTGAAGGTCAGGGCCTCAGCTCCACAGCCTTGTAGCAGCGGTGTTCGAGGAGGGAGGGCAGCATGCCTTTGACCTCCGGGCGCATGAGGTACGAGTGTGTGTACCAATAGATCGGAATGATCGGCGCTTCATTGAGCAGCAGGGTTTCTGCCTCGTTCAGGTAGTGCAGGCGTCTGGCCACATCGCCTTCCTGAAAGCTTTGATGGATCAGCTCATCGTAGCGTTTGCTGCCCCAGCCGGTGTTGTTGTTGCCATCGCCCGTCTGCCAGCAGCCGAGGAAGGTGGAGGGATCAAGGTAGTCTCCCACCCAGGCATAGCGGGCCACCTGATAGTCGAGCTTGCGCTGGGATTCGATGTAAACGCCCCAGTCCTGGTTCAGCACTCCTGCGGGTATTTTGAGATGCTCCTTCCACATGGCCTGCACAGCTTCTGCCAGCGCGCGGTGGGCGGGGCTTGTATTGATGAGGATGTCAAAAGGCGGAAAGCCCTGGCCGTCTGGAAAGCCTGCCTCAGCCAGGAGTTTGCGCGCCTCGGCGGGATCAAAGCGCATGATGTCCGGCACCTGGTAGCTGGCGTTGCAGCCGGGCGGTGTGAGGCCGGTGGCTGGTTTTTGTCCGGCGCGGAGGATGTTGCGCGTGATGCTCTCGCGGTCGATGGCGAGAGCGAGCGCACGGCGCACCAGCGGATTGTCGAATGGTTTCCGGGTGGTGTTAAGGCGATACATGTACACGCTGAGCAGCGGATCATTGTGGTAGCTGGGCGACTTGCCTTTCTCGTAGGCGGGTATTTTTGAGAGGGGCATCGTCAGCGTCACGTGGAGCTGGCCGTCGGCAAAGGCGCGCTCTTCGGTGGTGTCATTGGAGATGGGAAGGAAGACGATGCCGTTGAGTTTCACGGTGGCGGCGTCCCAGTAGTGCGGATTGCGCTCCACTTCGAGAGCCTGGTTCACATCCCAGCGCTTGAGCTTGAAGGCGCCGTTGCAGACCATGTTGCCAGGGCGGGTCCACCGGGTGTTGCGGTCGGTCATGCTGCCAAATTTTTCGATTGCCTGCTTCGGCATGGGGAACCATGCGTAGTGCTTGATCATGCTGGGCAGGTAGGGCGCGGGACCCTTGAGTGTGATCTGCAGCGTGAGCGGATCGAGGGCCTTGACGCCGACTTGTGAAAAGTCGGTGATTTTGCCGGTGTGGTACTCCTCCGCATTTAGGATAGGGTAGAGCATGCCGGCGTAGTCCGCGCCGAGCTTTGCGGTGAGAATGCGCTGGTAGGAGTAAACAAAGTCGGCGGCGGTCAGAGGTGCGCCATCGCTCCATTTTCCCTGAGGCTGTAGCTTGAAGGTCCAGACTGTAAAGTTTTCCTGCGTCCAGGAAACGGCCGCACCGGGTGCATCTCCATCCGGGTTTCCCGGGGCCGGAGAGATAAGGCCCTCAAAGAGCGCATGAAAAATCATGTGCTCCGGCTGACCGCTGGCCAGTTGTGGATCGAGCGTGGCGGGTTCCGTGCCATTGCCAAGCAAAAGGATGCCGGCACGATTGGCCGCCTCCACCCGGGTGGGTCTGCTGGTGCGGAGGTGATGAAAAAACGCGATGCCGCCCAGGCAGGCGGCGAGAATGGCAGCACGAAGAATCCAGCGCATGCCATCACATGACACGAAACGCGCCACTCGTGCAACGAGGCATCAACAAAACGGCCCCGCCAGTCAATTGGCGGGGCCGAACGGGGGCATGCTCTCACATCAAGGGTTCCACGCTACTACCTGTGGTATCCATGATGGTGGTGGCTGTAGCCGCCGTAACCATAGTTCGGCCGGCAGCCGGCGCTGCCGACACCCAACCCAACACCCAGATTGATGCGGGGTGGCTGCACATACACAGGCCTCGGCGTCACGTAACCGCTGGAGTAACCGCCCGCATAACCTGCGGCGAGGCCTGGGGTGATCCATTGGTAGATGGGGCGGCCGTAGGCATCAAGGGTGGCAGCCTGATAGACGGCGATGATGGGTGTGCCATTGGGGTTGTAACCCACGATGCGGGTCTCGCCGGGATAGTCGGCCCGAGCACTGGTGGGAGCTGCGAAACCAAAAACTGCGGCTGCAGCGAGGACTGAGAAGAGTGTTTTCATTGGAGAGTGGAATTTGTATCCGCACTCTCTGACGTGGCTGCTTCACGACTATTCAGCCCGCCTGAAACTTTTTTTCAATCTACTGCTGGGACATCGATTTGGGATCAAAGGCATCCCGCAGTCCATCTCCCAGAAGGTTCAGCGACATGAGGGTGGCTGAGAAAAAGATGCCGGGATACATCAGCAGCCAGGGATAGCTTTCCATGGAGTTGGCGCCTTCCTGGATCAGTACGCCCCAGCTGGCATCCGGCGGCTGAATGCCGAGACCGAGAAAGCTCAGCGCAGCCTCCAGCAGCATGACGCCCGGCACGGTAAGGCTGGCGTAGACGATGACCGGGCCAGAGACGTTTGGCAGCAGGTGCTTCCAGACAATGTGCCAGAAGCCCGCACCTGAGGCCCGCGCTGCCGTGACGAATTCAAGGTTCTTCAGCGCCAGGACCTGACCACGCACCACACGGGCCATGGTCAGCCATTCCACTGCGCCGATGGCGAGAAAAATCAGCCAGAACTTTCGCCCGACGATTGCCATGAGGAGGATGACGAAATTCACAAAAGGGAAGGCATAAAGAATGTCCACGATTCGCATCATCGCCGCGTCCGTGCGGCCGCCTGCAAGACCTGAGATCAAACCATAGAGGACACCAATGATCACCGCGACGGCCGTGGCCAGCAGGCCCACTTCCAGAGACACACGTCCGCCGTAAAGGATGCGTGTGAGCATGTCCCTTCCCAGCGGGTCTGTGCCCAGCCAGTGAGAAATGCTGAAGTCCGCGGCCTTCAGCTCCAGATCCTGGTGCGACTGATCGTATGGCGACAGTTCCGGACCGATGAAGCACAGGAGAAACAACGCGATGAGGAAGCTCAAAGCCAGCGCGTTCATGCGGTTCCGCATGAGCCGCCGCCACGCTGCCCGCATTGGAGAAAGTCCCTGGCTCGTCGCTGTGCTCATGCGTGAAGCCGGATGCGCGGGTTGAGAATGGCCTGCAGGATGTCCACCAGCAGATTGAACGTGACGATGAGGGCCGCGAAAAAAGTGGAGAGGCCGATGGCGAGCGGGATGTCCTTGTTGATCGCCGCAGAGACAAAGAACTGGCCCAGCCCCGGCAGTTGAAACACGGTCTCCACGATGAATGAACCCGTGAGAAGACCTGCTGCGGCGGGCCCGAGGAAATTGAGGACGGGCAGGCTGGCGAGTTTCAGCGCATGGAGGAACACGACGGAGAACTCGCTGGCTCCTTTGGCCCGTGCGGTGCGGATGAATTCCTGCGCCAGCGTTTCACGGAGGCTGCCACGGGTGAGCCGTGCGATGTAGCCGCTGTAGATGATCCCCAGGGTGAAAGCCGGCAGCACCCAGTCCGAAGGGTCAAACCAACCCGAGGCATTGAACCAGCGCAGGTGCAGGCCAAAGAGCGTGGCCAGGAGCGGCCCGAGCACCATGCTGGGGGCGAGGATGCTCAGGGTGGCTGCGAGGGTGCTGGCACGGTCCCCGAAGGTGTTCGGACGCAGCGCCGCCACCGCTCCCAGCGGTACACCGAACCCAAGCGCTATCAGCAGCGCGGCACAGCCCACCTTTGCTGAGACCGGAAAACCGGAGACGATGATCTCATCCACGCCCCGTCCTTTGTAATGCCAGGACTCAGGCAGGTTCAGCGTGGCGTAGTGTTTAAACTGCAGGCCCAGCTGCACGATCCATGGTTTGTTCAGACCATAGTATTCCTCCTGCGCTTTCTGCGCCTCCTTGCTGACGGCGCGCTCGCTCCGCACCAAGCCGCCTGGAACCTGCGATGACAGTGCAAACGTGAGCGTGATCACCGCAAAGATCACGATGATGCCCTGCACGATGCGGCTGACGATGAAGCGGATCATTTCGACTTCTCGTAAAGATCGCTGATGTCCGCTGCGGCGAGTTCGATCAGGTAGGTCGCTATTTTGGCGCCCAGCGCATTGAAGTACTGTTTGCCTTTCTCCGCGGTGCTGTGCTGGGGATCTCCGGAGCCGGTGTCGTTGGTGGCCTTTGTCCAGGCACGCTGCGCCCAGGCCCATTTTTCATTGATGGCGTTCAGCTTCCAGCGGTTGTCGGTGCCCGGACCCCATTCGGATTTCGGCAGCACCAGATGCGGGTGAAAGTGCAGCATGAGGCTGGTCTCGCGCTCGTCGGCGTGATCGCCCACGATGTCGAAGATGTCATCTCCCTTCACGGCCTGAAACCAGGACACGGTGGAGAGAAACATCTTTGGGTGGCGGGCCTGCAGCTCGCGGAGCATCTGGCGGAAGTCATTGCCGCCATGGCCATTGAGGATGACGAATTTCATCACGCCCACGCCTTCCAGGCTGCTGATCACGTCCTCCAGCACCATGAACTGGGTGCTGGGCTTCATGTTGATGCAGAAGGGGATGTCGAGCTGGCCCGTCTGCACCCCGAAGGGCATGTTGGGCAGGATGGCCACTTTGGCCCCCGCCTCCCAGGCGATGCGGCCTGCCTCGGCCGCGATGGCGTCATTTTGCAAAGAGTCCGTGGCGTAGGGCAGGTGCCAGTTGTGCGCCTCCGTGGCACCCCATGGCAGCACGGCGGCCTCGTAGCGCGTGGCGTGCACGTGTTTCCAGTTCGTTTCAGCAATGATCCAGGGTCTCGGGCTCATGGGGTGCATGTAAAAGAGGCGGGCGCTGGATGCAACGTCCGACAAACTCGGTCTTTAGTGCCGTTTCTTTTCACCCCCATGCTTCGTCCGCTGCTTTTCCTTTCCCTCACAGCTTTTTCCGCCGCTGCGGATATTTCCTTTTCCCGGCAGGTCGCGCCGGTGCTGCTCGACCAATGCGTGGAGTGCCACCGGGCAGGCAAGGCCAAGGGCAGCTATCGCCTGGACAGCATTGAACTGATGCTCAAGGCGGGCGACAGCGGCACCGCGCCGGTGGTGCCGGGCAGGCCGGATGAGAGCGAGCTGTATCGACTCATCGCCACGGTTGAGGCCGATGACCGCATGCCCAAGAAGGCCGATCCACTTCCCGAAAAGGAGGTGAAGCTGGTCCGCGACTGGATCGCGAACGGTGCCAAACTGGACGTGACGGATAAGAAAGCGCCGCTGCGCGCCATCGTTCCGGAGCCGGAGAAGTCCCTGGCTCCTGCGAGGTATCCGCGACCGCTGCCTGTCACCGCAATGGTGCTGAACCCTGCCGGAGACACGCTGGCATGCAGCGGCTATTTTGAAGTCACGCTGTGGGATGCAGCATCAGGAAAGCTCAAATCGCGCATCGACGGCATGCCGGAACGCATTCTGGCACTGGCCTGGGTGGCCGCAGATAAGCTGGCCGTCGCGGGTGGTGTTCCCGGGCGCTCCGGCGAAGTCTGGATGGTGAATCCCGCCAAGCCGGCGGAGCGCAGGCGGCTGGTGAGCTCGCGAGACTGCGTGCTGGCCATGGCTGCCAGTCCTGATGGCAGGCTTCTGGCCTGTGGTGGCGCGGACAATCAGGTGCGCTGCTTTGAGCTGCCCTCTGGCAAACTGAAGTGGCAGATCGAGCCGCATGCAGACTGGATCATGGGCATGGCCTTTTCCCCTGACAGCCAGCACATCGCCACGGCCAGCCGAGATCGCACCGCCAGACGGATTGATGCCGCCAATGGAGAGATCGTGGCCACTTTCACACAGCACGACTGTGCGGTGATGAGTGTGGCCTTTACCCCGGACAGCAAGGAAGTCATCACGGGGGACATCCAGGGAGAGATCCGCCGCTGGAATGCGAATGGCGAGGGCAAAAAGGACTCCACGCTGCGTCCCGGCGGCCGCACCGAGGTGCTGGCAGTCGGCTTTCTCGATGCCACAACGCCTCTTGCCGCCCTTGGAAATGGGGCCGTGGTTTCCGTCGATACCAAGACTCGGAGTGCGCGGGACAAGATCACCCGCTATGAAGACCGGGTAAATGTTCTCCTGTTCCAGCGCACTGACGGCGGCACCCGCATCATCTCCGGCTGTCACGATGGCAGGGTGCGCGTGAGCGAGGTGGGAAAGACGGAGCCGGTCTTGCAATTCATGGCTTCGCCGGGATGGTGATGCGCCATGTTTGACGCCTTTGAATCACGCACTGACCCGCTTGCCAGCCGCCTGGTGTTTCTGCAGAGAGTGCTGAAGTCCGCCCTGCTGGCTTTCGTTGTGTCCGGCCTGGCTCTAGGGGTGGGGGTGTTGGGCTACCATTACATTGCCAGGTTCACATGGATCGACAGCCTTCTGAACGCATCCATGATTTTGGGCGGCATGGGGCCGATGGGCGACCTGCCATCAGACTCGGCTAAAATCTTTGCGTCTTTCTATGCTTTGTTCAGCGGCCTGGTGTTCATTTCCGTCATGGGCATCGTCCTGGCCCCGGCGGCTCACCGTGCGCTCCACTTGTTTCATTTAGATGAAGAAGATGATGAAAAGGAGGACCGGAAATCATGAAAACGGAACGAGTCGTCATTGTCGGTGCCAGCAATAATCCAGAGCGCTACAGCCATCGTGCCCTGCTGCTGCTGCGGAAATATGGCCATGAGGTCGTGCCCGTGCATCCCGCGCTGGCGGAGATCGAGGGCGTCCCCGTCGTGGCAGACCTGCGCGGCATCTCCGGCCCGGTGGACACCGTGACGATGTATGTCGGAGAGGCCATCTCGAAGGGGCTGCAGGAGAAGCTGATCGCACTGAAACCACGGCGAATCATTTTTAATCCTGGCGCGGAAAATGCGCCTCTGGCCGCCGCTTTGCAAAAAGCCGGAATCGCCTGCGAGGAAGCGTGCACTTTGGTGCTGTTGAAAACGGGGCAGTTTTGAACACCGCCCTCTGCCTGGAGGTCTCAGGCATCAACCCCATGTTAGAGATTCACAAATATCGCATCTATGAACGCAGCCGGTTGCGCGCCCAAGGCATGACGGATGACGAGATCGAAAAAGTGCTGCACCTGCCCTTCAAGCCTGCCTTTATCAATGGCAAACGCCGTGAACGGGAGTCTGACGGTGAGAATCAGATGCCCACAGGCCAGTTCGCCTTCCGCAGGTCGCGCTGAAGCAGCGGCCTTGCCCGCCCGCCACGACCTGCTAGCATCGCGGCACCCACCGCATGCCCGCGAACCGCTTCTACACTTCCTTTGACATCGAAACGCTCGAGCCGCGACCCGCGCATGCCGGCGAGTATCGGAGTCCGTTTCAGATCGACCGTGACCGCATCATCCATAGCAGCGCGTTCCGCCGTCTGCAGAACAAGACCCAGGTGTTCCTGTCCGGGGAGTATGATTTCTACCGCACGCGCCTGACGCACAGCATTGAGGTGGCGCAGATCGGGCGCAGCATCTGCGGCTGGCTCACGCAGCAAAGCCAGTTTCTCGAAGATGAATGCTTCATCGATTCGGATCTTGTCGAAAGCGCCTGCCTCAGCCACGATCTCGGGCATCCGCCCTTCGGGCATTCAGGCGAGCGCACGCTGCACCGGCTGATGGCGCCCTATGGTGGATTTGAGGGAAATGCGCAGACGCTGCGCATCCTCACCCAGACGCTCTTCAGTGAGGGCCGCAATGGAATGAACCCCACTCGCGCGCTGCTGGATGGTGTGCTGAAGTACAAGACGCTGTGGTCCGAGGACAAGCAGGCGAAAAATCACTTCCTCTACGACGAGCAGGAGCGCTGGCTCGATTTCACCCTCGGCGGCCAGGCCTTTCCCGTGGAGCTTACGCCTGGAAAGTCGCGCAATGGCTTCCGCAGCATCGAGTGCCAGATCATGGACTGGGCGGACGACACCGCCTACTCGCTCAATGACATTGCGGACGGCATCCACGCCGGATTCATCAATGTGCAGCGTCTGGAGCGCTGGGCAGGGGAGCAGGATCTTTCGGAGGCGGACCAGGCAGACGTGGAGTTTCTCTGCAAAGCCGTGCGTGAAAACCGCGTGGAAGGCCGCCTGAACCGCCTCATCGGCGAATGCATCCGGGCGACGAAACTGGTGACGGCGGCAAATTTCCTCAGCCAAAGCACGCGGCGGCATCAGCATGCGCTGGAGATTGATCCCGTGCTTCGCCGGCGGGCTGACCTGCACAAAAAGATCGCTCTGGAGCTGGTCTTTTTAAGTCCGCAGCTGCAGCAGCTGGACCACAAGGCGGACTTCATTCTGACGCGTTTGTTTGGAGTGCTGCAGGAGCGATACATCGACAGTGTGCAGCCCAGGGGATTGCATCTGATGCCTGCGGCGATTGAAAAGGAGATCCAGGCTGCCCCAGACGCGCCAGCACGCGCGCGACTGGTGTGCGACTGGATCGCGAACATGACGGACCATTTCGCCTTCCGCACCTACCGGCGCCTTTTTGACGCGGACTTTGGGTCGATCACGGATTTTGTGTGATCAAAGCGAAGGAAGGAGAGGGATCATCCTGATCCCTCATCCTTCCTTGCGAAGCACTCACAGCTGCGCAATGCGGCGGCAGACTTCCTCCACATTGGCGCGGCTGTTGAAGGCGCTGATGCGGAAGTAGCCTTCGCCGGCGCTGCCGAAGCCGCTGCCGGGGGTGATGACGACGTTGGCTTCGTTGAGCATCTTGTCGAACATCTGCCAGCTGGTGAGGCCGTTCGGGCAGCCGACCCAGACGTAGGGGGCGTTCACGCCGCCGAAGACCTGGAGGCCGGCCTTTTTGCAGGCCTCGACGAGCAGGGCGGCATTGCCCATGTAGTGCTCGATGAGCGCCTTGACCTGGGCCTTGCCTTCGGGGGAGTAGATGGCCTCGGCGCCGCGCTGGACGATGTAGCTGGTGCCGTTGAACTTGGTGCTATGGCGGCGGCTCCAGAGGGGATGGATGGCCTGTTTGCCGCCAGCCTTGGTCTTGCCCATGAGGCCCTTCGGAATGATGACGATGCCGCAGCGCACACCGGTGAAGCCACCGTTCTTGGAGAAGCTGCGGAACTCGATGGCGCAGTCGCGCGCGCCTTCGAGTTCATAGATTGAGCGCGGCAGTTCTGGATCGCGGATGAAGGCTTCGTAAGCGGCGTCGTAGAGGATGGTGGTGCCGTTGGCCAGGGCGTATTTTACCCAGGCTTCGAGCTGCGCACGGGTAGCGACGGCGCCTGTGGGGTTGTTCGGGTAGCAGAGGTAGGCCAGGTCCACGGGCTCGTTCGGGATCTCGGGCACGAAGCCGTTGGCCGGCGTGCATTTGAGGTAGTGCAGGCCTGCGTAGGCGCCGCTTTCGTCGGCATCGCCGGTGTTGCCAGCCATGACGTTGGTGTCCACGTACACGGGGTACACGGGGTCGGTGATGGCGATCTTGTTTCCGGCGCCGAAGATGTCGAGGATGTTGCCGGTGTCGCACTTGCTGCCGTCCGAGATGAAAATTTCGTCGGCTTCCACCTGGATGCCGCGGGCCTTGAAGTCGTGCTCGGCGATGGCGTTGCGCAGGAAGTCGTAGCCCTGCTCCGGGCCGTAGCCGCGGAAGGTGCTGCGGTCGCCCATTTCATCCACAGCCTTGTGCATCGCGTTGCGCACGGCCTCTGGCAGAGCTTCGGTCACGTCGCCGATGCCGCAGCGGATGAGGCGCTTTGCGGCCTCAGTGTTGGCCTCGGTGAAGGCCTTCACCCGGCGCGCGATTTCAGGGAAGAGGTAACCGGCTTTGAGCTTGTTGTAGTTTTCGTTGATGTAGGCCATGGCTGGAAAGGGGGGAAGGGGGCGGGCAGTGTGGCGAGAGCTCGCAGGGATGCAAGAGAGTCAAACTCGTGACGCGGTGGTGAATAAGTATTTACAATTCTTACATTTGCGAATTCATATCATGGTTGAGATTCAAAATTGTCGAATCCCTCCATTTTCATGAAGAATAACGCATTCTCGCTAAGCCTTTGCTTATGGGCAGCCTGCCTGATCAGCAACTGCGCGTACCACGAGATTGCCGTGCAGAAAAAGGAGATCAGCGCGCCTTCGAAGCCCTTTGGCACCGGGGGCAGGATGGTCAGCTACAACAAGCCTCAGCTCTGGAACAAGCGCCTCCTGACCTGGCGACTGGACACCGCCGCCGCCCCCTTGCCGAAGCGCCTGGTGGAGGCGGACCTGCTGCGCGAGATCGATCAAAGCTTCAAAAGCTGGGAGGCCGCCGGGGTCTTCACCTTTGCGCAGGCCCGGGTCGGCGAGCCGTCAGACATCGTGATCAGCTTTAGCGCTCCTCCCGGCCGCACGTGGGACGGTCAGCTCGGCAGCATGGGCCATGCAGCTTTTCCGTGGAGCTCTGACCGGGGGCACATCTACCTGGACCCTTCCGAATGGTGGAGCACCGGGTCCTTTGCCCTGATCGGCGATCCCATCACAAGATGGCTGCCGCATGAAATCGGTCACGTCCTTGGCCTGCAGCATTCCCGTGATGAAGGCCAGACCATGGCGGAGACTGGCCCTTACAGTCTGCCGGACAAGGCCAGTTTTAGCCAGCTGCGCCACCTCTACGCGCCGCTGACACCTGTTTTCACCTGGGTGCAGTGTGTCATGGATGTCTCGGGAGAAGCTGAATAAGCTCGGCCATGGCGGCGGCGGGTAAGAACCGGCCCCCTCGTGCCGTCCATTCTGCATGCAACGTCCGTTGATCGTCTGGCTGGCCCTGACCCTGTGCTCTTCCATCCCCGGCATTTCTGCTGAGGAGCTGAAGTTCCCCACGACTCCGCCTACCGAGCCGCAAAACGCCGCGAAGACCTTCCACGTCCTCGACGGGTTCCAGATGCAGCTCATTGCCGCCGAGCCCCTCGTCACCGATCCCGTTGCCATCACCTACGATGAGGACGGCCGCGCCTACGTGTGCGAGATGAACGACTACCCCTACACGGACAAGGAGCACCACAAGCACGCCCAGGAAAACCCCACCGATCAAGCCATCGGCAAAGTCCGCCTCCTCACTGACACCGATGGCGACGGCATCTTCGACAAAGCCACCGTCTTCGCCGAAGGCCTCTCCTGGCCCACCGGCGCCGCCTGCTGGAAAGGCGGCATCTTCGTCACCGCCACCCCCGACGTCTGGTACCTCAAAGACACCAATGGCGACGGCGTGGCCGATGTGCGCCAAAAAGTCTTCACCGGCTTCAAAAAGCTCAACGTCCAGGCCGTGATGAACAACCCCATCTGGGGCCTCGACCACCGCATCTACATCGCCGGCGGCAGCAACGGCGGCGAAATTCAGCGCGCTCCCGGCAGCGAGTCCGTCATGCCGCTGCCCGCCGACTTCAAACCGCTCTCCATCAAACGCAACGACTTCAGCTTCGATCCCTCCACCGGAGATGTCCGCCTTGAAAGCGGCGGTGCCCGCTTCGGCAACACCTTCGACGACTGGGGCAACCGCTTCCTCTGCAACATCCGCAATCCCTGCCAGCACGTCGTCCTGCCCTATCGCTACCTCGCACGCAATCCCTACCTCGTCGTCCCCAGCGCCCTCAACGACTGCGCCGAGGCCGGCGATCAGCTTCCCGTCTATCGCACCAGTCCGCCCGAGCCCTGGCGCGAGTTCCGCGCCAAACGCTGGTTGCAGGAAGGCAGCACCCTCCCCAAGAGCGAACTCGTCGGGGCCGGCGTCGTCACTTCCTCCGCCGGCATCACCGTCTATCGTGGCGATGCCTATCCTCCCGAGTATCGCGACTTCGTCTTCGTCGCCGACGTCGCCGGCAATCTCTTCTACCGCATGAAGCTCGTCCCCGACGGCGTCACCTTCAAAGCCGTGCAGGTCGATGGAAACAAAAACTTCTGCACCAGCGACGACCTCTGGTCCCGCCCCGTCAACTTCGTCAACGCCCCCGACGGCTGCCTCCACGTCTGCGACATGTACCGCGAAGTCATCGAGCACCCCTGGAGCATCCCCGACGACATCCACTCAGCCGTCGATCTCCTCCGCGGCCGTGACAAAGGCCGCCTCTTCCGCCTTGCGCCGAAGTCATTCAAAACACGCGGCACGCCAAAGCTGAGCGCCGTCAGCACAGCTGAACTCGTCGCCCTGCTTGATCATCCGAATGCGTGGCACCGCGAAACCGCCCAACGCCTCCTGTTTGAGCGGCAGGACAAAGCGGCGGTGGAGCCGCTGCGACAGCTTGTGACGAAAGGCAGCACCCCCCCGGGGAAAATGGCAGCGCTATGGGTGCTGGAATCGCTGAACTTTTTCGGCTCATTCGATGTGAAACGGTTCGACGAAATTCAAGACTCGGGTAGCTACATGGCCGACGATAACACTCCGAAAGGCTGGACTCTTCTCGAAGGTCTCGGCTTCACCAAAGAAGGCCACGAGTTGCTAAAACAGGCCATCAAAGACGAAAATCCTTACGTTCGGAAAGAGGCGCTGCTGGTGCGTCCGCAGGCTTTGCTGGCACCGACCACTCTGAACGAACTCTATGAATTGCGGCCCGAAACCGCAGCTTTGCTTGGAGATCGAAATCCTGTTCCAGCCATTGAGGCAATCCGGCTTCACGTGCGTTTCCTCAGCCCGGCCTCCCTGGACGCAATTGGACGCCTATGCGTGATCCACCGCGACAATCCGCAAGTCCTTCAAGCCGCTCTCTTGGCGGTGGGCGACTTTCCCACACCGCCATTGCTTAAGGTCGTTTTCTCGCCCGAATTTGGCGATTCGAAAACGCTTCAGGACTTTGCTGGCGAATGCATGAAGATGATTGGGCGTCGCTGCAAGGATATCCCTGTCAATGACGCGCCGTTCCATGCCTGTCTCGCCCTTGTGCGTCGCGGTCCTATAGATGCGATTACGATGCGTTTGCTGGGGGACCTTGCAACTGAACTACGCAGATCGCGAACATCGCTTCAAAAAATAGTTTTTCACCATTTTCGCACTGATTCCGACCAAGAATGGCTGCAGCGCTTCGCTGAACGGGTGCGCAAGAGCATTGCCGATGAACAAACGCCTCCAATGCAGAGAATCAGCGCGATCACACTTTTGCCCGAAATCGGTGATTCGGCAGAAAATGCCCGCAAGGTGTTCCCTTCCTTGCTGTCGCCGAACAACAATCCGGAAATTATTACAGCCGCTCTTGAAGCACTAGGCTCTTACTGGGAGCCTGTTGTTGCTGATGTGATAATCGAAGCCTGGCCGACTTTGACGCCACCACTTCGAGAAAAAGCCGCCATTCAATTGCTCGAGCGTGTTGACCACGTGAGCAAGCTGCTGGATGCCATCGAAACCAAAGCCATCCCTGTTAACCAACTCAGTGCCGCGACCAAGGCAATGCTGGGAAGGCAAAAGCTGTCTTATCTGCAAGAACGTGTGTCCAAACTCATCGGCGATGGCGGATCCTCGAATCGCAAGGAAGTCATCACCAAATATGAGCCAGTGCTCTCCATGACCGGTAACCCCGCCAATGGCGCCAAAGTCTATGAAACCCTCTGCATGGTCTGCCACCGTCATCTCGATCGCGGCAACGACGTCGGCCCCAACCTCGGCACCATCAAAGCCTGGACCGCGGAACAAATCCTCACCAACGTCTTCGACCCCAACCGCGAAGTCTCACCCAACTTTGCGCTCTACATCGTCGAAACCAACGACGGCCGCACCCTCTCCGGCCTCATCACCAGCGAGACCGCCGGCAACCTCACCCTCAAACGCGCCGACGGCGGCACCGACACCGTGCTGCGCAGCGAAATCAAATCCCTCACCAGCCCCGGCATCTCCCTCATGCCCGAAGGTCTCGAAGCCGCCATCACTCCCCAGCAGATGGCGGACTTGATCGAATACCTGAAGAAGTAACAACAGAGCACTCCAGCAAAGCAGCGGTTTTGCCAGGAAGGCCTGGCACTTGATCGCTCCGGCGATGCTATCTCAGCAGATGGAGTCATCGCGGAATCGTTGCGAACCAGCTGGATCACTTTTCGCTGCTACTTTGCCTTCTTTCTCAACAAGACCGCAAACACGGCCACCAAAGCCCCCACTCCTCCTATGATGGCACCTACGATGGCTGCGCGTCCCACTCCTTTAAAAATCGACGAACGAGCGGCAGGCCCTTCCACTCGCGGATTGGCAGCCAGGACCATGTCTCTCCAGGCAGTCACCGACTGCTCGGCCCACTTGCGATCCGCCTCAGACTTGAGATCGGTGTTGGCATAGAGGTAAATCAGCCGTCCGTTCACGGGCACGATCATGCTGGCGGCCACCACCTTGCCTTTGACATTCTGGTCCCCTGATTTCGCCGCCACATTGAGCGCCATCGTGAAGCCAAGACTGGAGGGCGACTCATCGAAATAACCCAGCACCGCGACATCGCTCACGCTCAGGGCGGCGTCTGCACCCACCGCATCCTGCAGAGCCTTTTCCGCCTTGCCGGAGGCCTTGGCGAGTTCCTGGCGGATCGTGTCCTGCGCCTTGTCGAGCTCCGCTTTGGTCTGCTGCTTCATGTCCGCGAAGGTGCGGTCGCCGATCTCCATGCTTTCGATGGAGCGCAGCACCTGCGCATTGAAGCTGCGTCCTTCGTGGGCCGTGCTTTCTTTCGGCGGATCAAACCGTGCCAGATAGCGGTTCGAGGCGGGCAGGAGGTCGTTCACCAGGCGGTCTTTTCCGAGGTCTAGTCCATCCACGCGTTCAAAGCCCGCTGGCGCTGGGAGCTTGAGGGTTCGTCCGCCGACCACGACGTCCTCTCGCGTGCCGGGCTTCGCAGCGTCCTGCCCGTATGTATGATTCAGGCTGAAGCAGAGCAGGAGAGCAAGAGTGGCGTTAAGTCTCATGCCTGCAATGATTTCGCAGGAGCCTGTTGAAATCAACACAGGACACTGAAAAGGACGGAAGCACAAAACTCAGGCCACCACAGGCGCGATCACCTCTCCATAGACATCCGTGAGCCGGAAGTCGCGGCCTGCATACCTGTAGGTCAGCTCCTCGTGGTTGATGCCCAGCAGGTGCAGGATGGTGGCGTGCAGGTCATGGACGCTGGTGGGATGATCCTGCGCGGCAAAGCCAAACTCGTCCGTGCTGCCGTGCACCGTGCCGCCTTTCACACCGCCGCCGGCCATCCACACGCTGAAGCCGTAGTGATTGTGATCGCGCCCCAGCTTGGATTTCGCGCCGCTCATCTCCACGGTGGGGGTGCGGCCAAATTCTCCGCCCCAAATGATGAGAGTGTCCTCCAGCATTCCGCGCTGCTTCAAGTCTGCGATCAAGGCCGCGATGGGCTGGTCGATCTCCGCGGAGAGCTTGCGGTGGTTTGCCTCGATGTTGTCGTGATTGTCCCAGGGCTGGCCTGCCCCATGCCAGAGCTGCACCATGCGGACGCCACGTTCCAGCAGACGCCGTGCGATGAGCGTCTGCCGCCCATGCACGCCGTCGCCATACATCGCGCGGATGTGTTTTGGCTCCCGCGTCACATCAAAGGCATCCGCCGCCTCCATCTGCATGCGGTAGGCCAGTTCGAAGCTTTGGATGCGCGCCTCCAGCCGCGGATCATTTCGTTTCTGGCGATGCTCTTCGTTGATGCGGCGCATCATCTCCAGCTGGCGAAGCTGCACACGCGAGTCCGCATGCGGGCTGCGGATGTTTTCGATCAAACGGTCCACCTGCTGATGCTTCGAATCCACATAGGTGCCTTGATACGCGCCGGGAAGAAACGCCGCCTGCCAGTTCTCCGCGCTCTTGATCGGCATGCCGCCCGGACACATGGCGATGAAGCCCGGCAGGTTATCATTGGCACTGCCCAGCCCATACGTAAGCCATGCCCCCAGGCTGGGGCGCGCCTGAATTGAATCCCCGCAGTTCATGAGCATCAGCGAAGGCTCATGATTTGGCACCTGCGCCTGCATGGACCGGATCACCGCGATGTCATCGATGTGCGCCGCGGTTTTGGCAAACAGCTCGCTCACTTCGATGCCGCTTTGGCCATAGCGCTGAAACTTGAACGGTGACGGAAACGCCGCGCCCGTCTTTCGCTCCGTAATGCGGTGGCTGGGCACGGGCCTGCCCGCATAGCGTTCCAGGGCGGGCTTGGGATCAAACGTGTCTACATGCGAAGGCCCGCCATTCAGGAAGAAGTGGATCACCCGCTTTGCCTTCGGCGCGAAGTGCGGCCGCGGCGCTGCCATCAAGTCGCCAAGTCCCAGCATGGCCATCCCCATGCCGGAGCGGCTCAAAAATTCGCGGCGAGTGGGAAAGGCGCTCATATCAGTCCACAAACATGAATTCGTTCGAGAGCATCAGCACCTGCACCAGTTGCTCCCAGGCATTGAGCTGAGATTGTGGCACCGCGGCAAAATCCTTTTCAGCGTCCCAGGCCTCCCGTGGCATGTCTCCACCGGCACCGGTGGTGCTGGGGCTCGGCACGATCTTGGGCGCCCAGAGAAACTGATCGCTGTTCAGGCCGTCGCCGATGTCCACGATGAAATCGAGCGTGTCGCCCTTTTGAAACTCGATGGCAGTGAGGCTCAGGTCGGCCGTGGAACCATGCAGCCGGGTGTCGCGCAGTTTGCCCAGCCGGGAGTGGCTCATGAACCCGCGGATGCCATCTCCGGCTTTGGGCTCATGAATGAGAATGGAGTGAATGTCATACGCGCCACTGGCAGGTGCGGCCCAGCGGCGCACCACCGCGTGTTTGCGGTCGTTTCCCGGATGTCCGCCCGTGGCGGTGAGCTGGGCCCAGCCGAGTTCCGCATTGGGCCATTTATCCGCGCCCTGCCACGCGCTGCCCGTGAAGTGCGGCAGGTCCTTGAAATCCTTCACACGGCCTGTGCTCTCATCCCATTCACCGTAGCCGTACTGCCATGACTGGGAGTGATCTGACTCCGTGATCAATGCGGTCTGGTCGTCAGCGAGAAAACGCAGCCCAGACGCGAGTTCGCCTCGCGTGGGATCGCGTTGAAATAGCTCGCGGTAGATGAAGCGAATCCTGGCTGCATCCGCTCCGGAAGCAGCGGCTCTTTGCACCAGCGCCCGGGCCTGCTGGACCACAAAGGGGTGGTTCATGCCAAACAGGGCCTGCTGCGGCACCGTGGTTTCCGTGCGCTGAGGGATGGAGAGATCGGGATTGGCAAAATCAAAAGTCCGCATCACTGCCGGGACGTTTTCACGATCCACCTCTGCGTAGAGCGTGCGGCGCGTGTTGGCTGCGGAGAACAAAGCCGCGGGACGACCTCCGAGCCGCAGATCGATATTACCCGCCGCCGTAAGCCAGGCGTCCCGCGCCTCTTCAAAGCTGAGGCGGTGCGGGTTCATGCGTGACAGCAGCCGGTTGTCAGGATCGCGCGCGTCGCTGGCGCGGCTGTCCTGCTGATAAGTTTCTGAGAGCATCATGAGCCGGTGCATCGCCTTGAGGCTCCAGCCGGAGTCCATGAAGCGCTGCGCCAGCCAGTCGAGCAGTTCTGGATGCGTGGGCGCGCCGCCCTGCTTGCCAAAATCGCTCGGTGTGCTGACGATCCCGCGTCCAAAATGATGCTGCCACAGGCGGTTCACCATGACGCGCGCCGTCAGCGGATTGCGCGGGTCTATGATGGCCTGCGCGAGCTCCAGTCTGCCGCTTCCTTTGGTGAAAGGCTGCTGCTTGCCAAACGCGCTCAGAAACTGCCTCGGCACTTCATCGCCCTTCGTCAGCGGATTGCCGCGCAGCAGCACTCTGGGCGTGCTGGGCAGCGGGCGATCCACCAGAAGGGTGGCATGCTCCGGTGCGGTGCTGTTTTTGAGCAGGTATCTGTCCACCTCTGCCTGAGCCTTCCACAGTTCGGTGATGACTCCGGTGGGGAAATACATCTCAATGTTGGCGATGTGCTCCTCGGGCACATAGGCCGGTGAATCCGCCTTTTTGAGTGCTTCCTCCGTCAGTTCGACTCCTGGATGAGCCTCTGCCCATGCTTTCCAGCGATGCACGATGAAAGGATTGATGTCCTTTTCGTCGATAATCTGGTCGAAGCCCTGCTCGGGGTACTTGTCCAGCTCGGTCAGTGCTTTTTGGTAGTCCGCGGCACGCGCACGGGTGCGGGCCATCTGCTCCTCGCGGCGCTTTGCCATGAGATCACGATTCTTTTTCACCAGCTCCGCCAGCTGTGAGTCTTCGCCCGCCGCACACGGCACCAGGGCCTCGGCGCTGCTCTGGAAGATGCCGTAGAGAGAATAATAGTCCCGTGTTGGAATGGGGTCGAATTTGTGGTCATGGCAGCGTGCGCAGGCGACCGTCAGCGCCTGCGTGCCGCGCATGACGACGTCAATACGGTCATCAATGATGTCATGCGTCACTCCTAGAAAGCGACGCCCCAGCGTGAGCAGGCCCATCGCCGCGAGATCTGGCGACTTGGGCGGTGCCACCTGGTCCGCTGCCAGCTGCAGCAGCAGGAAGCGGTCGTACGGCATGTCCGCATTCAGCGCGCGCACCACCCAGTCCCGATACGGAGTGGCATGTACCCAGTGCTTTTCCTCCCGCGCATAGACATAGCCCTTGGTGTCTGAATAGCGCGCCACATCCAGCCAGTGTCGCGCCCATTGCTCGCCGTAATGCGGGGAGGCGAGGAGACGCTCGATCAGGCGCGGGTAGGCCTCAGGCGCGGCATCATGCACAAAGGCTTCCGTTTCCTCCGCCGTCGGCGGCAGACCGGTGAGATTATACGTGGCCCTGCGGATCAGGGTGCGCGCGTCGGCACGCGGCGAGCCTTTCAGGCCCTGCTCTTTCAGCTTCTGCTGAATGAACTCATCCACTCCCGCCGCCCTCACAGGCCTCAGCGGCTGAAATGCCCAGTGCTCCGCCGCGAAAACGCTGGCGGAAAACATGAGGGAACCAAGCTGGATGAGCGCACGACGCATGGGCACTCGTACTACGCAGTGAGAAAGAGATGTCCTTCCATTCGACAGGCGTCGTTTGCCCGGTTATCTCGGAGAATGTTCACAGGTCTCGTTGAAACCACCGGCAAAGTCCTTTCTCTGGAGCCACGCGGCGAGAGCGCGCGGCTCACTGTGAACGTCGGTCCCATGGCTGCTGAACTGGCTGATGGCGAAAGCGTGGCCGTCAATGGCTGCTGCCTGACGGTGACTGAAAAGAACGCGAACGCGCAAACTGCCTGTTTTGACCTTCTCATGCAGACCCTGAAGGTCACCAGCCTCGGCGATCTCCAACCGGGCTCTCTTGTCAATCTGGAGCGCGCCATGGCCATCGGTGCACGCTTCGGCGGTCATTTTGTACAAGGGCATGTGGATGCCACCGTGAACGTGCTGGACTGGAGCGAGCACGGCCAGGATCACCGCCTCGAAGTGGAGATCCCGGCGGAGCAGCGTGGCCTCATCATTCCCAAAGGCTCCATCTGCCTCGACGGCATCTCCTTGACCGCTGCGGAGGTGAAGGACACTTCTGTCGTGTGCTGGATCATCCCGCACACCTTTCAGCTTACCAATCTCCACACCAAGAAGCCGGGCGACCGCCTCAATGTGGAGTTTGACATGCTCGGCAAATACGTGCGCGAGCTGATGCGTGCCATGAAGTGAGCGTCCATGTGGCCGGGCAGGCCGTTACTCTCCAGATGCCGGTTTTAGAAGTCCAGTCCCTCACCAAAAACTACGCGGAACGCACCATCCTGCGCGGCGTTTCGTTCAACCTGGACCAAGGCCAGCGCGTGGCGCTGCTCGGCCCCTCTGGCAGCGGCAAAACGACGGTGCTGAACTGTGTCGGCGGTGTCGATCATGCGGACAGCGGCAGCGTGATGATCGCAGGGCATTGCGTGGAAAACTTGAGCGCGGATGAACTTGCCCACCTCCGGCGGCGGCACATCGGCATGGTGTTCCAGTTTTATCATCTGCTGCCCACACTCAGTGCAGGGGAAAACATCGAGTTGCCCCTGCAACTGCTCGGCGTGGCCATGGCAGAGCGCGAGGCCCGGGTGCGGGAGTTGCTGGAGCGCGTGGGTATTTCTCATCGTGCGGGCGCACTGCCCGGGCAGCTCTCCGGCGGCGAGATGCAGCGCGTGGCCATCGCGCGTGCCGTGGTGCACCGTCCGCAGTTGATCCTGGCCGATGAACCCACCGGCAGCCTGGACACTGCGACGGGTGCGCAGGTACTGGATCTGCTGGCGGAGATCGTCCGGGAAACCCAGGCTGCGCTGCTGCTGGTGACGCACAGCCCGGAGGCGGTGAAGCACTGCGAACGCGTGCTGCGCATGCAGGACGGCCAGATCGTGGAAGGCGCATGAGCACGGTACTTCTCATCCTGCAGCTCTGCGCTCTGCGCCACTGGCGCCTCGCCTGGCGGCAGCAGCTGGCGCTCATGCTCATCCTCGCGCTCGGCTCCAGCGTCTATCTCGCGGTACGGCTGGCCAGCAATGCCGCGCTCTCGGGTTTTGAGACCTTTACCGAAGGCATCACGCGCCAGCCAGACTGGACGGTGCTGGCGGCCTCGGGTCCTCTGCATGAATCCGATCTGCGCGAAATGCGCACGCTCCTGGCGCATCGTCCCGTGAGCCTGCTGCCAGTCGTTGAGGAAACCGTCACGCCCGTGCGCAATGCCGGAAATGGCGAGATCGGATCGCGTCCCACCTGGCGGCTGCTGGGCGTGGATTTCATCGCATTGCTCAATCTCCGGGGTGAAGCACCCGCCAGACTCGGCACCGCAAATATGCAGTCGGTGAAGGATGGCGTGTATGCCAGTCCAAAGCTCGGCGTAAAGGTGGGCGAGGAGCTTGGCCTCATCGTGGATGATCGCGTGATCTCCATGAGGGTGGCCGGACTTGTGCCGGAGGTGCCTGGAGTTCCAAGTCTGCCTGCGCATCTTCTGCTGATGGATCTGCCGGCGGCGCAGAGTCTATTGCAGCGCGGAGATCGTGTGGATCGCGTGGAGGTGCTGGCCCAGGACAGCGCGACCTTCCCGAATCTGCGTCAGGAAACTGGCACGCTGCTGAAATCCAAATGGCAGGTGCGTGGCGGCACGGACCGTCGGCAGCTTGCTGGCACCATGACCCAGGCCTTCCGCCTCAATCTCGCCATCCTCTCCCTCCTCGCCTTGCTGGTGGGTGGCTATCTTATCTTCCAAGCTCTCGATGGTGTCGTGCTGCGGCGACGGGATGAGATCGGCATTTTGAAATCCCTTGGCGTAACGGATCGTGCCATTCAGATCGCCTTCCTCCTCGAAGCTGGACTGCTCGGACTCTGTGGCGGCACGCTGGGTGTGCTGCTCGGCTGGCTCGGGGCACAGGGGGCTGTGGGCGGAGTGGCGAAGACGATGAACGCACTCTATGGCGCCACCAGCGGGCAGTCGCCTGCGCTGAGTATGGGCGAAGCATCACTGGCTCTATCCATTTCCATCGCCGCCAGTTTGATCGCCGCATGGTGGCCCGCACGCATGGCGGCACGCACACCACCCGCGCACATGCTGGGGCGCCACGCCACTCCCTTTGAAGGCGGCACTGTGTGGCGTGTGGAATGGATCGGCTGGACCATGATGCTGGCCGCGATTGTACTGGCCCAGCTTCCGGTGCTCCGCTTTGAAAACGGCACACGTTTGCCGCTCGCAGGTTATGCTGCGGCACTGCTCTGGATGGTGGGTGCGGGGCTGGCGGCCGCTGCCGCGTTGCGCCTCATCGCGCGCAAAAAAACTTTGTCTGCTGTGTGGCGCATTGCGCTTTCCCATCTGCGCCGTCCTACCGTGAGGCATCGATTTGCCGTGGCTGCTTTGGCCAGCGCCGTCTCCATGACGACGGGCATGGCTGTAATGGTGGCCAGCTTTGACCACACCATGCGCGGCTGGATAGACCGCACCATGAAGGCGGACATCTACATCTCCAGCGCCGGAGCACAGAGTGCGTCGTCCACTCATGCCATCTCGTCGGAAACGGTGGCGGAAATTGGCCGAGAACCCGAGGTGCTGGAGATGGCTGCCTTGCAGGCAAAAACGCTGCTGTGGCAGGGCGGGGAAGTGCTGGTCCTCGGCAGTGATCCGGCCTTCGCGCACAAGCACGCGCTGTATGCCTGGGTGCAGCCTCCGCGTCATGAGGAGTGGTGGCATTCAGACTCTGGTGTCACGCCTGCCATCATCAGCGAGAGCTGGAGCGAACGTTTCGGCACACGTGTGGGAGATGTGATCGACCTCGCGGGCCACCCGGTACGCGTGGTCGCCATGAATGCGGAATACGGCAACGAGCGTGGTTCACTCACCGTGCCGGGAACGGCATTCCGCCAGTGGTTTGAGACGGATGAAGCATGGCGTGTGGTCTTGATGCTGAAGCCGGACGCGGATGCGGAGACCGTGCGGCAGCACATCGAGGCAAAGCAGCCGGGACTGAGCGTGTTTACCAATGCGCACCTGCGGCGCGAGGCGCTGCGCATTTTCCGCCAGACCTTTTCGGTGACTCACGCCTTGGAGGTCATCGGCGTGATCGTGGCCGTGGTCGGTCTGGGACTCGCATTGGCCAGCCTCCTGCTGGAGCGGCGCGCAGTGCTGGCCACGCTGCACTCTCTTGGCATGACACGCGGAGAGATCGCCCGGGCCGCAGCGCTTGAGGGCTTTGGCGTGGCCTGTGCCGGAGCCATGACGGGCATCGGAGCAGGCTTGTGGCTCGGCTGGCTGCTGGTGTATCGCATCAACAAACAATGCTTCGGCTGGACCCTGCAATTTCACGCCGTGTGGTGGCATCTCGCACTGCTCGGCGCCGCGGTCATCGCCGTCGGCATGCTGGTTGCCGCCATGGTCGGGCGCTGGGCCGCGCTGCTGCCTGCGGAACACTCGGAGGAATGACATGAAGCACCTCTTTTTTCTCTTTCTCATCGCCACTTCTTGTCTGCACGCACAGACCACGGCGGATGGCTTCGCCCTTCCTCAAGCGGGAAAAAAATTCGCCTTCCCGCGCGATCACGGCAGCCATCCTGAATTCCGCACCGAGTGGTGGTATGTCACCGGTCACCTTGATGGCAGAGACGGCCGCCGCTTCGGCTTTCAGGTCACCTTCTTCCGCCAGGCCCGCCGTGAAGATGACAAAACACTCCATCTGCACCTGGCCCACGCCGCACTGCTGGATGCACAATCCGGTCGTTTCCTGCACGAAGAACGCCTCAACCGCGCAGGCTGGGACGCCGCTAGCTCTGAAACCACTCTTTCCGTGCGCAATGGCAACTGGTCCCTCACGCTTGATGAAGCCACCCAGCACATCCACATCGCCGCCACGGTGAAGCACGAGGCGCTCCTCCAGCTCGACCTCGTTCCATCCAAGCCTCTCGTCATTTTCGGCAAAGATGGCGTCTCACGCAAAGGCGCATCAGCCTCCGCCGCCAGCCACTACCTCACTTGGCCTCGCTTAAATACCAGCGGCACCGTCAAGCTAGGCGCGACAGAGCATTCCGTGAACGGCGAGGCGTGGATGGATCACGAATTCAGCAGCAGCCAGCTGGATGAAGGACAGGTGGGCTGGGACTGGGCTGCTCTCCAGCTCAAAGATGGCCGTGAGATCATGGTGTATCGCATGCGCCGGAAAGACGGCACGCTCGACCCCGCTTCGACCCTCGCGCTCATTGATCCGCAGGGCGGTGTCCGCCACTTTGCGAGCGATGCTTTCACATGGGATGTCATAGGAACGTGGAAAAGCCCGCGCAACGGTGCCGAATATCCCAATCACATTCGTGTCCGCTTTGAGGGGGAGTTCTTCGAATTAAAACCCCTTGCCGCAGACCAGGAGCAGGACGGCGGCATCACCCGTCTGCCCTATTGGGAAGGTGCCTGCGATGTGCTCGATTCCCAAGGCAGGGTCCAGGGCCGTGCTTTTCTTGAACTTGCAGGCTACGCGGGAGACCTCACCCTGCATCTTGCACCGGCTTCGAAGTGACTCCTCAGGAGTACTTCACATCCTTGCGCGGCTCCATTTCAAAAGCCGTGCTCTCCTGTTCGGAAATGTTCGGCTTGAGCACCTCTTCGCGGAATTTGATGTAGTGAGGATCGTCCTGGCAGATGGCCAGCTTGTCCATTGTCTCCACTTCAAGATAGACGAACCACGGGTAGGGGTCGGAGGGATTGACGCGCTTGCCAGTCTTCACGGTGAGCACCTCCGTCACGCGCAGGAGCATGACACGTGTCTGGGACATCATTTGCTCCAGTTTTTCCTCAGTCACCTGAGGCTTCAGCTGAAACAGGCTGAGGTAGGCAATCATGGCGGCAGGAAAGAGCGGGCCGCGGGCTACGACTTCCAGTCGAGCACGCCTTTCTTCCAGGCATAAACGAAGGCCACTCCCAAAACGGAGACAAAGCCTGTGGCCACCGCGAGGATGGAGCCTCCAAAGGCCGCGAGGTAGTCTTTGTAAACAATGGACCAAGGGTAAAGGAAAACGACCTCAATGTCGAACAGCACGAAGAGCATCGCCACGATGTAGAACTTCACGCTGAAGCGCGGCTGGCTCTCGCCCACCGGCAGCATGCCGCACTCATAGGCGGAGTCTTTGATCGCGTTGCGCTTGGCGGACTTGCCGGCGATCGCCGAGAAAAGCAGGGTTCCCACGGCAAAAGCACCGGCGATGAGAATCTGGAGCAGGACTGGGATGTAATTTTCAAACATGGGGGTGAAAGACAGCGAGATGGGTAGCAAGAGGCGGTCCAGCGTCAAACCCGGAAACAAAAAGGGCCGCCTTGCGCGAAGCAGGGCGGCCCGAGATTATCAGAATGTCTTAGCTGCGGGCGGCGGCTGCAGCCGTGGTGCGGGCCACGACGGCGGCGCTACGGGCGGCGATGGCGGCATTGTGCGCGGCGCGCAGACCATCGAGACCGCGGTAGGTCTTGCCCACTTTGGCGCAGAGGCCACGGCTGACGAGGTTCTGCAGCTTCTCATAGGAACGCAGGCGCAGCATTTCTTCACCGCCGCTGACGGCGTTTTTCAGCTTGAGATTGTCATAAACCAGACCGAACAACGTGTTGAACTCATAAGTCTCCGGCTTTGAGAGCACATTGACTAGCTCGTCAGTGACATGATCAGGGACTCGGCGGGAGAAGCGTGTCTTGCGTGTCGGTGTGGTAGTAGGCATATGGACTTCCATCCTAGCACAAAAACAGGCTCTTTGCGACGGTTTTGTGATTGGAGGAGGTTTTTTCTCCTACGCTGCATGCGCAATGATAGAAGATGTCCTCTGCCCTCGTTTACTCTAGCTGGCAAGAGTTGATCTGTGATTACATTGGATGGTCAATTTCCAGTGGCTCGAGTAGTCAAGGGGCCAAATTTCACCGAGATAGGTTACTTGCCGATCTTATAAAGCGCGCCGCTGCTTCGAATGAACAACGCCCCTTCCGCTACAGCTGGCGAAGCAGAAATCTGTTCCCCGAGCTGATTTTGACGGATCAATTCAAACTTCTCCGGCGAGGCCTTCACCAGAAAGCATTCTCCGCGGTCATTGCAGAAGAGCATCTTGTCCCCCAGAACCAGCGGGGCAGGGACGTGCTTGCCCGCCAGGCGGTCGTCCCAGAGGTCTTTGCCCGACTTGGCATCCACCGCGCTCACGACGCCCCCCCGGGTGATTTGATAAACGGTGCCGTTCACCAGCACTGGCGCGGCCTCGCTCGCATTGCGCTTTTCACGGTCCCAGACCACGTGGCTTTCGGTGATGTCTCCAGTCATCTTGTCGTCAATGCGCACACCGATCGTGTGGGCACGCTCGGAGCCCGTGTTTAGAATGAGCATGTCGCCAAAACGCAGCGGGGGGATGGCGGCATTGAAGCCCCCGTGGCGGATGGTCCAGAGTTCTTTGCCCGTCTTGACGTCATAGCCAAAAGCGGCGCGGGACCCGATGGAAACGAGCACCTCCTTGCCCCCCATCTCAAACACACCCGGAGTGTGGTAGGCTTTCCGCATGTCCCCATCCCGCGTGGGTTTGCCCTCTTTGTCGAGATCGCCGTAATCAGTCGTGCGCGCGGTTTTCCACACGCTCTTGCCGGTCTTCTTGTCGAGTGCGGTGACGAACTGCTGGTCGATCCCGTCAAAGGTCAGGATGATCAGATCACCATAAATGATTGGCGATGAACCTGGCCCGCGGAAGTGGCGCACATTGATGTCCCGGCGTTCCCACACTTTCTTCCCGTTAGCTGGGTCAATGCGCGCCGTGCCATAAGTGCCGAAGTGAACGTACAATGCGTCCTCTTCCAGCACGGGCGAAGGAGCTGCGTAATTGTTGATGGGATTTCCCAGTTCTTCAGGAGCGGCATTTTCGAAGACCAGGTTATGATGCACGACTTTACCGCTATGCCGGTCGATGCCATAGACGAACTGCTTCGTCCCGTCCGTCGTCGCGGCAGTGAACCAGACCATGTCTCCGCCGATCACCGGTGAGGAATGGCCCTGTCCTTCCAGTTCCGTGCGCCACGCGATGTTTTTGCCCGTGGTGCTGTCCCATTCCAGAGGAACGCGCGCCACTTCTGCCTCAGGCACGATGCCATCATGCGTGGGCCCCCCCTTTCCGGGCCAGAATACAGGCTTCGTAGCCGGTTGGGCGCCGGCATGGGCGGCCAGCAGGGCAAGGGAAAGGGCGGTGAGGGCGGTCGTGCGGATCATGGGCGTGAAGTTGACGGAGCTGGCGGGAAATTCTTTCGCCGGGGAAAAGAGCATGCATGGTTGGCGGCATCCACACGTATCCCTCGACGACATGAAAAAAGCCATTCTCACCTGCCTTGCCCTAAGCCTTTGCCTTCATTCCCTCCGTGCGGATGACAGCCTCGAACAACTCCGCCGCGCCGCGGAAAAGCTGAAGAATGAATTCGCCAAGGTAAAGGAGCAGGGAGAGGTCAAAGGCCGCGAGTGGTACAAAAAAGCCAAGGACCGTCTCACCGTGAGCCGGGAGGAATACCTGAAGCAGTCCGGTGCTGCACTCACCCGCTGGAAGGCGGACATCGACGTGCTCAAGGAGCAGATGGGCCGCGAGTATTTCAAAACCCGCGTCACAGCCCTGGAGCAGCATCATGCGTTTGCCGTGAAGGAAATGGA
Organism: Prosthecobacter sp.; assembly: GCF_044222565.1. Classification (GTDB taxonomy): domain Bacteria; phylum Verrucomicrobiota; class Verrucomicrobiia; order Verrucomicrobiales; family Verrucomicrobiaceae; genus Prosthecobacter. Next base: position 474,282 of record NZ_JBGANA010000004.1, read on the forward strand.
AACGCTCTCCACCATAACGGATGAGGCCCAGTTCCGCGCACGCCAGAAGAGCTTCGACAAGACCCTTTGGACCCTTGAGGCCGCCATCGAGCAGGCACAGGAAGAAGCCGGTCTCTAAGGCGCAAGCTGCGCCCATAACGCCGCAACAGCGGCGCGGCATTGCCATGTGCTGCCGGTTATGGTGAAATCAATCAAAGCCCCCTCAGCCATGAAAAAGCTTCACCATGTCATCGCCGCCATCGACTTCACGCCTTCGTGTCTCGTCGCCTTGAAGGAGGCCGTGCACCGTGCCTCCCTCGATTCTGCCGCCATCACTGCCGTCCATGTCATGGATGAGTTTCTGGTGCATGAGCTTAAAAGCGCCCTCTCCACGGACCAGGCCACGATTCGCGCCGAGTGGCAGGAGCGGCTGAAAAAATTCGTCACGGATGCGGAAGTGGGTGCATGCGTGAATGTGGAGGTCCGCATTGGCAATCCGTTTGCCGAACTGGTCGAGGCCTGCCGTTCCTGCAGTGCCGATCTCCTCGTCATGGGGGCGAAGGGGTCGAAAAACGAGCCCCACCGCATCGGCGTCATTGCCGCCAAATGCGTGCGCAAAGCTCCCGTCGATGTGCTTGTGGTGCGGGAGGATGCGCAAGGTCCCTTCAAGAAGGTCGTCGCCTGTGTCGATTTTTCCGAAAACTCCGCCAAGGCCGTGCAATGTGCGTTGCATATCGCACAGCAGGACGGCGGCACACTCGACTGCCTGCACGTGTTTCAGAGCGCGCTTGCCATGTCTCTCGACTACGGTGGCTTTGCTCCATCTCTGCCTGCCAGCTATGATCCTGAATCGGTGGCTGGCTGGCGCAGGGATCTCGCGGCCTTCCTGGAGCCGCTCACAAGTCAGGCGGGGGATGTCCAGATCACCCAGCACGTCAAGGAGCTTGTCAATATTCGGGAGGCCATTCTGGATCATGTGCAGGAGTTGCAGGCCACTCTCGTCGTTCTGGGTACGAACGGCAAAACCGGACTGCGTGAAATGCTCATCGGCACCACGGCGGAAAAAATTGTCCAGCATGCCCCCTGCTCGATTCTCGCGGTGAAACCGGACGGCTTCGTCATCGCGCCTGATTGAGTGCCTCTCCGTTCATGAAGTCTTCCTCGCCCGCCGAACCCGAGCCCAGCATCGCCCAGCTGCAGGCGGCGCTGCAGGCCAGCGAGCAAATCTCCAGCGCCATCGTCGAGACCGCCGTCAATGCCATCGTCACCATTGACTCCAGCTGCGTGATTGAATCCGCCAACACTGCCACCGAGCGTCTGTTTGGCTATCAGAGCACCGAGCTCATCGGCAGGAACATCAGCATCCTCATGCCGCAGCCGTATCGGGACCGGCACGATGCTTATGTGCAGAACTATCTGCACACCGGCGTCAAACGCATCATCGGCATCGGCCGTGAGGTGGTGGGCCGGCGCAAGGACGGCTCCGTATTTCCCATCGACCTTTCAGTAGGCGAGGCCGTGCTGCCCAGCGGACGCCGCATCTTCACCGGCATCATTCGTGATCTCACCGAACGCAAGGCGCTCGAGGACAAGATCCTTCACATCAGTGAAGAGGAGCAGGCGCGCATCGGCCAGGACATTCATGATGATCTCTGCCAGCAGCTCGCAGCCATCGGCTGTCTCGCGAAGGTCGCTCAAAAAAACCTCGCCAAAGCCGGCAGCCCGGAGGCGCAAAACCTGGCCGAGATCGTCCAGCTGATCAGCCGCGCCAACACCCGTGCGCGTGAGACTTCCCGCGGACTCATGCCTGTGGTGATCGACTCAGGTGGTCTCATGTCCGCTCTCGAAGAGCTGGCGGCCGGCACCAGCCGCGCGTTTGAGGTGGATTGTGATTTTCGTTATGACAATCCCGTTCAGATCAATGACAACACTGTATCCGTGCAGCTCTTCCGCATCGCGCAGGAGGCCGTCTCAAACGCCGTCAAGCACAGCCAGGCCCGGCGTGTGGAAATTCGGCTCGCACGTCAGAACGGCAGCATCGTCCTGACCGTGCGTGACAACGGCATCGGCATTCCCGACACACCTTCCAAAGGAACAGGAATGGGCCTCTTGACCATGAGCCATCGCGCACAGATGATGGGGGGTAATCTCACACTTGAGCCGCGCACCGGCGGCGGCACCCAGGTCACATGCAGCGTTCCCGCACCACCGAAAAAAACGTGAAGCGCCTCGTCCTCATCGACGACCACCCCATCATGCGTCACGGTCTCGCCCAGTTGATCCGTGCTGAAGACGGACTGGACGTCATCGGAGAGGCCGGCAGCGCGCGCGAAGGATTTGAAATCGTGCACAAGCTCAAGCCCGACCTCGCGGTCATCGATCTCACCCTGCCGGACAAAAACGGTCTTGAGCTCGTCAAGGACATCCGTGCCGCGCATCCTGCCACGCAGTGCCTTGTGCTCTCCATGCATGATGAAACACTCTACGGTGAGCGTGCGCTTCGTGCAGGCGCCCGTGGTTATGTGATGAAGGAGGAGGCTGCGGATCACCTCGTCACCGCCATTCACAAAATCATCAGCGGCGGACTCTATGTGAGCGAAGCGCTCAACACCCGCATGCTGGAGCAGGTCAGCGGCGCCTCCCGTTCCAAAGCCACTGGCATGGATGCTCTCACGGACCGCGAACTCGAGATCCTCGAACTCATCGGCAAAGGTGTCGCCACCAAGGTCATCGCCGCGCAGCTCAGCATCAGCGCCAGAACGGTGGAAGCCCATCGCGCTCACATCAAGGAGAAGTTCGGCATGACCGACGGCGCCGCCTTGGTGCGATACGCCGTGCAGTGGGTGGAGAGCAGGAAGAAAGTGTAGCCGTTTTGGGATGATGCCGGCGGGTGGAACCGTTGTCCGGGTCGTTCGTTTCGTCACGATTATCACCGCCCGTCTCGAGCGGATTTAATGACGTTTACGCAGGGAGCGGAGGTGCTGTACGCAGGGAAACAACCTCAAATATTGATTAAATTTGCGTTGACGCTGCGCAGTGCGCTCTCATAACCTGCAATTACGGCAACCGCCGCCAACAACACTATGGCCAAGAAAGCAACCAAAGCAAAACCTGCAGCCAAGAAGGCCGCAGCCAAGAAAGCCCCGGCAGCCAAGAAACCTGCCAAGGCAAAACGCAAACCCAATCCTGCTCTTATGAAGCCGGTGCAGCCTGACGCGGTCCTCGGCGCCGTCGTTGGGACCAAGCCTGCTCCTCGTGGTCAGATCACGAAGAAGCTGTGGGACTACATCAAGAAGAACGGTCTCCAGGACGCCAAGAACAAGCGCAACATCAATGCCGATGACGCATTGAAGGCGGTGTTCGGCGGCAAGAAGACGGTGACGATGTTTGAGATGACCAAGCTGGTCTCCAACCACATCAGCGCTTAATTCCCTCCTGAATTCCTCACGCCGCGCCCGGTTCATCCTGGCGCGGCGCTTTTTTTGCCTCACGGCACACACGTCACGTAATCCAGCTCCATGAACTCCGCCACTTCGGGAATCCAGCGCTCCTGCACAAAGCGGCTGTGCTCCGGGTGCTCGCTGTAAAACGCATAGGCCGCCTCATTCGCAAATTCCATCGAGAGGCCAAAGGTGAAGCTGTTTTTCAGGCTTGTCTGGCGCAGGCACTCAAACTTCTGCACGCCTTCGATCTTTGCCAGCGCGCAGGCCGCCCGCAGAAAATCCTGTTCTGCGGCTGAGCCGGAAGGGTGCTTGAGACGAAAGGCAACGGTATGTCTGATCATGATGAGTGAAGGGAGGGCAGGGGATTACGAAGTCAAAACCACGCCTCCGTCATCTCCCGGTCGAAAAGATAGACGCTCTCAAAAGTCCCAGCGCTGCGCTTTCCCATTTGCAGGCGCCACTTCGATAAAATCAATTTCGCTGTCTGGAAGATACACGCGCAGCGTCCCCAGCGGACCTTTCTCGCTGAGATCAATTTTAAAGTCCTGCCACTCGCCCGCTTTCACCTCAAACGCTGAGGAATGAATCACGCTGGGATCGGCCGCCATGTTCGGCAGAGAGTCGATTTTGCCTGCGCCGCCGTTTGCGCTGCGCACACGCATTTTCACCGTCGCGGGACCCGTCATCTTTGCCGTGCCATGACCAAGGAAGGCTGCGCCGGGTTTCCCGAGGCTTTTCATCGTCACGATCCCATCGCTCACGGTCGCTTTGCAGCCGCGCTCTTTCCACGCATAAAGCGGATCGTCATTGGCCGCCGGTGTCTTGCCAGCCACCGGCTGATACGCCGGATTGGGCCTGGGGTAGTTCGCTCCCGTGTCTTTGAGAAAGCCATCGATCATTGCCTCAAGCTCCTTCACTTTGTCCGGCATGGTTGCAGCGAGGTCATGCGCTTCACTGATGTCCTCCCGCAGATTGTACAGTTCATGCGTGCCCGGATTGCCAAACCAGCGCAGCAGTTTGAAATCACCGCTGCGCACCCACACACCGCCGGCGCGGTGAGCACCCGCATGCGGATGGTAGTTGAAGTAGGCCTCGCGCTGCAGCGTGCCTTCGCCTTTGAGCAGCTTTGCATAGCTCACTCCGTCAAACACCTGCTGCTCCGGCTTCGCGATACCCAGCAGATCGATCACCGTCGGGTAAACATCGATCGGGCCCACCACCGCTTCGCTCGTGCTCGCAGGCTTGATCTTCCCCGCCCAGGCCCACATCATCGGCACGCGGGTGCCGCCTTCATAGAGCGTGCCTTTGCCATCGCGCAGCGGCGTGTTCATCGTTGGCGGCTGGTTGCCCGCCCACTTCTGCCAGTCCTCATTGGCAGACTTTCGGCCTTCGTTCGTCGTGTTGCTATGCTGGTTTCCTCCGTTGTCAGAGGTGAAGATGATGATGGTGTTGTCAGCGACACCCTGCTTGTCCAGCTCTGCCAGGATGCGCCCAAAACATTCGTCCACGCTCTTTAGCATGGAACCCATGATCGGGTTGCCCTGCCGTCCGCTCGGGTCTTTCTTCGCCGCGAAGTGCCGCGTGTACTCCTCCTTGTGCCCCCACGGCCCGTGCACCCCGTAGCACCACAGGTTCAGGAAAAAGGGACCGCCCTTGCTTGATTCGATAAACTTCACCGCTTCGGCGGCCTGCCGGTCAACAATGTACTCTCCCTGCGGACCATCGGTGATCGTGCCGACCTTGGTTTTGCCGCCTGGCTTGCCTTCCGCCAGCACTCCATACGGAGAAAAATACTCTCCCGGCGGTCCTGGATCTGGATGGCAGTGAAATCCCACGTCAAAGCCCTGCTGCTCCGGCCAGTATGGCTGCGTCAGTCCCAGATGCCATTTGCCAATGTGCGCCGTGCGATACCCCGCACCCTTCAGCGTCTCCGCCAGCGTGATCTGCGCCGGCTCCAGGTAGTTCTTGCTCTCCGGCAGCAGCATCGGCGCATTCGCCGGGGCGCTTGTTGGCAAAAACACGTGCCCCGCCTCCTGCGGCGGCTGGTGCCCACTTGCCGTCGTGATGCCATGCCGCGCCGTGTATTGGCCGCTCAGCAGGCTGCCACGTGTGGGCGAGCACAGCGGCTGTGAGTACGCATTCGTGAACCGCATCGCCCGCGTGGCAAACCGGTCGATGTTTGGCGTCTCATAATACTGTGAGCCATACACCCCGCTGTCCATCCAGCCCATGTCATCCGCTAGGAACAGCACCACATTCGGCTTCGCCCCCCAGGACGAAGGCGCGACGACGAATGACAAAAGAAGAAGTGGGAGCAGCCTGAATTTCATGGTCCGCTGTGAACGCACATATCCCGCGGGAATTGCGCATTAAAATTTGCGGCCCGGCGCTTCCACGCTCCTCTCCCCCGCAGCATGAAAGCCTTCTTCAAGCTGCACGAGCATGGCTCCTCCGTCCGCGCTGAGATCATTGGCGGCGTCACCACCTTCATCACCATGGCCTACATCATGGTGGTCAATCCGGCCATCCTCTCCTTCGCCGGCATCCCCGCCGGGCCCAGCACCGTCGCCACCATCCTTACGGCGGCAGCCGGCTGCGTGCTGATGGCCCTGATCGCAAACCGCCCCTTCGCCGTCGCGCCTTACATGGGCGAAAATGCCTTCATCGCCTTCGGCCTTGCCGCGCTTGGCATCGGCTGGGAGCAGCGGCTCGGTGCCGTCTTTGTCAGCGGCATCCTCTTTCTCATCATCACGCTCCTCGGCGTTCGCGGCTGGCTTGCGAACTCCGTTCCCGTGAGCTTGAAGCACAGCTTCGCCGTCGGCATCGGCCTCTTCCTCGCTTTCATCGGCTTGTATGAAACCGGCATCGTCACCAGCTTCGTCTCCGGCATGCCAGCACAGGCGCTGCAAGCGGATCCCCACGGCCTCTTTCTCGCTCCTGCTGTTCCGGTGAAAATCGGAAATCTGCACGATCCGCAAGTGCTCCTGGCCATCGGCGGCTTTCTGCTGATGGCGGTGCTCATGATTCGCAAAGTACGCGGCGCACTCCTCATCGGCATCGTGGTCACAGCATTGACGGGCGGCCTTCTCGGCTTCGCTCATGCGCCCAAGGCCATCACCGCGCTGCCCTTCACCGGTCATTACGACTTGAGCCAGATCGCCTTCAAGCTCGACATCACCGGCGTGCTGCAGCTCAGCTTTCTTCCCGTCCTGCTCACCCTCTTCCTCATGAGCTTCCTGGACACCCTCGGCACACTCACCGGACTCGGCGCCGCCGCCAATCTGCTCGATGAAAAAGGCAGCTTCCCCCAGGTGGAAAAACCCATGCTCGTGGATGCCCTCACCTGCATTTTCAGCGGCCTCGTCGGCACCTCCACCAGCGGTGCCTACATCGAATCCGCCACTGGTATCGCCGCGGGTGCCCGCACGGGTCTCGCATCTCTGGTCACTGCCGGGCTTTTTTTGCTCTCTTTGTTTTTCATCCCATTGATCGAGCCCCTGCAGCAGCTCCGCTTTGCCTACGGCCCGGCCCTTATTGCAGTCGGCGTGCTCATGACCGGCTCGGTGCGTCGCATCGACTTCGAAGATCTCACCGAATGGGTCCCCGCCTTTGTCACCATCGTGATGATGCTCTTCACGTACAACATTGCCAACGGCCTCACGGCCGGCCTCGTCGTGCATCCCGTCCTAAAACTCGCCACCGGTCGCATCCGTGAGTTAAACGCCGGCATGATTGTTCTCGGCCTGCTCTGCGTGGCTTATTATCTCTTCGGCCTGCCGCATTGATCACGAATCCCACTGGCTGCGCTGCACGCCGATGAAAGTCATGCCCAGCCCCACCAGCACATGCACAAACAGCACGAAAGCGCCGAGTGGTGGGCTGATGAGATCGGTGTGGGTCACCTGCTTCACCGCATCGTAAAAAGCGGTGCTGCTCATGCTGCTGAGGCTGCCGCTCCAGCTCCAGAACGCCACCACGAGCGGCTGCACCCAGTTTTCCAGCCAGTCCGGCAGGGTGAGCACCGCGCCTGAGAGTGGAAGTTGGAAGCCCACCAAGTAGATGCAAAGGATCGTCGCTTTTTCCGGCGTCTTGCTCAGCGCCGAGATGCCCAGGCACACGCTCGTCATCGCCGCAGAGGCCAGCATTAGCAGCGCCAGTTTGACCACCAGATCCCCTGGCAGCCCTCCGACAACAATGTCCACGAAGAACCCCATCCATAAACTTTGCGCCAGCACAAAGATTCCGAGGAAAATCACCTTGCTGCCGATGTAGGCAAACGGGTGCAGTCCTCCCAGCTTCTCGCGTTCCAAAATCAGCCGCTCGGACGCGATCTCACGCGCCGCGTTGTTGCTGGCCATCAGCGTCACCAGCACCACCTGTAGCATGATCAGCCCTGAGACCAGGCCGCCTGCCTGGAGCTGCTCCTCCTTATGTTTGGCCATTTGGTTCACCTCCACCTGCGCGTTGTCATCCTGATGCACGGAGAGCGATCGGATCGGCTTGATGCCATCGAGCGCAAAGATCACCACCAGCAGCGGAAAGCCCAGCAGCATCGCCAGGTGCAGCCACACCTGTGCCTTGTCCCTGCGGAAGATGGTCCAGCGCCGACGCAGCAGCTCAAACAGCTGCGTCATCATGGACGGCATTTCCACCGGCGGCAGATCCAGATGCTCATGCGCCGGGTTTTCCTCCACCTTCGCCACGGTGCGTTCCTCCCGCACCGAAGTCTTGGACGGGCCGCTGCTCTTCCGCGCCTCCTCATCCTCTGGCAGCGCCTTCGTACCGTCAAATCCGTGGCGCTTGTAGTATGTCTCACGGTGCTTCTCCCAGGACTCATGCCAGTCGCCTGCCTTTCTCTCAGTAAGCTTCAGATAAACCTCCTCCGGATGCTCCGCGGCAAAGTAATGCATCATCGACTTCGGCGGCCCATGGTACGTCAGCACCCCCTGGTACATCACCATCACGCTGTCGTAGGCATCCAGACTCGCGAGGCTGTGCGTCACATTGATCACCACGCGCTTCGGGTGCCCACGAGAGAGCTCGCGCAGCAGGTTCGTAATCTCGTTTTCAGACTTCGGATCGAGCCCGCTCGTCACTTCGTCGCAAAGCAGCAGGCAGGGATCCGTCACCAGCTCCAGCGCCAGTCCCAGCCGCCGTTTCTGGCCGCCGGAGAGGACCTTCACCTTCCGGTCCGAAAGATGCGTCAGCCCCGTCACTTCCAAAATGTGATCCAGCGAAGGAATAAAGTCCTCCGTCTGCGCCAGCTGCGTGCGCAGCACCATCGCACTGGCGATGCTTTCCTCCACCGTCAGCAGGTCATACGCCACGCTGAACTGCGGCACATACCCCAGATCTCCGGGATGCAGGTCCTCCTCCGCGCTCAGATCACGTCCGTCCCACAGCAGCTCTCCGGAGGTCTGCTGCTGAATGCCGGTGATCACCTTCAGCAGCGTCGTCTTGCCGCAGCCGGACGGCCCCACGATCGCCACCAGGTGCGCCGGCGGGACGTTAAAGCTCACTTCTCGCAGCAGATGCAAAGTGCTGTCGTTTTCCGAGCCCGACGGACCATCGACTTCAAGACAAACGTTGAGTGCTTTGAGCATACAGGTTAAATAAGTAACCCGAAACTAGGCCGGAGATTACCGCTCTGGCGATGAAAAAAATCCATCCGCAGCCAAAATGCAACGCCGCCAAAGACCGGGCAAGCGCCCCTCCTCCTCTCCGTTTCGCTGGCTCAAGTGGCTGGCGGCCCTGCTCGTCGTCATCGGCATCGTCCTCGTGCTGCTGGCCCCCTCCCTGGTCACCGGTTACATCCGCTCTTATGTGCAGACAGATGATTTTCGTGAAAAGGCTGCGGAAATGATCGCAGCCCGTTCCGGCGGCACAGCTCACATCGCCTCTTTGACTTGGAACGATGACACGGCATCTGCATCCGACTTGTCCGTGGAGGCGCCCGAGTGGACTTTGGATGCCGGAGGACTGCATGCCTCTCTCGATTTTGGTGCCATACGAATGGGAAAATGGAGCATTCAAAATGCCGGGGCGGACGAACTCAGCCTTCGGCGTACGGCACCCGTTTCCTCGGGCGGCTCATCCTCAGAGCCCGCCGCCAAGTTTGACGACAGCAATGACGGCATCCCCTTCTTTCTGCGCCGTTATATCCCCAGCAGGACCACCGTCAGCGGTTTCGATGTCCATCGCTTCCTGTTTGAGCAGGCAGGCTGGAAAATCTCGGACACCCAGCTGCGTCTCGGAAACTGGCAGAGCGGCGAGGTTTCCGTCTCTGGAAAAATGACGGGAGGCAGGCTCGTCACACCCATCATGGCGCCAGAGCAGAAGGAACCGCTCGGCTTTGACGTGGCCAAAGCCACCCTTCGTCTTGGCAGCAGCCAGCTGCAGATCAGCGATGCCTCCTTGCGCTGGAAGCAGGAGTCCACAGCCACTCTTCGCGGCTCCATCAAGCCCGAATCCGGCGCATGGCAGGTTTTTGTCCATGGCAAAGGAGTTCCGCTGGATGAATTTCTTGATGCATGGTGGGACCAGCGTCTCTCCGGCAAGATCGAAGGAGACCTCGAAATGTCCGGCACCCGCGATGCGCCGCCTTCGTGGAAGGCCGATCTCGTGCTTCGGGATGGCGTGCTCACCGGTCTGCCCATCCTGGACAAGCTCGCCACCTACACCAACACCCAGCGCTTCAAGCGCATCGTGCTGGACACCTGCACCGCCACCATCCGCCCACAGGGAGATTCTCTTCGCATCGAGAACATCGTGGTCCAGTCCAACGGCCTCCTCCGCATCGATGGCGCTCTCAATATTCGCGGCCGCCTGATCGAGGGAGATTTCCTTCTTGGCGTCACTCCCGAGACTTTGAGCGGCATCCCCGGGGCCAGCAGCCGTGTCTTCGTCGAAAACAACCCCGCAGGGCCTGCGGGCCTGCATTGGACGCGCGTGCACGTTGTCGGTACCTTCGATGCCCCGCAGGAGGACCTGAGCAGCCGCCTTATTGGCGCCGCAGGCATGTCCCTGCTTTTTGACACCCCCGGCGCCGTTGTCGAAAAAGGTGCGGAGGTTCTGCTCAAACCCGTTCTCGGCGGGGAAGCCGCCAAAATACCCGGCAAGGTCATCGAAGGGGCCACCGGCCTGCTCGAAAACGGCGTGAACGCCGGTTCCGGCCTCATTAACAAGGTGCTGCCTGTGTTCCCGGGAAAATGAGAAAGTTGCACGGCGGGGATGTGCCGCTAGCATGCACCACGTCCCATGTCCACCCCCGCCCCCATCTCCTTCGCCCCCCGTGAGTCGAAGCATGCCATCGAAGAAGGCATGCTCTTTGCCCCGAAGTTTGATGAGCATGGCCTCATGCCCGCCATGGCGGTGGACGCGGACACTGGCGCCCCCCTGATGCTCGCCTACATGAACGAGCAGTCGCTCAAAATGACCCTGGAGCTCGGTCAGGCCGTCTATTGGAGCCGCAGCCGCAACCAGCTCTGGCACAAAGGCGCCACCAGCGGCGAGTTTCAGGAAATCATCGAAATCCGCACCGACTGCGACCAAGACGCCCTTGTGCTCCGCGTCAAACAGCACGGCGGCGGCTGCTGCCATACCAAGCGCCCCACCTGCTTTTACCGCGTCGTCAAAGCCGCCCAAGGTGAAGCTCTGCTGGAAGCCGTGCCCTAAGCCGGGCATTTCGAGAGCCATGCGCCCGCGCGGGATATGGGTTCGAGTGCGGAACTAGGCCAGCTCTCAAAAATCTTGTCACATTGCCCGGGCGGCGGAGCGGCCCCATTGGCTGCGTTGGTCGCTTGCCTGTTATTTTCAAATAGCAGGCGGCGCTCCCGCCTTGCCACTGGGGACGCTGCGCTCGCCGGTCAAAATGACAATCTTTTCGAGAACTGGTCTAGGCCTAATGCCGCTAAGCAATCGTTGTGACGGCGAAGTTTCTGGAGGTGGACGACGAAGAGGTGTTGATCATGCGTGGCCATTTGTCCACAGGGCGTCGGACTTTGCGCTGGCAGGATCTTGTTCGTCGTGGTGGCAACGCT
>NZ_JBGANA010000023.1:0-121097 GCF_044222565.1 Prosthecobacter sp.
AGCTGGCGGGAGTTGAAAACGGGGTGCAATGTCCCCTGCATCGTTTGGTGCATGGTCGTCGGGTGCTTTTTGTGTCGCAACTCCAAGTAACCACGCTCTCAGCTCCAAACGATGCTTCTTTTAACTTCGGTATCCGGGATAATACCATCAGATACCACAATAAGTTTGAAGCAAGCATGTTTTCCACGCGCCTTCCCGCCCAGCCTCCGAAGACACATGGCAGAAGCGCAGCCCGGCGCGAAGTAGCCCGCACTCTCCGAGTGCGGTTCCCACCACCCACCCCACACCCCTCAACCACCCACCACCAACAACCGTCAACCATCGTCAACAACCGTAAACCACAGTCAACTCCCCCCGCCCCCCTACAGCGCCATCAGCGGCGCCGGCACCAGAAACGCATGCTGCTCCAGCAGGCTCCACGCACCGTTCCATGACAGGTACGGCGTAAAGTACACAAAAAGCGTGTACGCCAGCGCCACCGGCACGATCCCCAGCCTCGCCACCCATCTCGGAAACCAGTGCCTCGGCGCTTCTCTCCGTGCCGCCCGGCTCATCGCCCATCCCGTCAGCACCCGCGCAGGAAAGATAAACAACACAAACAGCAGGCTTGGCAGCCACGCCAGCTCACGCGGTGTCAGCTCGATCTTCAGCAGATACAGCGGCACCGCAAACAGCAGCGTGATCAGCAGCGAGAACCAAAATGCCAGCGGCGCCCGCACAAACAGCCGCCGCACCTCCCACAGCTCAAACATCGCCCCAAACCGGTCCGTCTGCGCAAAGCGCGCCTGCAGAAACGGCAGATGAATCGCCACCACCAGCAGCAGCAGTCCGCCAAACATAGACATCAGCACAGATCCCCCCACCGGCAGCCGCGTCGCCGCCAGCAAAATCCCCACCGGCACGATCAGCCACGCCAGCGCACCCACAAAGCCACGCAGTCCCAGCCAGAAATAAAACGGCAGCCGCAGTCCCACGATGTAGTCCGTCACCCGGCTCTGCATCAGCCCAAACTTCTGCGGCGCCCGCAGCCAGCGCACAAAGCGCAGCGGCTGCGGCCACAAAAAATGCCGCAGCTTTCCGCCCCGCGCGCACGCCCACAGCACATGCACCAGCGTGATCACGATCATCACCACCAGCCCCGCATGCCACGCCTTCGCTATCCCGCTTCCTGGCGCGATCAGTTCCGCATCCTTCCACATCTTCGAGATCAGCCTCGCAGGCCACACCACCAGCCACACACCTGCCGCGATGCTTCCCAGCACGCTCGCCTTCCTCACCCCGATGAACCCATCCCGAAACCGCCCCGTCCGTGCGATCGTCCCGCTCACATGCAGCAGGTACCCCAGGCTCAGAAAATTCAGCACCGGCACCACCGAGCACCCCGCCACCAGCACCAGCAGCGCCACAAAGCCAAACACCCAGTCCAGCCCCGAGCCCACCTTCGCAAAGAAACCTTTCTTTTCTCCCAAGCTCTCAGCCACCGGCAGCTCTGGAGGCACCATCGTCCCAGCTCCATCTGCCACCCCCCGCACGTTTTGTACTACCGGCTTCAGCCGCTCCGGTCCGCTCCGGATCCGTTCATCGTCCATCATCATCCCATGTCCTCCCCCCTCCGGCAGAGGCGGTGGCATCAGGGTAGGCAGTGGCGGCGGTTCAGACATTCGGAAGGCCCTATAAAAGCCAGCCATGAAACGATAGTTGCACATTTCCACAGAAACATCGGCAAATCCTCCTCCCATTCGCGACACACCACTCGGGGGACCAGCTTTTACCCACTCCGCAGCCGCCAAAACATCCCCTCAAAGCACCCGTCCTTGAAGTCCTTTCGCCAACCACCGCCACCAATCGCAAACTACCGTTCCCCCTCCACCTCCCCATTGCAAACTTCCTCTGGAAACCGATTGTCCCCCCGCGTGTTAGTTAGAGACCGGTCCCACCGCAGCATCTCGTCATGAACTCCGCCACCGCTCCCTCCCCCACATCCGCCAGCTGGCTGCTCTGGCTGCGCAATGCCCTCATCCTCGGTGCGCTCGCTGCCGCCGCCTTCTGGGGCGTCGCAGAGCTCCTCACTCCCCCCGTTGAGTCCCCTCGCAGTACAGTCACTCTCGCCACAGGAGATCTCGCAGACATCCAGCGCACTGCCCAGTCTGTCGATGCCGACTTCGCCAAAGCCTGGGCCCAGCAGCAGCTTCAGCCCGTCGCAAAAGCCGACGATCTCACCCTCGTCCGTCGCCTCTCCCTCGCCCTCACTGGCAGCATTCCCTCACTCCAGGAGCTTCGCACCCTCGAATCTCTCAAAGGCGGCGCAGACATCCCCCAGTGGTGGCTCTCCCAGCTTCTCGCAGACCGCCGCTCCAGCGACTACCTCGCCGAGCGCCTCGCCCGCGTTTACGTCGGCATCGAAAACGGCCCCTTCCTCATGTACCGCCGCCGCCTCGTGGACTGGCTCAGCGACTCCCTTCAGCAAAACCGTCCCTACGACCAGATCGCCCGCTCCCTCATCGACTCCCATGGCGTCTGGACCACCAACCCCGAAGTCAACTTCGTCACCGTCACCAACGAAAACAACAAAGGCCCCGACGAAGTCAAACTCGCCGCCAAAGTCAGCCGCGCCTTCCTCGGCGTCCGCATCGACTGCGTCCAGTGCCATGACGGCAAGCTCGGCAGCACCTGGAAGCAGACCGACTTCCATCAGCTCGCCGCCTTCTTCGGCCAGGCAGACTTCGCCCTCAATGGCCTTCGCGATGACCCCAAGCGCTCCTACAAAGTCCGCTACCTCGGCCAGACAGAAGAAGAAAAAGTCCCCGCCCAAGTCCCTTGGAAGCCCGAGCTCCTCCCCGCCAAAGGCACCCCACGCACCAAGCTCGCCACCTGGGTCACCGCCAAAGAAAACAAAGCCTTCTCCCGTGCCATGGTAAACCGCATGTGGGCCCTCCTTTTCAATCGCCCCCTCGTTTCCCCCGTGGACGAAGTCCCCCTCGAAGGCCCTTTCCCTCCCGGCCTCGAACTCCTCGCCGATGACTTCACCGCGCATGGCTACGACCTCCAGCGCCTCATCCGCGTCATCGTCACCACCCGCGCCTTCCAGATGTCCAGCCAGTCCACCGATGCTGGGCATCCCGTCACTACCGCCGCCGAAAACGCCTGGGCCGCCTTTCCCGTCACTCGTCTGCGTCCTGAGCAGATGGCCGGCAGCGTCATCCAGGCCGCCTCACTCAGCACCATCGATGCCGAGACCCACGTCCTCTTCCGCATCAAGCGCAACATCGACGTCGCCAACTTCGTCAAACGCTACGGCGACTCCGGAGAAGACACCTTCGAAGACACTGGCGGCACCATCCCCCAGCGCCTCCTCCTCATGAACGGAAACATGATCAGCGACAACACCGGCAACAATCCCCTCGTCAACGCCAGCACCCGCATCAGCATGCTCGCCCCGGACAACGCCACCGCCGTCGAGGCCGCCTACCTCTCCATCTTTACCCGCCGCCCCACCCCCGCCGAAAGCACCCACTTCACCACCCTCCTCGCCTCCGCCAAAAGCCGCAATTCCCGTAGCAACGCCATGTCAGACCTCTACTGGACCCTCATGAACGCCACCGAGTTCTCCTGGAACCACTAATCGCTACGCAAAGTCCCCATCTCACTCCCCGAGATACCCCCCGCCACACCACCCGAATAACCTTCACCTCAGCGCAGCAGCCCTTCTGAGTACGTAGTTCTGGGTTCGCTACGCGGCTTCGCAGCAGCCCGCTCTGGAAGCCCCGCATCACCCCAGCACCCCTTCTGAGGACGTAGCTCGAAGAGCGAAGGAGGAAGCCCGCTCCGGAATTCCCGCATCACCCAAAACCTGAAACCCACCCAGCCCCCGGTTTGTAGTACCGGCTTCAGCCGGAATCTGGAACCTCATCTTCATGCCAAAGGCTCCCAAATAAAAAATCTCCAGATAACTCCCCGTTCCACCCACTCGCCTCCCCTCTGGAGAAATCTTTTTACCCCCAATCTTTCTACCCTTCCTCCGGATCTCTCCCACCGTGTCCCTTCCGAATCACGGCCGCCCTCCAAAACTCCGGCCATTCCCTTGCTCCTTCATTCCTTTGCCAAAAAACAGCGTCCGCTTTTTCCACCCAGCCTCCGCCATCGCTCCCCGTTCCCACACTCAGCCTCTGAAATTTTTCTACCCCTAATCTTTCTACCTCACCTCCATACGCCTACCCTCCGGAAAAATCATTTTACCTTCAATCATTTTACCCTCCCTCCGGATCCACACATCTCTCTCAGCGTTCTCCAAATCTTCGCGGTGTAAATCCCTCCCGCTCCTCGTCATCCGGCATCCTTCGTCATTCCTCATTCTGGTTTCGTCATTCTCCCCGCCATGAACACCTCACCTTGCAAAGGGCTCGATCACCTCACCCGCCGCTCCCTCCTCCGCGGCGTCGGCGTCGGCATCGGCACCACCGCCGCAGGCCTCTCCTGGCTCACCCCCCTCGCCGACATCCTCGCCGCCGAAGCCGAAAAATCACCCTCCGGCAAGCCCGCCCGTTCCCTCATCCTCCTCTGGCTCGGCGGCGCCGCCTCCCAGCTCGATACCTTCGATCCCCACCCCGAAACCAAAATCGGCGGCGGCGTCAAAGCCATCCCCACCGCCATCAAAGGCGTCAGCTTCGCCGCCGGCCTCGAGCAAACCGCCAGCGTCATGTCCGACGTCTCCCTCATCCGCTCCATGGTCAGCAAGGAAGGCGACCACGAGCGCGCCTTCTACAACATCAAAACCGGCTACCGCCCCGATCCCACCCTCATTCACCCCAGCATCGGTGCCATTGTCTGCCACGAACTACCAGAAGCCAGGATCGAAATCCCCACCCACGTCTCCATCCTCCCCAATCAGTGGCCCGCCCGCGGCGGCTTCTTCGGCGCCCAGTACGACGCCTTTCAGATGTACGACCCCAAGTTCCCCGTCCCCGACGTCAAAGCCCGCGTCGATGACAAACGCCTCGACCAGCGCATGCAGGGCCTCTCCATCGTCGAGCAAACCTTCGCCCGTGGCCGCGAGCCCAACCTCGACCAGGACAAAACCCTCCACCAGATCTCCATGCAGCGCGCACGGAACATGATGTCCTCAGACCAGCTCAAAGCCTTCAACGTCAAAGACGCCCCCGCCGCCGAACTCGCCGCCTATGGAGACACCCCCTTCGGCCGCGGCTGCTTCGCCGCCACCCGCCTCATTCAGGCCGGCGTCCGCTGTGTGGAGGTCACCCTCAACGGCTGGGACACCCACGCCAACAACCTCGAAGGCCAGGCCACCCAGGTCAAAATCCTCGACGCCGCCTACGCCTCCCTTATCCGCGATCTCAAAAAACTCGGCCTCCTCGAAAGCACCATCGTCATCTGCGGCGGCGAGTTCGGCCGCACCCCCAAGATCAACAACGTCGGCGGCCGCGACCATTGGCCCCACGGCTTCAGCATGCTTGTCGCCGGCGGCGGCTTCGCCGGCGG
The DNA here is from genome assembly GCF_044222565.1 of Prosthecobacter sp. Classification (GTDB taxonomy): domain Bacteria; phylum Verrucomicrobiota; class Verrucomicrobiia; order Verrucomicrobiales; family Verrucomicrobiaceae; genus Prosthecobacter. The sequence goes on from NZ_JBGANA010000023.1 coordinate 5,497, forward strand.
CCGCGTCATCGGCTCCACCGATCCCCAGGGCGAAAAGCAAGCCCCCGAAAAACCCGTCCTCGTCGAAGACCTCCACGCCACCGTCCAAAACCTCCTCGGCATCGACTACTCCAAAGAAGTCATGACCCCCGTCGGCCGCCCCATGGCCCTCAGCAAAGGCGAACCCGTCAAAGAACTCCAATCCCACGCCTGATCAGGCCCCGCCTCCTCCGTAGGATGGGTGTGGCGAAAGCCCGCCCGCCCGCGAGCGCTCCCTTACGCTCCTACAACCACCGCCAATCCAGCGTGAAGTGGTCCGAACATTCCATGTGAGGTCTGCTAGCCGATTGCAGGGAAAACATCGAATGAATCACCTAGGAGCTATATCGCAGGTAGGGCGGGCTGTCCCCAGCCCGCCGCCGCCGAAGCCCCTGACTCTCAAGCCACGCGGAGCGTCTTGGAGTGCGGTCGCGCAGATGCACGGCGCAAGCCTGCATCGAAGCCACCGCTTTCGCGGTGTGAAAAATGTGCTTCCACCTCAGCCCATCGCCCGGACTTCGAAAAGGAACGAAACACCATCCTAACGACCGATCCGGTGTCGCGCCGCAGCGTCATCTATCCTGTTCCCTCCGGAAAATCGATGCCATTCGCTCCATGGGCATGGGAGTGCCTTCATCGGGCGCACGCATCCTGAGATCCTCTCCTAATTCGAGCTCTGATTCGTGAGTCCGAACGTAGCGGGCGCATGCGTTGACCACCTGGCTCGCAGTATTGAAGTCTGGAGGGGTGATAATTTCAGGCAGCTGGGCGGCCAGTTCGTCTTTGCCAACCGCACGCAATGAAAGTTCTACGTCACTACGCTCGACGGGTGGCGGACTCCACCCTGGATTCGTCGCAACATAGATCCACAGGGTCAATAGAATCTTCTCATGGACATTCAGTGGTGCCTCCCTGTCGACCAGCACATCGCCAATCGGTTCGAAGAGACTCAGTTCGTTTGACGCGCACTCCAATAATTGAGACAAAGTCATAGCATGCTGACTCTACATCATATTGCACAATAGTGCAGAGCAACCACTTCGCATGCCAGGCACTCGGTAAAGACGGTCTTTGAGGCTTTTCCTCACCGCTTTCGTGGTGTCCTGGCACACTCTTTCGCCACCTCATCCCGCCCCACACCAGCCCTGAAAGGGCTGCGGAATATAGCCCCGGGGTGCCGAGCCTCGGCGAGGTTCCCAGGGGTTTTTCACCACACGACCGAGAAGCAAACCCATCACCCTCTCCACATACCGCGTCTTCTAGCAGCGTCTTCACCGCACCACCGCTGCTGCCAGCGTGTCCCGCGATCCAAAACTTTGCTTGCGACCCACGCCATTAACTGCGTCAGCAATCATCCCTTTCAATTCGTTTCCACCCTTTGCTCTTCCCGCTTTCAAGGTCGAACGCCATTTCGACCGCAAAGGTCACGTTCGTCTTCCCATCATTGCGAAAAATGGAAATGAATGAAGGAGGCTTCGACCGCTCGTCCTCTGGACTCCTCTGAGCATCGATACTGGCACTTCGATATCCCTCAGTCGCCACCTCAACATATCCAAACCGATCATCGCGCCGGATGATTCCTTCCTCAATGCGTGTGAGATCAAGGTATTGAATCTTCCATGAACTGTCATCACCCCACTGGCACCCCCAGACGAATCCAAACTCTCCATTCGGCCATTCATAATCTTGATCCCAATACGGACTGCCGGGAATGACCGATCCGTCGTTCACATCCCACCAGTCTGGAACATAGAATCCCACCGGACAAAATCCACCACCCGGCGCGTCCTCAGACTCCTCAGCGATCACCATCCCCGAAGCCAGGTCCAGGACGGCCGTTTGCGTGTAGTTGCGGGAAATCAAAGCGTACTCGCGGCCTCCTTTCCTGAACGGCTCAAAGGTTTGAAGCAGAGAGTAGTTGCGTTCTAACTCGCAAACAAAGTCCCTCTCGGTTTCATGGGGACGTCGTTTAAAAACCCGAACGAGAGTTGAATCCCATGTGCCAGGTCGGTTCGGCTTCAAAGAGGCCGAAACCACATACTTATCCCGTGGCTTAGGCTGGTCTGGAATTTGAAAATCCACATCAACCACCACCTCTCGTATCGCAAAACCAAGATTGTGATATCGATCCTCCCACTCTCTCCCGCGCGATGATCGAAGCCCTTCGATCCCTTTCTTGGCTTCGTCAATCGTGCGGAAAGTGCCGAAGTAGCAGTCCTCCGCACGCCCGGCATGCCCCCCATAAATCCTGTAAACAATGTCTCCGCGCATGGACGTGTGAACGTGGTGTGATTCTAACCCGAGGGCACCAAGCTCCGCGACTGCTCTGAGCAAGACAAGCGCAAACTTGCCCTCATCCCACGACAAGCCGGCGAAGCAGCCTCGACCTTCGGCTTCATGCGCCTGCATCCCGCGCTTTGTAGGCCGCTTCGAGGCCCTTTGGATCCACCTCCTTGCTCGTCAGGGTAAGCGAAACCACATGCGCTCGCAGCCACGCGCAGAGCATGCTGTTTGGCTTGGGCCACTTGCTCTCCTTGCCGCCGACGATGAAACCGCTCACAATCCAAATCCGCCCGGTGGCATCCTTCCCAATGAGCTTCATATACAGGCTCCGGCGGCTGCCTGACTTGATCAACTCCATCGTCAGGAGCGTGGCCTCAGTCTGGTCGGACAACGTGACTGACTCCACGGCTTCCGTCCCGGCCATTTGCAATCGTGGATCCTTCGTCGAGCCCTTGGCCAGCTCTTTCGCGATGGTCTCAGTCGATTCCTTGGCGGCTGGAAACCGTTCGACCGAAATGCCAATTTGAAGGGCGTCTCCCGTTTCATCGACCATGGGAAGATCAATGCCATCGCCCTGCCGGAAAAGCGGCATCGTACGTTTAATCCCGTCAAAGCTCCGCCATCCTTTCGGAACGGCAATCCTCGCCGGTTCGGAAGAGATGGTTTCCCATCCGGGGTTGTCCGCAGCGCAAACCGCCGAACAAAGAGCGAGAAGAAGTAATAGAGTCCGTTTCATGAGAGATAGGTTGAGTCGATTAACGCGCCCAAGCTCAGCGACAGCCAGAGCTGTCCGCTGCAGCGCATGGTCAGGCGTTGCCCTCATTGAAGAGTTCATCGATTTCCTTGTTGGACTTGGTTTTGCCCGTTCGATAAATCCGGGCCAGTCGCGGTGAAACGGAACAACGGCTCGGATGAAAACCAACCCAATGCGGAAACAGCCGAAGGCCAAGCTGCCACTCGTCAGCAAAACGCCAGCTCTCTCCGAGAATAAGCCCGGTGCGATGGTGGAACAGAAGTCTTAGCGACCAGATTAGCCGTACTGGTGTGGTATCCGTTGTCTCGTCTGGCCACACAAGCGCGTCTGACATAATCTCATAAAAAGGACGCGCGAAGCAACGCCGCGTGCGGATAGCGTTGAGATGTGCGCCATGCTTGTGAAGCATCTCGATTGGATTGCTTGGGTCTTCATTCATACCACGCGGAAGTAACACCTGACTGGAAAAGAGCGCTCCAAAGATGGTAAACGATGAAGCTGAGCCGTCGACAGATGTCAACGCGCAAGACGTGACGGCGTGGCCGCGAATCGAAACGAGAACACCGCAAGATCGGAGTCTGAAAGTATTCTCTGCGGTCTTCTAAACTCTCGCGGTGCTAAATCAGAGATTCTCAATGTGCCCCTTGTCCCGCACTCTCAAACGGACTCTCCTTCGACTCCGGATTCAGCGTCATAATATACGCCACCACATCCCGCAGCATCTGCTCGTCCTCAATGAACAGCGTCGTCATCTGCACCATCTTCGCCCCGTTCACATCATTCTTCACGGCTCCACGCTTTCCTGACTTAAACTTCTTCAGCTGCTCCTCCAGGTACCACCCCTGACGCCCGATCAGCGGCGGGCTCCCAAAGGCCATCTCCCCGCTCGCGTTGTACCGATGGCACTCCATGCACCGTTCCTGAAACAGCCGCATGCCCTCCTGCGGATTCGTGTTCGCCATCTCCCGGTCCTTCCCCACCGGCACCTTCATCGGCATCTGCTCCACATGCGCCACCACCGCCTTGATCTGCTCCGGCTCCAGCGCCTTCGCGATCGCCGCCATCATGAATGACTGCGGGTCCGCCGCATCATGCCCGCGCCGCCCCTCTCGTAGATTCGCGAACTGCGTGTTCACATACCATGAAGGCATCCCCGCAATCGAAGGCGACTTCAGCTCCGGCTTGCCCTCGCCAGCCGTCCCATGGCATTGCGCACACACCGTCTCAAAGATCACCCTGCCATCCGTGGCCTTGGTCGCTGCAATCACCGGCGGAACGGCCGCCACCGGATCAGCGCCATGCATCACAGTTCCGCCGATGATGGCGGTCATCACGAAAGCGAGGAGGCTCTTGCAGGTGTTCATGACTCGAAAAACGCCGTAAGTTGCACCCCGTTTACAACAATGCCACCGTACCCCGGTTCTTTGCCAAATCCGACACACAACTCGACAAATTAGGTGCACGCTTGCACGCCTCTCCGGCCTGTGCCTTTCTGCTCCATGGACCCCCTCCCCGCGAACGTCGTCGAACTCACCCAGGCCCTCGTCCGCATTCCCTCCGTCAATCCCGACGGCGACCCCGGCACTGACGGCATCGGCGAAGAAGCCTGCGCTCGCTACGTCGCCGACTTCCTCCGCGCCTCCGGCGCCGAAGCCACCCTTGAAGAAGTCGAGCCCGGCCGCCCCAATGTCATTGGGCGCTACCCCACGCAACCCGGTGCAAAACCTCGCATCATCTTCGCCCCCCACACCGACACCGTCAGCGTCGGCGGCATGACCATCCCCCCCTTCGGCGGAGAACTCCGCGACGGCAAAATCTGGGGCAGGGGAGCCTCCGACACCAAAGGCCCCATGGCCTCCATGCTCTGGGCCCTCCATGAAATGCGCCACGAAATTCCCTCCCTCCCCGTCGAGGTCCACTTCGTCGGTTTCATGTCCGAGGAGAGCGCACAGCTTGGTTCTCAACACTTTGCGAAGCATCACGGCCACTACGACCTCGCCATCATCGGCGAGCCCACCAGCCTCAAGACCGTCTTCCGCCACAAAGGCTGCCTCTGGGCGGACGTCCACACCACCGGCATCGCCGTCCACGGTGCCACCCCCGAGCGTGGCGTGAATGCCATCGTCAAAATGTCCAAGCTCATCAGCGCCCTCGATACACGCTTCAGGGCACTTTTGTCGGAAGCCAGCGGCACCGATGAGTTTCTCGGCGTCAGCACCATCAACCTCGGCATGATCCAGGGCGGCACGCGGAGTAATATCGTCGCAGATTCCTGCAAACTGCGCGTGGACATCCGCACCACCCCCGGCCTGCAGAAAGCCGGCGGCGCCCTCGCCTTGCTCACCGACTTCGTTCGGAGCATCGATGAAACCGCCAGCGTCACCGTCGCCAGCGAAGCCTTTCATCTCGATACCGACCCCTCAAACCCCTTCGTGCAGAAACTGGTCGCTTCAGGTGCCACTTTGACTGGAGCCCCTTGGTTCTGCGACGCCGCCTTCCTCGCCGCCGCCGGCACCCCCGCCATCGCCATCGGCCCCGGCTCCATCGCTCAAGCCCACACCAAGGACGAGTTCATTGCCGTGAGCGATCTCGAGGCTGGCGTGGCATTCTTCAGCAAATTCCTGCGCAGCCTTGCAGATTAAGGAATCACCACACGGTAGAACCGCCGCTGCTTGTTAGCTGCATTCGGGTCTGTCCATGTCGTCGGATTTCCCGTGGCCGTGTAAATGAGCGGCGTCCATTTCTGCAGATCATCGCTGTACTCGATGCGGTAGTCATTGCCTGAAATGGAAGGAAACGTCAGCGAAGTGCCTGAAAGGGAGCGTGACAGAACTGTCTGCGGATAACTGTTCCGATCACTGTCGCTCGTGCCAAACCAGGTTTCCAAGTCGGAGTAGAAGCCGTCGCCATCATTGTCGGAATAAATCCCAAACTGATCCACAAACCCGGAGTCCAGTCCTCCCGCCGTGAATTCGTCCTTGCTGAAAGACCATTTCAAAGTGTGCACGCCTGCGCCAAGGACATATCCCTTTCGAGTCCACCCTACCTCTCCGCTGATGGCCTCCTTTTCGACGTCATCGATGGAAAAACGCAGAAAATCATAGTCCTGCTCGGAAGAGACCCCCCAATAAAAGGCCACTTTGCACGGCCCGGTCACTGTGGTGGTCATGAGGCTCTGCTGCAGGTCCGTGATGGCCCCGCTGCGCGCCGCGTCCTCGCCGTCGTGGCTGTACAGCCAGTTGGGCACCCAGGTCAGGTCCCCGGAAGAGGCCATGGCCTGGCCCGGAGCGTCAAGCGCCTCCGCCAGGCCCGTGGCCACCGTATCCACCACCAGGGTCACGGTTTGCACACTGGATCCAAACGAGTTCGTGGCATGCACCGTGATGGGATAGGTGCCCAGGGTGGGCACGCTGCCGTAGATCAAGCCGGTGCCAGGATGCAGCGTCAGCCCCGCTGGCAGATCATCAGCCGTGAACGTGTCCGGCGCATTCGTCGCCGTGAGCGCGTGGCGGAAGTACACCCCCTGATAGGCATGAATGGTCTCGGCATTAACCACTGGCGCATCCGTGGTCGGAGTGATGACCAGTTCGTCCACCCACCCTGTGTCCTGACCTTTTGCGACGCCTTGGTCCTTAATGTAGTAAATGTCGATGTTATGCGGCCCGGTGCCGACATAGGTGGAGGAAGGTTTCCAATCGACGTCTCCGGTGATGTAATCGCGCACATAGCCGTCCACCGTCATCACGAGGTAGTCGTAGTTCTTTTCTGACGAGACTTTCCACTGAAAGTCGATCTTTGCCGGACCATTCACCGTGAACTCAATGCCGGAATACTCTTCGTCATCAACCGTGGCGGTTTGAACGGCATCCACGTGGTCATGGGTGGTGGTGGTTTGCAGGAAAGGATCGCCAAAGCCAAAGGGCACGATCTTGAGGCTGGTCGGCTGCTCCACGGCGGTCGAGAGAGACGGAGTCGCGGCAAGAATGTAGAAGAGGGCATACGAGTCGGTGGTTCCCGTGGCGTTCGTTGCTTCCTGGTAGGCATCAAACACTCCGGTTTCCGTCGGTGTGCCGGTGATCAGGCCGGTCGTGGAGTTGAATGTCAATCCAGCGGGCAGCCCGTCGTAGAAGTACCTGCCCGTGGCGAATGAAGTGGTGAAATTGGAGGCCGTCATCTGGTAGTTCATCGCCCACCCTTCGCGGCCCACCATGATCCAGTTGGAAGTGATCACCGGCAGGGGCAGATCCGGGCTCATTGGCGTGCCATAAAACGTGATGGTGGCGTCATCCAGAGTGCCGACATCTCCCACGGTGCCGTCGATTGCCTGCAGCTTCCAATCCCCTACGGAGCGTTCTCCCCAGAAGTGCGTCGCCGAAAAGGTCCAGTCGAGATCCGCGCCGGTGTCATTGAATCGGGCACGTGCGAGACGCACCGAAACGCCGCTCGGAGACACCAGACGCCACTCCAGGTTGCCACGGTAGGTGTGCCTGGCTTTGACGTGCACGGTCACGTGTTCCAGCCGCAGGTTGTCCGCCATCGGCACTGTGAAGGTTTTGGAAACGCCCGTCGCATCGAAGTCAGGGATGGCAAGATTCATCGCCGTGGCGGAGTAGGCGTGCGACTGACGGGGGAGGACATTCGTCCACGTTTTGGCCAGCGTGGTGGCCGTCTGTGCATTTACCAGCCCCGCGCCGTATTTGATGTTGAAGTGGAAGCCCGCGCCGTTGGTGACCCAGTCGCCGTCATACCGATCATTTTGCGTGGCGCTGCGCACCAGGATCTCCTGCACATCACGGGTGGTCAGGTTTGGATTCGCCTGCAGCATCAGCGCCACCACGCCCGCTGCCGCCGGCGTGGCCGAGGAGGTGCCGCCAAAGGTGTTGGTGTAGTTCGTGTCGGCAAAGTCGGGGAAATCGGGGTCGATATCGCCCGTGTTGTAGCCGCTGGTGCCCGAACGGTCCGTGGTGGTGATGCCCTCCTTGCCACCATTGGAAGGAGCGCAGACGAGGATGTTCGCGCCGGGTTCGCTGTAATAGGCGGACCTGCCTTTGTCATTCATGGCGGACACCGCGATGGCGTGGATGGAGTTGGCCCAGCCGTCGTAGTTGGAGTCATCGCCGTTGCCGTTGCCATTGCCTGCGGCCCAGAGGAAAATCGTACCTTTGCCACCACGCCCTGTCGTGGCGGCGTCCTCCAGCGCAGCCTGGCTCAAAACATCGGGGCCGCCGGAGCCAAAAGCACTGTCGTAAGGCCCCCAGCTGTTGCTCTTTACCGCAATGAGGTCCTTCTGGTAGCCAAAGGCATCCGCCTCCTGCTGGTCAGTGGTCGGTGCGGCGATGAGGCGCAGGCCCACCAGCGTCGCCTCGGGAGCCACACCGGAAACGCCGATGCCATTGTTCCCGCGAGCCGCCGCCACCCCCGCGCAAGAGGTGCCGTGGAAATCGTCCGCTCCAGGCGAGGGATCCGCGTCGTTGTCATTGAAATCGAAACTGTGGGCGAGATCCACATTCGGTGCCAGGTCCGGATGAGAGACCTCCAGGCCGTCATCCACGATGGCAAGAACCACACCCGTGCCCTTGTAGCTGTCCCAAACAGGCACCACATTCACATCCGAGCCTGCGGTTGCGCCGTTCTGCCCCGTATTGCTCAGGTGCCACTGGTAGCCAGCATTCGTGGTGGAATAGGCGAACAGGGGATCGTTTGGCACAAAGCGGTGGAACAGCTGATGCGCCAGCATCGGCTCCGCTGAACGCACGCCGGGCACCGTGCGCAGGCTGGCCGCTCCCGCGATGGCAGCGTCTGCCTTTCCCGCAAATTCCACCACAGCGTATTTCCCTCTCGGAGTGGTCCGCGCCACCCCGGCCACCTGGGCCAGCGCCGCCGCCTGCGTGCCCGGAGCCAGTTCCACCAACACCCGCTTGGTCAGCCAGCGCCGGGTGCCCTCATTCTGCGGCGCACCTTTCTCATACATCACCCATTCCCCCTTCGTACCTGCCTCGGTCAGGGAGCGCTCAAACTTCTTCCCCCCAACCACAATCTGCCCCAGCAGCGAGCTGCTGAAAAAGAGGATGGCAAGGGCGATGGGAAGGCGCATCGGAAAGGAGACAATCGGGCGCAAAAGATGCTCAGAAGTTGGCCAGATTACCACCTAAAACGCAGATTTGCAGCATTGTGACCAGCCTCGGTCACTGGAGCGCGGCTTTGAGCGCCAGCATTTCCTGCTGCAAGTCGGCACCCGGAGCCAGGGTGTCTGCCAGGGATTGCTCCAGAATGCCACGCATGCGTTTCCGCAGCCGGGAGAGATGAACGCGCACGGCGGTTTCCGAAATGCCCAGCGCCTGAGACGCCCGTGTGGTCTCGCCGTGCGTGGCATCTCCCGCCAGCCATGGCTTGAGCGTGGAAAAAATGGGAAGCCGGCCTGCGGCGTTCATTTCAGCCTCCAGCACATCCAGGCTGCGTTTCAGCACGGCGCAGGCCCATGCACGGTCAAACTCGGCGTCCGGTGAAAGCTGGGAACCATCTGGAATCTCACCGCATTCAGTTTCCGCCTTCTCTGCATTTCCACCCCGTTTCTGCGCTGTCTCCGCACGGCGACGCGCGGTGACGAAATTTCTGGCCGCCGCATAAAAGTAGGTGCGGAACCGCCCCTTGGATTCTTCCGCCCCGTTCAGCCGGCTCCCGGCCAGAACATGGGCAAAGAAAGCCTGAGTCATCTCCCTCGCCTCATCCTCCTGTGCCAGCCAGCGACGCATCTGGCCGAAGACGGGCGCGTAGTACGTCTCGCACAATTCCGCCAGCGCCGCGCGCGCCTGCGGTGTGTCTCCTTTGGCGGCCTGCACCAACGACCAGCGTGTGTGGGTGAGGGTGCTCATGATTTGGCGCGGATTTGCGTGATGATCTTGTTCAGTGCGCTTTTACGCTCCGGCGTCAGGGCTTCCCGGGCGGCGAGAGCTTCCAGCGCCTGCAATTGCTCCTTGCTGGCATACTGCTCGATCAAAGCCAGACCACGGCGCCAGAGAGTGTCGTCGCTGCGCAAGCCCAGCAGTTTGGTCACCTCGGCGGCCACATAAGCCTGATCGTTTTTATCGGGGACAGTGCCATTTAATCCCCAAAGGCAGCGTCCTGCGATGTTGGTCACGTCCGGGTGGTAGGCCAGTTCCAAAATGCGCTTCACTGCAGCACGGGATTTGTTCGACTGCACGCTCAGAGCATGATAAAAAGTATTGTAGCTGATGTTGGAATTGCTCGCATGCAAGACGCCGTCGGACTCTTTGTCTGGATAAGACCACGCGATCAGCCGGGCTTCGATTTCCGCCGAAACTTTGCTGCCCCAAATGGCTCCGAGCACTCCGCGGCTGTCAAAGGGGCTGCCGCTCCTTTGCGAACCAGGCCGGTGTGCGGCCGCGATTCCTCGTTCCAGAACAGCGAGCATGGGTTTGGAGTATTCTCCGGTGAAGTCGCCATTCGAAACCTTCTGCAAGGCAAAGGCGATCGTTGAAAGTTCGTCTTCTTCACAGACCGGGATCAGGTCGAGAACTCGCTGATGGTCCGACACTTCAGGTTTGCAGGTCATCAAGGCACCGAGAGCCGCGGCACGCACCAGCGGAACTTTCGACTTCAGATGCAGACGCGTCAGGTCGCGAAACTTGGAGCGGTCAAATTCGAGCTGATGCATGCCCCTGACAGCCGTCAATGCGGCACGAATCGTCACCGCCTCAGCAGACTTCAAAGCCTGCTCGACCTCGAGGATGACCACCTCCTGATTCAGCTTTGAGTCCGCCTGTGAAGCCCGTGCCACCCAGTCAGAACTCTTGTTAAAAATCGCATCGTTCTCGGCCCATTTGAGTCTTTGCGCGGCCATCAGCTCCTGCCTCTTCCGGACCTCACGTTCCTGTGCCGACGCAGCGAGCCAGTGGCTCGTGACCACATACCATGGCACGGCGATCATGGCCACGATGACCGCAGCCAGCGCATAACGCGTCCATTTCCTGCGTGGTTTTGCAGCAGGAGGCAAGGCTTTGCCATTGGCTGCATCTTCCAACCCGGACTTCATCTCCTCGGCGCTTTGAAAGCGTTTGCCTTTCTGCTTCTCCAGCGTGCGCATGACCACGCCGTCCAGCCTCGCATCCACTCCATTGGCCTCGCTGGGAGTGGGGAAGCGGCCCAGGGGCAGCTCGCCGGTGAGCATTTCATAGAGGACCACACCGAGGCTGTAGATGTCGGCGCGATGGTCCACTTCGGCGGGCTTTTCCACCTGCTCGGGAGCCATGTAGGCGAGGGTGCCGAGTTTGGAGCCGCTTTGCGTGAGGGTGAAGTGGAGGACGCCTTCATCCCTCAGCTTTGCCAGCCCAAAATCCACCAGCTTCACCCGCCCTTCGGTGTCGATCAGAATGTTTTCAGGTTTGATGTCCCGATGCAGGACACCGTGCTCATGAGCATATTGCAGCGCATCGCAAAGCTTGGGCACGATGGCCAGGGCTTCGCGGGAAGTCAGCCCTCCATTCTGCATCGCCTGCCGCAGGTTCACGCCCTCCACATGCTCCATGATCAGGTAGGGCAGGGGAGTTTCGCCAAAGTCATAGACCTGCACGATGTGAGGATGGCTCAGCCGCGCGAGCGCCCGCGCCTCGCGGCTGAAGCGCTCCAACCATTCAGGATCCCCCGCCCGCTCTGCCGAGAGCACCTTGAGCGCAACCACACGGTTCAAATGCGGCTGCTGTGCCCGATACACCCGCCCCATGCCACCCTGGCCAATCAACTCCTCAATGACCAGCTGAGGGAAAAGCGTGGCAAGCCGCTGCAATTCAAGCTCCGGCGGCTGTGGCGCTGCTTCGTGATCCTGCAGGGTGCGTTCGAGGAGACAGGCCGGGCAGATGCCCTGAGGTGCGTCGTCAGGCAAAGGTTTGCCGCAGTTCTGGCAGGTGATGGGATTCATGGCTGCCTGAGCATGTGCAGTGAGAAGGAAAGTGTTTCACACTTTGCCGAAAAACATTTTCTAGCAACGTCCGTGGTGACAAGGAAGACGGCCGGGCTATCCTAGCGGAAAGTCAGCCAAGCAGAGGCCTTCACCCATTTCTCCCGAGGAACTCGTGGGTGAGGAATGGGCCTCCTGGTATCGGCTTACTCCCTTGCAGCGCTGGGAGGAAAGCGCCAAGCTCTGGCAGACCTATCTCACCCTGGGAGGCAGCCTTGATCCCGAACCCGATACTCAAAGTCCTTTCTTCGATGGCAGCTCACCAGGTGCAATGTCTGCTCATGGGCGGGCAGGCCTGCGTGTTTTACGGCGCAGCGGAGTTGAGCTTCTAAACTTGTATCGCGACTCCGAAAATCGACAGGCGGCGATGTAGCGCGGAATTCCGATTCCGCGACGGTGCCGACTCGGTATCGGAATACCGAGCCACAGCCAGACGAGCCACACGCTGTTCGCAAATTCGCTGCTTACGGGAGAAATTCGGGCTAACGGCAAAGAAGCCCAAGACTCCCGCGAATCTTGGGCTTCTAAATCAGACTCTGAAGTGATGGTTACGGCAGCGCCGTCTCGCCCATGAGGAAGCGGTCGCATTCGCGGGCGGCGCCGCGGCCTTCGTTGAAGGCCCAGACGACGAGGGACTGGCCACGGCGGCAGTCGCCGGCGGCGAAGACGCCGGGGATGCTGGTGGTGTATTTCTCGTGCTCGGCTTTGACGTTCGTGCGGGCGTCGCGCTCGATTTTCAGAGCGTCGAGGAGGGGCTGCTCTGGCCCAAGGAAGCCCATGGCGAGGAGGACGAGCTGCGCAGGCAGAACTTTCTCCGTTCCGGCGACCTTCTGCGGCCCGAAGTTGCCTTTTTCATCTTTTTTCCACTCGACGTCCACGACATGAACAGCTTTGACGTTGCCCTCGGCATCGCCTTCGAAGTGGGTGGCGGTGGTGAGATAGACGCGGGGGTCGTCGCCGAACTTGGCGGCGGCTTCTTCCTGGCCGTAGTCCATCTTGTAGGTCTTGGGCCATTCGGGCCATGGATTGTTCGCGGCGCGCTTGAGCGGCGGCTTGGCCATGATTTCAAGCTGGGTAACGCTGGTGCAGCCATGGCGGACGCTGGTGCCCACGCAGTCGGTGCCGGTGTCACCACCACCGATGATGACGACATCTTTGCCGTCTGCGGTGATGTATTTGCCGGAGGGATCGAGCACGGCCTTGGTGTTTGCCGTGAGGAAGTCCATGGCAAAGTGGATGCCCTTCAGTTCGCGGCCAGGAATCGGGAGGTCGCGTGGTTTGGTGGCACCGGTGCAGATGACGACGGCGTCGAAGTCCTTGAGGAGCTGCTCGGCGGTGATGTCTGCACCCACGTTGACGTTGCACTTGAAGATGACGCCGCTGTCTTCGAGCAGCTTCACGCGGCGGAGGACGACCTCGTTCTTGTCGAGCTTCATGTTGGGGATGCCATACATGAGCAGGCCGCCGGGGCGGTCCGCGCGTTCGAAAACGGTGACGGTGTGGCCGGCCTTGTTGAGCTGGGCGGCGGCGCTGAGTCCAGCAGGGCCGGAGCCGATGACGGCGACCTTCTTGCCGGTGCGCTGGTCGGGGAGGTCGGGCTTCACCCAGCCTTCTTCCCAGCCTTTGTCGATGATGCTGACTTCGATGTTCTTGATCGTTACCGGCGGTTCATGGATGCCGAGCACGCAGGAGCCTTCGCAGGGAGCGGGGCAGACGCGGCCGGTGAACTCGGGGAAGTTGTTGGTCTTGTGCAGGCGGTCGAGAGCCTCTTTCCACAGGCCGCGGAAAACGAGATCATTCCACTCGGGGATGATGTTGTTGATCGGGCAGCCGCTGGCCATGCCGCTGATGAGGGTGCCGCTGTGGCAGAACGGAATGCCGCAGTCCATGCAGCGAGCGCCTTGGTTTTTGAGGCGGTCCTCAGGCAGGTGAAGATGAAACTCCTTCCAATCTTTGATACGCTCAAGCGGATCGCGGTCGGCGGGGATTTCGCGTTCGAATTCGATGAAGCCGGTTGGTTTTCCCATGGTCTCTTGTCTGTGAAAAGGTGATGTCTGTTGGTTTGTGGCGCGTGATGTCGATGCTAGCTGCCGCCGATACGGGCGACGTCGCGGGCGTTGGCTTCAAAGGCGGCATTGAGGGCGTCGTCGCCGGTGAGGCCGTCGTCCTTGGCCTTCTTGATGGCCTGGAGCACACGCTTGTAGTCCTTGGGCATCACTTTGACAAACTTGGGCACCATCTGCTCCCAGAGGGCGAGAACCTTGAAGGCTTTCTGGCTCTTGGTGAGGTCGGCGTGCTTTTTGATGAGTTCGTAGAGGCTGTCGATTTCCTCCTTGTCCTCGAGTTTTTCGAGGCCGGCCATCTGCGTGTTGCAGCGGGTGGCGAAATCGCCCTCTTCATCCAGAACGTAGGCCTCGCCACCGCTCATGCCTGCGGCGAAGTTGCGTCCGGTGGTGCCGAGCACGACCACGCGGCCGCCGGTCATGTATTCGCAGCCGTGGTCACCCACGCCTTCGACAACCGTATCGACACCCGAGTTGCGCACTGCGAAGCGTTCACCTGCTCTGCCACGCAGGAAGAGCTCGCCGCTCGTCGCGCCATAGAGCGCGGTGTTGCCGGCGATGATGTTGTCTTCGGCGGCGAAGTCGGAACCATCCGGCGGGTAGATGATGATGCGGCCGCCGCTGAGGCCCTTGCCAATGTAGTCATTGCCGTCGCCTTCGAGTTCGAGAGTGACGCCTTTGGGAACAAAGGCACCGAAGCTCTGACCAGCGGTGCCGTTGAACTTGATGTGTACCGTGTCGTCCGGCAGACCGTGCCAGTGGCGTTTGGTGATCTCGTTGCCGAGGATCGTGCCGACCGTGCGGTTGACGTTGCGGATCTTGACGTTGGCGGTGACTTTTTCGCCCTTCTCGATGGCCGGTTTGCACAGGTCCAGGAGCGTGGTGATGTCGAGCGAGCGGTCGATGCCGTGATCCTGCACCTCGGTGCAGAAGCGTCCGACTTCGGGGCCCACGTCCGGCTGGTAAAGCAGGTTGGAAAGGTCAATGCCGCGAGCTTTCCAGTGATCGATGGCAGCGCGGGATTCGAGCACCTCGGTGCGTCCGACCATTTCCTGGATGGTGCGGAAGCCGAGCTTGGCCATGAGCTCGCGCACTTCCATGGCGATGAAGCGCATGAAATTGGCGGCATGCTCAGGATCGCCGCTGAACTTGGCGCGAAGCTGAGGATCCTGGGTGGCGACACCGACGGGGCAGGTGTTCAGATGGCAGACGCGCATCATGATGCAGCCCAAGGTGACGAGGGGAGCGGTGGCGAAACCGAACTCTTCCGCACCGAGGAGGGCGGCGATGACGACGTCACGACCGGTCTTCATCTGGCCGTCCGCTTCGACGACGATGCGGCTGCGGAGATTGTTGAGGACGAGGGTCTGATGAGTTTCAGCGAGGCCGAGTTCCCATGGCAGGCCGGCGTGCTTCACGGAGGTCTGCGGAGAGGCGCCAGTGCCGCCGTCGAAACCGGAAATCAGCACGACGTCGGAGTGGGCTTTGGCCACACCGGCGGCGATGGTACCGACGCCGACTTCGGAGACGAGCTTGACGCTGACGCGGGCTTCGCGGTTCGCGTTCTTCAGGTCGTGGATGAGCTGGGCAAGGTCCTCGATGGAGTAGATGTCGTGATGCGGAGGCGGGGAGATGAGGCCCACACCGGGTGTGGAACCACGCACCTTGGCGATCCAGGGATAGACCTTCGTGCCAGGAAGCTGGCCGCCTTCACCGGGCTTGGCGCCCTGGGCCATCTTGATCTGAATTTCGCGGGCCTGGGAAAGATAGAGGCTGGTGACGCCGAAACGACCGGAAGCGACCTGCTTGATGGCGCTGTTTTTGGAGTCGCCTTTCTCATTGGTCCAGGTGTAGCGCTCGGGGTCTTCGCCACCTTCACCGGTGTTCGACTTGCCGCCGATGCGGTTCATGGCAATGGCGAGCGACTCGTGCGCTTCCTTGGAAATGGAGCCGTAGCTCATGGCGCCCGTCTTGAAGCGCTTCATGATGGAGTCGACGGATTCGACTTCCTCAATTGGCACGGCTTTGCGCGCCTTGAAGTCCAGCAGGCCACGCAGGGTGTAGAACTGCTTGATCTGCGTGTTCACCAAGGCGGTGTACTGCTGGAAGGTTTCGTAGTTTCCAGTGCGGACGGCTTTCTGCAGCGTGTGGATGGTGAGCGGATTGAAGAGATGAGCCTCACCTTCCTTGCGCCACTGGTAGTCGCCGCCGACGTCGAGGGCGTGGACCTGGGAATCACGTTCTGGGAAGCCGCGCAGATGGCGCTGGATGGCTTCTTCAGCGATGACCTTGATGTCGCTGCCTTCGATGCGGGTGGCGGTCCAGGTGAAGTATTTGTCCACCACGCTCTGGCTGAGACCTACGGCTTCAAAGATCTGCGCGCCGCGATAGCTCTGCATCGTGGAGATGCCGATCTTCGAGGCGACTTTGATGACGCCCTTGGTGGCGGCCTTGATGAAATTGTACACCGCGGTCTTGTGGTCCACCTTGACGAGGAGACCCTGGCGGATCATGTCATCGAGCGTTTCGAAGGCGAGGTAAGGATTGATGGCGCCGCAGCCGTAACCGATGAGGGTGCAGAAGTGATGAACTTCGCGCGGCTCGCCGGATTCCAGCACGAGATCGCACTGGGTGCGGGTGCCTTTGCGGATGAGGTGATGGTGCAGGCCGCCGACGGCGAGGAGCGCCGGGATGGCCGCCTTGTCCGCGCAGACGCCACGGTCAGAAAGAATAAGAATATTCCAGCCCTGGGTGATGAGTTCGTCCGCCTTGGCGCAGATCTGGGCCATGGCTTTTTCGAGGCCGACGGAACCCTGCTTGGGGTCAAACAGAATGTTGATGGTGGCGGCTTTGAACTGGCCCTGTGCCACGTTCTTGAGCTTGGCCAGATCTTCGTTGCTGAGGATCGGTGTCTTGAGCTCGATGAGGTGGCAGCTTTCGGGTTTAGGATCGAGGAGATTGCCTTCCGCGCCGATGGTGGTGATTGGCGAGGTGACGATTTCTTCGCGGATACAGTCGATCGGAGGATTGGTGACCTGGGCGAAGAGCTGCTTGAAGTAGTCGTAGAGCAGCTTGGACTTGTTGGAGAGGACGGCCAGGGGAATGTCTGTGCCCATGGAGCCGATGGCCTCCACGCCTTCGCGGCCCATGGGGACCATGAGTTTGCGGAGGTCTTCAAAGCTGTAACCGAAGGCCTGCTGACGCTGCAGCATGGTTTCGTGGTCAGGCGGAGCCACGGGCTCGCCGTCCTTGATGTCAGCCAGATGCACGAGGTGCTTGTCCAGCCACTCGCGGTAGGGCTTTTCAGCGGCGATCTTCGCCTTGATTTCATCATCAGGGACGATGCGGCCCTCCTCCATGTTCACGATGAACATCTTGCCGGGCTGGAGGCGGCCTTTGAGCTTCACATTTTCAGGAGCAACCGGTAGGACACCGGCTTCGGAAGCCATGATGACGAGGTCGTCCTTGGTGACGTAGTAGCGTGAAGGACGCAGGCCGTTGCGGTCCAGGGTGGCGCCCATCATGGTGCCGTCGGTGAAGGCCACGGAGGCCGGGCCGTCCCAGGGCTCCATGAGGCAGGAATGGAACTCGTAGAAGGCCTTGCGCTGGTCATCCATGGATTCATGGCCGCTCCAGGGCTCAGGAATCATCATCATCATGGCATGCGGCAGGGAGCGGCCGCCCATGACGAGGAGTTCGAGCACGTTGTCAAACATGGCGGAGTCGGAGCCGCTTTCGTTGACGATGGGGAAGAGTTTCTTGACGTCTGGGAACAGCGGGCTGGCCAGCAGGGACTGGCGGGCCTTCATCCAGCTGATGTTGCCACGCAGCGTGTTGATTTCGCCGTTGTGGGCGATGTAGCGATAGGGATGGGAACGCTCCCAGCTTGGGAAGGTGTTGGTGGAGAAACGGGAGTGCACCAAGGCGAGGGCGGACTCCATGTCCGGGTCGTTGAGGTCCAGGAAATACTGGCCCACCTGCTCGGGCATGAGCATGCCCTTGTACACCAGCGTGCGGGAGGAAAGGCTGGAGCAGTACCAGAAGCTGTCCGCGTCCGCCGTGCGGATGGCGGTGACGGCGCGCTTGCGGATGATGTAGAGCTTGCGCTCAAAAGTCTGCTGATCGGGGCAGTTTTCACCGCGCTGGATGAAGCCCATGCGCATGAAGGGCTCGCTGGCCTTGGCCGAGAGGCCGATCATGGAATTGTCCACCGGCACGTCGCGCCAGCCGAGGACCTTCTGACCTTCTTCTTCGGCCACTTTCTCAAAGGCACGTGCTGCTGCTTCGCGCTGGGCTTTGTCCGGCGAGCAATAGGCCATGGCCACGCCGTAGTGACCTTCCGCGGGCAGGGTGATGCCCAGGGGGGCTGTGACCTTGCGGAGGAACTTGTCAGGCACCTGCATGAGGATGCCGGCGCCGTCTCCGGTATTTTTTTCGCTGCCCACCGCGCCGCGGTGGTCCAGATTGATCAGGATGGTCAAACCCTGCTGCACAATGTCGTGAGAACGTTTGCCCTTCATCTGACAAATGAAGCCGACGCCGCAGGCGTCGTGCTCAAATTGCGGATCGTAGAGGCCTTGTTTCGAGGGGAGTCCGTGGTTTCTCATTTTTGCGTCAAAAGGGGGGCGGCATTTAGGCCATGCAGGGGACGAAATCAACTAGCATTCCATCGGCCAAGATGGAGCTTATTTTGGCGCGCCCGAAACATTCGGGGCGGGCGGGCAGTCATCCGCCTTGCATCCGCGGGGTCGAGCCGTTAAAAACAGGCCATGGTTCGTCTCACGATTCTGGGCAGCGGTAGTTCGGGAAATTGTGCCGTCATCTCGACGGAACGCACGACGCTGCTGCTGGACGCCGGCCTGAGCGCCAAGCAGATTTGCCTGCGCCTGGATGCCTGCGGCTTCTCGCTGGACATGCTGGACGGCATTTTGCTGACCCATGAGCACCAGGACCATACGGGTGGAATCGAGGTGCTGAGCCGCAAGCGGCAGGTGCCTCTTTTTTGCACCGCGCTGACGCAGGAGACGCTGATCGGCAGCCTGGGGTTCCGCAAGCCGCCCACATGGAGGCTGATGACCACCGGGGCGGCGTTTGAGTTTCAGGACCTGCGGATCGAGTCTTTTCCGGTGCCGCATGATGCGGTGGATCCGGTGGGTTTTGTGATCGCGGATGAGGAATCCCGGCTGGGGGTGCTGAGCGATGTGGGTTTTGTGACCAATCTGATCAAGGACCGGCTGAGGAATTCCGACAGCCTGTTCATCGAGGCGAATTACGACACCCAGCTGCTGGAAAATGACACGAAGCGGCCGTGGTCCACCAAGCAGCGCATCAGTTCACGGCACGGCCACCTTTCCAATGAACAGGCGGCGGAGCTGGTGCGGGAGGTGGCTCACCCCGCACTGAGCCATGTGGTGCTGGGGCATCTGAGCGATGACTGCAATGACCCTGCCACGGCGTGCCGCTACGTCCGCCAGGCGCTGGATGCCGCGGGAGCCACGGAGGCGCGGGTCATGTGTGCGGAGCGGCACAAGCCCACGGCAACCATCGAGGTGGTGCGGCGGCGGAGCAGTGCTACGGTGAGCTTTTGCGTGGCTTCTTCAGCCGATGCAACCGGGCAGCTGGCTCTCTTTTAAATATGAAACGGATCATTCTGCGCATCCTTCTGGTGCTGTCGCTTATTGAGGGATTGTACCTGGCCTGGTGGGTTTTTGGGCGGTCTCCGGAGGCGCAGGTGCGCGCCGCGCAGGAAAAGCTGATCGAGGCCGTGGAAGAGCGAGACTGGAAGGCGCTGGAGAAGCTGCTGGGGCCGGACTACACGGATGCGCTGGGACACAACCGCGACTCGGCGATCGCAGACGGGCGGAAGTATCTGAGCGGCTTTTTCACGCTGAGCCTGAAGACGGACAAGACTGCGATCAAGGCGGTGAAAGGGCAGGGGATGGTGCGCACGGTGATCCGCATGGAAGGAAACGGCGTGGGCGCCAGCCAGGCGATCCTCGGCTATGTGAACGGACTGGAGCAGCCGTGGGAATTTCACTGGAACAACCCCGGTAGCTGGCCGTGGGAGTGGCAGGTGAACCTGATCCACAACGACCAGTTGCGCGGGGCGGCAGCTGCGGCAGCCTCTTACGGCACGCCGTGACCTTTGGCGGCTTCCCAAAGGCCGTACCAGTCTTCGCGTTCGAGCTTGATGTCAGCGGCTTTGGCCACGGCCTGGATGCGCTCAAGCTTGTTGGTGCCGATGATGGGCAGCGGGCAGGAGGGGTGGGCCATGATCCAGGCGTAGGCGAGTTGGTCGAGCGTGGCGCCGCCATATTTGGCTGAGAGCTCTTCGGCTTTGGCATGAAGACGCATCGCCTCCGGGGTGGTCTTCTCCATGAGGGCTCCTTTGGCCAGAGGGGACCAGGCCATGGGGAGGATGCGCTGGCGCTGGCACTGGTCGGCCGTGCCATCGTAGATGGGGCTCATGTGCAGCAGGCTGAACTCGATCTGGTTGGTCACGAGAGGCTGGTCCATGCGGGAGTTCAGCAGGTCGAACTGATGCACGTTGTAGTTGGAGACGCCGGCGCTGCGGATTTTGCCGTCTTTGAGCAGCTTGTTGAGGCCTTCGGCGGTTTCGTCGGCGCTGGTCAGCCAGTCGGGACGATGAACGAGGAGGAGGTCGATTTCATCGATGCCCATGAAGCGGAGGGATTTCTCGGCGCTTTTGATGATGCGGGCGGCGGTGACGTTGTAGTGGGCGACTTTGCGGTCGGGGTGGAACTCGCAGGGGATGTAGATGCCGCACTTGGTGACGATCTCGATCTTGCTGCGGAAAGAGGGGTCGAGCTTCAGGGCACCGCCAATGGCTTCCTCAACCTTGTAAACACCATAGATTTCGGCGGTGTCGAGGGTGGTGATGCCCATGTCCGCACAGGCCTTGAAACGGCTCAGGAGCGCCTGCGGGGAGCGGTTGGCGGGATCGGTTTCATCCAGAATGCGCCAGGTGCCATAGACAAGACGGGAGAACTCAGGGCCGTTGGGAGCGATTTTGTGGCGGGTGATCATGGGTGGTGGCCGATCTTTGCTGGCCTTGCGGCTTCCGACAAACAAAAAACGGCATCCCTTGCGAGATGCCGTTTAAGAAATGAAACTGAAAAAGACCGAATTACTTCGTCAGGGCGCTCACCTTGACGGCGAGACGGCTCTTGAGACGGGAGGAGGTGTTCTTCTTGAGGACGTTGGTCTTGGCAGCCTTGTCGGTGGCGGAGGCGAACTCGCTCAGGCTGGCGGCAGCGGCAGCGGCGTCCTTCTTTTCGATGGCGGCGATCACCTTCTTGCGCAGGGTGCGGATGCGGCTTTTCACCGTCTGATTGTGAGCGGTGCGAGCCGTCGTTTTGCGGATGTCTTTTTCTGCGGAGCGGATGTTGGCCATAAAAGGGGCGGGGGGAAAGGGCGGCGAGGATAGGACGACTGACCCGGTCTGTCAAACTGGAATGTACCTGTGAACAACCCGGCAGGTTTTGCTTGGCTAGGCCGAGCAATTCCGATAGAACGCTTTTCATACCAATCATGATCGAAGTCGAAATTTACGCGCCCGGCCTCCGCTCGGAATCCAATGTCATGCAACTCCGCAACCAGATGGACCACTTTCCCAAGGTCCGCTACAAGGTGGACGCGCGCCATGACCTGGTCTATTTCGAGATCGACAAGCCCGGGGACATCAGCCAGATGGAAATCCACCAGATTTTTGAGGCGATCGACCTCCAGCCCCGGTTTGTCGGCCAGATTCCGGACGCTCTGCGCACGGGACAGACCACAAGGCTCAGCTAATTAGCGAGCCCGCAGTGACTGGACGGCCTGCTTCATGCGGCCAAGTACATAATAGACGGTCTGGCTGCGCAGCCGGACCAGTTCCGCTCCGACGATGCGAGGTACAAAATCCTGCGGAAGCGCCAGGACTTCAAAGGGGGTGCAGCCATTGAGGCCGCGGCACAAAACGGTGGTCAGGGCTCTGGTCAGGGTCTGAACCCTGGGGCCGAGGCTGATGGCAAAGTGGACGTGGTTTCCCTCTTCGAGCCGCAGGTGGATGCCGACGGTGTCGGTGCACTCGGCATCGTGGCGGACATCTTCCAGATCGAAAGTTTCGCCTGGTTTGGGAGCGTGGGCTGCGGATGCCGCGGCGAGATCGATCAAGTTCTCCCGGCGTTCGCCTTCGGGCAAGGATTCGAAAAAGGAGATGAGTTCGCCCAAGGCGGCGGGGTATTCGGGCATGGTTACTTCTTGGCCGGTTTCGGCGCCAAATCCACCACGGGCATGGCGATGAATTTCTGCCAGTGGGCCTCGCTTTCGGCCTGGGTGGCCACGCCGTCGTGGACCCAGAGGGCGTAGCGAACGCGCAGCTTTTTCTCTTCGGTGACTTCCACGGGTGTGTCCAGGCTGAGGCAGCAGCCCATCCAGCCGTCATTGCGTACGTGGAAGGCGGTGGGATTGTGCGGATTCATAGGGTGGTTCATCAAAGTGATGCCACCGAAGCCGTCGGCGTCATTGGTGATACGGCCGCTATAATCGCACCAGCGGGCAGGTTTGCGGAAGATGGCTTCTTCATTGAGCTGGCCTTCGGAATTGAGGATGCGCCCGCCGCCGTCATGCACGCCGATGCTTTTGGCCATGCGGACAGCGACGAGGCCGAATCCGGTGGCGCCGAATGTGGTGGTTTTGCCCTTCGGTGGAGTGAATTCGAGGTCGATGATCATGAACCAGCTTTTGGCGCCGTCGATGGGGCGGATCTCGGTGCGGCGGACTTCGGTGAGCTGGATGGATTTGTCCGCCTCGCTGATCCAGCGGTTGACCATGCGCATGGAGGTGAACTCGTCGGTGTCTTCATAGCCGTCGCGCGAGACTTCCACGTTGATGATGCGGCCCTGTTTTTTTGCGTAGTCGCCCCAGAAGTCGAGATCGTTGACCATGTTGTGAGTGACCCAGACGCTGTTGTGGTGGGAATGCGTGAGCGGATCGTGCGGGTGGCCCATGCGGGTGAGGCTCACGTCTTTGGAAGCCCGGATGGGGTAGCAAAACGGGCGCATGTCCAGGGGATCGAAATGCATGGCGGTGAGTTCGCGGCCATCGAGCTGGAAGGAGGTGATGTGATGCGGAAGTGGAATGGCCTGCAGACGCGGGATGGGTTTGGCCGTGGGCAGTTGCGCCAGGGCGGCGGTGGCGGAGAGCAGTAGCAGGAGCGGGCATTTCATCATGCATCCCAAACGCTGTTTGCTGCTTCCATTTCACGAAGAACTTGCCAGACTTGGCCCTCCAATCATGAAGCATCTCCTTCTCTCACTCCTCTTCGCGACCGCCTCTGTGGCGGCCACGATTCCTGAAACCGCCAAGGTCGGCCAGTTCTTTGCGGGCTGCCAGGCATACAGCTTTAACAAGTACAACGTGTTTGAAGCGATGGACAAGACCGCCGAGTGTGGTGGCAAGACCATCGAGTTTTATCCCGGGCAGAAGTTTGATGACAAAGCCAAGTGGGATCACAAAGCCACGCCGGAAATGATTGCGCAGGTGAAGAAGCATCTGGAGGCCAAGGGGCTGACCGCCGTGGCTTATGGCGTGGTGAGGCTGGGGCAGGATGATGCCGAGAACCGCAAGATCTTTGAGTTTTGCAAAACGATGGGCATTGGCGTGGTGGTGACCGAACCGGATGTGACCGCGCTGGATAAGATCGAGGCGCTGGTGAAGGAGTTCGACATCAAGATGGCCATTCACAACCATCCGAAGCGCCCGCTGGATCGCGCCTATATGTTCTGGGACCCGAACTACGTGCTCGGCCTGGTGAAGGACCGTGATCCGCGCATGGGCGCCTGCGCTGACGTGGGCCACTGGGTGCGCAGCGGACTGAATCCGGTGGACTGCATCAAGATCCTCAAGGGGCGCATCTTTGACAGCCATATGAAGGACCTCAATGAGTTTGGCGATGTGAAGGCCCATGACCTTCCGTTTGGCACGGGCAAGAGCGACATTCCTGCCATCCTCGCGGAATACACTGCGCAGGGTTATCCGGGACCGCTGCACTGCGAGTATGAGTACCACTGGGAGACCAGCGTGCCAGAGATCACAGAGTGCCTCACCTTCGTGCGGAACTGGAAGCCAGCGGCGAAGTAATCTGATTGTTTAAAAAAGCCGGGGATTTTCCTTCCCCGGCTTTTTTGTGCCTGCGAGTTATTTGGTTTCGCCCATGAGTTTCCTCACGGTCGGCTCGATGGCTTCGGCCCAGATGCGGTAGCCTTTTTCGTTGGGATGGAGGTAGTCGGGCATGATGTCCTTGGTGATCAGGCCTTCGGGAGTGAGGAACTTGGGGCCGATGTCGAGGAAGGTGACGCTGTGGGTGCCGTCGAGCTTAGAGATGATGCGGTTGATCTCGGTGATTTTCTCGCGCTGCGGGTTGGGTTTCTCGCCACGTGGGAACACGCCGAGGAGGAGAATTTTAGACTTGGGCAGGCGCTTATTAAGCTCCTGTACGATGGCGTCGATGCCTGCGGCGATGTCCGGCGCGGAGCAGTTGCCGGTGTTGTTGGTGCCGATCATCATGACGATCAGTTTGGGGGCGATGTCGTCGATGGCGCCGTGCTGCAAACGCCAGAGGACGTTTTCGGTTTTGTCCCAGCCGAAGCCGAGGTTGCCGGGATTGCGCGGGGTGTAGAATTCGCCCCAGGTCTGCTGGCCGCGCAGTGCATAGCCATCGAACTGCTCTCCGCCGAAAAAGTGCGTGATGGAGTCGCCGATGAAGAGGATCTGCGGCTTGGCCTTTTTTACGGCGGCGCTGGTGAGGGCATGGCGTTTGGCCCAGTCGTATTGGGGCCAGCTGCGATCCTGCGTGACGGGTACGACGGTGCTGGGCTGGGGAGGTTGGCCGGCGAGCGGCTCGAAAGTGGCCTCCGCAGCATCACTCATCGTTTTGCGATCTTTGGCGAAGGTGCGGGTTTTCAGGGTGCCGCCGGATGAGAGAGCAATGGGAGCGAGATAGGGATTTGATTTCGCGATGGGGTCGGCGCCGTCGAGGGTGTAGAGAATCGTGGTGTCTGGCGCGGGTGTGGTTAGCGTGACCACACCCTTGTCATCGCGCTTGATGGCGGGTGCTTCGAGCTGGAGCGTGGGGGCGGCATGGAGGATGCCGCAAAGTTGGAGGGCGATTGCCAGATAGATTTTCATGGGTGGTTAAGCTGAGGGAGTTTGAAGCACTGACAGGCTGACCAGGACGCCGCGTGCCGTCCATGCGATGGTGCGGACCCAGTTGGTCCTATTTAAACGGTGGCAGCGGGCGGCATCGAAACCCCGCATGAGCTTGAGGTGCAGCGGCGCCTGCAAGAGGGCGGTGGACAACCAGATGAGAGGAATGAGGCAGACACTCAGGAGAAAACTCAAATCGCAGCCGTGGTAGACGATCCACGCGGCGGTGACGGCTTCCACAAACAGCAAGGGGGCCACGACCAGGCCGATGCGAAAACAATGGGCGAAGTGATAAGGAGTGAATCCTTCGCCATGGACCCGATGAAACTGAGGATAGATGATCACCTGCACGACCCAGATGAGGCCTACGAGAGCCCAGGTGGCTGCGAAGTGGATCGTGAGAATGAGGTTCATCGATGAGAAGCGTGGGCGTTCGAAAATCCGCAACCGTTGTCACCAACGGCTGAAGGACGATAGGAGTAGTGGAGAATGACGGCAAGGAATACTGCCGATACCCAACGCGATCGGCGTGAAGTCCGGCGAGTAAGCGGCTGAAAGGTGTACACGTGTTCACCTGTGAGCAAAAGAGTGGTGCATCGAAGTGCGTAATCTGTTGATCACTCCGTCCATGCAGCACAATACGTTTCAGAAGCTCCTCCATGCAGCACTGCTGCGGGGCATGGCTGTGACTGCTTTTGCGTCAATGGTTTCAAGAGCCGAAGCGGCGGTCGATTATGAACACGAAATCAAGCCGCTGCTGAAGGAGCGCTGCTATGCGTGCCACGGTGCCTTGAAACAAAAAGGGGACCTCCGCCTCGACACCGCTGCAGCGATGCGCAAGGGCGGTGACAATGGGGACATTCTGGCGGGAGCCCAATCCCTGCTGCTGCAGCGGGTGACCACCACCGACAAGGAGGACCGCATGCCGCCGGATGGTGAAGGCGCGCGGCTCACCCCTGAGCAAGTGGCCAAACTGCAGGCATGGCTCGCCGCGGGCGCACCGGCTCCTGCGCAGGAAAAGCCTGAAGAAGATCCAAGGGCCCACTGGGCGTACCAGCCTCCGAAGTCTTCCGGCCAACCGGTGGATGCGCTGCTGACTGCACGGCTTGCCGCGCAAAACCTCAGGCCGCAGGCCGAGGCGGCGCCGGAGATCTGGCTGCGCCGAGTGTATCTGGATCTCATCGGACTGCCACCGTCAGCAGAAGAGGTCGCCGCGTTTTTGAAGGACTCCTCTTTGCCGGCGCGCCAGCGTGTGGTGGATGAACTGCTCGCGTCTCCGCAATACGGCGAACGCTGGGCGCGGCACTTCATGGATCTCTGGCGCTATTGCGACTGGTATGGCCTGGGCGCGCAGCTCCGCCACAGTCAGAAGCATATCTGGCACTGGCGTGACTGGATTGTCGAGTCTCTGAACGCGGACAAGGGCTATGACCGCATGATTGTGGAGCAGCTGGCGGGCGATGAACTGGCGCCTGGAGATCGCGAAACTCTTCGTGCCACGGGTTTTCTGGCGCGCAGCTATTATCTTTTCAACCGCACAACCTGGCTGGATGAAACCATCGAACACACCTGCCGCGCCTTTCTTGGCGTGACGATGCAGTGTGTGAAGTGCCATGATCATAAGTACGACCCGATCGAGCAGGCAGACTACTACCGCATGCGCGCCATTTTTGAGCCCATGCACGTGCGGCTGGATCCATGGCAGGGAGAACCGGACTTCGAGAAAAACGGCCTGCCACGTGTGTTTGACCTGCATCTGGACCAGCAAACCTTCCGCCACGTGAGAGGCGATGAGAAGAACGAAGACAAGTCGAAGCCGATGGTGCCGGGAATTCCCCAGGTGCTGGCATTCACTTCGTTCAAGCCGGCCGCGCTGAAGCTGCCACCCGCCTCCGCACGTCCTGTGCTGCTGCCGTTTGTGCTTGAGGATCATCTGCATGCGGCTGACCTGCAGATCGAGGCGGCGCAGAAGGCCAATGATCCTGCCGCCATGAAAGCCGCCAGCATGCGCACGGCCATGATCCAGGCCGCTTATGCAGCGGACCTTGCCAAGAATGATAAGAACATCGCCACGGCAGCCGCACTGGCCGAGGCACGCTATGCGGTTGCCAAAGCGGAGGTCGATCTCGCGAAAGCTGAGCGTGATCCGCAGACCAAAGACGCAGAAAAGAAGATCAAGGCCGCGCGTGAGGCTCTCGAAAAAGCGCGGAAGAAAGAGGCAGCTCCGGGCACAGCCTACACGCCTCTGCCAGCAAGCCTGAAGGCACAGGAAGGTCCGACGGAAAGCACCAACGCCTCTGTGCAATCTTATCCCGAGACCAGCACGGGGCGCAGGCTCGCGTTTGCTCAATGGGTGGCTGACAAACGGAATCCGCTCACCGCCCGCGTGCTGGTGAACCAGGTCTGGATGCGGCACTTCGGGGCTCCGCTCGTGGCCAACATGGATGACTTTGGCCGTCGCTCTCCTTCTCCTTTGCACCAGGACATCCTCGATACTCTCACCGTGGATTTTATGAACAGCGGCTGGAGCCTGAAGCATCTGCACCGCAGCATGGTTCTTTCAGAACTGTACCGTCGCAGCTCGTCGAACGCGGATGCGGATGCGGATGCCAAAACTTTGGCGGCAGATCCCGACAACGCGTTTTTCTGGCGCATGAATCCGCGCCGCATGGAGAGCCAGGTGGTGCGGGACAGTCTGCTGCGTCTGTCTGGCAAACTCGATCTCACACTCGGTGGCCCCAGCCTTCCTCCGGCGGCGGCGGACACCAGCCCGCGACGCTCGCTTTACTTCATTCAGAATGCCGATGTGGAGGAGCGTTTCCTGGCCACCTTTGACAACGCCAATGTCCTCGAGTGCTACCGTCGGAATGAAAGCGTGGTGCCGCAGCAGGCGCTGGCGCTCACCAACAGCAGGCTCAGCCGAGAAAGCGCCGATGCCCTGGCGGCCAAGCTCAGTAAACTCGATGAGAAGGCGTTTGTTGAGCAGGCCTTCATGGCAGTCCTTGGCCGGCCAGCGACGGCTGCGGAGCGTGAGGTGAGTCTGGGAGGCCTGGCGCAGCTGAAGCAGAACCGCAGCCTTTTTGTGCAGGCTCTCCTCAACCATAATGACTTTGTGACCCTGCGATGAACCCTTTTCCAAGACCGACCCCCTTTCTCCGTCGTGACATCCTCGGCGGACTGGGCAGCATTGCGGTTGCATCCATGCTGAAGGCGGAGGAGGCCTGGCGGCCGCCGAGCGGACTGCCGGTGATTCCCCAGAAGGCGAAGCGAGTCATCTGGCTTTTCATGCGGGGTGGGGTCAGCCACATGGAGAGCTTTGATCCCAAGCCGATGCTGACAAAGTATGCTGGCAAGAGCATTGGAGAGACGCCATTCAAGAGCGTGCAGGATCCTGCAAAGCTCAAGAAGGTGCGCGTGGTGGTGGTGAATGATGCCAATGGCCAGCAGCGCAACGTGATCTATCCGCTGCAGGTGGGGTACAAACGCTATGGCCAGTGCGGCGTGGAAATCAGCGACTGGTTTCCGCACCTTGGCTCCTGCGCAGATGAGATCGCCTTCATCCGCAGCATGTGGACCACGGACGACAACCATGGCGCGCAGGTGCAGTTTCACAGCGGACGCCACATGCTGGAGCCACGTGTGCCGACTATCGGCGCATGGATCAGCTATGGTCTTGGCGCGATGACGGACAACCTGCCCTCGTTCATCAACATGGGGCCGCGGTTTTTTGACATTCGGGACGGCCACTATCTGGGCCCGGCGTATGACGCGGTGAATTTAAAGGTGGATCCCAAAAACCCGCTGCCATTTGCCACGCCTGAGATCGCTGTGCCCAAGGCGGAGCAGGCTGCGCAGTTTGACCTGATTCACAAGCTTAACACGCTGAACGCAAAGGCTTATCCTGGGGACAAAACCCTCGCCGCCCGCATGAAAAGCTACCAGCTGGCCTACAACATGCAGGCTGCGGTGCCCGAGACGATGAACCTGGACGCGGAGAGCGAGGAAACCAAAAAGCTCTACGGCCTGGACGACAAGACCACCGAG
Organism: Prosthecobacter sp.; assembly: GCF_044222565.1. GTDB lineage: Bacteria > Verrucomicrobiota > Verrucomicrobiia > Verrucomicrobiales > Verrucomicrobiaceae > Prosthecobacter. Next base: position 34,841 of record NZ_JBGANA010000023.1, read on the forward strand.
CCGTTTGCGCGGCAGCTGCTTGTTGCACGTCGGCTTGCCGAACGTGGGGTGCGTTTCATCCAGCTTCAGCATGGCGATGGGGCGGCCGGTGCATGGGATTCGCATTCGGGGCTGAAGAAGAATCATTCGATGCTCGCGCAGCAGGTGGACAAACCCATCGCCGGACTGCTCAAGGACCTGAAACAGCGGGGAATGCTGGATGATACGCTGGTGGTTTTCGCGACGGAGTTTGGCCGCACGCCCGGAAGCCAGGGAAGCGATGGCCGGGATCATCATCCGTTTGGCTTCAGCGTGTGGATGGCCGGTGGTGGCGTCAGAGGCGGTACGATTCATGGCAGCACTGACGAGCTCGGCTTTCATGCGGAGGAGGATCCGCATTATGTGACTGATGTGCATGCAACGATCCTGCATCTGCTGGGGCTGGATCCGCATCAGCTTGAAATTCCGGGACGCAAGAGGCTCGAGCGGGATTTTGGGCAGGTGATTCGGCAGATTCTCGCTTAGCGCAGAAAATTCCTGTTGCCGATTTAATGGACGGGTGTCCAATATATCGGCATAATCATCCAATATGAAAGCACTCGTCAAAGCACGGTCGGAACGCGGTCTCTGGCTCCAGGATGTCCCGGAGCCGCAGGTTGGCATCAATGATGTCCTGATCAAGGTTCACAAGACCGGCATCTGCGGCACGGATTTGCACATCTATAAATGGGACGCCTGGGCGCAGAAGACGATTCCGGTGCCCATGGTGGTGGGACATGAGTTTGTGGGGGAGGTGGTCGCGGTCGGCTCGAACGTGAATGACTTTCACCCCGGGGAAATCGTGAGCGCCGAGGGGCATGTGGTGTGCGGGCGCTGCCGGAACTGCCTTGCGGGCAGGCGGCATCTTTGCAAGGACACCGTGGGCATTGGTGTGAACCGCACCGGAGCCTTTGCCGAGTACATCAGTGTGCCGATGACCAACGTGTGGCACCATCGTGAAGGGGTGGATGAAGAGGTGGCGAGCATTTTTGATCCTTTTGGCAATGCGGTGCATACGGCGCTGGCTTTTGAATGCCTCGGGGAGGATGTGCTGATCACAGGCGCGGGTCCCATCGGCATCATGGCGATTCCGGTGGTGAAGCATGCAGGCGCGCGGCATGTGGTCATCACGGACGTGAATGAATACCGGCTGAATCTGGCGCGGCAGATGGGGGCGACGCGAGCGGTCAACGTGACAACCGAGAAGATCGAGGATGTGCAGAAGCAGCTCGGCATGAGGGAGGGCTTTGATGTGGGGCTCGAAATGAGCGGAAATGCCGCCGCCTTCCGCAGCATGATCGACAACATGTGCCATGGCGGCAAGATCGCGATGCTGGGCATCCCGAGTGAGCAGATCGCCATCGACTGGAACAAGGTGATCTTTAACATGCTGACCATCAAGGGCATCTACGGCCGCCAGATGTATGAAACGTGGTACTATATGAGCGTGCTGCTGGAGAGCGGTGTGAACATCAAGCCGGTCATCACCCACCGGTTTCATTTTACCGAATTCGAAAAGGGCTTTGCCGCGATGGAATCCGGGAACTGTGGCAAGGTGGTGCTGGACTGGGCGGCTTAGACGCTTGCGATCATTCGTAGATCCATTAGGACTAGGCTAACGATGAAAGCAAAACCCAACCCAGCCCGCAGGATCGGAACCGGCAGTGATTCACCCGTGCGCCGCTACTTCAAAGAAGTGCGCTTCCGGCAGATTCGCGCACTGGTGGAGCTGTCACGGCATGGCAGCTTTGCGGCGACGGCGGCGGCGATGGGCCTTGCGGTGCCATCGGTATGGCAGCAGATCAGATCTCTGGAGGATGAATACGGCGTGCAGTTTGTGGTGGCGGAAGGCGCCAAGGTTTCCCTCACAGAGGATGGCCGGGCGCTGGTGGATCTGGCGGCGCCGCTGGTCGAGTCCTTTGATGGTCTGCGGGCGATGTTTGAGGAACGGCGCAGCACGGCTGCGCGCACGTTGACGGTCGTCGCGCCGCCGACGATGATCGCAGGTGCACTGCGGCGGCCGATCATCGCCTACCGGCAGCATCATCCGACGGTGAAGCTGGTGCTGCTGGACAGGTCTTCGTACCTCGCGCGTCAGGTGATCGAGCAGGACGGGGCGGACCTGGCGGTGATGGGCATGGCCGAGGGCGACGAGCCGATGCCGCAGTTTCAATGCCTGCCGCTCACGAGGTTTGCATTCCATCTGATTTGTCCGGCCAACCACGCGCTGCTCCAGACCCGGCAGCTTACGCTGACGGGCATCGTGAATGAACCGCTGGTGCTTGCGCCAGAGGAGAGCAGCTCCCACCGGCAGATTCGGAGAGTGTTCGCGCGTGCGGGGATGGCGGAACGCATGAATGTGACCATGACGGCCACGAACCGCGCGCTGCTGCTGAATTACGTGGCCATCGGCTTCGGCATCGCGCTCGGAACCACGGCCGCGGGAGTCAGGCTGCCGAAGCGTGCCGCTGGCGAGACGGAGATCGTATTTCGTGACGCCTCCGATCTCTTTGGTCATGAGGAAGTCTTTCTGGTGCAGCGCAAAGGCCGCTTCGAGCCCGACCACGTACGTGCGTTTCGGGAGCTGGTGATCAAAGCCTTCCGCCCTGAATCGTGAATGCAGGACGAGAAAGGGCATTAGGCGCAAACGAATGAATATAAAACAGATTCAACATTTAGCGACATCAGGCCAAAGCCTTTGCGGCGGGAAAGCGTTGGTGTCTGGCCTTCAAAATCTCAACTCCGCACACTTTATGAACCGCCGTTCTTTCTTTCACGCCACAGGTCTTGCGACCTTCGCCAGCCGGCTGGCTGCGCAAACTTCCGAAACGCCAGCAAAGGCTCCCTATAGCGGGCCGGTCTTCAAGATTGGCAACATCGGCTGCGGCGGACGTGGGACGTTTGTCTCGGGCATCCTGGCTGAAAACCCCGGCTTCAAGCTTAGCGCTGCGTGTGACTATTTCGAAGACAAGGTGAAGAGCTTTGGGGAAAAGTTCAGCATCGCCGCGGATCAGCAATTTACGGGGCTGGATGGCTACAAGAAGATGCTGGAGCATGTGGATGCGGTGGCGATTCACAGTCCCCCTTATTTCCATGTGCAGCAGGCCATTGATGCTGTCGCAGCGGGCAAGCATGTGCTGATCGCGAAGCCGGTGGCGATCGACGTGGCCGGGTGCGAGGTGATTCGCAAGCTGGCCAAAGATGCAGCGGCCATGGGCATTGTGGTGCTAGCTGATGTGCAGTGCCGCGGCGATGAATTCTTCCGGGAAGGAATGAAGCGCATCCATGCCGGAGCGATAGGTGATCTCCAATTTGGCGAATGCCATTACGAGGCGGATTTGATCCCGCTGCAAAGTGAGGCGGATGACACGCCGGAGGGACGGCTGAAGAACTGGATCCGGCATCGCGATCTGGCCGGGGACATCATTACCGAGCAGAACATTCATGCGCTGGACATTGTGAGCTGGGCCTTCGGGCGGCCCACGCGTATCAGCGGCACCTGCGGCCGCGGCGGACGCCCGGACAATGTGGGCGATGTGTCGGATCATTTCGCAATCCTGTTTGAGTTTACCAAAGGCGTGGTCACCTTTGCCTCGCGTCAATACACGGCATGGGGCTCGCCCTTTCTGTGCGACAATCGTTTTGTCGGAACCAAGGGAGCCTTTACCAGCAAGTTTGGAGGAAGGGTGATGATTCGTGGAGGCAAAGAAAACTTCTGGGGCGGCGGGGAGACCAAGAATTTGTATCGCGCGGGTTCGGTCAATAATGTCGAGTCCTTCCGCGCGGCCATTGCCGCCAAAGACCCGGGAGGAAATCCGACCATCGAGGGAGCGGTGGAGACCACGCTGCTGACGCTTTTCGGTGAGCATGCCGCGAAGGCGGGACACGCCGTGACGTGGGACGAATTCATCCGCGATGCAATCGTCGCAAAACCTGAACTCAAGGGATTAAAATCATGAACCTCAAGCCTATGATACGGAGCCTCTATTTCATCACCACATTTCTGCTGCTGGCCAGCGCTCACGCGGAATTGAGCGTTCCGGCTTTCACGGCCTATGCGGAAACGGACTCTGGCGGAGTGACGATTTCCAAAGAGAAGGGCGCTTCCCAATGGACAAACAGGAACCAGCACGTCCTGTGGTTTGGAGAGATCAAAACTCCGGGCAAGCTCAGTGCTGTCATCAAAGCAAAGGACGAGGATGGGAGAAAACTGCGGCTCACGATTGGGAAGCAGAGCAGCGAGGCCACCATCAAAAAGGGTGAGGCGGCGTTTGGCGAGTTTGAAATCGCCCAGGCGGGTTATGTCCGGTTTGATCTTTCCACGGTGGGCAGCGCCGATGGGAGAGGATCGATACAGGCACTGGTGCTCGATGGCGTGGCGATCAAGGATGCGCATTTCAATCTCGATCCGCGTCGCAATGCGGCCTCGGTACACCTGTTTTATCCAACGCCAAAGGATGAGAAGATCGCGATGTTTTACAATGAGGTCACGGCGGTGGAAGATCCGGTTGCGACGTACTACATGGCCTGTGGATTTACGCGCGGCTATTTTGGCATGCAGGTCAACTCGCTGAAGGAGCGGCGCATCATCTTCTCCATCTGGGACGCGGGGACTGGCCAGAATGCCAAGGATCGCAGCAGCGTCTCCGCCGAGAATCAAACGCATCTGGTCGCCAAAGGAGAGGGTGTGGAAGCCAGCGTCTTTGGCAATGAGGGAACGGGCGGCCACTCGCATCTCGTCTATCCATGGAAGACGGGTGAAGCGCAGAAATTTGTGGTTCGTGTGAATCCTGAAGGGGAACACACGACCTACAGCGGCTTCTGGTTTCATCCCGAGAAGAAAGAATGGATGCTTATTGCCAGCTTTCGTGCACCCAAGGACGGCAAGTATCTGCGCGGGCTGTATTCGTTCAGTGAAAACTTTGGAGGGCAGAACGGTCACCTGCGTCGCAAGGCGCTCTATGGGCCGCAATGGATCGCCACGGCCGACGGCCAATGGACGGAACTGACGACTGCGACTTTCAGCCACGACGGCACCGGCAAGGCCAACCGGCTTGACCGGTTCATGGGAGTGGAGAACGGGAGGTTCTTCCTTTCGCAAGGGGGCTTTGTGGAGGGGGTCACACCGTTTGGCGAAAAGTTCACCCGTCCTGCCTCCGGCGCCCCTCCTCAGCTCAATCTGCCAAAAAATTGAATGAGGCTTTTCAACCTCGGTGAATGTCTTCATGTTCCGGCATGATGAAACTTTCACTGACTGTTGGTATGGCCTGGATGTGCTGCGTGGCAGCTCACGCGGACGATTTGAATTCGCGGCTGACGGCTGCGGGAGTCTCCGAAACCAAGGCGGAGAAGTTTCACGATTTCGCTGAACTGGATTTTGGTCTCCCTGCAGATGGGGCTAAGTGCAAGATCGTGGCACCGAAGAAGGCTGCAGTGGGAAGTCCTTGGGTGTGGCGTGCGCGTTTTTGGGGACACGAGCCCGCGTTCGACATCGCGATGCTGGAGCATGGCTACCATGTTGTTTACTGTGACGTGGTTGAGTTTTGGGGGGCGCCTAAGGCGGTGGAGCGCTGGAATCAATTTTATGCGCTCGCACAGAAGGTTGGGCTGGGGCCCAAGCCGGTGCTGGAGGGCATGAGCCGCGGAGGGACTTACATCTTCAACTGGGCGAAGGCCAACCCCACCAAGGTCAGCGCCATCTATGCCGACAATCCGCTGCTGGACCTGCGGATGTTTCCGAACAACACGCCTGAAGCGAGGGCAATGAGAAAGCAGTGTCTCGAAAGCTATGGCATCACCGAAGAGCAGCTGCCAGACTTCAAAGGCAGCCCGGTGGACGGGCTGGAAGGTCTCGCGGCGGCGAAGGTGCCAGTGTTCTTCGTGCTGGGAATGAAGGACGATGTGGTCCCTCCCAGGCTGCATGCGGATGCACTGGAGGCGCGCTACAAAGCCTTGGGCGGGACTGTCATGCGGTGGGAAAAGCCGGAGGCGGGGCATCATCCGCATGGGCTGGACCCGGTGACACCGCTGGTGGAGGCCGTGCTGGCGGCGGGGAAGTAAAAAGACTTGTTGCCAAAATACAGGACATGCGTCCAGTATATCGGCAGACATGAACTCAACTTTTTCGACACATCTCACGGCGCAGCTCGATGCGATCCGCAAGGCAGGAACCTACAAGCGCGAGCGTGTGCTCTCGACGCCGCAGGGCACGCTGGTGCGGGCGAACGGTGGCAAGGCGGTGCTGAACCTGTGCGCGAACAATTATCTCGGTCTGGCGCAGCATCCGAAGGTGAGGCAGGCGGCGCATGAGGCGCTGGAGCACTGGGGCTATGGGCTGGCCAGCGTGCGCTTCATCTGCGGCACTCAAGGGGTGCACAAGGAGCTGGAGGCGTCATTGACTGAATTTCTCGGCACGGAGGACACGATCCTCTACGGCTCTTGTTTTGATGCAAACGGGGGATTGTTTGAGACGATCCTAGGGCCGGAGGATGCGATCATCAGTGACGAACTGAATCATGCTTCGATCATCGACGGCGTGCGGCTGTGCAAGGCGCAGCGGTACCGCTACAAAAACTGCGACATGGCCGATCTGGAGGCGCAGCTCATCGCGGCTGAAGAGAAGGGCGCGCGGTTTAAGCTCATTGCCACAGACGGCGTGTTCTCGATGGATGGCTTCATCGCGCCGCTGAAGGCGATCTGTGATCTGGCAGACAAATACGAGGCGCTGGTAATGGTGGACGACTCCCATGCCGTGGGCTTTATGGGGAAGACGGGCCGCGGAACGCATGAGCATTGCGAGGTGATGGGTCGCATCGACATCCTGACTGGCACGCTGGGCAAAGCGCTGGGCGGTGCGAGCGGTGGCTACACCAGTGGAAGAAAGGAAATCATCGAGCTGCTGCGGCAGCGCTCGCGGCCTTACCTGTTTTCCAACACGCTTTGCCCAAGCATCGCAGGGGCTTCGATTGCGGCTCTGAATTTGCTGAAGCAGTCCACGCAACTGCGCGACACGCTGGAGGCAAACACGCGCTTCTTCCGGGAGAAGATGACCGAGGCAGGATTTAACATCGTGCCGGGCGAGCATCCGATCGTGCCGGTGATGCTGGGGGATGCGGCGCTGGCAGCCAGGTTTGCAGAAGCGATGCTAGAGCGGGGCGTGTACGTCGTCGGTTTCAGCTATCCCGTCGTGCCGCAAGGCAAGGCTCGCATCCGGACGCAGATCAGCGCGGCGCACATGCGGGCGGATCTGGAGATGGCAGTGAAAGCGTTTGTGGAAGTGAAACAGGAACTGGGAGTTTGATCGCTTCCTCCGCGCATGAAATGTTCGGCCGAGAAATCTACGGAAAACTCCCGCGGCTGCCGCGCGGTGAACGTTCCGGAATGCCAAGACCGTTAAGAGCAAATCCATGACACCCCGCATCCTCATCCCGCTGCTTTTTTATTCCTGCATTGCGAGTGCCGATCCTGTGCGACTCGTTCACGAACCCGCGCTGTCACCCGATGGGAAAACGATCGCGTTTGGCTGGCAGGGGGACATTTGGACGGCTCCCACCAGCGGAGGACGCGCGGTGCGATTGACGACGCACGCGGCGCTGGATTCAGGAGCGGCGTTTTCTCCGGATGGCACTCAAATTGCCTTTAACAGCGAGCGCGAAGGCAGCAAACTCTTGTATGCCATGCCTGCAACCGGCGGTGTGCCGAAGCAGCTCACGTTTCATACGGACGGGTGCGATTTGCGCGAGTGGACGCCAGACGGCCAGGGCCTTCTGGTGGGTCTGGGACGTGATTTTTCCTGGATGCGCGAGTCACGAGCCGCACGCATGGCGATCATCAATGCGGGTGAGCGAAAAGCAGAAAGAGTGCTGTTTGACGACTATGGCTTCGATGGAGTGATCTCGCCGGACGGCCAGCAGGTGCTGTTCATGCGCGAAGGTTCGGAGGCGTGGTGGCGGCAGGGATACAAAGGATCCCGCGGGGGGCAGATCTGGCTGTTCAATCGCAAGGACGGCGGCTTCAAGCAGATCATCAGCGATGAGGGTGAGAACCGGTGGCCGCTGTGGAAGCCGGACGGCAAAGGCTTCTATTTTGTGAAAAATGGCAACCTGTGGCAGCATGACCTGGCTGCTGGCAAAGGCAGCGCGATCACCCACTACAAAGACGATCTGGTGGTGTTTCCGTGCATCTCACGTGACGGGCAGACGCTGGTCTTCCGCATGCGGTTTGATCTGTATCGCTGGCACCCGGGAGACAAAGAACCGGTGAAGATTGAGATCGAGGCCGCACACGACTCCGCGACGGACGTCACACGAGTGGTGCTTGAAAAAGCCACGGACATCACTTTCACCCGGGACGGCCTGCAGATGGCCTTCATCTCCGGCGGCGATGTGTGGGTGATGGATACGGAGCTGAAGGAGCCGCGTCGCGTGACGCATTCCGGCGAGGAGGAGCGCGAGGTGACCTTTGCGCCAGATGGCAAGAGACTGGTGTATATCAGCGATGCTGGCGGTCAGACAGACGTTTGGCAGGCCTCGCCCGGCAACGAAAAGAGGATGTGGTGGGAAAACAGCAGCTTCACCTTGAAGAAGCTAACGAATGACCCGGTGGCCGAGTCACGGCCGAAGTTTACGCGCGATGGCAAAAAGCTCGCGTGGGTGAGCGACCACGGAGATCTCTGGCTGGCCGATGCTGACGCGCAGAATGCAAAGAGGCTCATCGAGTCCTGGAATGCGCCGAGCTATGAGTTTTCACCGGATGGCGCGTGGCTTGCGTATTCACAGCTGGACGAGTGGTTCAACGCAGACATCTGGCTGATGCCGACGGACGGCTCCAAGCCGCCCTACAACCTCTCTCGGCATCCAGACAATGACACTCGGCCAAGCTGGTCTCCTGACGGCAAAATGATCGCGTGGGTTGGCAAACGTGAGCTGGACGAGACGGACATCTTTTATGTCAATCTGGCGGCGGCGGATGACGAGAAGACGAAACGTGAGCGCATTCTGACCAAAGCGCGGGACAAGTTCAAAAGGACGGTGAAACCTGAATTCAGGAGAGAGGAGCCCAAAAAGAGCGATGTGCCTGCAGAGCCGGCAAAGAAGCCGGAGACCGACAAACCAGACGCGCCCAAGCCTGAAGGGACGAAGGCTGATGATGGCAAGCCGGAAGAGAAGAAGGCCGAGGAAAAGAAACCGGAAATCAAAAAGCCGGAGCCGCTGAAGATCGACTTTGATGACATCCACGAGCGGATCCACCGCATTAAGATTGCGAATACGGTGGAGCATTCGCTCCTGTGGTCGCCGGATTCAAAGAAATTGGTGTTCCAGTCTCAGATGGAGGAACGGAAATCGACCCGGAGCGTGGAGTTTCCCGATGACCTGATGCCCAAGCCTTTCAGCACAGCCGCGCTGACGAATGCGGAATGGTTGAGAATGGATGACCAGATTGTGGGCCTGCTCGATGGCAAACCGGCGATCGTTTCAGGCAAGGGCGGAGATCCGAAGCTGATCTCATTCCATGCGCAGCAGAGCTACTCCCGTGCGGAAAAGCAGCGTGCGGTGTTTGACCAATGCTGGAAGGTCATGCGTGACGACTTTTATGACGAACGGCACGGCAATCGCGACTGGGATGCCGTACGTGCGAAGTATCGCGACATGGCGGGGGCCGCCCCTGACATGCAGGGCGCCGGTGAGTGCGTTTGGCTCATGCTCGGTGAATTGAACGGATCGCACCTTGGGTTCACCTGGAACTCCGGCAGTCCGCCAACGAACGCGTGGCGTGAGGAGACAGCGCATCTGGGCCTGCGCTTTGATATGGGCTACGCAGGTCCCGGATGGAAAGTGCGTGATGTGATAGCGAAATCACCGGCCAGCCGCAGGGAGAGCCGCATCGAGGCGGGCGAAATCATCATGAAGGTGGATGGCAAGGATGTGATGCCGGACACGGATGTGAGCAGCGTGCTGAACGGGGTGATGGAGCGTGACATCACGCTGACGGTTAAGAACGGCGACAAGACACGCGAGGTAACGCTGCGACCGATCAGCTACATCGCCGCGCGAAAGCTGCTTTATGATGCGTGGATTCATGAAAACCGGCATGCCGTGGACAAAATGTCCGGCAACACGCTCGGGTACCTGCACATCAGCGCCATGGATGACTCCAGCTTTCAGAAGTTCCAGGAGGAGCTGTACCATGCGGGCGCAGGCAAGGACGGGCTGATAATTGATGTGCGTGAAAATGGCGGGGGCTCCACGACGGATCATCTGCTCACCGCGCTGCAGCAGCCGCGCCACGCCATCGCCATGCCACGGGGCAGCCATACGCCGGGCTATCCGCAGGACCGCATGATTTACGCCACATGGCAGAAGCCGATTGTGGTGCTGTGCAATCAGAACAGCTACAGCAATGCGGAAGTCTTCAGCCATGCGATCAAAACCCTGAAGCGCGGCAAGCTCGTGGGCGTGCAGACAGCGGGCGGCGTGATCAGCACCGGGGCGGCATCCATCATGGATGTCGGCACGCTGCGTCTGCCATTCCGTGGCTGGTATGTGCTCGAAAGCGGGCAGGACATGGAACTCAATGGAGCGAAGCCTGATCACGTCGTCTGGCCGCAGCCCGGTGACAAAAACGACCGCCAGCTCGACAAGGCGGTCGAGGTGCTGAAGCAGGACGTGAGTGCGTGGAAAAAGCTGCCGCAGCCAAAACTGATCAAAGCTTCTGAACGATGAAAAAGCTTGCCCTCCTCTTTCTGATGCTCATTCCCGCAGCTTATGCGGAACCGCGTAGCGTGGTGAAAATCAGCACCAAAGATGCCACTGCTCTGGTGGACACAAATGACGCAGCTGATTTAAAAGAATGGGGAAACAAGGCGGGGACACTGTGCGTCGAGTGGTTTGGCAAGATTGCCGCGCTGCTGCCGAGCGAAGGGTTTGTGGCGCCAAAGGATGTCACGCTCTACTTTGACCCGAAGATGAAGGGCGTGGCGCATGCGCTTGGCGGGAAGATCACGATATCCGCCGGGTTTGTGCGGTCGCATACGGATGACTGGGGCATGGTGATCCATGAACTGACGCATGTGGTGCAGGCGTATCCGAACGGCGGACCGGGCTGGCTGGTGGAGGGAATAGCAGACTACATCCGGATCGTGCATTTCGAGCCGCAGGCTCCAAGGCCAAAGCTGACACGGCTGGCGAGCTACAAGGACGCCTACAAAACCACTGCCATGTTTCTCGAGTGGATTGAGAAGCAACACGCGCCGGGACTGGTGGTCAAAATGAATGCCGCTCTGCGAAAAGGGGAGTATCGGGAGGAATTGTGGTCGGAGATCACCGGGAAGACCGTGGATGAGCTTTGGGCTGAGTTTGCGAGAACATTTTAACTGGCAATCATGGACACGCTGTCTGCCACACTGCTGCTGCTGACGATCATGGACCCCCTGGGGAACGTGGCGACGTTTGTGTCCGGCCTGCGCCCGGTGCCTCCAGAGCGGCGGCTGCGCGTAATCGCGCGCGAACTGGTCATCGCGCTGGCGATCCTCGTGCTCTTTCTCTTTCTTGGGCCCTGGCTGCTGGGACTGCTGCATCTGAAGCAGGAGGCGCTGTTCATCAGCGGGGGGATCGTGCTCTTTCTTATTGCGCTGAAGATGATCTTCCCGCCATCGCGCCGCGATGCCGAGGAGGCGGTGCTTGAGCCATTCATCGTGCCACTGGCCACTCCGATGATCGCGGGTCCCTCGGTGCTGGCCACGTTGCTGGTGCTCGTGAGCACGCAGCCGGAGCAAATCTGGCGCTGGCTGACCGCGCTGCTCATCGCATGGGGCATCACGGCTGCGGTCCTGCTGAGCGCACCTGCGATCGCACGGGTGCTGAAGGAAAAAGGATCGATGGCCGTCGAGCGCCTGATGGGAATGCTGCTCGTCATGGTGGCCGTGCAGATGCTGCTCAACGGTATTGAGTTTTACCTGAAACGCTGACACGCTTAACTCTTCATGAATGGCACCGCTGTTTTCCTTGTCCTATGTTTTGGCCTCACCTGCCGGCTTGCAGCGCACGGACCTGGAAAGGACAGTGACTTTGCAGGCAGGAGAGTGTTGTTCATCGGAGTGGACGGCTGCCGTGCGGACGCGCTGCAGGCCGCCATGGAGCGAGGGCTGGCACCCCAGCTGAAGATGATGTGCGAAAGCGAGGCGGGGCTGTTCACGCGCAAGCTTTACGCGGGTGGCGAACTGGGGGCGCCCACTCATCAGCCCACGGTCAGCGGTCCGGGATGGAGCAGCCTGCTTACCGGTGTGTGGGCCAACCAGCATGGCGTGACGAACAACCGGTTCATCGGCGCCAGATTTCAGACTTATGCCCATTTCATGAGGCGCATCAAAGAAGTGCAGCCACACGCCTTCTGCGCATCGTTTGCGGACTGGCCGCCCATCCATGACTTTATTGCGGACGGGTCTCGCCTGGGCGATGTGGAGTTTCTCGACGTGAAATTCACCCGGGCACCGGATGCCGCGCGCCACTTTGTGGACAATCCGGAGAAGGACATCGAGGTGCGTGACGCCGCCATCGAAACATTGAAGGGCGGCAATCCGGATGTGATGTTTGTCTATTTTGGCCAGGTGGATGAAGTCGGGCATGGAGCCATTGATTCACGCGCCAGCTTTTCGCCTGACAGCACACTGTACCTGAACGCCATCAGCCATGTGGACTCGCACATCGGTGAACTGCTGCGCGCGATGCGTGCGCGGCCGAAATTTAAAGAGGAAAACTGGCTTGTTCTCATCACGACTGATCATGGTGGCAGGGGCAACAGTCATGGCGGCGACAGCGATGAAGAGCGCAATATCTGGCTGGCTGCCAACGGTGCCCGACTGGCGCGCGAGAAGTTGCAGAACCAGCCCACACCGCAGACTGCCCTGGTGCCGATGATCTATGAGCATCTTGGAATCCAGAGCCGGCCTGAGTGGACACCTGCTCCTCCGCCTGTGGCAGAAAAGTCAGCACCAGCCCCAGCAAAGTAATGCCGCCGTGGATCGAATATTTCGCCGTCGCTGTGTGCGCCATCTCGGGCGTGCTGGCGGCTGAGGGGAAGAAGATGGACCTTTTTGGCGTGGTGGTGCTGGCGCTGGTGACGGCCGTGGGAGGCGGAACGATCCGTGATCTCTGCCTCGGCGCGCAGCCTGTGTTTTGGATCAAGCAGCCGCTGCATGTCTGGACGGCGCTCATTGCAGCAGTGGTGACGTTTGTGCTCGTGCGCTTCACCCACATGCCAAACAGGGCGCTGGCCCTGGCGGATGCGTTTGGTCTGGCGTTGTTTGGCATCGCGGGAACAGAGAAGGCGCTGGCTTTTGGGACGCCGGGCGTGGTGGCGGTGCTGCTGGGCGTGGTCACCGGAGTGGCCGGCGGCATCATGCGGGATGTGCTGCGCAGCGAGGTGCCCTGGGTGTTTCAGGCGGAGGTAGATCTGTATGCGACGGCGGTATCGGTGGGAGCACTGGTGTTTGTGCTGCTGCGGCAGTGGTTTCCCGCTGCGGATAGCGACCGCTACATCGGCATGGCCGTCATATTGACCCTGCGACTGGCCGCGATGCGCTGGAAGCTGCGACTGCCGACGTTTTGGACGCGGACGCAGGATTCCCGATAGGCAAGGCATGCAGGGTCTGTTTCAGAAGGCATGAATCGACGCCATTTCATCACTTCAACAGCCGCCACCGTCATTGCCGCACCTTTTGTGCGAGCGCAGAGCAAGACCTCGCTCAATGGGACAGTCATTGGTCATGGCGAACATCGCTACCGGGTGGATCTGGAATGGTGCAAGGCAAAGCGGGAGACTCATCCCGTGAAAAACTGCCATGAGATGGTCATGGATGCGCAGAAGCGCCTGATCATGATCACGGATGAGGCGAAGAACAACATCCTCATTTTCGACAAGGAAGGGAAGGTGCTGGATGCGTGGACGCTGAAACTGCGCGGAGGCCACGGGCTGAGCCTGGATGTGCGCGATGGCAGGGAGTCGCTCCTGCTTTGTGATCCCAGTGGTGGTCGTGTGGTCAAGACCACGCTCTCCGGGGAGGTGCTGCTGGAGCTGCCGCATGCCAAGGAATGCGGTGCCTACGACGCCGTGACGAAATACGCCCCCACCGAGGCGGTGGCTGGACCCAATGGGGACATTTATGTGGCGGATGGCTACGGCTCGCAGTTCATCCTGCAGTTTGATTCCATGGGGAAATTCATCCGCAAATTTGGCGGCAACAGCACCCAGGCGATGAACGCGGGCAAGTTCATGCAGGCGCATGGTGTGACGATCGACTCCCGCGGAGGTGTGCCAATGGTGCTGTGCACGGAGCGCATCCGCAATGAATTCCACTGGTATCAGCTGGATGGCACCTATTCGCATTCCGTGTATCTCCCCGGAGCCTGCATGAGCCGGCCGGTGATTGCGGGGGATCTGCTGCTGTCCGGCGTGTGCTTTGGCATGAAGCCGAATGACTACCGCATGTGGCGCGAGCGTGGCTTCATCATCATTCTGGACAAGAACAATCGTGTCGTCTCAGCACCCGGTGGGCAGCAGCCGAAATATGAAGGAGATCAGCTCACTCTTTTGCTGCAGGACCAGCCTGTGTTTCGGAATGTGCACGATGTATGCGTGGATGACGCGGGTGATTTGTACGGCTGCCAGTGGAATGCGGACCAAGTCTATCCTTATAAGCTGCACCGGGTGTGATAGAGCCCCGAGGACTGGGCGTAGTTGATGGGGTCCATGCAGCCTCTTCCTCCAACCCCTGGCTTCAAGCGCCGCGAATGGCTGCGCGTCGGCGGGCTGGGCTGTCTGGGGGTGTCGCTGCCATCCTTGCTGCACGCGAGGACAGCCAGCAAGGAGGCATCATTCGGCCGGGCAAAGAGCTGCATCATGCTGTTTCTCAGCGGCGGGCCGCCGCAGCATGAGACGTTTGATCCGAAGCCGGATGCGCCGCTGGAGATTCGCGGTGATTTTAAATCCATCCCCACCTCGGTGCCGGGGATTCATTTCTCCGAGACGCTTCCGCGAACGGCGAAAGTGATGCAGCACCTGGCGGTGATCCGATCCATGACCACGGGGATCAACTCGCATTCGACCAGCGGCAGCTTTATGCTCACGGGTTATGCGCCGCAGTCAAAAGCTGAGAACGTGCCGGCGAGTGCGAATGACTGGCCAAGCATCGCGGCTGCTGTCGGCGCGTTGAGACCTAGTGAACTGTCGCCCTTGTCATCAGTCGTGCTGCCTGAACGCCTGGAAAACAACGGCGGCATCGTGTGGCCCGGCCAGAACGGCGGATTTATGGGGGCGCCGTGGCATCCGCAGCTCATCAAGTGCAACCCCAGTGACGAACGTTTGCGCATCGAAGGCATGAGCTTGGCTGAGGGCATGACGGATCTGCGTTTTTCCGAGCGCGGCAGCCTGCTGCGGCAGATGGATGTGCAATTCCGTCGCTCGCTGGAAAATCCCCTCATGGAAGAGACTGTTGCGATGCAGCAGCGCGCCTTTGATTTGATTCACTCAGAGAACAGTCGCGCCGCACTGGAAATCGAGCGGGAGCCGGTGGCGACGCGTGATCGCTATGGCAGACATCGATTTGGCCAGAGCGTGCTTCTGGCGCGTCGCCTGGTGGAAGCCGGAGTGCGGCTGGTGCAGGTAAACTGGCCGCGCGAGCCTGGCGATGAGTCTGCGGGCAGCCCGTTGTGGGACACCCATCAGCGCAACGGTCCGCGTGTGCGCGAGGTTTTGTGTCCGCAGTTTGACACTGCCTACTCCACCCTCATTCAAGATCTGCATTCGCGTGGTTTGCTGGATGAAACGCTTGTGGTCGTCATGGGCGAGTTTGGTCGTTCGCCCGTCATCAATAAAAACGGTGGCCGTGACCACTGGGGCAATGTTTTCTCCGTGGCGATGGCTGGGGCTGGCATCGCGGGCGGCCAGATCATCGGAGCGAGCGACAAGATTGGCGGTTCTCCGACAGATCGGCCCGTGCGGCCGCCGGACCTTGCCGCGACGATTTTTCACCTGCTGGGCATTCATCCCAATCACGAATTTATGGACGCGGTGCAGCGCCCGCGCACTGTCACAGACGGCGGCGTGCCATTACGTGAACTCGTCGGTGTCTAATATCCTTCTCATGCGTCATATCCTCCTCTCCCTCCTTCTCACCGCCACCGCGGCTTTTGCGGCGGAACTTCCCAAAGAACAGCGCATCGTCTTTCTTGGCGACAGCATCACGCAGGGCGGGGCCTACATTGAGTTCATCGATGCGGCGTTGATTGCCCAGCATCCGGAGGTGACGAAGGAAATCATTCCGCTGGGACTTAGCAGTGAAACCGTGAGCGGGCTGAGTGAAGAGGGACATGCCGGCGGGAAGTTTCCGCGACCGGATCTTCATGAACGGCTCGACCGCGTTTTGGAAAAAGCGAAGCCGGAGCTGGTCTTTGCCTGCTATGGAATGAATGACGGCATCTACCTGCCGCTGGGGGCGGTGCGCACCAAGGCGTTTCAGGATGGCATGAAGAAGCTGCATGATAAAGTCACCGCCACCGGGGCGCGCATCGTGCACCTCACCCCGCCGGTGTTTGATCCCGTGCCGATCAAGGCGCGCGTGGTTCCTGGCGATCAGGTGAAGCCGGGGCAGTTCTACCAGGGCTACAATGAGGTGCTCGATTTCTACAGCGACTGGTTGCTGGACATGCGCCAGAAGGGCTGGGAGGTGCTGAACATCCACGGGCCGATGAATGAGGCCATCGCGGAGAAGCGGAAGACGAATCCCGAATTCACCTTTTCCAAAGACGGCGTGCATCCCGGCCCCGAAGGCCACCTGGTCATGGCCCATGCCGTGCTCGATGCGTGGGGGCTCAAGGTGAAGCCGGATGGCACGCCGGATCATCCCAATGGCGCCGCCATTCTGGCAGTGGTCAAAAAGAAGCATGCCATCCTGCGTCCCGCCTGGCTGAGCTATGTGGGGCATAAGCGCCCTGGGAATGCTCCCGGCCTGCCGATTGAAGAAGCCAAGGCGAAGGCGGCGGAGCTCGATGCCGAGGCGCGCAAGCTTGCCAGCAGCAAAGAAATCGTGTTTCCCAATCAAACCGGCGAATGGAACGGCTATGCCAAGCACGAGCTCACCATCGCGGGGAAGCCGGTGACCGTCGTCGCGCCCAAAACCGCCGCCGCTGGCCGCCCGTGGGTCTGGCATGGGGAATTCTTTGGGCACAAGCCGGCGCCGGACATCGCGCTGCTCGGCAAAGGCTTCCACATCGTCTATATGAAGATCAATGACATGCTCGGCTGCCCGGATGCCGTGAAGCTGTGGAACCAGTGCTACGCCGAGCTGACCAGCCACTACGCGCTCAGCGCCAAGCCCTCACTCGTGGGCCTCAGCCGGGGCGGTTTGTACTGCTACAACTGGGCCATCGCCAACCCGGACAAGGTCTCCTGCATTTATGCTGACGCCCCGGTGTGCGATTTCAAAAGCTGGCCTGGAGGCAAGGGGAAGGGCAAGGGCGACGCGAAGAACTGGGCGCTGGTGCCCAAGCTGTGGGGCTTCAAAGACGAGGCGGAAGCGCTCGCCTACAAGGGCAACCCTGTGGACAATCTTGAGCCGCTCGCAAAGAACGAGGTGCCGCTCCTTCACGTCTTTGGCGATGCCGATGATGTGGTGCCATGGGATGAAAACACCGGCCTGATCGAGACGCGCTACAAGGCGCTGGGCGGCAGCATCACCCTGATCCGCAAGCCCGGCGTGGGGCATCATCCCCACGGACTGGACGATTCGACACCCATTGTCGAATTCATCGAGAAGAACGCGAAGTAATGCCCGGAAAATAAATTCTTCGGAAGCTGTAACCGCTGCGCATCCTGCCCGTAGAAGCCGGGAAAGGATGTGTCATCGTGATTCCCAGCTTCCATGATTTTGACCGACAGCGAATCCCGTGCCTGCATGGCGGCGTGGCTGCGATGCAGCGACGAGGGCTCGGCGCGGGCGCTCGTGGAGTCGTTCTATCCCTTCGTGGCCGCTATGATCCGCCGGCACGTGGCGGATGCGGGCTGCGTGGAGGATCTGGCGCAGCAGACCTTTGCGCGCTGTTTTGCCAAGGCCGCACAGTGGGACGCATCGAAGCCGCTGGAGCCCTGGCTGGCGCGCATCGCCATCAATCAGTGCCGCGATCACTACCGTGCACGGCGCGTCCGGCCCGAGCTGCGCTGGAGCGATCTCACCGAGGGGGAGCAGGAGGCCATGCAGGCCACCCTTGCCGCGGCGGAGCCGAAGCCGGAGGCGCTGAACGACGAATCGCGCTCCCTCATGCTGCGCCTGCTGGATACGCTGAACGCGGACGACCGCATGGTGCTCAGCCTGCTGCACCTGGAAGACAAATCGACCGACGAAATCGCCACGCTCACCGGCTGGAGCCGCACGCTGGTGAAAGTGCGCGCCTTCCGTGCCCGCCGCAAATTGCGGGCGGCCTTTGAAAAACTTGAAGCATCGCACTCATGAACTCTAGTGACTTACGTTTGGAACAACTTGCCGTCCGCGCGCGAAACGCGGCCGAGCCTCCGCCTGAGGAGGTGCCCTTCGGATTTGCCGCCCGCATCATCGCCTCGGCACGCGCAGGCTCGGATACTTCCGCGCTGTGGGCGCGACTTTCGCTGACCGCGCTGCCTGTGGCCACGGTGGCGACTGCGGCTTGCCTCTGGTGGTCGTCGGGCGCCATGAGTCCCGACGCCCAGGACCTGGCGCAAGTCTTCATTCAAACCCCGCTCTTTCCATGAAAAAGAAATTCTACATCATCTGCTCGCTTTTCGGGCTGTTCATTCTCGGTGCTCTGTTTGGCATCGGGCTCGCACTGCCTTTCGCGAAAAAGCTCATCAGCGAGCACCACTTCGTGCAGCAGCGCATGAAGGAGGAGGCCAAGCGGCTCAAGCTCACGCCGGAGCAGGTGGAGAAATCGAAACCGATCTATGATCAGCTCAGGCAGGATCTGGCGAAGATCAAAAACGACACGCTCACATCCATCGCCCAGGCTTCGATCCGGCAGTCCACGGAGCTGGCCGGGCTGCTCACGCCCGAGCAGATCGAAGAGTTCAAAAAGCTCGGTGACGAGCGCCGGGTGAAATTTGAAAAATTCATGAAGCCATGAAAAAATGCCCCTTCCTCCTTCTCTCGGTCCTTCTTGTCTCGGCATCGGCTCAGGATGCCGGAATGCAGCAAAAGCTCGAACAAGGATTCACCACCTTCGACCAGAACCATGATGCGGCACTGAGCGCCGACGAATTCAATGCGCTCAGCGAATACTCTCCCAAGCTGAAGGGCAAACCTCAGGTGGTGGATTACCTGTTTCACTCGCTCGATGCCAATCGTGACGGGAAGCTCTCGCATGACGAGTATATGAACATCGTCGCCATCAGCGGCGGGGCAAAACCCTCACCCGACAAGCCGGCGATCACGGAAGTGCCCTCCAACGCGGAGCAGATCGCGTTTTTCGAGAAGAAGATCCGTCCAGTTCTCGCGGAGAAATGCTACAAGTGCCACGCGGAGAATTCCGAAAAAATCAAAGGCGGCTTCGTGCTCGACACGCGCGAGGGCATCCGTCGTGGTGGAGACAGCGGTCCTGGCGTTGTGCCCGGCGATCTCGCGAAGAGCCTCGTTATCGAATCTCTGCACTACACGAACAAGGACATGCAGATGCCGCCGGAAAAGAGCGGAGGGAAACTGCCGGACTCCGTGATCGCTGATTTTGAGCAGTGGGTGCGCATGGGCGCGCCTGATCCACGCGACGGCGCCGCGAGCGTGGTAAAATCCGAATGGGACACCGAGAAGGCGAAGAGTCACTGGGCGTATCAGCCGGTGAAAAAGCCGACGGTGCCTGCCGTGAAGGACGAGACCTGGGCAAGGAGTGATATCGACCGCTTCATTCTCGCGGGACAGGAGGCGAAGGGTATCAAGCCCGTGGGAGATGCGCGGCCGGAGGTGCTGCTGCGTCGTGTCTGCTTCGATCTGACCGGCCTGCCGCCCACGCCGGAGCAGGTGGAATTCTTTGTAGCGAATCCCGATGCCCGGTCCTTTGAGAAGATCGTGGATGCGCTGCTCAAATCGCCACGCTTTGGCGAGCGCTGGGGGCGCCACTGGCTGGATGTGGCGCGCTACGCCGAGTCCACCGGCAAGGATGTGAACTGCCTGCTGCCTCACGCGTGGCGCTACCGCGACTACGTCATCGAGTCCTTTAACCAGGACAAGCCCTTCAATGATTTCATCCGCGAGCAGATGGCGGGAGACCTGCTGCAGGCGAAGGACAGCCGGGACCGTGCTATGAAGCAGATCGCCACGGGTTTCCTCGCCATCGGTGCGCGCAGTCTCAATGAGCGCAACCCGAAGCAGTATGCGCTCGACACCGCCGATGAACAGATCGACGCCATGTCGCAGGCGGTGCTGGGTCTCACCGTCGCCTGTGCGCGATGTCACGACCACAAGTTCGACCCCATTCAGCAGAAGGACTATTATGCACTTGCGGGCATCTTCCTGAGCACGGAGACCTTGTACGGCACCGCGCCCAATTTTCAAAACCTCAAGTCCACACCGCTCATCGAACTGCCCACGGACTGCGGACTGCCGCGCATGCCCATGGTTCTCAGCCCGGAGCGGCGTGCGGAGATCGAGAAGGACCTCACGAAAACCGAGCGCTACGGCACACTGCAATTTTATACCACCGCCGCCAAAGGCTTGTTCACCGGTAAAGGATTCAATGTGAACAACGACCCACAGAAGCTGGTGATGTTTGTCGGCATCAATGCGAAGATCGGCGAGTGCAAAACGGAGCTGGCCTCCTATGACAGCGAAGGCCGTCAGAAACTGCTGGCCATGGGGGTTCGCGATTATCCCGCCACTCCTTCCAGCGGCTCGCCCACGAAGCCAAAATCCGTGGAGGAGATCTTTAAACTGATCGCGGGAAGGCCTGCGCAGTTCAGTTCGATCAGCGACAGTCCTCTCTTTGCTCGGGGTGATGTGGACAAAGCCGGCGCCAAAGTGCCGCGTGGTTTTGTGAATGTGCTTGCTGCCAAGGCGCCTGCCATGCCCTCGCGAGAAAGTGGTCGCCGTGAAATGGCTGACTGGCTCGTGGCTGAGACCAACCCGCTGACCGCGCGGGTGTTTGCCAATCGTGTCTGGTACTGGCTGTTTGGCCGGGGCATCGTTTCCACCGTTGATAATTTTGGCACCATGGGCCAGCCGCCGTCAGATCCTGCGCTGCTGGATCATCTGGCGCTGCGGCTGAAGAGCGGCTCATGGTCGGTGAAGTCGTTGATCAAGGAGATCGTCATGAGCCATGCGTATCAACTGGCCGCCACCCACGATGCGAAGAACTTCGAGGCCGATCCAGAAAACACCCTCGTGTGGCGCATGAGTCCGCGCCGTCTGGACGCCGAATGCATTCGTGATGCCATGCTGGCCGTCAGCGGCGGATTGAATGTCGAGGCGCCAGTTGGCTCTGCCGTAGCCCGGTATGGTGATGGCGCGATCGGCGGCTTTCCCATCAAAAGCCTGCGCGCGCCGCTCAGTGATGAGCCGTTTCTCTCGGCCAGCGGCGATATGCGCAGCGTCTACCTGCCTGTGCCGCGCAATGCGGTGCCGGACGCCCTCAGCGTGTTTGACTTCGCCGAGCCAAGCTCTGTGAACGGCAGCCGCGACGTGACGACGGTGCCCTCACAGGCCCTGTATCTTTTGAACAACGACTTCGTGGCGAAGCAGGCCGGTCGGCTCGCGGAAAAACTCGGCGCGCTGCCCGAGAACATGCGCATCACCGCCGCCTTCAAGCTCGCCTTCGCGCGGATGCCCACGGCAGGCGAGACCAAGGCTGCGCAGCGCTTTTTCGCCGATTACCCGAGGACCGAGAGCGATTCGCTCACGAGCTTCTGTCGTGCGCTGCTGGGCAGCGCTGAATTTCGCTCCATTGACTGACGCCATGAACACAAGACGTGATTTTTTGCAAACCTGCGGCGTCGGCTTTGGCTGGCTCGCTTTCCAGGCCCTGGCCCAGGCGGAGGCTTCCGCACCGCTGGCGGTCAAGCAGCCGCATTTTAGCGCCACGGCAAAGCGTGTGATCTTTCTCTGCATGCGCGGCGCTCCCTCGCACGTGGACACCTTTGACTACAAACCGAAGCTGACCGCTGCGTCTGGCAAGGATGGCCGCGCTCCTGGTACGAAGCTGCAGGGATCGCAGTGGAAGTTTTCGCCGCAGGGGAAAAGTGGGCTGCCCATCAGCGAGCTGTTTCCACATCTCTCGAAACGGGCCGATGACCTCTGCCTCATCAACTCCATGCACACGGAACTGCCAGCGCATGCGCAGTCGTTTTTAAAGCTGCACACGGGCAATGCGCAGTTTGTGCGGCCTTCGCTTGGAGCCTGGGCGCTCTATGGGCTGGGCTCCGTGAATGAAAATCTCCCGGGCTTTGTGACGATAGCGCCGCCGTCTTTGTTCGGCGGCGCGCAGAACTACGGCAGTGCTTTCCTGCCGGCGATTTACCAGGGCACACGCGTGGGTGTGGATGCCCGGCCGGTGGCGAACGCACAGATGCGCAACATCGCCCCGCCGGTGGGCGGTGCCGCACAGCGCAAGGAGATCGAACTCGTGCAGGCGTTGAATCGCGAAAAACTGCTGCGTGACCAGGTGAATCCCGAGGTTGAAGGCGCCATCGAGTCCTTCGAGCTCGCTTTCAAGATGCAGAGCGAGATGCCCAAGGTGATGGACCTTTCGAAAGAGACGCAGCAGACGCTCACCGCGTACGGCATTGGCGAGGGGAATGCCACGGACGACTTCGGCCGCAAATGCCTCCTCGCGCGCCGCATGGTGGAGGCTGGAGTACGTTTCGTTGAGGTCACGCACAGCGACTGGGATCACCATTTCAAGATCTCCAAAGACCTGCCTGCGACCTGTGAAGCGGTGGATCAGCCGATTGCCGCACTGCTGGCAGACCTGGCCTCACGCGGCATGCTCAAAGACACCCTCGTCGTCTGGTCCGGTGAATTTGGCCGCACTCCGCACGGTCAGGGCGCGGATGGCCGCGACCATAACAGCAAAGGCTTCACCGCGTGGATGGCCGGGGGTGGCGTCAAGGGAGGCATGCGCTACGGCAGCACGGATGATCTGGGCTACGAGGCCGTGGAGGACAAAATGCACACGCACGATTTCCACGCCACCATCCTGCATCTGCTCGGTCTGGATCATGAACGCCTCACCTACCGCTATGCAGGCCGCGACTTCCGCCTCACCGATGTGAAAGGCAGCGTGGCAAAAAAAATCCTCATCTGAGATAGACGGTCACATCCGGCCCGTATTAAAACGGTATACCGAATGGATCTCGTCACTTCTCCAGCTTCCCGCTCCGACTCAACCGCCACCCGGTTGCGCGCGGAAATTCTCAATGGCACCTCCGCGCCCGGCGCGCTGCTGGCCGAATCCGCCGTGGCAAAGCGTCTCGGCGTCAGCCGCGTGCCTGTGCGGGAGGCCCTGTTTGAATTGGAGAGAGAAGGGCTCGTCGAGTTCAGCCCCACCGGCCGCGCCTTTGTCAAAGACCTGACGCCGCAGGACTTTGAAGAGCTCTTCGTCCTTCGTCTCGCCCTGGAGCCGCTGGCCTCGCGGCTGGCCGCTCCGGCTCTTAAAGAGGACAGTGCAAAGCTGGAAAGGAATCTGGCCGCCACCCGCCGTGCGCGCTCTGTGCAGGAGGTGACGCTGCTGGACCTGGAGTTTCACCAGATCATTCTCGAAGCCTCGGGCAATGCGCGTCTGCTGAAGCTGTGGCGCTCCCTGCGTGGCGAGCTGGAGCTCTGGCTTGGACGTTTGCACCGCAGACATCAGCTTCAGACCCGGGAGACCCTTCAGGAAACCGTGGAGGCGCACCAGGCCATCATTGAAAGCTTCCAGTCGCAAGGCCCCGCCGCCTGCGAACGTCTCATGCGTGAGCACATCCTCGGCTGGCGTGAATGGCTGCCGCTTTTCCCATGAACCGCTCCTTCCAGTGTCTCGGCATCGTCATGCTCGCGCTTTCATCCGTGCGCGCGGAAGAGGGCATGGCATTCTTTGAAGCCAAAGTGCTGCCTTTGCTGCAGAGCCGCTGCTATGAGTGCCATTCGCACGAGAAGAAGATCAAAGGCGGCCTCGCGCTCGATTTGAAATCCGGCTGGCAAACCGGCGGCGACAATGGCCCGGCCATTGTGCCGGGAGATCTCACCCGCAGCCATCTCATTCAGGCCGTGCGCTACGCCACTCCTGAAATGGAAATGCCGCCGAAGGGGAGACTGGCAGCCGGTGAGATCGAAATTTTAGAACAGTGGGTCGCCATGGGTGCTCCGGATTCCCGCGTGAAGCAAACGACCGCGAAATCTGCGCGTGTGATCGACATTGAAGAGGGGAAAAAATTCTGGGCATTCCGTCCCGTGCAGGATGAAAAGGCTCCCGCTGTGAAGAACAAAGACTGGCCGCTGGGGCCTGTGGACCGCTTTATTCTCTCCAGGCTTGAGTCCAGCGGACTTGCTCCAGCGCAAGATACGGACGCCCACACCTGGCTGCGCCGTGTCTCGCTCGATCTCACAGGTCTCCCTCCCTCACCGGAGGATCTGGCCCGTTTTGATGCCTCGCCCGCGTCCCGTGCAGCCGCGGTGGATCGCCTGCTGCAGTCCAGCGCCTTTGGCGAACGCTGGGCACGCCACTGGCTGGACCTTGTCGGTTACGCAGACCAGATCGGCACCTCCAATAATGTCTTTGCCGAGCATGCCTGGCGCTACCGCGATTACGTGATAAAGGCCTTCAATTCCGACAAGCCTTTCGATCGCTTTATTCGTGAGCAGATTGCTGGCGACCTGCTGCCAGCTTCGTCACCCCAGGAGCGTGCTGCAAACATCACCGCCACCGGCTTTCTGGTGCTGGGAGATGTGGAAATCGTCGCCGTAGACAAGCTCAAGATGGAGCACGACCTCGTGGATCAGCAGGTCAGCAAGGTCGGCACAGCCTTTCTCGGCATGACGTTGGGTTGCGTGCGCTGCCACGACCACAAGTTCGATCCCATCGCGCAGACCGACTACTACGCCATCGCCGGGATGTTCCGCAGCACCGATGCCACCTACAAGACCGACAACGGCGTCTGGAGCAGCGTCCACAAAACAGAACTTCCCGAGACCGCGGAGCAAAAGGCCGCGCGCGAGCAGATCTTCGCCGCGAATGAGGCCAGAATCCGACAGTGGGAGGCAGAGCGTGACAGCGCCAGCAAGGACAAGTCCGCGCTGGAACAGCCGATCGCCAACGCAACCAAGGAAGCGAAGCCTGAACTCGAAAAGAAGCGTGACGATCTCGCGGCACGCATCAAGGCGCTCAACGGCCAGATCGAGCATGCGAAGTTCTTCGCTCCCGTCGCGCCGAAAGCGTTCGCGGTGCATGATCGCGAAAAGCCTGCGGACATGCGCATCACCATCCGGGGTAATCCATATGCGCTGGGAGATCCTGTGAAGCGTGGTGCCTTGCGTGTGGCATCCTGGGCGGATCTTTCTCCGATCCCCGCCAGTCAGAGCGGGCGCGCGCAGCTCGCAGACTGGATCGCCGATGCACGCAATCCGCTCACCGCCCGGGTCACTGTGAACCGCATCTGGCAGAAGCTTTTCGGCGAAGGGCTCGTGCGGAGCGTCGATTACTTCGGAGCGCGTGGTGAAACGCCTTCGCACCCTGAACTGCTCGATTACCTCGCCACGCGTTTCATGCAAAACGGCTGGTCGCAAAAGCAGCTCATCCGTGAACTCGTGCTCAGCCGTGCCTATCGCATGAGCAGCGCCCAGAACGTCGCCGCCGCTGCAAAGGATCCGGACAACCGCCTGCTCTGGCGCATGAACCGCCAGCGACTTGACGCCGAGGCCATCCGCGACTCCATGCTGGCCATCAGCGGCACTCTCACCGCGTCCAAAGGTGGTCCCGCCCTGCCGCTGGAGTTTCCTGAAAACGTCACCAGCCTCAGTCCCAAGGCGGTGAACCCGCCCGCCTTTGCCTTCAAGAAAATGCGCCCGGCGCATGACTTTGAGCGCACGATTTATCTCCCCGTCA
Organism: Prosthecobacter sp.; assembly: GCF_044222565.1. Lineage (GTDB taxonomy): Bacteria > Verrucomicrobiota > Verrucomicrobiia > Verrucomicrobiales > Verrucomicrobiaceae > Prosthecobacter. The sequence continues at coordinate 60,943 of NZ_JBGANA010000023.1, forward strand.
TCCGCACCGCCGCCCAGCCCGGTTCGGCGAGGCTGCGAGATGTCTTTGACTTCACGCAGCCCGCGCAGATCGCCGGCCGGCGTGCCGAGACCGCTGTGCCCACGCAGGCGCTCTTCCTTCTCAACAGCGACACCGTCCGCGCCCGTGCGACCGAGTTGGCGAAACAACTCACGGCTACGGAGGCCAACACAGGCGCGCGCCTGGAAGCTCTCTGGCTCCGGGTTCTCAGCCGTCCCATCACCAGTGCTGAACGTGAGGATGCGGTGAAGCTTCTTGAAGCCCTACCCGCCGACAAGGCGTGGATCGAGCTGAGCCACGCGCTGCTGTCTTCCAATGAATTCCTTCTCCGCTTATGAATGCTCGCAATTCCATAGGTCTGATCGCCATCCTCTGGGTGTTCTGCTCCTTCCCCTGTCTCGGAGAGAATGCCATTTACAAGGTGGTGCCGAACAAGAGCGGTTTTCCTTATCCTACGATGCTGCCGGACGTATCACCCGGCGATCGCAGTCTGTTTGATTGGAAAAGGTATCTTGAGGAAGCCGCATCGCCTGCGGACAAGGCGTACAGGGCTTCGGAAGCTCCGCCAGAGTTTGGCATTAACATACCTGGAGGAGATTCATCAAATTCAGGGGAGCACACTCGTGCAAGGCTGGCGGCTGAAGAACTGGCAGCAAAGTGTGCGCAGCTTGAAAATGCCTTTCGCGAGCGTCTGCGATCCAGCGAGCCAGCGGCGCTAAAAACCCTCGAAGCCTTCATCGAAAACCGCAAACTGGCGATGAACGCTGAAGTGGAGCTTATCGGCGGTTCATGGGGTGGTTCTGGAGCGAAGACAGCATGGGCAACCGCACGCATGAATGCGACTTTGAATTACCTTCAGTCCCTGAGAGGCCTCAAGAGCAGCCTCCATTTCCAAGACATGCCTGAATAATGTCTGCCTCGAATGCCATGAACCCAAACCACACACTCACCCGCCGCACCTGGCTTCAGCGCAGCGCCACCGGCTTTGGCGCACTGGCCCTGCATGATCTGCTGCAGGCCGCGCAAAGCCCGCTGGCCGTGAAGACGCCGCGTTTTCCGGCAAAGGCCAAGCGCGTGATCTTTCTCTTCATGTCTGGCGGGCCCTCGCAGCCGGACTTGTTTGATCCGAAAGACTACATCAAGCGCATGCACGGTCAGAAGATCACCGCGCCGATCAACACCAACGAACTCCGCGTCGGTACGGACAAGTTTCTCGCCCTGGCCACCCAGGGCGAGGTGCGCCCCCGCGGCCAGTCCGGCATGATGATCTCGGATCTGCTGCCGCACACAGCCAGCATTGCTGATGAAATCTGCCTGCTGCGCGCGGTGCATGCGGACAACAACCAGCACCAGCCCGCCGCGCTGCAGTTCCACACCGGCGTCACCGCGGATGTGCGCCCCTCCATGGGCTCCTGGATCAGCTACGGTCTTGGCGCGGAAAATCAAAACTTGCCCAGTTTCATCAGCATCCATCCAGACAGCGACACCCGCCTCTATGGATCGTCGTTTCTGCCCGCCGCGCATCAGGGCACGAAGGTGGTCGTGCCCGCCAGCGACAAACAATCTCCCATCGACTACCTCGCCGACATCTCCGGTGATGTGAAGGTGCAGCGCGCCCGCATCGACTTCACCCAGCGCATGAACAAGCGCCTGCTCGATCAGGCTGGGGCCGACGCACGCATGGAGGGGATGATCGAAAGCATGGAGACCGCCTTTCGCATGCAGATGACGGCGCCCGAGCTGGTGGACCTTTCCAACGAATCGGAGGCCACCAAAAATCTTTACGGAATCGGCGGCAAGGACACGGACAAAAACGCCCGTGCCTGCCTGCTGGCCCGCAAGCTGAGCGAAGCCGGCGTGCGCTTTGTACAGGTGACCATGGGTGGCTGGGACCACCATGGGGACATCCGCAATGCGCTGCCGAAAAGCTGTGCAGCCAGCGACCAGCCCTGCGCCGCGCTCATCAAAGACCTCAAATCACGCGGCTTGCTGGAGGACACGCTCGTCGTCTGGTCCGGCGAGTTTGGCCGCACGCCCTGGAGCCAGGATCTCAGCGGCACTTCGCCCATCGAAAAACACGGTCGCGAGCATCAGCCGGAGAGCTTCTGCACCTGGATGGCCGGCGGTGGCATCAGGCCCGGCATCACCTTCGGCGAGACTGATGATTTCGGCTTCCGCCCCGTTTCGGGCAAAGTGCATCTGCATGACCTGCATGCGACCATCTTGAACCAGCTCGGCCTCGACCACGAAAAGCTGACGTGGCGCCACCTCGGCCGTGATTTCCGGCTCACGGATGTTTATGGCAATGTTGTGAAGGAGATTCTGGCATGAGGTTTTTCAATTCAATCAATGCCGCCGCCCTTGGGATGGCACTTCATGGTATGGCGTTTGGCGCGGACGATTTCCAGAAATCGATCCTGCCCCTGCTGAAAGAGCGCTGCAACTCATGCCATTCCACGGAGAAGCAGAAGGGAGACCTCGATCTGGAGCGTTTCGCCAGCATAGCGGACATCAAGCGCGAGCCCATGATCTGGGAGGGCGTGCTGGAGCAGATTCACATGGGCGAGATGCCGCCGAAGAAGGAGCCGCAGCTTACAGCCGAACAAAAAACGCTGCTGACAGGCTGGGTGCAGGACCGGCTGGAGGAAGTGGCTCTCGCCAGTGCCGGGGATCCTGGTCCCGTCGTGCTGCGCCGGCTTTCGAACGTGGAGTATACCTACACGCTGCGTGATCTGACCGGAGAGCAATCGCTCGATCCCGCCGAGGAGTTCCCAGTGGATGGTGCAGCCGGCGAAGGTTTCACCAATGCAGGCGCGGCGCTCGTCATGTCGCCTGCGCTGCTGAGCAAGTACCTCGATGCGGCCAAGGAGGTCGCCTCTCATGCGGTTCTGACACCACAGGGCATGCACTTCTCCAGTTCCGTCTATCCACGCGACTGGACGGACGAGACGCTGGCAAAAATCCGTGGCATCTACGGCCGGTACTCCGAGTCGGCGGGCCAGTCCGAATTGAAGGTGGTGGGAGCGAAAATCATTGCCAAAGACGACGGCAGGCTTCCTTTGGAGAAGTATCTTGATGCCTTGCAGGGGCGCGGCAGCAGCGCCGGACTCAGTCCCAAGTACCTCACCCTGCTGAAGCAATCCCTCACAGACACCAGGTCGTCGCTGCTGCTGGACGCACTGCGAACCAAGTTTCGCGCCAGGACGCTCACTGCGGCGGATGTGGCACCGTGGCAGCAGTCTCTGTGGCGGTTTGCCAGCGTGGGTCACATTGGCAAGCAGAACGGCCCCAAGGCCTGGCAGGAGCCGGTGACGCCGCTGACTCCACGGCATGAGATCCGCATGAAGCTGACCCCGCCGAAAAACGGCGGTGATTTGACACTCTACCTGACGACCACCGATGCCGGAGATGGCGCCGAAAACGATGGGGCCATCTGGGAGAATGCGCGCCTCGTGGCTCCAGGCCGGGCCGATCTGCCCCTGCGCGATGTGCCTGCGGTAGTGCGGCGTTTGGAGCAGCAACGGTCAAAGCTGATCGCGAGCACGGCACAATGCCTTGCCGCCGCGCACGAGGCCCAGTTTTCCGCGGAGCGTACGGATGTCACTAAGCTGGCGCAAAAACATGGCGTGGACGCCGCGATGCTCGCTGGCTGGCTGGATTATCTCGGCCTGGGTTCCTCGGGGGCAGTGGAGCTTGAACCGCTGCTAACCAAAAAGCTGCAAAGCGTGCCCGACTACAATTTCATCAAGGGATGGACGGGAGATCAGGCGCTCGGCGTGCTGGCGAATTCATCCGATGAGTCAGTCCGAACTCCCGGCCTCATGAAGGCCCACAGCGTTGCCACGCATCCTTCGCCCACTCGCGCCTCGGTCATCGCATGGCGCAGCCCGGTGAGCGGAGCTGTGAGCTTCCATGGCGATGTGGCGGACGCGCATCCCGAGTGTGGCAACGGCATCACCTGGGCGGTGGAGGTGCGGCGCGGTCATGTACGCGAAGTGCTCGCCAGCGGTGTCAGCAAGGGGGGCGCGCTCATTCCAATGGGACCGTTTGAAAACGTGCTCATGGCGGAGGGGGATGTGGTCGCGCTGGTGATCGGCCCACGCGATGGCAACCACTCCTGCGATCTCACCGCCGTGAATCTCACGCTCAGCGATGGCAAGACCACGTGGGATCTCGCCAAGGATGTTTCGCCCAATATTCTCGCCGGCAATCCGCACGGCGTGTGGCATTTCCTCAGCCAGCCTGCGACGCAGGAGGTCGCTCCGGCGGTTCCGGGCGGATCGTTGCTCGCCATGTGGCGTAAAACCAGTGACGCCGTGGAGCGTCGGCGTCTGGCGCAGCAGGTGCAGAATCTGCTCGAGCACGGTCTTTCCACCGTGGCCGCTGATTCACCCAACCGAGCACTGCATTCCCAGTTGCTGTCCTTCAACGGCCCGCTGCTGGCAGCGGTGTTGAACGAACCCGGGCCCAAGACATCGACTGCATCAGACTATCAGGTCCAGGCGCCATCCGTGATCGAGGTGAAACTGCCTGCATCGCTCGCTGATGGCGCGGAGCTGGTGGCGGCTGGCAGGCTGCTGAATCCCGCTGGCAGCGTGCAGATGCAGGTGCTCACGGCAAAACCGGAATCTATGCAGGGCATCGCCGCAGGCAGGTCTGAGACAGCGGAGGTGAAGGGCGCATGGTCAGACAACAATCTGCGCACCCATTTCAGCGTGCCGGTCATTGTGAGCGAAGGCAGCGCAGCACAGCGGCGGTTTGAGGCTGCGTTTGATGAATTCCGCGCGCTGTTTCCCATCGCCCTCTGCTACTCCAAGATCGTGCCGGTGGACGAGGTGGTGACGCTGACCCTCTTCCATCGTGAAGACGAGGCCCTGCGTCGCCTGATGCTCGATGAGGCGCAGGCCGCCGAACTCGACCGCCTGTGGGACGAACTGCGCTTCGTCAGCGAATGGCCGCTGAAGCAGGTGGATGTGTTTGAGCAGTTGTTCCAGTTCGCCACCCAGGACGCCAAGCCCAGCGCCTTTGAGCCGATGCGCGAGCCGATCCTGCGTGCCGCCGAGGCGTTCAAGAAGCAGCGTGTGGAAGCAGAGCCAAAACAGCTTCAGGCCGCGCTTGAATTCACCGCACGGGCCTGGCGCCACCCTCTGAGCGCCGCTGAACAAAAAGAGCTGCGTGCCCTGTATCAAAAACTGCGCTCACAGGATCTGCCCCACGCGGTCGCCGTGCGCATGCTGCTCGCCCGCGCGCTTGTGGCGCCGGCGTTTTTATACCGCGGAGAGAAACCCGCGCCTGGACCTAAGGCAGCGCCCGTGAATGACCATGAACTCGCCACGCGCCTCAGCTACTTTCTCTGGTCATCCTGCCCGGATGATGAACTCGCCGAGCTCGCCATTGCTGGAAAGCTGAGCGATCCCGCGGTGCTGTCTGCCCAAGCTGGCCGGATGCTGAAGGACGAAAAAATCCGCCGTCTCGCCACCGAGTTTGGCTGCCAGTGGCTGCACGTACGCGATGTCGGGACACTGGATGAAAAGAGCGAGCGCCACTTTCCCACCTTCGTCTCTCTTCGTGCCGACATGCAGGAGGAGGTGGTTCGTTTCTTCATCGACCTGTTCCAAAACGACCGCAGCGTGCTCTCGCTGCTGGATGCCGATCACTCCTTCATCAACGCCAGTCTGGCGAAGCACTACGATCTCAATGTGAAAGGAGACGACTGGCAGCGCATCGACGGCCTGCACGCGCAGGGAAGGGGGGGCATCCTCGGCTTCGCGGCCACGCTGGCAAAACAATCTGGCGCCTCACGCACCAGCGCCATCCTGCGCGGCACCTGGCTTAGCGAGGTCATCCTGGGAGACAAGCTGCCCATTCCCCCCAAAGGCGTGCCTGTCTTGCCTGATGAAGCACCGGCAAATCTCACCGAGCGCCAGCTCATCGAGCGCCACAGCCGCGATGAAAACTGCTCCGGCTGCCACCGCCGCATCGATCCTTTCGGCTTCGCACTTGAAGGATTCGATGCGATCGGACGCGCTCGCAAGGCCGATACCCAAACCGTCCTGCCTGATGGCACGCCCGTCGATGGACTGAACGACCTGCGAGACTACCTGCTCAACAAGCGCAGCGATGATTTCCTCCGTCAGTTCTGCCGCAAGCTGGTTGGCTACTCCCTTGGCCGCAGCGTGCAGCTCTCCGACCGTCCGCTGATCGATTCGATGGTCCGCAGCGACCGCCGCATCGGCACCCTGATCGATCTCATTGTCCGCAGCTCGCAATTCCGCGAGGTGCGCGGAAAAGACGCCCTCGCCCAGCACTGATTTTTTTATGAGCACTCACCGCTATTCACGTCGCGCATTTTTGCGTGGAACCGGCGTCTCCATGGCTCTGCCTTGGATGGAATCCTTCAACGTCTGGGGAGACGAACCCAAGCGCGACAAACCCGCCAGCGAGGCCCCGGTGCGTCTCTGCGTCACCTTCTCCGGCAATGGCTTCCACTCCAAGGAATGGTGGGCGAAAGGCGAGGGGAAGGGGATGGAGCTCGGCCAGGTCCTCCAGCCTCTGCATGACTTCCGCGAAAAACTTCTCTTCGTCCGCGGCCTCTATCATGAGGAGGCTCGAAAGGGAAACATCCATTCGTCTCAGACGGGCAACATGCTCTCCGGCGCGCCCATTGCCTCGGGCGGGGAGATCCGCTCCGGCACCAGCTTTGACCAGGTGCTCGCGCAAACTTACGGCCGCAGCACCAAGGTCCCCAGCCTTGTGCTCGCGTGTGAGAAGTCGAATCCCTCGGTGCATAAAAACTACTCCATGCTCTACAGCTCCCACATCTCATGGAGCTCGCCCACCACCCCCACGCCGCTGGAGCTGTACCCCGCGCTGGCTTTTGACCGCCTCTTCAAAGATGAAGCCTCGCCTGCGGATAAGAGCGTGCTCGATGCCGTCCTGGCCGATGCGCAGGACCTCCGCCGCGACATCAGCCGGAGCGACCAGCGCAAGCTCGACGAGTATCTCGACTCCGTGCGCGATGTGGAGAAGCGCATCGAAAACGCCGGCAAACGCGGCGAACTGCAGGGCTGGCGTCCCACGCTCGAAAAACCGAACATCCAGCGGCCGGCCGATGGCATCCCGCAGGACATCGGCGAGCACATGCGTCTCATGATGGACCTCCTCGTGCTCGGGTTTCAGACGGACACCACACGCATCACCACCCTGAAGCTGAACAACGACCACAGCGCTCTCCGTTTCCCCAATCTCCCCAGCGTGCAGCAGGCAGGCCACGGCATCGACTACATGATTCATCACCTCCTCTCCCACAGCGATGGCGCGGACTGGCTCAAGGTGAACCAGTTCTTCATGGAGCAGCTCGCCTACCTCGCGCGGAAGCTGGACGCTATTCAGGAGGGTCCGCGCACCCTGCTGGACAACACCATGCTCATGCATTGCTCCAGCATGATGGCCGGTGCCAGGCATGACAACGACCAGCTCCCCGTCATCGTGCTGGGCGGTGCTGGCGGCAGACTCCAGAGCGGGCGCGTGCTTGATTATAAAGAGAAGCCCGAGCGCCAGCTCTGCCGCCTCTTCATGTCCATGATGGATAAAATGGACCAGCGCCCGAAAACCTTCGGCGATGCCAAAATGAGGCTGGAAGAGGTTTGAAATTGCAGCGTTTTGGTTTTCCCTTTTTGCTTCGCCACCATGCCCATCATCACACCCGACAAGCTCCAGGACTCTTATGATGCAGTCATCGTTGGTTCCGGGGCCGGGGGCGGCCAGACCGCCTACACACTCACCATGGAGGGCCTGAAAGTCCTCATCCTTGAGGCAGGCCGTGCTTTCGATGTTCAGTCAGAGGTCGCAATGTTGCAGCTTCCCAGCCAGGCCCCGCTGCGCGGTGAAAAGACGCCGGACAAGCAGTACGGCTTCCACGACTGCTCCATCAACAGCGGCTGGGACATTCCCGGTGAGCCCTACTCCAATGCCAGCAGCGAGCCCGTGGACCAGTTCCGCTGGTGGCGCCAGCGCATGATGGGCGGCCGCACCAACCACTGGGGCCGAATCACCCTGCGCAATGGCCCCTACGACTTCAAGCCGCGCACCCGCTTTGGTCTCGGCTTCGACTGGCCCGTCAGCTACGACGACATCGCTCCTTATTACGACAAGGTGGAGATGCTCATTGGCGTGTTTGGCACCAATGAAGGCCTGGAAAATTCACCCGACTCATCGCCCGGCGTCCTCCAGCCTGCGCCAAAGCTCCGGGTGGGCGAGCTCTACGCGCAGAAGCATGGAAAAAAAGTCGGCGCGCATGTGGTCTCGATCCATCGTGCCGTGCTGACCAAGCCACAGGATACGGCAACCATTCCGGTCAAGCTTCACCCCGGCAATACCAAGGCCCAGGGCATCCTGAAGGAGTCCATGGGCACACGCGCGCCCTGCTTCTGGGCCACCGACTGCCACCGCGGCTGCGCCATTCGTGCGAACTACGATTCCCAGACAGTCCACCTGCGCCCCGCGCTCGCCACCGGAAATCTCGACATCCTGCCAAACGCCATGGCACGCGAGGTCACGCTGGACAAACAGGGCAGGGCCACCGGCGTCTCCTTCATCAACAAGACCACCGGCAGCGAAGGTCATGCAAAGGGCCGCGTAGTCGTTCTCGCCGCCAGCTCTCAGGAGTCCGTGCGTCTCCTGCTAAATTCAAAATCCGCCGCCTTTCCCCAGGGCCTCGCCAACTCCAGCGGCAAGGTGGGCAAATACATCACCGACTCCGTTTCCAGCAGCCTCAGTGCGCACATCCCCGCGTTTGAAGGCATGCCCGTTCATAATGAAGACGGCGCCGGCGGGCCCCATGCCTACGTGCCCTGGACGCGCCACGCGCAGAATGCCAAAGGCGAGCTCGGCTTCCCCGGTGGTTATCACCTGGAGTTCACCTCCGGTCGCCAGATGCCCTCGCTCACCACACTCAATGGCATCGAGACCAAGCTCGGCCTGGACGGCGTCTTGTTTGGCGCGAAGCTCAAGCAGAAGGCCCGGCGCTACTACGGCTGCCATCTCGGTTTCGGCGCGCAGGGCACCATGCTGCCGAATGACGGCTCCTTCTGTGAGATCGATCCCACACTCAAAGACCAGTGGGGCATCCCTGTGCTGCGCTTCCATTGGAAATGGACGGACTTTGAGCTCAATCAGGTGCGCCATCAGCAGCAGCACATCCGCGAGCTCCTAGAAGCCATGGGCGGCAGAGTCGCCACAAAGGCCGACTCAGATCCGGCCAAGCTGATAAAAAAGGGTGGTGAAGTCATTCACGAAGTCGGCGGCGCGATCATGGGCGCGGACCGTGAGACCTCCGTCACGAATCAGTGGAGCCAGACCTGGGACGTGAAAAATCTCTTCATGGCAGACGGCGCGCCCTTCGCCAGCACTGCGGACAAAAATCCCACCCTCACCATCATGGCCTTCGCATGGCGCATGGCGGACCACATGATGGATGAAATGAAGAAAGGAAACATCTGACCATGAGCACTCCTCTTGATGACCTCCCCCGTATGGACCGTCGCAAGGCCCTGCAGTGGATGCTCACCGCTACAGCCACCATGGCCGTGCGCGATCCCTCTCTCTTCGCCGCCGATGCTGCTCCCGTCAAAGCGCAGGGCTATGGCCCCGATCCTGTGATGGTCAAGGTGTACAAGCCCGGCGATGTCTGGCCTCTCACCCTCACCGAGCCCCAGCGCCGCACCACCCGCGCTTTGTGCGATGTCATCATCCCCGCAGACGACACCTCCCCCAGCGCCTCGTCCCTCGGTGTTCCCGACTTCATCGACGAATGGATCAGCTCACCCTATCCCGCCCAGGCCGGCGACCGCCGCGTCATCCTTGAAGGTCTGAAATGGATCGATGCCGAGGCCAACACGCGCTTCAGCAAAGCTTTCGCAGATCTCTCGCTCGATCAGCAGACCGCTCTTTGCACCGATCTCGCCGCTCCCAAGCCCCAGCCTGCCCTGAAGCAGCCCGCGGCCTTCTTCAAACGCTTCCGCGATCTCACTGCCGGCGGCTACTACACCACCCCTGAAGGCATGAAGGCCATCGGCTATGTTGGAAACATGCCCTCCGGCTCCTTCGAAGGCCCGCCGCTCGAGGCCCTGCAGCACGTCGGCCTCGCCTGATCTCTCATCGCATCCTCTTCATGAAATCCTTCCGCCTCATCCTCCTCGCAGCCGCTCTCATCGCTTTTGCCACACAGGCCTCCGCCCAAACAAAGGTCCTTTTCCTCGGCAACAGCATCACCAAGCACGGTCCCAAGGCGGACATCGACTGGAAGGGAAACTGGGGCATGGCCGCCAGTGCCGAGTCCAATGACTACGTGCACCTCGTCACCAAAGGCCTCACGGAAAAAACTGGCGCCGCACCCGAGGGCATGGTGAAAAACATCGCCGACTTCGAGCGCGCCTACGCAGATTACGACGTCGCCGCCAAGATGAAGGACGCCATCGACTTTCACGCCGATCTCATCATCCTCGCCATCGGCGAAAACGTCCCGGCTCTGAAGCTTCCCGAAGAAAAGCAGAAGCTGCAGGCCGCAGTGACCACTCTGCTCACGGCACTGAAAGCCGGCCAGAAGCCTGTCATCCTCGTCCGCAGTTGCTTCTGGGCCAATGCCGCCAAAGACGAAGCCCTCCAGCAGGCCTGTACCGCCGTCGGCGGCATCTATGTGAACATCGGCGCCCTCAGCAAAGACGAGTCCAACTACGCCCGCACAGAGCGCCCCTACAAACACGCCGGCGTCGCCAACCACCCCGGCGACAAAGGCATGGCCGCCATCGCCGCCGCCTTAGTCAAGGCTGTGCCGTAAGCTCGAAATCCTCACAGCGCGTCGAGAGGCCGCGAGTGAAGTGGTCCGCACAGTCCCTGTGCGGTTCTGGGGCGCTGCGTACGCAACGAACTCGCAAAGTTCACGTCGCTCCTTTTCTGCGCCAGCCTTCGAGCAACGAGTTCTGCCAAAAGGTAATTTTGCCAACGCCGCTCCCCAAAAGTTGAAGAAGCTCAGTTCCTTCCTTTGAAATACTCCACCGCCGCTCTCCGAAACTCCGCATCCCCCGGCACCTTCCCCGTCCGCGCCACGCACTCCTTCATAAACGTCCGCGCCCACTCATAGTACCTCCGGTGCGTCTCATAGATGGGCTGCTTTTCCCCCTTGTCATCAATCATCCAGAAACCCCGCTGCCGTCCATCGGCTTCCAGCTCATTGTTATAAAGCTCCCAGTACAAAATGAACGGGCAGCCCCACTCTAGTCCCGCCTGGATGGTGACGCGTGAAAGCCGGTCCTGCTCCTCCGGCGAGTGATGCACCTTGCCGCCGTGAATGACTGAGTAGCCATACTCCCCGATGAACACGCGCTTGCCTGGGATCTCTGGTTTCGGTGCTAGCTGGGACTCGATGTAGCTCAGCAACTTTTTGATCTCTTCAGCCTTCGGCTCGTTCGTCACGTCGTAGGCGGAGTAAGAGACAAAATCCACCGGCACCTTGGGCAGCACCTGGTTCACCAAAGTAGGCCTGCCTTCACGCAGGGAGATCGTCGGGTGGTTGAGCTCCGTGTAGTGCCACACCTGCACGTCCTGGTGCGGCGTGTCGCGTTTCGCATCGTCCACGGCCTGCTGGCGGGTCGTCAGCCAGTCGATCATGCCCTGCACCTTTTCCGGCGTCATCTGCGCGTCCGCTGCTTTGCTGATGCTGCCCCTCAGCAGATTGTCCCCCTCCCAGTGCCCGAGGTAAAAAGTCTTGCCTGTCCCGTTGTAGGTTTTTAGCAGATGCACCACCAGCGCGTGCAGCTCCTGGTATTCCTTCTCCGCATCCGCCTTGGAAAAACCCTTCTTCCACGAGGTGCTCGCAAAAGGCTCTGCCCAGAGCTGAAAATTCGCAAACGGCATGTCCAGCACCTTGCGGTGCGCCGGTTCGTCCCGCGCCAGCTCCACCAGCGAATGCACGCCCGGGTATGACTTCGGTTTGGGCCGAAGGTCAAACTTCATGCAGTTCGCCCCCAGGGTGCGGATCACCTCCGCGGACTCCACCAGCGGGTCCTGCTGGGTAAACTGATATTTGCCGCCGATCGCCTGGGTTCCCAGAATGGAGTTAAAACGCTCCTCGGCCGCCAGTTCGGCCCCGTGCACCCGCCCAGAGAGACAGCTCATCAGGAGCAGCGGCAGGCTGAAAACGATGGAGCAGCGGCAGAGTGGCATCCACCATCTTTAACCTCAGTCGGCTTCTCAGCACTCAAATGAACGGGTTTTTGCCAATTTTCGTGTCCAAAAGCGTACTCCTCCCGCCTTTCTGCTACTGACATGACACGGTCACGCCTACCAGCCCTCCTCCTTCTGCTCTCCTGCCACGCCGCGGGCCTGTCCTTTGCTGCAGACGACGATGCCACCCGCGCAGCTCTGAAATTTTTCGAAAGCGACGTCCGCCCCATCCTGGTCAAGCGCTGCTACGACTGCCACAGCAAGACCAAGCAGAAGGGCGGCCTGCGCGTGGACAACATCGGCTACCTCAAGACCGGTGGCGACACCGGCCCGGCCATCGTTCCCGGACATCCCGAAAAGTCCGCCATGATCGAGGCCATCCACTACAAGGATGAGGAGTTCCAGATGCCGCCCCGCAACAACGGCGGCAAGATGCCCGATGCCGAAATCGCCACCCTGGAAAAATGGATCAAGCTCGGCGCGCCATGGCCGGAAGACGCCACCGCCAAGGTCGTCGTGACCGAGGGCGGCTTTACCGAAGAGCAGCGGAATTACTGGTTTTTCAAGCCCGTGGCCAAAGTCTCCCCGCCTGCGGTCAGGAGCAAGTGGGTGCGCAACGATATCGACCGCTTCATTGCGGCGAAGCAGTCGGAAATGAAGCTCGACCCCGCACCGGAGGCCGACCGCACGGAACTCGTGCGCCGCGTCTATTTCGATCTTCACGGCTTGCCTCCCACCCGCGATGAGATCGAAAAGTTCGTGAACGACAAGGATCCCCGCGCCTATGAAAAGCTCGTGGACGAGCTCCTCGCCAGCCCCCGCTACGGCGAGCGCTGGGCGCAGCACTGGCTTGATCTCGCGCGCTACGCGGAAAGCGACGGCTACAATGCTGACGAGTACCGCCCCGCCGTCTGGCCCTACCGCGACTACGTCATCAAGTCCTTCAACTCCGACAAACCCTACGACCAGTTTGTTCGTGAGCAGCTCGCCGGCGACGAGATCGCGCCGGACGATCCGAATGTCCTCATTGCCACCTGCTTCTTGCGCAACCCGGTTTACGAATGGAATCAGCGCGATGTGAAGGGCCAGTGGGACATCATCCTCACGGACATGACGGACACCACCGGCGAGCTCTTCCTCGGCCTTAGCATGGGCTGCGCGCATTGTCACAATCACAAGTTCGACCCCATCCTGCAAAAGGACTACTACCGCCTGCGCGCCTTCCTCGCTCCGGTGCACTGGCGTGATGACCTCAAGCTCGCCACCTCCGCCGAAAAGAAAGCCTTCGACGAGCAGCAGGCCAAGTGGGAGACCGCCACTGCGGACGTCCGCGCCAAAATGGACGCCTTCGTCAAGCCCCTCGTCGAGCCCAAGGTGGAGCGCGCCCTCACGCGCTTCACAGACGATCTTCAGGAAATGGTGCGCAAGCCCGATGCTGAGCGCGGAGCCCTGGAAAGACAGCTCTCTGGTCTCTGCCAGCGCCAGCTGCAGCGCGAACGCAAAACCTTCGACCCCATGAAGAGCCTCAAAAGCGAGGAGAAGAAAGCTGAATACAAGGCCCTGGAGGAGGAGCTCAAGAAGTTCGACAGCCTCAAGCCCAAGCCCCTCATGGACGCCTTTGTCGCCACCGATGCCGGTCCCAAAGCGCCCTCAGTTTCGCTGAAAACCCGCAAGGGAGAGCAGGAGATCGCGCCCGGCTTCCTCACTCTTCTTGAGCCCAAGGAGCCGGAGATCAAACCCATCGGCAACTCCACCGGACGCCGCACCGTCCTTGCCAATTGGATCACCCGTCCGGACAACCGCCTCTCCACCCGCGTCATCGTCAACCGCATCTGGCAGTATCACTTCGGCCGCGGCATCGTCGCCACCGCCAGCGACTTCGGCAAGCTCGGTGAGAAACCCACCCACCCCGAACTCCTCGACTTCCTCACCACCAAGTTTGTTGCCAACGGCTGGCACTTCAAACCGCTGCATCGTGAGATCATGCTCTCAGCCACCTACCGGCAGACCGCCCGACGCGAGCCCACCACTGACATCGCCAAGATCGACCCCTCCAATCACTATCTCTGGCGCTTCAATCCGCGCCGCCTGGATGCCGAGCAGGTGCGCGATGCCCTCCTCGCCGCCAGTGGTGAGCTCGATGCCAAGGCCGGTGGCCCTTCTGAAGATGGCAATGGCACCCGCCGCTCCATCTACACGATGAAGAAGCGCAACAATCAGAACGAACTCCTGCGTGCCCTCGATGCCCCCGCGGGTTTCGCCAGCACTGCGGAGCGCCAGAGCACCACCACGCCCACCCAGGCGCTTCAGCTTCTCAATGGGGACTGGCTCCTCGCCCGTGCTCGCAAGCTGGCCGGACGCGTGGCAAACATCGATGAGGCCTGGCTCGCCGTCCTCGGCCGTCTTCCCACCCAGGAGGAGCGTGCCACCGCCGAGTCCTTTCTCAAGAAACGCGCAGGCAGCGCCGAGCCGCCCGTGGCCGCCACCACTGCTGCGGATGAAAACAGCAGCGGCTTCAAAGAAAACAGCCCACATGAGCGCCTGCTCGTCCAAAGCGGCCAGGAAGAAGGGGACGAGTTCACCGTCGAGGCCATAGTCAGTCTGAAAAGCATTGATGCAAACGCCTCCGTCCGCACCATCGCCTCCCGCTGGAATGGTGGAAAGGACAGTCTTGAGTCCTTTGGCTGGAGCCTCGGTGTCACCGGCGTGAAGTCCCGCTTCAAGCCGCGCAACGTCATCATGCAGGTCGTCGGTGAGGATGAAAACTCCAACATCGGCTACCAGGTCGTTCCCTCGGACATCCACATCGAGCTCGGGCGCCGCTATCACATCGTCGCCCGCGTGTCCTGCGTCGGCCACACGGTCACTTTCACGGTGCGTGATCTGGACACTCCTGACGCCGCGCCAGATTCTGTCGTGGTTCCCATGGACATCCGCGCCAAGCTCAGTGCCGGTACCTCGCAGCTTGTCATCGGCGGCCTGAACAAGCGCGCCCCCACCCACCAGTGGGACGGCCAGATCGAGGCCCTCCGCGTCGCCACTGGCATCTTGGATGAAAAAGCCCTCAGCCACGACGCGGAAAAATGGAGCGCGGGCCTCGTCACCTGGCGCTCCGCAGATCCGCTTACTTCCCAGTTCGCCTGGTTCGGCTCAGATACCAAAACCGTCGAAGCGGACGACCCCTTCCATCAGGCCATGAACGACCTCTGCCAGGTCCTTTTGAACACGAACGAGTTCTTTTATCTCCATTGACGTTGGCCATCTAATGACAATAGTTGTCATCATGAACGTCGCGCTTACCGCTCATTTTGAGAGCTTCATCAAGCAGCTCATCTCCTCCGGCCGCTATAACAACGCCAGCGAGGTGGTTCGGGCAGGCCTTCGCAAGCTTCAGGAAACAGAAGGGGAAATATTTCCTCCGGGCACACTGAAGCATCTTTACACTTCTGAGGCCAACCGGGCCGAGTCCACTCTCGCCCGCAAGCAACGCATTCCACGCCCGGACGAAGTATGAAGGCATGGGATATTTACACCTATGATTTTGAAGGGGCGGGCTCGCATCCTGCCGTGATTGTTTCACATCCGGACCGTGTCGCAAAAGCCGAGTGGGTGAATGTGTTGCTTTGCTCCACGCAGCGGGCCAGCCGTCCGCCCAAAGAAACTGAGGTCAGATTGAATGGCTCGGATGGGCTCGATTGGGAAACCCTTTGTCGCTGCGATGCCCTGTGGCTGGTCGAGAAATCCAAGCTCACCCGCAAACGCGGCAGTGTTTCACCGGTTCGCCGAGGTCAGATTGTGAACAAGATCAATGCTGCGATGGGCTGGAAGCTCGTTTGAGAGAGCCGCACTTTTTTTGTCCAAAACGGTCGCCCAGCGGCCTTTTGGGTGAAGAAGAGAGTTTTCATCCACCGTATCAACCTTCAGAACCATGAGCTGCAACCGTTTTGACATCCCCAGCACGCGCCGCGAGTTCCTCCAGACCGCCGGCTGCGGCTTTGGCTCCGTGGCGCTCGCCGGTTTGATGGGAGCGCAAAGCTCCGCCGCCTCTCCGCTGCCGCAGCGCATCGCCAAGGCGAAGAGCGTGATTTTCCTCTTCATGGAGGGCGGTCCCAGCCATCTCGACACCTTCGATTACAAACCCCTCCTCAACAAGCTCGCCGGCCAGCAGCTTCCCTCCAGCTTCAAGCCGCCCATCACCGCCATGGGCGAGACGAAATCCCCGCTGCTGGAGTGCAAGCGCACCTGGAAGCAGCACGGTCAGAGCGGTCTCTGGATCTCCGACTGGTTTCAAAATGTGGCGCAGCATGCGGATGACCTTGCTGTCATTCATTCCTGCGCTTCCAGCGGCATCAATCACGCAGGTGGTGTCTGCTCCATGAACACCGGCTCCGTCTTCGGCGGCCGGCCCTCTCTCGGTGCCTGGGCCTCCTACGGCCTCGGTACCGAAAACCAAAATCTCCCCGGCTTCGTCGTCATCAAGGACAGCGAGGCCACCGTGGTCAATGGCGTGCGCAACTGGGGCAACGGCTTCATGCCCGCCGTGTATCAAGGCGTCGAGTTCAACTCCGACGGCGTCCCCATCAAATACCTCGACAACCCCAAGGGCGTGGACCGCAAACGCCAGCGCGACAAGCTCGACCTCCTCGGCGAACTGAACCGCGACTACGGCGCCTCCCGCGCCAGCAATACCGAGCTGGACGCCCGCATCCGCGGTTATGAGCTCGCCTACAAAATGCAGGCCGAGGCACCGCAGGCCGTGGATCTCAGCAAGGAGACCGAGGCCACCAAAAAACTCTACGGCATGGACAATGAGGCCACTGCTGTCTATGGCCGCAACTGCCTGCTCGCCCGCCGTCTGGTCGAAAACGGCGTGCGCTTCATCCAGCTCTACAGCGGCGCTGGCAGCAAGTGGGACAGTCACAAGGGCATCGAGGTGAACCACTCCAAGCTTTGCAATGCCGTGGACCGTCCCATCGCAGGCCTGCTATCAGATCTCAAAGCCCGCGGGCTGCTCGACGAAACACTCGTGATCTGGGGCGGCGAATTTGGCCGCACCCCGATGAGCGAGCAGGGAGACGGCCGCGACCATAACCCCACCGGCTTCACCATGTGGATGGCCGGCGGCGGCGTGAAAGGCGGCCAGACCTACGGCGCCACCGACGAACTCGGCCTCTATGCCGTTGAAGACCGCCTCCATGTGCACGATCTGCACTCGACCATCCTCTACCTGATGGGAATCGACCACACGAAGCTCGTGTACAATCACAAGGGCCGCCCCGAACGCATCGACCAAAACGAAGGCCATCCGATGACCAAGCTGCTCGGCGTCTGAGCCGCCGGACGCCGCTGGTGAGATAAATGGACCAGCGAGTTTCCTTTGCAATGCCTGCGCGGAGTCGTCCGTTTGCCTCCCATCATGCACCTTCGTATCCTCGCCGCTCTCGTACCGCTTCTGCTCACCTCAGCACTTGCGCAAAATGGTCTGCAAAAAGCCGACGTCACGCTGACTCCGCCGAAGAATCTCAAAACCAAGCTCGCTCCCGGCTACTCCATTCCCGTGGTGGATATCAGCGGCGAAAAAGAGCGCCAGGTCATCGTGGATCAGGAGAAAGGCCAATACCTTGGCCACCCGACGACTTACCTTCTTGAGGACAACAAGACGATGCTCATCGTCTATCCCAAAGGCCACGGCCGCGGCCCCATTGTTTACAAGCGCAGCACGGACACCGGCCTTACCTGGAGCGACCGCCTCCCGACTCCCAAATCATGGGAGACCTCGCTTGAAGTGCCCACTCTGCATCGCGTCGTCGATGCGAATGGCAAGAAGCGCATCATCATGTTCAGCGGCCTTTATCCCATCCGAATGGCCGTCACCGAAGACGACGGCGCCAACTGGAGCGAACTCGCCCCCATCGGCAATTTTGGCGGCATCGTCACCATGGGCACCGTGATCGATCTCAAAACCCCGGGTCACTACCTCGCCTTCTTCCATGATGACGGCCGCTACATCCGCGGCGCACCGGCCAAAGCCTGGCGCTTCTGGGTTTACACCACACTCTCCAAGGACGGCGGCCTCACATGGAGCGCGCCCACGCCCATCGCCATGCTGCCAGACGCCAACCTCTGCGAGCCCGGCGCGCTGCGTTCGCCCGATGGCAAGCAGATCGCCGTTCTTCTCCGCGAAAACTCCCGCAAGTACAACTCCTTCGTCATCTTCTCGAACGACGAAGGCCAGACCTGGAGCGAGCCCAAGGAACTCCCCGCCGCCCTCACCGGAGACCGCCACGTCGCCAAATACACTCACGATGGCCGTCTCTTCATCAGCTTCCGCGACACCACTCACGTCAGCTCCACCAAAGGCGACTGGGTCGGCTGGGTGGGCAAATACGAGGACATCGTCAATGGCACCGAAGGCCAGTATCGCGTCCGCATCATGGACAACACCAAAGGCGCCGACTGCACCTATCCCGGAATCGAGCTGCTACCAGACGACACCATCGTCACCACCACCTACGGCCATTGGACGGAAGGCGAGTCGCCCTACATCGTCAGCGTCCGCTTCAAGCTGGCGGAGCTGGATGCCAAAGCCGCCAAAAAATAAAGGATCAGCATTTCAGTCATGACATCCCTTCCCACCCGCCGTCAGTTCCTTTCCTCCCTTGCCCTCGGCTCTCTCGCCGCGCGCGGGCAGGAGGCTCCAAAGTTTCCGCCCGTCCGCGTCATCACCAAGGGCCCCGGCTTCCACTGGTTCGGCTACTACGACAAGCTCCAGTTCTCGCCAGACAACCGCTTCGTGCTCAGCAACAAGGTTAGCTTCGAGCACCGCTCTCCCACCGCCGATGACGAGATCGAGGTCGGCATGGTCGATCTCCACGAGAACGACAAATGGATTCCTCTCGGCAAGACCCGCGCCTGGTGCTGGCAGCAGGGCTGCATGCTGCAGTGGATCCCTGGCACCGAATCGAAAGTGATCTGGAACGACCGCGAGAAGGACCAGTTCGTCAGCCACATTCTCGATGTCAAAACCGGCGAGAAGCACACCCTCCCCAGCCCCGTCTACGCCCTCGCTCCGAATGGCAAAGAAGCCGTGAGCTGCGATTTTGCCCGTGTGGCGGACTGCCGCCCCGGCTACGGCTATGCAGGCATCAAAGATCGCTTCTTCGACGAAATGGCCCCGGCAGGCAGCGGCGTTACCCACGTGAATCTCGAAACCGGCGCATCAAAGGTCATCGTCTCTCACGAGATCCTGTCCAAGACGGGGGAAATCATGCAGAACCTCCCCGACTCCAAACACCACGCCTACCACCTTCTCGTCAGTCCTGATGGCAAACGCTTCATCATGCTGCACCGCTGGACGCAGCCCAAGAACGGCCACCTGACGCGTCTCATCACGGCAAACATGGATGGCAGCGATCTCCGCATCGTCATTCCCAATGGCTATGCCTCCCACTTCATCTGGCGCGACTCCACCCACATCCTCTCCCAGGCCAAAGACTGGCTCGGCAACAAAGAGTGGGGAGACTTCCTCTTCGAAGACAAGGACAGCGGCATCGTCTCGGAGATCGGTCACGGCGTGCTCGACAGCGGTGGCCACCTCACTTACCTCCACAATAACGAGTGGATCCTCAACGACACCTACCCCAAAGGGGTCCGCCGCATTCAGACTCCGCATCTGTATCAGATCGCTACGAACAAGCGCATCGACCTCGGTGAGTTCCACTCTCCCCGCGAATACAGCGGCGAATGGCGGGTGGACAATCACCCCCGCTCCAGCCGCGACGAGCGCTGGGTCTGCATCGATGCTCCTCAGGAGGGGCAAGGCCGACAGCTTCACCTCATCGATATCCAGGGGTTGATCACCTGATCAACCGCTAGCCTTCAATGCGTAACTGTCAGCCACGATGAAACACATTCTCCCTCTCGCCTCGGCGCTCTTTCTCAGTCTCGCAGGCTCGGTCTTTTCCCAAGACACGCTCAAGCCTCTTCGCGCCGGCATCATCGGCCTCGATACCTCGCATGTGCCTGCATTTACAAAACTCTTCAACAACCCGAAAGCCGATGGCGAGCTCGCGGGCATCAAAGTGGTGGCAGGTTATCCCGGCGGCACCGACATGCCCGCCAGCAAGGACCGCGTGGCCAAGTTCACCGAGCAGGTGCGCGGCATGGGAGTGGAGATCGTGGACTCCATTCCAAAGTTGCTCGAAAAAGTGGACGTCGTGCTCATTGAGAGCGTCGATGGCCGCATCCATCTGAAGGAGGCGCGGGAAGTCTTCAAATCCGGCAAGCTCGTTTACATCGACAAACCCATCGCCGGCACACTCCCGGAGGCCATCGCCCTCTTTGAGCTGGCAAAAAAACACAACGTCAAAACCTGGTCGAGCTCATCCTCGCGGTTCAGTCCCGATCTCGTGCCTTTGAAAGGCAACGCCGAAGTCGGCGACATCCTTGGCGTCACCACTTGGGGGCCATGCTCCTACCAGAGCGGCACGCCGGATCTCTTTTTCTACGCCATCCATGGCATCGAGTCTCTCTTCATGCTCATGGGCACCGGCTGCGAAACCGTCTCCCGCACGAAGGGCGTGGCCGGCGATCAGGCCACTGGCACTTGGAAGGACGGCCGCGTCGGCACCTACCGCGGCATCGTGAAGGGCAAGGCGGAGTTCGGCGCCACGGTCTATGGCAGCAAAAGCATTCAGCAGGGCGGTAAGACCGTGAGTTATGAGGCGCTGTGCCGTCAGATTGGCAAATTCTTCCGCACCGGCGAGCCTCCGGTGAGCGAAGCCGAAACGATCGAAATCTTCACCTTCATGGAGGCGGCGGATGAAAGCCTGCGCCAAGGCGGCAAACCCGTCGCGCTCGCAGAGGTGCTGGCAAAGGCAAAGGAAGAAGCGGCGAAACTCGTGCCATGAATTCCTCTCCCGCTCCGCTCTCCGGCCTCAACAGCCGACGCCGCTTCCTGGCGGGCCTTCCCGCCATCGGTTTGATCGCGGCTCACGCTGCGGAAGAGCCAATGTTGCAGGACATCGTTTTCGGCTCCTGCCTTGATACGCACGAGCATCCCATGCTCGATCGCACGCTCACCCTGCCGCGTGATCTCTTCATCTTCATGGGAGACAACGTCTATGCCGACAAAGGCGGCATTCCCATGATGAAGGAAAAGTACGCGCTGCTCAAAAACAGCCGCTTTTTCAAAGGCCTGCAGAACAAGCCCTTCCTCGCCACCTGGGATGACCACGACTTCGGCGAAAACGACGGCGGCGGCAGCTACCCGCACAAAAAAGAGGCGCAGGTAGAGTTCTGGAACTGGCTCGATGAGCCCGCCGCCTCTCCTCGTCGCAGACAGGAGGGCGTGTATCACACACAGACTTTCGGCCCCGATGGAAAGCGTGTGCAGATCGTCATGCTGGACACCCGCTACTTCCGCAGCCCTCTCAAAAGAGTGTCCAAAGACAAGGCCATGCTCGGCGGCTCCTGCGTGCCTACGGATGATACCTCCACCACCATGCTCGGCGCCGCGCAGTGGGCCTGGCTGGCGCAGGTGCTCCAGCAGCCCGCAGACCTCCGGCTCATCGTCTCCAGCATCCAGTTTGCTCCGGAGGCGCACGGCGGCGAATGCTGGGCCAACATGCCTCACGAGCAGCAGCGCCTCCTCAATCTTCTGCGCGGCCATCACGCCGTCATTCTGAGCGGCGACCGCCACTGGTGCGAGTTTTCGAACAACGGCGTGTTCGACTTCACCTCCAGCTCCATGACGCAGAAGCACCCGCGCGGCTCCCCCACGCCAAACAAGCTCCGCTGCGTGCCCAAGACTTACCACCTTCCCAATGTCGGCCAGTTTCACATCGACTGGTCAGCCGCTACCATCACAGCAAAAATCTACGGCTTGGAAAGCGAGCTAAAGATCACACAGACCCTGGCGTTCACGGAACTCAAAGTGAGCTGACGCATGCGCCTAGTGATTCCATTCGTGTTTGCAGCTTCCTGCGGCGTCTTCGCCGCGGAGACTCGGGTGGAGTTCAATCGCGACATCCGCCCCATCCTCGCCGCCAAATGCTACGCCTGCCACGGCCCTGACGAAGACAAGCGAGAGGCCGATCTCCGCCTCGATGTCCGTGCCGAGGCCGTGAAGTCCGCCATCCGCCCTGGCAAACCCGAGGAAAGCGAGCTGTGGAAGCGCATCACCCACACCGATCCCGCGGACGTGATGCCGCCACCTTCGTCACCCAAGCAGCTCACCAAGGTGGAGCGCAGTCTCTTCCGCCGCTGGATTGCCGAAGGCGCCGAATACCAAAACCACTGGGCCTTCGAGCCGATCAAGCGCCCGCCAGTTCCTGCATCCAACGGCACCCATCCCATCGACGCTTTCATTGAAGCACGGCTGAGCACCCACGGCCTTCAGCCCGCCCCTGCTGCCGCGCCCATCGCATTGCTGCGCCGCATTTATCTCGATCTCACCGGGCTGCCTCCCACTCCTTCAGACCTCGCAGTGCTCTCTTACTGGTCTGACAAAACCTACGAGCAGGTCGTGGACCGCCTCCTCGCTTCGCCAGCGTTCGGAGAGCGCTGGGCCCGCCACTGGCTCGACATGGCCCGCTACGCCGACTCGAACGGCTTCCTCGGCGATGGCCTCCGTCCCAATGCCTACCTCTATCGCGACTGGGTCATTCGCGCCTTCAATTCCGACCTGCCATTTGATCAGTTCACCATCCAGCAAATCGCCGGCGATCTCCTGCCAGATCGCACACGAGAGCAGCTCACCGCCACCGGCTTTCATCGCAATGCCGCGCTGAATACTGAGGCCGGCGTGGACAAGGAGGAGGCTCGCTATCAAAACCTTGTCGATCGCGTCAACACCACCGGCCGCGTCTGGATGGGCCTCACGGTCGGCTGTGCCCAATGCCACACGCACAAGTACGACCCCATCACCATCCGTGACTACTACAGCTTCTACGCCTTCTTCAACAACACCGAAGACCGCGATGCCCCGGAGACCAAGGCCCAGGCCCTGGCGGAGGTCACCAAAGACCGCCGCCAGACCTACGTACACATGGCGGGCGACTACACCCGCCGCGGTCCGGATGTCATTCCCGCCAGCCTTTCCGCCCTTCCTTCCATGGCCAGGTCTGCGGCACCCGAGCCTGGCCGTCTCGATCTCGCGCGCTGGCTCGTCTCGCCACAGCATCCGCTCACTAGCCGCGTCGCAGTGAATCACATCTGGAGCAAGTTCTTCGGCTTCGGCCTCGTCCGCACCCCCGATGACTTCGGCACCGCAGGCGAGTCCCCCTCGCATCCGGAACTCCTCGACTGGCTCGCCTCCGAGTTCATGCGTCAAGGCTGGAGCCGCAAGCAGCTCATCAAGCTCATCGTCATGAGCCACACCTACCGCCAGTCCTCAGCTCATCGTGAGGACATCGCCGAGATCGATCCTCTCAATTGCCTCCTCGCCCGCCAGAACCGCATCCGCCTCGACGCTGAAATCCTGCGCGACTCCGCCCTCGCCGTCAGCGGTTTGCTCAAGCGCACCGTCGGCGGCCCCAGCTTCCGCCCGCCGCTGCCGGAAGACGTCTTCGATGTCGGCCGCTCTTCCAATTGGAAAGCCAGCCCGGGAGACGAGATCTACCGCCGCAGCCTCTACATCATCACCCTCCGCAGCGTCCTCTATCCCACGCTCACCACCTTCGACTCCCCCGATGCAGCGGACGCCTGCGTTCGCCGTGACCGCAGCAATACTCCGCTTCAGGCCCTCACCATGATGAATGACGGCGTCTTTGTGGAGGCTGCCCGTTCGCTGGCCCTCCGCGCCTTGTCTGAGTCTCCTCCGGACACCGCCTCCCGCTTGAAGCACCTCTTCACACTCACCCTGAACCGCGCCCCTCGTTCTGAGGAGCTGCAGCGCCTCACCGCCTTCCACGCAGAGCAGAAAGCCTCCGTTAAAAAAGGCGGCGCTGCAGCTCTTCAGACTTTCGGTGGCCTCACTGCGCCAGATCCAGTCGAAGCCGCCACCCTCATCACCGTCGCGCGTGTGCTCTTGAATCTCGATGAGTTCATCAACCGCGAATAGTCCCGCATCCTCGCATCGCCACAGCAACACCTTTCGCCCGGCCGCCGTATAGACCCCATGCTCACTCTCTTCTCCCGCCAGTCTTCCAGCCGCTGCTGCGATGGCCTGTCCCGACGCTCCTTTCTTCGAGTCGGCGGGCTTGGTCTGGGCGGGCTGAGCCTGCCCGGGCTCCTGCGCGCAGAGTCGGAGCTCGGACGCGGAAAATCGCAGAAGGCGCTCATCTTGGTGTATCTGCCCGGCGGTCCGCCGCATCAGGACATGTACGACCTGAAAATGGACGCGCCCTCGGAGGTGCGCGGCCCCTTCAAGCCCATCGCCACCAATGTTCCCGGCATCCAGATCAGCGAGCACCTGCCGCGCATGGCAAAGATGGCCGACAAGCTCACCTTCATTCGAAGTGTGGTAGGGGCCAAGGACCGGCATGAAAGCTTTCAGTGCGTCACCGGCCGCCTCAGCAACAATGCACCTCCCGGCGGCTGGCCGGAGATCGGCAGCGTGGTGTCAAAGCTCAAAGGCGGCGCTCCCACCGTACCCGGCTATGTAAATCTCTCGCAGCAGATGAAGCACACGCCCTACAATCAGGGGCGTCCAAGTTTCCTCGGCGTGGCGCATGCGCCCTTCATGCCGCTGGAGCGCGGAAAAGAAGACATGTCCCTCAATGGCGTCACGCTGGAGCGCCTGGGTGACCGTCGCGGACTGCTCTCCGCCTTCGACAATTTCCGCCGTGAAACCGATGCCTCGGGCACCATGACTGGAATCGATGTCTTCCGCCAGCAGGCCTATGGCATCCTCACCTCCTCCCAGCTTGTGGATGCGCTCGATCTCTCCAAAGAGTCCCCCAAAATCCGCGAGCGTTACGGCAAAGGCACCGCCAAAATTCAGGGAGATGCCGCGCCGCGTCTCAATGAGCAGTTCCTGCTCGCACGCCGTCTCGTCGAGGCCGGTGTGCGCGTGGTCACTCTCAGCTACAGCTTCTGGGACTGGCACGGTCAGAATTTCAAAAACGCCCAGGAAAACCTTCCCGACTTTGATCAGGCGATCTCAGCTCTTGTGGAGGACTTGCATGAGCGTGGCATGGACAAGGATGTGACCGTGCTCGCCTGGGGCGAGTTTGGGCGCACGCCTCGCGTCAATGACAAGGGCGGCCGCGATCACTGGCCCGCTGTTTCTTGTGCTCTCCTCGCCGGAGGCGGCATGCAGAATGGTCAGGTCATCGGCGCCACAGACCGGCTCGGGGCGGAGGCCTCGGATCGTCCCGTGCATTTCCAGGAGATTTTCGCCACTCTCTACAACAATCTCGGCATCAATCCTCACACCAGCACGGTGTCGGATTTCTCCGGCCGTCCTCATTACCTCGTCGATAACGAGTTTCAGTCGATCAAAGAGCTGGCCTGACCCCATGTCTCCTCAGGAACTCATCACTCAGACCCGCCGCGATTTCCTTGCCACCAGTTCCTGCGGCCTCGGCACTCTCGCCCTTGCTTCGCTGCTGAAGCAGGACGGCCTCCTTGCGGCCGAGTCCAGTATTCCAGCCAGTCCGCTGGCCACGCGCATGTCCCACTTCGCGCCCAAGGCGGAGCGCTGCATCTTCATCTTCCTGGAGGGAGGCCCCTCGCAGATGGATCTCTTTGATCCCAAGCCTCTCCTCAACAAATACGACGGCCAGCCGCTGCCAGACTCCATCGTGGGAAATGCCAAGTTCGCGTTCCTGCAAAAGGAAAGCGCCACTGTCATGGGCACCAGCCGCGTCTTCAAAAAGCACGGCCAGTGCGGCATGGACATCAGCGATCTCCTCCCCCACATCGCCACCTGTGCGGATGACATCGCCCTGGTGCGCTCCATGCACACCAATCAGTTCAATCATCTCCCCGGCCAGCTCATGCTGAACTGCGGCGAGTCCCGCCTTGGGCGTCCCAGCGTGGGCTCGTGGGTCACCTATGGCCTTGGCAATCTCTCGCAGGACCTGCCTTCCTACGTCGTCATGGTCAGCAAAGGCCGCGGCCTCCCCGGCGGCAGCTCCACCTGGTCCAGCGGCTTCCTGCCTTCTTCGTATTCGGGGGTGATGTTCCGCAACGGCGCCTCGCCGGTTTTAAATCTGGACAACCCCGATGGCATCACGCCGCAGATGCAGTCCGCCAGCATCCGTGCGCTCAATGATCTCAACCGCCTCCAGCACAAGCACATTGGCGACCCCGAAATCGCCGCCCGCATCAGCAGCTACGAGCTCGCCTTCCGCATGCAGAGCGCCGCGCCTGAGTTAGTCGATCTCAAAGGCGAATCCCATGCCACGCTCGATGCCTACGGCGTGAACCGCATCGAGCCTCCCATCAAGAGCAACCTCGGCGGAATTGGCAACTTTCAGACCTTCTCACGCCATTGCCTCAATGCGCGCCGCATGGTGGAGCGCGGTGTCCGCTTCGTAAACATCATCCACGCCTCGTGGGATCATCATAGCGCTCTCGATCCCCAGCTCGCGCACAATTGCCAGATGGTCGATCAGCCCATCGCCGCTCTGCTCAAGGATCTGAAACAGCGTGGCCTGCTCGATACCACCCTCGTTGTCTGGGGCAGTGAATTTGGCCGCACCGCGCTGGGCGAAAACCGCAAGGGCTTCAAAAAAGTCACCGGGCGCGATCACCATCCCTACGCCTTCAGCCTCTGGATGGCCGGCGGCGGCATCAAAGGCGGCCAGGTCTATGGCGAGACAGACGACTTCGCCTGGCACGTGGCCCGGGATCCCGTCTCCATCCACGACTTCCACGCCACCATCCTCAATCTCTTCGGCCTCGATCACAACAAGCTCAGCTACCGCTTCCAGGGTCTCGATTTCCGCCTCACAGGCGTGAATCCCGCTAAAGTTGTGAAAGGCCTCATCGCCTGATTTGAGGCCGAAAAAACACCCGGACACCCGCGTAATAGACGGGTGCCCAACGCGTCCTCTCACTTCCTCACTCTCGCACTCCTGCTCTGTGTCACAGCGCAGGCCGCGGCTCCGGCTGTGATCGATTGGAACGTGGCACGCCAGCATTGGTCATTCGTCCCGCCCAAAGTGCAGCCACTGCCAGTGGTGAAAGACGCCACTTGGCCGCGCGAACGCGTGGATCGCTTCATTCTCGCGCAGATGGAAAAGCGTTCCCTCACGCCGGCCGCTCCGGCAGATGCACGCACGCTGATCCGCCGCGTCACCCTCGATCTTACCGGCCTCCCGCCGACTCCCGACGAGGTCGCCGCGTTTGTGACCGATACCCGGCCAGACGCCTACACGCGCTTGGTGGATGGTCTTCTCGGGCGCCGCGCCTTTGGCGAGCGCATGGCAAGCCTGTGGCTCAATCTGGCCCGCTATGCCGAGGATCAGGCGCATCAGGTGGGCGGCAATTCCTCGCTCAACTACCCGAACGCCTGGCGCTATCGCGACTGGGTCATCTCAGCATTCAACTCCGGCTTGCCCTACGATGAGTTCATCAAGAAGCAGCTCGCGGTGGATTTGATCGAGCCTCAAAACGAAGCGGATCTCCCCGCCCTCGGCTTCCTGGGACTCGGCCACAAGCTCTACGCTCGAGGACGGCTGGACGTGCAGGCGGAGGAGTGGGCGGAAAAAGTGGATGCTGTATCTCAGACTTTCCTCGGCCTCACCGTCGGCTGCGCCCGCTGTCATGACCACAAGTTCGACCCCATCACCATGCGCGACTACTATGCGCTCGCCGGTGTCTTCGCCAGCGTGCAGATGGTCAACCGGCGTCCCGATGGCAAGGACGAAGACGGCAAATTAAACGCGGACAAAATGGATGCCGGCACGCTTCACATCGTGCGGGATGACTCTTCTTCGCGTGACCTTCCCGTTTATGACCGGGGAGACATGGAGTCTCCCGGCGCAGTCAAAGTGCCGCGTGGCTACCTTCAGGTGCTCAGCCGGGATAAGCCGGTGAATTTCCAGCAAGGCAGCGGTCGTGGCGAACTGGCGGCTCAGATCGCGGATGCATCCAACCCGCTCACCGCCCGGGTGATTGTGAACCGCGTTTGGGACATGCTCTTCGGCAAGCCGCTCGCACGCACCACCAGCAATTTCGGCGCCACCGGCGACAAGCCCACTCACCCAGAACTTCTCGACGATCTCGCCGTGCGCTTCATGCAAAACGGCTGGTCCGTAAAGAAGCTCATGCGCGAGCTGGTGCTTTCCGCCACCTACCGTCAGAGCAGCCAGGGCAGCATGGCAAATGCCCGCCTCGATCAGGCGAATGAACAGTTCTGGCGCATGGAACGCCGCCGTTTGAGCATCGAGCAGTATCGCGATGCCGTTCTTGCGGTGTCCGGAAACCTGGAACTCGAAGGCGGTGCCTCGATGGAGCTGGATGCCGCGAAGCATCACAAACGCACCCTGTACTCAAAGGTCAGCCGCCGTGAGTTGAACAAGACTCTCATGCTGTTTGATTACCCCGATGCCAACGTGCACGCCGCGCGTCGCTCCAGCAGCACCACGCCCACACAAAAGCTCTTTCTGATGAACAGCTCGTTCATGATTGAGCAGTCAAAGGCGCTTGCCTCCCTCATCCAGCAAAGCGCGGCGGACGACACCTCACGCATCCGTCACATCTACGCTCTTCTGTTTGCCCGTGAACCTCTTGCGGAGGAGGCAGCTCTTGCGCAGACCTTCTTGCGGGAGACAGCCGCGGACAGCACGCTCACCGGCTGGCAGCAGCTGGCCCAGGCTCTGCTCGCCTCCAACGAAATGCTTTATGTGGACTGATGCTACATCCCCGATGAACCGCCGCGACGCCCTGCAGCGCCTCTCCGCCGGCTTCGGCGCGATCGGTCTCGCCGGCATGCTGGGCTCACAGGCAAAGGCCGCGGTACAGCAGCAGGTCACCCCCAGAGCCAAACGGGTGATCTTTCTGTTCATGAACGGTGCGCCTTCGCACATCGACACCTTTGATCCAAAGCCCGCGTTGAAAAAATACGAAGGCCAGCAGCCGTCCGGCAAGCTCTACAAGGCGCCGGCCACCAGCGGCTTCATGTCGTCGCCATTGCAGTTCCACCGCTGCGGCCAGAGCGGCATTGAGGTGAGCGAAAGCCTGCCCCGCCTTGGCAGCATCATCGACGACTGCTGTGTCATCCGCTCCATGCACACGGATGTTCCCAATCATGAGCCAGCCCTGCTCATGATGAACACCGGCAACATCCAGCCCATCCGCCCCTCTCTCGGTTCGTGGGTGTTGTACGGCCTGGGCAGTGAAAATGAAAATCTGCCCGGTTTCGTCGTGCTGCGTCCCACGCCGAACATCGTCGTGGGGCCGGCTCTGTGGAGCAATTCCTTCCTGCCTGCCGAATTCCAGGCCACCGGCGTCATCACGTCAGACATGAACGTGGACAAGCTCATCGCCAACGTGCGCAACCCCTTGCTCAGCGTCCCGCAGCAGCGCCGGCAGATCGATCTCATCCAGCGCTTCAATCAGCTCCATGCCGCGCGCCGCGACAACGACTCCGCGCTTGATGCGCAGATCAAATCCATGGAAACCGCCTACCGCATGCAGAGCGCCGCCAGTGAGGCCTTCGACATCAGCCGTGAGCCTGCCAAAATGCGCGAACTGTATGGAGACACACCCTTCGGCCGCTCCTGCCTCCTCGCGCGGCGGCTGGCGGAGTCCGGCGTTCGCTACATCAGTGTCTATTACACCAGCAGCAACAACCAGCCCTGGGACACTCACAGCGACCACTACAAGCGACATCCCGAACTCTGCGCCGACAGCGACCGCGCGTCTGCTGCGCTCATCAGCGATCTGAAACAGCGCGGCCTGCTTGATGATACGCTCGTGGTCTGGACTGGTGAGTTTGGCCGCACCCCCTACTCGCAGGATAACAAGGACAAGAACAAGCAGATCGACCCGATGAAGCGCGGTCGCGATCATCACCACACCGCTTTTAGCACTCTCCTCGCCGGTGGCGGGATCAAAGGCGGCCTGGCCTACGGCGCTTCAGATGAACTCGGCATGAACGCCGTCGAAAAGAAAGTCCATGTCCATGATCTGCACGCCACCATTCTGCATCAGCTCGGTCTCGATCATGAAAAGCTCACCTATCGCTATGCCGGTCGCGATTTCCGCCTGACCGACGTCTATGGTGATGTGGTCACCGACATTCTTGCCTGAGCACTTCTATTTTTATGCGTCTTGTCATGTCATTCCTCACAGGATTCCTGTGCATTTGTTCCAGCGGGCTGCCTGCTGCAGAACCCCTTGTTTTGGTCTCCGCCTTTGCTTCGGGAGAGAAGGCCGGCATTCATGCATTTCATTTTGATTCAAAGGCAGGCGCTTTGCAGCCGCTGCATCGCACCACGGACATTCAGAATCCGTTCTTCCTCGCGGTCTCGCCCGACCAGCGATTCCTCTATGCGATCAACGCCGAGAAGTTTGGCGGTGCGGACGATGAGTTCGTGGCGGCTTATGCTTTGGATCGCGACTCGGGTCAGTTGAAGCGTCTGAACCAGCAGTCGGCCCGCGGTACGGCTTCGTGCTATCTCGATGTCGATGCCACTGGCAGTACAGTGGTGGTGGCAAACTATGCGTCGGGCAGTGTGGCGTCGCTGCCGGTGAAAGAAGACGGCTCGCTGGGAGAGGCGGTGTCGTTTGTGCAGCACAGCGGTTCAGGCGCCGATCCCGCACGCCAAAAAGGACCCAATGCGCACAGCATCGTCTTCAGTCCGGACAATCGCTTCGCCCTCGCCGCTGATCTCGGCATCGACAAGATTCTGATCTATCAACTCGATGCCGCCACATCCAAGCTGACGCCCAACGAAACCCAGCCCTTCGTGAAGTTGCAGCCCGCATCCGGCCCCCGCCACATCACCTTCCATCCGAATGGGAAGCATGTTTATGTGATCAACGAACTGGCAAACACGGTGACCTGTTTTGATTACGCCGCAGCCTCCGGCACCCTCACCGAGCGCCAGACCCTTTCCACGCTTCCTGGTGATTTCACCGGCAAGAGCTACACCGCGGACTTGAAAGTCACACCCGATGGCAAGTTCCTCTACGGTACCAATCGCGGCCATGACAGCATCGCATCCTACCGCATCGGTGCGGACGGCACGCTCTCACTCCTCTCCATCGATCCCAGTCTTGGCAAAGGACCGCAAAATCTGCTGGTCACGCCAGACGGCCAATGGCTCCTCTGCGCGAACATGCCGGGAAACAGTGTCGTTGTCTTTCGGATAGACACTTCCAGCGGGAAAATCACCGCAACGGGCGCTCCTCACGAGATGCCAATGCCTTCCTGCATTCGCTGGGTGAAGTAACCTCATTTTGTGGCAGACGGCCGCACCTCCCACGCAGGCGGAAGCTCTTTGGACTCCGGCCCATACGTCTGCGAGACCACAAAACCACTGGCCTGCGAGGTGTAAAAAATGCGCCCATTGCTCACCACGGCACCAAGGCACTCACGTGAATCGATGGCGGGGCCGGTGGAGACGAGTTTCCCTTCCTGCGAAAGGTCGATCATGTCCATGTTCGCGCCAAGAACATACGGTTCGCTCAGCGTGAATCGGCAGCAGGCGTAGTTCGTGAGGATGCTGTAGGTCACCTTGCCGGTGTTGCGGTCAAAGATGTTCCCTTTGCCACGCAGAGCATTGGAGAAGATGAATTTTTCACCCACGCTCACCACGTTCAGCGCCGAGGTGACCGCGTCGGATTTCCAGACGAGCTTGCCGGTATTCGCGTCGAGGCACCAGACAAAGCGGTCTTCCGTGCCTGCGTTCGCCTTGTTGTAGCCACCGAGGTAAAGCTTGCCATCACGCGCGCTGAGCGTGCATTTGGCGGTGACGTAGTACTCATTCGTCTGCCAGAGGATTTTGCCGGACTTCGGATCGATGCAGACCGTCAGGCCGTTGTTTCCCACTGGCTGGCCGCGGCGCGCTCGCTGGTCGGCGTCGTAGCCGAAGAAGACGGAGTAATAGAGCTTGCCGTCGAGAATGCAGATGCCGCAGTCATTGCCGCCGCGGCCTTGATCGGAAAAATCCTTTTCCCAGACAACTTTGCCAGTGTCGAGATCCCAGGCCCAGATACGCGGGTGATGGTTTGTGGGGTAGTACGGATTGTCATTGGAATAAATGAAGCTCATCACGTCACGCCCATCGGCAGGTTTCACGGGCGGCCCGCCGAAGGTCCAAGGCTTTTCACTGCCTTGGGGCGCATAGTCGCCGGTGCCACTGGCATAGATTGCGACATTGCCTGCCACGACCGGCGGAAACTGCCGGCTCCAGCTGGGTGAGCCAGTAAAGGGCGCCTCCCATAGCATCTCTCCCGTCGTTGCATTCAGACAGCGCACGAACGATTTGGTCATTCCTGCCTGCGGAACCAGGAGCTTTCCGTCGATGTAGAGCGGTGAGGTGAACGACAGGTAAACATCCGGCCACCATTTCCGCCACAGCAGCCGCCCGGTGTCCTGTTCGCACGCGATGATCTGCCCCTCCGCCGTGTGCGTGTAGAGGCGCCCCCCTCCGCACACAGGCAGATGCTTCACCGTGCCTTCGAGGCGGCGCGCCCAGCGCATCCGCAGCGGTGGCGCGATGCCTTGGTTGTTCGAGTTCTGCCCCGCGAAGTTGCCGTAGTTTGTGTACCAATCATACGTGGTGGCCGCCAGCTTGCCGGTAAGCGGACTGCGAATTTTGGCGATGTCATCGCGGTCATGCCGTCCGTACTCGGCGGCTCCGGGCCCATAGACATACACGCGGCCATCCTCGCTGGGCACATAGATCCGTCCGTCGGCCACGGCTACCGGGGCGGAGATAGGTGCGGAGGAGGCAGAACTGGAACTGGCACGCGAAAGGTGTTCCGCAATGGGCTCAATTCGCAGCCATCCATCGAGATCGCCGACAATAACGTGATTCTTGGTGATCACCGGCGGCGCGATAAAGCCTCCCATCGTCAGCACCTCGCCCTTGTCCTCTTTGTTGTCCAGCCGGTGCCGCATGAGTCCGCGTCCACTTTCCGGGCGCACTCGGTAAACATCCTTCCCTCGCACAGCCACGGGCGCAAAGCTCAGCAGGCCGTCCATGCGGATGTTGGTGTCGGTGCCGGACACAAACTCGCCGGTTTTCAGCGTGTCACCCTCCAGCCGCATGATGTCCACGCGTCCCGCATTGTCGCGGCGGTGCCACTGCACATACACGTTGCCGTCATCATCCGCGCTCTGGCCAAAGGTCGCAGGAAATTCCTTGCCTGACCACTCGGGGATCTCACCCGTGGCTTTCAGCTTTGGCGCAGTGCCGGTGTCTTCGATGAAGAGAGTGCGTCCTCCCGCGGGTATGATGATCGTGTTGCCCTTGATCAGGCAGATGTCGCGCGAGCAGACGAAGTGATCTTTCCACGTCACACGCCCGTCGCTGGAGGTGGGCTTGGTTCCCGGTTTCAGCGTTTCCAGCATGCGCTTCTCACAGAACTTCGCCCACTCCTCGCCGCTCCAGCGGTTGCCGTCGAATCCGACGACTTCCTTCACGAAGTCCCATTTCCATTTCACTTCGCCTTCGTTCGTGACCGCATACACCTGCGCGCCTAGCGTGGCAAAATAAACACGGTCCTTGCCTATGACCGGAGTGCTGAAAACCGGCTCGCCGCAGTCGATCTCCTTCGTCACCGCGCCGGTGTTGCGATCCAGCACATAATAAGTGCCCGCCGTAGTGCCAAAGTGCAAATAATTGCCCACGATGGCCGGTGAACTCACGTTGTTCACGTTCTGCTTCCCGCCCTTGCTTTGAAATCTCCATACTTCATTGAGCGTGGCGGCGTCGAAACACGCGGCGCAGCCCGAGCCATCGACGACATAGACCTTGCCGCCAGCGACCACCGGCGAGGTATAAATGCCGTCCGTCATCGAAAGCCCGCCCTGCAGGTGGAGTTTGTCTGCATCGATATCGCGATCAGTCGCGTTGCCGGAGTGCGCCGAGTTAAACATGAACTGCGGCCAGTCTTCGGCGGAGGCGTTCAGGGCTAAAACGAAAATGGCAATGACGAGGAACCGATTCATGACCGGTGAATACGGAGGCTGTGACGGGAACTCGCAGCGAGATCACATCTTCGTGTGGGGGCTGGTTCATTTTCGGGAAGCAGCAAGCCGGGGGCAGTTTTTGCGTATGCTTCTCCCACGATGCACAATCTCACCCGCCGCCGATTTTTCGAAGACTCCCTCATGGCCGCCGCAGCCGTGAGCCTGCCGGCACCTCTTTTTTCCGCAGATGCAAAGCTGGTCAGTGCCAATGACAAAATCACTGCTGCCATCATCGGTTGTGGTATTCGCGGGAAGGCCCACGCCAAAGAATTGGTGAAGATCGCCGACTGCGACGTGGCCTATGTCTGCGATCCTGATCTCGACCGTGCAGATGAAGTGGGAGACATCCTCGTTCAGGCCAAGCGTCCGATGCCACAGAAAGAGCAGGATCTGCGGAAGGTGCTGGAGGACAAATCAGTAGACGTCGTCTTCATCGCATCGCCGAATCACTGGCACTCGCTCTCCGCCATCTGGGCCATGCAGGCAGGCAAGGATGTGTATGTGGAAAAGCCGGTGAGCCACAATGTCGTCGAAGGCCGCCGCATGGTGCAGGCGGCACGGAAACTGGACCGCATCTGCCAGGGCGGAACGCAGAACCGCTCGCGCGGTCCCCTGGCCGAAGCGGTGAAATACATGCACGAAGGAAGGCTCGGCGAGGTGAAGCTCGCCAAAAGCATCATCTACGGCGGTCGCGGCTCGA
The DNA here is from genome assembly GCF_044222565.1 of Prosthecobacter sp. GTDB lineage: Bacteria > Verrucomicrobiota > Verrucomicrobiia > Verrucomicrobiales > Verrucomicrobiaceae > Prosthecobacter. The sequence goes on from NZ_JBGANA010000023.1 coordinate 95,979, forward strand.
TCGGCGGACCTGCCGAGTGTGCGATGCCACCTCGCTGCGACTACAATCTCTGGGCCGGACCCGCGGCTATGCCCAAGCTGACGCGGCCGAAGTTCCACTACGACTGGCACTGGTTCTGGAACACCGGCAGCGGCGAGATCGGCAACAACAACGTCCACTCGCTCGACATTTGCCGCTGGGGCCTCGGCGTCACCGGCCTGGGCCGCAGTGTGCTCAGCTACGGCGGCCGCCTCGGTTATACCGATGTTGCGGAAACGCCAAACTCCCAGGTGGGCATCTTCGATTTCGGCGACAAAACGATCATCTCCGAAACTCGCGACCTGAAATCCGCTCCCTTCCATCCCACCATCAAGTCCATGTGGTTCTTCTACGGCAGCGAAGGCATCATCGCAGACACCAACCTCTACGACCCCCAGGGCAATCTCGTCCGCGCCTTTGAAGGCAAGTCGGAGAACCATTTCGCCAATTTCCTCAGCGCCGTGCGCAGCCGCAAGCAGGGCGATCTCAAGGCCGAGATCGAGGAGGGCCATCAAAGCAGCGCCCTCTGCCACATCGCAAACGTCTCCTACCGCCTCGGCGCGCAGACCTCGGTCAATGACATCTCAAAAAGTCTCGCCGAAATCAAAGTCCATGACGACGTCCAGGAGACGCTGGAGCGAACCCGCCACTACCTTAGCGATGCCGGCGTCGATCTCGACAAGACCAAGCTCACGCTCGGCCAGCATCTCCGCACCGATGGCGGCAAGGAATCCTTCCTCGACAACGCCGCAGCGAATGCACTGCTCGGTCGTGAATACCGCGCGCCCTTCCTGCTGCCCAAGGAGTCGGAGATCTGACCTCAGTCCTGCTTTTGAGCCAGCGCCTTGAGCTGCGGCACATCAAAGGACTCCAGCAGTCCGAAGCAAAACATCTCCGGTTTGTCGGCGACGGTCCAGTTGTTGAGCAGGATGCCGTGCAGACTTTCCAGGTGTTCGGAGGGCCGCAGCTCGCCCACCTCCTTTGGCTCCATCGCCTGGGCCACCAGAGCCACAAGGCCGCTGCGTGGCCCGATGGTTTGCACCGCGGCTTTCGCACCGAATTGCGCTGCGCTCCAGCGTGAGACCGCGGCAATCTGTCCTGCCTCTATGCCGAGCGCTCGGTCACCCACCGTGGCCACCATCAGCGCATGCAGGTAGGTGCGTCCGCCCGCCGTGAGTTCACCAAAGGCAAACGGATCCATCGCCAGCACACGCTGGCCGGAGGCAAGCATGCCCTCAATGTCCTTGGCAGCGTCTTTGCGTCCTTGGTCGGCAATGACGATCGTGGTGCTCTTGGCATCACCACGTGTGAGTTCGACCACCGGCACCGTCCAGGTGTCACTCAGGCGCAGCTTCCAAAACACCGCCTGGGTGCCATCACGTGTCTCCTCCCCGGCCTTCGTTGCGGCTGCAGTGAAGGTTTTGTATTTCACGATCTCGCCCAGCTTCTCCCGAGTCGCCTTCGCAGCATCACGCGGCAGATCTTTCCCCGCTGCCACCGCCAGTTGATGCACATCCAGGTTGTCCGCAGGCAGCGGCACGTCGAGTTCAGCCTTCTCCTTCACCTCCTTCTCGCAGGGGATTTCCGTTGGGTTGAAGCTCGCGTCATTGGCAAAGAATATGTCGCCGATCATGCGGTAAAAAGCCTGCCGGTTATCGATCTCGTAATTGTGCGTGCCCGGATCAAAGTTCTCATGGGAGCGCAGCCGCTCGGGGTGACCGTGCAGCTTGAAAATGGGCTGGGCCGCATCCAGCAGCGGCTGCAGCGCATGATCCGAGGCAAAGCAGCAGTTGTCCTTCGCATTGAAGGTCAGCAGCGCCGCGCGCCCTCCCAGCATCGCGGTGAGGTGTGTGTAGTCCGCCACCGTGGCCAGATCATTCGGCGTCTGTTCCGAGTCTCCGAGATCCGTGGGAAACTGCGCCCGCGTGCGGAAGCTGGAATAGCCCGCCACGGGGTTGCACAGCGTCACCCGTGGATCCAGCGAGCTGATGGTGATCGTCTGCCATCCTCCGCCCGAAAGTCCGCTGACCGCCACGCGGGAAGAGTCCGCTCCCGGCAGTGCCAGCAGCACATCCAGCGCCCGCGACATCGCGAGGTAAAACGGCGCCAGCCCGCTCACACCGCACAGATCCAGTTGGTTCATCCGGGTGTGCACAAAACCATCCGTGCGCAGCTGTCCCATCCCCAGCCACTCCACATTCAGGCTCGCGATCCCGCGCTTCGCCAGGTTGATGCAGCGGATCTGCTTGTAGGGTGCGGCCTTGCCGTTGCCATCGTGTCCGTTTACCGCCAGATAGACGGGCATCTTCGCCGCAGGCTTGTCCGGCTGATACAGCAGCGCCGGAATCCACAGCCCCGGCAGCGCTTCATAGCGCAGCTTCTTGATGTGGTACCCCTCTCCGCCTTCCAGCGTGTCAAACCATTCCACCTTCGTCTTCGCATCGCGCCACTGCTGCGCCAGCGCGCCACGAAACACAATCTTGTCGAGCACATCACGCCTCGTCTGGTTCTCAATCGCCTTCCATTCGTCCAGCGTCGTCACCTTGGGCATGCGCGGCACCTTTGGCTCACAGTAGCCCTGCACCTCCGTGAGAAAAAGATCCTTGGGCAGGATGGGATGTTGAAGCAAAGCATCGAGCCCGGTCGGCGCCGCCGGTGCCGGTTTTTGCGCCCACAGCGGCAGGCTCAGCGCTCCCAAAAGAAGAATGAAGGTCGGTTTCATCAGCCTCCAGTACGCCGCCATCCTCCTGCTTTGGTCGAGAAACACCGCATTCGCTCCGTATGAAGTCAGCGCTCCTCCCATGACCGAACCTCTCGTCTATCTCAATTCCGGCTTCGTCCCCGCCTCCCAGGCAAAGCTGAACATCTACGATCTCGGCATCGTCCTCGGCGCCACGCTCACCGAGATGACGCGCACCTTCCGCCACCAGCCCTACCGTGCAGCGGACCACGTTGCGCGCTTGTACCGCTCTTTAAAATACTCAGGCATCACCGTGCCGCATTCGCCGGAGGAAATGCTCGCCCTTACCAACGAGCTCGCGGAGGCAAACTGCCGCCTCATCGGCCCGCAGGAGGACCTCGGCATCGTTCATTTTATCACTCCAGGCGAAAACACCCTCTACGCAGGCAGCGCCGGAGCCGCAGGGCCGCTCACGCCCACCATCTGCATCCATTCCTTCCCGCTGCGGTTCAGCATGTGGCGGCACCTGTTTACCGAAGGCACCCACGTCGTCACGCCATCGATCCGCCACATTCCCCCGCAGTGCATCGAGCCCAAAATGAAAAACCGCAGCCGCCTGCACTGGTGGCTCGCAGACAAGCAGTCCCAGGCCGTCGATCCCCGCGCCGTCACGCTCCTGCTCGACCTCGATGGCAACGTGACCGAATGCGCCGGTTCAAACTTCGTCATCGTCAAAGGGCGCACAATCATTTCACCCACCACCCGCAACATCCTCTGGGGCATCAGCCTGCAAACGGTGAAGGAGCTCGCGCCTCAGATCGGCATGGAGTTCATCGAAAAGGATTTTCAGCCCTACGACGTCGTCACCGCCGACGAAGCCTGGCTCACCACCACCCCCTACTGCGTGGCTCCATGCACCAAGATCAACGGCACGCCCATCGCCGATGGCAAACCCGGCCCGTGCTTCAAAAAGATGATCGCCGCATGGAGCCAGCGTGTCGGTCTCGATATCGAGGCGCAGATCATGTCCTGAGTTATGAAGCACTTCCTTCTGCCGCTCATCGGAATCGTCAGCCTGAATGCCCGCGCTGCAGAGCCCGACTGGATTCTCGAATCCACCGCTCCCTGGCAGTCCCGCGATTCCCAGGCCGAGTGGGTTTTCAAAGATCAGCTCTGGATCGCCGGCGGCTGGTTCCAGTCCTTCGAGGACCCGCCACGCGATGTCTGGTCCTCTCCCAACGGCCGCGACTGGAAGCTCGCCACCTCCAGCGCCCCCTGGCTGCACAGCGACCTCGCCATGAGCCTCACCTTTCGCGATCGCCTGTGGATCATGGGCGGCTGGTACAAAGGCCGCCTCCCCGGCCATTCCGCCAGCAATCAAGTCTGGTCCTCTGCAGACGGTGTGCAGTGGGATCGGCTCACCCCGCACGCCGCATGGTCTCCACGCCTCGCCTCCGGTCTGGTCGAGCATCGCGGCAGGATGTGGCTTCTCGGCGGCATTGAGGACTACTACTTTGGCAATGACACCAGCCTGAAAAACGACGTCTGGTCTTCCGCCGATGGCAAGGAGTGGAAACTCGAAACCTCTCAGGCCGCATGGTCCCCGCGCGCCTACCACCAGGCCGTGGTATTGAACGGCAAGATCTACGTCCTCGGCGGCGGCAACTACGTCCCCACCTACCATTCAAAAAACGACGTCTGGTCCTCAGCCGACGGCGTGAACTGGACCTGCGAAACCCCATCCGCCCCCTGGGCCCCGCGCCTGTGGTTCAGCGCCGCAGTCTATCGCGGCCGCATCTGGGTCCTCGGCGGCTGGTCCAAAGAGAAGGATAATCACGGCGACGTCTGGCTCAGCGCCGATGGCAAAACCTGGCAGCGCCTGGAGACCAAGACCTGCTGGAAATCCCGGCACGAGCACTCCGCGCTCGTCTTTCAGGACAAGCTCTGGGTGCTCGGCGGCCACGCGCGTCCGCTCTCCAGTGAAGTCTGGTCTCTCACGCTTTCTCCGAATTGGAAGCCGTGACAAAATACCCGCAGAACCTCTGTATTGTTCACATGCGTTTTTTCCTCCTCGCTCTCTTCGCCGCCGCGTCCCTTCACGCTGCAGACACCCCAAAGGTTTCTCTCATGGCCGGCGCCGCCACCAGCAACATCACACCCGAGCTTGGCAGCGAGGTCGTCGGCGGTTTCCTGCCGTTTCCCTGCACCCACATTCACGATGAGCTGCACGCCCGCTGCCTCGTGCTCGACGATGGCAAAACCAAGCTCGCCCTCGTCATCTGCGATCTCCTCGGCATGCATCGCAGCCTCTGCGTCGCGGCGCGCGAACTTGTCGAAAAAGAAACCGGCATCCCAGCCGCCAATGTCCTCATCTCCGGCACTCACACCCATTCAGCGGCCAATGCCATCGGCGGTCCTGTGCGCTTCTACACCTCAGACCTGGAGCTCACCGATTACCAAAAATTCGTCGTCCGCCGCATCGCCGATGGCGTGCGTCGTGCCATCACCCTGCTGCGTCCCGCGGAGATCGCCTTCGGCACCGTCAGCATTCCGGAACATGTGAATATCCGCCGCTGGTTTCTTCAGCCAGACAAGATGCCGCCCAATCCCTTCGGCAAAATCGACAAGGTGAAAATGAATCCCGGCGCTGGCAATCCCGCCCTCATTGAGCCCGCTGGCGAGCCCGATCCCATCGTCTCCTTCATTGCCCTGCGCGAGCCCGGGGGCCGCATGATCTCCGTCTATTCCGCCTACTCCCTTCACTACGTCGGCGGTGTCGGTGGCGGGGACATCTCTGCGGACTACTACGGCATGTACTGCGAAGCACTCAAGCGCCTGCAGGCGGGCGGTACGGAAGATCCGCCCTTCGTGGCCCTCATGGCCAATGGTACCAGCGGCGACGCCAACAACACCAACTTCCGCAACCCCCAGCCGCGCAAGAAGCCGTACGAGCAGATGCGCTATGTCGCCGAAGACGTCGCCACCAAGGTGAATGAGGCCCTCGCCAAAGTCACCTGGCAGAGCAGCGCGCCCCTCGCCGCCCGTTATCGCGAGCTTCCCATCTCCTGGCGTAAGATCGACCCCGAGCTTATCGCCTGGGCCAAGAACGTTGAAGCCAACACCCCGCGCATCCAGGGCAAGGCCGACCTTCCGCTCGCCTACGCCGGTCGCGTCCAGCGCCTGGCAGTCGCCAGCCCTGAAACCAAAGCCGCAGTCCAGATCCTCCGCATTGGCGACATCTGCATCGGCACCACACCCACGGAAACCTTCGCCGAAACCGGCGTCGAATTCCGCAAGCGCAGCCCCTTTGCCAAATCCTTCATGGTCGAGCTCGCCAATGGCTACTACGGCTACATGCCCACCCCGCGCCATTTCGAGCTCGGCGGGTATGAGACCTGGCCCGGCACTAACAATCTCGAACCTCAGGCCTCAGTGAAAATGATGGACGCTCTGCTGGAGATGGCGGCGGAGCTCAAGCAATAGCACGCCATGCGTTCTCTCGCTCCGCTCTGTCTGCTCGCCATGGGCATTGCCCACGGCGCAGGCATGAGCATCGAGGAGGGAAAAAAGCTCTGGTCACTCATCCCGCCGCAATTTTCATCAGCCCAGGTCACCATCGACAGCCTTGTTGCGGCCAAACGCGCGGAGCAAAATCTCACGCCGAATGGTGAAGCCGACGCTGCGAGTCTCGTTCGCCGCCTTTATCTGGACCTCACCGGCCTGCCACCTGACCGCACAGATCAGACGGATATCCCTGCGCTCGTGGATCAACTCCTCGCCTCCCCCCATTTCGGCGAGCGCTGGGGCCGCCACTGGCTGGACGCCGCTCGCTACGCCGACAGCAACGGCCGCGACCGCAATATCATTTTCTACCACGCCTGGCGTTATCGCGACTACGTCATCGCTTCGTTCAATGCCGGCAAACCCTACGATCTGTTCTTGCGCGAACAGATCGCCGGGGACCTGATGCCGGCAAAAACTCAGGCGCAGCGCGATGAGCAGCTCACCGCCACCGCCTTCCTCGCACTGGGCGCAAAAGCCTACGAGGAGGCCAAGCCGGAGATATTCCGCATGGATGTCATCGATGAGCAGATCGAGACCATCAGCCGCAGCGTGCTGGGTCTTTCCGTGGCCTGCGCGCGTTGTCATGACCACAAGTTCGATCCCATCCCCACGGCGGACTACTACGCTCTGGCGGGCATCCTGCGCAGCACGCAGCCGCTCTACGGCTACGGCCCGCGTGGCATCAAGGCCACCGCCTATCATCACACCGAATGGCATGCGCTCGGCGCATCCGCGGAATCTCTCGCCCCTGCAGCGCTGGATTATTTCCGCAGGCTGGACGCCGAGACGCTGACCATGCACGAAGCACGATCCTCCCGTTACGGCATCTCCAAGCGCATCCCGGAGATGAAGCGACGCCTCGGCACACTGAGCGGCGCGGAGAAAGATCAGCTCGCCAAGGAAATCGCCGGCATGGAGGCCAAGGTGGCCGAATGGAACGTCAAAGTCACGGCGCTGGAAAAATCCGTCGAGGCCCTGCAGGACGCCGCGCCTCCGCAGCCCGCATGGACCATGGGCGCACGCGATCGCGAGAAAGTCGAAAACTGCCGCATTCACATCCGCGGTGAAACAACCAACCTCGGCCCTCCCGTGCCCCGCGGATTTCTGCAGGTCATCACACTCAAAGACGCAGCGCCTCCCGCGCAGAAACAAAGCGGCCGCCTGGAGCTCGCGCAATGGCTCACGCACCGCGACAATCCGCTCACCGCCCGCGTGTATGTGAACCGCGTCTGGCAGAAGCTCTTCGGTCGTGCGCTCGTCACCACGGTGGATGACTTCGGCGTGAATGGCGCCAAACCCTCGCATCCTGAGCTGCTTGATTACCTCGCCATCAGGTTCATGGACAGCGGCTGGTCGGTGAAGGCGCTCATCAAAGAGATCGTTCTCTCCAAAACCTACCGCATGAGCAGCGCTGCCTCATCCGCCAATCTGGCGAGCGATCCCGACAACATCTACCTCTGGCGCATGAGCCCGCGCCTCGTGGAGGCCGAGGTGCTGCGCGACTCCATCCTGGCTCTCAGCGGCCAGCTTGATCCTTATCCGCCGCAGAAGCAGTTCCTGGAGCGCTTCCATCCGCAGAAAAATGCCGAGCTTTCCTCCTTCAAGCCCTTCGTCACTCCGGCAGCCATGGTGGACACTCATCGCAGCGTCTATCTGCCCGTGGTGCGCGGGAGTCTGCCAGAGACCTTTGCTCTGTTCAATTTCGCCGCGCCAGAGCGCCCCGTGGCGCAGCGAGATGAGAGCATCCTCCCCGCGCAATCTCTCTATCTCATGAACAATCCCTGGGTGATCGTGCAGGCGCGTCATGCCGCCCAGCGCCTCCTCACCGCAGCCAAAGATGACCGTGCGCGGATCGTCCGACTGTATGAGCTCGCCTTCGCGCGCCAGCCCACGCCGGCGGAAAAGCAGCGCATCCAGTCTTTTGTCGCGGACGGCAAGGAAGACACTTGGACCACCCTTTGCCAGACCGTGATGTCCTCGGCAGAGTTTCGCATCACCCCATGAACTCCTCGCTTCTAACCCGTCGTGATGTACTCCGCCGCAGCTCCGCGGGCTTCGGCTGGCTCGCTTTCGCCAGCATGGCGGCGGAAAGTGCCGCGAGGGATGCCGCCGGCCCGCTCGCGGTGAAGTCCACGCATTTTCCCGCCACGGCAAAGCGCGTCATCTTCCTCTGCATGCGTGGCGGGCCTTCGCAGATGGAAACCTTTGATCCGAAGCCCGAGCTCACCGCACGGCATGGGCAGGCGGGCCGGGTCGCAAAGACCAAGCTTCTCGGCTCACGCTGGAAATTTTCGAAGCATGGCCAGAGCGGCATCGATGTCGTGGAACTCATGCCGGAAATCGCGCGGCATGCGGACAAGCTCTGCGTGCTGCGCGGCATGGCCACGGACAATGAGAATCACCCCCAGGCCCTGGAGCAGCTTCACACCGGCAGCTTTCAGTTTGTGCGGCCCTCCATGGGCTCCTGGGCCGTGCATGGCCTCGGCACGGAAAATGCCAGCCTGCCCGGCTTCATCTCCATCAATCCTCTGACGGCTCTCGGCGGCATCCGCTACTACTCCAGCGCCTTCCTTCCCGCCGCATGCTCCGCCACCATGCTGGGAAACATCAGCCAGCCCGGCGCGCCGCTCACCCTCGGAGACATCAGCAATCCCCGCCTCACCGCGGCGGCCCAGCGCGGTCAGCTGGATCTCCTGCAGGCCATGAACCGCGATCTCTTCGCCAAGACGGCCGATCCGCGTGTCGAAGGCCTCATCGAATCCTACGAGCTCGCCTTCCGCATGCAGGGGGAGCTGCCGCGCGTCATGGACCTCAGCGGCGAGAGCAAGGCCACGCTGCAGCTCTACGGCGCGGACAAACCTGCCACCGAAAATTTTGGCAGGCAGTGCCTCCTCGCACGCCGCTTCGCGGAAGCCGGCGTGCGCTTCATTGAGATCAGCCACACCGAGTGGGATCTGCACGGCTCGCTCTTCAGCGGCATGACGCGAAACTGCGCGCAGATCGACAAGCCCATCGCAGGCCTCCTGCAGGATCTCGACCAGCGCGGCCTGCTCTCAGACACCCTCGTACTCTGGGGCGGCGAGTTTGGCCGCTCGCCAGATGACGCCTCGCTCGATGGCCGCGGCCACAACAACAAAGGCTACTCCATGTGGATGGCCGGTGGCGGCGTAAAAGCCGGCTACATCCATGGCGCCACTGATGAACTCGGCTACGCCGCTGTCGATGGCCGGGTCCACATCCACGATCTGCACGCCACCATGCTGCACCTCCTCGGCCTCGATCACGAACGCCTCACCTACCGCCACGGCGGCCGAGATTTCCGTCTTACCGATGTGAAGGGCCGGGTGGTGAAAGAGATTTTGGCATGAGGCTTCTCACTCCGGCCACTGTCAGTGAAATTCGAATGCAGGCGGCGCAGGAGATGTGCGCCTCACCTTCGCAGATCCTTCACCAGTCCAGGACCATAAAATTCGCGCACTCCTCCAAATCCGCCCTCCCGAAAGATCCAGTAGCGGCCTGATGGCCTGTGCAGGTAGATTTTATAAGAAAAGGCGTCCTCGACTCCCGCAGGGAAGGGGATCTCGTGCACTTCACACTCAGGCATCTTTGAGGCAAACAGCTCGGTCATGGTCTTGTCCTGCGGCAGGCCCTTCACATCCAGATCTTGCGTTGTGGATTTGTGATAAGCCAGGATCAGTTTCATCACCTCGCTCGGCTTTGGCTCTTTGGCGATGCTCCGGCCGCCAGCGAGCATCCAAGCCGCAAGGATCATCATGAGTGTGAATGCCCGCTTCATATACTCTTATGCTGAGTTCACATACAAGAGACGGCAACTGCAAACTTGCCCTGAAAAGTCGGCCGCCTGGTGCGTAAGTGCTCCCCCCTGGACCTTCATGACACACGCTTTCGCACTGCTTCTTTTCATCATGCTCACGGCAGCACAACTGCCCGCGGAAGAGATGCGTGCCATGTGGATTTACAAGACTGATGCCATCGTCGACTCCACCGATGCCAGCACTCAACTGTTCGACTTTTGTGAAAAGCGCCACATCACCGATCTCTTCTGGCAGGTGCATTTCACCAAGCTTGAGACCGGCGGTCGTGAACTGAAAAACGTGGCCCCCACGCGCGCTTTCATCCAGCGCGCTCACACCCGCTCCCTCCGCATCCACGCCCTCTTCGGCGATCCTTCCCACGCCTTGACGGCCAAGCACGCCATCGTCATTGCCAGCGTGGACGGCGTTCTCGCTTTCAACCAGGCAGGTCCGTCAGACGCTCATTTCGACGGAGTGCACCTCGACATCGAACCCCACGGCCTCCCTCAGTGGAAAAAAGCCGACACACCGCAGAAGTGCGAGCTTCTGACCCAGTTTGTCGAGGTGCATCACAAAGCCGTTGCCCGTGCGCATGCTTCGGACCCTGCCCTCATCTACGGCGTGGACATCGTCTTCTGGCTCGACAAGACAACCCCAGAAGGGAAGCCCGCCTATCCCGTGACTTTTCAAGGCACCACCAAAGACGCCGCCAAGCACCTGCTCGATTGCGTCGATCACGTCGCCATCATGAGCTACCGCGACACCGCCGAAGGAAAAAACGGCATCACAGCCCTCGTCGCCAAAACCATCGCCTACGCGGACACTTCCAAGGCCAAAGTCTTCGTCGGTGCCAAAATGGCGGACATCGGCCCCAAGATGGAAGGCTTTTATGGCCAGACCGAAACGCAGATGATGGCCGCTCTGAAATCGGTCGATGAAACTTACCGGTCTCATCCCGGCTATGCCGGTCTCGCCTTCTTCATGTACGAAGCCTTCAAAACCATGCCGCCATGAAGCCCGGCTTTGTCGTTCACGCCAGAGGCAGGTCCGATTGCGCACGACAGTATGCATCATGCACGGCGCGCACCGCCTCGGCTTCCGGATGCACAATGCCGCTGCCTAGATCCTTGATGAAACGGCACGAGGCGTATTTGGGTGAGCGCTGGTCATAGGCCTCAATCCACTGCTGCCGCAGAGGCACATGTTCCTCGGGGAAAGGCCACTTGGATTTGGGCAGGGTCACCGGCACCTTGTATTTCATGCGCCAGTATTTTGGGCTCACGCGGGCTCTGAAGCATCCCTGAACCGCGCACATCCGCACAAACCTCTTGTCGGCGTTCAGCGCCTGCAGCGCTTCCTGGGTCGTCTCGCCCGCCGCGTCGAAGAGATCATGCATGGCCAGCAGGCGGTATCCGGCGGGAGTTTCATACACACGCAGATACCATGCCGGACGGCTGGCGGAAAAAGCCTCAATCGCAGTCATCGCCTCCTCTTTGGCCTGGGCCTCCGCCCTGGAAAGTCGCTGCTTGTTGATCTGACCCATGATCGCCGAGGCCAGCCAGGGCAGTCCGATGACCAGACCCAGGCCGGCCATGACCGATTTCGTCAGAATGCCGGTCACCACGCCGAGAACGATCAGCAGCAGGCAGCCTTTCAGGCTCATCTGCAGCATTCCCTTCGGAGACGCATCCACATCGGCAAAGAAAACATCAGGCGTGTTCAGGCAGAGCGACCCATAACTGTTGCGCGTGATCACTGCATTCCCGTGTTGTGACACCACTTCTTCGCGGATGGGCACCTGGTCCACGCAGTCATAGGCGACTTTGGGTTCGCGCCGCCGCAGCTTCTCTCCCGACTCGATTCGCGTGATCGCTTCCTGCGCCCGCTGGTCGGCCAGCATCTGCGCATCCTCCTGACTGATGTCGGACCATCCCCAGCGCTGCACCGTGATCTGGCGCGAAGGGGTCTTGTGCTGCAGGCGTGCTTCAGCCCAGTAATAGGGAATGACCATGCGGTGAGAGTGGACGAAGGCGCCGCGATGTCAAAGTACGGGCTGAGGTGGGGATCACTCGGCACTGCTCGAAGGTGGTTAGCTTTGTCAGCTTCAATGCGTACCGTAACGCATGAAACTGCTCTGCCTTGCTCTCCTCTTGCTGCCTCTCCCGCTTTCTGCCGCCTGGCAGGCGGGCGTCGCTAAGGCGGACATCACTCCTGCCGAGCCCGTCCCCCTCGCCGGCTACGGCGGCAAAACGCGCATGTCCCAGCGTGTCGAGCATCCCATCTGGCTGAAGGCGCTCGCCCTCAAAGATGACACAGGTGCCACCTCCGTTCTCGTCACCGCAGACCTCGTTGGCCTTAGCGACAAAATGATCGCCGTCATTGCCAAGGCCGCTCTGGAAAAACACGGCATCCCACGAGAGCGCCTGATACTAAACACCTCGCACAATCATTCCTGTCCCGTCACAGAGGACGTGCTCTGGCTCTACTACGAATTCACACCGGAAGAAGCCGCCGTGAAGGACCGCTACACTGCCAGTGTCTATGCAAAGTATGAAGAAGTCATCGGTGCAGCGCTCACCAGCCTGGCTCCTGCGGATCTCGCCTTCGAGCAGGGCCTCGCCGGCGTGGCGGTGAATCGCCGTCGCTCCCGCGGCCCGGAGAGCCGCTCTCTCGGTGGTCAGGTGGATCAGGATGTGCCCGTCATCACCGTGAAATCCGGCAGCGACCTCAAGGCGATCGTCTTCGGCTACTCCTGCCACACCACTGCTCTCGGCGGCCTCAGCATCAATGGCGACTACGCCGGATTCGCGCAGCTCGAACTCGAAAAATCATTCCCCGGCTCCGTCGCCATGTTTGTGCAAAATTGCGGCGGCGATGCCAATCCGCTTCCTCGCATCCGCGGTAAAGACAAGGACACTGAAGCCACCGATTTGGCGCGCATGTATGGAAATATTCTCGCCGAAGGCGTGCGTCAGGTCGTCGCCAACAAAATGACTCCTCTCAACGGACCCATCCGTGCCGCCATGGGAGAGACGGAACTCCTGCTGCAGCCTGGCATCCCTCTCGCAGAACTTAAAGAGCGCCTCCCCAATCTCACCGGCATGCCAAAACGCGAGTTCGAGCACTTCATTTGTCAGTATGAGACGCTTGGTTCACCGCCGGATCGTGTGAAGTATCCTGTTCAGGTGTGGCGTTTCGGCACCGGCTTCCAGTTCATCGCCCTCACTGGCGAAACGGTGGTGGACTACTCCCTCAAATTCAAAGCCTCCTACGGCTGGAACAGCACCTGGGTCTTTGGCTACAACAACGATCTCACCAGCTACATCCCCAGCCTCCGCGTCCTCAAGGAAGGCGGCTACGAAGGCATCACCGGCATGTTTGAATACGGCCACCGTGCTCCCTACACGGAGACCGTGGAAGAACTCATCACGACGAAGGTTGGAGAGTTGATGCAGCAAGTACGGTAGCCATCTCGCTCCGCGAGATGAGCACAAAAAGCTCTCGCAGACAAACAGCGCGTCCAAAAGTCTCATGAGCCATCGTCAGCGCTCCGCTCATCTCGACGGAGCGAGATGGCTACTTTACCACCGGAGCCGTCTGCTCCGGCGTCACCCTGCCACCCGGCAGTTCCAGAATCCGGATGTTCTTGAAATGAATCTCCGCCCCCTCCGACTCCAGACACAGGTACCCTTTGCGCACCGTGGACTGGCTGATCCCGTTCACAAACTTTCCGTTGATCGATAGTTTCACCGTCCCGTCCACGCACACCACATCATACGTGTTCCACTCGCCCTTGCCCTTGCAGCGCATCTCCCAGGACATGCTGCGTCGTCCGCGCGGATTGTCCGGCACACCCTCCAGCCCGTTCGCGCCAAAGAGCTCGCCTGACACATAGCCCGGGTGGTTTGGCTGTCCGTCCTTCCCGGGGTGCAGCTTCGGCCACTCCAGCTCCAGCATCTGCACCTCCATGCCCTTGGGCAGATTTCGGCCTTCATGCACCGCACCTTCGCTCCACACAAACACGCCGGAATTTCCACCCGCCTCCATGTGCATCCATTCGATGTGCAGCATGAAGTTTTCATACTGCTTCTCGCTCCGCATCACGCCGATCGGCAGTCCCTTGCACACCAGCATTCCATCCTTCACGCTCCAGGTCTCTTTGCTCGTGTTCACATCCACCCAGCCGGTGAGATCCTTGCCGTTAAAGAGATCCCGCCACTGCGGTACGTCTTCTGCGAGCAATGCGGTGCCAAAGATGAGGCTTAGAAAAATGGATTTCATGGAGTGATCCTTACAGCGCGTCCAGGACGGGCTTCTTTCACAAGTTTGCCATCCAGCACGACGGGCACCCCGTTCACAATGACATGCGGAATGCCGGCGGAAGGTGTTGTCGGCGACTCAAAAGTGGCGCGATCAATCACCGTCGCCGGATCGAAAACGGTGACGTCCGCATCCGCTCCGAGGGCGATGCGGCCTTTGCCTTTCATCATCGGAACGTACCCCTCCAGTCGCTGCGCGGGCAGGATCGTCATCTTGGCGAGCGCTTCCATCAGCGGCAGCAGCTTTTTCTCACGTGAGTAGTGCCCCAGCACGCGCGCAAAAGTTCCGGCACCGCGCGGATGCCCTTTGCCATCGATGAAAGGAACCCCGTCGCTCGCGATCATCACGCCCGGATGCGCGATGGCCATCTCCACATTTTCATCCTTCATCATGTAGATGATCACCCAGCCGCCCTCCTTGCGGTAGCGTTCGAAGCTGTCTTTTGTGAGCCGTTCTCCGGTCGCGGCCCAGGCGAGATCGCCGTAGTCGATCTTGAGATTGTCCTGCCAGCCGGGATTGAACATCGCGGACTCCAGCACCGTGGATGCGGCGGTGTAGGGATACACTTCGGTGCTGATGTCCATGCCCGCGGCCTTGCTGGCATCGATGAGTTTTAACACTTCCCTCATGTCGCCGATGGCGCTGCTGCCCACGTGCACAATGTGCAGCGCCGCGCCGGTTGCTTTCGCGGTGGTGATCGCCTCTTCGATCGCGGCAATTCCAAAGGCGCGCGTATGCACATACGCGGGGACTTTGCGCTGCGCTGCGATGCGGAATATGGCCGCAATCTCGCTCGGTGCGGCGGCGGGTGTGTAGTTGATGCCAAAACCAATGCCCAGCGCGCCCTCATCGAGTCCACGGTTGATCGCATCTCCCATGAGCTTGAGTTCCGCATCCGTCGCCGCCTTGTTCGCTCCATCGGGCTTCGCGCCGAGTCCCGCGACCTTCGCGCGGTTGACTGCCCAATGCCCGATCTCCATGCCCGGATGAAAGGCCGCAAAGCGCGCGGCGATGTGGCCGACTGTCGCTCCATAGTTCAGCGGTGCCGTTCCTTCCATCGAACGATACCACGCCGCCACCGGATACACTCCTGCTTCCAGGTCGAGCACCGTGGTCACGCCATCACAGGCCTTGATCTGCATGTCACTCGTGGTCTGTCCATGCGCATGAAGGTCGATGAAGCCTGGCGTGACGACATGCCCCTTCACATCCAGAGTTCTTTTACCTTCAAGCGGTGTGTCCGAGATCGCGGCGATCTTGCCGCCACGAATGCCAAGGTGGCGAATTGCATCCAGTTGCGTCGCCGGGTCCATCACACGGCCGTTGTTAATCACGAGGTCGTACTCTTCCGCGAAACACAGGCTCATCTGAAAACACACCCCGAAGAGCAAAAACAATCTCATCAGGGAAAAACGGCATGCGGAGAGGATTTCTTCATCAGGGCGGCTCTAAAATGAAGGGTGGGCTGTAGCTGTTATGGCAAGTGCGGAGTTGCCGTCTCAAACGGCTTCAAAAAATCGAACACTGCTCGGAACTGCCTGTCTGATTCTTCACCCCCGGGCGTGCAAAAATGACGCCGCCCAACCCCCAAATGACTAACCTCCGCTTGTTCCTGCTTGCCGCGCTCTGCGCGGGTTGTGCTTCCTGTCAAAGTGTTTCCAGAGTTGCTCCGCGAAAGCTGGTGAGCGTGCGCTCTGGCAGCACCATCAGCAATGTGAAGACAACCGCCTACACCCAAAGTGAAAGCGACCACATCGTTTACGGTGCCAAGAGCGCCGTGGGCAACACCCTCAAGTTCGGCGCTGTGCGCAGCGCTGCCACCGACTGGTCCGTTTACCCTGTCGGCACCCAGTTCAAAATTGAAGGCGAACCCTATGTCTATCAGGTGGACGACTACGGCTCCGCTCTCGTCGGCACCCGTACCATCGACCTCTACCGTCCCTCCAAGTCCTCCATGAATGAGTGGGGCGCCCGCAATGTGAATATCAAAGTGATCAAGTGGGGCTCATTCGATCAAAGCCTGGCGATCATGAAACCTCGTGAGGGCATCAAGCCTCACATCCACCAGATGGTGACCGCGATCGAAAATCAAACTCCGACTTCCTGACCCTCCGCGGGCTGCGCATCACAGCAGTTCGGTCATCACTCTGCCGCCTTCGGCCACGATCGGTCGCGGGCGGCCTTGGGGATCAATCCAGTTCGTGTTCTGCCCGATGCCCAGATGGTGAAACACAGTCGCCGCGAGATCGCCTGGCGCCACGCGGCGGGTTTCGATTTCTCCGCCATGCTTGTCTGTGCTGCCGATGACTTGTCCATGGCGCAGTCCGCCTCCCGCCATCACCATGGACATCACTCGCGGCCAGTGATCGCGCCCCGCGTTCTTGTTGATCACCGGGCTGCGTCCAAATTCACCCATCATGAGGATCAGGGTGCTGTCCAGCAGCCCGCGGTCTTCGAGATCGGTGACCATGGCGTGCAGCGTGCGGTCCACGCTGGGCAGCAACGGCGTGAGGCCTTTTTTGATGCCGCCCCACTTCACTTCATCGCCATGATGATCAAAATAGCCCCAGGCGCCGCTGACGGTGACAAAGGTTGACCCCGCCTCCACGAGCCTGCGGGCCAGGAGCGCTTTCTCCCCGAGACTGTCGCGCCCGTATCTGTCCCGCATCACCGCGGGCTCTTCCTCCAGATTCAGCGCGCGCTGGGCGCTTCCCTCCATCAGCACCTCGTAAGCCTGCTGCGTGAAGTGGTCTGCCGAGGCGATGGATTCATTCGCACCGATTCCGCGTTTCCATTCGTCCATTTGCTCGGCCAGGGCACGGCGGCTGCCGAGGCGTTCGATGCTGAGGCCTTCCACCAGCTTGAGCCTGCCGGACAAATCCTTGCCGCTCACCGGATTGAAATCATTGCCCATGTGGCCAGCGCCCCAGATGTCGGCAGGCAGCGAGTCCGCCAGCGCCACATACCCCGGAATGCCAGGCGCATTCGCCCCGCGAAACTTGGCGGCGATCGAACCCATGGACGGATAGCCGCCTCCGTCGCGCCCATCGTTCGTGCGCCGTGCCAGCGGATTGCAGGCCTGCATGGTGATCGGCGTATGATCGCTCGCGCTGCAGTCCACCGAGCGCACCAGCGTCAGTCGGTCCATGATTTTGGCCGTCAGCGGCAGATGCTCGCACACATGAATGCCCGGCACCTTCGTCGGAATGTGTCCAAAGGGACCGCGAATTTCGCTCGGTGCCTCGGGTTTCGGATCCCACATGTCGATGTGGCTTGGCCCGCCGGAGAGCCAGAAAAGCACCACATTTGTCTTTCGTGTCGCCTGTCCCGCTGCCGCTGCAAAGGCCTTTTGCTGGAAGAGCGCCGGCAGTGAAATGCCCGCCAGCCCGGAGAGTCCCGTCTGCAAAAAGCCGCGCCGGCTCGATCCGATGCGCAGCAAATCGCCCCCGGCCGGGCTGAAAGCCTGTGAAATGCTCGTGGGTGTGGGAAGGCGGGATTTCATGTGCGTAAAGACAGGAGCCTGAACAACCTACGGCGCCAGATGGCCGGCCTTGCTTCAGCCGCCCAATTCGCTCCCGCAGGGCAGGGGAGCGCGCCGCCCCCACCCGCCAAGTTTCCGTTTGAGCCTCACCCGCTTTCGGGCTAGTCAGCATGCCACCCTTTTTCCATGAGCAGCCCCTCCGCACATACCTACAAACAAGCCGGCGTCGACATTCACGAAGCAGCATCGCTGGTCGATGACATCGGCGTGCTGGTGAAGCGCACCCAGCAGAAGCGGAAGCTGGCCAATCCCTTCGGCCTTTTCGCCGCCGCCTACGACCTCAGCGGCTACAAGCACCCCATCATCCTTACCGGCTGCGACGGCGTCGGCACCAAGATCGAACTCCTGCTCAAGCACGACCAGCTTGAGGCCGCCGGCAAGGACCTCGTCGCCATGAACGTGAACGACGTGCTCACCACGGGCGCGGATCCCATCATGTTCCTCGACTACGTGGGAATCCCGAAGATCCAGAAGACGCAGATCACCCGCATCATCGCCGGCATGACCGAATACCTCGAGGCCTGCAATTGCATCCTCGCTGGCGGTGAGACGGCCGAGATGCCCGGCATGGTGCCCGAAGGCATGGTCGAGCTCAGCGGCTTCGCCATCGGTGCCTGCGAAAAAGAAGACCTGCTCGACCCCGGCACCATCGCCGCTGGCGACGTGCTCATTGGCTGGCCCAGCGCCGGTTTCCACGCCAACGGCTTCAGCCTCGTCCGCCGCATCATCGAGAAGGAAAATCTCCAGTTCAGCGAGGACGAAATGCGCACGCTGCTGCTGCCCACACTCCTCTATCATGAGCAGCCCGCCGCCCTCAAGGCCGCAGGCATCCGCCCGAAGGCCATGGCCCACATCACCGGTGGCGGTCTGCCGGAAAACCTCGGCCGCATGTTCCTCAAGCGCGGTCTCGGTGCCAATCTGCGCATTCCTTTCTGGCAGAACGACGTCGTGCAGAAGGTCCTCCGCCATGCCGACCCAAAGGACGCCATCGACACCTTCAACATGGGCCTCGGCTGGGTCGCCATCGTCTCCGCGGCAGACGCCGACAAAGCCCTCACCTGCGGCAAGAACGCCAAAATCATTGGCGAGATGGACACCAGCGCCGAAGTCCGCGTCGAGATCGTCTGAAAGAATGAGCACTTTAGGGCAGTGAAGGCAGTTCCATGAACCGCCTCTCCACTGCCCTCTCACTCCTTCTCGTTTTCGGTCTGCTCGGCACCTCCGCCCAGGAGCCTGCCAAGGCCAAGGCTAAACGTCCCCCGAATCCGGCGATGGACCCGATCAAGGACGTCGCCGGCATGCCGCGCGTCCTGCTCATTGGAGATTCCATCTCCATCGGCTACACCCTCCCTGTGCGGAAGCTCCTGGAGGGCAAGGCCAACGTCCACCGCATCCCCACCAACGGCGGTCCCACCAAAAACGGCGTGACCAATATCGCCAAATGGCTCGGCACCAGCAAATGGGACGTCATCCACTTCAACTGGGGCATCCACGACCTCAAATACATGCCCGATGGCAAACGCCAGGTCGAGCCCGCCGACTACGAGGCCAATCTGCGTAGCCTTGTCGCCACCCTGAAGAAGACCGGCGCCAAGCTCATCTGGGCCACCACCACTCCCATTCCTGATGGTGACCTCAATCCGCCCCGCAAGTTCGGCCAGGTGAAGGAGTACAACGAAATCGCGGCCAAAGTGATGGCCGAAAACGGCGTCGCCATCGACGACCTCAATGCCCACATCACCCCCAAGCTCGCCACCCTGCAAAACCCGAAAGACGTCCACTACTCCGCCGAAGGCAGCGAATACCTCGCCCAGCAGGTCGCCGCGGAAATCACCAAGGCGCTCGGCAAGTGAGGCAAAGGGGAGATGGCAGAGAGAGGCGGTTACAAAGCCCGCCTCGGATTGTGCCTGCCTCGGCGGCATTCTTGTGCATGGTGCAGCGCACCCCCAACCTGCCCCCGCCATGAATACCTCGTTCAAGCGCCGCCTGTTCGTCTCCCTGTTTGCACTTCTGTTGGGCGGCTCATTTCTTCATGCGGCCCCCGCGCCCGTGGACCCCATCCCTGCGGCAAAGCTCAAGGAGTCCATGCTCCTGCCCGGTGTCAGCCTTTCCCAGGGCATTTCCGAGATCACCGGCGTCGCCATCAGCCCTCTGATGGGCGTCAGCGTCATGGGAGCGTGGACCTATTACAAAACCGAGCCCTCCCTCCGCCATCGCCTCCCTTGGTACTGCCACCCAGGCGTTTGGGGTACCGGTCTGGCCCTCCTCTCCCTCTGCTTCCTCAAAGACTTCCTTGGCACCGCCGCTCCTCCGCTGGTCAAAAAGCCCCTCGATTTCCTCGAGCTCTTCGAAAACAAGCTCAGCGCCATCGTCGCCAGCGTCGGCTTTGTCCCTCTCGTTGCCGTGGCGATGGCACATTTCAACCCCGAGCAGCCGCAGGCCATGACTGAGCTCGCGGGCTCCGGCCTCGCCGTCGTGCCTGGAGCCAGCATTATCGATTTCGGCGTCCACACGCCCTGGATTTCCATCCCGGTCGCTCTCGTGGCCTTCGCCGTGGTCTGGCTCAGCTCTCATGCCATCAATGTGCTGATCGCCCTTTCTCCCTTCGGCATCGTGGACTCCGGTCTCAAGCTTCTCAAACTCGGCCTCATGGCCCTCGTCGCCGGCGCCACTTTCATCCACCCCTATGCCGGTGCCGCCGTCTCCCTTGTCCTCATCCTCATCGGCCTTGTTTTCGCCGGCTGGTCCTTCCGCCTCACTCTGTTTGGCACCCTCATGGGCCGCGATTTCCTGCTCAACAAGCGTGCCGCCGCCGCCGATCTCGCAGGAGGCGTGAAAGGTTTCCTCGCCCGCCGCACTGAAGGAGTCCCGGTTCGGACTCTGGTCCGCCTTAAACAGGACACCTCCGGCCGCCCCGTCCTCAGCTATAACCCCTGGCTCATCCTCCCGGAACGCCGCATCCCTCTCGCAGAGGAAGATCACGTCATCTGCAAAGGGCTGCTGCATCCCTCCCTTTACCACCGCCCTGCCTCAGCTCCTGCTTCTCTCCGCCACACCCTCATTCTCCTTCCACGCTACCGCAGGCTGGAAGAGCAGATCGCCCGCCAGTTTGGCTGTCAGGAAGTGGTGGACGGCGCCCTCCTCCGCGGCTTCAAAGCCATGCGCCAGTGGCTGGTGGACATGCTCTCCTCCGGCAGAAAACTCGTGGAAATGCGCCCCGGTTGAGCCGCAGCAAGGTTGCGCAGGGCCGATTCCCGCCTATCTACGCGGCCCGCTTATGCACAGCTTCCGCTACCACCAAGGTCAGTTATTCGCCGAAAACGTCTCCCTTCAGTCCCTTGCCGAGAAACACGGCACCCCCCTCTACGTGTATTCGAAGGCCACCATCTCCGGCCATTTCACCCGTCTCGATGCTTCTCTGGCGAAGCTCGACCACCTCATCTGCTACGCGGTCAAGGCAAACTCAAACATCGCCGTTCTCAATACCATCGCCAGGCTCGGCGGCGGCTTTGACATCGTTTCCGCCGGTGAACTCTTTCGCGTCATCAAGGCCGGTGGGGACCCCGGAAAGTGCACCTTCGCCGGTGTCGGCAAAACCCGCGACGAAATCGAATATGCCCTCAAGCAGGGCATCTACTGCTTCAATGCCGAGTCCGAGGCTGAGCTGCATTACATCAATCAAGTCGCTGGCGAGCTCGGCCTTCAGGCCCCCGTGGCCGTGCGTGTGAATCCCAACGTGGACGCCAAGACCCACGCCAAGATCACCACTGGCAAAAGCGAAAACAAGTTCGGCATCGATTTCGACCAGA
Organism: Prosthecobacter sp.; assembly: GCF_044222565.1. Taxonomy (GTDB): domain Bacteria; phylum Verrucomicrobiota; class Verrucomicrobiia; order Verrucomicrobiales; family Verrucomicrobiaceae; genus Prosthecobacter. Next base: position 117,726 of record NZ_JBGANA010000023.1, read on the forward strand.
TCCTCGACGTCTATGCCCGCGTCTCCGCGGACTGCCCGAACCTCATCATCAAAGGCCTGCAGATGCACATCGGCTCCCAGCTCACCAATGTGGATCCCTTCCTTGAAGCGGTGGAGAAAGTCATCCCGCTCGTCACCCAGGTGAAGAAAAGCTACGGCATCGAGTTTTTCAGCATCGGCGGCGGCATCGGCATCAATTACAAGCAGAGTCTCGATTCCGGCGACTCCGCCTGGTGGGAGGAAAATGCCGAAGTGCATCCGCTCACCATCCAGGCCTACGCCGAGGCCGTCGTCCCTCACCTCGAACCCCTTGGCCTGCGCATCCTCTGCGAGCCCGGCCGCTTCATGGTTGGAAACGCCGGCGTCATGCTCACCAAGGTGCTCTATGAAAAGCGCGGCTCCGCCAAGACCTTCAAGATCGTCGATGCCGGCATGAACGACCTCATCCGTCCCACGCTCTATGAAGGCTGGCACCAGATCGTCCCGCTCAAGCAGCCCACCAGCAGCACCGTTGAGAAAGTCGATGTCGTCGGCCCCATTTGCGAATCCGGAGACTTCCTCGCTCAGAACCGTGAGATCCCCTTCGTCAAAGAAGGCGACTACCTCGCCGTCCTCAGCGCCGGCGCCTACGGCTTCACCATGGCTTCGAACTACAACACCCGCCCCATGCCCGCCGAGATCCTCGTCGATGGCGACAAGGCCACCGTCGTTCGTGAGCGCCAGACCCTCGAAGACGTCCTCAAAGGCGAGCACCTCGCCTGATTGATCTTGGGAACAAAGAAATAGGAACAGAGAACCAAGAAACAGCCTCGATGCACATCGCCGATATCCTCCAGGACCAGCGCCCCACGCTCTCGTTTGAGTTTTTCCCGCCCAAGAGCGCGGAGGCCTTTGAGGCCCTCTATCAGACCATCGGCGAACTCGAAGCCTTCAAGCCCTCCTTTGTCAGCGTCACCTACGGCGCCGGCGGTTCCACCCGTGAGCTCACCCATGACCTCGTGGTGCGCATCAAGACCACCACCAGCCTTGATGCCGTTCCTCACCTCACCTGCGTCTGCCACAGCGAGGCAGACATCGCCTCCATTTTGGAACGCTATGCGCAGGCCGGTGTCAGCAACATCCTCGCCCTCGGCGGAGATCCTCCCAGGAATCTCGCCAACTACGACCGCAAAAAAGACGCCTTCCAGCACGCCGCGGATCTCGTCACCTTCATCAAGAAGTTCAATGACAGCGGCGCGCACGCCGACAAGCGTGGCTTCGGCATCGGCGTCGCCGGATTCCCGGAAGGACATCCCACCACGCCGAACCGCGTGTTGGAAATGGACTACCTCAAGGCCAAGGTGGACGCCGGAGCGGACTACATCTGCACCCAGCTCTTCTTCGACAATCACGATTTCTTCGATTTCCGCGAGCGCTGCCAGCTTGCCGGGATCAATGTCCCCATCATCGCCGGCATCATGCCCATCACCAGCGCCTCAGGCATGCGCCGCATGGCCGAGCTCGCTGCAGGTGCCCGCTATCCCGCCAAGCTCCTCCGCGCCGTCCAGCGCTGCGGTGGCGATGAGGCTGCCGTGCAAAAGGTCGGCATCCACTACGCCACCGAGCAGTGCCGCGACCTGCTCGACCACGGTGTGGACGGCATTCATTTCTACACTCTGAACAAATCTCACGCCACCCGCGAGATCTACTCCAGCCTGGGCATTCGCGACTCCGCCTCCGTGCGTCCGCAAACATGAGCGAAGAAGCACCCCTCATTGCCGCCATCGAGGCAGGTGGGACGAAGTTCGTCTGCGCCGTTGGCACCGGTCCTCACGATGTGCGGGATGTCACCCGCATCCCCACCACCACGCCGGAAGACACTCTCGCCGGAGTCACGCGCTTCCTCTCCATGGCCAAGTCGAAATACGGCTCCATTGCCGCCATCGGCGTGGGTTCCTTCGGCCCCATCGATCTCGACAAAAGCAGCGAGACCTACGGTTACATCACCTCCACGCCCAAGCCCGGCTGGCAGTTCACCAACATCGTCCCCAAGCTCAAGGACCGCTACCACGTCCCGGTCGCTTGGGACACAGACGTCAATGCCGCCGTCCTTGGCGAGTATCTCTGGGGCGCCGGGCAGGATACGGATCCCCTCATCTACATCACCGTCGGCACCGGAGTTGGTGGCGGCGTGCTCATCAATGGCCAGCTGCTTCACGGCCTCCTTCATCCGGAGATCGGCCACCTTCTCGTGCCGCCTCCGCAGAACTCCTCCGCCTTCCAGCAGGCCTGCCACTGTCCGTTTCACAAGAGCTGCGTCGAAGGCTACATCTGCGGCCCCGCCCTTGCCTCCCGCTGGGGTGTCAAAGCCGAGGCCCTTCCCCCTGACCATCCCGCATGGGAGGAGGTCGCGGATGTCATGGCCCACGCCCTGATGAACCTCACCCTCAGCATCTGCCCCAAGCGCATCATCCTCGGCGGCGGTGTCATGAGCCAGGAGCACATCCTTCCCCTCATTCGCGGCCAGCTCCACAAGCTCAACAACGGCTACCTCCGTGTCCCCGAACTCGGCCGCAACCTCGACGACTTCATCGTCGCCCCCGGCCTCGGCGCGCGCTCGGGCCTGCTGGGTGCGATGGCGCTCGGAAAGTATGAACTGGACCTGCATTTGAAGCAAAGCGCCGGGGTTTCAGCAGCCTGATGCTGGCAGTTGCACGCTCCATATTCGACTATCTATTCCGTGGCATGAAAAAGCTCCTGCTGCTTGCCATGCTCGTTCTGTCCTGCCTCTCCGCGGCACAGCAACCCGCCTCGCCGCCCAAGCCTCCTCTCGGTCTTCCGAAGGACGTGAAGTACTTCAATGGAAAGTGGTACGCCGTGGTCTTGGAAAAGGTGAACTGGCCTGTGGCCCAGTCCCGCTGCAAGCTGCATGGCGGCCAGCTCGCCGTGGTGCACGATGAAGCGACTGGGGCGTTCCTCAAGTCCCTGACCAAACTGCGAGTGTGGCTCGGCGCCAGCGATGAAAAGGTGGAGGGCAAATGGGTCTGGGTGGACGGTCAGGACATGACCTACACACAGTGGGAGCCCACTGAACCCAGCAATGACGGCGGCAAGGACAACTACCTGCGCACCTCGCCCACCGGCCGTTGGGCCGATGCGCCAAAGGATTGGGACGCCTACAAGGAGTTGCCCGTTGTCGGCTACGTCTGTGAGTGGAAAGGAAAGTGAGCCGGGGGGGCGCTCCGCCGTCCGGGCGTATTGCCTCATCAATAAATCACACCGGAGGGTGGCGTTAGGTCAGGGATCGTTGCCTTATAACGGATGACACCGGAAATAAGGTTAAACTACGCCTCATAATGCACGACGTTTTGGTGCTGTCGCTCCCGAAGTGAAG
>NZ_JBGANA010000024.1:0-119042 GCF_044222565.1 Prosthecobacter sp.
GCGACCTGCAAAACTGGGAGGCCAGCGGTGCCGCACCTCAGATCCTCAGCGACGACGGCACCATGCAGAACCTCAGCACCGAGTTCCCCGTCCTTTCCAACGGCCAGCCCAGCAGGTTCTTCCGCACCCGCCTCCCGTAACAGAGCGTTGCCCGGTCGCGCCTGGACTCGATGACATCATCTTGCGCTTTCCCTCCGGAACATTCGCGGGAAGAGTAGCCTCTCATGTCATCAGGCATTCCATGCCAAATACCGGTGCTTTTCTTGATCCATCGCCGGCTCGGGCCAACCACCCGCGTCATGGCGGCGATAAAGCAGGCACGCCCCGAGGTTCTCCTGGTGGCTGCTGACGGTCCGCGAGAAGATCCCCGCTGCACGCAGGTTCGAGACCATGTGCTGGCCGCCATTGACTGGCCCTGCAGGGTGCAGACACGTTTTCTGGACGAGCTCCAAGGCTGCCGTAAAGCCGTTTCATCTGCGCTGGACTGGGCCTTTGGCCTACATGAACAGTTGATCATCCTCGAGGACGACTGCCTGCCTCATCCGAGTTTCTTCGTATTCTGTGCTGCAATGCTGGACCGGTTTAAAAACAGCCCGGAAGTCATGCAGATCTGTGGCAGCAATCTCACCGGCATGCGGTCTCCCGGGCACAGCTACTGCTTCTCACGGTTCGGCCCCATCTGGGGCTGGGCCTCCTGGCGTCGCGCTTGGCAGGCATACGATGTCGCCATGAAAGAGTGGCCTGCGGTGCGTGATTCCCCGCTTCTCCGTCAGTGCTGTCCCGAACCCTGTGAAGCAGCCTGGCGCCGCGAGGTTCTCGGCGCTGTTTATCGCGGTGAAGTGGATACCTGGGACTACCAGTGGGCCTTTGCCAAATTGCGACTCGGCGGGCTGAACATCGTTCCCTCCGTCAATCTCATTTCAAACATCGGCTTCGGGCCGGATGCCACCCATACCTTGAATTCAGCTGACCCCCGCGCTGGACTCGCCGTTCAGGATCTGCCTTCGCCCTTGCAGCATCCTGCCACCATCACTGCATGGCAGGAGGCGGATCGAGCCTATCTCACTCAGGTGGTGGGGTTGCCTGCAAAAGCCATTTCACTCCAGGGAATGCGCCGCTGGGTGCGATCTCTTTTCAAGCGATGAAGCGGCTTTGTTTCATATCCACCGTGAATCACAATGTCGGGGACGACTTTGTGCGCATCGGGATCATCAGCCTGCTGCAAGCAGTGCTTGGGGAATTCGAAACTACCGTCATCCACAAACATTTCCCGGCAGGCGTGCGCGGCAGGCTTTGGCAGCAAGTGGACCGCATGACCCGCGGCATCTCGAAGCGATTCGACTGGCGCGGCCGATTGGCACGCATGGCGGATTTCCTGCCCCTCAATGCCGCAGAGGACAAGATTCTCAACTGCGATCTGCTGGTGCAGTCGGGTGCTCCCATGTACTGGAAGAATCGTTGGTCCACCTGCGCACAGACAGAATGGTTTGCCCCGCTCGTCGAGAAGCGCTGGCGGCAGATCTCGCAGCGCGTGCCGCTTCTCAATCTCGGTGCTGGCTCCTGTCAGGCTTGGGGCAGTGACGGCGCTGAGATCGTTTCAGATCCAGAATGTCGATCCTTCATTGATCGCTTCACCCGCTGGAGTTCTTTGACCACCGTGCGGGACAAGCTCGCGCAGAACATCGTTCGCGAGTGCGGGCACGAGGTTCCTTTGCTGCCATGTCCCGCCATCTTTTCTCCTGGAGCGTTAAACATTCAAGGTCAGCCCGGTCAGTACATTGCGCTCAATTACATGCCTTATGGCGGCCATTACGATCTCGCTGAGACTGGGGCCGAGGCTCGTCAAAAATGGGAAAATGTCTTTTGCAAAACTGCCCGTGATCTGGCGCGGCGTCAGGCGTGCATGCTGATCTGCCATGACCGCGCGGAATTGCAGCTTGCCGAGTGTTTGCTGCCTGACATCCCTCGGTTCCACAGCGAGGTCTGGCAGGACTATTTGCACGCCTACTCGCGTTGCTCCTCGGCAGTGGTGAATCGCGTGCACGGAGCCGTGGTCGCCGCCGTCATGGGCAAGCAGGTGCTGCTCACCGGAAATGACACCCGGCTGCTCATGGCCGCGGAAATCCCGGGTGTCACTGTGCATCCTGTGCAGGAGGTTTGGGACTCGTTTGAAGAACGTGTGGCCGACATGCTGCGCAGGCCCCTCAAGGAGCAACCGACGGCTTTTCTCGAAACCACCAGGTCGCGTTACATTGAACTCCTGCGCCCCATTCTGTCTGCATGACTCGCTGGTTCCGCCCCCTATGCTACTGGCTGATTCTGGCCCTTCTGCACCTCACGCCGCGGGGCAGGGGGCGATACTATCGACTGGTCGTTCTGAAACTCGACCGCCTTGGAGATGCCGTGCTTTCGCTCGGTGCGGTGCGTCTGCTGGTCAAAGAATTCGGCACCGATAATACCCTGCTCATCGTCTCAACCGTCGCTGAACCCTTTTTTCGACGCGAATTCCCAGCGGTGGACCTGCTGGTGCTGCCGCCCTTTTGTCAGAACTTTTGGCCCGATTTTGTGCAAACCATGGTCCGCCATGCCGCGCAGTTGCGTGCCATCACCGCCGACCATCTCGTCTGCCTCCGCCATCAGCCCTCGGACTATCTTCATGCCATCGCAGCCCTGATGAACGCCCGCCAGATCCATGCATCGGAGTGGATCCTGCCTGGAGAGCGAGTCAGCCTCAACTATCGTCGTGCCCAGCGCGTTGCCTACCCCGTCGAATCCACGGAGGGCTGTCTGGAACTCGAAGCTCACCGTCGCGTGGTTCAAAGCGTCCTGCGACGGCCTGTGGACTTCCACGAAATGCTTCCGGTTCTGCCTTCCAGCCCAGCTGAATCAAACTCCATATTGCTGGTCTGCCCGCTGGCAGGTAATACCATTCGCCAGTATCCAGCCGCCAGCCTTGCCGCCGCCATCGCATCGTTTCTAATGTCCACTCCGGCCGTTCGCGTCACTTTTTGCCTCCCGCCCGGGATCAGTCACACTCTTTACGAGCAGGCCTTGCAGGGCGCAGGCCTCGCCCACGTGGACTGGGTTCACCCGTCTAGTCTGGAAGAACTCATTCAAGCCATCCGTTCTGCGCGCATGGTTCTCGCGCCCGACTCAGCACCCGCGCATCTCGCCACGGCTCTGGACAAACCCGGTGTCTTTTTGCTTGGCGGTGGTCAGCACGGCATGTTTGCTCCCTGGAAGCGCAGCCCGCGCCAAGTCTGGCTGGATCATGCCATGGACTGCTATCACTGCCAGTGGCGCTGCATCCATCCTGAGCCGTACTGCATCACGCACATTCAGGCCTCTGCCGTGGCGGCCGTCCTGAGGTCCGTTCATGCGGCCGCGGGTCTGCCATGATCTTTGACAGCAAAAAAGCAGTCCGCATAGCTCGCATTTGTCGTCAGCATGATCGGCTTTTCATAATGCTCTTCGAGCATCTTCATCACGGCCGTGAAATTTTCATGCCGAACCTCCACGCAGATCGCCCGCGGGACAAACCGCGACAAATCCAGCCCTCGCAGCGCATCGGCTTCAAATCCTTCCACATCCAGGCTTAAAAGGTCAAAATCCCATGGAGTGCCAGTTTCTACCAGAACGTCCGTCAAAGTTCGCACAGGTGCCTCGACGAACTGCTCCAGCGGCGGCAGGCCCTGTCCCTGCAGTCCGCTGCTCGCACGCGCATGCTCCGTGGCATCATCCGCCAGCGCGCCACGCACCATTGTCATAAGGCCTGCGTGGCGCAGTTTCACCGTGCTGCCGGCATTTTCGGGAGCGCCGAGTGCACAGCAGACCACATTCGACTCCCTTCGGCGTTTTTTGCAGCGTTGCGCGAGTGGTGGCAGCGGCTCAACAAGCACTCCGCGCCAGCCCTTCATTTTCGCGAAGTAATACGTGTTGCTCTGTTGAAACCCATCATAGGCTCCCGCCTCCACATACCATCCGCCACGCCTCGGCAGCAGGCGTTCGAGCTGAAGGTCCAGTCCATTCAGCGAAGGCCGCGATAGCCAGCCGATGCGGCACCACTCCAGCATCGGCCGGATCAGATTGAAAAGACGGTCGCGCCGCGAATAGATGGAGCGGTAGGGCAGGGGCTCTTGTTTCACGCCCGTTGCTCCAGGTTGCCATACAGTTCCGCTGCCCAGGGACCGCCGGCATGCGGCACCGCGCACTTCTGCCGCATGAAGACAGACGTGCACCAGGTGTAATCATTGACGGGACCAAAGCCGTGAAAGTCGATCTGCATCATCCCTTGCGCACGCAGCCAGTCACACGTGGGCGCATTCCAGTCCGAGTTGTCCAGCATCAGCAGGCCGTGCTCCACTAGATAGGGCAGCGCCGCCCTGGCGCATTCAGGACGGAGAAAGCCATCGATCACGATCACCTCAAACACGCGCCCCTCTTGCAGCGGTGTCTCCACATAGCTGGGCCCCTCCACCGGACCGATCAGCCGCAGATTTTCCGGAGCGCGGCTGCGGATCATCTCAGCCCACGAAGCCCGGCCTTCCACCGTGGTCACCGTTTTGGCACGGGCCGCCCACCATAGGGAGCTTTGGCCTCCGCCGTACTCCAGCACGTTTGCCTGGGAAAAATCCAGCCGCGAAAGATAATCCAGCGCAGGGAAGGTGATCCATGGCACCGGCTTTCCAAGACCGTCCACAGGCACTCCGGTGCGAATGCTCTGCCACAGAGCCCGTTTTGCAAACAAGGTTCGCACGATGCGAATCGCTTTGCCAGCGCGTGGGAAAAACTTATGGATCGCACGCTCAATGAGGGTCATCTGACTTATTAATCTCTGCTTGCCACACTTCTGGCAAGCTTCTATTTGAAGTTAGAATGGAGTTCGCATCCGACCACGCAGTCACAGCCGCAAATGTGTGGATTGTCCTGCCTGTGCACAACCGTCGCGAAACCACCGCCCGCTGTCTCACACACCTGCGCACCCTGGGTGTCCTCTCCTGGGCGCAGGTGCTGGTGGTGGATGACGGCTCCACCGATGGCACACGCACCATGCTGGAGCAGGACTTTCCAGGCGTGCACACACTCCCCGGAGACGGCCAGCTCTGGTGGTGCGGGGCCATACGCCTTGGCATGCAGGCCGCCATTCAGCAGGGAGCCGGCTGTGTCGTCTGGTTGAACGATGACACTCTGCCCCAGAGCGGAGCCTTGGAGATGCTTGTCGCGCTCGCCATGAAGTGTTCTGCTATTTGCGGCGGCGTCGCGCGCACCACTCCCGAGACCTTTGTATACGCTGGCGGTGTCATGCACAAACGCTGGCCTCAACGGCTGAGAGAGGTGCCCGGTCCCGAAGCCGCACCTGTTTCGCTAGAGTGGTTGCATGGCAATACCGTCGCCATTCCTGCCGCTGTCTGGCGCCGGATCGGACTGCCGGAAGCTCGCTGGATGAAACAGACTTTCTCCGATATCGAGTACACCCTGCGCGCCCATCGCATTGGGATTCCGGTGCTGCTCGTTCCAGCCGCGCAAAGCGTTGCTCAGTTCAATGACTCCGCCACCTACTGGTCCTGGGCGGATGCCCGCCTTTCATGGTGGGACGTCCTCAGCGGCTTTGGCCGTTTGAAGGTCTGGTGGTATCTGCCGGGACTCGTTTACTTTAAACTGACCACAGGGGGTGTTTTGGGCGGTTTTGACTGCATATGGTTATGCGTAAAGGCCCTGCTGCTGGGCATCTACAAATGTAATGCAATCCGCTGGTTGACACAAAACCTCAAAAGGACCAATGGCTTGTTTCGATCTGAATGAGTGACGTGCCAACCAACTGCCGCAACCTCCACCAATGGGTGGTTTTCGGTCCTGATTGGGGCAGACACCCGTCCACCTGCCAGCACCTCTTCAATGAACTGCTCGGAGCCCACTCAGTCATCTGGGTGGAGACCGTGGGCCTTCGCCCGCCCACGCTGACCCTGCGCGACCTTTCTCGCAGCTGGCAGAAACTGGTGGACTACATTTCAGGCAGGCGAAATCGAACCGCTGCCACGCGGCCGGGTCTCACCGTTCTGTGTCCTTTGACACTGCCATTCCCCCAGTCCCGACTCGCACGAAAGTTCAATCAATGGCAGATCCGCCGTAGCGTCACTCGCGCATGCCGCCGCCTGGGTTTTAAAGACCACACCCTCGTTGTTACTGCGCCAAGCCACTGCGATGTTGTCGGCACGCTGGGGGAGGGGATGAGCATCTTCTACTGTCCCGACAACTATGCACTCTGGCCCGGCATGAACGCTCAAATAGTGCGGCAGATGGAGGAGGAACTGACCCGGCGTGTGGATGCCATTGTGGCGGTCTCAGAGCAGCTGGCACAGCGCTTCAAATCCAGTGGCAAACCACTGCAGGTCCTGACTCAGGGCGTGAATGCGGCCCACTTCGCGCGTTCAATGCCCGCCCAAAATGCCGGGCATTTTGAAATCGTTTATTTTGGCATGATCGATCAACGCCTGGACGTGGATCTTTTGGTCCAGCTTGCTAAGCGGCTGCCTCAGGCACGCTTCCGCATGATCGGCCCCGCCTTGATCGACACTCGCAGGCTCCGCTCCCTTCCCAACATGAAACTCGAGCCGCAGATGCCGTTTGCGGACCTTCCTGCAGCATTGGTCTCGGCCAGCCTGTTCATCATGCCGTTTGTCGTGAATGAGCTTTCAAAAAGCTGCAGCCCCTTGAAGATTAAAGAATATCTGGCCTGCGGACGCCCGGTGGTGGCCATGGCTGTTCCCGAAACCGAACGTCTCAAGGCGTTTGTAAATGTGGCCTTCGACCACACTTCATTTGTTGATGCCGTCGTCGCTGCGTTCGAGGGGCGCCTGCCTTTCGATTCTCAAGCCGTGAAAGAGATGATTGCCAGGGAAGGGTGGGCCGATAAGGCGCAGGAGTTCGTCAAGTTTGTAGAATCGCGGTGCCCCGCCCTTTGACTTACTTTCAAGTTCGACTTGTCTTGGATTCAAAACTGAGCAGCAGACGCTGCGGCTTCCATTAGATGTTGCCAGCTCCGCGATTGTTTTTTGACCAATAAGTCTGCTGTCCGGGCTGGACTATGGCATCCCTCGCCCAAGTTCAGAACCGGTCAGAGGGGGACTGCTGTGCCATCACCGGACCGCGGAATATTCTTAGGCTCTTGCAAATCTGCCACCTGCCACTCCCCGCTCAAGGGGCGGTGGCCCTATTTGGGGCCAAACATCTCAAAGATCGCTCTGGAAGCGCGGCCAAGTGAGAATGTCAGCGCAACACCATTGCGCGAGGCGCCGGCTGTGCCCATCGCTGGGCTGCATGGTGCAAGCGAACCAACTCCTCCTGTACGAAGAGAACCCCAACAGCAAGCTAAACAGCTCGTCTGTTGGGGTTCGGAGTGAATTCAGTAAATGAAAGTCAGATTACTTGCCAGAGACAGTCGTCCAAGTCGGAGTGCGGTCGATCTTCGGCTTTGGCACCTTGACCTGTCCAACAGTGATCAACTGGCGGTCCCAAACGGCAGGCTCACCAAACCACTTGGAGATGCCCTTCTTGTTCGAGTCGTCAAGTTCATAGGTGACGATGAACGCTCCGCCAGGATTGGTGGGGCGAACGCCTTCGACAAAGATACGCTCAGGTGGCACAGTGGCAGACCAGAGCCACTCGACGCGGCGACGGGAAGGATCTGCGGAATCCAGCAGCAGCTGCCTGCGAGTGCTGTCCATCCAAACCAAAATACGTCCACACGTGGCAGTCTCCTGCTCGAAGTTCTGGAAGCGGCCCTTCTTGTCTCCAAGATTGACACCCTTGATTTCGAGACCGGTCACCAGTTTGTAGAAGTCCATTCTCACCTTCGGCTCTCCGACCTGGCGCTGACGATAGGCGTTCGGCTGGCAGGTCATGATCAGCTTGGTCATTTCACCAGCTCCCACAGTCAGGCCGTAAGGGTTGCGCTTGGGCTCATTGCCCATGGCGGCATCTGCCTCATTGATCTGCCCGCTGAAGTTGACATCGCCCTCGATTTTCACTCGGCCGATGGGATTGGTTTGCACATTGTATCCAGGTGCACCCCAGCCGCTGTAGCCCCCGTAGCCGCCTACCCAGCTTGATCCCCAGCCACCGCCGGAGAATCCAATCGGACCCATCGGACCCCATTGAGCTGATGCATTTTGGACACCAATACCTGCAACAAGGAATAGAAGGACGTGGAAAAAACGGGATTGTTTCATAATAGGATTTTGCTCTGCTGCTTTACTAAAATCACCTTTATTATGCACTAATACAGACGGGTGCCAATTTATTTTCGCATTTTGTTTGTCAAAATTGCAGGTCTGACTGCATCTCGGGCAGCCACGATTCAGCTAGAAGCTGTCCAAGGCACTAAAAGATTTCGTGCTATACCACGGTTTCCTTGAAAAACACAAAGGATTTCCTCACTTATGTCGCCGATTGGAGAGAGCGGCCTCGAGCCACGCTCACTCCTGCTTCTATGTAAGTAAGACCAACTGGCGCGGGCAGGTAAACCGCGCCTGTCACACCGGCCTTCTTTTGTCGGAGGCGTAAAACGTCAGTATGTCTCTCATAGGGGCTGTGTCGTCGATGGCATTTCCCAGTGACCAATGGGCTTGCTCTAAATGCTTCGCTTTCTATTTGGAGCGCATTTCCGGAACCATTCAGGGCATTCTCCCCGGCCGCGGCTCAAAAGCGGAGATCACTGCATGAAGTTCGTCTGTGCCATCCTTCGGTGCTGAGGTTTGCTGCTCAGTCATGCTTCGAAAAGCATCAAGAACACCACATGATTTTCAACCGAATTGAAATCTACCATAACCCGAAGTTCCCTCGGTTTATATCCCGCCGCCATATTAAAAGTATGGACTGGGTCCCCCGGTTTCGCTGCCCGCATTTCCGAAGAAGGATCGCTGGTTCGCATCCTCTATTCTTCCAAATTAGCAGCTTGCAGATGTTCCGGCACATGTAATAGATCGTTAAATTTTCTCTGAACGATGCCGTCACTCACCACGAAATCCCAACTCAGCGGCGGCATGCTGGATTGGGATCGCGAATTGCGGCGGTTTATTGACGCCGGTGGAAACACCACCCATAGCTTTGGCTTGGGCAGGCTCATCGGACGGATGTTTGCGCTGATTTACCTGCATCCCCGTCCCATCAGCCTGGAGGAGATCGCGGAGCAGTTGCAGATCAGCAAGGCGAGCGCCAGCACCACGGTTCGCCAGCTCGAGAAGTGGCACGCCGTCACCCGGATTGAGATGGAGGGGGACAGACGTGACTTCTATAAAGTTGAAACACGCTTCAGCCTCATCATGAAGAAGGGGCTGCTCCCCAATTTGCAAAAGAAACTCCGCTCGGCCGGAGGGCAGATTGACCGCGTCCTCGCAGCGGAGCCTTCCAAAAAGAAGACTGGTCGCACCAGTGCCGCGCCATCATTCAGTGCGGCGGAAACTCAGGAAATTCACAAAAGACTGATAGCGGCACGCAGCCTGCATCAGAAGCTCGACAGAATACTCTCCAGCAACCTGCTGGACTATTTCTTGTAGGCTTTAAGCAACCACTCACACGCATCACCCGATGGGCGAAGCGACCAATCCTTTAAAAAATGCAAACGGTCCCGCGACCGAGGGCGGCAGCTTGCTCGCAAACGGAGGCGGCAACATCACATGGTCCCATTTGGATGTGTCTCGGGAGGATCGGTGGCGCCTTCTGGGCCAGCGTGGCGGACTCGTCTGGTTCACTGGCCTGTCTGGCTCTGGCAAATCGACTTTGGCGACGAGTCTTGACGTCAGTCTCCACAGGCTGCGCCGTGCCAGTTTTGTTTTGGATGGAGACAACTTGCGCCATGGATTGTGCCGCGATCTCGGCTTCAGCTCCGCTGATCGCACGGAAAACATCCGCCGCGCGGGTGAAGTGGGCTGCCTCATGGCTGAAGCAGGGCTCATTGTCATCTGCTCGCTCATTTCTCCCTTTGCCGCTGACCGGCAGCTTGTTCGTGAAGCTTGTGCCAAACAGGGCGTGAACTTTCTCGAAGTTTTTGTCAATGCGCCGCTCGCGGTTTGCGAAAACCGCGATCCAAAGGGACTCTACCGCAAGGCGAGGGAGGGGAAAATTCAGGGCTTTACCGGAATTGATTCCCCATACGAGCCGCCTCAAAACCCCGATCTCGAATTGCGCACGGATCTGTACTCCTTGGAGGTCTGTCAGGACTCGCTGGCAAAATGCGTCCTCTCCAAAATGTCAGTGACCTAAAAAAATGAAGTCCATTCACTTCACCCGGATGCTCCTACGCGTCGGTCTGGTAAATCTCTCGCTGTGCTAATACGATGAAATCGACAGGCAGCGAAACAGATATTCTCATCCGCGCAGGCCAGCACGAGCTGCACTACTGGCGTGATATCTGGCGATATCGCGAACTCTTGTACTTCCTTGCGTGGAGGGACATCCTCGTGCGCTACAAGCAGACCATTGCCGGCAGTGCGTGGGCGCTTTTACGTCCCTTGTTGAACACGATTGTGTTCACGGTTCTCTTCAGCAGGCTGGGGAAATTTCCCTCCGATGGCGTGCCCTATCCGGTGCTGGTTTTGGCCGGAATGGTGCCATGGCAGTTGTTTAGCGGCGCGGTTCTGGGGGCCACGCAAAGTCTCGTCACCAACTCAAATCTGATCTCGAAGGTTTACTTCCCCCGCCTCATCATTCCATGCAGCACCCTGGGGGTCGCCTTGGTGGATTTCTTGTTCACTTTTGCACTCATGGTTTTGGTGGCGGCATGGTATGGGGTCATGCCCACCGTGCGCCTGCTGGCGCTGCCCCTGCTTGCCCTGTATGCACTTCTGGCCTCCCTTGGGCCGAGCGTCCTCATCGCGGCGTTGATGGTGAAATTCCGCGACTTCAAGCACGTGGTTCCCTTCCTGGTGCAAATTGGCACATTCGTCTGCCCTGTCGGTTACAGCTCCAGTTCCATTCCCGAAGAATGGCGTCTGCTGTATTCCTGCAACCCCATGGTTGGCGTGATCGATGGATTTCGCTGGGCCGTCCATGGCGGCACCCCGCTGCATTTGCCGGGCTTCCTGATTTCCGTGGGCATCACCGTGCTTCTGACTGTTGTGGGATTGTGGTACTTCCGTCGCACTGAGAGAACTTTTGCAGATGTGATATGAGCAACGATGTGGTCATCAGTGTGGAGGGGCTTGGCAAGTGTTACCAGATCGCCCATCTTGAAAAAGGTGCGGCGGGAAGGCCCAACACTCTAAGTGAGCGCATTCAGCATGCGGCCGCCTGGCCTATGCGTGCGTTGAAGCGCAGGCAGGATGTCAAACGCAGCACGGAGGAGTTCTGGGCCTTGAAGGATGTCGGCTTCGAAGTGAAACAAGGCGAAGTCCTTGGCATCATTGGCCGCAACGGCGCGGGTAAAAGCACGCTGCTCAAAGTCCTCTCGCGCATCACCGAACCGACGCGTGGTGAGGTGCGTCTTCGTGGCAGGCTGGCTTCTTTGCTCGAAGTCGGCACGGGCTTTCATCCCGAACTGACCGGTCGCGAGAACATTTTTCTCAATGGGGCGATCCTTGGGATGAGCCGACAGGAGATCCGCGCCAGATTCGATGAAATCGTCGAATTCGCCGCGGTTGCGAAATTCCTTGATACACCGGTGAAACATTACAGCAGCGGAATGTATGTCCGTCTTGCCTTTGCTGTCGCCGCGCACCTCCGCACCGACATCCTCATCATCGATGAGGTGCTGGCCGTCGGTGACATGGAGTTCCAAAAGAAGTGCCTTGGGAAAATGGGCGAGGTGACGAAAGATGGCCGCACGGTGCTGTTTGTAAGCCACAACATGCAGGCTGTCTCCACCCTGACGACTCGCTGCCTCCTGATGCAGAAGGGAAGTTGTGTGTTTCAGGGATCGAGCCGTGAAGCCATATCGGCCTATTTGGAAGGCGGTGCTTCGGCCGGCACTTCGTATTTGCCGGACAAGGAACCCAAGAGCGTGGCCTATGTCAGCAAAGCGGAGGTTCTGACGTCTGAGCCTGGCGGCACGCACGCCTGGGGGCAGCCGCTCCGTTTTATTTTCGAGATCACCGCCAGGGCACCCCTGCAGAACGCATCGTTTTCGTTTCACATTTTGGACCCGCTTCAGCAGCCGGTGGTCCATTCCTGGGTGTTTGATTCGGAGCAGCCCATGCTTCGTTCTCCCGGAGTCTTCCGCCTGGAATGCACACTGCCCGCTCCGCGGCTTTACATGGGGCAGTACACCATCAAAACTTATCTGGCCGACGCTCTTTCCAAATCGATGACCGAATCGGTGGAAGGCATCTGCTCCTTCCAGATCGTGATGCATGGCAAACATCGCGAATGGGCCTGGCAGGAAGGCGCCTGCAAATACTTGGAAGACTGGGATTGGAAAGTGAAAACCCCGACTGCATCATGAAAGAGCTAGCCAGAAACATCATCAAGACACTGCGGAAAAAGCCATCCAAAGATTCAGGGATGGACCCGCGACTGAAAAAAGTTCGCAAGAACACGATGTGTCCCAGGGACGCGTTGGAGTCGATTTTGCGCATCAGTCAGACTGTGCGCGATTCCGGAATCCCCGGCGACATCGTGGAGTGCGGTGTCTGCAACGGAGGCACGGCTGCTCTTTTTGGCAGCGTTATCGGTTTGGGGAATCGCAAGCTCTGGCTCTACGACTCTTTCGAAGGCATGCCTGCGACGACAGAAGCAGACGGCGCCGAAGCCGCGGAGTGGGTTGGCAAGTGCGTCGGTTCGGAGGAGACGGTGAAAAACATCCTTTCCGATTGCAGTGTTCCAAAGGAATCGACCGTCATTCGCAAAGGCTGGTTTGAAGACACCTTCAAGCAGGCATTGCCTGAAAAAGTGGCATTGCTCCATGTCGATGCCGACTGGCATTCCAGCGTCACGCTTTGTCTGGACACCTTCTATGACCGCGTTGTCCCAGGAGGCTACATCATTCTGGACGACTTCGGTTACTGGGAGGGCTGTCGAGAGGCATTCTATGATTTCTGCGCCCGTCGTGGCATCAAACCTTTGCTGGAGCGGTCGGGGATCTATCAGGCTCACTGGATCAAAGGTGAGATGCATCACCGTCCCGCCTCGAACTCATGACCGCATCATCCATCGCTCACCAGTGCCCGCTTACCGGAGTTGCTGGCAAGGCGCTCAGGACGCGCCAGCCAGATGAACTGTTTGGTGCATACTCGACATACTGTCGGTTCCCATTGACCGAGGCACTGCGTGAAAAATACTTTCGGGAGCCAGTCACCGAATATTATGCCGCAGAATCCGGGCTTCGCTGGTACTCGCCCAGCCGGTTGGGAGATTCAGATTTCTACGAACGTCTTTCGACTTTCCCGGACTACTACAATCCTGCTTCCTGGGACAAACTGGAGGCACTTCGCATGGTGCGTGAATCGCGCCCTTCATCGGTTGTCGATGTCGGCTGTGGAGATGGGTGGCTGGTCCGTGAGATTCAGGCCTCCGGAGTCAAGGCAATGGGCACTGATTTGAATGAAGAAGCCATCGCCAAAGGACGGGCGGAAGGATTGGATGTGCATCTCCCCGATTCTCCAGAGATCAAGGGCCGCCACGCAGAAGTGATGATCTCCCTTCAAACCTTGGAACATGTCCATGAACCCGTTGCCTGGCTGCAGGCTCAGGTTCAGCAGTTTCAGCCTAAAACGCTCATCCTCGCCGTTCCTGCTCATGACACCATGCTCGGGCGCAGCACCGAGCCGTTGTGCTGGCCCCCTCACCATTTCACCCTTTGGTCTGCAACGGCCATGAAAGTGCTGGCGCAAAAAATCGGTTATCAGCTCCACAGCGTGGACTACGAGCCAAACTCCTGGCGTCGTTTCAACGGCACGTTGAATCGTGAAGGCCGTCGTAATCTGGATGGCACGATGCGCTTCCCCAAAAGCCGCACCGGGGCGCTCCTCTATGAACTGATGTGCCTCCTCCGGAAGCCGTGGGCTCGCCGTGCACATTCGCTCATCGCAGTTCTCCATCGCTCTTGACCTTCTATGCCAGCCCCAGTTGCCACCCTCATTAGCGCCGATCCCTACCTGCGCGAGCGTTTGGAACCCGCTCCTGGCGACTCGATGTATCTGCATCTGAGCGACCTCAGGCTGGCCATGACATCGGTGGCGGATCATCGGACGCTGGATCTGCTTGATTTCGGCTGCGGTGGATCGCCTTACCGCAGCTTGTTTCCAAACGCCCGGTACAAGCGCGCGGATCTCCCCGGCACCGAAGCCATCGACTACGAGATCAAGCCCGGCAATGCATTTGAACCTCTGCCTGTCGAGTCCGCATCATTCGATCTGGTGCTCTCCAGTCAGGTTCTGGAGCATGTGCCAGATCCCGATTCCTACCTGCGCGAAGCTCGCCGGCTGCTGCGCCCCGGCGGCAGGATGGTGATCACCACCCATGGCATCTTCGAAGACCATGGCTGCCCCTATGATTTCCAGCGGTGGACCGATGCCGGCTTGGCCCGTGACCTTGCCCGAAATCACTTTGAAATAGGCGAAGTCTGGAAACTTACGACGGGCACTCGCGCAGCCATGTTTCTGCTTGAGCAGGCTTTCCCAAAAGTCCGGGCACGCACCTTGTTCGGTGCGTGTCTCTGGCCTCTTCGCTATGCAATGTTAAAGCGTCGCGCCTGGTGGCACCGCGGCTGCGACACCGCCTTCTCCGCCAATCGCTTTGTGAAGACGGATCTGGCAAAGCATCGCCTGTATATCGGTCTGGGGTTTGTCGTTCGCGCAGTCTGACACGGCGCGGTGGAAGACGAATAGACAGCATCATGTCAAAACTTTCACATGTGGGATTCGTTACCCTGCACCGTGCCGGCATCGGCGGCTCGGAAATGCTGTGGAGCCTTGCTGCCCGGCATCTGAAAAAAGCCGGATTGGAGATCACCGTTTTTCATCATGTGAAGCCGGGCGCTGCGCATGGGGAGAAGTTGTGGTCTGACATCGCTGCTTCAGTGAATTGCCTGCCTTCGCCCAAAAGCCAGGTGCGCCGTATTCTCGAAGCCGGCAGACGCATGGTCGCAGGGAACCCTGAGTCTAAATTCCGCGCGGCTCTCCGAGCAAGAAAGCCTGATCTGCTCATCATCAATTGCGGAGGACACCTGTCGGGTCTCGAGTACGCAGAGGCCTGTCGCGAACTCGGACAGCCTTACGGCCTCATCGTCCAGCTCGCCAACGACGTTGAATGGCCCTCCGACTCCGTTCGCGAGAGCTATAAGGGCATGTATTTCGATTCCGCTCTGACCGTCTTTGTTTCACGGCATAACCTCGAAATGGTGGAGACCATGGTCGGGCGGCGGTTGACAAATGCGGTCATCATTCGCAATCCCTGCCTGCTCGCGGAAAATCACCACTCGCTTCCATGGCCCTCATCCATGGCGCCCGTACGCATGGCGTTGCCAGCTCGGTTGGATATCCACGACAAAGGCCATGATGTGCTGCTGAAAGTGCTCGCCCAGCCCGAGTGGCAGGGCAGGGACCTCCAGCTGAATCTCTACGGACAGGGCCGCCACGAGCAGGGAGTTCGCGACCTGGTTCAGCTCCTCGGCTTGCAAAGCCGCGTGAACTTCTGCGGTCACGTTTCAGACCTCTCCGAAATCTGGCGCACCAATCACCTCCTTGTCATGCCTTCGCGGGCAGAAGGACTCCCGCTGGCGCTGATAGAAGCCATGCACGCCGGGAGACCTTCCGTCGTGACTGACGTGGGCGGAAACTGCGAACTCGTCACCGAAGGCGAGACCGGTTTCATCGCCGAGGCTCCGGTGCCCGCAAGTTTTTCAGTGGCCCTGGAGCGAGCCTGGCAGGCGCAGAAGCAATGGCAGGAAATGGGACAGAAGGCCTGCAGCAAAGTCGCAGCCATCTGGCAGCGGGATCCCGCGGAAGAACTCGCTGAAAAGATCGCCGCGGCGTTCGTGGTAATATCGTCGCGTTAAAAAAAAATCGGCATGGCTGTGCATCGAGACTCATGGTTGGATGTCCTTCGCGGGCTGGCCGTGCTGTTCGTGATCCTCGCCCACATCGAGTTTCGAGGAAGTTCCGTTCCGGCCCAGGTCAGCGCCGCATTCGAAGGTTTCGCGATCATCGGCGGTCGTGCGGGGGTTGATCTGTTTTTCGTCCTCAGCGGCTTTTTGGTATCCGGACTCCTGTTCAAAGAATGGGAGCAGACAGGAACTGTCAGACCCGGCAGATTCCTCATTCGCCGCGGCTTCAAAATCTACCCGGCCTTTTGGGTTGCACTGGCATTCATTGTTTCGGTGCGGATTTGGAAGGGCCACGGAGTGCCGGTGGACCGTTTGATCGGAGAACTCTTGTTTCTGCAAAACTACGTCGGCCGGCTGAGCGATCCGCATTGGACGCTGGCGGTGGAGGAGCACTTTTACCTCTTGCTCGCCGCCTTGTTCATGTGGCACTCACGTCATCGGCCCGGAAGGGAGCATGCGGCGGACGGGGCCTGGGTGGTCAAACTTTTCGTGTTTCTTGCAGTCGGCTGTCTTTTGGCTCGGACTCTGGCCTTCTACATGTATCCGGGGTGGAATGAGCCCGTCTTGATGATGACTCACGCTCGCATCGACGGTCTCTTCCTTGGTGTGCTCCTCGCCATGGGATGCAGAAATCACGGCTGGCATGCCCGCTTGCAGGCAAAGCTTGGACTGCCAGCCTGCTTTCTTCTCGCAGTATTCGCATGGTGGCTCGTTTATGCTGGTCTCAAAGCAGATCAGCCATGGGCCTCGTTCGCAGGCATGGACCTCACCGGTGGGGCGGCTGCGCTTCTGCTTCTTGCGGGTGTAGGCCGCCCAGAATTGGGGAGTTTCTTTGCCTTCCGCTGGCTGTCTGGCGTCGGGCGGCACTCTTACAGCATCTATCTCTGGCACATGCCCTGGCTGAGATTTTTGCAGCCATATCTCGAAAAACTAATCCCCGGGCAGAAGCGTTGGTGGATCACGGCTGTGCTGGGTGTCGCTGGCTCTCTGGCTCTGGGCAGGTTGATGGCAGCAGTGGTTGAAGGCCCTGCGCTCAAGCTGCGTGACCGTTGGTTCCCCGCTCCGGCAAAACCGTCACTGACGGTCGCTCCAGCCGTTTGATGTTCTAATTTTACTATGACAACAAAACCTCAGTCCTTCTTCCCAAATTCATGGTGGAGGCGCCTGTTGCAAAGCTTTCGCTGGCAGTCAGGACGAAAATCTGAAACCGCCTTTTGGGACCGCTATCTGAAGACGCGTGGCTTGCGCTGGCAGGCCGAATTTGAGCAGCGCATGAGCCCCGAACTCGAGCTCGATGCAGAGCTTGCCGCATTGTTGTCTCCTGTCCTCGCCGCAGGTGCGCAGCCCAAGATCGTGGATGTCGGCGCAGGGCCCTTGTCAGTCGTTGGCAAGCGTGTGAACGGAACGCCCGTGCAACTCACCGCACTCGATCCTCTCGCCGCTGAATACGATGTGTTGCTGCAAAAGCACGGCTTGCAGCCTCCGGTTCGCACCCAGCCTGGGAAGGGTGAGGAACTGGCGGCACTCTTGCCCCCCGCCTCGTTTGATTTGGCTCACGCACGCAACTGTCTCGACCATGGCCTGGACCCCTATCTCGCCGTCATGCAGATGCTCAGTGTGGTAAAGCCGGGTGGGCATGTTTACCTGAAGCATCGTCCCAACGAAGGCATCAATGAAAACTGGCATGGCTTGCATCAGTGGAATTTTTCCATCTCTGCGGGTGGAGATTTTATCATCAGTTCCCGGACCTCCGAGATGAATGTGAATCAGGCTCTCGCAGGAGTTGCAGACGTTCGTTGCGAACTGCGCAAGGAAGGCGACGACGAATGGCTGGTGGTCATCATTCAAAAGAAAGCGGCATGAGTCCCTTGGGTCAGCGGTAAGAAGTCTCTTTGATCATGTCCACCCCTCGCGTCACCTGGATCATGCCGGTTCTCAACGGCATGCCATTTCTGCCCGCCGCTCTTGAGTCGCTGCGTCAGCAGACCTTTCAGGATCAGCAGGTCTACGTCTGGGACAATGGCTCCACGGATGGCACCCTCGAAGTCTTGCGCGAATGGATTCCTGCGCGCATTCCCGGCAAAGTGTTTGTGGGTCAGCCGCTCTCTTTGGGCATGTCCCTCAAACGCCTGCTGGAAGAGGCGCCTTCATCCCTCGTTGCGCGCATGGACGCAGACGACATCTGCCTGCCACATCGCCTGGCCACTCAGGTCGCCCATTTGGACAAACATCCCGGACTCACAGTCATCGGTTCGGAGAGAATCAGCATCGATTTGCAGGACCGTGAGATTCCCCGGCGTTCGGCTTTCCCGCCAGATTACTTCGACATTCTGCATGCCACCCTGCGTGCGCCCCGAGTTCTTCACCCGTCAGTTTTAATGCGCCGTGACCAAGTGCTGGAGATTGGTGGATATCAGGACCTCTCCACCCCGGACTCCCCCTACTGGTGCGAGGATTACGACCTTTGGCTGCGCATCCTCAGCAAACATAAAGTCGAGGCTCTTCCCGAGCCGCTGATCCGCTACCGCTACAATCCGGACAGCCTGACAGAAACCGAGATGCGCTTGAACCGCTCCGCAAATGCGAAGCGGCGCGCGTGGCTGATCAATTGCAAAGCCTTCGCAGGCATCCACTCCTCTTCCGTGGCGGGGCGCTTGTGGGATCGTCGGCTCTTCCTGTCCATGCCGGTGATTCTCGGCATCGCACGTCACTTTCAGAGCAGGGACGGCCTGAAGGTGAGCGAGAGGCTCAAGATGCCTTCGTTTGTCAGGATCGCCCAGTCTTACCTTCGGCGCGAAGATTTGATCTCACGCATCTGGTTGCGTGGGCTTAGCAAAAAATTCACCGCGACTAACAACGAATGAGCATGATGAGCCGGTTCAAAATTTGGCTGGAGCGGCAGCGCTTTCTGCCCTCACGTGCTGGTATCTTCGTCAATCGTGACTTCATCATCCGGCGTGGCCTCATGCGCGAAGTCGGGCGCTTTGCAAAGCAGTTTAAAGGTCGCATCCTCGATTTCGGTTGCGGTGAAAAACCATACGAAAGTCTTTTCAGTGTGGAGAAGTATGTTGGCGTGGACATTGAGGTGAGCGGCCACTCCTCGGAGAAGAAGAAGGCGGACTTTTACTTTCGCGACACCACGCTTCCCTTTGCCGATGCGGAGTTTGATGGCGCTCTCTCCACGGAAGTTTTTCAGTCGGTGCCTGACCCTGGAGCCATGCTGAGGGAGCTTGCTCGCGTGCTGAAACCCGGGGCCCCCTTGCTGATCACTTATCCCTACGGCTGGGAGGAAGTGGAAATGCCCTACGACATGGCCCGCTACACATCAGTGGGTCTGAACCGTTTCCTCAATGCCGCGGGTTTCGATGTGGAGGAAGTCGTGAAGACGCCCACATACATTGAGACGCTCACTCAGCTTTTCACCCTCTGGCTGAGCCGCACGGTGCTGCCTTGGGGGCGGCGCGCCGTCCGCATCGTTTCCACCACACTCTTTGTCGCCCCGATCAATCTCTTCGGCATCATGCTGGGACGTGTGCTGCCGAATGATCCCCGCTACTTCCACAATGTCATCTTGCTGGCGCGCAAGCGTCAGGTGCTGAACCCGCCATCATGAGGCTGCTCGGAAAGCTTCGGTCGTTGCTCGAGTCTGCACGGCAGAAACGGCTGGAGCACGGCAGTTCATTGAAGGTCGTCTTTTTCCATGCGCTTTATGAAGGATCGCAGTCTCCCGCGGCGCTCGATCCGCTGCTGGCTCATTCCACGGACCAGCTCGCCGCATGCATCGATCGCATAAGGGCTGAGGGCAGGGAGTTTCTGCATCCCGGAGACCTCGGAAAACAGCTGCCAAAAAAAGGACGCTTCGCCCTTCTGACCTTCGACGATGGATATGCCAACAATCGTCTCGCCTTGCCCATCCTCCGCAGCAAAGCAGTCTCTGCGGTCTTTTTCATCACCAGCCGCCCCGTGGAGACCCAGCAAAGCTACTGGTGGGACGTCCTCCACCGCGAGAGCGCCAGACGAAATGTTTCCCCGGAGGAGCTCTCCGCGACCCGAAAACTTTTGAAGCTGAAGACGCCCGATGGCATTCAGCAGGAATTGACCAGCCGCTTTGGTGCTCAGTGCTGGAAACCTCATGGCGATGCAGATCGCCCCTTGGATCTCGCTGAACTCGCGAAGTTCTCCGCCGAGCCTGAAGTGGTCATCGGCAATCATACCAGAGACCACGCTCTTTTGGCCCAGTGCGGAGAGGCCGAACTCGAAGAGCAGCTCGAAAGCTGTCAGGATACCCTTGCGCAAGTCGTCGGCCAAAGACCGACGCTGCTGGCCTATCCGAATGGGCGATGGAACGACGCTGTGCTCCTCGCGGCCCGGCGCGCTGGCATTCAGGCTGCCTTCACCACTCGGAGCGCCCTGGCCCCTCTGCCACTGCCCTCCAGTCAGCATCTGCTCATACCCCGGCTCGCTCCATGAGCCACGTTGATTATGGCCATTAATTCAATCAGTGCCGAGCTTCTCCTCAGTTGCCGCAAACTCCAGCCTCAAGCATCCGATTTCCTGATGCTTGGCAGGCAGTGGTTGCGGCTTTCGGTCAATCAGGCCGCAAGGCTGTCGCTGGAGCATAAGATCAACCTCGAAGATCTGGCCGATCCCAAATTCAGCGACACCGTCTATGCTGAGCCTTTGCTGACCAGAATCGGATTCCAGCGCGTGGAGTCTCTGGACGCCACGGCTTATCAGGGCGCCGGCCTCGTTCATGACCTCAATCTTCCATTGCCCGCTGATAAGCAGGAGCAATGGGACTGGGTCTTTGATGGTGGCTCCCTCGAGCACGTCTTTGATTTTCCCGCCGCCATTCGCAACTGTTCTGCACTGCTGCGTCCGGGCGGTCTCTTCATCACCATGTGCCCGGTGAACAATTGGATGGGCCATGGCTTCTACCAGTTCAGCCCCGAGTTGTTCTTCCGCGCGTTTGCTGCCGAGCATGGTTTCCAGGTGAAGTTTGCCGCACTCGCCTCCCACGGCCCCCCTGAGACTTTTTACTCCTTGCGTGATCCGGCTGAAACCGGAAAGCGTGTTCAGTTCAATCCGCCCGGCCGCCTCAGTCTGCTGTTTGTGGCGCAAAAGAGTGCAGGCGCAAACATCACCGAGGTGCAGCAGAGCGACTATTCCGAACGCTGGGCGCAGAACGATGAAACCGGCAGCGTGAAATCCTCCAGGCAGGGATCACGTCTTGCTGCAGTTGTGCCGGCCCCTCTTCGAAAAATGCTCAGCCAGTGGCGTATCAAACAGCGTCGCCTGCGCGAGAACACCCGCGGCATTGACCAGCATAAAACCTTGGCTGCCGCGTGGGCTGCGAAAAAATGAGTTCCGCCCGCAAGCTCCGCATCCTCTTTTTCAGCAGCCATTATGGCATCGGCGCTGCCGAAAGTCTCTGGCTGCAAACCGCCGCCTGCATGGCGCGTGCTGGCCATGATGTGAGCGCGGCCGTCTGCTGGCGTCGTTGGGATCCCGCCCGGGTGAGCGAGTTGCTTCAGCTCGGCGTCCCAGTTTGGCGGCTCGCCCGTTCGTTTGCCATGCAGCGTTTCGTACGTCCGCTTTTCGCCAGGGGCAGGGCGGAGAGATGGATCGTGCGTCAGCTTACATCCGGCGCTGACCGGCCTGATCTGGTGCTTGTTTCTCAGGGAAATGATCACTCCTGCCTGCCTTGGCTGGAAGCCTTTCAGGAAGCTCGGCTGCCCACCACCGTGGTCACCCATGGCATTATTTCCAGCGACTGGCCCAATGACAGCCAGGCCGAACGCTTGCGTCATGTCTTCAGCCGGGTGGCCGCCAGTTTTTGGGTTTCGAAAGGCAACCAAACAGACTTTGAGGTCCAGATTGGCCAGCATCTTCCCCAGGGCCGTTTGGTGTGGAATCCCATCAAAGTGAAGCGCGGTCCATTGCCCTGGCCTGGCACACAAAAGGGCTGGCGGCTGGCCTGCGTGGCGCGCATTCAGACCCGGCCAAAGGGGCATGATCTGCTCATCCAGGCGCTCGCTGCTCCTCAGTGGCGTGATCGCGATCTGACCCTCTCCATCTTTGGGGAAGGGGAGAACAGGCAGGGCTTGGAGCGGCTTGCCTCCATGCTGGGCATTGCTGACAAGGTTCGATTTCCCGGCCACGTGGAGAACGTCGAGGACATCTGGCGTGATCACCACATGATCGCCCAGCCTTCACGCAATGAGGGCATGCCTCTGTCTCTTGTTGAAGCCTTGATGTGCGCGCGTCCGGCTCTTGCCACCGATGTCGCCGGGCATGCCGAAGTCGTCCGCGATGGTGTGGACGGCTTCATTGCCGAAGCTCCTTCCGTCCGACATATCAATGAGGCGCTGGAACGCGCCTGGCAGCTCCGTCAGCAGTGGCAGCAGATGGGAGAAAGTGCCGCGAAGAATCTTCTTCAAATGATCCCGCAGGATCCCGTCGCTGCTTTTGCCGAAGATCTCTGCAAGCTGGTCAGCCCGCGTGGACCAGACATCGGTACAGCGCCGCGTAGCGATCCAGGGTGAGATTGAGGTCAAAATGCTCACACGCTCTCGCAAGGGCGCTCGCTCCCATGCGGGAGAGGCGGACTTCATCCCCCTGAAATTGCAGCAACTCCTGCTCCAGTCCTTCGACCGACCGTTCAACGATTTGATAGTGCACGCCGTTCTCTCCCAGTTCGTCTTCCGG
The DNA here is from genome assembly GCF_044222565.1 of Prosthecobacter sp. GTDB lineage: Bacteria > Verrucomicrobiota > Verrucomicrobiia > Verrucomicrobiales > Verrucomicrobiaceae > Prosthecobacter. Next base: position 22,745 of record NZ_JBGANA010000024.1, read on the forward strand.
AAACCCTTGGAACCGTGTCAGCAGGCAGGGCAGTCCGGAGGACATGCCTTCCAGGACCACATTCGGCACACCTTCCTTGGATGAGGGCAGAATCAAAAGGTCCGACGCACGCATCCAAAGTTCAATCTCAGAAGTGTGTTCGTGGTGCATCAGTGTCTCGCTGGCAATCAATGGGGCCATCAAACGACGCAGATTTTCTTGAAAAACTCCAAGTTCTTCACGCTGGTCATTCTTCACCACCGTCGGGCGGTCAAACGCCCCGAGCATGACGAGCACTCCCTGGGTGCCGCTCTTCTGCATGCGGCTCCACGCTTCTACCAGCAGGTGCGCTCCTTTTCGTTCGGTCATGGTTCCCACAAACAGCACCACCCAGGCTGTTTCAGGGAGGTTAAGTCGCCGTCTCAATTCAACCTTTTCGCCAGCGTCCGCGGCAGGACGGAATCGCGAGAGATCCACTCCATGTCCGATCTGATGCACTCTGGAGGTCGCCACACCGGCTTTAACGAGCCATTGCCGCATGGATTCCGAGCCTACGACCGCGGCTGCGAACGGTCGAAAAAGCTGCCGCAAACGCCAGGCGCTCAGCCATCGCCGGAGCATTCCGGCCTTCGTGGATTCCACTTCATTCATCGTGCCCAGGTAAACCACCGGAATGCCCTGGCCCGCCATCCGGCTGATATTTTTGACTGTGTGGGAGCCAAGCAGATTGGTTTGCAGCACCCGCCTCCCGGCAGGCAGTCTACGCAGGCAGGATTCAGCCTGCACGAAAAGACTGACGTCGTCTTCTTGCGGAGTGCCAGTTCTTTCCACACGGGTGATCTCCGTGCCGTCCTCCAGCCGCTCTGTCTTCGGCAGCCCCTCTCGCCAGAAACAGATCACATGCATCCTCACCCCGCGGACTGCCAGGCCCGGAGCGTAACGCCGCATTCGTTCGGCAGCCCCTGCCAGAGTGGGCCAAAATTGGCGCATCAAAAGGCAGACGTGAATAGTTTCTTCTGGCATAGAATCTTCTATCAGGCACCCAACTAAAACCTGCCAGCAAATTTTTGACGCTGCGGTTATCTCAACTATGTCCACCCTTTCTGCATCTGTCGGCCAATGGTATTGGAAAGTCCTTTCCTCCTACAAGGTCAACAAAGTCCGCACCTGGTGTCATGGAGTTTTGCAACCGTGCAAAGATCCTCGCATTGTGTGGGTCTTCGGCTGCCAGCGCTCAGGGACCACGATGCTGCGCAACTTCATCGGTTTTGATCCGCGCGTGAATGATCAGGGGGAAGGGGATCCGCCTTTCTTCCAGCAGCTGCCGGTGGAAAACTTGCAGTACCTTCGTCTGCATCCTGATGCGGAGGTCGCCCGTTTGCTTGCCGCGCAGCGCAGCCAGGTGGTCCTCCTCAAGCCTCTGCATGACAGCCAGCGCGCCTCGTCTCTTCTCAATGCATTTCCGAGGTCCAAGGGGATCTGGATTTTTCGCCACTATCGTGAAGTGATCCTCTCCCACCTCACCTATTACAAAGGGCGTTACGAGGCCTTTCCTTATCTGCGTGATCTGTTTGAGATGAATCAGGAGTCGTGGAAGGCGGAGGGATTGGGGGGCGAAATGCGGAGCTTCATTCTAGAAAACAAGGCCCTGGCCACCACCCCCACTGCGGCCTTTGCCTTGTTTTGGCTGGCCCGCAACTCGCTGCTGTTTGACCAGGACCATCCCGACTTGATCGCCGTCAATTATCATTCCCTCGTCGAGCAGCCCGCCAGATCGCTTGAACTGCTCGGCAGGCACATTGCGCTTGACCTGAATGACGCCTACGCCCGGTTTCCTCAGCGCGTTGACCGTGAAAAGCCTCTGCCCGATGCCATTCCCGATCCAATCTTGGATGCCTGTGAAAAAATGTGGCAACGGTTGAAAAGCCGGTCCGCCATCTAGTGCGTTATGGCGGCTATTTTAAATGGTGCTGCAATATCGAATTGCTGTCGCCTTCAATACATAAGGGAACATTGAATAATTCACCATCTACCTCAGCAGGCCAAAAGCCGCGATTTCAACTGCTTCACTTGCTCCGGGCGCTCGCCACGCTGCTGATCGTCCTGCATCATGTGAACATGATGGCGGGCAAAAACTACGGTGTGACCCTGTTGCCGAAAGTTTTCGACAGGTCAGATTTTCGAGTCGACTTTTTGTTCGTCCTGAGCGGCTTCATCATCACCTGGCTTTATGCGGACAAGTGCGGCGGGGGGGGCGGCGTGCTGTTTCTGCAAAAGCGGCTGACGCGTGTCTATCCCCTTCTTTTCACGCTGACATCCCTCAAGCTCTTGTTTTTGCTGCTGGTGCCCGCAGGGCGCTGGCTGAATGAAACCATCTCCCTGAAATTGGTCCTGACCTCTTATCTCATGCTGCCCACGGACGGCTACCCGCTGATTTTGGGCGCATGGATTTTGCCTTTTGAAGTCTGCTTCTATGTTCTTTTTGCCATCGCCATATCAACGAATGCAAGGGTGGTGCTCATCGTTTGCATGCTGTGGTCTTTGGAGATCATCGGGTTTCATCTCGGCGGATTTGCGGAATCCTATTCGGTTGCCCCATTCTTCATGAGCATGCGCCACGTTCAGATCATGGGAGGGGTTGTCACCGCGCTTTGGTTGCGGCGGCATCCCTCGGGCAGGTGGATGCTTCCCTTCCTGCTGCTGTCCTCCCTGCTTTTCACCCTTGGTTTTGTCTATGGAGAAGAGATGCAGGAATACAGCAAGCTGGTTCGCCGGACTTGGTGGCTCCTCACATTCGGCACTTTGATTGCAGGCTGCGTCCTATTGGAAAAAAAATTCTCAAAGCCCTATCGGTTGTGGGGCTGGTTGAACAGTCTTGGCGATTCGTCGTACTCCATCTTTCTCACCCACAGTCCGTTGTTGCTGCTTGGCCTGCAGGGATTGCATCGCATGCATGTCTTGTCCGGACCGATGCAGAACGCATGGATCCTTGGCGTGGCTTTCTTTGCGACGTTGCTAGGAGTTTTGTGCCATTACTGGCTGGAAAAGCCGCTGATCGAATGGGTGAAACTCGCGGGGCGTCGCGCCCATTGATCCCTTTCGGCAGTAGAACTTCTCTCCCTGCCAGCCTCAGTTGCTGAAGACATAAACACGCTGCACACCGACCATTCATGAGCCAGTCTCCCACCCGTCAAAATATCTCTTTGGGGCGCCTTTTCCTGCCCGCAAGTCTCAGGCAGCGTTTCGAGTTGGAACGCTATCATGTCTGCGAATTCGTGCGGCGCGAAGCCATCCCCGCGTTGCACTCCGGCATGCAGGTGCTGGACGCTGGCTCGGGACGTTTGAAAGAGCAGGTCATGCGCGAGGAACTCCTGGCCTCCGGGGCCACGCTCCACACGCTCGACTTTTGCGCAGGTCCTGGAGTGGATTTCGTTGGAGACGTTTCCGATCTTCCCTTCAAGGAGGGAAGTTACGACGCGGTCATCTGCACCCAGGTCTTGGAGCACGTGAAGTCACCCCCAAAAACCGTCTCGGAGCTTGTTCGTGTTCTGAAGCCGGGCGGCATGCTCTACCTCACCGCGCCTCAGTCCGCGCCGCTGCACAATCTCCCATGGCACTTTTTCAACCCCACAAAACTCGGCATCCAGATGCTCCTCGAAGACTTGGGGATGGAAGTGGTCAAGATCAAGCCGCAAGGGTGCCACTTCAGCCAGCTTGCCACAGTGCTTCATTTCACGGTGCCAGTGCTCCAGCAGTCCAGCCTGCCAAAGATTGTGAAGTTTCCGGCCGAACTGGCGGCACGTTTCCTGTTCGGATTCGTTGCCAAGCTGGTGTTGATCCCCTTGGATAAATTTGACACCCAGTGTAAAAATGCAGGCGGGTGGTGCTTCGCCGCACGCAAACCCCAGAGTTCGCCCAGCACGCCTTCTTCATGAGCCGGTTGCTCAGATTTCTGCCCGAACGACTGCAGGATGACTTGATGCACAGCCGCACATTGCGCGGCGTTTGTGCTCGCGGTGCGGCGGCCGTTGCCGGCATTGTCCTAGGTCCGCAGCGGCAGCTGCGCTGGTTCACCCGCGCTCTGGAAATGAGCGGGTCGCTCGAGTTCCATCAAAAGATCGCCTCGCGTCTCCAGCAGCGTGGCGTCTTTGAGAAACGAACTCCATGGGTGGAAACCGTAAGGTCCAGTGGTCGCTATCGGGAGCATTTTGGGCGGCGCTCAACACTGAATCGCAGTGTCATCCTTAAGGCACCCGGTGCCGATGGCGAAAAAGGATTGCTGCTGATGACCTTCGAGTACAACTGGGCCCGTTTGTGTCTCGGTTTGAACGAAGAAGAACTGGCCTGGATGGCCGCCAACTTTAACTTTGTGTTCTCCGCCAGTTGGTCGCCGACTGACTACGCGGTCTTGGGTTTGGTCGTTGCCTCTTTCCCTGGAACTCTCTTCGTTCAAAGCTGCAACTACGGCGAACGCCAGCTCATCGAAGCTTTCCATCCCCGGCTGCGCTGCCTTGAAACTTTGCCCTGCGATTGGATCAGCCCCGGCTCCCACCTTCCAAAGCCCTTCGCTGAACGGTCCATTGACCTCCTCATGGTGGCCAACTGGGGCCGGTTCAAGCGCCATTGGGAGTTCTTTGAAATCCTCGCGCAGCTGCCCGCGGATCTTAAGGTTCATCTCATCGGACAGCCCGCCGAAGGTCGTGACAGCAATTTCATCCGTCAGCTTGCCAGACAAAAAGGAGTGCCTCAGCAGCTCACCATTCACGAACGTCTTCCCATCCAGGAAGTGGCGGCATTGCAGGCGGATGCACGAGTGTCCGTCATTATGAGCCGAAGGGAGGGCTGCTGCGTGGCCGCGGTCGAATCACTCATGGCAGGCTGCGCCCTTGCCATGCGCGATGACGCGCACGTGGGCCCCGTCGAGTACATCAATCCTCAGACCGGCGCCCGCTTGCGGCCGGGGCATCTCGCCGAAGATCTGCAAAACCTCCTCCAGCGCGCTCAACAGACCGAACCACGCCAGTGGTGCTTGCAGAACGCATCCGGCGACACTTCGTGGCAAAAACTGAACCGCCTCATTCGTGAGCATGAACTCGCCAGTTCTCGTCCTTGGACCCAGGACCTCGCCGTCCCCAGCTGGCGTCCTCACCCGACCTTCCGCCATGCCGAAGAGCAGCAGCGCCTTCGCCCCATCTACCACGAGCTCCACTTGAAATTCCCGAAGGTATTCGCCGAAGACTTGGCGGAGAACAGCTGGAAATAACCCTTTCATCCTCATCGCACATCCATGTCATCCTCTAACATGTCCAACAAACTCGATTTAACACCTGCCACCTGCCCGGTTTGCAGCAACTCCGTCAGTGCAGGATTCTCCGTTGAAGGCGTTGGGACATTTCACCAGTGCGGTAAATGCGGCTTCATTTTCGTCCCCGAAACCAAAAGCGAAGATGCGAACCTGTATGATGAAACCTTCGGCTCCACGAACATTCATCCCACCTATCGCAAGACCGCCAATGGCTACATGATCAAGAATGAGGAGAAACTGAAGGCTCTGCTCAAAAGGTTTCAGCCCTGGCACAAAACAGGGCGCATTCTGGATATTGGCTGCAGCGCGGCCTTCTTCATGCACCTGGCCCAAAAAAATGGCTGGCAGGCCGACGGCGTCGAGATCGCTCCTTGGGCGGCCGAATTCTCAAACAAGGAGCTGGGTGTCCGCGTTTTTTGCGGCATGCTGGAGCAGGCTGCCTTTCCTGATAACACCTTTGATGTCGCCTTCAGCAGTCACGTGCTGGAACACATCTCGGATCCAAAAAGCCTGCTTCTTGAGATGAAGCGCGTGCTGCGTCCTGGCGGCTTGCATGTATCTGTCGTTCCCACTCAGTTCGCCTCTCCAAGCTGGCGCTTGCAAAAACGCTTCATTGGCGATCCTCCGCCAAAGCACGTTTCCTTTTTCGACAAGAGCAGCTTCACCCGCCTCGTTGAGGACGTCGGCATGGAAGTCGTCAGTGTGGAGTACAACGTCGAGCTCACTCGCCTCTATGAACTCACGCTCGACCGTGAGGCCATGAAAAAGCGCTGGCAGGACAAGCTCGCCGTAGCGCAGCAGGCCTCCCCCGCGCGCCCCCAAAGGCTGCCCGGTTGGGCGAAGGCCTTCGCCAAGAGCGGAGTTAATTTCGTCGGAAATGCCTTGGGTGCCGGAGATGAGCTTCTTTGCCTTGCGGTGAAGAAGTAAGAGTTGAACTCGCCGTTTTCTTTCCACGCCAAAATGCCGCCACCTGAGTCCACAGCTTCTCGCTCGCCGATACGCATCCTCGAAGTGGTGGATACCCTGGACGCAGGCGGCATGGAGAAGCAGTTGGTGGCGTTGATGAACAAACTAGGGGCAGGCGAATTCGAATTCGAAGTTTGTTGCCTGAGACATCCCGGAGTCCACGCCTCCAGCCTCGATCCTGCTCACGCCGTTCACTCCATTGGTAAGCCGGAAGGCTTCCGGTTGGACGTGGCGCTAAAGCTTCACAGGCTGATCCGGCGCGGCTTTGATCTGGTGCACACCCACAACATGGGTCCCCTCATCTATGCGTCGATCGCCACCCTCGGCGGAACTCTCTGCCCCATCTTCCACGGCGAGCACGCCCAGTTCACTCCTTCGGACGCAAAACCAGGGAAGGTCTTTCAGCGTCAGTGGTTGTATCGCTCCTGCAGGGCCATTCACACCGTCTCATCGCAGCAGTGCGATGAACTGCGTGCCATGCACATCAAGCATCCCGCCATGTTCCCGCTGATCAATGGCGTGAACATAAAAAACTTCCGGCCCGCTGCGGACGCATCCGAAAAAGCAGCCCTCCGCTCCGCTCACGGCGTTCCTTGGCCAGACGGCAAAGTGCTGGGCATTGTCGGACGTTTCGGTTCTTTCAAACGTCATCTCGAACTGATCGAAGCCTTCGAGCAGATTGCGGAAGCGCATCCTGACTGCCGGCTCGTGGTCGTGGGCGATGGCGGCCCAAACAAATCCCAGGTGTTGGAAAAGATGCGCGCCTCCGCCTTCGCCTCCCGAATGTTTTGGTCCGGTCATCAGCAGGACGTCGCTCCGTTTGTCCGAATGCTTGATCTGCTCGTGGTTGCCTCCAGCAACGAAGGCCTCTCAAACGTCACCCTGGAGGCTTTGGCCTCCGGCGTTCCCGTGCTCAGCAATACAGTTTGCGGTGCCGATGAGCTCATTCAGCACGGCCAGGGCGGCTGGGTGAAGGATCTGTCCACCGTCAGCCGCCTGGCCGGAGCCCTGCGAGATTGTGTCAGCCTTTCAACGAGCGAGCTTTATTCCGTCGGTGTCCGCGGAAGGCTGCGGGCTGAAACCCTGTTCTCTTGGGACGCAATGGCCCAGAGGTATGCCGATCGTTTCCGGCGGCTGACGCACCGAGCGTAGCTCGTGACTGGCTCCTCATCAGTTGGGCTCCACAGTTGCCGGTAAAGCTGGCACCGGGAGCTTCGTTCGGCGTTTGCCAAAAAGCGCTCGAGGCGCTGCGGGAAAACTGGCGGTTGGCACCGGACCGGGAACTTAACGCGGCAGCCGTGCCGTCGTCCGACGGATCCGGCTTTCGGCGGTGAATCCGGCCCGTCTCATTACCCGATGCGGTGACTTCGGTCGGATCCCGGGCCTGAATCTCAGCCCCCGTCAGCTACTCGTGGAAAGGCCCCCGCAACCTCAAAATCCCATCGGGTTTTCCCCCACCTCTCCGGAAAAGTGTCGTGGCAGGGTTCCCCCTCTTCAGTGTGGTGCGGCCACCCTATTGGTGGAAAAGCTAATATGGCACTAGGAACACATCTATGAACATTTTTGCGGTGATCATGTATGAAATTGGCGCAAAAGTAGCTTGCATCGGCTTTGTAGTTTGGCATGTGTGCGGTATGTGCTCTTTTTCCGTTCGGACGCTAACCCAATGTCTTTAGTTCAATTTGTTGACTGCTTATCTAAAGTGACAGAGCCTCGATCCTAAACACGCCATGAAGCGCTTGTTTCTCAATATCCTACACGCATCCCCCCAAAACACCTCTGACTTGGTGCTTTTGTTGGTTGTAGCTGTTTGGGTTGTCATCTGGGTCCTTTTGGCCGCGGATGTCGCCAAACACAGCGAAGGCTTCTTTTGGAAAGTTGGTTGGCTCGTATTTTGCTCCATTCCAATTTTAGGAGGATGCCTATACTCGATTCGTGAACTAGTTAGAGCGGATTGGTCATCGGCATTTTCCATCCGGCGCCATGATGCGGCTGCTAAAACTGCAAAATCTGCAAAAAATCATAAATAAACGATCCTTTCGTTTGGTAACTTTATTTCGCGCGACTAAGCAAAAGTGCCTAAATTATTCTTCAAAGATGAGGCTACAAACATTGATCTATTCTTGGGTTTCGATTACCTGCCTGTCTTTCTCGGTAGCGAGTGCTCAGCAGCAAGCCGGTAAGCCGGGCCCTTTGTACGGTGGAGATTACGATTATACTAGGAACGGCTTCTACCGAAGCAGCACCGATCCTGCTGTAAACGCAATTTTCGACACTCTCGGCACTGTTTCGGGAGCGGTTTACGACACTCAAAACGTCCTCAACCATGCGACTTCCTTCGCCTTGTGGAGGAGTGAGGATTCCAACAATTCAACCGCTGTGTCCGGTGGCATCGGCTTGCAGCTTCGGGGCCCGTTTCAAACCCAGGCTCTCCTTGGCCCCCAGTCGGCTCGCAGCCGGTGGATGTGCTACAAATTCGGTCCCTTCTACATCGACAACATCTCCGCCAATGCAGGGATGATGTACTCTGACTACCAGGGCTTGTCCCCATATGGCGGGTTCAGCGGTGTGCAGGGGTCGGACAATTGGGCGGCTATTGTTGGCCTGAGTGCCCGCGTCTCGTTCAATATCAGCAATCGCTTTGCATTCACTGCAAGCCCCTACGTCTACTGGTTGCCGCTGACGGGGCAGGTGGGCTGGGCCGTTGGTTTTCCTGGTTACGCTTTGTTCGGTGGGCAGATCGCTCCCCGGGCGCTTTTTGAAACCGCTTATCGCCTCCCGATTGAGGACGGGGTTGAGCTTGCTTTCACAGACCGTTTCTCCGCAATCTTCCTGCAGTCCAATCTGCTGAATGAATCGATGCTTTACCAGCTCAATTTCATGGACACCACACCACTTGATCGCGCCGGGCGCTATCAGTTTGGAGTGGGGGCCGTGCCGTTCGATTCGACGGGAAATCCCAATTTCTCGCTCAACAGCAATCCTCTCAGCGCCGACCGCTTCCTCTATCAAAACCAATTCGGGGCCGCATTGCGCGCCAGGCTCGCGGAGAACGTTTACTCAAACACTTATTTCAACCGTTACGACTGGTGGAATAAGAATTTTGAGCACATAAATGCTTGGGACACTATCGGGACCATTCTGTTGAGGCAGGGGCCTTTCATCTCGCCTTACGCGATGTATGAGGCGAACATTCAGGAGCAGACCAAGCTTGAATACCATCAGGCCCTGATTGGCGCGAACGTGAACCTGAACGCGAACACTCTTGTTTATGCTCAGGGCGGGTGGCTCTGGTCGCACAGCGCCGCCGCTGCGGTGAATAAATCCTCGGACACCTGGATTGCTCAGGGTGGCATGAGGCAGCGTATCGGACCTTACACCGTTCATGGGATCGATGCCGGTAAAATGCCCTTCCAGGGTGGCTTTGGCGGCGCCCGTTATGTCAGCACTTTCGTTCGCTACTACGTGAGCCAGCAGCTCGGTGCACGCATCTCGTCAAATTTCTACGTGGAAAAGGCGGATCTCACTGCCATCGGGCAGGACAAGGGAGACAGGCAGTTCCTGACGGCTGGTGTGATGACCCGTGTGGCGCTCTCGGACCGTTCAAATTTGGGACTCCTCGTCACCTATGACGATGTTGACCTTCCTCAGCTCAACCGTGGCTGGAAGATGTGGACCTATCGTGCCATCTACATGCGGCAGTTTTCGGACTCCGTGCAGGGCCAGATCGCATACCAATATCAGCAGGCTGGAGCAGGTCGCTCTCCGTTGGATCATTTCCAGGAGCATTTCCTGTTCATCGGCGCCACAAAGCGCTTCTAACAGGTTGAAAATTAGGACTTGTTCGGCCCGTTCTGCTGTTGCGGACACCCACGTTCGCGTTATTCTAAAAACCACTTTATGATTTCCCCGTACCGTCGCGCGCAGTTGCGTTCTTTGATCCTATGTCGTGCCTCTGTTTTGTTCGCCCTCACTGCTGTTTTTGTCACTTCCTGCAACACGGGCAGAAATGGGCTGCCGAATGATGGGGATCTGCAGGCGACACGTCCTTCACAGGGCATCGGCTCCCGGGGATATCAGACCAGTGTCGGGGACGCCCTTGATGTCTTTATTCTGGAAGATTCATCGTTCAACGGCATGTATGTCGTGCGCCCCAGTGGCGACATCATTCTGCCTAAAGCGGGACGCATCCAGGTGGTCAACATGACCTTGGAGCAGGTCGAAGCCTCGGTTCGCAATGTGTTGCAGAAGAACCAGCTAACCAAGGCGACGGTCATCGTCGATCCCGTCCGCCGCGGTCCTGCGGAAGGGGATAACAGTGCGGGTGTGGCAGGTCTGACCGTGTACCTGTCAGGCAGCGTCATGAAAAAAGGCCGCTGTGTCATTCCCTTCGTTGGCAATGGGCGCGTTACCGCTTATCAGGCCATCACGGATGCAGGCGGCTTTGCTGCTTTTGCCAACAAGCAGAAAAGCTATGTGCTGAGAAGGGATCCCACTGGCATGACCCAGCGCATTCCTGTGAATTTTGTGACCATCGAACGTGGTCAGGACAGGGATGTCATCCTGCAGGATGGTGACACGATTGTTGTCCCTCAGAAGGTGTTCGGCTTCTAAGTCGGTCCCCATGTGTTTGTCATTCTGAAATTAGAATTCCTGCGCGGAGATACTCATGGCAACGACTAAAAAGTTTCTATTCACATTTCAGGACATCGTTCAATACGCGTCCAGGTACGTGAAGTACTGGAAAGTGGCTACCCTGTTGTTTCTTCTCGGACTGGTCGTTTCATTGGTCTATTACACCTACGGTCAGCCGACATTCTACTCCCGTTCGTTGGTGACGTTTACCAACCTCACGCTTCCCGTGAAATCTGAAACTTCAGATGCTCAGGGGCGTGGCCGGTATGCGCAGATTGAGTTTCAGATCATCACGGCCCTGAACTCCCGTTGGCTTTTGGAACGCACCGCTGAGCGCCTGGGCATCGTCAAGACGGCAGGGCAGTACGAATACATTCGCGAGCAGTTTGTCTCCAAGGTCGAAGTAACTTTGCTGCCCGGAGACATGGTGCAGATTGAAATCTACGCCTACCAGCCCAGGTGGGTGCGTGAATGGCCTGAGGCCATGCTCGAAGCCTACCGGGAATCCACGGTGCAGGCCAGGGCTTCCCATCGTGAAGCGGCGTTCAAGGCATATTCGGCGGAAATGGTCAAGATCAAGGAACGCATCAACGCCTCCACAGTGGCACGGTCAAAATTCGAGGAGGATCATCAGTTGATCGAACAGTACGTGGAGCACAACAGCCTCGAAGCCGTGCCCAGCGAGATGCTCACCGCGCGCACCAGGCTGGACAATATGGCCCAGGTGCTGAAGCTCTTGGAAAATCCTTCCATGTCCATCATGGACCGTCTTGCCGTGATCAAGCGTTTTCGTGGCACCCCTGTCCCCGTTGGCAGCATCGTCCGTAGCAGCCCTTTCGGAGACAGCCTTATCGCCAAATCTTCCCCGGATTCAGTGTCGCCGGCCGCTGGTATGACGTCCAACGTTCAACAGCCGAGTGTGGGTTCTGGAAATGACCGCAAGTCTCAGATCATCGTGTTGCCTTCGATGGTTGAGGAGACCGAGCCTTGGGAGGAGTCCGAACGTGAGCTTCGTCACGCACTGCTGGAAAAAGATCAGCTTTCGAAAACTCTGCTTCCTGGCCATGAAAAGATGCGCGCTCTCGATCTGCGCATTCAGAAATTGGAGGACTCCATCGCCGGGGAGTTGAAGACTGCCGTGAACTCATTTCACTTGGAGTATCAGCAGTTGAAAGACCGCTACAGTGAACTCATCACCAAAATGCCGGACTACCGCCGAGTATTAACGGACTTTGATCGCTACAAGCAGGACTTCTCGTTGATGTCGGAAACTCCCAATTTCTGGGAGGCCGCTTACAAGGATCTGCAGCAGAGGCTCTCCACGATGGAGCACACCGGCGTTGACATGAGGGTGGAGTTCGATTTTCAAGGCTTCACCTTGATGCGGGACGATGTGCCTTTCAGTCCTAACAAATACAAGCTTCTCACCTACGCCCTCCTGCTTGGTGTCGGATCTGCTGGGGCAGGATGCATCGGCTTGGAGCGGCTGCGTTCCACCACCTCGCTTGTGGTCGAGACTGAAACCCTGACCGGCCGCAGCGCACTTGGCGTCATTCCGCTCATCAAAGACAGCGAGTATTTGAATCCTTGCAACACTGCGGAGAAGGCGCCGGATTCGTCCATCAATCTTTCCGAGACCTTCCGCATTGTCCGCTGCAGCATTCCCTTGCACGTCTCACGCGACAATCCTTGCAAGGTGATCATGATCACAAGCTCCCGGCCAGGGGAGGGGAAGACTTCGGTGAGTACTCTTCTCGCCAAATCCATTGCGGAAAGCGGCCAGAAAACTTTGCTCATCGACGGCGATTTGCGCCGAGGCCGTATCCATCGGATGTTCGACCTGCCAGCCGACAAGAAGAATCTCGGTTTGGCTGGATTCCTCGTTTCGGATGATTTGGGCACTGATGACATCATTATCAAATCCGTTCTGCCGGATCTCGACCTCATGGTGCGCGGCAGTGGAACCGATTCACGCTTGGACCTCTTGAGCTCCACCAAGCTCGAATCCCTGTTTAACCAGCTGCGGGACAAATACGACAAGATTATTGTCGATACTCCGCCCATTCTTGGTCTGGCAGACTCCATCATGCTTGCTGCTCACGCCGACGGCGTCGTGTTCGTGCTGCGTGCGGACAGCACCTCTCAGAGGGACATCCTCACGGCCTTGGACGTGTTGAATTCCGCGCATGCGACCATCTACGGATTCATTTTGAACGGCGTGGACCTCTCAAAGGTGGAAAACTATTACTATTACGCTTCATACTATCCTAAATATTATGATCCAGCTTACCTCGCTCAGTCTTCAGCGAACTAGCTTTGTGATTGTGTCAACTTCACCGGGTCTGCCTCTGCTGGCAGACTGATCCATTGTGGACCTGTTCGCACTCTGCCTGGCCATCTTGCTGTGGCTCATACGTCCACAGGATTGGATTTCCGCGTTCGCAGGTTTCGGGTTCATGACCTGGGCCATGCTTCTCGCCTTCTTTGGTATCTGGCGTCGCCCCCAAGGCTTTAAAATCAAAGACTGCTTGAAAAGTCCCTCGGACTACCTGGTGCTCGCATACCTGGGGTGGATCATTTGGACTACCGGAGATTACGTCAGCACCACCAAGGCCATGATACCCTTTGCGGGTTTCTACTTCGCCACCGCCCTTAGCCTGTCCTCGCTGAAGAAAATGGGCACTTTCCTGAATTGCTGGGTCGTGGGACTGATTGTGGTGGCCATCTTTGGCATCTCCACTGAGCTGGGATTCGAACTCGCCCCTGGCTCATCCAGACTGACTGAGAGCTTTTTTGGGCGTCTTGCGCTCAATACATGGATTTACAACAACCCCAATGCTCTCGGCCACGGCGTCGTAATTCTTCTGCCCCTTGGCTACTACTGGTTCGTGTGGAAGCGGGGCCTCACCCTGCGTGTCCTGGGCTTCGCGGGCATTTCGGCGGGAGCATATTGTGTTTATCTAACCCAGTCGAAAGGTGCCTACTTGTGCGGAGCCGCCGCTGCCGCAGTGGGGCTTTTGTTCAAGAAGGCACGCTATGTGCAGGTGTTCCTGCTCTCAGTCATGCTGACCGCCGGCATTGGCGCATTGAAGCTTTTGCCCCGAATGGAAAGCCTGAGCGCCAAGGAGGATGGCATCGAGGGCCGGTTGATGATTTGGCAGCTCGCCTACAATGCCATGCAGGGCACATTTTCAGGAGAGGGGTGGAAACGCTTTGAAGCCTGGATTGAAACCGAACAGTATGGGTTGATCAAAAAGGCCACCCACGGTTCCTATGTCAATGTTGGCGCGGACCTCGGGTATCCCGGGCTGTTCCTTTTCGTGGGTATTTTGTATGCCTGTTTTCGCACGGTGTTGCAGGCCCGTCCTTCGGAAGATGATCTCGAAGGTCAGCGCATCCAAAAGGCCCTGTTGACCCTGGTGAGTGGATACGCCGCTTCGGCATGGATGATTGATCGCGCCTATCACACAGATTACTTTTTCATCGCCGGTGCCTGCGCTGCATATCATCGCTTGATGACCGCAGCGGTGGTTCCATCTTCGGAACACATGGAAGTGCCTGCCAGCACAGCAGGGGCTGCCCCGGTCGAATCTAGGGCATTGGTGCCAGTTGGGCCAGGGAACGGACCGCTGGAACTTGCGGTCGGGTCCGAAGCAGGGGGGGAACCCTTCCTTGGTTTGGCCTGGCGCAGGATAGGGCTGGTGGACCTCACCCTCATCACAGTCAGTTTCTACGCGGTGGTCTATTGCTGGCACTATCTGATGACGAACTTCATCCAGATCTAGAGCATGCGGTTTGCTTTTGCACTTTCCGGCAGGCAGGCGCTTCGGTGGCCGAACCTGCGCTAGGGCGGCGCACGGTCACTAAGCAGGCTGGCGACCGATGCAGCCATTGCGGCCGCTCTTCCGCCCGCCGCGCAATCAATACAAGATTTTTGAGCGTAGGTCCCGGTCTGAATCTCGCCGGATCTACGACGTCTGCGTTTCTATAGGCCCCTAGGCTGTAGCGGTGATGGAAATGAAGGTTGACATGAGGATGCCTTGTGAATAAGGGTCTCGGTTTGTGGTTCGTTATAAACGTATGTATTTCAAAACTGGCCTTAGTATAATCGAAGCATTAATTGTACTATCCATTACTATTTTGCTTGGGGTTATTGCGGTTCCGGTGATAATGACTCGCTTAGAAGGGGTGCGTCCTGAAGAACAATACTCCAGGCCCCCGGACACTCCGCCTGAGGACAAGGTGCCTGAAAAAAAAGTCGCCCCTATCGACCTCCCGAAGCCCGAGCGTCCGTCTCTTCCTCCTCTGAAGAATGAGGGCGGCGTTGGGAGCAGCAAAGAGGGAGTGCCTCTGGACGTTCCAACCTCTCCGGGCTCAAGCGCTCCAAAATAACCTCACAAAGCCTCGGCACCGAAGATCAATTGGCGCTGATTCAAAGACATGTCTGACAATGGCGATCGGTCTTCTGACCAGCCTTCCCC
Organism: Prosthecobacter sp.; assembly: GCF_044222565.1. Lineage (GTDB taxonomy): Bacteria > Verrucomicrobiota > Verrucomicrobiia > Verrucomicrobiales > Verrucomicrobiaceae > Prosthecobacter. The sequence continues at coordinate 38,111 of NZ_JBGANA010000024.1, forward strand.
CAGCAAAAGGAGGGTAAGGCGGCAGAGGTCGCTATTTGAGAAGATCTTGATTAACAGGATCCGGCTGGACCGGCAGGGAGCCCGTCAGCAGCCCCAGGAAATCGAACCCGTCGAGCTGAAGCTGCCGGCTCCGCAGATCCCCACGGGTCTGTTGCACAAGGTTCTCCACTATCTCAGGCTTGCGGTTCGGGGTTTGATCATCCTGTGCCTGGTCTTTTTCGTTTTGCTGATCGCCGGCTTCCACGCGTGGGGGCAGTCGAACATCACCTTTGCTGCGCTGATGTATCTGCCGCCATGGATCTGGGTGGTCCCCTTGTTTCTGCTTTTGGTTCCCGCGTTGATTCTTGACCGCAAATCTGCTTTCGGCCTGGCTCTGGCCATCGTCCTCTTCTTCGCCTTTCACATTGATATTCGATTGTTTGGACCGGCGGCCCCTGAATTCAACGGAAGCTCCACGACGCTGAAGGTGATCACATGGAATCGCGGGCAGGACAACGGGGTGTCACTGCGTCCCATCAAAGACTCACTGCAGCCCGATTTCATCACACTGCAGGAAACCCGCGGCCGTGGTTATGCGGGCAGTCCCGATTATGCAGAGTTCACTCAGGTCAGCAACATAGGAGAGTTCGTCTTGCTCAGCCGCTGGCCCATTCTGGATGCGTCTCCTGTGCTCTTGCCTGGCTCCAATGCGGTGTCGGCCGTTCGGTACCAGGTTTTGTTCGAGGGTGGGCCCTTGATCATTTATAACGTCCATCTTCCCAGTCCTCGGTCAGTGCTGGATTCCTACAAGCGTGGAGCATTTCTTTGGGGAATCATCGGTTTTCCAGGCTCTCCTTGGGAGTCCAAAAAAAAGCACTACCAGGCGTTTTGGGACCAGCAGATCCTCATCGCTCAAAATATCGCCGACAATGTCGCAAAGGAGAAGGATCCCGTGCTGGTGCTGGGAGATTTTAACACCCCGGCCTTCGGTCCCATCTACCGAGTGTTTTCCAGTCAGTTTCAGGATGCCCACTTGAAAGCAGGGGATGGCACTGGATATACCTTTCCCGGCAACACCCATAATCCTCTCGCATTGTTTCGGCCATGGCTCAGGCTGGACATGATCTTTGCCTCGCAGAGCTTGAATTTATGGGGTTGCAGGACCATGGAAACCCAGTCCCAGCACCGCCCTGTGTTTGCCGAGTTTCAATGGTCGGGTCCGAAGCCGTAAACACCTGATGATGCACGCTCTCCCATGAGAATCCTCTGGATTAAAACAAGTCCTTTGCATCCGCTCACGCGGGGAGGGGACCTGCGCACTTTTCATCTGCTCCGTTGGTTGAACCGGGACCATGAGGTGACGTTTGCCGGGATGGTGGCGGACGAAGGCCAGATAAACGCATCGCAGAAGTCAGGGGAATATTCACGGTCCGCTTCATGGACGCATGTGCCAAGAGCCTCGCTGCAGATGCCTGCGCATCGCTTTCTGCTGGGGGCTGCGTTCAACCTGTTTTCTTCGCTGCCTTATGCATCGGCGCGCTTCGAGTCTGCAAACTGGCGTGAAAAAATCCGCCAGCTGCTCAAAGAGCAGAAATTTGATCTTCTGGTCTGTGACTTCCTTTTTCCTGCGGTAAGTCTGCCTTGGGATGAAAAGGAGCTGTCAGCAATCCCCTGGGTGATTTTTCAGCACAATGTGGAGTCGATGATCTGGCTCAGACGCGCCGAAAACAAGCGTGGTCTGGCATCCTTTTACTGGCGCAACCAGTGGAGTCGGATGAAGCGGCACGAGATGGAGATGTGCTCCCGGTTTGATGGCATCATCACCGTTTCCGAGAAGGATGAATCGATCTTCCGCGGCGACCTCGCGTTGACCAATGTACTGGGCACGGCGCCCACAGGGGTGGATTTGGAATACTTCCAGTCGTTTCCCAGGACTTCCTCCGCCGTTCCCACCGTCATGTTCATGGGCTCCATGGACTGGTATGCCAATGTGGACGGCGTGAACTGGTTTGTCGAAGCTGTCTGGCCTCTCATCCAGCGCGAGATGCCTGAGGCCCGTTTTGTCATCGTGGGACGCAAACCACCTGCCGAAATTCAGGCCCTCGCCACCACTGGCAGAAACATCGAGGTCACCGGCACCGTGCCGGATGTGCGGCCCTACCTGCGCGGCGCGGACGTGATCGTCGTGCCGCTCCGCATCGGTGGCGGCACACGCTTGAAAATCTATGAAGCCATGGCAGCCGAAGTGCCCGTCGTTTCCACCACCATCGGTGCCGAAGGGCTGGACGTCAAAGATGGCCGCCACGTCCTGCTGGCAGACACCGCTGAGGACACTGCTGTAAAAGTCTTGCAGGTGCTTCGTACTCCCGGCTTGGGTGCGGAGCTTGCCTCCCATGCTCTGGAGGAAGTCGCCCGCCCCTGTTCCTGGGAAGCGTCTGCCGGAGTCTTTGAGAATGCCTGTGTAAGTCTCATTCAAAAGCGCAGCCAGTCATGATCGCCACTGCGTGGATCATCGTCATTCTCGGAACCCTGGCAGTGCTGCACTGCTACGTTTTCTACCCTCTCTGGTGGCGTTTCATCGGCGCTCGCCGGCCGTTGCTCCCTGTTCCACCCGAGCAGGACGAGTCCTCCCTCCCAACTGTCTCCGTCATTGTCGTCGGTTACAATGAAGCCAGATGCATCGCCCGTCGTGTCGAGAATCTCCTGCAGTGTGACTATCCCGCTGACAAACTGGAGATCATCATTGCCTCGGATGGCTCTGACGACGGCACCGAGCGCCTCGCCTCGGGCAGTCCTCGCGTGCAGGTCCGCCACTTCACCGAACGTCGCGGCAAGGTCCGCGTCCTCAATGACGTCTGCCCTCAGGCCAAAGGCAGCATCCTGGTGTTGAGCGATGCCAATGTGGACTTCGCTCCTGACACCCTGCGCCGCCTCGTCACTCGCTTCCAGGATCCCAAAGTCGCCTGCGTTTGCGGCAAGCTCTGTTTCCGCACCCGAGAGGGAGAAGCCCACACCGAGTCAGAAGGCGTTTACTGGAAACTGGAAACCTGGCTCAAGCAGCATGAAGGCGGCCGCGGCGTTCTCCTCGGTGCCAATGGCGCCAACTACGCCCTGCGCCGCGATCTATGGACCGGCTGCCCTCCCGAGATCGTGGTGGAGGATCTCTACGTTCCGCTTCGCCTTCTCATGGATGGGTGGCATGTGGTCTTTGAATCCAGCGCGCTCGCCTATGAAGATTTGCCGCCGGCTTTGGCGGATGAATTTGGCCGCCGCATTCGCATCGGGGCAGGGGACTTTCAGATCCTTGCCAACTGCCTGCCATTGCTGAATCCGACACACAACTTGGCTGCCTGGGTCTTCTTTTCGCACAAAGTTCTGCGCTGGATCGCCCCGTTTTTCATGCTCGCCACCTTGCTCGGAGTGCTCTTCCTGTGCCTCCTGAAAGCCCCCGGCTCCATGCTTCTGGGTGCGGCATGCCTCGCCATCATGGCACTCACTGCCACCGGTTTCTCCTCCCTCCGCCTGCCCGGTCCGCTGGGCCGGCTGGCTTCTGTAAGCGCCTACTTCGCCACCATGAACGCCGCCCTCTTCTTCGGCTTCTTCCGCTGGCTCCGGGGCGGCCAGAAAACCACCTGGGCCCGAACCCGTAGAACCTAACTTATTCATGATCAAAGCAATGGACCGCTGGCTGCTGCCTTGGCTCAAGGATTCTTTCCTCAAGCCCAAGGTCCCCATCACGGATGTGATGCTCGCCGTTTGCGATCACTTTGAACCTTTCCACGACTCCGACAAGCGCGGCGCGATGAAGCGTCTGGAGACCTGGCACGACAAATGGCCGCAGATCCAGGCAAGTGGCGTCGATAGCGACGGCCAGACACCCCGGCATACCTTTTTCTACCCGGTTGAGCAGTACGACCAGGACGTCATTCAGTCCCTCACCGAACTGTGCGTCAGCAGTCGCAATGAAGTGGAGATCCACCTCCACCACCACAAGGACACCGCAGAGAACTTTTGCGCCTCCATTGAGAAAGGAAAGGCAGATTTGCGCAGCCACGGGCTGTTGGGGAGCAATGCGGCCGGAGAAGCGGCCTTTGGTTTCATCCATGGCAACTGGGCCTTGGACGACTCCGACCCCACCGGCACAGGTTGCGGAGTCCGTGGAGAACTGGCCATGCTCAAAAAAGCCGGATGCTACGCCGACCTGACCATGCCCTCCGCCCCCCATCGGACCCAGGCCCCCATCGTCAACAGCCTCTACTACTCCAAAAGCACCCTCCAGGGCTGCTCTCATCATCGCGGCATCCCTGCGAGGACCGGGGTCACGCTGCGAGACAAGGGCGATCACCTGCTGCTCGTGCAGGGGCCGCTAATGCTGGACTGGACTCGGCGCAAATGGGGCGTCCTGCCGCGGGTCGAGAATTCAGACCTTGGTCCTGCCAACGCGCCCAATCTCCGCCGCTTTGAACAGTGGCGAAAAGCACGCATCTCGGTGAAAGGCGCGGAAAACTGGTGCTTCATCAAACTGCACACACATGGCGGGCCGGAAAAGAACCACCCTTCGGTGATCGGCGATGCCCGCCGCCGCTTCCATGAAGACCTGCTGAACCTTTCGGCAAAAGAAGGCTTCCGGCTGCATTACGTAAGTTCTCGGGAGTTGGTCAACATCCTGCATGCAGCTGAGGACGGACATGGGGCGGGGGACGCTGGTCCTTGGCGGGATTACCTGCTCAACCCGCCACCATGCCTGCAAAAAACGGCCTCATGAATCTGCTCGTCGCCACCAATCTGTTTCCGGACACAAAGGAACCTTGGCGCGGGCTGGACAATGCCACCCTCGTCCACGCCATGCGGCAGCAGGATCCGGGTCTCAACGTCAGGGTGCTGGCCTTTCGCCCTTCGTTTAAGCGCTGGGGCGCGGCTCCCCTGAAACCCCGTCCTGAGGATGCCAGCCTGCAGCCGCAATATTTCTGGGCGCCCTATGTACCTCGCATGGGTGGGATGAACCATCGTTTGTTCTCCTTCGCTTTTGCGAGGGCGCTCAAGGCTTTGCCGCGTGATTTTACTCCAGAGGCGGTATTAGTTCCCTGGCTCTTTCCGGACGCCTGTGGTGTGGTGCTGCAGGCTGCGGCATGGGGTGTGCCCATGGTGGCGGTGGCGCAGGGGTCGGACGTGCATGGCTACCTCAACATGCCCATGCGGCGTCGTGCGATTATGGCGATGACACGCGGCATCAGCGCCATCGTGACCCGCAGCAACGATTTGGAGAAACGGCTGGCAAAGCAAGGTGCCGACGAGCGCAAAGTGCACACGGTTTACAACGGGGTGGACATCCACACCTTCAAGCCTGCCTCCCGAGCCGCTGCCCGAGATGAACTCCAGGTGCCGCAGGAGGGCAAAGTGCTGCTGTTTGTCGGCAATTTCCTTCCCGTCAAAGGGCTGGATCTGCTGCTTGCCGCCTTTGCGCAGGTTGTGGCGTCTTCGGCGCAGCCGGTGCGGCTGGCCTTGATTGGTGGCGGTCCGCTGGAGGAAGCGCTGCGCGCTCAGGCCGCCCAGCTGAACATCACCGACAAGGTCCATTTTCTGGGCCGCCATGGAGCTTCACAGGTGGCGCGCTGGATGCAGGCGGCGGATGCCGTCTGCCTGACCAGCCACAATGAGGGGGTGCCCAACGTGGTGCTGGAGGCCATCTCCAGCGGACGCGCCCCGGTTTGCACGGATGTGGGGGGCATCTCCGAGGTGGTGGAGCCGGTGCTGGGGAAACGCTTCCTGGTGCCAAAGCGTGAGGCTTCAGCCTACGCCGCAGCTCTTCTGGATGTCCTGGCCAATCCGCCGGACGAAGGGATGCTGCATGAAGCGGCAAGAGGCTACGCATGGGAGAAGTGCGCGCAGCAGTACCTCACGCTGCTGCGGGGAAAGGCCTGATCAAGCCTGGGCCAGTCCCTTGATGGTCGAACCTTTGGCGGAGCTTTGCTCCGGATTGTCTGTGATCAGAGCGGCCTCATTCTCAGCCCCGTCAAGGTCGATGCCCGTGGTGTAGCGCTGCTGTGTGTGAGATTTCAAGCCTCCACCGAGCACGACGCGGACGGTATCCAGCAGGATGAGGCTGTCGAACAGCACGCCAGCGTGCTTCAGGTAGTAGAGGTCGTACTCCAGCTTGCACTTGGCGTCGTTGATGGATGCTCCATAAGGGTAGCAGACCTGCGCCCAGCCGGTGAGCCCTGGCTGGAGCATGTGGCGCTCCTGATAGTGAGGCAGCATGCGGGTCAGCTTGGCCACAAATTCAGGACGCTCCGGCCTCGGTCCCACGAAGGACATTTCTCCGCGGAGCACATTGAGAAGCTGCGGGATCTCGTCGATGCGGTAGCGGCGCAGGAAAGCCCCGCCCGGAAAAACGCGGGAGTCTGCCGACACGGAAGACCACACGGGCCCCGATTTTTCAGCGTCCGTGCGCATGCTGCGAAGCTTGATAATCTGGAACCGCTTGCCAAACCGGCCGACTCGCTCCTGACGGTAAAAAACAGACCCTTCAGGCGAGAAAATCCGGACGATCGCCATCCCGAGAAGGAAGAAGGGCGCCAGCACCACGAGCAGGATCAGGGAAGTGGTGATGTCAAAGAAGCGCTTGAGCTTGCTGAAATAGAAGCTGCGGGACACAGCCTCCGACTGCATCAGCCAGTTCATCGACACCAAATGCAGCGGGACGTAGTTGAGATGCCGTTCACAAATTGAGATCAGGCTGGTGCATGAAAAGCCGAGGTAGCGCAGCCGGCGCAGTTCGTGCCTGGCTTTTTCGTCCAGCACCCGCTGCTCCATGAAGACGATTCGGTCGAGCTTGTGGGTTCGGATCAACCTGCGTGCGTTGCGCAGACGGCCAAGAAAACCTTCCTCGTTCTCCGCATCATCGTCGATGCCGATACGTCCGACCAGGTGCACGCCAGGAGGAGTCATGGTCCGCATGAGCTCATACTCCTTGAGTTCCTCTGGGGTCTCGGCCACCATCGCCACACGCTCGGGAGCGAGCCGGTGCTTGTGATACATCAGCCAGTGGGTGGTGAGCAGCAAGGGATAGGAAAACAGGCAGCCCAGCGCCATGAAACCGCGGCCAATGCGCAGATCAAAGCTCATGTAACCCACAAGGGTGATGATCACGAAGGCGATGACGAACGCAAAAGTCAGGAGGATGCTGTGGATCAGGAAGCTGGACCGTCTCTGCGACTCGACGGAATAAAGGCCCAGAACATAGACTGATGAACTCAGTGCCACGGCACCAGCCAGAATCGGCGGGACATAGTCCTCAATGCGCCACAATTCGGTGAAGCGCACGTAGTTGGCCAGAAGGTAGGCACCAATGAAGACGAAGACATCGCGAAGAGTGCGAATGCCGATCTTTGTCCAGTGGCCTCTGCTTGAACTATGCATGGTGTGCTAACGAAAGAACAATGGCGTTTGAGTTGAACAAGAATTTACTGGACCGAGAAGTTGACCAATTGCAATGCTTTTTGTGTCAGTAAATAGGAAGACTTGTAGGTGATTGTCAGGGCTGCGAAAAAGTTACTTTTGAGCTTTTTTCAGCACATGGAGGCCCAACAACCCAACGCAGAACGAGATGGAGATGGCCAGGGGATGAGACCAGAACAGCAGATCATGGGCCAAGTGCAGGTTTTCAAAACCCGAAAGTGACCACGTGACGCCGATGTAGCCGGCGAGCAAAGCGCAGGACCCCAGTGTTGCAAGCAGGATGAAAAATAGAACACCCTCATCCAGGTTGATGAGCTTCCGGGTGATGCCGAGCGAGCGGTCCTTGCCCTGCAGAAAGAGCATGCAGCTGAACAGGTAAAACTGCGCACCGAAGATGCCGGCGAGCAGCAGCAGGGCCTTGCTGTGCAGATCGAAAATGTGGAACCCTCCCACGCTGACGGGGCCGGTGCAGAAAGCCGTGACCTGCAGCAGGGTGGTGATCAGCACCGTGAAGAATCCCAGCATTTCAAAAAGCTTGGGCTTCTCGGAAAAGATAAATAGCAGATGGCGCATGCCATCGCGCCAGGTGCGCAGGTGGGCGACACGTCCTTCGGGGCCTTTGCGAAGGCCGGAGGGAATTTCCACCGAACGCGCGCCTGCCTTGAGCGCTTTGATGAGCAGTTCGGAAGCGAACTCCATGCCGTTGGAACGAATCTCCCAAGTCGCGAATGCTGACTTGCGGATGCAGCGGAAGCCTGAGTTGCAGTCAGACAACCTGCCATGGAAAAGCAGGTTGATGAGGGTTGTGAGAACCGGGGTTCCCAACCATCGGTGCAAGGGAGGCATGGCGCCGGGCTCGATGCGGCCGATCATGCGGGAAGCGATGGCCATGTCCGCATCATCCTTCTTGGCCGCCTGGTAGAGAGGGGCGGCATCCGCGTAGAGGTAGGTGCTGTCCGAGTCGGCAAACATGACGTACTCGGCCTGGCTGGCCTCGATGCCTCCGCGCAAAGCGGCGCCGTAGCCACGAACCGGCACAGGCACCACGCGGCAGCCCATGCTCTGGGCGATTTCACGCGAACGGTCGGTGCTGCCGTTGTCCGCAATGATGATTTCGTAATCAATGCCGGTGGGTTCCAAAGAGTCCTTAACTTGCTGAATGCAGGTGCCGAGGGTCACCTCCTCATTCAAGCATGGAAAGACAAAACTCAGTGCTGGTGGTGCGGGATTCTCAGACAATCGCATGCTGGCTTTCGAGGATTATTGGGGAAAGAGCTAAGAAAATTCTATTCGCCCCCAAACCTTGGCTTGGCAAAACGTAAATTGAGAAAAACTCCACGGTTGGTTGTTTTTCAGGCCAATATTGCCCGATAACCCGCCTCAGATGGGTGGGGCGGCACCGTGGATTGCTCAAGGCCTGCGCTCCACGATGCCCTCATCCACGGCCAGAAGAAACTTGGCGAGGCGGGTTTTGTAGGCATCGCCTTCCAGGTTTTTTTCCCGTACCAGCGTCACGACGACTTCATTCTCCGGATCGATGCGGAGCACCGCACCCGAAGCCGCACCGTGGCAGAAGGTCTTGCGGCTGAGCAGGGTCTTATCGGCGGGTATTCCGTCGGTGCCGGCACGGGGATCGCGTTCATTGAAGTAAGTTAGGCCCATGCCCCAGGGGATGTCGAACTTTGCAGCAGGCCAGTAGCTCTTGAGCCGCGCCGGCAGCATCTTCTGGAACGTCTCCCGGGAGAAGAAACGGGTGTCTCCATAGGCCCCTTGGTTGAGCAGCATCTGTCCGAACTTTGCCACATCGAGCGCGGTGCACTCGCCTCCGTGGCAGACGTCGGAAGCACGGGAGCGGGTCATGCCCATGGGGATGAAAAGATTCTCTTTGAGCAGACGCAGGACGCTCCGGCCGGTGATCAGTTCCATGGCCTTGCCGGTGAGTTCGGTGTCCATGTTGTTGTACCGGTGCTCCTTGCCGACCGTGAGGCAGGGCAGGAGGTTGACGGCCCAGTTGTCGCTCCAGGCGTTGTGCACTTCACGGCCTGAGCCCGCTTTCATGTGCAGGCCTGCAGTGTGCATGAAGGTAGCGCGCCAGGTCAATGCCTTGGGGCCTTCGACCGGGAAATCGGGCAGAAGTCTGCCGACGGGATCGTCAAGATTCACCAGGCCCTGGTCCATGAATTCGGCGTAGAGGGCGGCGCTCATGGTCTTGGTGATGGATGCCATGTGCTTGGGGGTGTCGAGGGTGGTGGTGCCGGCGATGGGATCGTCAAAAGCCTCGTGGAAAACGATGATGCCATGGGAGGCAACGAGGGCGACGAATGGTTCTTTGGAGCTTTCATACCACTCGCGGCATGCGGCGCGCATGGCGGTGATGGACTCTGGCTTGAATCCCGCCTCGGCCGGAGTGCCGTCATGCAACACCGTGGCGCCCGGTTCTGCTTTTTGCGGGGCTTTGAACGCTGGGAAGTGATGCTCAAGTCCGAGCAGCTTGCGCTTAAGGGCGATCTGCTGCTCGTCCAACAGCCACTGGGACTCGTCGTAGGAGGCGGCATGGGCGGGGTGGGGAAAAGCGGTGAGCGCCTTGCCGCCGGGGCTGGCGGTGACCATGCGGCGGATGCGCTGGCCGTGCTCGCTGCGACCGTCTAGATAGGCCACATAGGGCGCCTTGCCATTGGGCTTGGTGAGCTCATTGAGTTCCTTGTCGAACCAGCGAATGACCAGCGGGCACTGGCCGATGATGGAAAGCACGCGGTCGGGTGACTGCCACACCAGCGGGGGAAAGCGTCCGCTGTCTTTCCAGGTCCCGCCTTCGATTTCGATCTCGAAGGTCACGAACTCGAGCAGGTCTTTTTCGCGAGGATCTTCAGGCGCGTATTCCTTGGCGATGAGGCTGGTGGTGAGCAGCATGCCAAAGGCCAGCAGCATGCGGAAGATGACGGGTGAATGGCGAAGGGGCGGCATGTGGGGAGAGCTAGGAACGTTGAATCAATCGTCCTTGCTACTCATTCGTCCCGATGTGTCATTTTTTGCCTGATGATTTTCAAAACTTTGTTCATGCTGCTGCTGACCCTGCTTCTGCTCCCTGGCTGCAAGGACATGACGAGGGGCAAGGGGATGGCGGAAACGGCGATCGTGGAGTTTCACCAGAAGTTCAATGAGTCGAAGTACCAAGAGCTTTATGCCGCGGCGCATGCGGACTTGAAGGCGGTGGCGACCGAGGAACAGTTCGTGAAGCTGCTGGAGAAGGTCTACACCAAGCTGGGGGCGCAGACAAAGTCCACGAGTGAGGGCTGGCGGGTGTTTAGCGCGAACTCGAAAACGACGGTGCATGTCTCCGTGAGGACCGAGTTTGAGAAGGGGGAGGGAGTGGAGACTTTCAGCTACCTCGTCTCAGGCAAGTCGTGCACGCTGGTAAACTACAATATCAAGTCGAGGGAGATGACGGAGAAGTAGAGGCGGGGGCTTTGGGGCGTGGTGGGTGAAGCGGCGCTTTCCAGAGCGAGCTAAAGCTCGCGAGTACTTTCCGGAACGAGCTGAAGCTCTGGACTACTTTTTTAAAACAGCTCCGACTGTCCGGTATTCGGTGGAATGAGACCGAGCTTGCGGTAAGCGGCGGGCATGGCGACGCGGCCGCGGGGCGTGCGTTTGAGGTAGCCCTGCATGACGAGGTAAGGCTCGTGCACGTCTTCGAGGGTGCTGGTGTCTTCACCGACGGCGACGGCGACGCTGCCCATGCCAACGGGGCCGCCGTCGAATTTGCCGATGATAGCTTCGAGGATGCGGGTGTCCATTTCATCGAGACCGGATTCGTCGATGTCGCGCATGGTGAGCGCCATGCGGGCGACGTCTTCGGTGACGATATTTTGAGCTTTGACCTGGGCGAAATCCCGCACCCAGCGGAGGAGGTGGTTGGCGATGCGCGGCGTGCCACGGGAGCGGCGGGCGATCTCGTGCGCGCCTTCGGGCTCGATGGCCACATTCATCAACCGTGCGGAGCGGATGAGGATGTGCTGGATTTCTTCGGCAGTGTAGTAGTCAAGGCGGTTGGGAATGCCGAAGCGTGAACGCATCGGGGAAGTGAGCATGCCGGCACGGGTGGTGGCGCCTACGAGCGTGAAGGGCGGGAGATCGATGCGGATGGTGCGTGCCTTGGGGCCTTGATCGATGATGATGTCGAGGCGGTAATCCTCAATGGCGGGGTAGAGGTACTCCTCGATGCTGGGATGGAGGCGGTGGATTTCGTCGATGAAGAGGACGTCGCGCTCCTGAAGGTTGGTGAGGATGCCGGCGAGATCGCCCGCGCGATCGATCTGAGGGCCGCTGGTGGTGTGAAGCTTGGTGCCGATGGCGTTGGCGATGAGATTGGCCAGAGTGGTCTTGCCCAAACCAGGAGGGCCGCAGAGCAGGACGTGATCCAGCGACTCCCCGCGCATCTTGGCGGCCTCGACCATGACGAGGAGCTGTTCTTTGACCTTGGTCTGGCCGTGAAACTCGGAAAAATCCGCCGGGCGCAGGGCGAGGTCGAAGGGGGAGTCGGGTTCGTTGAGCGTGGGGTTCACTGCTGGTATAGGAGCGTGGGCGGGGCAGAGTGCAAGGAGGGGCGGGAGAGAAGGAGGTAGAAAGATTAGGGTAGGAAGATTTCAGAGTTTTAGCTGTGAAGGCAGAGAGCGAATGAGCGGGAATAGGGCAAAAAGATTTGGGGGTAAAAAGATTTTTCCAGAGGTTTCCGGAGGTAGGGCGCAAAGCCGGGGCGACACGCCGAGTGAATGCGGAGCTTCCGGAGGCCAGAGCGGCATCGGAGTGCCGCGGTCCCAGGGGAGTGGGGGCGAGGCTGAGTGCAAGGCGGGGGCGCACTAGACTCAAAATCTTGGATCCGTGATTGATGAGGCCGGATGGGGCGAGTGACTGAAGGCAGGGAAGGAGTTTTTACCTAGCGTTCCGGAGGTGCAAAGCGGGAGTGATCGTCGGGATCGGGGGCATTCTCCGGCTGCTGCTGCGGGTGAGCTGTAACAGCAACCCTATCCTCGAAGCCGGGTGGGTTCTCGATGATGGTGATCTTGCGGGGGGCCGTGGCTAGCTCCAGCGCTTTCAACAGGGCGATGACCGGGGCCGCCAAAATGATGCCGGTCAGCATGGGGTAGTATTCGCCATTGAACACACGGGCTTGAAATTCGGACACCCAGGATGCGGGTGGCAGATGGTTAGCCGTGACCACGATCGCGGCGATGATGACGGCGACGTTCAACCAGCGGATGGCATGACTCAAAGCGGGGGCTGCCCGCAGCTGTTCGGCCTTCGCTCGCTGCTGTGCCTGCAACTGCTCCATGGCTTCTTCGATGGCGGCGACACGCTCAGTCACTGGCAGATGCCGCACCTCCCATAATGGGTGCCACCGCAGGATGTCACGCACGGGAGAAAACAGCATCGATGCACGTCTTGCCTGAGCCCACGAAAGCCGAGCTCCGAGTCGCACCCGAGCATGCAGCCACGATGACAGGGGCCGCAAGGCGAACCACCAGACGACTCCCCCTGCCAATAGGCAGAGGACAAAGATCACCAGGCCGACCTTGGCTGGTGGATTCGGGAGACTGAGCAGTAACAACGCAACAGCAAGGGCCATGCCAGCGGACTTGGCCAGAAGATCGAAGATGTGTGTCCAGAAGAGCATGAAGAGTCAAGGATTGGTGATGCCCGATGTTTGTTCTGAATCCACTTTGCTCGCAACAGCCAAGCGGAGGCGAATGCTAGGCAACCGGAGCCAGAGGCACTTGGCAAGTGCCGCTCCTTGGGGGGCACTACTCGCGGCGGATGGAGTCGGTCAGGGTGCCGCGGATGGCGGTGGTGACGGCGATGGCGCAGACGATGAGGCCGAAGGCGAGGACGGCGACGATGAGCTGGAGAAGGAAGCTGAGGGGGAGGCTGCTGCCGCGTTCGATCAACTGGGGAATGACGGCGAGTGCGGCGGTGACGACGCCGAGAAGGACGCCAATGATGAGCAGGACGCTGTGCTCTCCGAGGATCATGGAGCGCAGTGAAGCGGCGGTGAAACCGAGGGCCTGCATGAGGCCGAGTTCGCCACGGCGCTCCAGCACATGGCGGGCGATGAGAACACCGATGCCGGCGGTGCCGAGCAGCACGCCCAGTCCGCCGAGCACGGTGAAGATGCCGATGTAGGTGTTCTGCACGCTGAGGAAGAGTTCGAGACGCTGCTTGGTGGGTTCCAAGGCGAGGCCGCGCTGCTCAAGCTGACGGGTGACGTGGGCGGCGACTTCGGCGGACTGCTCCGGTTTGGCATCGATAAGAAAGAAGCGGTAGCCTGCGGCATCGGGATACTTCGAGAGGAAGTCCTTTTCGCTGATGATCATCTTGCCCTGCAGGACGGAACCGGCGAGGAGGCCGACGATTTTGACCTGGAAGGTTTTTCCAGCGCTGTCCTGATAGTCCAGGGTATCGCCCACGCCTTTGCCGAGGCCCCACATGGCTGTGGCTTGATCGGCGATGGCGGGAAGAGGCTGTAGTGCAGGCGTGTCGCTTGCAGAGGGCAACCGGGACGGTTGCTCTACGGCCGATGGCGCAAGCTTGTCCCACCCACCAGAAGCGAAAGCGAAGGTGCCAGTCAGCTTGGCAGGATCTGCCGCCACGAGGACGGGCTTCTGAGCGCGGTTGAGATTCAGGCAGCTGGCGTCATCGCCTTCGCGCACACGGAAGGGGACCACACGGACCTGTGGCATGAGTTTTTCATCGAGACCGAAGGCGTCCCAGCCCGCTTTGCCATTGAGGTCTTCGTACACGGGCAGGGAGGATTCTCCGATAAGAGCAAAGCCGCCGGTGCCGGAAGCGCGCACGGTGGGATCGCCAGCACTCATGCGGAAGGCATTGACGGCGACGACGAGGAAGATGCCGCCTGCCATCATGCCAATGACGGCGAGACTGCGGGAAGGACGGCGGGAGATGTTGCGGGAGCCGATCTGCCAGAGGCTGCGTGCGAGCGTGTCGCTGTCACGACGCATCCAGTTCCGCAGGGAAAGCAGACCGGCGATCATCATGAGCATGCCGGAGCCAAAGAACATGCCGGCCACGGCCTCGGGGTTTTTCACCACAAAGCCGAGGGCCAGGAGCAGAAGCGCGGTGCCGGCAAAGCCCAGCATGACCTTCCCGCTGCGCTTCTTTTTGACCGGGGCAAAGTCTTCGGTCCAGGAGCCTGCCAGCAGGTCGCGGGCATTGACCTTGAAAAGCTTCCGGCTGGCCCAGGCGAGTGTGAGCAGCACCACGACCATGGTGCCCAGTGCTGCATAAAGGATGGTGGCAAGGCTGGCGCTGAAGATGAGCGGCAGTCCCTGGGTGGCACCGGTCCAGACGGCGGAGAGACCATGCAAGGCTGTTTCGGTGTAAAACATGCCGCCAAACACGCCGAGGATGACCCCTGCCACGGCGATGACCCCAGCCTCCAGCAGCCAGGCACGGCGCACCATGCCACGCGTCCAGCCCATGGCCAGCAGCAGTCCCACCTGCGAGGCACGACGCTCCAGAGTGAAGAGAAACAGCAGCGCCGCGAAGACCAGCGCCGCAGCGATCAAAAACATGCTGAGGCCGATGAACAGGCCGCCGAAGTCCACGCTGCCCTTGGCGGCAGCTCCGGCGTCGTGCTTGAAGTCACGCGGCACCAGGCCGATGTCTGCCAGCTGCACGCGCAGAGCCAGCGCATTCGATTTGGCCTCCAGCGTCTGGCCTTCATTGGGCAGGCGGATGGCCGTGAGACTGCCAAAGCGATTGGTCCAGAGCTTCTGGCCTGCGGCGAGGGTGATGAAGCCTTTGGGCGTGCCTTTGTAGTCGTCCCAGTAGGCCTCGTCTTTGTCGCGGATGGCCTTCATGTCCATGGGAATGCCGGGTTCCCAGTCACGGCAGTTGTCCACGTCTGAAACGCCGGGGAAGTCGGGCGTCCATGCCTTGGTGACACGGGGGTGATCCATCGGCAAAATGGCGGCGACTTTGAACTTGGCGGACTGCTGCTGGAGCTCGCGGCCCAGGCCCACCACAAAGTACTTGAGCTCCAGTTCATCGCCCACGGCGAGCTTTTGATCATCGGCCAGCCATTGCGTGATGGTGATCTCGTCGTCCTTTCCAGTGCCGGTGGCGGTGACCATGGAGTAAGGGGTGCCCCCCTGCTTTGAAGTGATGCCATTGACGAGGTAGGTCAGCACGCCATGGGCTCCTTTGAAGTCCATAAGCTTCTGCGTGAGGGACTGGTCAAGAAATACGCGGCTGGTGCTTATCTCCCACTCCTTGGCCTCTCCCTCGATGCGCTTGAGGCGGAGGGAGAAATCCTCCAGCGTGCGCTGGTCCTCCAAATGGGCGCGCAGGTAGTGGAACTGCGGGTTGAGCAGGGCATTGACGCGGCCGTCCATTTCCAGCTGGGTTTGAAGATCTGCGAGATTCACAAACACGGAATCTGGCGGCACCTGGGAGGCGGCGAGCTGGAAGGCACCGAAGTCCTCCGCACTCAGAACGGCCGAAACCGTGCGGCGCAGGGAGACATCCTGATTGGTGCTGCCGGAGAGGGGGGCATCTCGTGAGATGGCGCTGGGACGCTCCAGGCGCACGAGGATGGTGTCTCCGGCTTTGACGCCGAGCTTGTGCGCCAGGGGTTCGTTGATGGCGACGGCGGATTTGTCGAAGACGATGCTCTTCCCGCTGGTGCTGAGCTTCCAGAAGCTCCCGTCCACGCCGAGCACCTGCGCGCCATTCACCCGCACCTGGCCGTTTACCGCCGTGGCGGAGCCGGTGGCGATGATGAGGGGGGCGGACTTGGTTTTGTGTGCGAGTTTTTCCGTGAACCAATGGTCGCCGCCAAGCACGCCGCCCTCCACCTTGCCAAGGCGCAGGGCTGCCACACGCTGCAGGCTGGCGCGCACGGAGTCACCCACGAGCATGGAACCGGTCAGGATGGTGGCGGCCAGGAAGGTGCCAAACAGCAGGCCCAGGTGGCCGCGCCAGTAATGACGCGCGGATTGGAGGACGTATTCGGAGAGTTTCATTTCAGCCCGCCTTCGTGGATCGTCAGCACACGGCCCATGCGCTCCGCCTGCGCGCGATGATGCGTGACCATGACCAAGGTGACACCGCTGCTCTTTTGAAGCTTGAGAAGCAGGTCGGTCAAACTGGCGGCGTTCGTCTCATCGAGAGCGCCGGTGGGTTCGTCCGCCAGGATGAGCTGGGGCTGGTTGATGAGGGCGCGCACGAAGGCCACGCGCTGGCGCTCGCCACCGGAAAGCTGGGCGGGCTTCCAGTTCATGCGGTCCTTGAGCCCCACCTCTTCGAGCAGAGCCTCCGCGCGCTGCAGGGCGTCCGCCGGCGGAGATTTGAGCGCGAGCGTGGGCAGCAGCACATTCTCCAGCACGGAGCACTGCGGCATGAGGTGATGGAGCTGGAAGATGAATCCGATCTTCTGACTGCGCACGGCGGCAAGCTGCTTCGCCGAAGCTCTGGCCAGCTCCTCGCCATCCAGCGTGAGGCTCCCCTCGTCGGGAACGTCGAGGGTGCCGAGGAGGTTGAGCAGGGTGCTCTTGCCACAGCCGGAGGGGCCGACGATGGCCACGGCCTCGCCAGCATCAATGCTGAGATTGATGCCGCGCAGCACGGGCACGCTCGCTCCGCTGCCTGGATCGGTGTAGGATTTGGAGACGTTGGTCAGTTGGATGAGAGGCATGAGAGGGAGAAGACGAATGCAAAATGACGAATGGCTGCCGAAAGGCCAAGTCCTAAAGGGTGAAAAAGCATGACAGCTTTCGAACTTTATTCGCCGTTCGCCCCTGAGTCTGCCGGGACAATCCGCCAGCGTTTCGCCTTGAACTCGTGGCGGGGCAGGGAGTTGGATTCGGCGAGGCGCACGGGGATGCGCAGGGAAAACGTGTCCTTGAGCTTGGACTCGAGGCGCTTGAGCATCTGCTTCGCTACATTGCCGTCGAGTTCCACGGCCAGCTCGATCTCGTCCATGGCGTCGACTTTGCGCTGTTCGACCATGTACTCCACAACTTCGGGGAACTGCCGCACCACGGCTTCGACGGCGCTGGGGTAGATGTTCACGCCGCGCACCACCACCATGTCGTCCACACGGCTGAGGATGCCGCCATCGAGCACCAGGCGGCCGCGGTGGAGCTTCTTCTTGACCCAGTCTCCGGTGCGGTAGCGGAGCAGGGGGCAGGCGGTGCGGTCCAGGGTGGAGAGAATCAGCTCGCCGAATTCACCGTCGGCCACTTCGACTCCGGTGGCGGGATCGACGATTTCAGCGAGGTAGGCCTCCTCCATGACGACGAGCTGGCGGGGCAGGTCCTCCGTCTCGTAGCTGACCGGTCCGACTTCCGTCATGCCATGGTGGTCAAAGACACGGGCGTCCCAAAGGGACTCGAGGCGTTTGCGCACTTCAGGCACACTGCCGCCGGTTTCTCCTGCGACGATGATTTTCTCGATGCTGAGGCTCTTGCGGTCCACGCCGGAGGGGGCGCCGATCAGCTCGCCGAGGCGCAGGGCGTAGGTGGGGGTACAGCAGAGGACGGTGGCTCCGTAGCGGGCCATGGCCTCCAGTCGGGCCTGGCTGGACATGCCGCCGGTGGGAATGATGAGGTAGTCCTTGGCAGCGGCCTCGTAGGCGGTCCAAAAGCCAAGAAAGGGGCCAAAGGAGAAGGCGAAGAAGATGCGGTCCTTTCCTTTGACCAAGCCGGCGGCGTCGAACACGCGCTGCCAGCATTTGAGCATGGCGTCCCAGCTTTCCGGGGTGTCGATCCAGGCCATGGGGAAGCCGGTGCTGGTGCCGCTGGTCTGGCAGAAGCGGGTGTACTGCTGGATGGCCCGGGTGAGATTGGTGCCAAACGGCGGGTGGGCGGCGCGGTCTGCCTGAATGTCCGCCTTGGTGGTGAAGGGAACCTGGGCGATGAAGTCGTCCACCCGGTTGAGGCGGCTGACCTTCAGCTCCCATTCGCGGATCTTTTTGCCGTAGAAGCTGTCCGTGGTGGCGAGATTGAGCACGATAGAGCGCAGTTTGCGCCACTGGTTGGAACGCAAGCGGACTCGGTCGATCAATGGGGGGCCGTCAGACACGCCGCAAGTCATGGCGAGGCATGCGGCGGGGTCAAGCAATCGGCTAGGTCTTATGCCGCAGTAAAGAATACGGTAGGATCCCGAGAAAGAGCTTCGGTTCGCCGGTACCGGCAAGGGATGGACAGCCTGCGAAATTGTTGAATTTTAGGAGCGATGTGAGTGCAATCTATTCAACATGAGAGTAATAAATAATTATTTAACGAATATTAAATAATTGACGCTACAATGTAAAAAACTGCTCTGAATGCGCCGCCATTGAAGGGGAATTGAGGCAGGAGAGAGGAGGAACAAAGCGTTGCATGGTGGCCTTTCCACTTTTTAGAAACAATTGAGTTTGTGGTAAATTGACACTGCCTAATGGTTCCTTTAACGCAAAGCTGAAGCGTTAAATGGAGAGGTTCCACTCTCAAAATGAGATATTTAATGTCTCTATCCATTTAACACTTGTTAACTATTTTCGAGGTTCTTTCGAGGTCACGGTGGTTCCTACCGCGCCTTGAGATAAGGTCGTGGGAAAGTAAGGGAAGGGGGCACCTAGGCTGCGTGGCAGGGGTACTCTTTACCCTCGGAGGACGGACTCAGCTGCGGAGCCTTGTCTCGCGGGGATAAGTCATCGAGGGCGGTTCCATCTTCTCCACGGTGCAGCCAAGATAGATGAAAAGGAGCTCAGCCGGCAACAGTTGCTTAAGTTTTCCTGAATATCAGGCAAACCTAAGCAACTCAAAGCGAAGGGAATCGACGCCTATTTTACGCCGCTGCTTTTAGTGCAGGAAGTGGCGCACGCCGGTGAAGCACATGGCGAGTTTGTGCTCATTGGCGGCCTTGATGACGTCCTCATCCTTGACGGAACCGCCGGGCTGGATGGCCGCGGTGGCTCCGGCTTCGGCGGCGGCGATGAGGCCGTCCGGGAAGGGGAACATGGCGTCTGAGGCGACGATGCTGCCCTTGAGGCTGAGGCCTGCTTCCTTGGCCTTCCACACCGCGATGCGGCAGGAGTCCACGCGGCTCATTTGGCCGGCGCCGATGGCGAGGGTGCGGTCGCTGGTGGAGAAGACGATGGCGTTGGATTTGACGTGTTTGACCACTCGCCAGCCGAAGCGCATGGCTTCGAGTTCGTCGCGGGTTGGCGGGCGGATGGTCTTCACTTTGGACTCGAGATCGTCCAGGCCGAGAGCGCGGGAGTCGCTGTCCATGACCATGACACCGCCAGGGGCCGAGCGGATGATCGGCTCGGTGAGCGCCTCGGCCACGCCGGGGAGCATCTGGATGAGGCGCAGGTTTTTTTTCTTCTGCAGCAGGGCGCGGGCATCAGCATCGAAGTCAGGGGCGATGATGACGTCGGTGAAGATCTCGGAAATGATGCGGGCCAGGCCGATGGTCATGCTGCGGTTCACCACGATGACGCCGCCAAAGGGGGCCTGCTTGTCGGTCTCGAAGGCTTTCTGCCAGGCCTCGCGCAGATCTTCATCCGCACAGCCCACGCCGCAGGGATTCGTGTGCTTGAGGATGGCCACGGTGGGGCGGCGGAATTCGAGGGCGATCTCGGCAGCGGCGTGGATGTCGAGCACGTTGGTGTAGCTGAGGTCCTTGCCGTGCAGCTTCACGAAGTAGTCGCCGAAGTTGCCGTAGAGGGAGGTCTTCTGGTGCGGGTTGTCCCCGTAGCGCAGCTCCGAGTAGAGCGGCAGGCTGAGATTGAAGGTCTTCTGCGTGGTCTGCTCCTTGTTCAGGTAGGCGGCGATGGCGGAGTCGTAGGCACCGGTGCGCTGGAAGACCTTGCAGGCGAGGCGCTCGCGAGTGGCCAGGGTGGTGTCTCCGGCGTGCTCTTTCATTTCTGCCAGGACGACTGAATAGTCGGCGGGATCGGTGATCACCGTGACCCAGCGGTGGTTTTTGGCGGCGGAGCGCAGCATGGAGGGGCCGCCGATGTCGATGTTTTCGATGGCTTCCTCAAGGGTGACGTCCTTCTTGGCGATGGTCTGCTCAAAGGGGTAGAGATTCACCACGACGAGGTCGATGCAGGGGATGTCGTGCTTCTGAGCGTTCTTTTTGTCCTCGTCGTTGTCGCGGCGCTGCAGCAGGCCGCCGTGGACCTTGGGGTGCAGGGTTTTCACACGGCCGTCAAACATCTCGGGAAAACCGGTGTGGTCGGAGACATCGATGACGGTGAGGCCGCCGTCTTTCAGATGCTTGGAGGTGCCGCCCGTGGAAAGCAGTTCCACTCCCAGAGCCGCCAGTCCTTTGGCGAATTCGAGGAGGCCGGATTTGTCGGAAACGGAGAGCAGGGCGCGGGCGATGGGCATGTGAGTGAGGAGAAAGTTCGGGCGGGGGAGTAAAGGGAGATTTGCGGGGGTGCCAAGCGCATTTCACAGGCCAATATTGTGTAGGCAGATCCTGTATTTTCTTGTCCTTGACGCATCCTCTGAATTAGAAAGTTTGTCCCGAGCGCATGAGCACTCCACCGCCCCTCCCGCCTGACCCTTCCAATCCCTCGGGAGAGCATCCGGACAAAAGGGACGCGTCCTACCCGGAGAATCCCTTCGTCTATACCGGACCACCAGAAGAAGCGCCGTACCAGATGGCACCTGTGACGGACGATGCCTCTGCCAAGCCGGAAGCCTGCGTGGCCTGTGGTGCGCCGGAGTTTAGCTCTCTAACGGAAGTCCCTGTGTGCGAGACCTGTCGTGTGGCGCTGATTCGGTACCCGTACCCGAAGTGGGTCAAGGGGGCTGCTGCGGCGGTTTTCGCGCTGACGATGGTGGCACTGGGGCTTTCGATCGGGCGCATTCAGGATGCGTACCACTTCACCCGGGCCAAAAAGATGGTGGCGGAGCAGCGGTGGGAGGAGGCCTGCCAGACCTACCGCATCCTCGCCCCACGCCACACTGACAACGAAACTGCCACCCTGTATGCAGAGGCCGCCTTCAAAAGCGGGCACCATGACGAAGCGATGACAGCCATGCATTCACTGCAGGTATGGATGATGACCACCGACCAGCGAACGCGTGCAGGAGCTGTGCTCAAAGGCCTGGAAAAGCTGGGGATAACGATCGAGACGCCGGCTGAATCCGTCCAGATGGTGAAACCGCTCACGCCTTGATGAGGGCACGAACACTCCCGCAGCCCTCTTTTTCACCCCCATGATTTTCATTCCTCGACCCATCATTGCGGCGGCCACCTTTCCAGGCGTCATCGTTCACGAGGTTGTGCATCAGCTCGTGTGTCGCATCACCTGCACGCCGGTGCTGAACGTCTGCTACTTTCAGGTGGCGGCCCCCGCGGGCTATGTGATCCACGATGAGCCGTCCGATGGCTGGAAACAGCTGCTCATCTCGTTGGCTCCCTTTGTGGTCAATTCCACGCTGGCTGTCCTGATCTGCCTGCCGGTGGCTATGGCGGAAACGGCGAAGGCGGAGACCGGGGCGCTGGACATCTTTCTGGGCTGGGTGGGCATGTCTGTGGGCATGAATGCCTTTCCAAACTTCGCGGACGCCGCCAGCCTCTGGGAGGCGGTGAAAAAGAAGGATGCCTCCTGGCTGATGAAGATCACCGCCACGCCCGTGGTGGGATGGAGCTACGCGGTGGCGGCACTTTCCTTGTTTTGGTTCGATGCCCTGTATGCTGGCCTCCTCTGCTTCGGCCTTCCGTTGCTGGTACTGGAAGCGATCGTTTAACCGGCCGTCGTGGTGGATGTGTGCTGACAGAAGGGATTCACGGCCCGGTTTTCGGCACAAAGGGCGGGTAAAACTTCCGCGCGCCGAACTCCACGTAGAGGTTCTCGCCGATCTTTAAATAGACGGGCAGGGGAAGGGGAGTCTTGTCGCCGGTCTTGCCGGGGGCAGGGGGCGCGGGCTGGTAGATGAAGTGGCGGCCGGTGGAATCGCGCGCCCGTTTGAGCATCGTAGCGTCGTCAAAGGTTACGGCCTTTTCGCCGCGGAGGAAGAGGCCCTCCTCCTGGCCGGGGAAACGCAGATTCGGCTCGTAGCGGTCGTCCTTGCCGAAGGTGGTGTAGTACTGGCTGTCTCCTAGCGCAGTGGGGTATTCGGTCCAATCATAGTCCGCACGGTGAAGGTGGATGCGCCAGGACAGGATGACGAGAGACGTGAACAGCAGCGCCCAGCCGAGCAGCAGACGGCCGGGGGTGTCGCGGATTTCATTCGCCATGGGCAGGGGACATCAAAGCGGGGAATGCCCGGTGGCCAATGGAAAAGTGCGGGGGCTTCGGGACGCTGGCGAGGGGTCCAGTTGGTAAAATGATGGAGGGTAAAATGATTTAAAATCAAAGGATTGGAATCATTTTACCCTCCATCATTTTACCATTAAGGCGTTCCCTTCGGTCATAAATGAGCAGTTGTCAGCGCTGCTCGCTTCGGCTTCGATGCAGCCCCTATGAGCAAAAAATGGCGCATCGCCGGCATCAATTTCGATCACTTCCACATGGGCGACCTGCTGCGCCAGACCTCCGAGCACCCGAACGCGGAGATCGTGGGCATCTGCGATGAGCAGCCCGCACGCCTCGTGGACGCCCAGCGGAATTTCAGCCTCACCGACGCCCAGGTCTTCACCGACTACCGCGCCTGCATGGAGCAGACCAAGCCGGACATCGTCATCCTCTGTCCCGCCGCCTCCAATCACGGCGACTGGGTCTCCAAGATCGCCCCCTTCGGCACCCACATCATCATGGAGAAACCCTTCGCCGGATCCCTGGCGGAGGCCGATGCCATGATCGCCGCCATGCAGCCGCACGGCAAGCTCCTCACCGTCAACTGGCCCCTCGTCTGGGATGCCGGCCAGCAGACCGCGCACCGCCTCATCCAGGAAGGCCTCATCGGCGAGGTCCGCGAATTCCACCACCACGGCGGCAATCGCGGCCCGCTCTACCACGGCGCCGACAAGATCGAAAAAGAACCCAGCGCCGCCGAAAAAGCCGCCAGCTGGTTCTACAGCAAAGCGCAGGGCGGGGGCTCCTTGCTCGACTACATGGGCTACGGCACCACCCTCGGCACCTGGCACCTCGGCGGCCGGGCCCCGTTGGAAGTCACCGGCGTCTGGGACGAACCCGCCGGGCTGGAGGTGGACGAGCACGCCGTGGCCATCATCCGCTACAGCTTCGGCCTCAGCAAAAGCGAAACCCGCTGGGGCACCTTCACCGATCCCTGGACCCACCAGCCCCAGCCCAAGTGCGGCTTCGTCCTCAAAGGCACCGACGGCACGATCTCGTGCTACGACTACGCCACCACCGTCCGCGTCCAAACCCGCGCCCGCCCTGAAGGCTACGAGATCCCGGTCGATCCCGTCCTCGCCCCGAACCGCAATCCCGTCGAGCACGTCATCCACCACCTCGAAAACGGCGCGCCCCTCATCGGCCCGCTCCGCCTCGACATCTCCCGCATCGGCCAGCAGATCGTCGATACCGCCTTCCAGAGCGCGCAGGAGAAACGCACCCTCAAGCTGGTGGGGTAGGCTGGCGCTCGGTAGCCGTTTTGCCCAGTGTAGGCCTCTCCATGAGCCTCCAAACGACCCGGTTGTTAACTACCAACAATCAATGTAATGTAAAGTATTGTGGCGGTGGGTCAGACGGATTATGAAGCTGGCACCGGAATAACTCAAGGCGGTGATGGCGACCTCTCGTCAAGGTGTATTCTTCCATCGTTATACAGACCGATTGCCTTGGCGGGTTTCCTTATTAACTTGCTTGCCATGACGCCATTTAAACCTTGGACTGAATCGCAAATTGTACATGGTCTAGAAGCCTATTGCGGATATTTGCCAGATGAGCGGGTCCTCGTTGTCACAGTAACTCATGGTGATCGAGGTGGTCCGAGTTCGGTCGTTTTTGAAGTCAATGGGAGACCGCCAACTGCTTTCTTCACTCAAGGAAAGGTGTTCGTTTACAAAAACGATAAGATGAACCTTCTTCAGTATGAGCCGGGAATAGTCCGCTCTGGCAAGAACTATGAATTGGCTTGGCAAATTTATAATTATGCGACGAATTGCTTGAAGGCCACTCCTCGTAAGAAGGACCCAATGTTAACAACCTGAATACCTTTGAATCGTACCTTTTAGGAAAAATGCCAGTAATTTAATGCGCAATAAGAAGCATGGAAGAACTACACGCTAAATACGAAGGAAAGACTGTTCAAATTGTTGGGGGTGGAACTCTCACAGTCACGGGAAAAGACGTGTGGCTTGAATACACGACTCGGGGCGATGTGGGCGTGCTTGTTGCCAATTCTATCAAATTGACGCCGGAGCAGCTGAAATCACTGGCACCTCACAAGGACACTACGATTGCAGACTTTTTTCTTGCCGGAGTTCTGCCAGCGCCCACGAATATCTGATCTCAATTTTGCGTCCCGAGAAAGGAGACGTGTAGTACCTTTACCCTCCCACCGGTAGCCTTCGACGGGCTGCCGAAGCCGGCGCAGTTGATGTCATGTTCTTGGAGGTTTGAGGATGATTATCCTCTGACGGTCTTGAAGATGGCTAAAACGCAGCAGGTAGCCACAATGTACTGCAATGGGTTGCCATTAGCGCCAGGTTTCAAATTAAGCCAGCCGCAGACCATCACATAGACAACCAAAAATGCGATGGCTGCACCCAAGGCGCGCCAAGTACGTGGCCCTTTAAGATCGGGTTTGCGAATTTTGTTCACCACTGTCACGACCACCGCAGAAACGAATGCCAGTGCCGCCAGACCCAGCAGCCAGATCATAGGATCAAACACATTAAATGACGACAATATGAAGAATCTCATAAAGGAGAAAATGTCAGGCATTTAGCACACCACCAAGGCAAAAATCGGCCAAAAAAGACTCCAGGCATTTAGTACGCATACTGATGGTGTATTCATCTGAAAATCTGCAAGTTACGGCATTCTTTAGGAAAAGATGCCAGACATTTCGTATGCATAGCCATGGTGTATTCATCTGAAAATCAGCAAGTTCCGGCATGCTTTACGCGTGCCTCACTTGGCGCGTGAACTGGGGCATTAGGTGACCAAGCCTGCGAGACGGCAGGCCACCGTCAGGTAGAGCGACGACGGAGGCAGGACTTTGTCCGATGGTCCTGCCCTACCCAGAAGCCCCCCTTCCCTGCTCCCCGTCCAAGGCCGCCGGGACGCTGGCCGGAAGTTGCCGAGTTGCCATCCCTAGAGGTGGAAACTCGGCAACTTGGGGGCTCCGGCCCGACGGGCGGCAGCGGAGCGCCGGGAGGCGCGGCGGAGGATCCAAGCTCAGCGACCCGGCGGACGAGACCCAAAGATTGCAACCGCGACCCTCAAGCCGGGTTCGCTGCAGACATGGTTAGCCCTCATGATTTTGGGGGGCTACCACCGAGAACCTCGGTGTAAAACCTCCGGTTTCGTGCGACCAACTCGTCGAGGGATTTCTGCCGTGCGATCCGGTAAGCACGGAACTCCTCAAGGGACTCTCGCTTCACCCAAAGCTTGGCCTCGCAGTCAAAGACCGCGCTTCTCTTCGCGGCGCGACAAAGCGCCAGATACTGCGTCGGGTCTGCTGCCGCGGTCCAAATTCTGCCCTCCGGTGAGTCTTCGCCGCCACCCGAGAACTGAATCTCAGCACCCTCTGCACTATACCTGACGAGCTTCGCGCCAATACGCTGCGCCTCCGCCTCGATTACTGTGCGCATCGATGGGCAAACGTATAATTGGATTTGGCGACCCATGCGCGTGAAGGCTAACAGGTGGCTGGTGAACCGATGTGTTGGGTGAATCCCAACCACTTTATCGCTGACGGATTTGCTGCCATATGGGACAAAGCTAACAAAAGCGTCGGCTGGTGCGCAAGAGGCTTGTTATTTGGCACCACAGACCGTGGCGGCCTCCAAGCGAAAGCCCCCTTCCCGGCTCCCCGGCCAAGGCCGCCGGAACGCTGGCTGAAAAGTTTCCAAGTTTCCATCCCTAAGCATAGAAACCTGGAAACTTTTGCCTCGGCCAGCCGGGTGGCAGCGGAGCGCCTGGAGAGGCAGGCCTCATGCGCTGCTTATCCTGCGTGCGGAAGCAACTCTGCGAGGGTGACCTGATGGCCCGGAGCGATGACAACCATTGCATTCCGATTCCGGGGGTTCACCTGCCACATCAGCTCGCGGCAGCGCCCGCAGGGAGCGACGACCATCCCGCCCGATGCCACCGCGACCACAAGCGCGATTTCGGATTCTCGCGCTTTGAGCATCTCTGCGACTGCCGCGTGTTCCGCACAGAACCCCATGCCGCATTGAGTATCCACGCAGATGCCCGTGTAAACCCGCCCGGACGCTGACAAGATGGCAGCGGCCACGCCGCCGGCGGAGCAGTCGGCGCTCGTGCGGAACTCGCCAGCTAAAGCATTCGCAGTGGCGATCAGCTCTGCTTCGGTCATCATCAGGTTTCAGTTACGGTGCTTTGTGGTGGGCCTAACTCCTTGAATGGTCAAGCTGCGGTGGACTTCCATTCGGAATACCGTCTGTCCAAAACGGGCTTGAGCTTGTCGAAGGTCTCCCAAGTGTCTGGAATACGGTAAAGGTCATCCGGGGAGAATCCAAGTGTCTCGCCGTAATCATTGATGTATTTGCCAGTCTCGAAGTCGAAGTAGTGCTCGGTAAAATCGTTGCCTTCCTCATTCAAGTCTTCGTCTGTGAACTTCCCATCGCAGAACTTGAGGAAGAAGGCTCCCGGTGTGAGTGACCGCTCCTTGAGCGTCGGGATGCTCTCTGGAAAGTCCTCCACATGAATGTCCCCAGCCAGGCCCGACAGGAGTGACCAGGCCAGAAACATTCCTGTGTGGGTTGCTCCTGCCTCGGGCGGCAGATCTTTCGGGAAATTCCCGCCTGAGTGCCATGACGCATCGTCGTATTTCATATCGACAAAGCTAACAAAAGTGTCGGCTTGTGCGCAAGAGGCTTGTTGTTTCGCACCACGGAGTATGGCACTCTCCCTGCGAAGCCCCTGCCCGGCCTAGGCTCGACGGGCGCTGGCCGGAAAGTTTCCAAGTTTCCACCCCTAAGCATGGAAACATGGAAACTTTTTGGGACGTGGAAATGGAGCGCAGGAGGAGGAAGCGGTGGGAAGCTGGTAGGGCTGGTCGTCCCCAACCAGCCGCGTGTGTTCGCGGGGTGCCGAGCGGTCATGTGCCGTCTAGAGGGCCACAGACCCTGCGAAAGACGGCGCTTGGGGGACCAAGCGACCTACCCGTGAAAACGATGCGAGGCATTTGGTACTCGGATGAAGTCACACTTGCATCTCGAACTGGACCTGGTCTCCAGGAATGGCGTAGCCCTTTTCGGGGGTGAAGAAGCCCTGCTCGACATGGAAAAGTCGGAAGCCTCGCTTGAGGTAGAAGGCGATGTTTTCGCTTTCCCAGGATGCGGTGCATACCATCAGGCGGCTGAGGCCCTTGAGGCGGCAGTAATTCACCGATTCTTCGATCAGGCGGCACCCAATGCCCTGCCCTTGGTGGCACCCTACGACCGCAAGGCTGATGATCTGTGCGGTAGTGCCCACCGTCTCAATCTGGGCCATTCCGATGACTTCGCTGTCGATCAATGCGACCAAAGCGTCCCCAAGCTTGTAGTAGCTCTGGATCTCGCTTTCGGACTCATCCGCCATACGGAACAAAGGCAGCAAGTCTGCCCTGTCCCCCTCGTGCAACTGAATATGGGCCATCATTCGAACTCCTCGCGGTTCACCGTTCTCGGTTACATCCCCGCAGGAGCACTAGATGAATGACATGAAGGTTTTATTCCGGAAAAAATCATCCGTCACGGGAATACCCCGAGGCAGCGAGCTAACCAAAGCGTCGGCTGGTGCGCATGAGGCTTGCTATTTCGTACCACGGACAGTGGCAGCATCCCTGCGAAGTCCCCTTCCCGGCTCCCCGGCGAAGGCCGCCGGGACGCAGGCTGGAAAAGTTTCCAAGTTTCCACCCCTAAGCATGGAAACTTGGAAACTTTTTGGGACGTGGCAGCGAAGCGAAGGAGGAGGCAGCGCTACGCGAATGGCGGCAGTCCATTCCGGGCGGGCGTCTCAACGGGAACGGTCACTTGGGCGCAAAGATGAGCCCGCTCACAAACTCATTCGTCTTGAAGAAGTCCGAGTTGATCACCGGCTTGCCGGCGAGGGTCAGGTTTTCAAAGGTCAGGTTTCGGATGCGGCCCTCATTGTGGCCCCACAGGAACTGGGGCTCGCCGAGCACGCTGGGGGCGGCGATGGAGATGTTTTGGAAGAGGACGCCTGAAAGGTCGCCCTTTTCATGCTCGCCGCTGCCGTAGGGCTTGGGCACGGTCAGGCAGAGGAAGAACTGCTGCAGCGTGGGGCGCGGGTCGGTGATGCGGATGTTGCGGAAGATCACGCCGGGGCCTCCGGCTTCGTTGTTCTCGCCGCGTGCATTGAAGACGCGGCCGCCGCTCCAGTGGTGCCATTTGGCGCGGGAGTAGATCACATCGCAGTCCTCCACGATGAGACTGCGCGCGGGGATGCTGCTGAGCACGAAGGAGGAGCCGTTCGCGTCATTCCACAGCACGCAGCGGCGGATGCCGCGGCCGTTGACATAGAGCGAGTCGTCTTGCGTGCGGAGGAAGCAGTCCTCGATGAGCGTGTTGCCAAAGGGATTGATGCCATCGCCGTTGGCGCGCCAGGTGAAGATTTTCGTCCACTGCACCTGGTTCGGGTGCCCTTCGGTGTAGCGATTGATGAGCATGACCGAGTGCGAGGCGGAGTCGGCGATGGTGAGCCCCTCCACCTGGGTGTCCTCCGCCCCGAAGATCTCCACGGGCTTGCGGCTGATCTTGCGCTGGGCGGAGTCAGATGCGGGCAGCGCGCTCTCGTGCTTCAGCCGTGCGCCGGAGAGTGTGCCGTGGCCGAAGATGCGGATGTTTTTCCCGTCCTTCCATTCGGGATTGCAGAAGGAGCCATACACCATGGCATCTCCGGGTAGATAATACCGGCGGCTGGCATGCACGGGAAATGCCGCGCCGATGTCATGCACTCCGGGCAGAAAGTAGAGCGTGCTCCAGTCGCCGTCCGCCGGCGGTTTCTCGCCGGGCTTCACCGTGCGGACGCCGGAGCCGTCGGGGCGTGGCTTGTCCGGGAGCGGTGGATTGGCAAAGATGGAGACGGTGTGGATTGGCGGGCCGTGGTAGCCTTTGCCGGTGTCCTGCCCGTCCATCTGGCCGTCGATGTCCACCGCGACGAGGCAGGGCCCGCCGAGCTTCACGAGAGCCTTGCCCTCCTTCACTGCGCATGCCGAGGACGGACGCTGTGGGTGCACCGCCGCGCTGCGGATCGGCTGGCCATCCGCCCGGCTGATCTCCACCTCCACGGCGGCGGAGGTTTCAAAGTTCACGTAGGTGTGCGTCCAGCCTGCCAGGGTGTCAAAATAAGCCTCCTCCGTCTTGCATGCCGTCTGCCACGCAAAGGCACTCTTCCATTCCCCATCGGTGCCACGCACGCGCACTTGGTAGTGCTCCGAGGCGGCAAGCCCCGGCACGGGCGGGTAAACCACAAGATCACTGGCAGCGTGCAGGACAGCCAGCGGCAGGAGCAGCAGGGCGAGGGTGGAGGTGATGGCTCGGTCCATGGTCACTAAAAGGCTCCTGCTTTCCCTTCTTCGCATCCTCTTTCGCCGTTTCCGCCAAAATAGATGGCAGGTGTTCAGCATGTCACGAAGCAGTGGGGCCAGAGGCAGCTATCGGGAAGGTGCGATCGGACTTGCGACTTCTCGGGCTGTGGCTTGTTTCTGGTTGGAGTGGCCGAGGCTGGCGCTTCCGTCCCCTCCCCCCCCTCGCAAACTGCCATGAAAACCGAGACCATTGATCGTGCCCGCCAAGTCGCCACGGAGTGTCATCAGATGCAAACGCGTCGGGACGGCGTGACGCCCTACATTGTGCACCCGGAAAAAGTGGCGGAGATCGTGGAAAAAATGGGCGGAGGCGAGCTGGAGATCGCGGTGGCGTGGCTGCATGACACGGTGGAAGACACGGAGATGACGCAGGAACGTCTGCTGGAGCTCTTTGGCCCGGTGATCGCCGAGGCGGTGCAGGCGCTGACGCACGCGGAGGGGGAAGACTACCCCACGGCAGTGCTGCGCGCGAAGGCGAACCCGATTTCACGGATGGTGAAGATGGCGGACAATCTGGCAAACCTGTCTGACAGCCCTTCGCCGAAGCAGGTGGCGAAGTATGCGGGGTCGCTGATTCAACTGCTGTCCAAGTGACTCTGCTTTCAACGACTTCCCGCCCTCATCTTTGGGCTTCGGGGACACGGCTGAAAAAGTTTCCAAGTTTCCATGCTATAGGATGGAAACTTGGAAACTTTTTGGCTGCGGCCTGCGGAGGGGCAACGGAGGGCAGGGAGAGGCAGTGCCCCCCTGCCCTGATCGTTAGATGGTAGGAGGCTACCAGCAAAGGGGCAGGATCCAGATCAATGGATGGACACCATCACGCCTGCCCTCACATGGGTGGCGAGGCGGGCGATGTCCCAGTTGGCGAGGCGGACGCAGCCGTGGCTGGCGCTGCGGCCGATGGCGTCGGGGTCGCTGGTGCCATGGAGGCCGATGCCGGGCTTGTTCAGGGCCACCCAGATGACGCCGACGGGATTGTTCGGGCCGGGGTGGAGGAGGTAGGTTTTGTCCCCACGCTCGCCAGTGTTCAGGAAGGAGAGGTCGTAACGGAAGTCGGGCAGCAGGGCGACACCTTTGACCTTCCACTCGCCGAGGGGGGACTCGGTCTGGGCGGAGCCGATGGTGACGGGGTAGGCGGCGACAAGTTTTTCGTTTTCGAAGAGGCGGAGCATATTGTCTTTCGTGTCCACTTTGACGGCGATTTGGTCGGGGGAGAGCGGGCCGGTGGGCGCTGTTGCGGGTGCAGGGGCATCCTCAGGCGAAGGATCCTTTTCGGCGGCCTTGGGGGCTTTTTTGGCCTTGCTGTCCTTGGCTCCGGTAGAGGGGTGTTTGGGCTTGTCTTCTTTGACCTGGCCGGAGGCTTTTCCATCCTTGGACTTGGACGCCAGCAAATCGAGAAGGGGGAGGGTCTTCACGCTGGCGAGATCGAAGGGTTCGACATTGGGAACTCGAAGGGTGTCTCCGGCTTTGAGGGCTTCGAGCTTGCCGGGATTGAGCTCCCGGAGGTAGTCGATGTCCACGTGAAATCTTTCTGCAACGGCCTCGGCCACAGTGGCATAGGGCAGCCATTTGAGCTTGGCCATCTCAGGCACCTTCGCGGGCAGCTGGCCAGCGGCGCTGACGTCCGCCTCCGTGACGGTGTAGGTGGTGAAGACATCCTTCACGGCGCTGGCCAGGTCCATGTCCGAGAGGTCGGGCAGCGGGAGGGTCTTTTCGGGTTTGCCTGCCTCCTTGGCGGAAGGGGCGGTGGGGGCGGCCGGGGTTGGGAGCGGCGGGAGGCTGTGGGCCTCACGGTAGAGTTCCAGGGCCTTTTCGGAAAAGCCGCCGAAGCGCCCGTCGATCTTGCCGGGGCCGAAGTTGCCGCGGTCGAGGAAGACCTGCAGGCGAGTGGCGGCTTCGTGGTCGGCAGGGAGAGCGTGCGGGGCTGCGGGCGGGTGCGACAGGTCGGCTGCGGGGAGCGGCAGGCCGAGGAGCAGGATGAAGACAGTCAGCACACGGGGCAGTAGGGAGAGATTCATGCTCTGATCTTCGCCCCTGCGCGGACCGGTGGCTGTGCGGGATTCCTCCTGAGCACCCCTAGGGGGCGGCACTGAGGCAGGCGGCCATTTCCTATAACACGAGCCGTTGTAAAGAGGTTCTGTCTTTTTTGGCAATGACTCCCCCCGCCCAGCGTGAACTTTTTGAGAACGGGTTTACACTGGCTGCATGCGCCGCCGCCCCGCAAGCAAGAGCCTGGACCCCTCCCCCTGCCCGTCTGAAGATGTGGCGGCATCGGTGCCGGCGCCAGAGCTTGGGATCCTGCACAGCGAGGGGGAAGTGCGGAGGCTCATGGCAGGCAAAGGCCGGGTGAATGCTGCGCAAATGGCTGAGGTGCTGGCGAGGATCAGCAGCGTCATGGCGGACTATCTCGAAGGCGGGAGGCACATCGAGGTGGTGCTGAACCCGGTGGAAATCCTCTCGGCTGTGGATGCGGCGCTGCAGGAAGCGGAAGGGCGCCCAAGTCCCTGGCCGGACGGCGCGGATGCTCGCACCTTCTTTGTCCACGGACTGTATGAAGAGCTGGTCCAGCAGCCGAGCAATCTCTTCCAGACGCGCGTGTTTCCAGATGGCTCCGAGCGGTATATCCCGCTGGACAAAGGCACCTGGAAAGCCTGCCTGAAGCGTCTGCGGGAGCAGATCGTGAGAAGCGGATCGCAGCTGGGACGGCGCGGCGGGAAACGGGGATGATTTTGAAGGATGAAGCGAGGAGTGGCCAGGCGGACATAGCGTGGGCTGTACCTGTCAATTACAGGGGGCGTGAGAACTCACTCAGGGGCCTGCTGGATGAAAAGAGAGAGGCAGACGCCCTGTTCCAAGATCAGTTCATAGGCGCTGGCGGCGAGGACGGGCTTTTCGAGGATGGCAAGGACGAGCTCCACGAGCGTGGCGGCTTTCCGTTCAGCGGTGGGGTTGTCGCTCACACTTGCAATCAAGGTGCTGCAGGCGGCCCGAAGCCGGGCGAGTTGCTCAGGACTCAGATCCTGGTGCTGACTGGCATAGACTTTGACATCGATCGTTCTGAGTGCCTCGAGGGCTGCCTCCTTTTGCATAAGGTGCTTGTTTCGGTTCAGGAGTTCACTGTGGCAAATGGCGTCACGCAGTATGACGATCTTTTAATTATAAGATATGGGCCATTACACCTGAATAAACTAAAGAAAATGTTCATTTTAGGTCACTTTGGTGCCTTTTTACCAAGAGAATCCAGCTTTCGAAGTCTTCTCCACCCAAAAAGCAGGTTCGCCTCCCCTGCCCTGTGCTGTGGCACGAGCGGCAGGCTGGCCGGTGGGAGACGCTTTGCTGTTCCGCATTTCCATATGGTCTCGCATGGGGACGCCTTTGCGGCGCAGATACCGCCACATGTGGACGCTTGGGGATGCTTCTTGAGCCGTGTTCGTGTGAACGGTCCAGAAAATCAATACATCCACTTTTTGCTCAATCTTTTCGTAAGTTTTTAGCCGCTAACTTGCGCCGCGTGATCCGAATTCTGGGTGTCAGGAGGTAAAGACCCCATGAAAACGTTTAAAGTGTCTCTCAATATTGGCGGCGCTTCCTTTATCCCGGCTGATCGCTGGGAAAAAGATGGCGACTGGTACAAGTTTTATCGGGAAGGTTCCATGATCGCGGAATTTGCCGCGCCCTGGGTGAAAAAGATCGAGGAACGTGACTTCCCCAACGACAATGGAGAAGCGGCCAAGTGAAGAAGCTTCTGGCTGCGAGCATGCCGAGCCCTTTCATTTCCGGCCACCTCTGTCCTCTTTCAGGGAGGAGGCGGATTGAGCAGGATGAAGAGGAGGTGGCCGGAAAGTGTGCCCGGTAGGGGTGGTCAGCGATGCGCTACAGCCAGCTTATGGGAGGACGAGGTAGCTGCCTTCGACGGCCTGCTTCTTGTATTTCTGGCCGTTGTACAGATACTCCACGGTCAGCATGTTGCGGCCCTGTTCCTGAACCACGACCTGGGCGACACCGGCGGTGGTGGTGCCATCGGTGACGGCCACGGCGGCTCCGGTGGCGATGGTGGAGTTGCCTTGGTCTAAGGCAGCATCGCTAAGCTGGTCGGTGACGAGGATGGAGACGGGTGCATTAATCACACCGCTGGGCACCAGCTTGTTGAGGCGGTTTTTCACGTTTCTGGCAGCCTCATTGGGCAAGGAGTAGCGGGCGCTGATGAGCTGGATGGTGCCAGGGACGAAGCCGTTGGTAACCACGACCGGGGCACCCGCAGGAGCGGCGCCAGGAGGCACTGCACCGGGAGGGACCGCACCGGGAACGGGGGCAGGCGGGGCATCGACGACGGCCATGCGGCGGGCGCTCAAGACTTCCATGGCCTGGGAGAGCAGGCTGGCACGACCGGTGGGGGTGATGACGGCGCCATTGAAGGTGCCCCCGTTGGGATTGGCCTGGCACCAGTCGCGGGTGCTGATGGCTTGCTTCAAGGTGGCGAGGGACTGACCGGTGAGGTCCATGAGCTGCAGGGCCTCCCTTTCCTGGCGCTGGAGCATGGCGGCCTGGGCGTTGCCAGCCTTGCGATCCATCTCAGCCTGGGCCTCGGCGGCTGGATCGGCCTGACCATATTTGACGCGAATGTCTGGCGGCAGATTGGAGAGGGTGATGGTGGCAAACCCATCGGAATGCATGATGCGGATCTCGGTGGGAGACACCTTCATGACCTTGACCTGCTGGAAGGTCTTGCCGTCCAGGGTATTGAGCTGGGGATAGACATCAGCAGCTTTGACCGCCAGTGTGCAGGAAAATAAGGACACCACTGCAAGAATTGTTCTCATAGTGGGCGCATTGCAACACAGGCGGTCCCTTTCGTCAAGGCGGTGTTCGAAAATAGAGAAAACACGCACTTCTGATCTCTCAGACGATCTTCCAGGCCTCGCGCATGGGGCGGAGCAGCATTTGGTTGGCCTGCTCGTCGCCCTCAAAGCGTTCGGCCTTCGGGTCGAACTTGAGAGGCCGGCCGAGAGCGGCGGAGATGGCACCGATGTGGCAGGTGGTGGCGGCGCGCTGGGCGATCTCTGCCGTGGCGGCGGTGCGGCTGCGGGAATACACGGCGTCGATGAAATTGCGGTGGTGGTTCTTGGACTCGTAGAGCTTCACGTCGGTGTCCTTGAGCTTGGCGCGCAAGATGGCGTCGTCGCTGGCCTTGAGGACTTCGGACTCGGTGTAGATCCAACCCTCGCTGCCGATGAAGCGGGTGCCCCATTTCGTCTTGTCCTCGGTGCTGGTCATCACCACGCGGGGGCCGTTGGTGTATTGGTACTCGATGCGGAAGCTCTCGGCGGCATCGTAGATGCCGGAACTGCGGCGCTTCACCTCCGTGGCGCTGACCTCTGTGGGGGTGGTTTCATCCATGCCGGCCCCCCATTGGGCCACATCCAGAAAGTGCGCGCCCCAGTCGGTGATGTAGCCGGGGGCGTATTCCTCGATCCAGCGGAAGTTGAAATGACAGCGCGCCGCCGTGTAGGGTTTTTCGGCGGCTGGGCCGAGCCACATGGCGTAGTCCAGGTGGGCGGGCACGGCCTCCGTGGCCTCCAAGCCGGTGTAGCCGCCACGGATGGCAAACTTCCCCGGCACGCCGATTTCGATTTCCTTCAACGTGCCGATGTAGCCATTGCGCACGCGCTCGCAGGCCATGCGGACTTTCAGGCCGGAGCGCCGCCAGGTGCCGCACTGAAGCACGCGCTTGTTTTCCTCCACCGCACGGCAGATGGCGCGGCCTTCCAGGATGCTGGCGCCGAGAGGCTTCTCGGAATACAGGTCTTTCCCAGCTCTCGCGGCGGCGATGGCCACATTCGAGTGCCAGTGGTCCGGCGTTGCGTTCATGATGGCGTCCACGTCCTTGCGGGCCAGCACCTCGCGGAAGTCTTTATAAATGGCGGTCTCGGGCAGGCCGGCCAGCTTGGCGGCCGCGGCAGCGTGCTGGGAGTCCACGTCGCAAATGGCCACAATTTTCACGCGTTCATCGGCCATGAGGGCCTTCAGGTTGCTCGTTCCCTGCCCGCCCACACCGATGCAGGCTAGCTGCACCTTTTCATTCGGGGACACGGCTCCTGCTCGCCCCAAGGTGGCGGCGGAGACGATGAAGGGGACGGCAGTGCTGAGAAATTGACGACGGGTGGGAGATGCTGCGGTGCGCATGGGAAAGAAACGCCACTGGTTTCCGATATTCATCATTCCACCTATTCCGCCTCATTCATGGATTCCCCTGCCCTGCCCCGCCGTCGTGACTTTCTGCAAACCACCGGCCTGGGCCTCATAGGCTGGCCTGCGCTGCAGTCCTTCTTTGGCAGCACCGGTTCCGCGCTGGCACAGTCGTCAGCCGCGCCTGCCACTGCCGCCGCAGGTGCGACCACTCTTCCCCAGCTGAACCGCTTCCCGCGCATGATGCAGGACTGGCTGGTGACCGAGGTGCGTGCTGCCGAGCAGCGCGGCAACGCCCGGCGTGAGGCTTTGAAGACCAAGGTGGATGCCGAGGCCTATGTGAAGTCTGTGCAGCAGCGCATCCGCGACTGCTTTGGCCCGCTGCCAGAAAAGACGCCGCTGAATGCCAAGGTGACCAAGACGCTGGAGCGGGAGGGCTACCGCATCGAGAACATCGTGTTTGAAAGCCGTCCGGGTTATCTCGTCACGGGAAACCTGTACCTGCCTACCGCAGCCAAAGGCAAGGTGCCGGGCGTGATCGGCGTGTGCGGGCATTCGCTCAATGGCAAGGCGGCGGAGGCGTACCAGAGCTTTGCGCAGGGGCTTGCTCGCCAGGGGCAGGCCTGCTTTCTCATCGATCCCGTGGGCCAGGGCGAGCGCTTTCAATACCTCAATGAAAAGCTGGGATCGCGCCTGGGCGGAGGCACTTCGGAGCACAACCAGATGGGCGTGCCGCAGGCGCTGGTAGGCGAGTTTCTCGGCACCTGGTTTGTGTGGGACGGCATACGTGCGCTGGACTACCTGATCACGCGTCCGGAGATCGACACGAAGCATCTTGGCATCACCGGCAACTCCGGCGGCGGCACGCAGACGACGTGGCTGTGCGGAATGGAGCCGCGCTTCACCATGGGAGCCCCATCCTGCTTCGTCACCACCTTCCGCCGCGATGCTGAAAACGAACTGCCACAGGACATGGAGCAGTGCCCGCCACGCGTCCTCGCGCAGGATCTCGATCATTGCGATTTCCTCGCAGCGATGGCGCCGAAGCCGGTGATCATCCTCGCGCAGGAGAAGGACTTCTTTGACAATCGCGGCTCTACGGAAAGCTACGAGCGGCTGAAGAAACTCTACACTCTGCTCGGCAAGCCGGAAAACATCCAGCTCCACATCGGGCCGGATCCGCACGGCTACACGCAGTCGAATCGCGAGGCGATGTACAAGTTCTTTGGCAAGGCCACGGGCGTCCCCGCCGCTGCGGCGGAGCCAGCGCTGGTGATCGAGAAAGACGAAGAGCTGCTCTGCACGCCGAAGGGCCAGGTGGCGGAGTCTGGCTCGCGCACGCTGATGAGTTTCACGCGGGAAAAGGCAGAGGCTCTGGCTGCGAAGCGCAAGCCGCTCTCCGGCGAGGCTTTGCGCAAAGCGGTGCGCGAGGTGCTGCGGTTGCCCGCGCTGGCAGAAACCGCGCCGGATTACCGCATCCTGCGCAGCGTGGGCCAGCGCAAGTACCCTACCAAGGGCTACTGTACCTACGCCGTAGAAACGGAGCCTTCAGTGTTTGCCCTCGTCACACGCCTGAGCGATGAGGCGCTCACCTCGCGCCTGCCGCGTGGGCAGAGCAAGGCCGTGCTCTACATCTCCCACCGCTCCGCCGATGCCGAGCTGCGCAGCGATCCCTTTGTAAAAGCGCTCATGGCCGCCGCACCTGACGCCGCCTTCTTTGCCTGCGATGTGCGTGGCATGGGAGATTCCCAGCCGGATACCTGCGGGGCCAATCAGTTCCTCGGCCGCTACGGCAGCCACTATTTCTACGCCGCCTTCAGCCAGATGCTGGACCGTCCGCTGCCAGGCCAGCGCGCCCACGATGTGCTGCGCGTGCTGCAGCTTCTCGCGGCTGCTGGGCACACAGAGGTTCATCTCGCCGGTCAGGGCTGGGGCGCTTTGCCTGCCGCATTTGCCGCGCTGCTGTCTCCTGAGGTGAAACAGGTCACGCTCAAGCACGCGCTGACCTCCTTCCATGAACTGGCGATCCACGAGGACCAGCAGTGGCCCGCCGCCGTCATGGTGCCGCAGGTGCTGCAGCACTTTGACCTGCCCGACTGCTATGCCGATCTGCAAACGCGCGAGTGCAACCTCAGCCTCATCGAGCCCTGGACTGCCGCTGATGGCATGAAATGACATTTTTCCACACGCCTTTTCTCCACCCACCCACGCCATGCAGACCCAACTCAAGATCAAGCTCTCGCTTTTCATGTTCCTCCAGTACTTCATCTGGAGCTGCTGGTACATGACGCTGGGTTCCTACCTCGGCACGGTGCTGAAGTTCAATGGCGAGCAGATCGGCCTGGCCTATGGCGCTTTTGCCTGGGGAGCGATCCTTTCTCCCTTCATCGTGGGATTGATCGCAGATCGCTTTTTTGCCTCGGAGAAAATTATCGCCGTGCTGGGTGTGGTCGGCGGACTGGTGATGCTGGGGATACCGCAGTTGAAGACCTTTGGGGCGGTTTATCCCATGCTGATTTTGTATTGCACGCTCTACGCGCCGACGCTGGCGCTGGGCAATTCCATCTCCATGACCCATCTCGCGGACGCGAAGAAGGATTTCCCGTTTGTGAAAATCTTCTCCGCTGTGGGCTGGATCGCCGGTGGTGTGGTGCTGAGCCAGTTGAAGGCGGAGCAGTCAACACTGCAGTATTATCTGGCGGGCGGCTCGTCGATCGTGTTTGGCCTGTTTGCTTTGGTGCTGCCGCATACGCCGCCGAAGAAGAAGGGGCAGGATGTCTCGCTGGGGGAGGTGCTGGGGCTGGATGCGCTGGCGCTGCTGAAGCGGCCCGCGTTTGCCATCTTCATCCTGTGCATGTTTCTCATCTGCATTCCGCTGTACTTTTACTTCGTGAACATGGGCAGCTACCTCACGCAGCTGAAGTGGGAGGACATGGCGCAGAAGATGACGCTGGCGCAGGTCTCGGACATTCTTTTCCTCATCCTGCTGCCGCTGATGCTGAAAAAGCTTGGCTACAAGAAGACGATCTTCCTTGGCATCTTCGCCTGGGTAACCCGCTACTTCATGCTCAGTGCCAGCGCCTCGGGCACGGGTACGCTGCTCATCTTTGGAGCGATCCTGCTGCATGGCGTCTGCTACGACTTCCTCTTCATCGCGGGGCAGCTTTACGTCGATAGCGAAGCCAACGAGCGCATTCGCGGCGCGGCACAGGGCCTCATTGCCATCATCCTCTGGGGTTTTGGCTCGCTGGTGGGCACCTACCTCGCCGGATATTTCATGGAGCAGCATAAGCTGGCCGCACCCAAGGGAGATATCACCCACGACTGGTCCGCCATCTGGGCCACCCCGGCTTGGATCGCCTTGGGGGTGCTGGTGCTGTTTTTGATCTTCTTCCGCGAGCCGCGTGGTACTACCAGTGCCCGCTGATGAAAAAAACGTAAGCTTGCCTTCCGAGCGAGATTCGAACTCATGGTCGCGTCACCTGCAAACGCATCATTCGGCGGGTGAGACCATTGCTCGGCACCACATCGCCTATCAGCACTGGGTCAGGAGTGGTGC
Source organism: Prosthecobacter sp. (assembly GCF_044222565.1). GTDB lineage: Bacteria > Verrucomicrobiota > Verrucomicrobiia > Verrucomicrobiales > Verrucomicrobiaceae > Prosthecobacter. Next base: position 78,002 of record NZ_JBGANA010000024.1, read on the forward strand.
CGGGTTTCACGATGTGCGGGGTGCTGCCACCTGCGCTGGTGTTCCACTGCCACGCACCACCGCCCTGCTTGGTCGCCACGGAGCTCCAGTTCACCAAGTCCTCGGTGGCCTGCACCGTATAGATCACATCCGCCGGCGGCGGGGTGGGAAGCGTGAAACTGAGGGAGAGCCGGTCAGTGAGCAATGGATCTGCCGAACTCTGCACGATGTTTGGCAACGCGGAAGATGGGGCCGTGACGAGGGGACTGTGGCCGAGGGCATACTTCAGCAGGTTTGGCAGCCCGTCTCCGACGTACGACTCAGTATCCGCGAGATTTGCGGAAGTGGCATCGGTGCCGAAATGGTTGAGCCTCCAGATTTGCATGCCAGGGGAGAAGACAATCTTGCTGACTGTGCCGGTTGGACCGTTTGCGACAAAGAGGTCGCCGGAACGGTCAAAGGCCAGGGCTTGAGGTTGATTGATGCCGGTGAGGGAAGGTGGATTGACACCGGTGAGAGCGCTGGATGGAGTCGTCGATCCGGCGACGAACTTGCTTACCGTGACGCCATGAAAATTTGCCACGAAGAGATTGTCGTAGCTGTCAAAGGCCAGAGAGAAAGGCCCGCCGAGGCCGGTGAGCGTGGCGGAAGGCGTGATGGCTCCCGGTGCAAATTTGCTGACCGTATCTGCACTGGAATTTGTCACGAAGAGGCTTCCGAAACTGTCAAAGGCCAGAGCGGTGGGATTGCTGAGACCCGTGAGCGTGGCGGAAGGTGTGGTGGCACCCGGCGCAAACTTGCTCACGGTTCCCGCCTGATAATTTGCCACAAAGAGGTTGCCGAAGTTGTCGAAAGCAAGTGAGACTGGCCCGCCGAGACCGCTGAGCGTGGCGGAAGGAGTGACGGAGCCAGGCGCAAACTTGCTCACCGTGTTAACATGAAAATTGGAGACGAAGAGATTGCCAGCACTGTCGAAGACCAGGGCAGTGGGACTGCCTAGACCGGTCAGCGTGGCGGAGGGACTAACCACACCGGGCGCAAACTTGCTCACGGTGCCGTCGAAAAAATTGGCGACAAAAAGATTGTCAGAATGGTCAAAGGCCAGTGCGTAAGGATTCCAGCCGCAGACGAGCGTCGCAGATGGCACGGTGGTCCCAGGTGCAAACTTGCTCACAGTGTTGTCATTGCTGTTTGCCACAAAGAGGTTGCCAGAACTGTCGAAGGCTAGAGCACGAGGCGAGGCGAGTCCCGTCAGAGTGGTAGTCGAGCAGTCCTGCACCAGCGTGGCGACCACGACCGGTGGGCCGGAGGATAGACCGTTGACGGAGACAGAGGCCCGCAACACACCGGTAGTGTCCGGTGGAATTTCGAATGTAAGGGTCAACTTGGTGGAGGTGGCGGCCGTGACCACACTTCGGCCACCATTGTTGTAGGCTACGATGTTGTCGAAGACCACGATGTTGTTGCCGGGGGTCGTGGCATCGAAACCGGTGCCGTTAATGGTGAGCGTAATGGCGTCACTCAACTGGTTCGCGGTGCTGCTGGTGACAGTGGGAGCGGCCGCGGCCCCCTCAGAAACAAACAAAGCCAGAATGAGCGCCAGCAGGATATGGCGCAAGCTTGTCATGCTGCTGGCGGACCCGGAGATTTCGCGAGGCGATGAATTCAACGTGCATAGCAAAGGAGATGGGCATTTCATTGGCCGAATTAACATGTGCCACTGCATAGACATGGGGCGTAATTCAGAATTATATGCAGAGGAGGCTTTCGAGAAAACAAAATCTCTGACACCTTCATCTGGGGCATGTCCTACGTGCCACGGTCACATTTGATCTGCTCCCTTGATCCGTATTAGAGAGCCATCGGATCCCCTCGGGGGGGAGACATATTAACCGTGGTCGGGCTGGCGAGATTCGAACTCACGACCTCTTGCACCCCATGCAAGCGTTCTACCAGGCTGAACTACAGCCCGACCTATGGTTGACGTTCTCACCAGCGGAGCCGTTTTTGAGGTGGCCGCCGTTTGGCGAGAGGACGCGCATTTTGGACAGACCTGGAAGCTTTGCAACTGCGATGTTGTGTTCTTGTGAGAATGTCTGCGGGGCTTGCCATTGTACGGCGGCTCAAGTAAAACCGGGGCCTTAATCCTCTGCATGGTCACCATTACAATTCAGGAACTCACCAAACGATTTGGCGGCAGTGTCGTCCTGAGCAGTGTGGATCTGCAGATCGCGGCCGGAGAGCTGTTCTTTCTGCTGGGGCCGAGCGGCTGCGGCAAGACGACGCTGCTCCGGCACATCGCGGGCTTTTACACGCCGGACGCGGGCAGAATCTACTTTGATGACGAGGACGTGACCCGCCTGCCGGCACACCGGCGCGGTACAGGCATGATGTTTCAAAGCTACGCACTGTGGCCGCACCTGAACGTGGCGCAGAATGTGGCCTTTGGCCTCGAGGAGCGGAAGCGCCCTCGGCGGGAGATCGAGCACCGGGTGTCTGAGGCGCTGGAGCAGGTGAAACTGGACGGCCTGGGCACGCGCAAGATCCAGCAGCTCTCCGGCGGGCAGCAGCAGCGCGTGGCGCTGGCCCGCGCGCTGGTGGTCCGCCCGAAATGCCTGCTGCTGGACGAGCCGCTGTCCAATCTGGATGCCAAACTGCGGCTGGAGATGCGCACGGAGATCCGCCACATCTGCAAAGAGCATGGCCTGACGGCCATCTATGTGACGCATGACCGTGATGAGGCGCTGAGCATGGCAGACCGCATGGGAATCATGGACGCGGGAAAGCTCACCCAGGTGGGAGCGCCTCCGGAGATCTACCTCAATCCCGCCACGCGCATGGTGGCCGAGTTCATCGGCGAGACGAATTTTGTGGAGGGGCGCATGCTGCGTGAGAGCAGCCGCGAGGGGTATCTGGATGTGGAGACGCCTTTTGGTGTGCTGCGTGGACGCACCGACGGCACCTGGCAGCCTGCTGCGGGGCAGCCGGTGATGCTGAGCATCCGGCCGGAGGCGCTGACCTTTGGCAACGTGCTGGATTCCCCCAACCGCTTCCCGGGGCACATCATCGACACGACCTATCTCGGTGCGACCGTTCAGTACCTGCTGCAGATCCACGGCGGTCCGCAGATGAAGGTGTGCGAGATCAATCCGCAGGAGATCCGTCTGCCCGGAGCAGAGGAGGTGCGCCTGATGGCGGCGATGTATGATGTGGTGATCTTGAGGAAATGAAGGCGTTTTTCCAGAGCGGTGCGCGCGAGGGATGTCTGACATCCTTCTCTTCCTCCTGCTCCTCCTCTTGCTCCCTTTTCAGGAATGCGAAGGCCGTATGCGCAAAAGAGGACGAGGGGCCACTCGGCGGCGGCTTGAGGACAAGCCGCCCTACCCGCCGCCGGACAAGCGCGCGCCCAGCGCAGGTAGGGCGGGCTGTCCCCAGCCCGCCGTCGTCGGAGCCCAAAGCATATTGGAGCCGGAGCGGTGCGGTGGTTTCCTGGGCGCTTTGGTCTGGGAGGATTAAGCAGAACGGAGCGATAAGATCGAGGACGAGGTCGAGTAGGAGGACGAGGACGAGCAGAGGAAGGGGGGGAGCGTTATGAAGGCGCTTTTGGAGAATCCGCGTGTGCAGGCTGTCATGGCGTGGATGCATGTCTGGCGCAAGGAACTCGCGGTCGGAGTGGCGATGCTGGTCACGCTGGCGGGGCCGTTTTTGCTGAAGCCAAAGGAGAGCACGGCGCCCTCGCACTACGATGAGCGGCTGGTCATCATATCGCCGCATCATGACCGCATTCGGGCGGAGTTTGGGCAGGCGTTTGCCAAACAGTGGAAGCAGCAGACGGGCAAGACCCTGTTCATTGACTGGCGTGTGCCGGGCGGCACCTCTGAGATCGCCATGCTGATCAAGTCGGAGGCCTTGGCGGCGTTTCAGCAGCACTGGGAGAAGAAGCTGAATCAAACCTGGACGCCTGCCGTGGCGCAGGACTGCCTAAACCCGAAAGCGGCGCCGGACAACGCAGCGCGCAAGGCCTACCTGGCCTCCAACGTGGGCACGGGCATGGACGTGTTTTTTGGCGGGGGCGCGTATGACTTTGAGCAGCAGGCCAAGGCGGGCACGCTGGTGGCGGGCGATGGTGAAAAGACGGGTCTCAGCGCTTTGGCGAAAAAGCACCCGGAATGGTTTGGCGAGGGCGGAATTTCTGAAAAGCTCAGCGGGGAACCGTTCCGCGATCCCCGATTTCGCTGGTGCGGCACCTGTCTTTCCACCAGCGGCATCGTTTTCAATCGCGATGTGCTGCGGCGACTCGGCATCGCTGAAGATCCGGCGGCGTGGGCGGACCTCGCTGACCCGCGATACTATGGGCAGATCGCCCTGAGCGATCCTGGCAAAAGCGGCTCCGTGACGAAGGCGCTGGAGATGCTGATCCAGCAGCAGATGCAGGCGGCGTATGAACGGCTCAAGGCCGTGCCGAAGTCCAGGCTGACGCCGGAGCAGCTGGAGGCCCAGGCGGTGGCGGAGGGGTGGAATGAGGGACTGAGGCTGATCCTGCGCATCAGTGCGAACGCGCGTTACTTCACCGATTTCTCCACCAAGATCCCGCTGGAAGTGGCGAAGGGAGATGCTGCCGCAGGCATGTGCATCGACTTCTACGGACGCTCCGCCGAAGAGAATGTGCGCAGGGCAGACGGCAGCTCGCGCGTGGGCTTCATAGCCCCGCTGGGAGGCACCTCCGTCAGCGTCGATCCCATCGGCATGCTGCGAGGCGCACCCAATGCGGAGCTGGCCACGGCTTTCATGGAGTTCGTGCTGGGAGATGCCGGACAGAAGCTGTGGAGCTACCGCGTGGGCGAGCCCGGAGGCCCGCAGCACCACGCCCTGCGCCGGCTGTCTGTGCGGCGGGACCTCTACACCGCCGAGAACATCCCGCGCATGAGCGATGGCAAGGAGGCACCCTTTGAGAAAGCCGAAGCCTTCACCTACCACCCCGAGCGCACCGCCGCCGCCTTCAGCGCCATCCGCTTCATCGTGCGGGTGATCTGCGTGGACTCGCATGATGAACTCCACGCTGCCTGGAGGCACATCATCGACAACGGCATGCCCGAGCGCTCCGTTCAGGTGCTGGAAGATCTGACGCGCGTGAAGTACGAGGCCGCTATGGGCACCATCTCAAAGACCCTGGCCGCCCGCGACAAGGTTCAGGAAACCCGCCTCGCACGTGAACTTGGAGACGCCTTCCGCAACCAGTACCTCAAGGCCGGCTACATGGCGCTGCGGAGGGAGTGAAAACCTGACCTATGTCCAAACTCATTTCCTTTCTGATCTTTCTGGCGATGACGGTGTTCTTCGCCTGCTTCTTTGCCTACCCGATCTGGGCGGCGCTGGAGACGGCGTTTCGTGGGGCGGATCATCAGTTCACGCTGGAGTTTGTGTCTGAAGTATTCTTCAATGAACTGTATCGGGAGGGCTTGTGGAATTCATTTGTCATCGCGGTGTGGACCACGCTGGGGGCGCTGTGCCTGGCGCTGCCGCTGGCGGTTTGCTACGTGCGCTTCCAGTTTCCAGGTCGTGCGCTCATGAACTCGCTGGTGCTCATGCCCATGATCCTGCCGCCGTTTGTGGGTGCTATCGGCATCAAGACGATGCTCGGGCAGGCGGGTGCGCTGAACAGTCTTCTTATCAATCTCGGGCTGATGGATGCGGCGCATCCGACGGACTGGCTGGGGCAGCACCGCCTGCTGGGCATCATTGTCATGGAGGTGCTGCATTTGTACCCGATCATTTATCTGAATGCGGCGGCGGCATTGTCGAATCTCGATCCCGCGCTGGAGGAGGCGGCGGCAAACATGGGCTGCAATGCGTGGAGCCGCTTTTGCCGCGTGACGCTGCCGCTCATCATGCCGGGCGTGTTTGCCGGGGGCACCATCGTCTTTGTGTGGGCCTTCACGGAGATGGGTGTGCCGCTGCTGTTTGACTACGACCGCGTCACAGCGGTGCAGATTTTCCGCAGCATCAATGACCTCAGCGGGAACCCCTTCCCCTATGCGCTGGTGGCGGTGATGCTGGTCTTCAGCACGCTGTTTTACCTGGCGGGCAAGCTCTTCTTTGGCAGCGCCAGCTCCGGTGGCGGCGGTCGTGCGACGACCGCGCGGGAAGCCATCTTCCTGCCCGTGGGGCTCGGGTGGCTCTGCACTGCGTTCTTTGCAGGAGTGACCTTTCTGGCAGTACTGCCGCATCTGGGGGTGGTGCTGCTGTCCGTTTCCAACGACTGGTATGGCACTGTGCTGCCGCATTCGTTCACGCTGCAGCATTACCACGATGCGCTGGGGCATGAGCTGACGCTGTCCTCCATTGCGAACAGTCTGAAATACTCCGCGCTGGCCATGGTGGTGGCGCTGGTGCTTGGCATCGGCGTTGCCTATGTGTCCGTGCGCACGCGCATCTGGGGGCGGCAGCTGCTGGACGCCATGGCGATGCTGCCACTGGCAGTTCCTGGTATCGTGATGGCTTTCGGTTATCTGGCCATGACGCGGGAGGGCAGGCCCTTTCACTGGCTCATGCTCGGAGAAGATCCCCTGCTGCTGCTCGTCATCGCCTATGCTGTGCGGCGGCTGCCGTATGTGGTGCGCTCCGCGGCTGCTGGATTTCAGCAGGTCAGCCCCACGCTGGAGGAGGCCGCGCAAAACCTCGGCGCGCGCCCTGAAAAAGCGCTGTGGCGCATCACCCTTCCTCTCGTGGCACCGAATCTCGTCGCCGGTGGCCTGCTCGCCTTTTCCTTCGCCATGCTGGAAGTGAGCGACTCCATGATCCTCGCGCAGCAAGCCGCACACTTCCCCATTACCAAGGCGATTTACTCCCTGGTGCTCTCTCTCGGCACGGGGCCAAATCTGGCCTCCGCCCTGGGCGTGTGGGCCATGCTGTTCCTGGCGGTCACGATTCTTGGCGCCGGGGTGATTTTGGGGAAGAAACTGGGGGCGTTGTTTCGGGGATGAAGCCCAAGCGCCCCGTCAAAATCAAAACCTTTCAGCAGGCCTGCAAGTTTGTCCTGAAGGTGAAAACCTGCCTCATCTTTGGCTCGAAGAAGTCAGATCTTCCCTGCCTGTGGGATGTGGTGGACCTGCCGGGCAGACAACCCGGGCAGCCGGGCTGGGGAGAAAAAGTGGAGGCGGTGTGGGGGTGGAAGAATGAACTGCCGGCACGGTTTCCGGACGAGATCTTTTATGGCAAGCTGCCCGGTGGACTGGCGATGCTGATGTGCGTGGACCATCTGCGGAGCGTGCATTATCCGGCGCATCATCGACCAGTGTCCACATGCAGCCCGCTGGCGCGGCGGGCGTATGATCTGATCCGCACTGAACCATATACCACAACGGAGTTGCGCAAGGCGCTGTCTCCTTCGGGAACCATCAGCAAGAGCAAGGTGGATGGCGCGCTGGTGGAGCTGCAGGTGACGCTGAATATCACGCGCTCGAATGAGCCGGGGCTGAAGCGCGACACCTGGCTGCCCTTTGCCGAGCAGTATCCAGACATTTGCGGAGGTGAGGCATGAATCGGACGGATCGCCTCGTCGCCATGGTGATGCTGCTGCAGTCACGCCGGGTTATCACCGCGGCTCAGTTGGCGGAGCATTTTGAAATCACGGAGCGCACGGTGTACCGGGATCTCGCAGCTCTTGGAGAGGGCGGAGTGCCCATCGTGGGAGAGCCGGGGGTGGGTTACAGTCTGATGAGCGGCTACTGCCTGCCGCCGGTGATGTTTTCGCCGGAGGAGGCTTTTGCTTTCGTTACGGGCGGCTTGCTGGTGGAGCGCATGACGGATGCCTCCATGCGTGAGGCGATCCGCTCCGCCATGGGCAAGGTCACGGCGGTGCTCCCGGCGGGATTGCAGGGCCGCGTGGACCGCCTGCGCAAAACGATGGTGATCGGCGCCCGGCCCCCGACGAAGGGCAGCGTGCCGCTCAGCACTGTGCAGCGTGCCATGGCTGAAGGCCGCGTGCTGCGGCTGGACTACCTCGGCGCAGCGCGTGGGGAACCCACCGAACGTCTGGTGGAGCCGCGCGGGCTGGTGTTTTACATGGATCACTGGCACCTCATCGCCTGGTGTCGGCTGCGCGGAGACATGCGCGACTTCCGCGTGGACCGCATCGTCCGCTGCGAGACGCTGCCGGAAGCAATCTCGCCACACCCGGATTTCAATCTCAGCGAGCACCTCGCACGATGCATCGTGCCGGAGCGCAGTGAATTTGCTGTGATCGAAATCCCCGAACTACTTCTCGAAGGCGTGCGCCGCTTCTGGGGGCCGACCATTGTGGAGGAGGAGGCACTTCCCGGCGGACGCGTGCGCGTGCGCTTTGCCTTCCGCCAAGATGGGCTCGATTACGTGGCCCGCTGGCTCCTGAGCCAGGGGACTGATGCCGAGATCGTCTCGCCTTTGCTGTTGCGGGAAATGGTGGCCACCCTCGCGCTCGCCACGGCGGAGCATCATCGGAAGAAAAAGTAGCCTCGGGCGAAACACCCCTGACATAGGGTTGTCAGGAGGCGGTGCGAATGCTGGCAGGTGATCGCAACTGATTGCGGTCCGAAATCACAAACCACAAGCCAAGACCCACCCCATGAGCCAGACCACCGAACCCACCGTCTCCTTCTCCCTGACCTGCAAAAGCGCCGACGCTGCGCTCGACTTCTACACCCGCGCCTTCGGAGCCGTGGAGCTCTTCCGGCTCTCCCCTGCCCCCGGCGTGGTGCCGCATGCCGAGTTCATGATCGGAAACACTCACATCTATATTTCGGACGAAGCACCTTCCGCCAATGCTCATGCCATCCCGGCGGGTGGCATGGCCCCCTGCGGCTTCACCATCCAGGTGGCGGACTGCGACAAAGCCTTTGAGCGCGCGCTCGCCGCAGGCGGCTCACCGCTGAGCCCCTCGCGGGATCAGTTCTGGGGCAGCCGCACCGCGATGATCCGTGATCCCTTCGGCTACCGATGGACCTTCAGCCAGCACCTCGAAGACGTGCCACCGGACGAGTTGCTCAAGCGCGCCCAGGCGTTCATGAGCCAGGGAGCAAAGTAGCGTGGAAGGTTCCAGGCAGTGGCGGAGATAGGTCCGCCGCTGCCAAAGTCACAGTGGCATGCGAGTTACTGCTTGCCAGCGGCTCTGTGTTCTCTTTACAAAGATTTCCAGATCCCGAGGCGTTTGTGTGCCTCTTACTGCCGCCTTTGACGCATGAAATCTCCAGCCCTTTTCCTCCTCCTCGCCACGCTGTTTTGGGTCACTCTTGCCCGGGCGGAGGTGAAGTCGGTGCCGGAGTTTGACGAACTGATGACGAAGTATGGCAATGACGTGCAGCTCAGCGCAGGGGCCATCTACGATGCGGGCGTGACCGAGCTGAAGGCCAAATATGTCACGGCGCTGGAGCGAGGGCTGAAGGCTGCGCAGGAGGGCGGCAGGCTGGAGGACGCGCTGGCCTTCAAGGAGGAATCCAAAAAGATCTCCACGGGCGGCGAGGTGGCAGCGGAGTCGGAGACGACCTCGGCCGAACTGAAGAAACTGCGGGGCATCTACCATCAAAGCATGGCGCGACTGGAGCAGGACAAGAACAAGGCCACCAATCCAATCATCACAGCCCTGATCGGCTCCCTGGACCGGCTGGTGGTGACGCTGACTAAGGCCGGGCGGCTGGACGAGGCTTTATTTGTGAAGCAGAAAAAGGACAAGCTGGGAGAGGAAACCTCGAAGGCCGAGGTCAAGGCGGCCGAGGCCGCAGCAGCTGCGGTGACTCTCGAAAAAGGCACTTTCACCAACACGATGGGCATGAAGTTTGTCCCGCTGCCAGGGACGGAGGTGCTGATGTGCATCCACCAGACACGCAATGCGGACTACGCAGCCTTCGCCGCCGAAACGCCCAGCATCAAGGCCGCCCCAGTGTATGCTCCGTCGGTGCCGAAGGACCGGTCTGGCGAGCACCCGATCAGAAATGTGCGCCAGATTGACGCTGTGGCTTTCTGCGAGTGGCTGAGCAAAAAGGAGGGCAAGACCTATCGACTGCCCACCGATGAGGAGTGGAGTATCGCCGTCGGCCTCGCTGGCAAGGAGAAGCGCAGCAAGGACTCCACGCCGGAATCCCTCAACAACAAGAATACGACAGATTTCCCCTGGGGCACGGAATGGCCGCCGCCTCAAGGAGCGGGCAATCTGGGCGACACCGCCTGGAAGCAAGAGTTTCCCAAGGAGACGTGCATCGAAGGCTATACGGACGGCTTTCCGGTAACCTCTCCGGTGATGACCTTCAAGCCCAACAAGATGGGACTCTATGACATGGGGACCAATGTGGGCGAGTGGGTCGCTGACTGGTGGAATACCATGGAGAAAGAGCGAGCCTACCGCGGTGCCGGATTCGGCACCAAAGTGAAGGGCGAAGCCTTTTCCTCCAAGAGGGGGCATTTGAGGCCCGACGTGGCTTATGGTAATGCCAACCTCGGCTTTCGCTGCATTTTGGAAACGAAGAAGTAACGCTATGAGGATCATGGGTTCGGGGCATAGGTTATTCACAGTGATCAAATGTAACGTTAATAACGTTTTCTTGACGTAACGGGAGGTTGCCGATGAATATGCGGCCATGAGACGCCCTTGGATCAAGATTGAAACCTGCACACCGGACAAGCCGGAGATCTGCAGCCTGGCCACGCAGCTGAAGCTGGATGAGGACACAGTTGTGGGTAAGCTGGTGAGACTGTGGTCCTGGGCGGAGCTAAATCGCATCCAGCCTAACGATATTGGCGTTACAAAAGAGTTTATCGACAAGCTGGTTGGACGCAAAGGTTTTGCTGCTGCTCTGGCTCAAACGGGATGGTTGGAGGAAACGGAAGGAAAACTTTCGTTTCGTAACTTCAAGCGTCACAACAGCCCCGTGGCCCAGAACAAGGCTCTCACGGCGAAGCGGGTGGCCAGACACCGTCTCCGCAAGTCGGTGGTTAACGAAAAAGATACGTTTGAACCGTTAGCAGGCGAATCTCAGGTTGAACGACCCAAGGCTAAGGGGAAGGTCAAGAAGGGCAAGTCAGTGAAGGAGGTAAAAGTAACGATTGAACCGTTGCCTGATGCGGTGATTGAGGTTGGCGAGGTTGTGGAAAGTGCCACCTATGCTGATAACTCTTCGGACGTGTTTAATCCAGATTCAGCACTGGAAATCAAAGATGATGTCGGGGTGGCAAGTGAGCCGGAGAACGTGGTATCTGTAACGGTAGCTGATGAACCTGCAACCTCTGTGAAAGAAGATGAGACCTTGCCTGTGATCACGCCCCAAGAGGCGCTTGCAGCCCTCCAGGTTGAGGAACCGGCACCCAAGAAAAAACGCTCCAAAGCGACCGCGGAAAGCGACGATCAGCCGATGCTGTTTTAATTGAGGAGCGAAAGGCCTAGTTGGGAACGAATGATGCCGCTCCTTCCTACGAAGTGGCGCCTTGGAAATGCGCCGACGGGCTTATCCCTTTGGTACTTTGAAGATTTCCGAGTTACGTTTTAAGCGTTACGAGCATTGGCTATCTTGTCACTTTGGGAGGTACTATGGCGAGGGTCGGAAGGCAGCGCTGGCTGTGTTAAATATGTATTTAACATTGGTTAATAATGATTTAGAGTTAACCATCCTCACTTTCAGCAGCGGCCTTTGGCAGCAAACCGCCTTGACCCCTGCTACGAGGCTCGTGCACCGTCTGAAGTGCCGGCAGTTTTCTCTCTCCAGCGGTAACGGTGGCTCCACGGATTGGGTTTGTGCTCCACGACATCGGCGATGATCTGGCCCATGACGGGTGTGAACTTGAAGGCATGGCCTGAATCTCCGGCGGCGACAATGAGGCCGGAGTGGGCGGGGTCGTGATCAATCCAGAAGGCACCGTCGAAAGTGTCGCAATACAGGCAGACGCGGGTGGAGTGCAGAGGCGCGGAGGCCAGCGACGGAAAGGTCTCGCGAAGAAAGGCTCGGTAGCGCTCCTCCTCGCCGGGTGGGAGGGCGCGTGCGTCATTCGCATTCACCCGGCGGCCGGGGCCGTGGTTCGCGACCTTGACGAGCCCGGCGGCGTTGGCGGGAAAGCCGTACCAGCCGGTCCGACCGATATCCGCGCCCCAAACTGGAAACTGAGGCGGGGTGAAGGGGCTCGGGTCATCCGGTTTAAAATGGAAGACGGTCTGCGCGGTCGCCCACATGACGTCTTGAATGTGTGGCAGCAGGCTGGGTGTCCAAGCGCCGGCGGCGACGAGGGTGGAATCGGCCTGCCATTTTTGACCGCTGATAGAAGCGACGCCAGTGCAGCGACTGCCTTCGAAAAGCGGGCGTGGCTGGGGAACGTTCTCGTGGATCTGCACCCCGGCGGCACGTGCTTTGGCGGCGAGCCGGGCGATGACGCGGCCGCTTTCCACCCAGCCGCCAACGGGATTTAGATATCCGTCTCGGTAAACGGAGTGGTTCCAAGCTGGGTGCATTTCCCGCAGGGTGTCGGAAGAGGTGCGACGGAGGCTGTAGCCACGCTGAGAAATAAAGGAATGGCTGTCATGTTCAAATCCCTCTTCTTGTAGTGAATGACGCGACATGACAAGGAATCCCGCCTCATGGTAGAGCTCCTCCTTCCAATGAGCGTTCCACTCATGCCAGCGCCGGATGCTGAGTTCACCCATGGCTGTATGTTGTTCATCCTGAGCGTAATCCATGCGAACTACTTTGCTGATATCGGTGGAGGCAGCATCGGGATGCGGCAGCGGACCTTGGTCGATCAGAGTGACCTGCCAGCCGCGCTGGCGGAGTTCCAAGGCGGCCGTGAGGCCGAAGCAGCCGCCGCCGAGAATGACAAGAGTTGAAGATCCGGGCATATTCATATCTTTAACGGGGCTCAAGAGCTTAGACTGGTCACTCAACACCTTAAAATGCCATTCTGGAACAACAGGGATATCAAAATCTTGCTGGCCGCAGTTTCCCTGGCATTGCTGCTGGGGAGGGCTGAGGGGGCGGAAAGTGATCTTGAGGCGCGCCTGACCACACTGCCAGGCTTGAGCCAGGAAGAAAAGCCTCCAAAGGCAACCGCCTTTTCCCTGGGTCTGCGAGCGCTGGAAGCCAAGGACTATGCGGGTGCTCTTGCGCAGTTTGAAAATGCGGTGTCGGAAGCCCGGATCGACGCCACGCCGATCTGCTGGCTGACCGCGCAGTACCAAGTGTGTCACACGCTCAACTTGCTGGGCAAAAGTGCCGAGGCCGTGGTTCGTGCCCGGGAGATGGTGACGGAGTGCGAAGTCTCCCTCGGAGAAGAAGACCCCATCACCAGCGAGGCTTTGTCCCATCTGGCCTTCCTTCTCAAGAACAATGGGCGACTGACTGAAGCCGAGCCGGTGTATGCCCGGAATCTGGCAAGCCTGGTGGAAAAACACGGAGATGACAGTTTTTTCTCTGCCGGCGCCCGCACTCGGCTGGCCGATCTGCTGATGCTGCTGGGCCGAATGGAAGAGGCGGAAAGCCACCACCGGCAGGCACTGGCAGCGGCACAGACCTGCCTGGGCCAGGAGCATACAGATGTCTGCTTTTTCATGACCCATCTGGCCTACTGCCTCCACGTGGTCCGGAAGAAGACTGAAGCCGCCGAGCTGATGGACAAGGCCTTTGCCATTGTGCGAAACAGCGACGCTCTCAAGCTCTCCAATGCAACTTCCCTGCTGCGGCGCCAGGCGGAATTTTTCCGCGACAGCAAGCAGATGGACAAGGCGCGGCTGACGGGACGACTCTGCCTGACGCGACTGGCGGCAGGAGGAGAGAGCAATCGCATCCGTTTCTTTTACTATGACCGGGTCAAAGAACTGTATCACTCCATCCTGGCGGCGGACGGTTTGAAGCCTCAGGAGATTCAGAACCACCTAACAGAAGTCGAGACGCAGGCGCGGGGAGACCGGTAGGGAAAGCAGTTCCGAGCTTTAGCTTCGTTCGGGAAGGTGCGGGGCTCTCCGGGACGAGCTGAAGCTCTTAACTGCTTTGCACCGTCTCAAACACCGCGCCGCCGAGGAGCCGCTCGCCATCGTAGAGGGCGCAGATCTGGCCAGGCGTGAGGGCACGCTGGGGCTGGGTGTATTCCAATTCTGCACGGCCGCCGCCGAGAGGCTTGAAGGTGGCGTCTCCTGCCGGGCAGCGGTAGCGGGGCTGGGCTTGCAGCAGACGTTCCTCCGTCAAAGGAGCGCCTGTGGTGGAGATGGAATACAGGGTGGCCCTGCGTGCCCAGAGCAGCGGGGTGTCCGGGTTTTCAATGGCGACGACGAGTTCGTTGGTGGCCGGACGTTTGGCCACCACGACGTAGGCCTGCTTGTGGATGGGGCTGGCCACGCCGTGGCCCTTGCGCTGGCCCAGGGTGTAGAGGTGAAGGCCGCGGTGCTCGCCCATCACCTTCCCCTCCAGATTCACGATGGGGCCGGGATTGTCAGGCACGAAGGTACGGAGGAAATCCTCCATCTTCACCTGACCAATGAAGCAGATGCCCTGGCTGTCCTTTTTCTCAGCTGTTTTCAATCCAAACTCGCGCGCCTTTTCCCGCAGCTCAGGCTTGAGCAAATGCCCGATGGGAAACTGGGCGATGCGGACCTGATGCGGCTGCATCATGGCGAGGAAGTAGGTCTGGTCTTTGTTGGGGTCAGCACCACGCAGGACGTGCCCGTCCTCCTTTCGTGCATAATGCCCCGTCGCGATGGCCTCGAATCCATGCTCCTGGGCCCAGTCCCAGAGGACGCCGAATTTCATCTCTCGGTTGCACATCACATCGGGGTTGGGGGTGATGCCGGCCTGGTAGCCTTCGAGCAGGTACTTCACAACCTTTTCGCGGTATTCGGTCATGAGATTGACCACGCGGAACGGGATGCCGAGCTGCTTTGCCACGGCTTCGGCATCGGTGATGTCCTCCTCCCAGGGGCAGTGGCCGATGATGTTCTCCTCGTTGATCCAGTTTTTCATGTACACACCGGAAACGTCGTGGCCGGCGCGCACGAGCTCGGCGGCGGCGACGCTGCTGTCCACGCCACCGGACATGGCCACGAGGATTTTCTGGGGGGTAACGGGGTTCAAGGTGAAAGGATAACGAAGAGAGCGCCTATCTGGGTCCGTGCAAGCGGGGGACTATGGGAAAAGTAGTCATGAGCTTTAGCTCGTTCTGGGAAACGCCGCGCACCCTCAGAAGCCAGAACGAGCTAAAGCTCTTGACTACCTTGCGCTGCCCAGAAGGATTCACCCCATGACTGCCGAAGAAAAGGACGAGCTCTTTTATCGCGACACGGAGAGCATTGCGTTTCCGAAGTTGGATGACCATCAGCTGGCGCAGCTGGAGTCGCTGGGGACGAGGCACCAAGTCCGTGCGGGGGAGATCGTGGTGAAGGCGGGGCAGCGGGAGTTTCCCATGGCCCTGGTGATCAGCGGGGAGCTGGAGGTCTATGAGCTTCGTGACGGAGTGGAGCAGATCTTGGCGAACCCCGGACCGCGGGATTTTCTCGGGGAGGTTTCCATGCTCACGGGCACTTCGGCGATCGCCAGTTATCGGGGCAAGGCGGAGGTGTCCGAGGTGCTGCTGGTGCCTGCGGAAAAGCTGAGGTGGGCGCTGGCGGAACTCCCCGGCGTGGGCGAGCCGCTCGTACAGGCCTTCATGATGCGGAGGGAGCGCCTTCTGCGGGACAAGGAATTCGCGGGGCTGCGCATCCTGGCGAGTCCGCGTTGCAGCCATGGGCATCGCATCGACGATTTCCTGGACAAGAATCATGTGGTGCATCGCCTCATCGATGCCACCACCGCCGAGGGGTTGGCGATCTGTGAGCTGCATGGGCTCACGCCGGAAGGGCTGCCGGTGTTGATCGCGAGTGATGGCTCGATCACGCCTGATCCGACGATCTTGGACGTGGCCCGCATCGCAGGGCTGCTGCGGCCGCTTTCGACGGAGCAGGATCCGGAGTTGCTGTGCGATCTGGCGATTGTCGGCGCGGGTCCGGCCGGGCTGGCGGCAGCGGTGAATGCGGCCTCGGAGGGGTTGGAGACCGTGGTGTTGGAAAGCTTTGCGCCGGGCGGCCAGGCGGGATCGTCTTCCCTGATCGAGAATTTCTTCAGCTATCCGACCGGGATCAGCGGCGGGGCTTTGACCAGTCGCGCACAGCTTCAGGCACATCGGTTCGGAGCGAAATTTTCCACGCCATCGCGGGCACTGACGCTCTCGTTTACCGAAGGCGGGCACGGGGCGGAACTGCGGATCGAGGGCAGCGAGACGGTGCTGAGGTCAAAATGCGTCATTCTCTCCACAGGGGCGCAGTACAACCTGATCGAAGCCGAGGGGCGCGAGAAATTTGAGAGCATGGGCGTGTATTACGCCGCAACGAAGATGGAGTCCAAATTCTGCAAGGACAACACCATCATCGTGGTGGGTGCGGGGAACTCCGCCGGACAGGCGGCGATGTTTATGTCCGAGGTGGCCCGCAAGGTTATCATGGTTATTCGGGGCGGGGACCTGACGAAGAGCATGTCCAGCTACCTGTCCAACCGAGTGACGGCGAGGGCGAACATCGAGATCCTTTATCATACGCAGGTGCGGAAGATGATGGGAGACGAGAGGCTGAAGGCGGTGGAAATCCTCAACTCAAAGACGGGAGAAGTGCGTACGGTGGAAACGGCGGCGGTGTTTTCCATGATCGGAGCCAGGCCCTGCACGGAGTGGCTGCCGCCCGAGATCTGGCGGGACGAGAAGGGCTTTATCAAAACGGGGCAGGCCGTGGCGGATGCGCCTGCGTGGAAAGATGCAGGGCGCCTGCCTTATCCGTTTGAGACGAGCATGCCGGGTGTGTTTGCCGCGGGCGATGTGCGGTCTGGCTCGGTCAAGCGCTGCAGTGCGGCCGTCGGCGAGGGCAGCATGGCGATCGAGAACGTGCATCAGGTGCTGGGGACGTATAGCTAGAAGGAGTGCTGAGCTTTAGGTGGTTCTAGAAGCGAAGAACCGCTCCCCCAGAAGCCGAAGCGAGCTAAAGCTCTGGACTACTTTGGCGGCAGGGCGCTTAATAACGGCCCATGAATTTTGTCTCCTCGTCCCGCCTGCTGGGGGCCTTTGCGCTGGCCCTGGTGTTCTCAAACTGCGCCGGAATGGGAGGATCTCGCTCGGCCCTGCCAAGGCTCATGGTGCAGAGGCTGGACTGGATGGATGACGTGGCGCTGGCCAAGAGCGTGAAAAAAATGCCCATCCATGATCCGAAGCGCGAGGCTGAGCTGCTGGCTGCCATGACGCAACGCGGAGTCGCTGCCGGGTTGCAGGCCGAAAACGTGCGCCGCTTTTTCAGCGGGCAGATGGAGGCTGCCAAAGTGGTGCAGGAGGAGTGGCTGCAGCGGCATCCCCACGGACTGACCTCCTACGTGATGGTGCCGGATCTCTCCAAAACGATCCGCCCTGCCCTGGATGAGATTGGAAACAAGCTGATCCAACAGCTCGCTCTGCAAGCGCGGAGGCAGAGTTCACAGGAAGAGGCCCTGCAGATTCTGTCCCGAGCACGAAAGCGCCTGAAGCGTGCCGGTTACTCCGATGCAGTCATTGCTCCGGCCATCGAGGGGTTGCAGGCGGGACTGACCTTGGTGCCTTGTGATGCGGAGCCCCTGAAACCTGGTGGCAATGCGCCACCCAAGGGTGGTTATCCTTTTCGCTTTTCCGCATTGACTGGCAAGAAAGATATTCAGCCTCAATGAACTAAGACCCCTACGAGCATGCGACTGGTGAAAGTTTTGACCAAGCCCTGGCTGGCGCGGCTGATGCGGCAGCGGGGGCTGTGCCGTGCTCTGCTGGTCGTGGCCGTGCTGCTGTCGTTTGCAGCGTGGATGCAGTGGCCCCTGTGGCCGTGCACTTTTGCAGAGGCCACCGGGCTGCCCTGCCCCGGCTGCGGGCTGACGCGTGCCACTTCCGCCCTGTTTCACGGCGAGTGGCGCGCTTCGTGGCAGTTTCATCCCTTTGCGGGCGGCTTTTTGCTCGGAGGAATTTTCGTGATTGCGGCCGCTCTGCTGCCGTCAGAGAGGGTTGAAACGCTGGCTGCCACGGTGGAAGGCATCGAAAGACGCACTAAACTCCCTGCGATCTTTTTGGTGGCAGTGCTCTGTTTTGGCTTGCTGCGGATGCTAGGATTCTGGTATCAGCCTGAAGTAGGGAATTTTTCGGGCCGCTTTCTAAAGGGGCCTGTGAGTTCCAAGACTCAACACACAGGACAATAACCAACGCACCCCAAACTGCCACCTTATGGAACCTCTCGCACAACCACCCGCCGCCGCAGGCGCCAGCATCGCCATGCTGGCAGGCTTCGGCATCATTTGCCTTGTCAGCTTTATCTGCTGGATCAAGGTGCTGATAGCCCTGTTTAAGAAAGAAGGCGCCGGTCTCGGCATTCTGGGACTTTTTTGCAGCATCTATCTTTACATCTGGGGCTGGCTCAAAAGCAGGGAACTGGGGCTGAAGTCCACCATGGTTTGGTGGACGCTTTGCATCGTGGCCAGCTTGGGCCTCTGGGTTTTCGCCGCCGCATCCTTGGTTAACGACCCCAACTTCAAAAAAGGCTGGGAAGACGGCCAGCGCCAGATCCGCGAACAGCAGCGGATGCAGCAGCCGAACTGATCGGAATACATCAGCAGCTTAGTTTACGCAGACGCCATCCCTGTTCGCGGGGATGGCGTTTTGCTTGGGCGTGCAGAACCCCGGCTTGATCTTTGCCTGCGCTGCATTCAGATGAGGGATGGAAGAAAAGATTCAGAAAGTCCCCACTGGCGAATTCCACTCCGGCTACGGCTGCATCATCATGAGTGCCGTCATCGGGGTGTTTGGCTTCATAGTCTGGTGGGGATACTACACACTGAACACGATGAACGCGGCCATCGACGAGTTTACGCAAAAGACTCCGGCACAGCTGCCGGCGATCAGCCCCGTGCCTGACCTCCAGCAGAGGCTCAAGGAATTTACCGACAAGGCCAATGGCGGCGTACCGGCCACACTGAAGCTCTCAGCCGCGGATCTCAATGCCCTGATCCTGATGGCTCCCTCCGAGGCCAACGGCAGCTACAAGGACATGCTGCGGATCAAATCCTTCAACGCCGAGAAGCAGGTGATCACCACGGATGCCAGCATGCCGATGAACACCAAAAGCTTCACGGACGGCAGCAAGCGCTACCTGGTGGGCGAGATCGATTTTGCCTTGGAAATGACCGAGGTGGGACCGGATGCGAAACCCGCGGCGATCCGCGTGCCGGGCAAGACGGTGCTGGAGGAAATGGTCAAAGGCATGGCCATGTATGGCTACCTCGGCCCTTACCAGAATGACGCGGTGACCGGTCCCGTTTTGAAGATGATCAAGAAGGTCAAGATCGAGGCGGACGGGGTGGTGGTGAGCACGGTGACTGAGGAAGCAAAGAAGTAAGGGGTCTGCGA
This sequence comes from Prosthecobacter sp., assembly GCF_044222565.1. Taxonomy (GTDB): domain Bacteria; phylum Verrucomicrobiota; class Verrucomicrobiia; order Verrucomicrobiales; family Verrucomicrobiaceae; genus Prosthecobacter. The sequence goes on from NZ_JBGANA010000024.1 coordinate 97,415, forward strand.
TCGAGGACGATTTTGCTTCGCTGGCAGATCTTGACTTCTTTGACCGTTCCTTGACCTCTTGGCGATATCCTTCATGACTTCCCTTCCCCAGCATCCCAACCCCTGGCAGACTGTTTCCACCCGTGAGACTTACGCGAATCCGTGGATCCGTGTGCGGGAGGATCAAGTGATCAAGCCGACGGGCGGGCCGGGTATTTATGGGGTGGTGGAGTACAAGAACATCGCCGTCGGGGTGGTGCCGATCGATGCGGAAGGTTACACCTGGCTGGTGGGTCAGTGGCGGTACTGCCATGGGCGCTACGAATGGGAAATCCCCGAGGGAGGCTGCCCGGCTGGAGAATCTCCAGCGGAGACCGCCCGGCGTGAACTGAAGGAAGAGACGGGCATCACTGCGGCGAACATTGAGCCCCTGCTGAGCGGCATCCAGCTTTCCAATTCTACCAGCAACGAGGTGTGCGATATCTTTGTAGCAACGGGTCTGACTCATGGCGAGGCACAGCCGGAGGACACGGAGCAGCTCGAGGTGCTGCGCCTCCCGCTCCGCGAAGCTGTGGAGATGGCCCGCGACGGCCGCATCCGAGACAGTGTCAGCGTGCTGGCCCTGCTGGCAGTGGCTGGACGTGCCGTGTGACCGTGGAAGATCCGAAAGGACCCCGAGTCCCGCGCCCTGGCTGTGCAAGCAACCCGGACATGAGGGCGTAATGTACACTTGGCGTCATAGTGTCCTCCAAAATGAGGACGGCTCGTCGCTGGATTGAAGCTTGCCAGCAGGGACGCTTATGGATACTCAACAGGCTTATAAAAGTCTAAAGGTTGCCTTTGAATGACGTCCGCCACCCCTCCTCGAATCTATTGGTTGTTTGGTCCACCCGAGGCTGGCAGGTCCCAACTGGCGAAGGCACTCCAAACCCACCTCCGCGCCCGCGGCTGTCCGGCCACCTACCTGAACGGAGGTGAATTGAGCGCAGGCCTCTGCCGGGATCTGGGATCCTCCGAGGCAGACCAGCTCGAAAAGGTGCGCCGGGGCGCCTACCTGGCGGAGTCCCATGCGGCCGGAGGAAATGCGGTGATATGCTCCTTCCTCACTCCACAGCACAAGCACCGCGAGATGGTGCGGAAGATATTGGGAGATCGCGTCTGCATGATCTATGTCCGCTGCACTCTCAAAGGGTGCAAAACCTGCCCGGGCAAGAGGCAGAGGGCTTCGCGCTCCGATGAAGGCACGAGTTTCGAAGTGCCTGCGGAGGCTGATGCTGTGATCTCCGCGCACAGCAGAGCGGCCATCACGGCACTCCTGGCCCTGTGCAAGATCACGTCCTCGGACACCGCAGCCTCGGGAAGCAAAGGACCGGGGGCCAAGTCTTCCGGACATGCCGCCGACAAAAAAGAGCTTTCGGCCCGTGAAAGCGAGGTGCTGGGTTTGCTGATCAAGGGCCTGCGCCACAAAGAGGTGGCAGAGCGTCTGGGCATCTCCACGACGACGGTCCGCACCCACATCGAGCGTGCCTGCCGCAAGCTCTCCGCCAGTTCCCGAACTGAAGCGGTGGCCCGTTTTGCGGCGATGGGGCAGAAGCTGCCCAAGGACGACGGCAAACGCTGAGCGTGCAAGCCTGCCGGCTCATTTTTCCATGACGCAAAAGCCTTGTCGTCGCCACAGCCGAGTGTCAGAGTAAGAACGCATGAACATCGAACAACTGCAGCAACTGAAGGCAATGGTGGAAGAAGCGGGCGATCTGCCTGAGTCGGCGAAGGCCAGGCTGCTGGAAATACTGGTCCAGCAGGAGGTCGAAGTGGAGTCTTCGGAGGTGGAGGGAGATCAAGCACAGCTGCTCTCTTCCGTGGAGGAATTTGAGGCCGCGCATCCGGAAGCGACGAGTTTCATGGGACGGCTGGCCACGACCCTGGCGAACATGGGCATCTAAAGCTTCGGGATGTGGCGGATAATTCCGGTCTGAAGGGTTGGACTGGCCGGGAAATCCCTCCGTCCCCTAAAAGAACTGTAATCCGTCTTTGACAGAACTTAGGAGGCGTGTAGTATCGCGCCCCCTTTCCCCAGAGGAACGTCGCCATGCCAAACACACAAGTCATTCTCAAAGAACAAATCAAGGGCCTCGGAGCCGAAGCTGATGTCGTCAGCGTGAAGCGCGGTTTTGCGCGCAACTTCCTGCTCCCCCAGGGCAAGGCCTATGAAGCCACCAAGGGCAACCTTCGCCACACCGAACGCCTCAAAGCCGTGCGCGCCGAGCGTGAAGCCAAGGAAGTGGCCGAAGCTGAAAAGATCGCGTCCAAGCTGAAGAAGGTGAAGCTCAAGCTTACCCTTTCCACAGGCCAGGGCGGCAAGGCTTTCGGTTCCATCACCACCATCGACATCGCCAAGGCTCTTTCCGAAGAGTCCAAGATCGAGATCGACCGCCACATGATCGTGCTGGAGAAGCCGATCAAGAGCACCGGCAACTTCGAAGTCGTCGTCAAGCTCGGCCACGAGATCACCGCGACCATCAAGCTGGCCGTCTCCGCCGCCGGCGAAGCCGCTCCTGCGGAAGAAGCCGCTGAATAAGCGTCTGAGTCCCCGAAGCCTTAACCATTCTGCAAAGCCGCGTGATGAGCGCGGCTTTGTTGTTTTTGGGAAAGCAGTCCAGAGCTTTAGCTCGTTCCGGGAAGACCTCGAGCATACGCACGCTGACCTGAGCGAGCTAAAGCTCAGTGCTACATTAGTCCCTGCCTAAAAACACACGAAAGAGACACTTCCGTACCGGGTATTGATATTGACAATCATGCGTCCGGTTTGGAGCATGGCAGCACTCAACACCATGAAGAAATACAACGTCGGAATCATCGGATACGGCTGGGCCGCCAGCGCGCACATTGACGCCATCAATAAAACGAAGCAGGGGCAGGTCACAGCGATCTATTCCTCCCGCAAGCTGGACGATGCCGAACTGAGCGCGAAGCACGGCACGCCGATCAAGAGCTACCAGAGCCTGGATGAAATGCTGGCCAATCCCGACGTGCATGTGGTGGACATCTCCAGCTACCCGAGCCAGCACCGGGACCAGGCAGTGAAAGCCGCCAATGCCAAGAAACACATCATTCTCGAAAAGCCGATGGCAAACTCGCTGCAGGAAGTGCGCGAGATCGTGGCTGCGGCCAAGGCCAATGGCGTGAAGGGCTGCGTGTGCTTCGAGTGCCGTTTCTCGAACCAGTTTCAGGTGACCAAGGCGCTGATCGATGAAGGCCTGCTGGGCAGCCTGCATTACGGTGAAGTGGACTACTACCACGGCATCGGCCCCTGGTACGGACAGTTCCGCTGGAACACTGGCAAAAAGGACGGCGGCAGCGCGCTGCTGACCGCCGGCTGCCACGCCTTGGACGCCCTGCTCATGGTCATGGGTGGCGAAGTGGAGAGCGTGACGAGTTTCTCCACCAAGACGAAAAGCGACATTTTCAAGCCCTACGAGTACGACACCACCAGCGTGACGCTGATCCACTTCAAAAATGGCGCGGTAGGAAAGTCCGCCGCCGTGGTGGACTGCCTGCAGCCCTACTATTTCCACACCCACCTGTGCGGCAGCCAGGGCAGCCTGCTGGACGACAAGTTTCACTCGATGAAACTGCACACGGACAAGCACGCGTGGAGCAAGCTCTCCATGAAGATGCTGGACTCCGGTGATGTGAGCGACCACCCTTACGAGACGCAGTTCCAGGCCTTCTTTGATGCCCTGGACGAAGGCAAGGACATGCCGCTGACAAGCTTCCCCGAAGCTCTCCGCAGCTTCGAAGTCATCTTCGCCTCAGACAAGAGCGCCGAACAGGGCGGCAAGCCGGTGCGCATCGCAGATCTCGACTAAAATTCCCTGCCCAAGGCATGGATTACGGTCGTTCACAGCGGTGGTATTGAGCACGGCAAGGAAATCGGCGCAGGTGCTTATCAGGGATTTTCCTGATAGGTGCCAGGCCGATCGAGCAGTGGTTGCATAGTGCGGCAGTTGTGGTGGAGTTGCGCATGAGCACAACCACACTGCTGTCGTCCTGCAAAGCCGGACTGTTTCTTGCCGCCGCCGTGTTAACACTCTCCAGCTGCGATCCCTATATGGGCTATGGCGGAGGATACGGAGGTGGGTATGGCGGAGGCTATGGCTATCCATCGAGCCTTTCGTCATTCATTCCCGTCGGGAATTCGTACAATTACTCGTACTATCCGCGCTACGGAGCCTACTACCACCGCCCCACCCAGCAGTACCATTATCTGAATGGGAACAACTGGATGTCAGGACCGCGCCTGCCGAACTACTCGCATTCGACGATCCAGGCTTCGCACTCCGTGCCGTTTAACTTCAACAGTCATCCTTCGAATTACCATTCTCAGGTCAGCAACGCCTTCCCCCACACCTGGACTCCTCCAAGCGGTGGCGGCAGCAGCGGGCACCAGTGGAGCGGCAGCAGCAGCAACAGCAGCTATCACGGTGGCGGCTGGTCCGGCAGCGGCGGCTGGAATGGCCACCGCAGCTTCCGCTAAGGAGGTGCGATCCTCTGCCGGATTCACAAAAGCTCTCCATCCCCTTCTGCAAACGCCTGCCTCGTCTTGGGGCGGGCGTTTGCCTTTCCACCGGTGGCGCCAGGTAGGCTGCAGCCTCTATATTTCATGGACACGAATGCCAGATGTGAGATACAAAAGCTGGCGATGAAGAAACTTTCGCTCATCCTGCTCGGCGTGCCGCTGTTTCTCATGAGCGGACTTGGCTACGTCTTGATCGCAAACAAGCTCGTGCGCGATCGGGAGCCGTGGTTTACGCTGTGCCTCGTCTGCGGACTGGCCACCACTGTGGCGCTGCTGGCTTGGTGCACGGGCACTACGTTGGTGATTGGTCTGGGCGTGTTTGCCGGGGCAGTCTTTCTCTATCTGGGCATGTGCCTGCTGTTTGGCAAAGACAGCCGCATCGAGATGCTGGTGCCAGCCCACGTTTTGGCCATCCTGTCAATGATGGCCATCCCGGTCTACACGAGTGTCAGGAAAAAAGCTCTGCGCACTACAGCTGCAGTGTCCAGCCACTACCAGACCATGACTTCTTCTTCCTTCTCCTCCACAGCGGCGGGCGGCGCTGGTTTGACGAAATCGTAAATGATAGGAATGCTCATCAGCCCGGTGCGGCGGTCATCAAAGTAGTCAGAGTAAAACGGCCTGCCAAAAACGCGAAAGCCCAGCAGTTTGTACAATGGCAGAAGGCGGGTGCCGGACTTGGTGACCACGTGCGCTGCATGGTGCTGCTTGGCGTAGTCCTGCATGGCTGCGGCCAGCTTCATCAGCGGCATGCCGGTGATGCTTTTACTGGCGCAGCCGCGGGAGACTTCCATGATGAGACCATCCGAGGGATAGACGAGATCCTGCGCATCTGACTCGCTCTGCAGCTCCAATTTGGGCACTTCATCGCTGCGCAGCACACGCACCACCCCAGTGATCTCCCCCTTGGAGTTAAAGAGTCCGAAATGATGGGCCACCTCGTCAAATTCGTCGATGTCACGCAGCAGGCCGCTCGTGTACACCTCGCGCCGCAGGCGGGCGATGGTGTCGCGGTGCTCGTGGAACGAAATCGGTTGAATCATGGATTTGGAGAGAACGACGGATGCAATTCTAAGGACACAGCATGGGAGGCAAAGCAACGAAATCCGACTAAATAAAGGTTAAGAGCCCTTGGCGGACGAATACGGTTCAGCCGAGTGAGCAGATGCCCCCGGCTCCAGCACGTTCAGCTTCCTCAATGGAGATGCAGCGCAACTCTGGCAGGCCATCAAAACCCTCAGGAATTCTGCCGGGCAGAAGGACACGGAGGCGGTGGAGGCCACGAATGCGCAGGGCACGCACCTCCCGCAGTACCGACTCCGCAGTGACCGGGAGATGGGCTGGATAGGCCCAGAGCGCCGAGAAGCCGCCGCCTTGCTCGTGGTGAATGAACGCCGTGTGTCCAAAGAGCTCGGCCACGGCACCGTCCAGGCGGTTCCAGCGCAGGAACAGAGAATGATTGCCGGAAAGGAGGCCGTCATGGGCGGAGAGGCCGTCCAGCCATTTGCTTTTGTAGCGCAGCACGCCGTCCTGCAGAACAGGCTGGCTTCCGCCCAAGAGGATGCGCGTGCAGCCCAGCGCCTTGGCATGTGTGATGGATAGTACGTACAGGGCGGCCAGCCCTCCCCTGCGAAGAATATCCTGGCGCCCGTCCAGCACACCCGTCACCAAGGGAACCAGGGTCCTGCCCTGTCTGGCCAGAAGATCTCCAGCGATCTTCTTCCCTCCCTCCGTGATCCAGAGAATCCAGCCGAAGCGAAAGGACAGCCGCAGCATCCAGCGCGGGGCACTGGGCAGCTTCGCCGTATGGCGTGCTGCAAGGTAGGGGGTGTGGAAGTGATCGTAAAAGGTGTCGAAGTCCTCCGGCACCTGGGAGAGATGGCTTTTGTAACCCCGTTTTTTCACACGGCGGAAGTCTGACTCTCCCTTCCAGGACTCGCGTCCGAGCACTTGGGGATCCTGCGGGACGGCCATCCAGCAGGAGACAAGGGGCGGCACGGCCAGGTAGTCTGAATCCAGAAACAAGCGTGCAGATATGAGATCAAGCCCCACCAGCGTGAGATCCGCCGCCGGCTGCTGGAGGTGCAGATGCCTCCGCAGACGCCAAACGGGAACATGAACGATGCTTTGCACCTCCGGCTCCTCGGCAAACCACCGCTGGGAGACATACTTGCTCCACTGCTGCCGGCCTGCCGCCAGCAGCGTGACCTTGCGGCCGGAACCGCGTGCCACACCGTGCATCATGCGCACGGTCACACGCCAACCCAGGAAGGGCAGCAGCAGGCGCATGCCCCAGCGAAGTAATGCCTTGGCGAAGGACACCATCATGCTCGTTTTTTTCCACGCAGATAGGAGGTCAGCCCTTCTGGGCCGCCCGTGTTTACCACCGGCAACGGTATGAGATGCACCTCCGAAGGGCAGACGAAATCCACCGGCACTCCACCGGGCAGCAGTATGTGGAAACTGTGCAGTCCGTGCGTCTTGAGCCTCTTGTATTGGCGCTCCAGGTTTTCCGCCGTCAGCGGCTCTGAGTGGGGAAAAGCCCACAGCGCGGAGAAGCCGCCCATGTCATGATGAAACAGCGAGGTGTGGCTGAAAAAATCTGCCACCGGGCCCGCCAACTGATTCCAGTCCAGCAGCAGGATGCAGTTGCCGCCAAGAATGCTGTCATTCAGAGTGATGTCTGTGGCCCATTTGTTTTTGTAGCGAAACACACCGTCATGCGGAGAGGGTTCGTTCCCACCCATGTGGATCCGCGTGCAGCCCAGTGCCCGAGCCTTCTCAATGCTGTAAACGTAGGTGGCGGACAGCACGCCTTCAACAAGGAGGTCTGCGCGCCCATCCATGACACCATTCACCATTCGATAGTAATCTTTGCCTCTGACGATCTCGATGCTAGCTGCCAGGAGTTCGCCATTTCGCGTGATCCACATCAGCATGCCTGATTTAAAAATCAGCCGTATGCGCGCGCGCGCGCCCACCACCGCAAGAGAGCCGTGGCGGCGGGAGACGTGGGGCTTGTAGAATCTGTCGTAAAACAGATCAAAGTCTTCTTCATCCCGGCTGAAGTGAGCGTCCAGCTTGCGAATGCGGACACGGCGTATGTCAGCCGCACAATTCTTGCGCTGGCGTGCGAAGGCCTTCATGTCCTTTGGCACTTCCATCAAGCTGCCCACGGACATGGGCACGGCAAGGTAGCGCCGGCGCAAAAAAACGCGCGAGGAGACACGATCGATGCCAATGACGGTGAGAGCTGCCTGCGCACGCCAGTCCCCCAGCAGGCGCTCCAGCCGCCAAACGGGCACCGTCACGGTGCGCACCACGGCGGGCTCTGAAGCGAAGAAGCGCTCCCGTATAAAGTCGTAGCCCCAGCCCGCGCCGAGCAGATGCACTTCCCGCCCGGAGGCGCGGTCCGGACCACGCAGAAGCACCACTGGCACCCGCCATCTGGAAAAGGGCAGCATGATGCGCATCAGCCAGCGCATCCAGGTTTGAAGAATCAGCGCCATTCAGGTCGGTCAGGCGTACTCCAGCAGGGCTTTGATGACTTTGCGCTCGCTCACGGCTTTGAACGCGGCGGCGATTTCTCCCAGGGGAAAACGATGCGTGATGAAATCGGCGGACGTGAGGCGGCCTTCGCGAATCCACTGGCAGAGAGCGGCCTGCGATTCCTTTTCATACCGGCGGGTAGGCCACTGGTGCACGAAGAGGTTGAAGTTAAAATCCGCCTTCGCTTTGTCGATGTGCAGCACGCCGTGGGTGAGCACGCCGTAGATGCAATGGGAGCCGCCGCGGCGCAGGAGTGGCAGGCCCTGCTGCAGGATGTCCGGGTGACCGACGGCATCGATCACGGCATCCAGCTTTTTGCCGCGAATCTTGGCCAGTTCGCCGATCTCTAGGTCGCCGGGTGCGAAGGCGGCATCGGCACCAAAGGCCAATGCCTTGGCCTGCTTGTCCGCATGGCGATCGACGATGCCGATCCAGCCGAGGCCGAAGAGTCGCCCAAGTTTGACAAAGCTGAGACCGACAGGACCGGCACCATAGATGAGCACATCATCGCCGGGCTGAAGATGGAAATCGCGGAAGGCACCCAGCACCTCGCGCCAGGTGCAGAGCAGCACGGCCTGCTCCGGCGGGATGTCTGCATCCACGCGGGTCTGGATCTCGAAGACCTCCACCCAGCCGTGGGCCTCATCTGCCACGCCATCGGCCACCATGGCGTCATGATCATTGGCCAGGGTGTACTCGCCAAAACCGCCCCAGCCGGAATCGACGCCTTCGCTTTGCAGATCAAAGACGAGGCCGCCGACGGCGCGGTCGCCGACTTTGAAGTTCTTCACTTTGTCTCCCACAGCGGTGACGATGCCCACGCTCTCATGGCCGAGCGCGAAGGGAAACTTGTCCTCCATCCCAGGAAAGGTGCCGCCGAGAAGTTCGGAGTCGGTGCGGTTGCACAGGCAGGCACACTCGGTGCGCACCAGAGCCTGATAGGGGCCGGGCTTGGGCTGCGGGGTGTCGAGAATGGCGAGTTCTCCAGGTGAAACGGCGATGACAGACTTCATGATGATGGGAAGTGCATCCGAACACGCGGCGAATGCGAGTGCAAGCGTGGAGACAATGAAAAGTAGTCCAGAGCTTTAGCTCGCTTTGGAGAGCGTCCTCACCTGCCCCATGCCGTCCATGCAAATTGAAAAACCGGGCAGCATGAAGGTGTCAGCGCTCCTTCATTCCTCCGGCAACGGCACATTCTGCTCCACCTTGCCGGTACGGGGATCGGGGAGAATTTGGGGCACGACGCGAGCGCTGACTTTCACGGCGTTGCAGCCAGCCTGGTCCAGGCTGTGGCGCATCTGCTCCTCCATACCGCGTACGAGCCGGGCTTCATCGACACCTGGAGAGGGAACGACCAAAGCCTCCACGGCATCCGGCGCAGTTTGGCGGAACTGATAAGCAGCCACATCGTCCCGTTCATCCATTTTAAACAGAAACAGCATGCCTGTGAAGGCGCGGATTTCGGGAGTCTTGAAGGTGTAGTTCATCGAACTGCGGCCGATGAGCTGCTCGATGCGGCGGAAGGGCCATTCGGAGTCCACAGGGCCGAGTTTCACGCGGTCATTGATGCGGTAGCGCAGCAGTGGCAGGGCCTTGTTCATCAGCGGGGTGGCCAGCGCGTGGTCGGAAAGCACGCCCTCGGGCACCGGCTGGCCCTGGGCGTCAACAGCCTCAAAGGCCAGCAGGTCATCATGGCAAAGCATGTGCTGCATGCCGGACCACTGGCGGGCGATGCCGAGCGTCTCCCCGCAGCCATAGGTGCTGAAAGGTTCGATGCCGAAGGCACGGCGGCACAGGTCGCGGATGCCAGGCGTGGTGGCGTCTCCGCCTGCGGAGAGGTAGCCCCTGCCCTGCGGCATGCGGATGTTCAGCTCTCCACTGAGCTGCGCCTTCGCCAGTCGGCCAAGCAGTGAGGCATAGCCCATCATGGCATCTGGCTGAATGCGCTGCACCTGCGCCAAAATCTCTGGCCACGGGGCGGTGATGCTGATGGCGTGGTAGCGGGAAAAAAGCGCTCCTATCCGGGGCCGTGTGCGATACATGATGGCCGAAATGGCGGGTGATGCATCCGTGACGAAGGCGATGACTTTGAGTCTTCTGCGAAGGCCTGGAGAGCTTGGCTCCTCTGCTGCATCAGCACTGCTGCGCGGGGAGGCGGAGTGACGCACGTTGGCGGTGGCGTAGATCCAGTCCACCGCATTGACGTCATGCACCGTCGGGGTCACCACTGCGGAGGTGCCAGCGGTGGTGCTGACCATCCAGCGGCCATGGTGAAGCCTGTTCCAATTCTTTGGTTCTTTGAGATAGGCATCCAGCGCGGCACGGCGCAGGCGCGGATCTGCAACGATCTCATCCCAGTTTTCGAGCATCAGCTCCTTCGTTATCGGGGGGATGTCGGTGAGCTGGCAGCGCTCCACATCGATGCCCTTCAGATGTCTGCGATAAAAGGGGCTGACCTCCAGCGCGTGCCGCGCCATGGCACGCCAGCGCTGCTCCTGCAGCTTCAGGAGGTCGGCGCGGCTCATGAGCTGGGCCTGGCGGGCCAGCCTGGAGGCGCGGATGAGGTTCAGGGTGCGGAACATCACGGCACTCCTTTGCGAAGCGTCTGCCATGGGTCAAGGAGGCGCATGGCTGGGAGGCGATAAATCCGTCCCATGATGGCGCCCTTTCTCTAGGCCGTCTCGTCCCGAAGGGGGACGTTTTGCTCCACCTTGCCCGTGCGCGGATCGGGCTGGAGCTGCGGCACCACGCGGGCCGAGACCTGCACGCCGGGGCAGCCGCCCTCCTGCAGGCTGTGCTGCATGGCGGCGGGCAGCTCACGCAGCAGCAGTGCCTCATCGGCGCCGGGCTGGGGAATGAGCAGGCACTCCACGGCATCGGGGGCGGTCTGGCGGAACTGGTATGCCGCCACGTCCGTGCGGTGCTCCATCACAAACAGGAAACGTGTGCCCACAAAAACGTGCCGCTCCGGCGTGCGAAACACATACGTCATGGTACTGCGGCCGTGAATCTGCGTGATGGTCTGGAAGGGCCACTCTGAATCCACAGGGCCCATTTTCACGCGGTCATTGATGCGGTAGCGCAGCAGCGGCAGGGCCTTGTTCAGCAGTGGTGTGGCCAGCGCGTGATCGGAGAGCACGCCCTCGGGCACAGGCTGGTCCTCGGCGTCCACAGCCTCGAAGACCATCACGTCATCATGGCACACGAGGTGCCGCATGCCGCGCCACTGGCGGGCGATGCTGAGCGTCTCCCCGCACCCGTACATGCTGAAGGGATCGATGCCAAAAGCACGGCGGCAGAGATCGCGGATGCCGGGCGTCACGGCGTCTCCGCCCGCCCAGATGCAGCCGCGCTCCGGCGAAGGGTGCAGCTTTAGCTCGCCACTGAGCTGGGCCTGCGCCAGCCTGCCAAACAGGGAGGCGTAGCCCATCATCACATCCGGCTGGATGCGCTGCACCTCCGCCAAAATCTCCTCCCATGGCGCGGTGACATTGATGCGATGGTACTGGCAAAACAGCGCGCCCACCCAGGGACGTGTGGCATACAGCGCTCCGGAGATGGAAGGTGCGGTGGAAGTGATGAACGCCGCCGCACGCAGCCGGCGCCGAAACAGCGAGGGCTGACGTGAGCTGTGGGGAGAGGCGGAGTTCCGCAGGTTCTGCGAGGCGTGGCCCCAGTCCACTGCTGCAAGATCATGGGGGATGGCCAGCGCCGCACCAGTGGTGCCGGAGGTCATGCTTACCATCCAGCGCCCATGATACAGCGTGCCCCAGTTCCCGGGATCGCTCAGAAACTTTTCCAGCTCCGCCCGCCGCAGTCTGGGATCGGGGACGATCTCGTCCCAATGCGCCACCAGCAGCTCTTTCGTCAGCGGAGGGATGTCGGTGAACTGGCAGTGCTCCACATCGATGCCCGCCAGATGCCTGCGGTAAAAGGGGCTGACCTCCAGGGCGTAGCGTGCCATGGCCCGCCAGCGCTGCTCCTGAAACTTCAGCAGATCCTCACGGCTCATGAGGTGGGCTGTTTTGACCTCCTTGCGAGCACGGAGGATGTTGAGAAGGCGGCTCATCGTTCATGCCTTTGTCATGAGCCCGGGCAGGAGTCAAAAAAGATTGGGACAAAGTAGTCGAGAGCTTCAGCTCACACGCCCTGAACATCCACTCAAGCCCAGGTTCCACCTTCCCTCATGAAGCGCAAATCCCGCACAGCATCTCCCCACATCCGCGCTGGAAATCAGCCCGTTTCTTGCTTTGAAAAGAAACATCCATGCTCCGCAAGATTTTTGAATACCTCCTCTGGCCCCTGATCCTCGTTGCCGCCCTGATCCCCACTGGCATCGGCATCGCACACAAGCAGGGGCCGCTGGCTTTCAACATCACCTACTTCAGCCTGGCCGCGCTTTTGTTCTTCCTGGAACGCAAGTTTCCGCATGAAAAGGAATGGCTGCACTCAGACGGACAGGAGTTTCCAGACTTTGCGCACACGGCCTTCACCAAATCGTTTGTACAACTGCTCATTGTCTCCGCCACGGTCATCGGCCTGGCAGACGTGGTGGGCGGGGACCAGGGCACGGGGTTGTGGCCAAACCACTGGCCCATGTTTCTTCAGGTCGTGCTTGGCCTGGTGATCGCGGAGTTCGGGCTGTACTGGGCGCACCGCATCGCCCACGAGTGGATGCCGCTGTGGTATTTCCACGCCGTGCATCACAGCAGCAAGAAACTGTGGTTTTTTAACACGGGACGCTTCCACATCGTGGACACGCTCAAGAGCATGATCTTCTCCGCGCCACTGCTGGCGCTGTCCGGCGCTCCGAAGGACGTGATGCTGTGGTTTGGCGCCATCACCGCCTACATTGGATTCCTCACGCACTGCAACATTCAGATGCGCTTCGGCTGGCTGAACTACATCTTCAACACCCCCGCCCTGCACCGCTGGCACCACTCCAAGGACCTGCGTGAGGGCAACAAGAACTACGGCGAAAACCTCATGCTGTGGGACCTTGTCTTCGGAACGTACTACGATGACACCAACCGCCGTCCGCCGGTGGAGATCGGCATCAAGTCCGCCATGCCCAAATCGTTCTGGGGGCAGGTGGTGGAGCCCTTCCGCTGGCATAAGTTTCAGACCTCCGCCAAGGAAGGCACGCACAAGCGCGAGTTGCTTTAAAAGGATCAGGATCTGACACATCGCCCCGAAAACGACTTGCCGCCCCGCAGAGCGCATGCGAAGCATCGGGCCCGAAACAAAGCGCCCGTAGTTCAACGGATAGAATGGTGGTCTCCGAAGCCGCAGATTCAGGTTCGATTCCTGACGGGCGCACCAGTTTGAGGGGAAGTTTCTGATGCCACATAGCTGTGGCATCTTCCAGGCTCCGCACTGTTTTGGTGGATCACGGCATAGCGGGAGTCAGGTAGGACTTGTAGCCGTTTTCGTTCGAGCGCTTGCCGTTGGTCACGGCCATCCAGCCTTCAAAGGTCACCTCCATCCATCCCGGCTGCGTTCGGCCCGTGGTGAACAGCGGCATGTTGTGCCCTTCAAAAACCGCCAGAGGCCGTTTATCGTAGCCAGGCTCGTCCCGCAGCCTCTGGTCTTCCAGTTCCAGCCCGTCCTGCAGCTCGATCATCGTCGCCTCTCCCGCCCGGAACGAATCCCGGTCGATCTTCAAGGCCTTTTCTGGCATCCATCCCTTGAACAGCACATGACAGCGCGGCACGGGTGCCTTGCCGTCCTTGTCCGCCTCGTGGGAGGTGCTGGTGGACAGGCGAAAAAACTGCGCGCGGTCAGATTTTGCATCGTAAAACACACGTCCAACCTCCCGCGGCAGCGAGGAGGCCTGATGAACAGCGATGAAGTCTTCCTTTGGATTGCTGTCCACATGTGCCACCCTGTAGGGTACACCGCCGATCAGTGGATGGGCCGACAGACGCCCTACCTGATCTTCATGCGCTTCCAGCCGCACCGCCAGCTGCTTTGTCTCCTCCTCCAGCCTCCCCGCCTGTGAAGCCACTTTGGCGATCTCCTCCGAGACACTGCTTGTCAGTGATTTTTGAAAGTCCTTGTCCTTAACCAGGCTGTCAATGATCCTGTTCACATCCCCCTGCAAATCAGCGATCTTCTTCACCGTCGCCAGCTCCCCGCGCAGTTTCTCGATCTTTGCCAGTTCCTCGGGGAGCTTCTCCGTTTTCTTCAGCACCGCTTCCATCTGTGCCCTGGCCGTCTGCAGGCTTTTCTGCAGCTCCGCCATCTCTGCCTCCTTTGCTTTGATGTCTTCCAACGCCCTCTTTGTGAGAACAGTCGCGACCGTCGCGTCGGTCCGCGCTTGCTCCAAGGCCGCGCGATGCTGTTCGCAGGTTTCCCTGGAGGCGTGCTCCGCCATCTGCCTCATTCCCCAGCCCAGCCCGCCCAGCAGCAGTGGCACCACCAGGGACAGCAGCCCCTTGCGCCTCAGCACGTAGCGAATCAGCGACTTTTCAAACGCCGATGGCGAGAGTGTTTCATTGGCGGGTTCTGGGCAAGCGGGCTCAGACGTACGGCTCATGGGTGGGAGTGGTGAGGTGAAACAATTTACATGTGTTTTTTAAAATGAGCTTGATCCTGTGGCAAGCCCCACCTCAAAAAGAAGTCTTGAATGGAGGAAGCCCAAACTGGCGGATTGAACACCCCCTGCCGCCTCGTTCATTGCCCGATGCCCTGCCCTACCCGCGTTCGTTATCGTGTTGTCGGCTTCATGCTGGCGCTCGGCGCCCTCACGTACCTTGATCGTGCCTGCATCGCCACTCTTTCGCCGGACATCCGCCGCGAACTCGGTCTCAGCAAGGACGAGATGAGCTGGATCTTCAGCGCCTTTGCCATCGCGTATGCGGTATTCGAGATTCCGACGGCATGGTGGGCGGACCGCATCGGAACGCGCCGGGTGCTGACGCGCATCGTGGCATGGTGGTCGGCATTTACCATGGCCACCGCCGCCGCGTGGAGCCTTGGATCCATGATGGTCATCCGCTTTCTGTTTGGTGCCGGAGAAGCAGGCGCGTGGCCAAACATGGCGCGGACATTCTCACGCTGGATCCCCCGCACCGAGCGCGGCACCATTCAGGGCATCTTCTTTTCCGCCGCGCATATCGCAGGCGGACTGACGCCCATGATCACGCTGGCTGTGGCGGGAATGTGCGGGTGGCGCTGGACTTTTGTAATCTTCGGCATTCCCGGGCTTCTTTGGGCACTGGCCTGGTTCAGGTGGTTCCGCGACGATCCGGAGGAGCATCCTGCGGTGAATGCGGCAGAGTTGGAAAAGATCGTGGCGGGGCGTGATGCCAGCGCCGGGCATCACGCAGGATGGGCCTACTGGCGACAGTTGCTGTTGCATCGCAACACGCTGCCGCTCTGCCTGATGTATTTTCCTAACAGCTTCGGCTTCTACTTCTGCATCACCTGGTTGCCAGATTACCTGCGTGAGCAACACGGCTTTGACTCGATGCGGCTGGGCTTCTTCACGGGTCTGCCGCTGCTGCTGAGCCCGGTGGCGGATCTGCTGGGAGGGCTGGCCACGGATGCAGCTGTGCGCCGTTTCGGGCTGCGCATCGGGCGTGTGGGCGTGGGAGCCACGTCCTACCTGGTGGCGGGCATCGCCATGCTGATGGCCGCGACTGCCAGACAACCTGAACTCGCGGCGTGGTGCATCGCCACTGCAGTGGCTGCCAGCATGTTTACCCTCGGTGCCTCCTGGGGAACTGTCATTGACGTGGGTGGCAGCCACACGGGCGTGGTGGGTGCGGCCATGAACACGAGCGGCCAGATCGGCAGTGTGATCTGCCCGCTGATCGTCATCTGGCTGCAGGAGCACTACCATTGGAACGCGCCCGTCTGCCTCATCGGCATTCTTTATCTGGTGGGAGCTGCGGCGTGGGCTTTCATCAATCCGCATCGGAAGATTTTTGAGTGAACCTTTGTTCCATCGTTTAATCTCCATGCAATCCAGTACCCTGAATACATCAAACTGGAGATCGAGAGCATTCCACCTGTACGATGGCAGCTTGAGTTCAAGCGCGATGAGGACGGAGTTTATCACGTGCTGGCCTTTCACCACGGGCTTGGAATGTCCACAACCGAGGTGCGTCAAGGACACGCCAGCGAGGAGCATGTCGCTGAATTAGGCAGGACTCTACAAGCGATTCAATCGAATCCGCAAAGCGGCAACTTGCGCGTTATCTGCGACGGAAACCGAATCGAGGCCAAGATTCCAGGTGGGCGCTTCATATTTTTCACGGTTGAAGAAGGAGAAAACGGTGTGGCATTTCTGCGCTGTCTGCGGCTTGCTTGCAGTTCAGTGCTCGACGAGTCTGCCTACCAACGATGGGGTCTCGATCAGTTGTAATTTCTCTTTGGTGCGGGGCGGATCCCGGGAGAGTTGGGTTTGCCGCAGGGGAACAGAAACTGACGGTATGAGATCAACCTAGGATGGCGCAGCGCATGGGGCATAGGTGGGTTGTGTTTGGCGTACGGGGCGCTGCTATGTTCTATGGCCTTCTTCGCCGAACCGACCAACAGCGAAGGTGTCCGTATGCCGTGGTATTTGCAGAACGCTGGCAGACGGGCGGGCTGTCGCCACACCCATCCTACGACCGGTTCGACAGCGAGACTCGTTCGCCGACTTTCATGCCACAGGCTGGCAGCCTGTTTCACATTCGGCTACACTTCGCTCACCACGCCATTACTCGCGCCGAAGGTCGGTGCTTCGATGCCCATGTGGTGGAGCATGCGGACGTAGAGATTGGACAGCAGCGTGTTGTTTTTCGTGTCGTGGGCCAGATGGCCTTGGTGTTTGAAACCGCCGCCAGCGAGCAGGATGGGGAGGTTGTTGTTGTCGTGGGAGGAGGAGTTGCCGAGGTTGCTCGTGTAAAGCACGGCGGTGTGGTCCAGCAGGGACTGACCACCTTCCTGGCTCTGCTTCATCTTCTCCAAAAACTCGCCGAAGAGTTTGATTTCTGCCTCTTCAATCAGCGCGAGTTGCTCCAGCTTGGCGGGGTCCTGGCCGTGGTGGGAGGCGTCGTGATGACCGAGGTTCACGCCGGTGATCTCCGGGCGCTCCTGCGAACCGATCCACAGCGAGACGACGCGGGTGGAATCTGTCTGCAAGGACAGGTGTACGATGTCATACCACAGCCGTGAGCGCTCCAAAAGCTGCGGGCCGCTGGGCTCGGTGGTGGGTGTGGCGAAGTCCACGTGCGGCTTCGGCGTGGTGCTCCAGTGCTCGTCCTGCTGCAGGGTCTGCTCGGCCTCGCGCACTGAGGAGAGGAAGAGGTCCAGACGATCGCGGTCCGTGCTGCTAACGCGTCGGTTCAGGGCTTTGATCTGAGAACCTACGTCATCGAGGATGCTCTGGCCGTCCTTCACGCGCTGGAGTTCGCGGGCTTCCTCCTCAGGAGTGCCGGCGATGAAGAGTCTTTTGAAGACATTGGTGGCGCGCTGTTCGGAGGGAATGCGCACGCCGCGGCGGTTCCACGCCACATCGCCTCCGCCGAGGATGAGGGAGGGAAAGCGTGTTTGATTACCGAGGTGCGAGGCGACTTCCTGATCGAGCGATATGCCGTTTTTGATGTCCTTGTCGCGGATGCGTTCCGGAGCCACGCCGGTGAAGATTCCCACCTCCGCGAAATGCCCCGCTGCATAGCGATGCGACATTCCGGAGAAAACCGTGAACTGATCGCGATGCGCCTGCAGATTCTTCAGGTAGCGGCTGGGCAGGTAGTCTTTGCCAGGCTTCTCAGGGAAAAAGTTTGGCCCGTACATGCCCAGTGGCTGGCCGACCAGCACCATTCGCGGCGCGGCCTTGAGAGCCTTCTTCGCCTCATTCGCCGAAGCGGGAATCATCGCCTCCAAAAACGGCAGGCCGATGGCGATGCCGGAGGATCGCAGAAAGGTGCGGCGGTCGAGTCGTGGGGCTGGCATGGCTGTGGATGATTACGGTTATATGTTCAAGAAGACGCGGCTTTGTGCGATTTCATGCATCGGTGCAGTCACATCATCAGGTTGGAATTCATTTGCCCTGTTTTAACTGGGAGAATCGCATTGCCATCTTTTTGAGGTCAGCAAGAGCTTTTCGGGACGGCTCCGGCAAGTAAGCGTTGATACTATACTGACCAACATTTTGTTCGTATTTTTCAAACATGAGAATATCAGAGTCTTCCCCGAGGGGCTTTTTGCCGAATGCATTATCCCACTTCATAGGGCCTAGGGCCTGAGTCATGAGCAACACGGCATTTTGAATGTCCTTTTCCTCGGTAAGCTTGATGCGGAGCAAGGTCGATTGCATGCGGCCCGAGGCCTCCACTGGGAGATAAGACACCACCTCAATCACCACTGATTTTTCCGATTTTTCTTCGAACAGTGTGCACGCATAGTTTGGCCCCCAACCACCCACCGCCGCGACACGGGTGATCTTCCCAGCGTTTGGGTGCTGATTTCTCAACTCGTTGAATGAAGATAACATCAGGGCCTCATAAAATTCAGGCCTCGTTTCCCGGATGCTCCCCCACGAGAGCACATCCACATCGGCTGCCCTTGTCTTTCCCTGAAAAAGCAAAACCATCCCAGCTAGGATGCACTGAATTAATCCTGTTCTATTCATGTTTCGCGTGGCTGCTGAGGTCACTTGTTCAGAAAAACTCGGCTTTGTACAATCTCATGCACGAGGGTGCGCAGCCCGTAGTTTTTCGTGCGAAGCGTGGCCACGATCTGCTCGATCACTTCGCGGTCGGCGAACTGGATGTCCGCGCCAGTGGCGTAGATCATGAGCTTTTGCGTGAGGCTCCGTGCGAGCTGGTCTTTGTCCTCCAGCAGGAGCCTCTTGTAATCAGCGATGTCTTTGAAAGGCCTGCCCTCCGGCGTGGTGCCGCCCTGCTCCACATCGGCACCGCGATAGATGCCTCGGCCGCTGGTGGGAAAGAGGGGCATGGGAAAGGCTTTCGTGCGCTCGGTTCCACGGTAGAACTCACGGTAGTTGCCGATGGGATCGAAGTTTTCGAGAGCGAAGCCGGGCGGGTCGATGTGGTTGTGGCAGGTGGCACAGGCGGGCGTGTTGCGGTGTTTATCAAGCTGCTGACGGATGGTGGTGGCGCCACGGATGTCCGGCTCGATGGCAGGCACATCCGGCGGCGGGGGCGCGGGCGGCTTGCCGAGGATGCGATTTAGCACCCATGTGCCACGCAGCACGGGAGAGGTGCGCGTGCCGTCCGCGGTGACTTTCAGTACGCTGCCCTGCGTCATGACTCCACCGCGATGCGCCTCGGGTGGGAGCTTCACTTTGCGAAACTCAGCCCCTTGCACGCCTGGGATGCCATACAAAACGGCGAGGCGCTCATTGAGCATGCTCCAGTCGGAGTCGGTGAAATTCAGCAGGGACAAATCGTGGCGCAGTACCTCCTCAAAGAATAGCTTCGTCTCCCGCGGCATGGCATCGAGCAGCAGGGAGTCAAAGTCCGCGTAGAGCTGCGGGTCCGGGATGGTGGAGTCGATCTTCCGCAGGTCCAGCCATTGGCCGGTGAAGTTTTCGGTGAAGCGCTCCGCACGCGGGTGCTGCAGCAGGCGCTCGACCTGCGCACGCAGCACCTGCGGCTGGTGCAGCGTGCCCTTTGCGGCGAGTATGGTGAGCTCCGCATCTGGCGCGGAGGACCATAGGAAATACGACAGACGCTCGGCGAGCGAGAAATCATCCAGCCGCGTGGAGACGAGCTCTCCTTTCTCATTCGCCTGCGCGCTCTCCGCATCCATCAGAAAGAGAAAATCCGGAGAGGAGAGGATGAGCTTGAAGCCATACATCATCGCATCGTGAAAGCAGTACTGCTGCTCCAGCCGCTGCTTCACCTTGCCAATGTAATGCCTCAGCACCTCCTCGCTGACGGGACGGCGAAACGCACGCGGCAGGAAGGCGCGCAGGATGCGTTCGGCATCCGCCTGCGGATTGGTGGAGGCAGGCACCAGCGGGTCTGCGTTCCACTGAAATTCATTGCGCTTGTCATTGACGACAGGCACGCGAGCGCCGGTCATCTCTGCTTTCACCACGGAGCGCGCCTTGAGAGGCACGTCTCCATATAGAGCGGTGTAGGCCGGAGGGGGGAATGCATCCAGCGGGCCGTCGATCTGCATCCACTCCACCTTCAGCCCGGGGCCGGTGTATTCTTCGATGGGCTTCTTGAAAATGCGGATGTCCCAGGTGGTGAGAAGGTTCAGCACAAAGGCCTGGTTCGCCCCCAACTCGACCTCGTACTCGATCACCTTCGGCGCCCCATGCGGGATCTCGCGCACCTCCCGCAGTACAGGGCCCTCGCGTCCGCTTTGATTCACCACCATGAATCCCGCAGGCACCGGCTTCCCCTCCCCGCCCACCGCGCAGGCAGACATCGTCACCTTGTAGCGCCCGGCCATCTTTACCGGCGCAGTGGCGCAGAGGCCGTAGCGCGGCAGCTTGCTGTAGAAGGTCAGCGCGCCGTCCTTCAGCACCGCGCTCCGGGTGAGAGTCTGCTTAAAGTTGGAGCCTTTGTCCACTATCGTCTGCGCCGTGCGGCGGTCGCTGAAAGGCTGGGGCGGGCTGATGGGAATGACCGACTGCACGGCGCGTGCCGCGGCCTCCTGATAGCGCAGAAAATGGGTGGCCGAGAGGTCCAGTCCGGTGCTCACGTTGTCGAAACCGGCCGTGGTGCTGTCCTCGGGCAGCAGGTCTTTGAGCACCACACTCGTTCCGAAGAGGTCGCGCAGGGTGTATTCATACTCCGTGCTGTTGAGCCGCCGCACCATCACGCGGCCCTGCTTCTGCTGCAGTTGCAAAGACGCGGCATGCAGACGCGACTGGAGGAAGCCTGTGACCGCGCCCACCTCCGCCTGCGGCGGGCGCTCGCGCTTCGGTGGCGGCATTTCGCCAGAGCGCAGCTTGTCGAAGACCTGCGTCCAGCGCTGCGCCGTGCGTGGGTCGTTCAGTTCCGCACCTAGGTTGTCCAGCCGCAACCCGCCTTTTTGCGAGTCCTCCCCGTGGCAGTCCGTGCAGTGCTGCTCCAGCAGCGGCCGCACCTTCAGGGTGAAACCCGAATCTTCCGGGGCTGCATAGGTGCCTGAGACGAGGATGAGATAGACAAAAGCGGAGGTGGTGCGAAGAGGCGGCATGCAGACAGTGGATAGGAACGCATGAAACGGCGGATTCTTTGCGCTGGGGGGAGGTGGGGAATCTCGTTCGCAACCGCTTCCGATCAAACCACGGTGCTTTCAGTCACGCCTCATTTTCATGGGCACCGACCACCTCCAAAGCGGGTCCTTGGGGGTGCAGTCATCTGCATCATCAGCGCCATGCTGTTGAATCCGAGATTCAGCACGCTTCCTCACTGACATCCCTTTTAGACCTAATGCCGCTAAGCAAAAGCTGGTTGGTGCCGGAAAAAGAGCGCTGTACAAATGAACTGCATGGTTAACTAAAGGCGGATGCCTGCATCATCCACACCTGATCTTCCCCCTGGCGTCTTTGCCCACACTCTC